>JBNPEI010000011.1:0-128389 GCA_051117645.1 Rhodospirillales bacterium
TGAGAGCACTATCGTGAAGCCCGGAAATCATCCGGATCAGACTTCGTAGACAACCTTGCTCCCGACCGATGGGCTAATGGCAACGGAGCCTTGACCGCAAACTCGGAATTAGACAACTCGATTCAGGATCTCGCTAATCCATTCTCCGCTGTCATCCCCGCGAACGCGGGGACCCAGCCTTACATAATATTGGTTCTAGGTTCCCGCTTTGGCCTGTGGCCCGCTCCGCGCACGCGGGAATGACGATGTGGTGAAGGCGTGACAGCTACAATTCAATGCGTATGATGCGGTCCAACATTTTGTTTGGAGACGTGCCATGAAAATCGGAATTGTCGGCTGCGCCGGGCGCATGGGGCGGATGCTGGTCAAGGCCGTGCACGACACCCCGGGCGCCGAGCTCGCGGGCGGCACCGAGGCAACCCATTCCGGCGCCATCGGCGAGGACCCGGCGTTGCTGGCGGGTTTGCCGGCCTCCGGACTCAAGATCGTCGACGATCCGAAGGCGTTGTTCGAGGCGTCCGATGCCGTGGTCGACTTCACCGCGCCCGCGGCGACGGTCCGGCATGCGGCGCTCGCCGCCGAGACCGGCACGGCGCTCATTCCGGGCACCACCGGGCTTTCCGACGACGATCAGGCGAAGATCGCGGACGCCGCCAAGGCGGTGCCGATCGTCCAGGCCGCCAACTATTCCGTTGGGGTCAACGTGTTGCTGGGGCTTGCCGAGCAGACCGCCGCCATGCTCGGCCCCGAGTTCGATATCGAGATCCTGGAGATGCATCACCGCCACAAGGTCGACGCGCCGTCGGGAACGGCGCTGGCGCTGGGTAAGGCCGCCGCCGCGGGACGCGGCGTCGACCTCGACGCGGTTTCCGACCGGGTCCGCGACGGCCACACCGGCGAGCGCAAGACCGGCAACATCGGCTTCGCGACGCTGCGTGGCGGGATGGTGGTCGGCGATCACTCGGTGATCTTCGCCTCCGACGACGAACGCATCGAGATCTCCCACAAGGCCGCCGACCGTGGGCTGTTCGCCAAGGGGGCGATCCGCGCCGCGATGTGGACCGAGGGCAAGGCGCCCGGGCTCTATTCCATGCGGGACGTTTTGGGACTCAAATAGGGACGTTCGCCTAAAGGCTCAAACAGGGACGTTCGCCTGAAGGCTCAACAGACAGCGCCGGCGCCTTCGTAGCGGATCTCGCCGAGGCGCTTGATCTCGCGCTCAAGGGTTGCGCACAGCGCCTCTTTCTCTTCCAGGTTCAGGAACTTGCCGATCACGATGCGCTTGCCGTGGGTGCCGGCGATCAACTGCCTCGACGGTCCGTCGACGCGGAACTGCAGCCACTGCGGCTGGAACGTCCAGTGCCGGCGCTTGCCCCAGTGATCGACGCGCGAGAAACGGAACTCGCGCTCGGTGAGGGTGATCGCCTCGAAGGCCGAGCCGACCTTGTGGTTGTAATGAAGGGCGAAGATGAGCCCGGCGACTTCGAGCCCCATCAATCCGAACACCGGCCACGCGCCGGCGATCAGGAACGCGGTGCCGGTCGGAATGAACAGGAACAGCACGAAATAGGTCACGATCCGGATGGCGCGGTCGCTTGAACTGCGCTGCGGCCGCAGCACGCGCGAAAAACGGATCTTCTCCGCGTTCGGGCCGGGTGCATTATGTGGTTTCGGCGTGTCCATTGCCCCTCATTTTAGGCGTTTCGGCCAAAAAGCAACAACCGGGTTTTCTAACGCGCCGATATGCGGGATAAAACCCCATCATGAAAAAAACCGATATCGTCACGTTCTACTCGCGCCTTCGCGATGCCAATCCGGAACCCAAGGGCGAGCTTCATTACGTCAATCCGTACACGCTGCTGGTGGCGGTGACGCTGTCGGCGCAGGCCACCGACGTCGGCGTCAACAAGGCGACCACGCCGCTTTTCAAGAAGGTGAAAACACCGGAAGCGATGCTCGAACTCGGCCTCGACGGTCTCAAGGACTACATCAAGACCATCGGCCTCTATAACAACAAGGCCAAGAACGTGATCGCGCTGAGCCGTATTCTGGTCGAGCAGCACGGCAGCAAGGTGCCGAACGACCAGGCGGCGCTGGAAGCGCTACCGGGCGTCGGCCGCAAGACCGCCAACGTGGTCCGCAACATCGCCTTCGGCGAGCCGACCATCGCGGTGGATACGCACATCTTCCGGATTTCCAACCGGACCGGCCTGGCGCCCGGCAAGACGCCGCTCGCGGTCGAGAAAAAGCTCCTCAAGGTGACGCCGCCCGAGTTCGCGCTGCATGCGCACCACTGGTTGATCCTGCACGGGCGCTACGTCTGCAAGGCGCGGAAACCGGATTGCCCGGCCTGCACGGTCTCCGACGTCTGTGCCTTCAAGGGGAAGACGACGCTGGCGTGATGCGTCAGCCGGTACGCCGTTCGAGGTGGTCGCGGACCACCGATTCCAGGCAGGCTTCGGATTTTGCGTCGCCGCCCCGGATATCCAGATGATCCACCTGCAGCGCGCCGCCGCTTCCGGGATAGAGGAACAGGAATAGCACGCAGGCGTCGGTGCGGTACTGCCAGATTTCCGCGCCGAGATCGCGGCGGATCAGGCTCGCGGCGCCGAAGGTCTCATTGAGCGCGGCCGCGTCCCAGCCGATGATCTCGGCGGCGTCGGGGGCGTCGACCTTGATTTCCGGCGCGGGCACGGGGACGGGCGTAGGCGGGAGCGCCGCGGTTTCCGTCCTTGGCGCCGGTGCCTGTGCTTCGGGTTTCGGCGCCGGTGTTTGCGGCATGTCGGCGGTGCCGGCGCACCCGGCGATCAGGGCCGCGAGCAGGATCGGACACAAGCGCCGCAAGGCGGCGCCGGCGTTATTCATCGCCGTCCTTTTCGCTGAGCGTCTGCATGTCGCCGGCGATCTCGCCGCCGGATTCGATGACGATGCGGCCGTAGCGCACCTTGCCGTGAATACGCCCGCCGGAGCGCACGATCAGGCGCTCACGGGCGATCAGATCGCCTTCGAAACGGCCGCTGATATCGGCCTCGTCGACCTCGGCGGCGCCCTTGAAGTAGCCGCTCGGCGAAATTTCCAGGACCCGTGCGCCGGGCAGCGCGACCTCGACGTGGCCTTCGACGACGAGCTTGTCGCAGGCGGTGATCTCGCCGTTGAGCTGGATGTCGCGGCCGACGATCAGGCGCCGGCTCTCGATATCGCCGGCACGCGGCCGGTCGAGACGCCGCGCCGGGGCACTCGGCAGATCCGGGCCGCGGCGCTGCAGGTCGGGCATGTGCGCGCTCGATGCGGGCGGTTTGGCGGGCGCGTGCGAGCCCTTGCGCGAAAACGGCTTCAACGGCGGCGCATCGCCCGCGCCATCGTCGCCGGGCTCCATTCGCGCCGGCAGGGTGTCGGATTTCTCCGGGGCCTTGGCCGGGTCTGCCTCGTCTTTCTTTTTGCCGAACATGAACTTCTATCCCCAACGTTGCCGGGCCGGGAGACCCGGAATTCCTTACGCCGTGACGGCCGTTCCCGCGCCGCCGGTCGGATGCCATTTTTCGTATTGGTGCACCATGGCCGACGTGGCGATGATGGGCATCAGCAGGTTGACCAGCGGGATCGTCAGGCCGAACGCGATGACGATGCCGACCGTCAGGACACCGCCCTGACGGGCCTTGCGCAGCTTGGCCACTTCCGCCGGCGGAAGCCGTCTCGACGCCACCAATTCAAAATACTCCCGGCCCAGAAGATAGCCGTTCACCAGATAGAAAACAAAAGGGAAAAGCGGGCCGAGAAACAGGAACGGCAGCATCAGGATATTGAGCACGACGAGGATGCCGAGAAACTTCATCGACATCAGGACCGCCTCGCCGACCGACTGCCCGTTGGCGTCGGGCAGCCCCGGATAGTGGCGCGCCTCGACGCAGTCGGCGACCTGGTCCAGGAACAGCCCGATCACGCCCGACACCGCCGCCGGGAACAGAAACCAGGTCAGCGCCAGGGTGGCAAGCCCGCCCAGCACGTCGATCGCCCCCTCGAGCCAGCCGATCTGCGAAATGGACGTCTCGCGCAGCAGGAAACCGATCACCGTCCACAGAACGACGAAAGCGATAAGGGCGGAAAGCACGGAAAACCACAGGTATTTTCTGGTGGCTTTGTCGCTAAGCTGATCCACCCCTTTAACGAAAGCGCTTATCATATTGATAATACCTGATTCCCGGAAATGCGGCGCATTTTAACCGATTAAACGGCGGGCCCGGTTTCGGGTCAAGCATGGATTCTCAAGCAGAATCTCAGGAATTATAGAATTTTAAGCAAAATCAATGTTTTGTTAACCATACTTGAAAACGCGAACGAATTTGCGCGATGGCATATCCCGCTGCTGTTGCGGACAGACCCTGACAGCGCTTGCCCGAGACGCCGCAATCAGTATACTCCGCCCGCGTTGGCGCCGCATGACGGCGCCCAAAGTTTTTCTGCGAGTTATTCATGTCAGATACGAAATTCGACGTCCTCGGCATCGGCAACGCCATTGTCGACATTCTCGTCCAGGTCGAGGACCGGTTCCTTGAGGACAACGGCCTCGCCAAGGGCGCCATGGGCCTCGTCAGCGCCGAGGAACAGCGCGCGCTCTACGAAAAGACCGGCCAGGCGATCGAAAGTTCCGGCGGCTCGGCGGCCAACACGCTGGCCGGGGTCGCGGCGCTCGGCGGCAAGGCCGCGTTCGCCGGCAGGGTCAAGGACGACCAGCTCGGCACCGTCTTCGCGCACGATATCCGGGCGTCCGGCGTCACGTTCGAAACGCCGATGGCCGGCGACGGCGCACCGACCGCGACGTGCCTGGTGCTGATTTCACCGGACGGCCAGCGCACCATGCAGACCTACCTCGGCGCCTGCGTCGACTTCTCGCCGGACGATCTCGACTCGGCCCAGATCGCGGCGGCCGAGGTCGTCTACCTCGAAGGCTATCTCTGGGATCCGGAACCGGCCCGCGAGGCGTTCCTGCAGGCATCCCGGATTGCCCACGACGCCGGCCGCAAGGTCGCGCTGTCGCTATCGGATCCGTTCTGCGTCGACCGCCACCGGGACGGCTTCCTCGCGTTCATCGACGAACACGTCGACATCCTTTTCGCGAACGAGGAAGAGATCAAATCGCTCTATCAGGTCGACGATTTCGAAACCGCCGCCGGCAAGATCCGCGGCGTCGTCGACGTCGCGGTGCTGACCCGCTCCGATGAAGGGTCGGTCGTCGTCACCGCCGACGGCGCGGTTGCCGTCAAGGCGTCGCCGATCGAAAAGCTGGTCGACAGCACCGGTGCCGGCGATGCCTACGCCGCCGGGTTCCTGACCGCCTATGCGCATGGCCGCGATTTGAAAACCGCGGCTGAACTGGGTGGCCTGCTCGCCGCCGTGATCATCCAGCAGATCGGTGCGCGCCCGACCGCCGGCGTGCAGCACCTGTTGCAGGATCTGGACGGCTAGAGCCCTCACCCCTTACCGGACACACCGATGGACCTCAGAAATATCGCGATCATCGCGCACGTCGACCATGGCAAGACCACGCTGGTCGACAACATGATGCGCCAGTCCGGCGCGTTCCGCGACAACCAGAAGGTCGCGGAGCGGGTCATGGACTCCGGCGAACTCGAGCGCGAACGCGGCATCACCATTCTCGCCAAGTGCACGTCCGTCGAGTGGCACGGCACGCGGATCAACATCGTCGACACGCCGGGGCACGCGGATTTCGGCGGCGAGGTCGAGCGTATCCTCTCGATGGTCGACGGCGTCGTCCTGCTTGTGGACGCCGCCGAGGGCCCGATGCCGCAGACCAAGTTCGTGACCTCGAAAGCGCTCGGCCTCGGCCTCAAGCCGATCGTCGTCGTCAACAAGGTCGACAAGGCCGATGCCCGCCCGTTCGAGGTGCAGGACGAGGTGTTCGACCTGTTTGCCGTGCTCGACGCCAGCGACGAACAGCTCGACTTCCCGACCCTGTTCGCATCCGGCCGCGACGGCTGGGCATCGGAAGACCCGGGTGCCGGCGAAGGCGACCTGAACCCGTTGTTCGAGTGCATCATCAGGCACGTCCAGCCGCCCGTCGCCGATCCGGACGGTCCGTTCCGGATGCTGGTGACGACGCTGGAAGCGGACAACTTCCTCGGCCGCATTCTGACCGGCCGTGTGTTCTCCGGCGCCGTGAAACCGAACCAGTCGATCAAGGCGCTGCGTCCCGACGGCCGTGTGGTCGAACAGGGCCGGGTGCAGAAGATCCTCGCCTTCCGGAACGTCAAACGCGAGGGCATAGAAAAGGGCATCGCCGGCGATATCGTCGCGATCTCCGGCCTCGCCAAGGCGACCGTGGCCGATACGCTTTGCGCCACCGACGTCGAGGAACCGCTCCATGCCCAGCCCGTCGATCCGCCGACGCTGGCGATGACGTTCTCGGTCAACACATCCCCCTTCGCCGGGCAGGACGGCGACAAGGTCACGTCCAGGATGATCCGCGAGCGGTTGCTGCGCGAAGCCGAGGGCAACGTCGCGATCCGCATCTCGGAGACCGAGAGCAAGGACGCCTTCGACGTTGCCGGCCGCGGCGAGCTGCAGCTCGGCGTGCTGATCGAGCAGATGCGCCGCGAGGGCTACGAGCTTTCGATTTCGCGTCCGCGCGTGCTCTACCGGGAAGACCCGGAGACCGGCGAGCGCACCGAGCCCATGGAAGACGTCATCGTCGATGTCGACGAGGAATTCTCCGGGATCGTCGTCGAGGCGCTGAGTGTCCGCAAGGGCCGCATGATGGAGATGAAACAGGCCGGCGGCGGCAAGGTGCGCCTCACGTTCCTGGTGCCGTCGCGCGGCCTGATCGGCTATCACGGCGAATTCATGACGGAAACCCGGGGTACCGGCGTCATGAACAGGATGTTCCACGGCTACGCGCCTTATCAGGGCCCGGTACCGGGGCGCCGGAACGGGGTGCTGATCTCGAACGCGGCCGGTAAGTCGGTGGCCTATGCGCTGGCGGGCCTCGAGGGGCGGGGCGCACTGTTTATCGGCGGCGGCGTGCCGGTCTATGAGGGCATGATCATCGGCGAGCACAGCCGCGAGAACGACCTCGAGGTCAATCCGCTGAAATCGAAGCAGCTCACCAACTTCCGCGCCGCCGGTTCGGACGAGGCGATTCGCCTGACACCACCCCGGCGCATGAGCCTCGAGGACGCCATCGCCTACGTCGCCGACGACGAGCTTCTGGAAGTGACGCCGTCGTCGCTCCGCTTGCGCAAGAGCCTTCTCGACCCGCACGCGCGCAAGAAAGCCGAACGCAAGAAGGAGACGGGTTGAGCCCGGCATGGACCGGGGATACGCTGCCTTCATGCAGGATACCGCCCATCCACCCGCCGGCCGGCCCAGGGTCCGGGTCTCCGCCTTCTGGCGGATGTTCCCGGCGGGGATGCGCCGGCGCTGGTGGATGTTCCGGCCGTTCGATCTGATTGCGCGCCATTTTCCGGTTTTCAAGCGCCGCCGCGGCTTGCTTGTTGTGCGTATGGACGGCATCGGCGACATGATGCTGTTTCGACAAAGCCTCGATCACTACGCCGACGCCTTCGGTGTCGACCCGGCGGACATCACGGTGCTCGGCTGCGAAAGCTGGAAACCCATCGCTGATACCGTGTTCGCGGGCTACCGCGTGATTACCATCGACGAACACGCCTACGCGCGGAAGCTCATGTACCGGTTCCGGGTCAACCTGATGGTACGCCGCCTGGCGCCCGAGATCGCGGTCTGCGATTCGTACCTGAGGCGCGCCATGATGGCCGACAGCCTGGTATGGGGTGCGGCGGCGAAACGAACCGTGGTCTCGATGCCCTACGTTAACGAGCCGACACGGGCCGAGTTCACGTTCTACCTGAGCCAGGTCGACGAGATCGTCGATACCGGTCCGTACCCGACGCACGAGATTCACCGCCACTTCCGGTTTGTTTCTACCGTCGCCGGCAAACGGATCGACCCCGTGCCGCCGAAGGTCGACTGGCCCGATAATGAGTCCGATACGGAAACGCACGGCCCCTATGCGGTGCTCAATCCGGGCAGCAACGAGCCGGGCCGCCGCTGGCCGTTCGCGTCCTACGTCAAGGTCGCGGAAAAGCTCCTGTCGATGGGCTGGCGGGTGGTGGTGGTCGGCACCCGCGCCGAACGGTGGGACGCCGAGCTTTTGGAAGAGATCGCCAAACGTCCGGGCGTCACCGACCTGACCGGGCGCACCGCGCTGACGGAACTGATGGACCTGATGAAGCACGCCGGCCTGGTCATCAGCAACGACACCGGTCCCGCGCACCTGTCGATCGCGCTCGGCGCGCCGACTTTGGTTATTGTTGGCGGCGGGCACTTTACGAGCTTCGTTCCCTACCCCGGGGACGTGTGCCCCGCGAACGCGCGTTTCATTTACGAGGCGATGGACTGCTATCACTGTTTCTGGCGCTGCCATAAGCGCGCCAGCAAGGTCGAGGTGTTTCCGTGCGTCGCCGCCATTCCCGCGGACGATGTCTGGTCGGTCTGCCAGGGCCTGACCGGCCGTCACGAGGCCGCCGGCGGACAGCCGGCGGCGGCGGGCTGAACCGCGGATGTCACCGCGCGTCCGGGGCGGGTTCGATGCCGTTTCGGTCTACCTGGAGTTCCGCGTTTTCCTGATCCTGCTGCTCGGATTTTCCTGCGGCCTGCCGTTACTGCTGGTCTATGGGACGCTGTCGGCGTGGCTGCACGATGAGGGCGTGTCGCTGACCGTCATCGGCTGGTTCTCGATCGCGTCGAGCGCCTATGCCTTGAAATTCATGTGGGCACCGCTCGTCGACCGCTGCCCGCTGCCGGTGCTGACCACCCTGCTGGGCCAAAGGCGCGCCTGGCTGTTGCTGTCTCAATGCTGCGTCATGGCGGCGATCCTGATGCTGGGCGCTACCGATCCGGCGACGGATCTCGCGTGGACCGCGCTCTGGGCCGTGGTGCTGGCGTTCGCGTCCGCGACCCAGGATATCGTCGTCGACGCCTACCGGATCGAGATCCTGGACGAGGAGAAGATGGGCGCGGGCGCCGCCAACTATGTCGTCGGCTACCGGGTCGCGACCTTCGCCTCCGGGGCGGGCGCGCTGGTCATCGCCGATCAGGCGGGCTGGTTCTCGGCCTATGCCGCGATGGCGGCACTGGTCGGCATCGGCATGGTGGCGACGCTGCTGGGCACCGAACCCGAGCATCCCGCCGAGGACGCGCCTCCGCCGGGCGGGTCCCGGTTCGCCGGTTTTGCCGCGGCCGCGCACCGCGCCGTCTGGATGCCGTTTGCCGAGTTCATGAGCCGGCAGCACTGGCTGGCGATCCTGCTGTTCATCGCGCTTTACAAGTACGGCGACGCGCTCCTCGGCGTCATGGCCAACCCGTTCTATCTGGATATCGGATTCACCAAGACCGAGGTCGGCCTGGTCACCAAGGGCTTCGGCCTCGCCGCGACGATCCTGGGCGGCATCATCGGCGGTACGTTCGTGGCGCGCTACGGGACGCTCAACGCCCTGATGCTGGGCGGCATCCTGCAGGCGGCGTCGAACGCGGTCTTCGCCCTGCAGGCGTGGCTCGGGCCGGAGCTGCCGATGCTGTTCGTCACCATCGGGGTCGAGAACCTGACCGGCGGCATCGGCACCATCGCGTTCGTCGCGTATCTGTCGGGGCTCTGCAACGTCGCCTATACGGCGACCCAGTTCGCGCTGTTGTCGTCGCTGATGGCGTTCACGCGCACGGTGCTGGCGTCGGGCGGCGGCTGGCTCGCCGATCAGATCGACTGGGTGAGCTATTTCCTGCTGACGGGCCTCGCTGCGATCCCGGGGCTCGTGCTTCTGGTCTGGCTCATGCGCCGGGTGCCGATGCCAGCCGCCCGAGAAGCGCGTCCGTAGCGGCGTTGACCGGTATCGCGCTGATCTCGCGCGACCCGAACGTCTCGGCCCGGATCACCGCGATGTCGTCGGTCATCGGCGGAAACTTCTCGTGGACCGTCGGGCCGTACAGCACGACCAGCGGTGTACCGGCGACGGCCAGCATGTGGGCAACGCCGGAATCGTTGGAGAGCGCACCCGCCATTCGCGTGCCGAGCGCGATGGTCAGCATCGGATCGTAGCCGAACGCCCTGCCCGCCTCGGATTGCAGCGGCAACAGCGTGTCTGGCAGCTCGGCGCGGATGATGTCTATCCACTCTTCTTCCTGTGGGCCGATCAGGAACACCGGCCGGATGCCCTTCCCCGCGACAGTGCGCGCCACGGCGATGAACCGCTCCAGCGGCCAGCACTTGGGCCGGCCGCCGGACCCGGGCGCGAAGGCGGCATACCGGTGGCCGCCCGGCAACAGCGTCGTCGCCGCCTCCAGATAACGTTCCGGCACGGCGAGGTCGAGCGACGCCGGCGTCTCGAACGGCTGCCCCGACGCGATTTCCAGCAGATCCAGCATCTGCCGCTGCATGGCTTTCGGGAACCTGTAGCCGCTTTCCGGCCTGACGCTTGAGAGCAGGAACCGCGCCGCCGGCGAAATGAACGCGCCGTGGCGGATGCGCCGGACCGCGAGCGCGATCCAGAAGTTCCGCTGCGTGTCGATCACCAGGTCGAAGCGGCGGCCCATGAGCGGGCGCGGGCCGAACAGTTCCTTCGGGCTTTCGCCGATGCCGCCGTATTCGATGATCTCGTCGATCAGGCCGTCGGCGAGCGGCGCAAGGCTGTGGGCGTAGACGGTGGTTTCCTTGCCCGCGAACCACGTCACGCGGGCGTTGGGAAACGCTTGCCTGAGCCCGCGCACGAACGGCAGTTTCAGAAGCCCGTCGCCGAGCCGGTCGAGGCCGACGTGCACCAGAACGCTCCCGATATCGCCCGCCGCGCGTTTCATGACAAGTGCCCCCTTGTTTCCCGGTAGCACGTCCGGGCAATTTTGTTGAGCGAAAGGATCACGTGTGCGGCGCTCTCGGCGGTCTGGCGAGCAACGCCACCGCGCCGGCGGCGAACCCGAACGTCGCGAAGGTCAGGAGCGGGGTGTCGTAGGTGCCGGTGATATCGCGGAGCGCGCCCGCGATCAGCGGCCCCGCCGCCTGGCTCGCGACCTGGATCGTCAGTGCGGCACCGCGGATCGCGCCGTAGCTCCTGCGGCCGAAAAAATCCGCCCAGGCGATGGGCAGCATCGTCAGCAGGCCGCCGATACCGCATCCGAACAGGATCGCCGCGCCATAGGCCATCGGCGCGCTCGCGACCGCGTGCATGGCGAGCGCCGCGGCGCCCAGCAGGACACCGACCAGCACCAGCGCGAACCTGAGCGGCACGCGTTTCGGCCAGAACCCGAAGCCGAATCCGATAATGGCGGAGGTAAGCGAGAACGTGCTGACGGCGGTCGCCGCCACCGTCGGGTCGAGGCCGCGTTCTATCAGGAACGGCGCCTGGTGCAGGCTGACCCCGGCCTGGATCGGCCACACCAGGGCCGTGAACGCGCTCAGCAGCCAGAACGCGGGGGTGCGCATCGCCTCGGCGCGGGTAAACGCGGGTTCCGGCGGCGATATGTCCGGCGTCTCGGGCGTGCTGTCGCCGGCGGCCGGTTCCGGGGCGGACTTGCCGTCGATCGCCAGGCCCAGGTCTTCCGGCCGGCGCACCAGGAACAGCCACGCCGGCACGAAGCCGACGATCAGCACCGTCGCGCCGACGGCGATCCAGGCGCTGCGCCAGCCGCCCGCCTGCATGGCGAAGTGCGCGATCAGCGGCATCGCGACGAGACCGGTCATCAGGCCCACCGTCGTGATCGAGGTCGCGAACGAGCGCTTTTCGTAGAACCAGTTCACGACCGAACCGTAGATGCCGATGTCGTAGGGCCCGGTGAAGTTCATGCGCGCGATGCAGTAAAAGACATAGAACAGCGGCAGCGCATTGACGGTCGATATGCATAGAAGCGGGATACCGGTGGTCAGCACCGCGAAACAGAGGATCGTGCGCGCCCCGTTCCTGTCCAGGAACGGCCCGATCAGCGGCGCGGCGACGGCGCCCAGGATGCCGCCCAGGGACACCGCGCCGGAGATTTCCGTCCGTGACCAGCCGAATTCGGTGGTCATGGGGTCGATGAAGATCGAGAGCGTCGCCACCGCCGGCCCCTGCCGGGAGAACGATGCCGCGCAGACGGCGGCGAGCACGATCCAGCCGTAGTAGAACGGCAGGCGCCCCGAGAGCGCGTGAATGAAACGAAGCCGCAAAATGGTGAATCTCCCGTCCGGTGTCTCTACGCTAGCAGCCTCGCGGAAATAAGTGGAGCCGTGCCTTGGATATGTTTATGGTGCGCCCGCTTGGGAGGGCATGGACACGGTTTTACAGAGGACTCCGTCATGAATATGGATCTTGTGCCCGTCGGCGATAACCCGCCCTATGAAGTCAATGTCCTGATCGAGATTCCCCTCGGCGGCAATCCGGTCAAGTACGAGGTCGACAAGAAATCCGGCGCGATCTTCGTCGACCGCTTCCTGCACACGGCGATGTACTACCCCATCAACTATGGCTTCATTCCGCACACGCTGTCCGACGACGGCGATCCCATCGACGCCGCGGTGCTGGGCCAGATGCCGGTGATTCCGGGCTGCGTCATCAAGTGCCGGCCGATCGGCGCGCTGATCATGGAGGACGAGAGCGGCATCGACGAAAAGCTGCTGTGCGTGCCGGTCGACGACCTGCACCCGTTCTACGGCGACGTCAGTTCCTATCGCGATATCCGCCCGGTGCAGATCAGCCAGATCCAGCATTTCTTCGAGCACTACAAGGATCTCGAACCCAATAAGTGGGTCAAGGTGCAACGCTGGGGCGAGGCCGAGGAGGCGCTGGCGCTTATCCGCGAAGCGATGCAGCGCGCCAAGGACGCCGAGACCGGCGAGGGTTAATCCCCCGCCTCGTGCGCGGTCAGCGCGGCGAGGGTCACCATGTCGGCGACCGTGGACCCCATCGGCACCACCTGGATCGGCTTCGAGAGGCCCTTGATCAGCGGCCCCAGCACGGTCGCGCCGGAGACGCTGGCCAGCAGCTTCATGCTGATCTGCGCGCTGTGCAGCCCCGGCATCACCAGCACGTTGGCGGTGTCGGATAGCCGGCAGAACGGGTAGTTCGCGAGCAGGCTCTTGTTGAGCGCGACGTCGACGGCCATTTCGCCGTCGTATTCGAAATCGGCCCCTTCCTTGTCGAGGATCTGTACCGCCTCGCGCACCAGCTCGGCGCGCGGCAGCGCCGGATGGCCGAAGTTGGCGAACGAGATCAGGGCGACGCGCGGTTCGTGACCGAAGCGCCGGGCCTCGGCGGCGGCCTGGCGGGCGATGTCGGCCAGGGCCTGCGGGTTCGGGCTTTCATGCACCACGGTATCGGCGACGAACAACGTCCGGCCCCTGTCGATGATCAGCGACAGCCCCATGACCCGGGCGCCCGCCGCGGGCTCGATCACCGACGCGATATTGTGCATGGCGGCGTGGTAGTTGCGGGTCAGGCCCGTCACCATGGCGTCGGCGTCGCCGGTCGCGACCATGCAGGCGGCGAAGAAGTTGCGGTCCTGGTTGACCAGCCGCTGACAGTCCCGCTTGAGGCTGCCCTTCCGTTGCAGGCGCGTGTAGAGGTACTCGGCATAATCCGCGTTGCGGTCCGAGAGCCGCGCGTTGTGAATCTCCAGCCCCTCGACGTTGGCGAGGCCGAGGGTCTTCATGGTCTCGCGCACCCGCTCTTCGCGGCCGACCAGGATCGGCGTGCCGTAGCCGGCGTTCATGAAGGCATGCGCGGCGCGGATCGATTTCTCCTCCTCGCCCTCGGCGAACACGACGCGTCTCGGCTTGGCGCGGACCTGGTCGAGGGTCGCCTGCAGGTTGCCGATGATCGGGTTGAGGCGCGCCGAAAGCTCGCTCTCGTAGGCCTCCATGTCCTCGATCGGTTTCTGCGCGACACCGGAATCCATTGCCGCCTGGGCGACCGCCTTTGGGACGGCGACGATCAGGCGCGGGTCAAACGGCGTCGGGATCAGGTAATCGGGGCCGTACTGCAGGTGGATGCCGGCATAGGCCGCGTCGACCTCGTCCGGCACGTCTTCCCGCGCCAGTTCGGCGAGCGCGTGGGCGGCGGCGATCTTCATTTCCTCGTTAATGCGCCGCGCGCGCACGTCGAGCGCGCCCCGGAAGATATACGGGAAGCCGAGCACGTTGTTGACCTGGTTCGGGTAGTCCGAGCGCCCCGTCGCGATGATGGCGTCTTCGCGCACCACCTTCACGTCTTCCGGCGTGATCTCCGGGTCCGGGTTGGCCATGGCGAAGATGATCGGCCGGTCGGCCATCGATTTCACCATGTCCTGGTTCACCGCGTCCTTGACCGAGAGGCCGATGAACACGTCCGCGCCCGTCATGGCGTCGGCCAGGGTGCGCGCGTCGGTGTCGACGGCCTGCGCGGATTTCCACTGGTTCATGCCGTCCTCGCGGCCGCGATAGATGACGCCCTTGGAATCGCACATGACGATGTTCTCGCCGCTGACGCCCATCGCCTTGATCAGGTCGGCGCACGCGATCGATGCCGCGCCGGCGCCGTTGATGACGATCTTGGTGTCGGCGAGGGTGCGGCCCGTCAGGTGCACCGCGTTGATCAGGGCGGCGGCGGTGATGATCGCGGTGCCGTGCTGGTCGTCGTGGAACACCGGGATGTCGAGGAGTTCCTTCAGGCGCTCCTCGATCATGAAGCATTCGGGCGCCTTGATGTCTTCGAGGTTGATGCCGCCGAAGGCGTTGCCGAACAGCCGCACGCTTTCCACGACCTCGTCGACGTCCTCCGAAAAGATCTCGACGTTGAACGCGTCGACGTCGGCGAAGCGCTTGAACAGAACGCACTTCCCTTCCATCACCGGTTTCGCCGCCAGCGGCCCGATGTTGCCGAGACCGAGCACGGCGGTGCCGTTGGAAATGACGCCGACCATGTTGCCGCGCGCGGTCAGCTCGTAGACCCGGCTCTGGTCGGCGTGGATCGCCAGGCACGGCCCGGCGACGCCGGGCGAATAGGCGAGGGTCAGGTCGCGCTGCGTGGTCAGCGGCTTGGTCGGGTGGATTTCGATCTTGCCGGGCTTACCGGAAGCGTGCATACGCATGGCTTCCTTGTAGAGCAGTTCGGCGGCGCGCTCGTCCATGATGTTCCTCCCAGGATTCTTGCGTCTTGTCTTCTTGTTCGTTGCCGGGCACCGCGGCAGCCCAAGGTTTAGCCCGAACCCCCATATTGCCAGCCCCTACAAAAAGTGCAACGGCGCGTGTGCCGGGGCCGCCACGTATGGTATGGTCCCTGCGATTCGACACCGACGAGCGCCGCCGGAACGTAAATGAACGACGATAGCCACGCAGAAACGGAAACCGCCCCGCCGGCGCCGACAGCCTCGGAGCCGACGCCGGGTGGCGGCGCGGTTACGCCGATGATGGCGCAGTTCCTGCAGATCAAGCGCGAGCATCCGGACGACCTGCTGTTTTACCGGATGGGCGATTTCTACGAGCTGTTCTTCGATGACGCCGTGCAGGCGGCCGGCGCGCTCGACATCGCGCTGACCAAGCGCGGCAAGCATCTGGGCGAGGACATCCCGATGTGCGGCGTGCCGGTGCACAGCCACGAGAACTATTTGAACCGCCTGATCCGCAAGGGCTTCCGGGTCGCCATCTGCGAGCAGACCGAAGACCCGGCGGAAGCCAAGAAGCGCGGGGCTAAGTCGGTCGTCAAACGGGATGTGATCCGTGTCGTGACGCCGGGCACGATCACCGAGGATATCCTGCTGGAATCGCGCCGCCACAACTACCTGGCGTGCGTCGCCCGGGCGCAGTCGGACTTCGCGCTGGCGTGGCTCGACATCTCGACCGGCGACTTCCGCACCCAGACCGCGGCGGCCGGCGACATCGCGGCGATCCTGGCGCGCCTCGACCCGGGCGAGGTGATTGTTGCCGACACCCTGTTGGGCGATGCGCTTCCGGAACAGACATGGTTCGATGTCATGGACCGACTGACGCCGCTGCCCGCGGCGCGCTTCGACAGCGAGAACGGCCGGCGCCGCCTGCTGGCGCTTTACGAGGTCAAGACGCTGGACGCGTACGGCAGCTTCACCCGCGCCGAGGTGGCCGCCGCCGGCGCCATCGTCGATTACGTGGAACTGACGCAGAAGGGCAAACTGCCGCGCCTGCGGCCGCCGGCCCGCGTCGAACAGGGCGCGGTGATGGAGATCGATGCCGCGACGCGCCGCAACCTGGAACTGACCCAGACCATGTCGGGCGAGCGTAAGGGCAGCCTGCTGGACGCCGTCGACCGCACGGTCACCGGTGGCGGGGCACGGTTGCTCGCCGCCTGCATCGCGGCGCCGCTGACGTCGCCCGCCGACATCAACGCCAGGCTCGATCTGGCCGAAGTCTTTCACGCCGACAGCCGCGCCCGCGACGGGCTTCGGGAGAAACTGAAGGCGGTGCCGGAAATCGCCCGCGCTCTCAGCCGCCTCACCATTGGCCGCGGCGGCCCGCGCGACGTGGCGTCGATCCGCGCCGGTCTCAATGCGGCGGCCGGCATCCGCCGCGACCTGCAGGGCATGAGCACGTTGCAGACGGCGGCTGATCTGCCGGGTCTCGTCGAGGCGCTGGGCGGGCACGACGGCCTGACTGAAGAACTGTCGCGTGCCCTGGTCGACGAGCCGCCCATGGGCACGGCGGACGGCGGCTTCGTGCGCAAGGGTTATCACCCGCGCCTCGACGAACTGGTCGAGATGCGCGACGAGAGCCGGCGCCTGATCGCGGCGCTGCAGAAACGTTACGCCGACGAAACGGGCATCCCGGCGCTGAAGGTGCGGCACAACAACGTCCTCGGCTACTTCATTGAGGTGACGGCGAAGCAGGCGGACCAGATCCCGAACGGGCCCGACAGCCCGTTCATCCACCGCCAGACCATGGCCAACGCGGTGCGTTATACGACCGTCGAACTGAACGAGCTGGAGGCCGAGATCGCGCGTGCCGGCGAACGCTCGCTGGCGCTGGAACTCGAGATCTTCGAGGATCTCGTCGGCCGGATCCGCCATTCGGGCGAGGCGATCGATGCGACGGCGACGGCGCTGGCAACGCTCGATGTGGCCGCGGCGACGGCGGAGCTTGCACTCGCGGCGGCATTCACGCGCCCCTTGGTCGACGACACGGAAGCGTTCACCATCGAGGGCGGCCGTCATCCGGTGGTCGAAATGGCGCTTGCGAAATCCGGCGACATCGCCTTCGTCGCCAACGACTGCCGGCTCGAGCCCGGCGACGACGCGGCGGCGGGCGCCAAGCTGTGGCTGCTGACCGGCCCCAACATGGCGGGCAAAAGCACGTTCCTGCGGCAGAACGCCCTGATCGCGGTGCTGGCGCAGGCCGGGCTCTACGTGCCGGCGAAGAGCGCACGCATCGGCGTCGTCGACCGGCTGTTCTCGCGCGTCGGCGCCGCCGACGACCTGGCGCGCGGCCGTTCCACGTTCATGGTGGAAATGGTGGAGACGGCGGCGATCCTGCATCAGGCCGGCCCGCGCGCGCTGGTGATCCTGGACGAGATCGGCCGCGGCACGGCGACCTTCGACGGCCTGTCCATCGCCTGGGCGGTGGTCGAGCACCTGCATGAGGTGAACGGCTGCCGGGGTCTGTTCGCAACCCATTACCACGAACTGACGGAACTGGCATCGCGGCTCCCGAACCTCAAGTGCTACACCATGCGGGTCAAGGAATGGAAAGGCGACGTGGTGTTCCTGCATGAGGTCGCGGCAGGGGTTGCGGACCGCTCCTACGGTATCCATGTGGGGCAATTGGCGGGCCTGCCGCCGAGCCTGGTCGCGCGCGCGGAAATGATCCTGGAGCAACTGGAGAGCAAGCAAAACAAGGGGGTCGGCGGGTTCGGCGAGGATCTGCCCCTGTTTTCGGCCGCACAAGCGCAAAAGCCTGCGCCTAAACGGGAAAGCGCAGTGGGCAAGGCGGTTAATAAGATCAATCCAGATTCCTTAACGCCGCTGCAGGCGTTGGAAGAGCTATATAGACTTAAATCATTAGCCTTGAATGACGATGATTAAATGAACGCCATGACCAAGATCGCCAAACCGCGCCGGATCATCGACCGTAAGGCGGTGCTGACCAAGCTGGACGACCTGCTCGGCTGGTCCGGGTATTCGCCGGACACCCGGGCCGAGGTCTTCGCGATCTACCAGGGCGCGCTCGAGGAAGGCCGTAACGAAGTCCGCAAACGCTTTGAATCCGGGGACCATACCGGGACCGAAACGGTGCACGCCGGCGCCTATCTGATCGATCAACTGGTGCGGATCGTGTTCGAGGTCGCCACCGAGCACGTTTACCCGCAGGGCGCGGGGATTTCCTCGGACACCATGTCGGTGGTGGCCACGGGCGGGTATGGGCGCGGCGAACTGGCGCCTCATTCCGATATCGATCTGATGTTCCTGCTGCCCTACAAGCTGACGCCGCAGACCGAGCAGGTGGTCGAATACGTCCTCTATACCCTTTGGGACCTGGGCCTCAAGGTGGGGCACGCGACCCGCTCCGCCGAGGAGGCCGTGCGGCTCTCCAAGGATGACATCACGATCCGCACCAGCCTTCTGGAATCGCGGCTGCTGACCGGGAACGAGGAACAGTATCAAAAGTTCAAGGAGATGTTCCGGCGCGACGTGGTCAAGGACACCGGGATCGCGTTCGTCGAGGCCAAACTGGCCGAACGCGACGCCCGCCACGCGCGCATGGGGGACACTCGTTACGTTCTCGAACCGAATATCAAGGACGGCAAGGGCGGGCTCCGCGATCTGCAGACCCTGATGTGGATCGCCAAGTATCTTTATGGAACCGAAACGATTGCCGGCCTGAAGGAGGCGGGCATTCTGACCGCCGACGACGCGCGCCGTTTCAAGAAGGCGCAGGAATTCCTGTGGACGGTGCGTTGCCATCTGCACTATCTGGCGGACCGGCCCGAGGAGCGCCTGACCTTCAACGTGCAGACCGATATCGGCGAACGGATGGGCTATACCGATCACGCAGGGCTCAGCGGCGTCGAGCGGTTCATGAAGCACTACTTCCTGATCGCCAAGGACGTGGGCGACCTGACCCGGATCATCTGCGCCGCGCTCGAGGAGCAGCACAAGAAGAAGCGCCAGCGTTTCCGCCTGCCCCGGTTCGGCAAGGGCGGCCCGAAGATCGAGGGATTCACCGTCGACGGCGACCGGCTCATTGCCGCCAACGACGATGTGTTCGAGAAAGACCCGAAAAAACTGCTGGATCTGTTCTGGCAGGCACAGAAGCACGACTTCGACGTGCACCCGAGCACGCTGCGCCTGGTCACCAAGAATCTGAAGCGAATCACGCGGAAAATTCAGAACGACCCCGAAGCGAACGAGATCTTCGTCAACATCCTGACCGGCCCGGATCCGGACAAGACCCTGATGCGCATGAACGAGGCCGGCGTGTTCGGCAAGTTCGTCCCCGATTTCGGCCGCGTCGTCGCACAGATGCAGTACGACATGTACCACGTCTATACCGTCGACGAGCATACCATCCGTGCCATCGGCGTATTGCACGGGATCGAGACCGGGCGATTGATCGAGGATCACCCGGTGGCGTGTTCCGTGATCGGCGAGGTGCAGTCGAAGCGCGCGCTATATATCGCCGTCCTGCTGCACGACATCGCCAAGGGCCGGGGCGGGGATCATTCGGAACTGGGTGCCGAGATCGCTCTCAAGCTGGGCCCGCGCATGGGCCTCAGCGACTGGGAGACCGAGACCGTGTCCTGGCTGGTGCGCTACCACCTGTTGATGAGCCATACCGCGTTCAAGCGCGATATCGACGATCCCAAGACAGTCTCCGACTTCGTCGAGGTCGTGCAGTCGCCGGAACGGCTGCGTCTGCTCTTGGTGCTCACCGTGGCGGATATCCGCGCCGTCGGGCCCAACGTCTGGAACGCCTGGAAAGCAGGCCTGCTGCGCGAGCTTTACTGGCACGCCATCGAATACATGTCCGGCGAGAGCCCGCAGGACCGCCAATCCAAACGCGCCGAGCACGCGAAACAGAAGTTCGCCGACGCGATCAGGGAAAAAGACGGCGGCTGGACCGACGACGCGATCGGGGATCATCTCGATCTCGCCCGGGATTCCTACTGGCTCAGCTTCGATACCGAATCGCTGGTCCGTCACGCCGCGTTGATCCGCGATGCGGCCGACAGGAACGCGGACCTGCACGTCGAACTGAATGCCGACGAAGCGCACGACGCGACCGAGGTGATCGTCTACACCGTCGACCACCCGGGCCTGTTCGCCAAGGTCGCCGGCGCCCTTTCGCTCGGCAGCATCAACATCGTCGACGCCAAGATCGTGACGCTCAACAACGGCATGGCCCTCGATACCTTCTGGGTTCAGGACGGCCAGGCCGAGGCGGTCTCCGGGGAGGCCCGCAAGGACCGAATCCGCACCCGGATCGAGCGCGCGCTTTCCGGCCTCGCCTCGCCGGCTTTTGAGCTCAAGGAGGCACGGGAAAACGCGATGCCGTCCAGGACCAGCGTTTTCGAGGTTCCGCCCCGGGTTCTGATCGACAACAAGGCGAGCCGCACCCACACGGTGATCGAGGTCAACGGCCGCGATCGGCTCGGCTTCCTGCATGACGTCACCAACGTGATCACCGGCGCCGGTCTGCAGATCGCGTCCGCGCACATCTCGACTTACGGCGAGCGCGTCGTCGACGTGTTCTACGTGAAGGACATCTTCGGGCTGAAGATGGAGCAGTCGAACAAGATCGAGGATGTGCGCGCCAAGCTGCTCGACGCCATCGAGGGCGGTGCCGGCAGCACCGCGCCGGAGGCCGCCGAGTGAGCGTCCGGAACGGCGCCGGCGCCATTTCCGTGCCTTATTCCGACCCGAGCTTCGCGTCATGAACCTTGTTCGCGCCGTCTCCGTGATCGGATCGATGACCATGCTGAGCCGCATCTTCGGCTTCGCGCGCGATATCCTGATCGCCAATTTCCTGGGCGCCGGCACGGTCGCCGACGCGTTCGTCGTCGCGTTCCGGTTCCCGAACCTGTTCCGGCGCCTGTTCGCCGAGGGCGCGTTTGCCGCCGCGTTCGTGCCGATGTTCTCGCGCAGCCTCGAAGGGGACGGCGCCGACGCCGCCAAACGCTTCGCCGAGCAGGCGTTCAGCATGCTGGCGGTCGTGCTGTTCGTGTTCGTCGCGGCGGTCGAGATCGCCATGCCGTGGCTGATGCCCTATCTCGCGCCCGGTTTCGACGCGGTCCCGGGCAAGATGGAAATGGCGACCGAGTTCTCCCGGATCGCCTTTCCGTACCTGCTGTTCATTTCCCTGGTCGCGCTGCAGTCGGGTGTGCTCAACGCGTTCGGCAAGTTCACCGCCGCCGCCGCCGCGCCGGTGCTGCTCAACATCACGCTGATCGTTGCGCTCCTGGCGTTCGGCGGCTCGGACGAGGAATCGGGGCGGGCGCTGGTCTGGGGCGTGTTCGCCGCCGGGATCGTGCAGTTCCTGTGGCTGGCCTGGCACTGCAGGCGCGAGGGCGTGGTGCTGCGTCTCGGCATGCCGCAACTGACCGAAAAGGTGCGTACGCTGGGCAAGCGCATTCTGCCGGTCGTGTTCGGCGCCAGCCTTTACCAGATCAACCTGCTGATCGGCACCATCCTGGCGACGACGATCTCCGACGGTGCGGTGTCTTATCTGTATTACGCGGACCGGGTGACGCAGTTGCCGCTGGGCGTCGTCGGGATCGCCATCGGCACCGCGCTGTTGCCGATGATCTCGCGGCAGCTCGAAGCCGGTAACGAGGCCGAGGCCAACACGTCGCAGAACCGCGGCATCGAGATCGCGCTCCTGCTGACGGTGCCGGCAGCGCTGGCGCTGATCGTCATCCCGGAGCCGATCATCAAGGTCCTGTTCGAGCGCGGCGCGTTCGGTGCAGATGCCAGCGAGGCAACGGCAATGGCGTTGATGGCCTATGCGATCGGTCTGCCGGCCTATGTCGGTATCCGCGTGTTCACGCCGGGCTACTTCGCGCGCGAGGACACGAGGACGCCGGTCAAGATCGCGGCGCTGGCGATGATCGTCAACGTGGTGCTCAACCTCGTGCTGATGCAGCCGTTCGGCCACGTCGGCATCGCGCTCGCGTCCAGTGTCTCGGCGTGGCTCAACGTGTTCCTGCTGATCGCGGTGCTCGCCAGGCGCGGGCACTACCAGGCCGACCGGCGGCTGATGTCACGGCTCGCCGGCATTGCCGGGGCCAGCGTCGTCATGGCGGCGGCGCTCTGGTTCGCCGCCGCGTGGGCGGTGCCGTGGCTGGCCGGTCCCATGCTCGAACAGGTGGCGGCGCTCGCGCTGCTCGTCTTCGGCGGGCTCGCGCTTTACCTGGCCGCGGCCAGGCTGTTCGGCGTCTATTCGGTTGCCGAGATCAGGGGGATGCTCCGGCGCGCGCGCTGACCGCTTGACCCCCTCAGACGGGCGGGCGATAACCCGCTCACGGAAAACGCAACCGGAATCTGATCTGCCATGACCGAACGAATCTTCTCCGGCGTCCAGCCGACCGGCAACCTGCATCTCGGCAACTACCTCGGCGCGATCCGCAACTGGGTCGGTCTCCAGAACGACTATGAATGCCTGTTCTGCGTCGTCGACCTGCATGCCATCACGGTCTGGCAGGAACCGGCCAAGCTGCGTTCGTCGACGCGCGAGGTGGCGGCCGCGATGATCGCCGCCGGGATCGATCCCGGGAAGCACATCATCTTCAACCAGTCGCAGGTACCGGGGCACGCCGAACTGGCGTGGGTCCTCAACTGCGTCGCCCGCATGGGCTGGCTCGGCCGCATGACCCAGTTCAAGGAGAAGGCCGGCCGGGACCGGGAAAACGCCTCCGTCGGCCTGTTCGCCTATCCGAACCTGATGGCCGCCGACATCCTGCTCTACAAGGGCACGCACGTGCCGGTCGGCGACGACCAGAAACAGCACCTCGAACTGGCCCGCGACATCGCGTACAAATTCAATCTCGACTTCAAGACCGAGACGTTTCCGCTGCCGGAGCCGCTGATATTGGGTTCGGCGACCCGGGTCATGTCGCTCAAGGACGGCACGGCCAAGATGTCCAAGTCCGATCCGTCGGACCTGTCGCGCATCAACATGACCGACGACGCCGACACCATCGCGCGCAAGATCAAGAAGGCGAAGACGGACCCGGACCTGCTGCCGGAAACGTCCGCCGGCCTCGAGACGCGGCCGGAAGCGCGTAATCTGATCGGCATCTACGCGGCGCTTGCGGAAACCACCGTCGATGCCGCGGTCCAGGAATTCGCGGGCCGGCAGTTCTCGGTGCTCAAGGAGCGGCTTTCCGAGGTTGCCGTCGCCAACCTGTCGCCGATTCAGGACGAATACCGCCGCCTTCTGAACGACAAGGCGGTCATCGACGACGTTCTGGCGGACGGCGCCGAACGCGCGCGGGCGCTGGCCGAGCCGGTGCTGCGCGAGGTGCACGACGTGGTCGGGTTTCTCAGGCCCAAGCGCAAGTGAGGCTGAACTGACGGCTACGGTTGCATGTGACGATGCACAGCCCCACGTAATGGGCTATAATCCCCGCGATTAGCGGCGCCACCGTTTAACGACGGCATTGGAGAAAGACATGTTTATTCAGACCGAGAGCACCCCGAATCCGGCGACGTTGAAGTTTCTGCCGGGCAAGGCCGTGATGCAGAACGGCACGGCGAACTTCGCCGAAGCGTCCGAAGCGCAGCGCTCGCCCATCGCGACGCGGCTGTTCGCGATCGAGGGCGTGGCCGGCGTTTTCCTCGGCGCCGATTTCGTCACCGTGACGAAGACCGACGACAAGGACTGGGACGTTCTGCGCCCGCAGGTTCTGGGCGGCATCATGGAACACTACCAGTCCGGCCGCCCGATGATCGAGGAGGCGGCGGGTGACGACGGCGCACCGGCCGGCGACGACGACCCGATCGTCAAGCAGATCAGGGAGTTGATCGATACGCGCGTGCGTCCGGCGGTGGCCCAGGACGGCGGCGACATCATCTTCAAGGGCTTCGAGGGCGGTGTGGTCTCGTTGCACATGCAGGGCGCGTGCGCCGGCTGCCCGAGCTCGACGGCGACCCTGAAGCACGGGATCGAGAACATGCTGCGCTATTACGTTCCGGAAGTTCAGGAAGTCCAGGCGGTCGAATAATCCGCAGGATTTCGCGCTTTACGCGGCCATAAAATATTACGAAAAGCGATGTCTAAAATCGGTAGCGCGGTGTACCTATCTGTGTTAACCATGACGCCACTAAAAGCCGGCCAGTGATCCGACAGGTAAATATGCCGTCGGGGATATAAAAACAGAGCCGAAAAAAATCCCAGGGCGAACGAAACGAGAGTGAGGGGACGGCGTGCATGCTGCAAACATGCCGCCGGAAGCGACAATGACGACTCGTAGATTCGACCGCTTGATTCTGAGTGTGATCGGGTGCGCCATCATCGCCACGGCATTCGCCAGCATGGTCAGCCCGCAATCGGGGGTGACCGCAAATCCGCGCGTGACATTCGATCAGGCGCACGCCGAAGCGGCGCACCTGAACCAGGGCGTCGACCGGGTTGCGCCGGATGAAATCGAGGTTGCCGCCGGGGCGGCCGTGGCATCGCTCCGCGAGGCGCATGCGCTCGCCGAACGGTTCCAGTCGATGGGTTACCATCTGGAGCATGTCCGCGCGCATGGACAGCCCGTTCCGCGCGTGTTCCTTGCCGAGATGCCGCGCGATCTTCATGCGGTGCCCGAGGTCTCGCTCAAGAAAACGGTATTCTTCCAGACCATGCTGCCGCTCATCCTCAAGGAGAACGAGCGCATCCTCGCCGACCGGCACCGCCTGATCCGTCTCAAGTCGGAACGTGCGCTGGGCCGCAAGCTCTCGGCGACGGATCGCCTGTGGCTGGCGGTGCTGGCCGAGCGCTACAAGGTCAAGGACGACGACATCGATACGCTGCTGGCGCGCGTCGACATCATCCCGCCGTCGCTGGCGATGGCCCAGGCCGCCGAGGAAAGCGGCTGGGGGACGTCACGCTTCGCCCAGGCCGGCAACGCGATCTACGGCCAGTGGACCACCGCCGACGGCGAAGGCCTGGTGCCGGAAGAGCGGCCCGAGGGCATGGATCACAAGGTCCGGATTTTCGACAACCTGCAGCAGTCCGTCGCCGCCTATATGCGCAACCTGAACACCCACGGTGCCTACAGGACGCTGCGCCGCGAACGCGGCAGGCTGCGGGCGGCCGGTGCGGCACTCGACGGTGCGCTGTTGGCGGGCACCCTGACCAAATATTCGGAGCGGGGTGCCGAGTACGTCGAGACCGTCCGCACGATCATCGACGCCAACAACCTGCGCGAACTCGATGACGCGCGGCTGGTTGCCGACGCGCAGGACGACGATCAGTCGGTCTGAGGTTTCTTCGGGACGTAGAATTGCCTGCCGAACCAGTACCAGCGGCCGTTGCCCGCCGGCATGGTGCAGTTGAGCCGCGTCCGGCCTGGCGGCATCGCGGTGTCCATGCGCACCTCGATCCGCTTGCCGAGCCGCTGCAGGTCGAGCTTGTCGACGTGTGACGCGTAACAGTTCAGGCGGTCCAGCCCCTTCACCGGCCAGGTCAGCGTGAACCCGATCAGCGGCGGATTGGGCGTCGTGATCGTCGGATCGTCCGGCGTCATCTCGGCAACGCGGATCGGCAGTGCATTGGCGCCGAGCTTGAAACGGTCGACGGAGCCGAACGCCTCGTTCATGGCGAAGCGCGGCAGATAGTACATCTCGCTGCCGGACCCGATGGCGCCGGAATGCTGCCCGAACGCCGCGACGAAACCCTCGCTCTTGACCAGTGCCATGACCTCGTTGTTGGTCTCTCCATACGGGTAGGCGAACAGGTCCGGTGTGTTGCCGAGCTTTTCCTCGAACAGCGCATTCGACTTGCGGAGTTCGGCCTTGACCGCGTCCGCCGACAGGTCGGCCATGTGCGGGTGCGACTTGGTCTGGCTGCCGATGGTGACGCCCTGATCGGCGATTTCCCGGATCTGCGCCCAGCTCATGTATCTCGACAGACCGCGGTCGACCGGATCCGTGGCGACGAAGACCGTCAGCGGATATCCGGCTTCCCTGAGGATCGGCCACGCCCGCGTGTAGACGGATTCGTAGGCGTCGTCGACACTCAGGCCCACCGTCTTGGGCGGCAGCGCCTCGCCGTTCCTGAGCGCGGCGACGATCGTCGACAGCGAAGCGACGTTGTAGCCGCCGGTGCGCAGTTCCTCGATGTGCGCGCGGAACTGCTCCATGGTGACGTTGGTCGACGGATAATCCGTTTCGCCGAAACGGTGGTACATGATGACGACGGCTTTCGTCACCGGTTCGTCGGCAACTGCCGGTCCGGACGCGACCAAACCGGCACCGGCGCCGAGTACGAGCGTCAACAACACCGCGAGCGGCGGAAAGATACGATAGTTGAACATCCACGCTCCCCCTTTGAGCGGCAGACCAGACTGGAACATGATGACTTTGCGCAAGCTTAGCAAGAATTGTTGCGGTTTCGTCTCAGCAACATCAAGTATGAACCAGCACCTCCTCACCGGGCTGTGATGCAACGCACGCAATCACGGCCCCGCAAGCACCAAGGAGATTCGGTCATGGCAGATCAAACCAAAACACCGCTGAGCCCGGACGCCCTGGATACGATTTTCCTCAAGGCGCGCACGTACAACTGGTGGTCCGACAAGCCGGTGCCGCAAAGCATGCTCGAGGAAATCTGGAATATCGCCCGCATGGGGCCGACCAGCGCCAATTGCAGCCCCGCCCGGATCGTCTTCGTCACCTCCGACGAGGCCAAGGAAAAGCTGCGTCCGTGCCTGATGAAAGGCAACGTCGACAAGACCATGAAGGCGCCGGTAACGGCGATCATCGGCCACGACATGGAATTCTACGAGCAACTGCCGAAGCTGTTTCCGCATACCGACGCCCGGTCGTGGTTCGCCGGCAAGGACGACCTGATCGCGGAAACGGCATTCCGGAACGGCACCCTGCAAGGCGCCTATTTCATGCTGGCGGCGCGTGCGCTGGGGCTCGATTGCGGTCCGATGTCCGGCTTCGACAAGGAAAAGGTCGACGCCGCCTTTTTCGAGGGCACGACGGTCAAGTCGAACTTCATCTGCAGCATCGGCTACGGCACCGACAAGAACCTGTTCCCGAGAAGCCCCCGGCTCGCGTTTGCGGAAGCCTGCCGCGTCGAATAATAAAGAGAGCGCGCGGCGACCGACGTCCGGCGCGCGTTCCCTAACCGGCGGACGATCCCGTGACGCGCAACACGATCTCATCGAGCATCTATCTGGTTCTGGTCGTCGTTGCGATTACCTCGCGCATTTGGCCATTCCCGCTGGGCCGGGAAATCGGTATCGGGCTCACCCTTGTCTTCCTGGCGATGGAGTTCACCCGCGCGCCCGCGTTGCAGCGCAACGTCGGCGCGCTCCTGTTCGCCGCCGGTGTCGCGGGCGCCTGGGCGGGCGGCGACCTCGTCGGCGCGGTGATGGACGGCCTCGAGCGCTCGCAGATTTTCCTCGTCATGTTCTTCGCCGTGATGTGGCTGCGCGAGCCCGCCGTCACCAGCCCGTCGCTTCGCACGCTTCGCGACGCGGTGGTCGCGCAGCCGGCGGGGCGGCGCTATCCGATCCTGTGGCTGAGCGGTCACTTCCTGGGGTCGGTCCTGAACCTCGCGGCGATGAGTTTGCTGTCCGGCATGGTCGGCGACCAAAAGGACGCGCGCCTCAGGAAACGCCTCTCGATCTGCCTCATGCTGGGCTTCACCACGGCGTCCACGTGGGGGCCGTTCTACGTCAGTATCGCGGTCATTCTGTCGGCAATACCGGGGCTGAGCTGGCTCGAGATCGCGCCGCTCGGCTTCGCGCTCTCGATGTGCCTGCTGGCCGTGGGCTGGACCTACGACCGGATGTTCCTGCGCGAGAAACCGGTCCCCGGCGCATCGCACGCCGGTCCGTCGTTAACGCCGGCGACCGTCGGCCGTGCCGCGCTGATCCTGGTCCAGTTGATCTTCCTGGTCATGGGGGCGCACGAGATCGCCGGCCTGTCGATCCCGATCGCGCTCGGCGTGATCGGGCCGCCGTTCGCCATCGCCTGGGCCGCCGTGCAGGCCGGGCGCGGCGGACACTGGTCGGCGGGCGCCGGGCCGCTGATCCGGCGCATCTACACGAACCTGCCGGAACTCCGGAACGAGGCCATCGCCTTCGTTGCCGCGTCGGTTCTGGGCGTCGGGGTCTCGCGTGTCCTGCCACCGGAGCAGATCGGCGCCGCGCTTTACGAATACGGCGTTCACCCGGACGTGGTCGTGATCGGCATCGTGTTCGGCATGTCGCTCTTGGGCATGGCCGGCCTGCACCCGGTGGTCATCGCCATTCTCGTCGGCGAGGTGCTGCCGCCGGAAGTGATCGGTATCGCGCCCGAGGTGCTGGCGGTCGCCATGCTGGGGGTCTGGGGCACCTCGACGATGGTGTCGCCGTTCTCCGCGACGACGCTGTTCATGGCCCGGGTCGTCGGCCTGCCCAGCCACGTCATCGCCTGGCGCTGGGGGCCGCCGATCATCATGCTGTCGGCCTGCGTGGTCGCGGCTTATGTGGTGATCGTCCGGCATCTGCTGTATGCCTGAGACAGGGAAAGACATGACCGTTGTATTGGGCATAGATACCGCGACCAGCGGCTGCGCCGCGGCGCTGGTCCGCGACGGCGAGACGCTGGCCGTGCGGCGCGAACGGATGGCGCGTGGTCAGTCCGAGGCGCTGGCGCCGATGATCGATGACGTCGTCCGGAAGGCCGGCATTTCATTTAACGACATCGATGCCGTTGCCGTTACCCGCGGGCCGGGCGCCTTCACCGGTCTCAGGATCGGCCTCGCCGCCGCCCGCGCGCTGGCGCTCGCGCTCGGCAAGCCGTGCCTCGGCATCGGCACGTTCGCAGCGCTCCATGACGCGGTGAAGAGAGACGCCGGCTACGCGGCGGCAGACGCCTGCGTTATCGCCGTGGACAGCAAGCGCGACGAACTGTTCGTTGCAATCTACGATACCGACGGGCGGCCGCAGGGGGACCCCGCGGCGTTGCGCCCGGAAGATATTCCCGAGCGTTTGGGCGAGGCGGCAAATGTCGTCGTTGCCGGCGACGGCGCGGCGCGGATCGTGCCGGTGTTGGCGCCGCGTTTGCACGTCGTGCACGCCGCCGAGGCCGAACTTCCCGATCCTGTCGTGGTCGCGCGGCTCGGTATTGCCGCGCTGGCGGCGCCGGAAACCGCGCCGGCGACGCCTCTTTATCTGCGTCCGCCCGACGTCACCCTGCCCCGCAAATAATGGTTAAACATCCTCCCTGCGGATCAGCAGGCGGTGGATGCCGTCGGCGGGCTGGTCGGGGGATTCCGGTGCCAGGGACAAGACCGTATGGCCGTGCTGGCGGGCCGAGCGCGGCACGTTGACCAGCGGCTCGTCACCCCTCAGGCGGACCTCCAGCACCTCGCCCGGCGCGATCTTCTCAAGCCGCAGCTTGGTGCGTACGAACGTCATCGGGCAGATCAGCTCGGTAATGTCGATTCTGTGATCCGCATCAATAATTTTGTTCTCGTTACTTTTTTCCGCCATCAGATAACTTGAACCCACATTACAAAGTACTTATAAAACCTGTCCTGCCTCAGTTATCCGCTGAAAATCATAAATTTATTGCTGGAGAGCATAAAACCGATGACCGAACAACCGACGCAAACGGACCTCCTTGAGCTTACTTCTGAAATTGTATCGGCACACGCTTCAAACAATACCGTCGCCGCGAACGATTTGCCGCAAATTATTAAAGACGTCTTTGCGACTCTTCAGAACCTCGGCACCGGCGCGCAGCCGCAGGAACGTCCGCAGCCGGCCGTGCCGGTCAAAAAATCGGTTACGCCCGATCACATCATCTGCCTCGAGGACGGCAAGCAGCTCAAGATGCTGAAGCGCCACCTGAAAACGTCGTACAACATGACGCCCGAGGAGTACCGCGAACGCTGGGGCCTGCCTGCCGATTACCCGATGGTCGCGCCGAATTACGCCAAAAAGCGCAGTTCGCTTGCCAAAAAGATCGGTCTCGGCCGGAAACCCGGCGCGCGGCGCAAAACCAAGTGAGCGATAACGTCGTTTTGAGCAGCGACGCCCCTTCACATAACGCGTTCGGAGCGCTACCATCGTCCGATTGAACGGCAAGGGATGGCTATGGACGAATCTCGTCTCGAAAGAATGTGTGTCGACAAAGGCATGAAAATGACCGAACAGCGGCGCGTGATTGCCCGCGTCCTGTCGGAAGCCGAAGACCACCCGGATGTCGAGGAAGTGTACCGCAGGGCGTCCGAGCAAGATTCGAAGATCTCGATCGCGACCGTCTACCGCACGATGCGCCTGTTCGAAGACGAAGGCATCGTCGAGCGGCACGACTTCGGTGACGGCCGTGCGCGCTACGAGGAAGTCTCCGAGGAACATCACGACCACCTGATCAACGTCAAATCGGGCCGCGTCATCGAGTTCCAGAATGAGGAGATCGAACGTCTGCAGGAGCGCGTCGCGCGGGAACACGGTCTCAAGCTGGTCGGCCACCGGTTGGAACTTTTCGGCGTGCCGATAAAGGACGCGGACAAATAGGCATGACAGCACCGGTCACGGAGCGCGCCGCTTGACAGCCGCATACCGGCACACCATCTTCCGCGCCCGAATCACTGGTGAGTCCGGTATCCCGGCCTCCAGGCGCGCAAGCATGACCGAGCCCCGAGATTGACCGTGAAAAAGTCCGTTCACATAAAGTCGTACGGTTGCCAGATGAACGTCTACGATGCGTCGCGCATGGAAGACGTCCTGGCGCCGATGGGCTACGGCCCGGCGACGGGCATGGAGGGCGCCGACCTGGTGATCCTCAACACCTGCCACATACGCGAAAAGGCGGCGGAAAAGGTCTATTCCGAACTGGGCCGGCTGCGCCAGGAAAAGGCTGCACGCGCGGCGACGGCGCGGCCGATGCGGATTGCCGTCGGCGGTTGCGTGGCACAGGCGGAAGGCGAGGAGATTCTGCGGCGTGCGCCGTTCGTCGATCTGGTCTTCGGGCCGCAGACCTATCACCGCCTGCCGCTGATGTTGCGCGAACTGGAGAACCACGGCCGCGCCGTGGTCGATACCGAGTTCCCCGCCGACGACAAGTTCGATCAGTTGCCCGATGCCGGCCGCCTGGATGGCGCAAGCGCCTTCCTGACGGTGCAGGAGGGCTGCGACAAGTTCTGCACGTTCTGTGTCGTCCCCTATACGCGGGGCGCCGAGTTTTCCCGGCCGGTTGACCCGGTCCTGCGCGAGGCGCGGCTGCTCGTCGGCAAGGGCGCGCGCGAGATCACGCTGCTGGGCCAGAACGTCAATGCCTATCACGGCGCGCGTCCGGACGGTACGGAGTGGACGCTCGGCCGTCTGATCCGGGAACTGGCCGAGATCGACGGCCTCGACCGCATCCGCTATACGACCTCTTATCCGGCCGAGGTGGACGACGACCTGATTGCCGCCCACCGCGACGTATCGGCCCTGATGCCGTTCCTGCATCTTCCCGTACAATCCGGTTCAGACAAAGTGCTGAAAGCCATGAACCGGCGTCATACCGCCGGCGACTACAGGGACGTCGTCCGGCGCTTGCGGGATGCGCAGCCCGACCTCGCGCTGTCGTCGGATTTCATCGTCGGTTTTCCGGGCGAAACGGATGCGGATTTCGAGGCGACCATGGCGCTCGTCCGCGACGTCGGTTTCGTTCAGGCGTATTCGTTCAAGTATAGCCCGCGCCCCGGAACCCCGGCTGCCGATCTGGACGCGCAGGTGCCGGAAACCGTCAAATCCGAACGGCTTCGGGCATTGCAGGACGAGCTCAACCGCCAGCAGATCGCTTTCAACGAAACCTGCGTCGGCCGCGAGATGCCGGTCCTGTTCGACCGCCCGGGCGGCCGTGACGGCCAGCTCGTCGGCCGCAGCCCGTACATGCAGGCGGTCCATGCCGCATTGCCGCACAGTCAATTGGGAGACATCGTGAACGTCATGATCGACAAGGCGAAACCGAACAGCCTGTCCGCCGTCGTTGCCGGGAAACAGGAGGCCGTCGCTTGAGCAGGGTCAGCCGCACGGCGACACGGCCCAAGGAGGCCGGGGGCGTCACGCGCAAGAAATCCTTTCCGAAGAACGGGCTCGCGATTGCGCTGTTCGGGTCGCATCACAGTCATCTGGCACAGATCGAAAGCGCGCTCGGCGTTGTGATCCACGCGCGTGGCAACGAAGTCACCATCGCCGGCGATGCCGAGGCGGTGGCGCGCGCCATCAGCGTGCTCGACGCCCTCTATGAACGTCTCGAGCGCGGCCAGGATGTCGACCAGCCCGAGGTCGACGCGATGCTGCGCTTCTCCGCCGAGCCCGAGCGTACCATGCCGAACGCGGACGCCGGCGTCAGCATCCGTAACCGGGTCGTCACGGCGCGCACGCCGACACAGGCGGATTACCTGCGCGCTATCGACGAATCCGAACTCGTTTTTGCGGAAGGACCGGCCGGCACGGGCAAGACGTATCTTGCCGTCGCCAAGGCGGTGGAACGCCTTGTGCGCGGTGATGTCGAGCGCATCATCCTGTCCCGCCCCGCCGTCGAAGCCGGCGAGCAGCTCGGCTTCCTGCCCGGCGACATGCGCGAAAAGGTCGACCCGTACCTGCGGCCGCTCTATGACGCCTTGCACGACATGATGCCGGGCCAGCAGGTGCAGAAACGTCTCGAAAGCGGCGAGATCGAGGTCGCGCCGCTCGCGTTCATGCGCGGCCGTACGCTGGCCCATGCGTTCGTCATCCTGGACGAGGCGCAGAACACGACCGCGGTGCAGATGAAGATGTTCCTGACGCGGCTCGGCGAGAACTCGCGTATGGTGATCACCGGCGACCTGAGCCAGGTCGACCTGCCGCGCGGTACGCGCTCGGGTCTGCGCGATGCGCGCGAGGCGCTCACCGGCGTCGAGGGGATCCGCTTCCTGCGCTTCAAGGACACGGACGTGGTCCGCCATCCCCTTGTCGGGCGTATCGTCAACGCCTACAAGACACTGGACAACAAACGCGGCGCGGGCGCCGAATACAAGAACGATGAAACCGCAACTGGCGACGATGAAAACTGACGGCTCCGAGAGCGTTGAGGCCACCGAACTGCTCGCCGTCGATGTCGAAATTGCCGCCGACGGCTGGCGGGTTGCGCTCGACGATCCGGAAGGCATCTGCCGCCGGACGATCGGCGGGGCATTCGGGGAGCTTGACTACCCCGAACGCGCGTACGAAGTGTCGGTCGTGCTGACGGACGATGCGCACCAGCGAAAACTGAACGCGACGTACCGCGGCAAGGACGCCAGCACGAACGTCCTGTCGTTTCCGGCGGACGAGGATCCGGACGGCGCGTTCCCCGGCGATCTCGCGATGCCGCTCGGCGATGTGACGCTGGCGCTGGAAACGGTCAGCCGGGAAGCCGGTGACGAGGGATTGTCATTTGCCGATCATTTTTGTCATCTTCTGGTGCATGGTATGCTGCATCTCGCCGGTTACGATCACGAAACCGACAATGACGCCGAACGGATGGAAATGCTGGAAATCGAGATTCTCGCCGGGCTCGGGGTCGACAACCCCTATGCCGACAGGGCCCCGGCGCTACACGAATGACGGAACGGGATATGAAAGACTCAAACGGATTTGAGGAGCCTCCGAGTCCCAGCGGGGACGGCAACGAAAGCGGGGCGAAAAGCCAGAATTTCTCCGATCGTATCCGCGTCTGGGTGCGCAACATCAAACGGATGTCCGGCTCGAACGGCTCGGCGCGCGACACGCTCGACGAACTGATCGACGAGCGTGAGGAATCGGAGTTGCCGCTCGATCCCGACGAGCGCCTTCTGGTTGCCAACATCCTCGAACTCAGGAACCTGACAATCTACGACGTCATGGTGCCGCGCGCCGACATCGTCGCCATTCCGATCAACGCGCCGTTGCAGGAGGTGATCGACGTCGCCACCCGCGAAGGTCATTCGCGCCTGCCGATCTATACCGAGACCCTCGATGATGCGCAGGGCATGGTGCATATCAAGGACGTGCTCGGCTGGCGCGGCAACGACAAAGAATTCAAGCTCGAACGCGTGCAGCGCAGGCTGCTGTTCGTGGCGCCGTCGATGCGGGTGCTGGAACTGTTGCTCGAAATGCGGGTCAAGCGCTCGCACATGGCGCTCGTGGTCGACGAGTTCGGCGGCGTCGACGGGCTCGTCACGATCGAGGACCTGGTAGAGGAAATCGTCGGCGAGATCGACGACGAACACGACAACGACGACGAACCCAGAATGGAACACCGCCGCGACGGGTCGTGGGTCGCCGACGCGCGGATAGAACTGAAGACGTTCGAGGAGCGCCTCGGCCGGATCTTCAGCAACGAAGACCACGAGGACATCGACACCCTGGGCGGTCTCGTGTTCTCGATCGCCGGACGCGTGCCGATTCGCGGCGAGATCGTCACGCTCCCCGACGGTACCGAGTTCGAAATCCTCGACGCGGACCCGAGGCGTATCCACCGTGTCCGAATCCGCAGCGGCGCATCCGCCGACGGTGCGGCGGGTGCCGAATGAGTCAAGGCGCGGGTATCGTCGCCGCGGTTCTCGAAAATCACTGGCGTCGTAAGGGTCTTGCGCTGATCCTCGGGTTGGCGGCCGTTGCCGCATTGCCGCCGTTTCACGTTTTCCCCGTTTTGTGGCCATCGCTGGCCGGATTTCTGCTTCTCAACTGGACCGCGCCGTCATGGCGCCGCGCCGCGCTCGAGGGCTGGCTGTTCGGTCTCGGCTGGTTCGGCGGCGGCTTCTACTGGATCGGGCATGCCTTTTTCGTCGATGCGGAACGGTTTGCCGTCCTGATGCCTGTGGCGCTGATCGGCATGGCGGCCGGCATGGCGCTCTACACGGCGCTGGGCGCGGCGATGTTCTACTTCATCAAGCGGCGCTACGAACATCTGCATCCGCTGCTGGTGCCCGCGTTCGCCGCCTGCTGGATCGTCTGCGAATGGTTGCGCGGCTGGGTGCTCACGGGGTTTCCCTGGAACCCGCTGGCGTCGGTGTGGGGCAATCTGCCGGAGATGATGCAGTCCGTCGCCTGGATCGGATCGCTTGGACTGGGGTTCGTGACCGCCGTGATATTCGCCGCGCCGGCATTGCTTTACGGTCATTCGCGCGAGGAACTGCGCAGACCCGCGTTACAGGTGCTTCTGTTCAGTGTGCTGCTGCCGCTCCTTTGGGCCGGCGGGGCGTGGCGCGTCGGGGCGTCGACGCTTCTGACCCACGACGGGATCGTGCTCAGGCTGGTGCAACCGGCCATTCCGCAGCAACTGAAATGGCAATCCGATCTGCGGCGCCAGCACGTCATCCGGCAGATGGCGATGAGCAAGCGCACGCCCGGCCCGCTGGGACCGCCGACACACGTGATCTGGGCGGAAACGAACGTGCCGTACGTTCTGGAGCCGGATTCGCCGATCACGTCGTCTTTGGCGGCGGTGGTGCCGGAGGATGGCGCGCTGATATTCGGCGCGCCCCGGCGCGACGCCGAGGGTCGTGCCTATAACAGCCTGTTCGTGATCGATCAGCACGGCAAGATCGCCGACATCTTCGACAAGTATCATCTCGTGCCGTTCGGCGAGTACGTGCCGCTGCGCGGTATCATACCGATCAAGAAACTGACCGAAGGCAGGGGGGACTTCACCCCGGGGCCCGGCCCCAGGACGCAGCATTTCCGGGGATTGCCCTCGTTCGCGGCGATCATCTGTTACGAGGTCATCTTCTCCGGCAACGTGGTCAACCCGAACGACAGGCCGTCGTGGATATTGAACGTCACCAACGACGCGTGGTTCGGGCCGTCGACGGGACCGAGACAGCATCTCGTCCAGGCCAGGCTCCGCGCCATCGAGGAGGGGTTGCCGGTTGTCCGCGTGGCCAACACGGGCATCAGCGCCGTGATCGATCCTTACGGGCGGGTGCGCAACCGTATCGGCCTCGACGAACAGGGCGTCATAGACGCGCCGTTGCCCGTACCGCTCGCCGGCACCTTGTTCGCGGACTACGGACAATCCACAGGTTTGCTAATCGCGGTACTCGGTATACTTACCGGTGTATTCGGTCGCCGATTGCGGGTACCCGGCATCGGCTGAAAAGCCCCCTAGGTCTTCGAACACGAAACCGGCGGGGCGGCCTGACTCTGGTTGTCTTGTATTTCGGGAGCACCACATTGGCAAAACTACCGCAAGCCACGTTCAGCCCCGCGGGAATCGGCCGCGGCCGCCGGCAACGGGAATTTCCGCCCGGCACCCCGCATCCGGTCGATGTCCATGTCGGCAGCCGGGTGCGTTTGCGCCGCACCATGCTGGGCATGTCGCAGGAAAAACTGGGCGAAGCCGTCGGGCTTACGTTCCAGCAGATCCAGAAATACGAGCGTGGCGCAAACCGGATCGGGTGCAGCCGAATATATCAGTTCAGCAGCATCCTCGATGTTCCGGTGGCCTTCTTCTTCCAGGACATGCCGGCGGAAGCGCTCGGCGCCGCCGCCAAGGCGGCAGCCAAGGGAATGTCGGGCAATGCCGGGGAAAGCGCGGGGGACGACCCGCTGTCGCGCCAGGAGACCCTGGAACTGGTACGGGCCTACTACCGTATTCAGGACCCCCAGGTCAGAAAGCGGGTCTTTGATCTACTGCTTTCGATGGCCAATCTGCCCGTTGATGACTGAATTCCGGGGGCTTCGGGTTGCCGGAGCCCCTCTGCCGCCGTTTCGCGGATTCACTTGACGTTACCTTCCTAAGTTGCCACAAGTCCTGCGCGCCCTCAGCGGCGCTGTGGATGGATTTGGACCGCTTGCCGCCACGATAAACACTGAGCTAAGTGGGCTACTAGCGCGACCCGTTCCCTAGCCCCCGGTCCAGATAACAGACAAGACTTTAGAGCTCGGGAGGGACCGACTTGAGCAGACAAAACTACTTATTCACCAGTGAATCCGTTTCCGAAGGCCACCCGGATAAAATTTGTGACCGTATCTCCGACGAAATCGTCGATGCGCACCTCGCTCTCGATGCGACGGCGCGCGTCGCCGTTGAGGCGCTGGTCACGACCAACCTGATCATCCTCGCCGGCGAGACCCGCTGCGCCGAGGAAGTTTCGCCCGCCCGCCTCGAGGAACTGGCGCGGCTGGCCGTCAAGGACATCGGCTACGACCAGGAAAACTTCCATTGGGAGAATTCGGAAGTCCGGGTGCATGTACACCCGCAGTCCGTCGACATCGCGCAGGGCGTCGATGCCGCCGGCAACAAGGACGAAGGCGCGGGCGACCAGGGCATCATGTTCGGGTATGCCTGCACCGAAACCGATAATCTGATGCCGGCGCCGATCGATTTCTCGCATCGCATTCTCAAGGAGATGGCGATCAAGCGGAAAACCGGCGAGTTTTCCGGATTTGGCCCCGATTCCAAGAGCCAGGTCACGCTGCAGTACGAAAACGGCATGCCGGTGCGCGCCACCTCGGTGGTGGTGTCGACCCAGCACGATGAGGACCTGAGCCAGGACGACGTCCGTGAAATGGTGCGGCCGATCGTCGAGAGCGTGCTGCCGGAAGGCTGGATGTGCCCGGAGGAGGAATTCTATGTGAACCCCACCGGCCGTTTCGTGATCGGCGGACCGGACGGCGATGCCGGCCTCACCGGGCGCAAGATCATCGTCGATACCTATGGCGGCGCCGCGCCGCACGGCGGCGGTGCGTTTTCCGGCAAGGATCCGAGCAAGGTCGACCGCTCGGCGGCCTACGCGGGCCGCTACCTCGCCAAGAACGTCGTCGCGGCCGGGCTTGCCGAGAAATGCACGATCCAGTTGGCCTATGCCATCGGCATTTCCAAGCCGCTCTCGGTCTATATCGAGACCCACGGTACCGGCAAGGTGGACGAAGATGCCATCGCGCTGGCACTGCGCGATCTGGTCGATCTGTCGCCGCGCGGTATCCGCGAGCACCTCGATCTCAGCCGTCCGGTCTATGGCAGGACCGCCGCCTACGGCCACTTCGGGCGGGCGCCCGACGCCGACGGCGGGTTCTCGTGGGAGCGCACCGATCTCGTCGACGACCTCAAGTCGGCGCTCGGAGTGAGCTGACCTCAAGAAGGGTTCCCGCATGTCCCGGGATATGCCGAAAGATCCCTCGGGAAAGCCCATGTGGTACGGCCGGCGCCGGACGCACAAGCTCCGGCCCGGCCGCCAGCACCTCGTCGACACGTTGCTGCCGGAACTTCTGATCGCCGACCATGACGGCGAGGCGCCCGTCGCGTTTCCGTCCGGGTTCGGGCCGCCGGCGCGCGAGTTGCGGCTTGAAATCGGCTTCGGCGCCGGCGAGCATCTGAGCGGCGAGGCGGCGGCAAACCCGGACGTCGATTTCATCGGTTGCGAGCCGTTCATCAATGGCGTCGCCGCGCTTTTGGCGGATATCGACCGGCTGGGCCTCGGCAACATCCGTGTTTTCGACGATGACGTCAGGTTGCTGCTGCAGCGTCTGCCGGACGCCTCGGTCTCGGTAATTTACATCCTGTTTCCCGACCCCTGGCCGAAGGCGCGCCACAACCGCCGCCGCATCTTCCAGTATGAAATGTTGGAGACGCTGTCGCGCATCGCCCGGGATGGTGCCCAGCTGCTGTTCGCCTCCGACCACATGGATTATGTCGCGTGGGCGCTTGCCGAAGCCCGCCGCCACCCGGACTGGGCGTGGACCGCAAGGTCGGCTGCCGACTGGCGTGCGCCGCCCGAAGGCTGGATTCCGACGCGTTACGAAACCAAGGCGGTCCGCAAGGGCGACAGGCCCGCGTACCTCTCCTTCAGGCGATCGGTGCGGGGCGCCGTGGATTGACGTCCGGATGGGCGTAATGGCTTGATTTTTCGACTATCCCCTTGCATTTTGAAGCCATTCTGGATATATCGTCCGTGCCCTTTAAGGGGGCACTCGTTAATCTGACGTCGATGAGAGATTGATGGGTGGGCCAACGGCCCGCCTTTTTTATTGCCTGCAGGCGGCGGAAAGGCCGCCGGGACGAATAGAAGGGATCACCGTGAGCGCGGATTTGCTTGCCGAACGCGTGGAACAGCTAGTGACGCCGACCATCGAGGCGATGGGCTTCGAGGTGGTGCGCGTCTCGATCAGCGGCGGCAGGAACACGACGCTGCAGATCATGGCCGAGCCTCTCGGTGGCGGCGAAATGACGGTCGATCATTGCGCCGGCATATCGCGCGCCGTTTCCGCCGTGCTCGATGTGGAGGATCCGATCCCGGGGACGTATTCCCTTGAAGTGAGCTCGCCGGGACTCGACCGGCCGCTGGTCCGCCTCGGCGACTTCGACCGGTTTGCCGGGTTCGACGCGAAGATCGAGATGAAGTCGCTGATCGACGGCCGCCGCAAATTCAAGGGCCGTGTCGGGGGGACCGAAGGGTCCGATGTGTTGATCGAGATGGACGGCGAACAGATCAGGCTGGAGCACGCCGCCATCGCCAAAGCCAAGCTTGTTATTACGGACGAGATGCTTGCCAAGCTAGAGGAAGAAAGAACTCATGAGTGAAACGCTTATGGAAGCCGGCGACGTACACGCCCGGCCGGAACTGCTCGTCGTCGCCGACACGGTGGCACGGGACAAGGGCATCGAACGCGAAGAGGTGCTGGAAGCCATGGAAATGGCGATTCAGAAAGCCGGCCGTTCGAAGTACGGCCACGAGCACGATATCCGCGCGCACATCGACCGCAAGTCGGGCGAAATCATGCTGGCGCGCTACATCGAGGTGCTTGAGGACGGCGCCGAGCGTGAAAACGAAGTCACGCAGATTTTCCTCGCCGACGCGCTGCGCCGCAAGCCCGACGCCCAGGCCGGCGAATTCATCGTCGATATCCTGCCGCCGATCGATTTCGGCCGCATCGCCGCGCAGACGGCGAAGCAGGTTATCGTGCAGAAGGTTCGTGAAGCCGAACGCGAGCGCCAATACGAGGAATACAAGGACCGCACCGGCGAGATCGTCAACGGCCTCGTCAAGCGGATGGAATACGGCAACGCGATCATCGATCTCGGCCGTGCCGAGGCGATCCTGCGCCGCGACGAGTCGATTCCGCGCGAGCACTTCAACAATGGCGACCGCATCCGCGCCTATATCGCCGATGTCCGTCAGGAGCCGCGTGGTCCGCAGATTTTCCTGTCACGCACGCACCCCGATTTCATGGCCAAGCTGTTCGCGCAGGAGGTGCCGGAAATCTACGACGGCGTGATCGAGATCAAGTCGGTCGCCCGAGATCCGGGGTCGCGCGCCAAGATCGCGGTCGTCTCGCACGACAGCTCGATCGACCCGGTCGGGCCTTGCATCGGCATGCGCGGTTCGCGCGTTCAGGCCGTCGTCGGCGAACTGCAGGGCGAGAAGATCGACATCATTCAATGGTCGCCCGATGCGGCCTCGTTCATCGTCAACGCGCTGGCGCCCGCCGAGGTGGCCAAGGTTGTGCTTGACGAGGACAACAACAAGATCGAGGTCGTGGTGCCGGACGAGCAGTTGTCGCTCGCCATCGGGCGGCGCGGCCAGAACGTGCGCCTCGCCTCGCAGCTCTCCGGCTGGGACATCGATATCCTGACCGAGGCCGAGGAGTCGGAGCGCCGCCAGAAGGAATTCCAGGACCGCTCCAAGATGTTCGTGGAAGCGCTCGACGTCGACGACGTCATCGCGCATCTTCTGGTGACCGAAGGCTTTAGCTCGGTCGAGGAAGTCGCGTTCGTGCCGGTCGAGGATCTGACCAACATCGAGGGCTTCGACGAGGAGGTGGCCAGCGAACTTCAGGCGCGCGCCCAAGCGCATCTCGCCAACCGCGAGGAGGAAATGGACGTCAAGCGCAAGGAACTCGGCGTCGAGGACGAGATCGCGGCGCTCGACGGCGTGACCGCGTCGCTGATGGTGGCGCTCGGCGAAAACGGCGTGAAGACCCGCGACGACCTGGCCGACCTGGCCGGCGACGAACTGCTGGAAATCGCGCCCGCCGGCTCCATGAACGGGGATCAGGCCAACGAACTGATCATGGCGGCGCGTGCCCACTGGTTTGCCGACGATGAAGCGCAAACCGACACCGGGGAAGACGCCGGCGAAGAGACAGCGACGGAACCGGCCCAGTAAGGACCAGTAAGGCATTGAGAGTCAGGCATCGATGACGGTATTGGCTGAAATGACGAAACGGCAGACCCGCGAGCCCGAGCGCAGGTGCATCGTCTCCGGTGAGACGATGCCCAAGCACGGCCTCATCCGGTTCGTCGTCGGCCCGGATAATGTTATAGTGCCAGACCTCGGGGAACGGTTGCCGGGCCGGGGTATCTGGCTCAGCGCCGATGCCGGGGCGCTCGACAAGGCGGCGGCGAAGAACTTGTTCGCCCGCGCCGCGAAGGCCAAGGTCTCGGTGCCGGACAATCTTGCCGGCCGCGTCGAGGCACTGCTGGTAAAGAAATGCCAGGACATCATCGGCCTCGCGCGGCGATCGGATCTTCTGGTATTCGGATACGACCGGGTGCTGGAAGTGCTGGAGCGCAACGCGGCCGGGCTGGTCGTCATCGCATCGGACGCCGGCGGCGCGCGCCACGAAGTCGCCCATGCGGCCGGCGACACGCCGGTCGTAAGCGGCCTGAAGAGCCGCGAAATGGGCGAGGCTGCCGGGAAGGGCGTTGTGTCGTTCCTGACGGTGCAGCGCGGCGGCCTCGCGGAGTCGTTGAAAAGAGAGTGTGAGAGATTGACCGGTCTCCGACCGGGGGAAATGGACGTAAGCAAATGAGTGACGCGAAAGAGACGGAAAATGGCAAAAAGCCGCTGGGCCTTGCGAAGCCGGGCCGGCTTGAACTGAACAAGACCGTCGAAACAGGTCAGGTGAAACAGAACTTCTCGCACGGGCGTTCGAAGATGGTGACCGTCGAGAAGAAGCGCAAGCGCACCTTCGTGACCGACAACTCGGGCGATCTGTCCGAGGTCAAGGCGGGGCTGCGCGGCACCAAGCTGACCGAGGCCAAGGACGGCGGCGCCGACGAGACGCCGAAAACGCCGGTGCCGGTCGACACGCCGAGCGACGCCGATCTCGCCAGTATTTCCAAGCTGACCGACAGCGAGCGCGAGGCGCGGATGCGGGCGCTTGAATCGGCGCGCCACGGCGTCGAGGAGCAGGTGCCCACCGGCCGCGGCAAGCCGCAGATTTCCGACCTGGGCCGGGCCGAGGCGCCGGAAGGCCAGGCAGCCGACGCGCCCGAGGAAACGGAAGAGGAGCGGGCGATCCGCGAGGCGCAGGAACTCGAAGCCAAGCGCCTGGAGGAAGAGCGGAAAACCCGCGTCAAGGAAACGACGCGCGACGCGCGCCCGGAAGCGGAAGAATCGGGCGACGGCGACGAAGAGGAAAAAGCGGCCCGCCGCGGCAAGCCCGCCAAGGGGGACGCCAAGCGGCCGTCGCCGGGCAAGAATCGCGAGGAACGCCGCCGGCACGGCAAGCTGACGATTGCCGAGGCGGAATCCTTCGAGGAACTCGAGGAACACCGCCGTTCCCTGGCGTCGGTCAAGCGTCAGCGCGACCGTGACCGGGAGAAACAGCGCGAGCGCCGTTCCGAGGGCGGCAAGGTTATCCGCGACGTCGTGGTCCCGGAGACCATCACCGTTCAGGAACTCGCCAACCGGATGGCCGAACGTGGCGGGGTCGTGGTCAAGAAGCTCATGGAAATGGGCGTGATGGCAACGATCACCCAGAGCATCGACGCCGATACCGCCGAGTTGCTGGTGCAGGATTTCGGCCACCGCATCAAGCGCGTGAGCGAGGCCGACGTCGAGGACCACCTGGTCATCGATGCCGGCGACGACGAGGCCGCGGCGGTGACCCGCGCACCGGTCGTCACCGTGATGGGGCACGTCGACCACGGCAAGACGTCGCTGCTGGACGCGCTGCGCGAGAGCGATGTCGCCAACCATGAAGCGGGCGGCATCACCCAGCATATCGGCGCCTACCAGGTGAAAACCGATGGCGGCGGCGTGATCACCTTCATCGACACGCCGGGTCACGCCGCGTTCACCGAAATGCGGGCGCGCGGCGCCAAGGTGACCGACATCGTCGTCCTCTGCGTTGCCGCCGACGACGGCATCATGCCGCAGACGATCGAGGCGATTCACCACGCCAAGGCGGCGGCGGTGCCGATCATCGTCGCGGTCAACAAGATCGACAAACCGGACGCCAACCCGGACAAGGTGAAGACGGATTTGCTGAGCCACGACATCCAGGTCGAGGACATGGGCGGTGACGTGCTTTGCGTGCCGGTGTCGGCGTTGAAACGCCAGAACCTGGACAGGCTGCTGGAAGCGATCCAGTTGCAGGCGGAACTGCTCGACCTCAGGGCCAATCCGGAACGGCCGGCGGAGGGCATCGTCGTCGAATCGAAAATGGAACAGGGCCGCGGCTCGGTCGCCACCGTGCTGGTCCAGCGCGGCACCCTCAATGTCGGCGACATCTTCGTTGCCGGCGCCGAGTGGGGCCGGGTTCGCGCGCTGACCGATGCGCACGGCAACAAGATGGACAAAGCCGGGCCGTCCGAGCCGGCGGAAGTGCTCGGCCTCAACGGCACGCCGCTGGCCGGCGACGAGGTCGTCGTGGTCGGCGACGAGGCGAAGGCCCGCGAAGTCTCGGAATTCCGTCAGCGCCGCGACCGCGATGCGCGGGCGTCGGTGGCCGCGCGCGGCACGCTCGAGCAGATGTTCGAGAAGATCAAGGACGGTGAGGCGGAAATGCTGCCCGTCATCATCAAGGCGGACGTGCACGGCTCGCTGGAGGCGATTGTCGGTGCGCTGACCAAGATGGCGACGGACGAGGTCGAGGTGCAGGTGCTGCATTCCGGTGTCGGCGGCATCAACGAATCCGACGTCACGCTGGCGCGTGCGTCGAACGCCCTGGTGGTCGGCTTCAACGTCCGCGCCAACCCGCAGGCCCGCGAAGCGGCCAAGCGCGACGGCGTCGACATCCGGTACTACTCGATCATCTACGACCTGACCGACGACGTGAAGAAGATGCTGTCGGGCATGCTGTCGCCGGACGTGTCCGAGGAACTGCTCGGCTATGCGGAGATCCGCGAAGTGTTCTCGATCACCAAGGTCGGCAAGATCGCCGGCTGCATGATCACCGAGGGCATGGTCAAGCGCGGTGCCCGGGTGCGCCTGTTGCGCGACGACGTGGTGGTGCACGAAGGTGATCTGAGCCAGCTCAAGCGCTTCAAGGACGATGTCCGCGAGGTCAAGGAAGGCTACGAGTGCGGCATGGCGTTCGCCAACTACAACGACATCCAGGTCGGCGACAAGATCGAGTGCTTCGAGATGAAGGAAGTCAGCCGCGAGCTGTGACCGCGGCCCTTCGTTGATGAGGAACTGAGCCGATGAGCCGTCAGTCCGCCCGTGCGCCGTCGCAGCGGCAATTGCGCGTCGGCGAGGAAGTGCGCCATGCCCTGGCCGATGCGCTGGAACGCGGGGAAATTCGCGATCCCGCGGTCAAGGGCGTCGCCGTGACGGTGACCGAAGTGCGTGTTTCACCCGATCTCAAGAACGCGACGGCCTTCGTCGTGCCGCTGGGCGGCGGCGATGCGGCACCCGTGGTCGCGGTGCTGAACCGGGCGTCGGGGTTTCTCAGGGGCTGGGTCGCCCGGCACGTGAAGCTCCGCCATACACCCAGTATCGGCTTCGAGGCCGATGTCAGTTTCGACGAGGCCGAGCGTATCGAGAACGTCCTCAACGACCCGCATGTCCGGCGCGACCTCGATGCCGGCGACGATACGGAAAGCGGCGCGTAAATGGCGCGCCGGCGGAAGGGCACGCCGATCCACGGCTGGCTGGTCCTGGACAAGCCGGAAGGGCCGTCGTCGAACGCCTGCGTCGGGCGTCTCAGGCGGCTGACGGGCGCGGCCAAGGTGGGGCACGGCGGCACCCTCGATCCGCTGGCGAGCGGTGTGCTGCCGATCGCCTTCGGCGAAGCGGCCAAGACCCAGTCCTACGCCATGGACGGCGAAAAGATATACGAGTTCCGGGCGCGCTGGGGCGAAAGCACGGCGACGGACGACGCCGAGGGCGACGTGACCGCGCACTCCGACAAACGACCCACGCGAGACGAGATCGAGGCGGCGCTGCCCCGGTTCACGGGATCGATTTCCCAGATTCCGCCGGTTTATTCGGCGATCAAGGTCGATGGCGAGCGCGCCTACAAGCGCGCCCGGCGCGACGAGAACGTGGAAATCGCGCCACGTCAGGTCGAAATAGCGGAACTCAGGCTGATCGGCGTCCCCGATGCCGACCACGCCGATTTCGAAATGCGCTGCGGCAAGGGCACGTACGTCCGCGCGCTGATCAGAGATCTGGCCTTGCACTTGGGATGCGAAGGCCATATAAGGCGCCTCAGACGCACCGCCGTCGGTCCCTTTTCTATTGAAAAGGCTGTAAAATTGGACGCTTTCGAAGCCGATGAAGGCGAACATGCGGCGGCGCTTCTAGAGCAATATCTGCTTCCCGTCGAGACTGTGCTGGACGACATCCCGGCACTAGCCCTGACAGAGCAGGAAGCGCGCAGGCTCAAGCATGGACAGGGTGTTTCCGTCCTGCCCGTCGTACAACGGTCGCCCCTTCGCAACGTTTCGCAAGGGGATGTCGTCCAGGTGACGGCGAACGGCACGTTGTTGGCGCTAGCGCGTATATCGGGCGGCGAAATTCGACCGTTCCGTGTGATGAACATCTAATACAGGAGTACACGATGTCGATTACCGCCGAGCGTAAGCAAGAGCTTATCAAGGAATATGCCGTCAAGGACGGCGATACGGGGTCGCCCGAGGTGCAGGTTGCCGTTCTGACCGAGCGGATCACGAACCTGACCGAACACCTGAAAACACACGGCAAGGATTTTCACTCGCGCCGTGGCCTGCTGATGATGGTGGGTCAACGCCGCCGCCTCCTCGATTACCTGAAGAAAAAGGACGGGGGGCGTTACGAAGGCCTGGTCAAGAATCTGGGCCTGCGCCGCTGACGCGGTGCCCGGGTGCATGCCCACGGTGGGAATGCACCACTGACGGCGCAAGCCGCTTCATTTTCAGTCCGCTGAGAGATGTTTGTGGCTCTGCGCTTCGCCCGCGACCGAGGTGGTTGCGGGTTGCGCCGGAGCCGGATGGCATGGCGCTGTATGTATGATGAGGAAAGAGAAAGATGTTTCAAGAATTCCGAAAAGAAATCGAGTGGGCCGGTCAGAAGCTGGTACTGGAAACCGGTAAGATCGCCCGCCAGGCCGACGGCGCCGTCATGGCCACCCTCGGCGACAGCAAGGTGCTTTGCACCGTCGTCGGCGAGAAAAGCCCGAGACCGGGGTTGGATTTTTTCCCGCTCGCTGTTCACTATGTTGAGAAGACGTTTGCCGCCGGCAAGATTCCCGGCGGTTTTTTCAAGCGTGAAGGCCGCCCCTCCGAGCGTGAGACCCTGACGTCGCGCCTGATCGACCGCCCGATCCGTCCGTTGTTCGCGAAGGGGTTCAAGAACGAAACGCAGGTCATCTGCACCGTCGTTTCGCACGACCTCGAGAACGAGACCGACATTCTGGCGATGATCGGCACCTCCGCCGCGCTGACCATTTCCGGCCTGCCGTTCATGGGCCCGATCGGCGGCGCCCGCGTCGGCCGCATCGACGGCGAGATGGTGCTCAACCCGACCGTGCCGCAGATGGCCGAAAGCGACCTCGATCTGATCGTCGCCGGTACTCAGGACGGCGTGCTGATGGTCGAATCCGAAGCCAGCGAACTGACCGAAGAGCAGATGCTCGACGCCGTCATGTTCGGCCACAAGGGCTTCCAGCCTGTGATCGACGCAATCATCGAACTGGCGGAGGCCTGCGCCAAGGACCCGATCGATGTCCCGGAACCACCGGCCGGTCTCGACGAGATCACCAAGCGGATTTCCGATGAAGCGGCGGACGCGCTCCGCGATGCCTATGGCATCAAGGTCAAGTCGGAGCGTCAGGCGAAACTCGCCGAGGTCAAGGCGGCCGTTGCCGAGAAACTCCAGGCCGATGAAAGTATCGATCAGGACCTGCTCGGCGCCGTGATGGGCGATGTGCTCAAGAACCTGGAAAAGGATATCGTGCGTAACGACATCCTCGATACCGGGGTGCGGATCGATAGCCGCGACACCAAGACCGTACGCCCGATCGCGTGTGAAGTCGGCATCCTGCCGCGTGCGCACGGCTCGGCGCTGTTCACGCGCGGCGAAACCCAGGCCATGGTGACGACGACGCTCGGCACCGGTCAGGACGAGCAGATCGTCGACGGCCTCGTGGAGAACTACCGCCAAGCGTTCATGCTGCATTACAACTTCCCGCCGTTCTCGGTCGGCGAAGCGGGCCGCTTCGGGTTTACCGGGCGCCGCGAAGTCGGCCACGGCAAGCTCGCATGGCGCGCCATGCACCCGATCATGCCGTCGCGGGAAGAGTTCCCGTACACGATCCGCGTGGTGTCCGACATCACCGAATCCAACGGCTCGTCGTCGATGGCGACCGTCTGCGGCACGTCGCTGTCGCTGATGGATGCCGGTGTGCCGCTGTCGCGCCCGGTGGCCGGGATTGCCATGGGTCTGATCAAGGAAGGCGACCGTTACGCGGTGTTGTCCGATATCCTCGGCGACGAGGACCATCTCGGCGACATGGACTTCAAGGTTGCCGGGACGGAGAACGGCGTCACGTCCCTGCAGATGGACATCAAGATCACGTCCATCACCGAGGAGATCATGAAGATCGCCCTCGCGCAGGCGAAGGACGGCCGGCTGCACATTCTGGGTGAAATGGCCAAGGCGCTGTCGAATGCCCGCGAGCAGGTCAGCGGCAACGCACCGCGCATTACGTCGATGCAGATCAATCCGGAGAAGATCCGCGACATCATCGGCCCGGGCGGCAAGATCATCCGCGAGATCTGCGAGACCACGGGTGCCAAGATCGACGTCGAGGACGACGGCAGCGTGCGTATCGCCGCCGTCGATGCGGAAGCCGGCGAACGCGCCGCCGCCTGGATCCGCGACATCGTCGCCGAGCCGGAAGTGGGCGTGATCTACGACGGCAAGGTCGTGAAAGTCGTCGATTTCGGCGCTTTCGTGAACTTCCTCGGACCGCGCGACGGCCTCGTGCACATTTCGGAAATGGCCGAGGGCCGGGTCGAGAAAGTCACCGATGTGGTCAACGAGGGCGATACGGTGAAGGTCAAGCTGATCGGCATCGATGATCGTGGCAAAGTGAAGCTGTCGATGCGCGTCGTCGACCAGGAAACCGGTGAGGACATCACCGAACAGGTCGGTGAGCGCAAGAAGCGCGCCTGAGCCGCCGAATAGCGTATCTACGGGGCGGCCGGTCTTTGGATCGCCGCCCCGTTTCGCTATCCGGAGACCGCGTAACGCTAGGGTTTCCGGGCTGTTTTTTTCGTGCACCACTCTCGGATTTCGCTTATTGATGCGTTATAAGGGTAACCTGGGAAACCGCAATGACCCGGGCACCAAGGCTAAATGGTGAGAGGCTGATTTTTGACCAAGCAATCAAGCTACTCGTACGAGGATTTGTTGAGCTGCGGCCGAGGCGAACTGTTCGGTCCGGGAAATGCGCAGTTGCCGTTGCCGCCGATGCTCATGTTCGACCGGATTACGCGCATCGCCGATAGCGGCGGCGCTTATGACAAGGGCGTGGTCGAAGCCCAGTTCGACGTTAAGAAAGACCTCTGGTTTTTCGATTGCCACTTTCAGGGCGACCCGGTGATGCCGGGGTGCCTGGGGCTGGATGCGCTTTGGCAATTGGTCGGGTTTTTCCTTGGCTGGACCGGTGCACCGGGCCGTGGCCGGGCGCTCGGCGTCGGCCAGGTCAAGTTTTCCGATCAGGTGACGCCGGACAAGTCGCTGGTCGAGTATTTTATCGATATCAAGCGCGTGATGAGCCGCAAGATTACGCTGGCCATTGCCGACGGCGTCATGAAGGTGGACGGCGAGGTCGCCTATGAGGCGTCCGATCTGCGGGTAACATTGTTCACGTCCGAGAATTGAGGTTCCGGACGTACGGGGCAGTGAAGTGAGGGTTTTATGAGACGTGTGGTCGTAACGGGCATGGGGATCGTTTCCCCCATCGGTGATGATGTGGCCGAGGTGACACAAAGCCTGCGAGACGGCCGGTCCGGCATCGTACACTGCGACGAATACGCCGAGCGTGGCTTCCGTTCGCATGTGCACGGCGCGCCGACGGTCGATTTCGACGAAAAGATCGATCGCAAGCTGCGCCGGTTCATGGGTGATGGCGCCGCCTACGGCTATATCGCCATGCAGGAGGCGATCAGCGATTCCGGTCTTGGGGAGAAGGACATCACCAGCGAGCGTACCGGCCTCGTCATGGGCTCGGGCGGTCCGTCGACGTCGGCGCAGGTGCTGGCCGTGGACACGGCGCGCGAGAAAGGCCCCAAACGCGTCGGTCCCTACGCGGTGCCGAAGGCCATGTGTTCGACCGTGTCGGCGAACCTCTCCACCGCCTATCACATGCGCGGCCTCAGCTATTCGATTTCGTCCGCGTGCTCGACCAGCGCGCACTGCATCGGTAACGGCAGCGAGCTCATCCAGTGGGGCAAGCAGGACATCGTGTTCGCGGGCGGTGCCGAAGAACTGCACTGGACGCTGACGGTGCTGTTCGACGCCATGGGCGCCTTGTCCTCGAAATTCAACGACACGCCGGGCAAGGCGTCGCGGCCGTTCGACGTCGACCGCGACGGTTTCGTTATCGCCGGCGGTGCCGGTGTTGTCGTGCTCGAGGAACTGGAACACGCGAAAGCGCGCGGCGCCAAGATCTACGGCGAAATCGTCGGTTACGGCGCCACCTCGGACGGTGTCGACATGGTGGCCCCGTCGGGCGAAGGTGCGCGGCGCTGCATGGAACTGGCGACGGCCGGCCTCGGAAATACCAAGGTCGACTATATAAACGCGCACGGCACGTCGACGCCGGTCGGCGACATGGTCGAAATCAAATCGATCCAGGAAGTGTTCGGCGCGCACAAGCCGAAGATCTCGTCCACCAAGTCGCTCACCGGACACTCGCAGGGCGCGACCGGCGCGCACGAGGCGATCTATTCGCTGATCATGCTCAACAACGATTTCGTGGCGGCGTCGGCCAACGTCGAGAATCTGGACCCGGAAGTCGGCGAGTCCGATATCGTCCGCGAGCGCATCGACAATGCCGGACTCAATTGCGTGATTTCAAACAGCTTCGGGTTCGGCGGCACCAACGCGACCCTCGCCTTCAAACGGCACGAGGCGTGATCCCGTGAACGAACAGAAATCTTCGCTTGCCGCCAGTCACCTCGCGAAACAATCGAACCTGATGGATGGCAAGCGTGGCCTGATCATGGGGGTCGCGAACGATCACTCCATCGCCTGGGGTATCGCCAGCACGCTGGCGGCACACGGGGCCGAGATGGGCTTCACCTATCAGAACGAGGCTATCGAGCGCCGGGTGCGGCCGCTCGCGGAAGAACTGGAATCGAAAGTCATCGTCCCGTGCGACGTCGAAGACGAGGGGTCGATCGCCGCCGCGGTCGGCGCCTGCGCCGACGAATGGGGCAGCATCGACTTCGTGGTGCATGCCATCGCCTATTCCGACAAGCAGGAACTCAAGGGCAAGTACGTGGCGACGACGCGCGAGAACTTCCGGCGCACAATGGATGTCTCGTGTTACTCATTCACCTCGCTCGCCCGCCATGCGGCGCCGCATATGAAGGGCGGGGGCAGCATGATCGCGCTGTCGTTCTACGGCGCCGAAAAAGTTGTGCCGAACTACAACGTCATGGGCGTTGCCAAGGCGGCGCTCGAGGCCAGCGTCCGATACCTCGCCTCCGACCTGGGGCCGGACAATATCCGCGTCAACGCGATCTCGGCCGGTCCCATGCGAACCCTCGCCGGCAGCGCCATCGGCGGCGCGCGCCATATATTCAAATGGAACGAGCAGCACGCACCGCTCCGGCGCAACGTACAACTGGATGACATCGGCGGCTCGGCGCTGTTTCTGCTGTCGGATCTTGCGCTCAGCGTGACCGGCCAGGTGATGTATGTCGACAGCGGGTACAATATCGTCGGTGTGCCGTTTCCGAATACGGATGAGAATTAATCTCATTCTATTATTGCGCTTTGAACGGGAAACAGTTAAGTATCTGGTATGACTGATCAAAAAAGGTATGCGCCGATCATCAACAAACTGCGTGGCGCCGGATTGCGTCCGACGCGTCAGCGGATTGCGTTGGCCGAACTGATGTTCCGCGGCGAGGATCGCCATATCAGCGCCGAGATGCTTCATAATGAAGCGACGGCGGCACGTGTTTCGGTGTCGCTGGCGACGGTCTACAACACGCTGCACCAGTTCACGCAGGCCGGTCTCCTGCGCGAAATCGCGGTCGAGGCAGGCCGTTCCTATTTCGATACCAATATCTCCGATCACCATCATTTCTATTTCGAGAACGACGGCCGTCTTGAGGATATCGCGTCGGAAGACGTGGTGGTCTCCAGTCTGCCGACCCCGCCGGGGAATGCGAAGATCTCGCGGGTCGAGGTTGTCGTTCGCGTCCGCGAAGACTGAACCATAAATTAGAACAGTTCTAGGCTGTTGACGCCTTCTGCAGCGCACACCATATTAGCGGCGTGCACGGGCCTCTGTGCCCTGATGAGTATTGCCACTCATAGAACTCGATGCAGAAGGAGGATCATATGTCCCTTAAGGGAACGAAGACCGAAGAAAATCTGAAAGAGGCCTTTGCGGGCGAATCGCAGGCCAACCGCCGTTACCTCTATTTCGCGCAAAAAGCGGACATCGAAGGGTTCAACGACGTCGCCGCCGTTTTCCGTTCCACCGCCGAAGGTGAAACAGGCCACGCGCACGGCCACCTTGAATTTCTCGAAGAGGTCGGTGACCCCGCCACCGGCGAGCCGATCGGCGACACCGGCGCCAACCTGAAGGCGGCGATTGCCGGTGAAACGCACGAGTACACCGACATGTATCCGGGCATGGCCAAGACCGCCCGCGAGGAAGGTTTCGACGAAATCGCCGACTGGTTCGAAACGCTGGCGAAGGCCGAAAAGTCCCACGCCGGCCGCTTCCAGAAAGCGTTCGATACGATGGAATAAGCGCATCGTCCGATCGATGCGTACCGGAGGGGGGCATTCGCCCCCCTTCATCATCCTGCGTGAAAATTTAGCGTTCACTTTCTGAGGACACAGTCATGAGCGAAGGTAGCCTTGAGGCGCCTATGCGCCACCCGATCCCGTGGCAGGACCCCGAATTTTATGACGAAGCCAAACTCGACGAGGAACTGCGCCGGGTCTTCGACATATGCCACGGTTGCCGGCGCTGCTTTAACCTGTGCGACAGCTTCCCGCGGCTGTTCGACCTGATCGACGATTCGGAATCCGGCGAACTTGATTCCGTCGACAGCGGCGATTTCAAACCTGTCGTCGACGCCTGCACCCTGTGCGACATGTGCTTCATGACGAAGTGCCCGTACGTGCCCCCGCACGAATTCAATCTGGATTTCCCGCACCTGATGCTGCGTTACCGCGCCGTCGAGCAGAAAAAGGGCAAGGTGCCGTTCGCGGCCCGGCAGTTGACCCGGACCGACCGCAACGGCGAAATCGCCAGTAAGATTTCCGGGCTCGCCAACTGGGCGTCGAAGTGCGGCAACTCGCTGACGCGGCCCGCGATGGAAGCGACGTTGGGCGTGCATCGCAAGGCCAAGCTGCCTGAATTCACGGCGGCGCCGTTCGCGGACCGGACCGAGGCGCCGAAGGTGAACGAGGGCGCCCCGGCGTACGGTCGCAAGGCCGTGCTCTACGCCACCTGTTTCGCGAACTACAACAACCCGGCCATCGGCGACACGGCGCGCGCCATTCTGGCCCGGAACGGGGTCGAGACCGAAGTCGTCTACCCCAGGTGCTGCGGGATGCCGCAACTCGAGCAGGGCGATATCGCCGCCGTCGCCGAGAGCGCCAAGGCCACGGCCCAGGACCTCAAGCCCTGGATTGAAAAGGGCTATGACATTATCGCACTGGTGCCGTCGTGCGCGCTCATGCTCAAGTTCGAATGGCCGCTGATCGTGCCGGACGACGATGATATCAAGAAACTCAGCGCCGCCACGTCCGACGTCACCGAATACATCGTCTCGATTGCCAAGGACGAAGGTCTTGCCGACGGATTGACCGCGCTCGACGGTGGCGTGGCGGTCCACATATCGTGTCACTCCCGCGCCCAGAACATGGGTCAGAAGGCAGCCGAAATGCTGCGGCTCATTCCTGATATCAAACTCGATGTGATCGAGCGCTGTTCCGGGCACGGCGGCTCGTGGGGGATCATGAAGGAGAATTTCGAGGTCGGCCTCAAGGTCGGCAAGCCGGTGGCGCGCAAGGCCGGCGACGCCGGCGCAAAATATGTGCTGTCCGAATGTCCGCTCGCCCGGGATCACATCCTGCAGGGCATCGAGATGTTGGACAAACCCACGGACGGCATCGAGAAGATGCAACACCCGGTCGAGGTTTTCGCCCGGGCGTACGGCATCTGAGAGAGATCGAAGGCATGGAGAGATATTGATGCTCAGGACCGAAATCACCCGCGACGACATCATCCCCATTGAAGAGTATGCGAAGAACCGCAAGGAGCGCCGCACGACGGTGACGCAGATGAAGCGCGCCCGCCGTGTGCCGTGCGGTCCGGACGCGACCTTCTATTTCGAGAACTACGACACCATGTGGCATCAGATCCATGAGATGCTTTATATCGAAAAGGGCGGTGAGGAGCAGATCGCGGACGAACTTGCCGCGTACAACCCGCTCGTGCCGAAAGGCCGCGAACTGGTCGCGACGCTGATGTTCGAGGTCGAGGACGAAGCGCGCCGCAAGGTGTTCCTCGCCGGGCTCGGCGGCGTCGAGGAAACGATTACCCTCGAGTTCGACGGCGAAACCATCAAGGGCGTGCCCGAGGACGACGTCGACCGCACGACCGCGGACGGCAAGGCGTCCTCGGTCCAGTTCATCCACTTTCCGTTTACCGATGAACAGGCCGCCAAGTTCAAGGCGACGGACGACCGCGTGATGCTCGGCATTACTCATCCGAAGTACGGGCATTTGGCCGTGTTGTCCGGGGAAACGCGCACCGCGCTTGCGGGTGACCTCGCCTAGCGCGGAAATTACCCACGTCGTCATCCCGGACGCGGGTTTCCTCCGAGCGCAAGCGAGGGCAGGAAAGCCAGCGATCCGGGACCCATCCTTATACCGCGTCAAGCCCATCGATGGGTCCCGGGTCGTAAGGATCGCAGCTGAACGCGTGCCGCGTCCGGGCGATGCCTAACGCCCGGGATGACGGGTTGGAATGATGCACACGCCCTGGGGCGATTACTCGAACGTTTCGTTGCGGTAGACGCCCCAGAACTCGACCCGGCGCAGCCAGCCCTCGATTCCCTTGATCCGGACCTTGCACCAGCCGGTCGCGGCAGGGCATGAGACGATTTCGCCGATCACGTTCGGCAATACCACGGCGACGGCGCGGCTCCTGGTGTCGGGCTCGGACCGGACCGTGCGTTCCTTGCCGGTGACCAGAAAGGTGCGGTTCCCGGAAAGCATGCTCTGGTGCATCCAGCCCTGGGTCCCTTCCCAGTCGCGGACCAGCCGCCACGTGCGGTATTCCTTGATGATCTCGACCGGCAGGGACTCCCGCTGGAAAATCCACTCGACCGGATACTGAACGCCGGGTCCCGTCCGCAGGTTCACCTCGGCGGCGCGCAGGCTGACGTAACGTGGTAGCGGCAGTCCCGTTCCCTGGGTCTGGGCGCGGACATCCTGTGCGCCGGCAATGAAAAGCCCGGCAACGACGAGGATCGAAAGTAAAGCGGCACCGCTGCGGCGAAACGTGATAGTCATGGGGTGTTTATCGCCACCGGCGGGCCTCCGGTCAAGTTGCTGGACAACCCTGCGGCGGATTGCTATGGCCACGGCTAACGAAGCGCGTTGAAAGGGCTCGAAAATGCCGCGAAACAAGCCAGTTGTCGTTGTCACCCGAAAACTTCCGGATGCCATCGAAACCCGCATGATGGAGTTGTTCGACGTCCGGCTGAACCTGGAAGACACGCCGATGTCGGCGTCGGAACTGGTGGACGCGGTGAAGACCGCAGACGTTCTCGTGCCGACGGTCACGGACCGCATCGACGCCAAGGTCCTGAGCCAGTCGGGACCGAACCTGCGTCTCATCGCCAACTACGGTGCCGGTGTCGATCACATCGATCTCGCGTCGGCGCGGCAGCGCGGCATTACCGTCACCAACACGCCGGATGTGCTGACCGAAGACACCGCCGACATGACGATGGCGCTGCTGCTGGCGGTGCCGCGCCGGTTGACGGAGGGCGAGCGCAACCTGCGGTCCGGGGACTGGCCGGGCTGGTCGCCGACGTGGATGCTGGGTCACCGCATCTACGGCAAGCGTCTCGGCATCATTGGCATGGGGCGCATCGGCCAGGCGGTGGCACGGCGCGCTCGCGGCTTCGGTCTCTCGATCCATTACCATAACCGGCGCCAGGTGCCGGAAGCGGTCGAAGCCGATCTCGAGGCCACTTACTGGGAAAGCCTCGACCAGATGCTGGCGCGCATGGACTTCGTTTCCGTGAACTGCCCACACACGCCGGCCACGTATCATCTGCTGTCGGCGCGGCGGCTCAAGTTGCTTCGGGAAAATGCCGTCATCGTCAACACGGCCCGCGGCGAGATCATCGACGAGAATGCGCTGACGCGGATGCTGTCCAACGGCGAGATCGCGGGCGCCGGGCTCGACGTCTTCGAGCATGAACCGGCCGTCAACCCGAAGCTGCTGGCGCTCGACAATGTCGTCCTTTTGCCGCACATGGGGTCGGCGACGCACGAGGGCCGCAACGACATGGGCGAAAAGGTGCTGATCAACATCAAGACCTTCGTCGACGGCCACGCCCCGCCGGACCGGGTGCTCGGCGACAGTTTCTGACCGGGGCCGTCACCCGGGTGGCGGCATAAACAATGGCCAAACCCGTAGCCAAGGAAATCTCCTACAAGGATCCGGTGGCGGCGTTTCAGCCGTTCTCCGCCGACCCGGTCGCCGTGCTGCTCGACAGCGCCGACGAAGGCGGCGGCCGCGGACGGTATGCCTACATCGCCGCCGACCCGGCGGAGACCATCGTCCATGGCGTGGACGAACTGCCCTCGCATGACCCGTTCGGGAAGCTTCGCGCGCTTCTGCATCTGGCGCGGCTCGATACCGACCCGAACCTGCCGCCGTTCCAGACCGGGCTTTGCGGTGTGCTCGGCTACGAACTGGGCGGCGTCATCGAGCGGCTGCCGGATCACAAGGGCGGCACCGGTTTTCCGGGCATCGCCGCGGGCCTCTACGACACGATCGTCGCCTTCGACACGTTCGAGCGCCGGGCCTGGGTCGTCGCCGCCGATCTTGTGCCGGGCCGCCCGTCGCCGGCGCGGCGGCTGGAGACGATGGCGTCGCGGATCGCCGCGGCCGGCGTGCTGCCGCCGCTGGACCGGGTGCCGGTTGCCGAGTGGCGCTGGGAAATGGACCGGGCCCAATACGAAGCCGCGGTGCAGCGGACCATCGACTATATTTACGCCGGTGACATATTTCAGGCCAACATCACGACCCGCGCCGTTGCAGATCTGCCGGCCGGTCTCTCTCCTTACATGCTGTATCGCCGCCTCAGATGGGCGACGCCGGCGCCGTTCGCCGCCTACGTTGCGTGTGGCCCGGATCATCAGTTGCTGTGCGCATCGCCCGAGCGGTTCCTGAAACTCGACACCACGGGACGCATTTCGACGCGCCCGATCAAGGGCACGCGGCCCCGTAGCGATGTGCCTGAAGAAGATGTGGACTATGCGCTGGCCCTGACGGAAAGCGTGAAGGACCGGGCCGAGAACCTGATGATCGTCGATCTGCTACGCAACGACATCTCCCGCGTCGCGCTGATCGGCAGCGTCGGCGTAACGGCGCTTTGCGAGCTTGAGACGTTCGCGCGCGTGCATCACCTGGTTTCCGAGATCGTCGGCAAGCTCAGACCCGGGTTCGACGCCGTCGACCTGTTCCGGGCTACGTTCCCGGGCGGGTCCGTCACCGGTGCGCCGAAGATCCGTGCGATGGAGATCATCCATGAACTGGAGTCGTCGCGCCGTGGCGCCTACTGTGGCAGCGTGTTCTGGGCGGGAATGGACGGTGGAATGGATTCCAACATCGTCATCCGCTCGCTGATGGTATCGGACGGCACGGTCGCGGCACATGCCGGCGGTGGCATCGTCGCCGACAGCGAACCGGCGGCGGAGTACGAAGAGATGCGCACCAAGGCCGGGCCATTGCTGGCCAGCGTCAACGGCGAGGTGCGGTCATGAAGGTCTGGTTGAACGGTGAGATCGTCGGCGCCAGGGGCGCCATCGATGCGGACGACCGTGGCGTTACACTCGGCGATGGCGTGTTCGAAACGCTCGCTGTGATCGGCGGCGTACCGCGCCGTTTCGATCGTCACCTTGCTCGGCTGACCTCGGGCGCCGGTGTCCTCGGAATCCCGGTCCCGATAGATGGGTCCGCCTTGCAAGATGCTGTATGCGACCTCTGCGGCGCTGAAAATGTCACGGAAGGATCGGCCCGGGTCACGCTCTTGCGCGGCCCGGCGCCGCGCGGCGTGCTGCCGCCGGATGACCCCCGGCCGACGCTGATGATCACGGCGGCATCCGGCACTGTCGGCCATGCAACATCCGTGAATATCATCGTCGCCACGTGTACGCGGCGCAACGACCTCTCGCCGCTGGCCGGGGTCAAAAGCACCAACTATCTCGACGCTGTCCTCGCCGCCCGCGAAGCGCGGAATGCCGGCGCGGACGATGCGATCCTGCTGAACACGCGGGGGACGGTCGCCGAGGCGATGGCGGCGAATTTGTTCTGTGTGATCGACGGTCAACTCGTGACGCCCCCGGCAACGGATGGCGCGTTGCCCGGCATCATGCGCGCTTGTGTGATGGAAACGGAAACCGTGACCGAGCGCAGTGTCAGCGTCGATGATCTGAAGGCCGCCGAGGAAGTATTCCTGACGTCGAGTCTCGCCATTCGTCCAGTGGTTTGTATAGATGGTGAAGCGGTCGGCGACGGCGCGCCCGGAACGGTGTCGGCGCGGCTCAGGGAGTTGCCGCGCCTCGCCGGGTAGGCGTCAGGCCGAGGCCAGCGCCCGGTCCAGGTCCTCGATCAAATCGTCGGCGTCCTCGAGGCCGACCGAAAGCCGCACCAGACCGTCAGAGATGCCGAGCGCCGCTTTCTCCTCATCGCTGAGGCGCTGGTGCGTTGTCGTCCCCGGGTGGGTGATCAGGCTCTTGGCGTCGCCCAGGTTATTGGAAATGTCGACGATCCCGAGCGCGTTGAGGGTCTTGAAACTCGCCGCCTTGCCGCCCTTGATCTCGAACGCGACGAGGCTCGATCCTTGGCCACTCATCTGCGCCAGCGCCAGGTTGTGCTGCGGATGGCTCTGGAGGCCCGGATAAAGCGTCTTATCGATCTTCGGGTGGTTCTCCAGGAATGCCGCCACCTTGACCGCGTTGTCGCAATGCTGACGGACACGGACGGCGAGCGTCTCGAGCCCCTTCAGCAGCACCCACGCGTTGAACGGGGACAGGGCGGGCCCGGTATGCCGCATCCACGGCGTCAGGTGATCTTCGATAAACGTCTGATCGTTGGTCAGGATGGCGCCGCCGAGAGTGCGGCCCTGGCCGTCGATGTGCTTGGTCGCGGAATAGACGACGATGTCGGCGCCGAGCGCGATCGGCCGCTGCAGCACCGGCGTCGCGAACACGTTGTCGACCACGACCCTGGCGCCGGCGGCGTGCGCGAGTTCGGACACCTTGGCGATGTCGATGACCTCAAGACACGGGTTCGACGGTGTTTCCAGGAACACGACGTTGGTGGGTTTTGAAAGCGCCCTGGCCCAGGCGTCGTAGTCGGTGCCGTCGACCAGCTCGGTCTCGATTCCGAACTTCGGCAACTGATCGGCGATGATATAAAGACATGAGCCGAACAGCGCTTTCGAGGCCACCACGCGGTCGCCGGCCTTGAGCTGCGAGGCCAGCGCCGCGAACACGGCGGACATGCCGCTCGCCGTGGCGACGCAGTACTCGGTGCCCTCGAGTAGGGCGAGGCGTTCCTCGAACATGGAAAGCGTCGGATTGGCGTAGCGCGAATAGACGTAGCGCTGCTTGTCACCCTTGAACGCCAGCTCGGCCTCGTCCGCCGTTGGATAGACGTACCCCGACGTCAGGAATATCGCCTCCGAGGTTTCCTCGAAGGGCGAGCGTGTGGTGCCGCCGCGGACGAGCTGCGTTGCCGGACGCCAAGATTTGGAAGAAGTGTCTGTGCTCATCTGGAGCCTCCAGGTCTGGGGCCCCGGTCCAATAAAAAACCCTGACGTCCACGCCAGGGCCTCGTCGAACCGAGACCTTTTAGCGAGTTTATTTAGCGTGGCCGCAAGCCGGTCGGACAAATCACCACGTGCCGACGTTATATGCATTCGTTTCCGCGTCGACAAGCATTTCCGTATTGACGGCGCCGGTGAATTTCATTATTAACACATATGTTAATTAATAGATTGGTTAAATATAAATGTCCGACGCCCTGAGCGAAACCTTTGCCGCCCTTGCCGACCCGACACGGCGCGCCATTCTGTCGCGTCTTGCGGGCGGCGAGATGACCGTCAAGGAACTGGCAGAACCCTTCCATATCTCCATGCCGGCGGTCTCGCGCCACCTGAAGGTGCTGGAAAAGGCCGGCCTGATCGAACGCGGCCGTAACGCGCAATGGCGGCCATGCACGTTGAACGCCCAGCCGCTCAAGGACGCCAACGACTGGATCGAAACCTACAAGGAATTCTGGACTCACAGCCTCGACAGGCTCGACGATTATCTCAAGGAAATTCAAGAAGGAGATGATGATGGACGCCAACACTGAAATCGCCAGGCGCGAACTGACCATGACGCGCACGTTCGACGCGCCGCGCGCGCTGGTCTTCAAGGCCTGGACACAGCCGGAACACATGGCGCGCTGGTGGGGGTGCCCGCAGACGCAAAAGATCAGCGTCACGAACGACCTTCGCGTCGGCGGCGAACTGCGTGCCGAGATGTCGCTGGAGGACGGCACGCTGCACGTTGTCATCGGCACCTACCTGGAAATCGACGCGCCGGAACGCCTGTCGTTCACCTGGGACTGGGAGAGCGGCGGACTCGGCACCGAGACCGTGGTCACGATCGTTCTCGAAGAGGTCGGTGAAAAGACTAAAATGACCATGACGCACCGCCTGTTCGACACCACTGAACTGCGCGACCTGCACAGCGAAGGCTGGACCGAAAGCCTCGGGCGCCTGGAAGCCGCGCTGGCCAGCGGCACGTTCGCCTGAGGCGGCTGTATGCCGACCGTTTTCTTCACCAACCAGTTGGCGCGTTTCATCGACGCGCCGACGGCGTCCGTCTCCGGGACGACATTGGCGGAAGCGCTCGAAAACGTCTTTCGGGATCACCCGCAGCTCAGGGGCTACATCCTCGATGACCAGGGTGCGATCCGCCGCCACGTCGCGGTTTTCGTCGACGGGGGCCAGGCGCGGGATCGCGACAGGCTCTCCGATCCGGTCGGCGAGGAAAGCGAAATACACGTTTTTCAGGCCCTCTCCGGGGGCTGATGAGGGAGGATAAAGTGGCAGATAAACTGTACGTCGGCACCCGCAAGGGGTTGTTCACGCTGGTCCGGAAGAACGGGACATGGGATATCGCCGAGACTAAATTTCTGGGCGAGCCGGTCTCGGCGGTTTATGCGGACGGCGTAACCACGCTGGCGGCGCTCGACCTCGGGCATTTCGGACCGAAGCTCTGGCGCCGCGAGGGCACCGGCGATTGGGCGGAAATGCAGACCCCCACGTTCCCGGAGAAGCCCGAAGACGCGGCAGATGAACCGCACCCGTGGACGGTCGGCCGCATCTGGAACTTCACGCCGGCGGGCAAGGACGGGGCGTTCTGGGCCGGGACCATGCCGGGCGGTCTGTTCCGCTCCGACGACAACGGCGCCACGTGGTCCCTGAATACGCCGCTCTGGACGATGCCGGATCGCCTGAAATGGATGGGCGTCGCCGGCGGCGAGATGCCGGGGCTCAGCACCGTGCTGGTCGATCCCGGCAACCCGGAAACGCTTACGCTCGGCGTGTCCTGCGCCGGCATCTGGCAGACCGCCGACGGTGCCAAGACGTGGCGGAACATCGGCGACGGCTTCGACAACGAATACATGCCGCCGGACCAGCGCCACGACCCGATTGCCCAGGACATTCACCAGCTCGCGCATTGCCGCGCGCATCCGAACGTCATCTGGTGCCAGCACCATTCGCGTATCTATCGCTCGACGGACCAGGGTCATACCTGGTCGCCGCTGGAGAACGCGAAACCGTCCGGTTTCGGGTTCGCCGTGGTGGCACATCCGACGGACCCGGAAACGGCGTGGTTCGTGCCCGCGACCAAGGACGAACAGCGCTTCCCCGTCGACGCCAGGGTCGTGGTGTCCCGGACCCGCGACGGCGGCAAGACATTCGAGGTGCTGGGCAACGGCCTTCCCGACCGGCATGCCTACGATCTCGTCTACCGCCATGCGCTCGACATCGACGGCACGGGAGACCAGCTCGCGTTCGGCTCGACCAGCGGCGGGCTCTGGGTGTCCGAGGATGGTGGCGAAAGCTGGACCGCGCCCGACTGCCGGTTGCCGCCGATTGCCTGCGTCAGGTTCGAACTTTGACCCCGCTGCCGGCGGTGTCCGAAACCCAATCAGTAAAACCAGTTTCACGGAGATATCGATGAAGCCTCTAACGCCTTATCTGTTTTTCGGCGGCAATTGCCGCGAAGCCATGACGTTCTACAAGGATTGCTTCGGCGGCGAACTGCAGGTCATGACCTACGAACAGGGACCGGAGGAGACCTGTGCGCCCGGCGAGGCCGACAAGGACCGGATCATGCACGCGTGCTTGACCAACGGCGACTTCGTGCTGATGGCATCGGACAATCCGTCCGGCGCGCCCACCAACGGCGATCAGGTGTCGATCACCGTAAACTGCGAAAGCACATCTGAGACCGACGCGCTATTCAAGGCCCTGGGGGAAGGGGGCAAGGTCATCATGCCGCCCGACAATACGTTCTGGGGCGCTTATTTCGCGATGCTGACCGACAAGTACGGATTCAACTGGATGCTGAACTGCCAGTTGGAAGCGTGATGGGCGGCGGGGTCAGTCGCCGCCGCCTTTCGGCTTCATGACGGCGTCTCGGACGCGGTGCACGCCCCACCAGACAAGGGCGACCACCGGGACGATTAAGACCATCAGCGCGACGTCGGGATCGAAGCCGAGGTCGTAGGTGTCGTGCACGCCCTTGACGATGTAGCCGAGCAATCCCAGCAGATAGTAGCTGACGGCAACGACCGAAAGCCCTTCGACCGTCTGCTGCAGGCGAAGCTGCAGTTTGGCGCGCCGGTCCATGGACTGCAAAAGATCACGGTTCTGCGCTTCCAGCGCGACGTCGACGCGGGTACGCAGCAGGTCGCTGGCGCGGGCGACGCGGCGGCTCAGGGTCTCGATCCGGCGCGTCAGGTTGTCGCGGGTTTCCATCGCCGGCGCGAACCGGGCCATCAGGTAATCGGTGAACGGCTGGATGCCGGTGATGCGTTCGACCCGCATGGCGTCGGCGCGTTCCTCGACCAGTTCCTGGTAGGCGCGCGACGCGCTGAACCGGTAGTTGAGGGACGCGGACGTGCGCTCCGTTTCCGCGGCGACCTTGGACAGCAATTGCAGAAGCCGTTGCTCGTCGTCGGTGCCGTCGCTGAAGGCGAGCGTCTGCAGGATATCGGAAAGATCCTGTTCCAGTCCGGCGATCACCGGCCGCGCCTCGCGGGCCGGCGGCAGTGCCAGCATCGCCATCATGCGGTAGGTCTCCATCTCGCACAGCCGTTTCACGAGCCGCCCCAGCGACGACGGGCTCATGTCGCAGTTGCGGATCAGGAACCGCAGGAACCCGTCCGTGTGCAACTGGTAATCCGTCCACACCGTGGCGCGGTTGTCGGCGACGTTGCCGCCGACGATGTTGTTGTTGTCGAAGAGCCCCGCCAGGTCCGAACCCGCGCGCTCGGGGGTGTCACCGGTTTCGATGGCGATGTGGAGTGCGGTCAGCACCTTGCCGGGCAGGCCGTCCAGCCAGTCGGACGGGACCTCGCCGATCGGGCTCCCCTTGAACGGCTGCTCGAAGCCGCCCTCCTTGATGAGGGTATAGGCGGAGAACTCGGTGTGGCGTTCCCACTTGAGCCGGAACGGGCCGAAATCGGCGTCGAACTGGGACGCCGAGGCGGCCGGGGCGGATACCTTGAACGCCTGGCAAAGCGCTTTCAGGTGTTCGCGGTCGGCATCCGCGCTTTCCTCGCCGGTGACGCAGGCGATGTGCGAAACCTGTGCCGGCGCGGCAATCACGGCGTGCGGCCGGGCGTTCATTTCCGCCGTCAGTTCGGCGCGTAACGGGTGTTCCTCGAAAGCCATTTTTCGGCGCTCCGCCTCGTCAATGCGTCCCTTGATCACTATATTACGGAAAGACGCGGAAATCGTTGCCCGTCTTTAGCGGAAACCCAGAGGCAAGCCAATGACCGATCTCTCCCAGACCGACGACCTGTTCTTTGCCGGCGCCGAGCTCAGCCGCGAAAAGGCCGAAGGAATCACCGCCGACGCGTTGAAGGACGCCGACGATGGCGAGCTGTTCCTGGAGTACCGCCAGTCGGAATCGATCATGTTCGACGACGGCCGGGTCAAGAGCGCCAGCTTCGACACGGCGCAGGGGTTCGGCCTACGTGCCGTCTCCGGCGAAGCGACGGGGTACGCGCACGCGTCGGAACTGTCCGAGGACGCCCTGATGCGCGCGTCCGACACCGTCCGCGCCGTGACGCGGGGGCATTCGGGCGCCGCCGCCGTGCCGCTCAAGCAGACCAACCGCGCACTTTACGGCGACGATAACCCGCTCGCCCTGGTGCCGTTCGAGGACAAGGTCAACCTGCTCGCCGAAATGGACGCCTATGCCCGCGCGCTCGACGACGAGGTTCGCCAGGTGACGGCCAGCGTGCTGGGCTCGTGGCAGGCAGTGCAGATCATCCGCGCCGACGGCATGCGCGTCGCCGACATCCGCCCGCTGGTACGCCTCAATGTGCAGGTCGTCCTCGAAAAGGACGGCCGCATGGAAATGGGGTCGCACGGCCTGGGCGGACGCGTGAACTTCGATACCTATATGCAGCCCGAAACCTGGAAGCCGGCGGTCGAGGAAGCGCTGCGTCAGGCGCGGGTCAACATGCGGGCCGAGCCGGCCCCCGCCGGCGAGATGGTCGTGGTGCTCGGATCCGGCTGGCCCGGCATCCTGCTGCATGAAGCCATCGGTCACGGGCTCGAGGGCGACTTCAACCGCAAGAAGACCTCGGCGTTCGCGGGGCTCAGGGGCGAACGCGTGGCGTCGCCCGGTGTCACGGTCGTTGACGACGGCACGCTGCAGGACCGTCGCGGCTCGCTCACCGTCGATGACGAAGGCACGCCGTCGAGCTACACGACCCTGATCGAAGACGGCATTCTGAAAGGCTACATGCAAGACCGCATGAACGCGCGTCTGATGGGCGAGGAGTCGTCCGGCAACGGCCGCCGGCAGTCCTATGCGCACATGCCGATGCCGCGCATGACCAATACCTACATGCTCGCGGGCGACAAGAATCCGGAAGAAATCATCGCCTCCGTCGACAAGGGGCTCTATGCCACGTCGTTCGGCGGCGGGCAGGTGGACATCACCAACGGCAAGTTCGTGTTCACGTGCACCGAGGCTTACAAGATCGAAAACGGCAAGGTGACCACGCCGGTCAAGGGCGCGACCCTGATCGGCTCCGGTCCGGACGTGCTGACCAAGGTCAGCATGGTCGGCGAAGACCTGGAACTCGATCCCGGCATCGGCACCTGCGGCAAGAACGGCCAGGGCGTGCCGGTCGGTGTCGGCCAGCCGACGCTCCGGATCGACGGGCTGACGGTCGGCGGGACGGCTGTCGGATAAAATGTTGTCGCATAGGTGACCGAAACGTACACCCATGGCGGGAATTTTCTGTTGACTCCCCGCTAAAGTAATTTTATAAACACTTCAAGTCTCGGGGACACGTGTGTCCAAAATCCGGGGCTTTAATATTTTTGGGCCATGCCCGGCCCGCCATCGACTGAAGTTCTTCCGTGCGCGGCGCCCCTCTCGGGCGCCTTTTTTTGTGCCTGAAAACCGGCATGCAACCCGAAGAAGGAGACCGATCATGGGTGGATTCTTTTCCGCGCCATCCGCGCCGCCGCCGCCGCCACCGCCACCGCCGCCGTCCGATCCGGCTGCGGCGGAACGCCAGCGCCGGTTGGAGGCCATCGAGCGCCGCCGCCGCGGCCGCAGCGGCACCATCGCCACATCGGAACGTGGCGTGCTTGAGCCGCGCTCACCGTCGGCCACCGACGGTTCCGGCGTGCTCAAGGACAAGCTTGGAGAATGACCATGACGGATAACGAACGGACGCCCGACCCGGAAAGTCTTATCCGGCGCTACCGCCGCGCGACCGAACGCCGCCAGCACTGGCTTCCACATTGGCGCGCTTGCTATGAGCACGCGCTGCCGCAACGGGAAGCGGCGATCACCGACACCGCGCCGGGCGCCAATAAGGGCACGCGCCTCTACGACGGCACGGCGACCGACGCCGTCGACCAGCTTGCCGCCAGCCTGCTATCCGAACTGACACCGCCCTGGGACCGATGGTTCGATTTCAAGCCGGGCCGTGAAGCGCCGGAGGAGGCGCACAGCCGCATGACCGAAATCCTCGGCCACGCCGCGGCGGTCCTGCAGGGGCACTTCGACCGTTCCAACTTCGCCGTAGAAATGCACCAGTGCTACCTCGACCTCGTGACCGCGGGCACCGCGTGCCTGATGTTCGAGGAAGCTCCCGTGGGCGAGTCCTCGGCGTTTCGTTTCACGGCCGTGCCGCTTTCCGAAGTGGCGTTCGAGGAAAGCCTGTCGGGCCGCCTCGACACGACCTTCCGCCGGAGCGAACTGACCGTGGCGCAGTTCCGGGAACGCTATCCCGAGGCCGCGCTTTCGGACGATGACACCGGGGACAGTGAAGCGGACAGAAAGATCGCCGTTATCGAGGCGGTCTATCCGGCAAGTCGTGGGTACGACTACGTCGCGATCCGGGAGGCGGACGAGGGAAAGGCCGCCGATACGCAGGTGCTCCGTACCGGCGCGTTCCGCTCGTCGCCGTTCATCAACTTCCGCTGGGTCAAGGCGCCCGGCGAAATCTATGGCCGGTCGCCGGTGATGAAGGCGCTGCCGGACATCAAGACCGCCAACAAGGTGGTCGAGCTTATTCTCAAGAACGCGTCCATCGCCGTGACCGGGATCTGGCAGGCCGATGACGACGGTGTCCTGAATCCGGCGACGATCAAGCTGGAACCCGGCACTATCATTCCGAAGGCGGTCGGCTCGGCCGGCCTGACACCCTTGAAGCCGGCGAACGACATGACGCTGTCGATCGACGTGCTGGAACAGATGCGGTCGCGTATCCGCCATGCGCTGATGGTCGACATGCTGGGCCAGCCCGACCGGCCGGAGATGACGGCGACCGAGGTGTTGGAAAGGTCGCTGGAGATGGCGCGTTTGCTGGGCGCAACTTATGGACGCCTGCAATCGGAACTGCTGACGCCGCTGGCCAACCGCGCCGTCGGTATCCTGCAGCGCCGGGGCGAGGCCGGGCGCTTCGAAATCGACGGCCGGATTGTCGAGATGGTCTACGCCTCGCCCTTGGCCCGCCACCGCCGCCGGCGCGAAGCGGGCATGGTCCGCGACTGGATCGCGACCGTCACCGCCATGGGCCCGGAGGCACAGAAGCTGCTCGATCCGGTCAAGGCGTCGCGCTATCTCGCCGATGCGTTTGGGGTACCGGAAGACATTCTCCGCAGCGATGCCGAAATCGCCGAGCTTGCTGTCGATGTGCCGCAAGTGCCGGGACTCGGTGAGGGCGGCGATCTCCTCGATGCCATCGGCGATGTGCTAAGCGGCGAGATGCCGCTTGACGGGGTTGCGGACACGGACGCGGGTCCGGCGCCAGGGGGCCCCTATGCTCAGTGAACCGATGACCGGCGACAACGACCTTTTCGGCGAACCTCGCCCTGATCCGGCCGAACTCGCGTCGATTGCGGCGCGCTGTTTTCGGGGCGGCGATGGACGTCGGCTTCTGGCGTATTTGCGCACGATCACGCTGGAACGAACACTCGGGCCGGGCGCGGACGATGCGCACCTCCGTCATCTGGAAGGGCAGCGCCAACTCGTCCGCCACATCCAGACGCTGATCGAACGCGGCCGTAACGGGCCCGAGTCAACCGCACCATCAACTGCCGACACGCAATAGGAGACCATCATGAACCAGCTCATCGACGATATCGAAAAACCGAAGCCCTCGGCCGAAGATCTGCCGCCGGCGCTTCCGGCCGAACCGTCCGCGAAAAGTCAGCGGCCGAAAGGCCTGCCTGACAAGTTCTGGGATGCGGATAAGGGCGAGGTTCGCACCGGTGCGCTCTGGCGGTCGTATCAGGCGTTGGAGCAGCGCTTCTCGCGCGGCACCGGCGTCATCCCGGAAAAGCCCGAGGACTACTGCATCGACTGCGGCGACCGACACAGCGATCCGGACGTGGATGCGCTCCTGCACCGGGCCGGGTTCACCAACGAACAGGCGCAGCTCGTCTACGACCTGGCCCGGAAGTACGTCGAACCGCAACTGGAGGATGCACGCCGCGGCGCCGAAACCGCTGCCGTGCAGGGCCGTCTCGAGGAATACTTCGGCGGCAGGGAGCGTTGGAACACGGTCTCTCGCCAGCTCGGCGACTGGGCGCATGCGCATCTGCCGGATGAGGTGACGGCCGCGCTCGGGTCTTCGTTCGAGGGCGTCCTCGCCCTGCATCGCATGATGGAAGCCGACGAACCCGGAATCGCCCGCGAAGGTGGCGGCACCGGCGGCGATCTCGACGAAAAGCAGCTGCGGGCGCTCATGGCCGACCCGCGTTACTGGCGCGATCAGGACCCGGCGCTGGTGGCGAAAGTCCGCGCCGGATTCGAAAAGCTCTATCCGGGCTGACGTACGGCCCGGATCCGAGGCGGGGTCGAGCGCGTTTGGGGTATCCGCTGCTCCCCCGCACGCTGGCGGGGGTGCCGCTTTCTTCCGGCGGCACCCCCGTTCTTTCAAAAACCAGTTCCCTTTTCGCCTCGGGACAACCGGGCGGTGGACAACGCTGTCCGCCTGGCCCCGAAAGCGCGCACCGGCAGCACGGGCGGCGTGACGCGTCGTCACGCCACAACCCGTGCCGGCCGGCCCTCACAACCTGATATGAACCGAAATGGAGAAGGACCATGTCCACTTCCGTCGAACAATCGTTCGTCAAACATTTCCAGGCCGACGTCCATCTGGCTTACCAGCGGATGGGCTCGAAGCTTCGGAACACCGTTCGCACCAAGAACGACATCAAGGGTTCGTCGACCACTTTTCAAAAGATCGGCAAGGGCACGGCCTCGACCAAGGCGCGTCACGGCAAGGTGCCGGTGATGAACGTCGACCACGAACCGGTGGAGTGCACGCTCTATGACTACTATGCCGGTGACTGGGTCGACAGCCTGGACGAGCTTAAGACCGCGCATGACGAGCGTGGCGTCATCGCGCGGGCCGGCGCCTATGCGCTCGGCCGCAAGACCGACGAATTGGTGATCGAGCAGTTTGATACCTCCACCAATTACGCCGGCAGCGGTGCCGACGGCCTGACCAAGGCCAAGGTACTGACGGCGTTCGAGATGCTGGGCGGCGCCGACGTGCCGGACGACGGCGAGCGTTACGCCATCGTCGGCTGGAAACAGTGGTCGGATTTGCTGGGCATCGAGGAGTTCGCACACGCGGATTACATCGGCGACGACGACTTACCGTGGAAGGGCACCCAGGCCAAGCGCTGGCTGGGCACGCTGTGGATGCCGCATTCGGGCCTGACCAAGACGTCGAGCGTCCGGTACTGCTACTGGTACCACAAGACCGCGATCGGCCACGCCGTCGGCTCCGAAGTGAAGACCGATATCACCTGGCACGGCGACCGCGCCGCGCACTTCATCAACAACTCGATGAGCCAGGGCGCGGTGCTGGTCGATACGGCCGGCGTCGTCTCGATGCGCTGCCTCGAATCCTGATCATCAGCATCTGAAAGGAGAACCATCATGGCCTTCAAGTCGAAGGACCTGAGCGTGCTGGCCTACGCCAATGGTTTCACGCTCTGGCACTACACGACGGTGGACACCGCGGCTGAGGTTGACAGTGCGGACTACTTCAACGATGCGGCAGACATGCTCCGTGTCGGCGACATGCTGTTCGCCAACGTCGATACCGACGGCGGCACGCCGGCAGGCGGTATTTTCTATGTCAACGCCAACGCGTCCGGCACCGTCGACGTCGCCGACATGACGCAGATCGGCGGCAGTGACACCGATTGATCCTGTACCCAGCGGCGAAAACCGCTGACAGCCTGCCGGGACTTCCCGGCACGGAGAGGGGCCGTCCCATGGGCGGCTCCTTTTCCGCTCCGAAATGAGGAGATCAAGGAGATGAAAAACATACGTTTGCGCAGGGTCATTGATCGTGCCGCACGTGTCGACGAAAGCGACACGCTGCAGACCAAAATGGCTCTTGGCGAACTGGGATACTACAGGACACCCGGCTATGGGATGACGCCTTATCCGGACGAGCCGATGTTCGACGGGATCAGGAAATACCAGCACGACAACAGGCTTCGCGTCGACGGGATGATGAAGCCGGGTGGCGAGACAGAGAGTTCACTAAATCAGAAGCTCGCTGCACGCAGTCATGGATTCAAATGCATCGAGTGTGGCGTAATCCATGGTGGCGTACACTCGCGCTTGCTATGCTATAACTGCTACGAGAAATAACGGGTTGCCATGCATCGTTTCAGCGTTGTTGAAGCTTGAGATTTTTTCTTGCGAGGAAACGAGCGATAAATTTCTCGACGTCTTCTTTGTCATAACCGAGCAACCAGCCAATGCGACGTTCGTCATCCGGGTTGAAACGGTACTTGCCGCTTGCAATTTGGATGTCAAAGGCATGCATTTCTGCGATGCGCCACTCTTCGCCGGGCAATGCATAGTAAAGATGTCGAAATACATATCCAGATCTTGCGTGCTCGATAAACTCGACCTTTTTGACGATCCGACCCGTTTCGACGAATGGTTCGAAGTCCGCTTCCGGCAGTTCGATTGACGCCGGCACGATATCGGAGAACATCGCCAACGGTTTCGTACCCGCCAGCATCAGTTCCAGTTCCCGAAGCTCATGAGGGCCGATACCAGGCGGTGCGTCTGACCACGGCTCGTTCAGGTAATAGGACGATTTCTTTTCGAAGGTCATGGGCCGATCCTATCGCGATGTGATGCAACTCGTCTCGGACGTTATGCACGGACCGGACAGGTAATTCGACACGACATCACGGCCGCGTCGAAAAACCGGCGTGGTCCTTTCATATTCAACAAGCAAAGGAGCGATGACATGTTCTATTTGCTGAAACTCGCCGACCGCGTCGACCGCGCGGCCCCGGCTCACGAAGACGACACACTGCAGACCAAGGCGGTACTGAAGGCTCTCGGTCATTACAAGACGCCGGAATATGGAATGACTCCCTATCCCGACGAGCCGTTGTTCGACGGTATCAAGGCATATCAGGAGGCCAACAACCTCAAAGTTGACGGCGTGATGAAACCAGGCGGTGAGACCGAGAAGTCCATTAACGAACGGGTCGAGGCAGCGCAAGCCGCTGAGCGGGAGCGCCATGGCGCCAGGGCACGCCGGAAGGAACGGCGAGTGCGTAAACCGGAAGGGGCGCCAGCCAAATCGTGCCCGAACGGTCAGTATCCGGCGAACGAAAGAATCTGCCTGCCTTTTACAGGGGTGTGTATGGATAACTGGGTGTGCAGGCCGTACCCTGCCGGTGGTGGATCAAGGGGTTAGGTTCCGATGGACCGAGGTGGAAGCATAACGACATGGGATGCGGATAATCGGTTGCTCTGGTTATTCTGTGGCAGCTTCGCTTTTCTTATTTTTTGTTGGGTGAAGTTTTTGCTGCCACCCGTGGGGACTTACGTCGCGGATTACGCCAGTCGTGCAGTTGTTGTTTTCGCCATCGTGCGGTCAATGGGTTGGGCGCCGTTTGCCGGGAAACCTGAACGACCGATCTCGGCTATCCTTTTTAGTGTCGCGGTCTGGTACGGCTTTCTAATTATCGATCAGGTGACTTTGGCGGCCTTCCCCGAAGGCCCGTTGTACATGAATTGGCTTTACCCGCCGATTGATAACGTTGTTCTCCAATGGAGCGATGCGATCTTTGGCGTTGCGCTGGTGGCCGTCAGCGAAGAACTGGTTTTTCGTTATCTGCCATTGCAGATCGGACGTGGGCGAGGGTGGAGCTCCCTAAAAATATACGCTGTCTCGACGGTTTCGTTCGCTGTGCTTCATGCTCCTCAGGGGATCGTTCAGGTTCTGGATGCAGGTGTATTCGGTATATTCGCGATGCTTCTATACCGTCGATTCGGCAGCCTTTGGTTACCGATTGCCGTTCATTTCGGCGTGGATTTTGTATTGTTTTCCGATCTCGCCTGCTGGGCAAATATCCGCACCTGTACCTGATGCCATCTTCATCTGAACTGAGGCGGGGGAGCGAGGAATAACCTGGGACGCTACATCCCCTCCGACCGCGGCGGCTATGATCCCCACCAGTGGCTGGATATGCAGGGCTAACGACGAAGCAACGGTGCGCCGGAAGTTCGACGCGCACTGGCATGCGTTGTCGATTGACCAGGCAACATTGATGGTTCCCGACCGGGCATGACGCAACCCGCCGCCGGTATGCCGGCGGCAGGTTCTTGTTTCCGAAAATCGAAAAAGGAGAAGAACGATGTCTGAGCAGACAGCGAACAACCGTGCGCGCCGCGATCATGAAATCGATGTACTCGCACGGACCATTTACGGCGAGGCGCGGGGTGAGCCCGTGCGCGGCAAGGAAGCCGTTGCTTGCGTCATCCTCAACCGGGTGCGCCGCGCCGCGCGCCGTGGCGGTTACTGGTGGGGTGACGGCCTTGAGGAGGTATGCCGCAAGCCGTGGCAGTTCTCATGCTGGAACGAGAACGACCCGAACTTCGAGAAGATATTGAAGGTCGACGGCAAGAACACCGTTTTTCAGACCTGCAAGCGGGTGGCGCGGCGCGCGCTCGGTGGCGCGCTCAAGGACCCGACGGATGGTGCTACGCACTATCATGCCAACGGGGTCGAGCCCCCTTGGGCGCGTGGGCGAGAGTTCTCCGCCACCATCGGCCGGCACGTATTCTACAACAACGTCGAATAGCAGGGGGATTCCGATGGCCGACCAAATTCGGATTGGCGACGTCACGCCGCGCGTCCGTTACGTCGCGGATGGTGTGACGGCGCAATTCACGTACCCGTTTCCGATTTTCGCCGAGACCGACTTGGAAGTCTACATCGACGGCGTGCAGGTGGCGTACCCGGCCGGGTACGTGGTCGAGGGCGCCGGCAGCCGTGCCGGCGGCACGGTAGTATTGGCTAGTCCGCCGGCGGGCAATACGGCGGTTACATTGGTCCGACGGTTGACGATTGCCCGGATGTCGGACTTCACGACAACCGGTGAGTTCAGGGCAGCGGCCATCAACGACGAACTGGATTTCCAGGTCGCTGCCCTGCAGCAGGTGAAGGACGATCTGGTGCGCTCGATCCGGCTATCCGAAGCGGACGGTGCGGCGGCATTGGTATTGCCGGACGCCGCGTTGCGCGCGGAACGGGTTTTTGCGTTCGACGGGCGCGGTGACGCTGTTGCGACCTATGTCATCGCTGCCACTGAAGCGCCGGCGATAGGGGCGGCAACGCCGCCCCCGGGCACTTCCTCCGGTAGCTCGGGGATATCGAGCGAGGCAAGCGCCTATGACCACGCGCACCCGTTGCCTGGGTGGAATGACATCGGTCTTGCTTCACAGGCGGAAGCCGAAGCCGGCACAGACGACACAAAGGTTATGACCTCAATCCGTGCATCACAGGCGATGGCTGCATACGGCCAGCCGACCGACACGATTGCCCGTGACATGGCGGTGAGCGCTTTGGCTTATGCCATAGCGAGTGCCGATTCGGTCATGCTCACGGGAAACGTGGGCAAGTTCATACTAACCGACGACTTCGCAGCGGATAGCCTGCCGACATCGGCAAACGCAATTTTCGACGCCGCCAGGGGATACTACCATAATCCGGATTCCATGACGACGGCGTCGTCGCTTGCGGCATGGAATGGCGCCACGGACAAATTCACATTCAGCGGTGATGATATCCAAGGTGTGATCCACGATTATTCAATTCGTACCAACGATACGCTGGACGGAAATTTTTCATTCGACTTCAAATGGTCATGCGGGGGCAACAATCCCCGCATCGGTATCTATCTGACGAGTGACGATGCAGGTTTTAATCCGAACTCCAACAGCGGCGGGAATCTGGTGGGCAACAGCGTCACCACGGCCGCAGACAGTGTCTGCGTCGAAGCCCAGAGTTCGACAAGTTTCAGGGTATACAAGTCGAACGTACAGCAGGGCGGTACAATCACAGTCGCCGAACAGGACGCTTTGAGAATCTATCGCGAGGGTGCGACGATCAAAGTCAGCAAGGGCGGTATCGATCAGGTCACCGTGACCGGCAATCTACCAGGCACTTATCGTGGCGTCATTTGCGAAGGGAACTTTTCGTCGACCGATTTTGACGATGTATCGTGGACCGTGCCGGCGCCCCCCGGCAACATGGAGCTTGCACCAGCACCCGAAGATCTGGCCGATGCTGACCCGCTGGACGTAGTTGGATATTTTGTTTTCGAACTCGTCGACACCATATCCTTCGGCATCGATATCGTTGGCGCCGTGTCGCTCGACGGCGGCAGCACCTATGCAACAGGGTCGTGGACGAGAATCGGTAATGTCGGCGATGAAGAGCGACAGCTATACCGTCTCGATGCCGACGTATCCGCGCAATCCGGGTCATCCCTGACGTATCGGTTGACGACGGCGAACAACAAGCAAGTTCGTTTCCACGGTTGCGTCGGTCTGGTTGCCATTTACTGACACATCATTCGACTCAGAAGGAGAACTTCCATGGCTGATCATATTCAGATCGGCGACATCGGACCGCGCGTTGAGCACAGCGGGGATGGCGTCACTAAAGTTTTCAGCTATCCGTTTCCGATATTTGCAGACATCGACATGCGGGTTTATGTCGATACCGTCGAACAGGTTCCGGGCACGAACTACACTCTCTCCGGCGCCGGAAAGAGCGCCGGAGGCGCTGTGGAATTCGTCAGCGCACCAGCAGAGGGGGCCGCTGTTCTTTTGCTTCGGAACCTTACCATCGCGAGAACGTCGGATTTCCAATCCTCCGGTGAATTTCGTGCCAAAGTTATCAACGACGAGCTGGATTTTCTGACGGCGGTGACACAGCAGATCAACAGTGAACTGGGCCGCACCTTGCGGTTACAGCGCACGGATGCTCAAGCCTCTCTCGAATTGCCAACCACCGCTTCGCGCGCGGGCAAGTTGCTGGCCTTCGACAGCGAGGGCAATGTCGCGGCCAGGGCGCTTGCCGACATCGGAATTGCCACTGCTATTTCATCCGCCATCCCGATGACGGGAACGGCGATAGGTAGCGCCGGTACATCAGCCATGGTGAGCGCTGCCGATCATAGCCACCCGCTGCCGAGCGTTGCCGATATTGGCATCGCAACGCAGGCCGAGGCCGAAGCGGGGATGGACAATACCAAGGCGATGACGCCGCTGCGGACCGCACAGGCAATCGCCCAACTGTTCGATGGCGCCGATCAGGTCGCGCGCGATATGGCGGCGAGCGCACTTGCCTACACGCTGGCAACCAACGATGCGGCCTACACCGCCGGCAGCATTGGAAAGTTTTGGCTCTCCGACGATTTCGAAACAGACAGTCTCCTGACGTCGACGAGTTCGACCTATGATGGCTCCGGCTACTACTACGTCAATTCGAGCGAGGTCGTGGTGTCCGCGGCGGATTATCTGAACTACGTGGAGCACGGTCACTACTCCGATCATGTGGGCGCCCGGGCATTCGACGGCAACACGATACTTAGCTGGACCGGCTCGGGCGGCGTCAACGTATCGGCCGGTTCGCACTACGTCGGTGTTCAGTTGTCGAGCGCATCCGAAGTCACGAAGGTGCGTCAATGGGTCGCGGGGAACTACCCCGCTTCGGCAAAAGTGCAGTTCAGCGACAACGGCAGTTCTTGGACCGACGCTGTTGGAGGCGCCCTGAACTACAACAACAAACAAGGGAGTTGGGTCGAGACAACGCTCGCGTCTCCGGGATCTCACGTCTATTGGCGGATCATCAGCACGACCAATTCCCAGGGCACAGGGGCCGTGAACCAGCCGGAACACAGCTGGAATGTGTACGAGCTACAGTTTATTGCCGAGATTACGCCGCCAGACATGACGCTCGTACCGTCGGCGGTATCGCTGAACATAAGCGACCCGTCTGATGTGATCGGCTACTTCGTTTTCGAGCCTGTTGATAGCGTGACGTTCGGCACAGATCTTGTCGGCAAGGCCTCCATCGACGGCGGCACGGCAAAAGCAACGGGAACCTGGACCAGGATCGGCGATATTGGTGCGGCCGGAAAGGAGCTGTGGCGGTTCGAAGCCGACGTATCGGCGCAGAGTGGTTCATCACTGACCTATGAGATCACCACGATCAACAACAAGGAAATCCGGCTGCATACCTGTGTCGGCCTGATCGCAATCTAATGAGGTGATACATGAGCAAATCGTGGAAACGTGCCCAGCGCGAAGCGCTCGGCAAGTCCGCCCCTGCGACCGCACGGGAACTGGACATCATGGTGGTACTGGCTGACCTCATCGAGGCATCTCCGCCCGGACAGCGCTCGGCGGTCATGACGGCTATGCTGGCGGACGTCCGTGCCGCCCAGGCCGCACACCGGAAAGGGGGTGGCAGATGAACGACGATCAGCGTGCCTGGCACCTGGACAAGCGGGTGCCGATCGGCATCATCGCCGCGCTCATCGTGCAGACGCTGGCGTTACTGTATACCGATGCTGCCTGGCGCGCCGAGACCGGCACACGTATCAACGCACTGGAGACCGCAGTCGAGGACAACGTCCAACGGCGCCGCAAGCAATGGGACCGGATCGAAGCTGTCGAACGGCAGCAGAAGCTGCTCGACTCCCGATTGGCGGGGTTGGATGAGCGCACGAAGGGAATCGCGCGGCAAACCGACCGTATCGTCGACATTCTGCTTAAACAACCGCAGCACGCCACCCGTTCGCCAAGCGGCAACTGAGAGGAGAGGATTATGATAGGACTGATTTCATCCGTTGCGGGGCCGCTCCTGAAAGGACTGTTCGACATCGTCGACCAGACCGTCGAGAACAAGGATCAAGCGGCAAAGATCAAGTCCGTCCTGCAGCAGAAGGTGCTGGATGGCCAGATGAAGGAAATCGAGGCGGCGGCCAACATCATCGTCGCCGAAGCCACCGGGGAAAGCTGGCTGCAACGGAACTGGCGGCCGATGCTGATGTGCCTGTTCGGCGTCATCGTCGCTAACAACTATGTGGTGGTGCCGATCTTCGGCACTGCCGCCGCCGAGATCCCCGATGACATGTGGGAACTCCTCAAGATCGGCATCGGCGGCTACGTCGTCGGCCGGTCCGTGGAGAAAGGGATCAAGGTCTGGAAGCGGCCAGCGTAATGCCGACCGCTTTTTTACCCAGACATCATCAAACAAGACAACACGATGGCTCTTTCCAGCATCACGCTCTGTCCGTGGCCCGTTGCTAAAAATCGCCTCAATCCTTGCATGATATGGCGGATGGCAGAAAGTTCTGGAGATCGGCGATGAAGAAAAGCATGAAGTACGTGCTTGGCTCGGTGGGGGCCCTGGCTATCTTGGTGTTGGTGTCACCAATACTGGTATTTGTCGTGTATCTATGGCTGATGCCTGCGCCGGTGCTGGTTCGAATAGCAAACGGATCGGGTCAACCGGTCTACGTGCGGGAGGTTAAGGTCGGCCCTGTTCATCGTCGATGGCCCGTTCACAAAGGCAAGGAGACATTTTCGCCGTTGATGCCTTCAGACCCAAAATTCGCCCCAATGGAACCTTACTACTTATTCGGTGATGAAGCGGGGCGCGAAATGTATAGCGCTCGCTACCACCATATTGAATTTGCCTCGCGGCCGGAGGAACTGGAGGCCGAAATTATTATCCGACGGGATACCGCGGAAAAACCGGAGACGCTTCGTTTGTTCTTGAACCATGACAGCATGGTCGGCTGTCAGTTCCTGATCGTCATTCGAGAGACCGAGCCAAGCGTGACGGAATGTTACAGATATACGGACGAAGCGGTTAAGTAAGACTGCCTCCACGCGGACCGCCGAACATCTTTGCAGGGAATACGTCCCCCGCCGAACGGCGGGCTTTTTTATGAAAGGAGTGAGCCAAATGGATAATTATTACAATAGGGCAAAGTCCGCTTTTAACCGATTCAGCGGCGCCCAGGCAGCTTCGACCGAAGCCGTTAGCTCTCAGTTGCCGGGGCGTGAGAATGGGCCGGCGGATGCGTACAGGCATGTGCTGTTCGCGGCGGAACTGACCCGCCGGTTCGGCGAATCCGTTGCGAGAAAACTGCTTCAGAGCAAAGAGACCGGAGATTCATTGTTTGGAATATCTTCGTCCGACACGGCAAAAGCCGTTGAAATGGATGAGCACAATAACGAGGTCGGGATCCACGTGGGCAAGTCCGCCGAATCTTGGAATCAAGTAATCGAAGCCTCTCAGAAAGTCATTTCCGACTCGCCGAAGGATGGTCGTGGAGGTTCGGGAAAGGCAGTGTGGTTGAATAAGAAGAAATGGCTGAAAGATCCCAAGAACGATGTCGATCCAGACAGTCCCGCACCACTGAATTGGCCAAATATCGACTGGGAACATGGCCAGAAATATGGCGGCAGTTACGATTATCCAGAGGGCAATGCGAAATACACGTATGGACAATCTCCGCAGACCGAAGAGCAAACGGCTGGGCCTGAGCCGACAACGCCCCATGTGAGGCAAGACTCAGGCTCTGAAACGCCCGAAAGTACGCGCCTCGGCGTCGAGGCAACGTGGAATGCCGCCGAGGGTCGTCCCGCGGGCGTTGAGGCATCTGACGTCGTGCCGGAGTCCGCGCGCGCCAGGGCGATGGCCATTGTCGCCGGCGGTCAGGGCGGCAAGGGAGCGGCTGAGGCCGAGAACTATCTCGACGATATGATGCTGAAGACCGTCGATGACCTGACCGAGGCCGAAGCCAAGACCCTCGGCCAGTGGGCGTGGAAAATGCCGTCCAACGATCCGCGCCGGCTCGCCGTCGAGGATCACCGCCGGAATTTCTATCGTCTCAACTACGGTGATGGCTTTGCCGAATTGGACGAGACGGGTCGCCTGATCGAACCGGAGCCGGTGCGCGAGATCCCCCTAAAAACAAAAGGGCTGACAACACCGAACGGCGAACCCGTCTCCGATGCGCTCAAACGCATTGCCGACAAGCTTGCCCGGGCGAACGATGCCGATGGCGAGATGGACGTGGTGAAGGCCCTGCAATCAGGGCTCTCGATGCTGGGCGAACCGCTCAAGGTCGATGGCGTCTCCGGTCCCGAGACCAAGACGGCGCTGAAACGCACGGTTGCCAGGAACGGTTCGGGCCGGGCCGAGGAAGCGTTCGCCGTCATCGAACACGCCGCGCGCGGCAATAAATCGGAACGCATCCTCGACGCCTTCGACGCGGTGCTGGCGGCGGGCCGGCTCAGTGCGCACCGCCGCGTCTGGGACAGCCCCCTCCTCCGCGAGATGCGGGAATGGCAGCCGGGCGGCACCGGGCCGGACGACGGCCTGGATGCGGTCGCCGGATGCCTGTTGGCGGAACCGGTGCGCCTTGCCGAGCCGGGCCGGGTCCGGGACGCGCGGGCGCGCGGCATGACGGCGTGGCGCGGCATGTCGTCGCCGGTGCGGGTCTCGGCCGACTTCGACATCTGAAGAAAACGCGCCGGTCCTTGCATAACGTCGCAGACCATTCGAGGAGACATCTTATGGATACACGCGAGCTTGAGATCGAGCGGTTGCATGGCCTGCTGCGTCTGCGGCTCTGGGTCGGCGCGGTCATCGGCGTGCCGATCGCCGTCGGCACCGGCCTGGCGCTGGTGTTCTTTCTGACCCTGGCCGAACCGGTGCCGGCGGATGCCGGACCGGCGCGCCTTGTTGCAGTGCACGATTGACGCCCGGGCACCGGGTGCATGATGGTACGTGCTGCAAAGGCGGAGGCCGTTAATCATGGCGCTCGACGACGCACAACGCAGGGTCATGCGGAACATGCTGGCGGCACTGACGCTCAGCATCGCCGCCCTTGCGTGGGCCGCGGTGGCCGGGCCGGCGTTCCTGCTGCCGCCCGCCGACGCGGCGTCGCCGTTTGTGTGGGCGCTGACGTGGGACGCCGGCATCCTGGCGTGCCTGATCGTCGCCATCGGCAACCTGGCCCGGCACCGCTTCTTCACGCCGGCGGACATCGACGGCGGCGGCCTGACCGCCGGCACCGAACGCGCGCGCGTCTTTCAGGCCGTATTGCAGAACACGCTCGAGCAGGCGGTGATCGCCGTCATGGCGCATCTGTTCTGGGCGGCCGTCATGCCGTTCGGCGCGCAGGCCGCGCTGCCGGTGGCGGCGCTGCTGTTCGTCGTCGGCCGCATCTGCTTTGCGGCGGGATACGCCGGCGGCGCCGGGGCGCGCGCCTTCGGGTTCGCGCTCACATTCTATCCGACCGTGATCCTGACCGTCTCGGCGTTCGCCTGGATGATCTGGTGCGCTACCTAGATTCTGGCCACGGGAGCTATCGCAAATGACGACCGACACCGACCGGGAGAACTGGCCCGATGGTATGAACATCGTCAACGGGCATCTGGCCGAAAGCATCCGCGAACAGGGCATGATCCAGCCGCCGAACACGTTCGGTTATATTCACCTCGCCGCCGAGGTGGAGCGGCCGCATCCACTAAGGCCCAACAGTGCCCACAAAAAGGCGCTTCTGGCCTCGCTGCGGAACGCCGCCGACGACCTGGTGAAAACCTTCCCGGACCTGGTGCGCCGCGCCGATCTGTTCGACGCCTTCGTGATTCCGCCGGGCTCGGCGGAAGGCCGTGCGGTGATCGAGAAAAGCGGCTACGACGTGCACGTGGCGGCGTTCGACGTGGTGCTGCTGCTCGAGTGCGCCAATCCGGACGCGGCGCAGGCGGTGCGCGGAAGCCCCGAGTTCGGCGCCATCGCGGAGATGCTGGGCGACGCCGCCACGCACACGCACTGTGTCGCGGCAAGGAACGCCAAGCGCATCGCCGAGGTCGACCGCGACCGCGACGGCATTTTCCTGTTCAACTATTTCCATGCCGCCGACATCGACGCCAAGGGTGCGAAGGGCGTCGAGATCCTGCTCGCGGTCTGGGAATACACCGCCGGCTGGTGGACCAAGAAGGCCAACCTCGACAACTCGACGCCGCTGCAGCCGCTCGACGGCGAAGCCTCGGACTACAGCCTCGTCAATCACTGCCGCTGGGACCGGCTGATCGACATCCTGCCGCATCTGATCTTCCGCCCGACCCTGAAGAAATTCGTGCTCGCCAACTTCACCGCCAACGACATCGTGGCGATGCCGGTCCTGTACCGGCTGGCGAAGGTGCGGCGCTGAGGGCGCGGCGCAAATTTCGGCTTAAAGGATTTCGCAAGGGCCGAAAAAATGCGCGCATCCTTCCATAACGAAACGCATCGAAACAGGAGGTCGCGATGCGTTTTTTTATTCTGCCGTTTGAATTCTTCGATCTGCTGAAGACGCCGCCGTTCGTCGCCGCCGACGCCTTCGCCGCGTGAGGGCCCGGTGCGGGGGCGTGTTACTCCGCCGCCGCCGGCGTCCCGGAGAGCCGTTCGAGGATTTCCGCCGCCGCCGTCGGGATGTGCGTGCCGGGGCCGTAGACCGCGGCGACGCCCTTGGCGAACAGGAACTCGTAATCCTGCGTCGGGATGACGCCGCCGCAGACGACCATGATGTCGCCGCCACCCTGCTTTTTCAGCTCGTCGATCAGTTCCGGGACCAGCGTCTTGTGGCCGGCGGCCTGGCTCGAGATGCCGATCACGTGGACGTCGTTCTCGATGGCCTCGCGCGCGGCTTCCTCGGGGGTCTGGAACAGCGGCCCGACGTCGACGTCGAAGCCGATGTCGGCGAACGCCGTCGCGATCACCTTGGCGCCGCGGTCGTGGCCGTCCTGCCCCATCTTGACGACCAGCATGCGCGGGCGCCGGCCCTCGGCCTCGGCGAACGCGGCGACGTCGTCGCGGATCTTGCCGAAGCTCGCATCCTCGTCATAGGCGCCGCCATAGACCCCTGAGATCGAGCGGATCTCGGCGCGGTAGCGGGTGTAGACCTTTTCCAGCGCATCCGAGATCTCGCCGACGGTGGCGCGCTTGCGGGTCGCCTCGACGGCGAGCGCCAGCAGGTTGCCCTCGCCGGATTGTGCGGCGTCGGTCAGTGCCTTAAGCGTTGCGTCACATTGGGCCTGGTCGCGGGTATTGCGGATGGTCTTGAGGCGCGTCACCTGGCTGTCGCGCACCTTGGCGTTGTCGATGTCCAGGAGTTCGATCGGGTCCTCGTCCGGGCGCTGGTACTTGTTGACGCCGACGACGACTTCCTCGCCCCGGTCGATGCACGCCTGCTTGCGCGCCGCGGCTTCCTCGATGCGGAGCTTGGGCAGCCCGGCGTCGACCGCCTTGGTCATGCCGCCCATCTCCTCGACCTCGTCGATCAGCTTTTTGGCCTCGACCACCAGCGAGTTGGTCAGGCTCTCCACGTAGTAGCTGCCGCCCAAGGGATCGATCACCTGCGGGATGCCGCTTTCCTCGGCGATGATCAACTGCGTGTTGCGCGCGATCCGGGCCGAGAACCGTGTCGGCAGGCCGATGGCCTCGTCGAGCGCGTTGGTGTGCAGCGACTGGGTGCCGCCCAGCACGGCGGCCATCGCCTCGATGGTGGTGCGGATGACGTTGTTGTAGGCGTCCTTTTCCGTGAGAGAGACGCCCGACGTCTGGCAGTGGGTGCGCAGCATCGACGAGCGCGGGTCTTCGGGTTCGAACTCGGCCATCAGTTCCGCCCACAGGATTCGCGCGGCGCGCAGCTTGGCGACCTCCATGAAGAAGTTCATGCCGATGCAGAAGAAGAACGACAGGCGCGGCGCGAACGCATCCACGTCGAGGCCGCGCGCGCGCGCGGCGCGCACGTATTCGACCCCGTCGGCGAGGGTGTAGGCGAGCTCCTGCACGCAGGTCGCGCCCGCCTCCTGCATGTGATAGCCGGAAATCGAGATCGAGTTGAAGCGCGGCATGTGCTCGGCGGTGTAGCCGATGATGTCGGCGACGATGCGCATCGACGGCTCGGGCGGATAGATATACGTGTTCCGCACCATGAATTCCTTGAGGATGTCGTTCTGGATCGTGCCGGAAAGCTTGTCGGCGCTGACGCCCTGTTCCTCGGCGGCGACGATGTAGCCCGCCAGCACCGGCAGCACGGCGCCGTTCATGGTCATCGACACCGACATCTCGTCCAGCGGGATGCCGTCGAACAGGATCTTCATGTCCTCGACGCTGTCGATGGCGACGCCCGCCTTGCCGACATCGCCGACGACGCGGGCGTGATCGGAATCGTATCCCCGATGGGTCGCCAGATCGAAGGCGACGCTAAGGCCCTTCTGTCCGGCGGCCAGGTTCTCGCGGTAGAACTTGTTGGAGTCCTCGGCGGTCGAGAAGCCGGCGTACTGGCGGATGGTCCACGGGCGGTTGGCGTACATGGTGGCGCGCGGCCCGCGCAGATAAGGCGCGAAGCCGGGCAGCGTGTCGACGTGCTCGAGCCCTTCGAGGTCGGCGGCGGTATAGAGCGGCTTGACGGTGATGCCTTCCGGCGTCTCCCAATTGAGGTCGTCGGCGCTCTTGCCCTTCAGTTCCTTCTCGGCCCGGGCGCGCCAGTCGTCCATGCCGGGGGTCTTTTTATCCGCCATCAAATCCTCCGATCGCTTCTCTCCCATGGCGGCGAATTATAAACGCGCGGCCCCGGTGACTTCCATGGTTTTCGCATGTGCGAAATGGAAAATGGGGAAAATCGCCGTCAAACGCAAAATATTGCGCAGTTATCCACATCATGCGATTGCAAGGCTCCTCGAAACAAAATATGGTAGCTCAAATCGCGGTCTGAGCACCGATTCGGCCGCGAAAAGGGGATGCAACCACATTGCCCCAAAGGGCAGCCGAGGAGACGGACATGACCTTCGAGTGGACACCGGAGCACATCAAGACGCTGATCGCCCTCTGGAACCAGGGGCTGACCACCAGCGAAATCGGAACCCGCATGGGCATCACCAAGAACGCGGTGGTCGGCAAGGTGCATCGCCTCGGTCTGCCGAAACGCGGCTCGCCGATCAAGCCCAAGCCGGAGAAAAAGTCCAACGTGGTGTCGATGGCGCAGCTCCGCCCCGGCATGTGCGTGTGGCCGACCGGCGACCCGGCGACCGACGATTTCCACTTCTGCGGCGACAAGGCGGCCCCCGGCCGACCCTATTGCGAGACCCACTGCGAGCGGGCCTACGTGAAACCGTCCAAGGACGACCGCCGCAAGCGCGCCGCCAACGGCTGACGCGCCCAACTCTTGACCCGTCCGTCAATCGGCGTATGCTCGGCGCCATGACGACATTCTTTTCGCACGTTGTGATTGGTCGAATTACGGACCCGGTGACCCTCTGAGGTTGCCGGGACACGCACGCGTTTCTGTGCGCAGCACCGATCACACCACGAAAGGAAGATGTCATGAGCACCCAAGCGGGGCTGGCCGAGCCGGCCCGGAATTCAGAACAGAACACCGAACCCTTCACCGCCTGTTTTTCCGTCGTTTCCGGCAGCGATCCCAATGCGCTGAGCCGCATCCTGGAACCGTTCACCAAGCGCGGCCTGACGCCGAGCCATGTCTACGCCATGCGCGGCGGCGAGCAGGGCGAGACCCTGCACGTCGACCTGCAACTGGCCGGCGCCGACACGGACACCGCCTGGCGGCTGGCCAACGACCTGCGCGGGCTGTGGCTGGTGCAGACCGTGCTGACGTCCGAAAAGCGGACGGCGGAACGGATCTGACGGACCGGGGGCGCCGGCCTTGAGCCTGATCGACCGCCTCGACGCCTGCGCCCGGTTCACGCCGGAGAACTACCGGCCGCTGATCGTCGCCGGCCGCACGCTGGGGCGGGTCGATCACGCCTTCGCGGCAACGCTCGCGGGCTTCGGCGACGTCTTCTCGGTGCGCGACAACGCGGTCGAGATTGCGCCCGGTCTGGATACGCCCGAAACCCGCACCGCGGCGGTCGCCGGCGTGCTGGCGCGGTTGCGCGACGACGGCCTGTTTCCGGGCTGGCGCGGCGAGCACTATCCGGTCTCGGAAAGTTTTTATGCCGCGCCGCTGCTGACGGTGGAGCGCGCCACCGTGCCGCGCTTCGGCACCATGGGCTACGGCGTTCACCTCAACGGTTACGTCGTCAGGGACGGCGGGCTGCACATGTGGGTCGGCAAGCGGTCGATGAAAAAACCCACCGGGCCGGGCAAGCTGGATCAGGTCGTCGCCGGCGGCCAGCCGGTGGGGCTTTCGGTCCGGGACAATCTGATGAAGGAATGCGCCGAGGAAGCGGGCATGCCCGACGACCTTGCGCAGCGCGCCGTCCCCGTCGGCACCGTGTCGTACCTGACCGAACGGGACGAGGGCCTGCGCCACGACGTACTCTTCAATTACGACGTCGAACTGCCGGCGGATTTCGAACCGGTGCCGACGGACGGCGAGGTCGATGCGTTCTACCTGTGGCCGATCGGCGACGTCGTCCGGCGCATCCGCGAGACGGACGATTTCAAGTTCAACGCGGCGCTGGTGATCATCGATTTCGCGGTCCGCCACGGCGTGCTCGACCCGGACGACCCGGAATACATCGACATCACCGAAGCCATCCGCGTCGGCCGGTTTTCGCCGGCACGGGTACGTTGAGGCTTTTCCCCGCCGCGCTGCGGTTGCTAAGGTAACGTCATGGATACAGCGCCACGGCATATGGACCTTTACCCGAAGATCGAGCCCTACGACCGGGGCATGCTCGACGTCGGGGACGGTCACAGGATCTATTACGAGCAATCCGGCAACCCGCAGGGCGTGCCGGTGGTTTTCCTGCACGGCGGGCCGGGCGCGGGCTCGAACCCGGCGCACCGCCGGTTCTTCGACCCCGAGTTCTACCGGGTCGTCATCTTCGATCAGCGCGGCGCGGGGCGTTCGCGCCCTTTTGCATCGGTCGCCGATAACACCACCGATCATCTGGTCGCCGATATCGAGCGTCTGCGCAAACACCTGAACATCCCGAGTTGGCTGGTGTTCGGCGGCTCGTGGGGCTCGACCCTGGCGCTGGTGTATGCGCTTCGCCATACCGGGCGCTGCCGCGGCCTGGTGCTGCGCGGCATCTTCCTCGGCTCGAACGCCGAGCTGGACTGGTTCCTCTACGGCATGCACACCGTGTTTCCGGAAGCGTGGCGGCGTTTCGCCGAATACATTCCCGACGCCGAGCAGAACGATCTGCTGACGGCCTACCATATGCGCCTGACCGATCCGTCGCCGGAAGTGCACATGCCGGCGGCGGCCTACTGGGCGGGTTACGAAACCTCGTGCTCGAACCTGCTCGCGAGCCCGAGCGAGGCGCCGCCGCAGGCCTCCAACGGCGCGCTGTCGCTGGCCCGGATCGAGGCGCATTTCTTCATCAACGACGTCTTCATCGGCGACACGGAAATCCTCGACGGGGTCGCGAAACTGCATCACCTGCCGTGCGTCGTCGTGCAGGGCCGATACGACATGGTGTGCCCGATCCGCACCGCCGATACCCTGGCCCGCGCGTGGCCGGGGATCGATTACCGGATCGTGGCGGACGCCGGCCATTCGGCGATGGAACCGGGCATCCGCTCGCAGCTCGTGCGCGGCACGGAAAGCATGAAAGACCGCGTCTGACGCCGGAATTGACCCCTGTGTGACCTGACAGTAAAGTTCACGGGTCTTAAGAGGGGGACCCCGGTATGAAGGCAATGTTGCAGGGTGCTATCCTGGCATTGTTGCTGTGCGCAGCCCAGCCCGCGCTGGCTGACGGGGTCAAGCTCGCCAAGGATCCGGCCTACCTCGCGTTCTCCGGCGGCTACTTCGACATCAACCGGCAGAAAGACGAAGGCGGCGAGTTCTCGCTCGAGTACCGCTCCGACGTCGAGCTCTGGATCTTCAAGCCGTTCGCGCACGCGGCCTACGTCACCAACGGCATGAGCTTCCTCGGCGCCGGCGTCCTGATCGACCTGCAGGTCGGCGACAACTGGATCATCCAGCCGTCGTTCGCCCCGACCTGGTGGCGCGGCGAGACCGACGACCTCGATCTCGGCTACGCGCTGGAGTTCCGCTCGCGGCTCGAGGTCGCCTACCGCTTCCCCGACAAGTCGCGCCTCGGCCTTTCTTTCTCGCACAGCTCCAACGCCGGCCTCGGCGATACCAATCCGGGCACGGAATCGTTGATGGTCAACGTCTCGATCCCGACCACGTTCTTCGGCAACTGAACGCCGCATCCCTTTCAAAATTGCCAAGCGAAGCCGGCTGGTGTAGTCAAAGCCCGACGCGCCCGTAGCTCAGTCGGATAGAGCACAGGATTCCTAATCCTGGGGCCGCAGGTTCGAATCCTGCCGGGCGCACCATTCCTGTCCCGGGCCGCAGGTTAAAACCCTGCCGGGCGCGCCAACGCTGCCGGCGGGGCATCTACAATGCATCGAGGATTTCCTTGCGCTTGGTATCATATTCCTCGTCCGAAATCAGTCCCTGCTGATGCCAGTTCTTGAGCTTTTTCAGACGCACCTCAATACTCTCCGCCTCTTCGGATACGGCCGCCTGCGGCGCCGGTTCGGGGTTGGGGTCGGCGTCTGGCGCGGGGTTTTTGGCGGTCGACGCAGGCGCGGGCTTGGGCTCGGGCGTTCGCGCCGCTTTCGGTGCCGTATTGACGCTGCCGGCGGGCGCGGTCAACCAGCTGGCGACCCAGGTCTCCCGGCCTGAGGGGTCGAGCACCCGGAACCATTTGTTGCGTTCGGCAAGCACGGTCAATGTCATGCCGCGGCCGTAGGACTCGACCACGTCATAGGTTGTCCCCGGTCCGCCGCGAGCGTTGACGCTCGGTCGTGCGATCTGCACGCGCTGCTTGGCCGGTGCCGGTGTGCCGGGGTCGACCTTCTTGCCGCGCACCTTTGGCGGCAAGTCGTAGACGAATACCGAATATTTACCTGTTGCCGCACGTTCGCAGTGCTTGCCGAGCCCCTCAATGCCGCTCACTTTGCATTCGGCGACGAAGCCGAGGGCTTGGGCGCTGGCGTTGGCCTTCCCGCTTGATGCAGCGCTGGCGCGCAGCGCCGCGATCTTGGCGGGCAGCAACTGCGGCGGCTCCTGCAGCGCCGCTTCCGCAGCGCCGATAATCCGTACCGAGGCCTCAGCGTGACCGCGTTTGACTTCAGTCTCAGCGAGACCGGCATAGTTGCCGAGCGATGCTTGATAACCCGCCAGCGCTTCCCCGAAAAATGCCGCCGCCTTGTCGAAGTCTGCAGTCTGATAACTGATTTCAGCCGCCACAGTGTGCGGCAGAGGGTGATTCGAATCCAGAAGTTGCAACGCTTCGCGCGACTTTGCCGCTGCGCCGTCGACGTCATAGGCCGTCAGCATGCGCCGCGCCTCCAGTGCCGCCTTATATCCGTCCAGCACGCGCTTCACATCGGGGTCGTTGACCATCGCCTGCCACGGCGCTACGGCGCTTTGGACAAGGGTCGGGTCGGTGTAATGCCTGCCCAAGTATTCGCTAACCATGGTACGGCGCTCGGACGCTGGGCGATGCGACTTGCCCACTTGGTCGCGGATTTCTGTCTTCAAGTCACTGGCGATCTCGCCGAACGCACCCATAAGCCCAGAGAAGAAGCCCGTATCCTGCGCCGCTGCCAGGATAGTCCGACGTGTCTGGTTCTCCGCTTCCTGGCGCTTCTTGTTCCGTTCTTCCTGTTCGGCCAGCTTGGCTAGCATGAACGTCATGGCGTCGGCGTTGTACCCTGCCTTGATCAGCAGGTCGGTACCCAGCAGGTCCGCCTCGTCCTCCTGTTCGCGGTCGAACGGTGCATCGATCAGGATATCGCTCGCGAACACCACGGTCTCGGCCACGATGCGTCGCTTCATGTTGAGAAACTGTTTGTCTGTGTCGCCGTCGTCGCTGAGCTTGTCCAGTTGCTCCTTAATGTCGAGCACCATATTGAACAGGCCGAGGCCGCGGTTCTGCGCATCCATGAACCAGTCGGAACCGTGATGGCGCAGAATGACATGCGAGAGTTCATGCGCCAGGACCGCTGCCAGTTCGTCCGCGGAGTCCAAGTTACGGAGCGCGCCGAGGGTAATCAGCACGGTGCCGTCGGGATAGGCGGAGGCACTGATGTCGCCGGCGGAGACGATCTCGATCTTCGGCGTGTACCCGGTGATGCCGACGCCTTCGACGATGCGGCGCATGACGTCTTCGGCGAAGCGCTTGGCTTTCGGCAAGGGCACCGGAACCTGGTCCGGCCCCTTGGCCTCGCGCCTCGCCAACTGTCGCCCGTCGACCGGGGCTCCGGTTGGTTTGATGAACAGATCGTCGGGACTGATTTTGTCGAGAAGCTTGCCGTCTTTGCCGAGGTCACTGTCGCTGCCGAAAAAAGCAAGTTCGGTCGTCCTGGCGTGCGTTGTGTCCGCTGCCGATGCGGGGTGCCAAAAAAGCCCGAATGTCAGCGCGACCGCGGCCAATCCCATGGTGCGCATGTCAGCACCCACCCAGGCCGCGGGTTCCCCGGGCTACGGCGCTGCCCCCGTAGGCGCCCTTGGAACACCCGTCCGGGATGTCGAGCTCGATCGCCTCATCCACGTCGACGAAGCGGCGCAGGATCCAGCCGACGACGGGGTCGCCGCCGTTCGCCCTTTTCATGACGACCTTGATCAAGCCGTAATCGGAGACGTTCGATACCTGCACCGCAGGCAGCTCGATGTCGCTCTTCTTCAGGGTGTGTAGCTTGGCGCCGCCGTCGTTGCGTTCGTATACGATCAAACTGTCGGCGTTGATCTTGGTGACTGCCGGACCCTGCCCGGCGGCCAACGCAGCGGACCAGCATAGAAGGGAAAGAATCGCCAGAACCGAAGTCAGCTTTCGCATCATCGTCTCCCTGAACAGAACCTTGTATGTTCTTATAAATTGTTTTTCTGGCAAAACTCTAGCAAAGGGATGCGTTGCTTGCCAACCGGCAAAAGAGCGCCAAATCTTCTAGGTGCCCCGTTTGTCGTGGCGGCGGGCGCGCAGCCGGTCGCGGATACGCATGGCGGCCTGTTCCACCCGGCGTGCTTCTACCAAGCGGACCGTGCCGGCGACGCCGAAGTAAGCGACCCAGTTGATTGGTGGCAGGCGCAGTTCAACGAAGGCGACGTAGATGCCGGCCATAACGATCGGCATAACCGCGGCGGTGTTGACCGCCAGAAGCAATGGCCCGCCAGCACGGCTGCGCAGGATGGCGGAGATACGCCGGTGCGATTGCGCGTCCGATAGGATATAACGCCGCCAGTCTGTCACCAGCACGGAGGCGGCGGCAACTGCCAGCACCATCACGATGTCGAGGACCAATCGCTGCCCGCCGGTGTCGGAGAAGCGGATGTATTTGGCGCCCAGGGTTAGCAGGTTGTCGAGCGCCATGGCGTGCAGATAAATGCCGGCGACCGTACCGTGCGTGTGCGTCGGCAGCTCGTCTTTCATCCCGGCCAGTTCGGCGCCGTAAAAGACCACCGTCGGCAGGCCGTCGCCGCGGCCGCCGAACGCCGCGTCGTAGGCGGTCAGCACGTCCGGATAGACTCGGAAATCCGGGTCGGCGAATTCGCGCACCAAAGTCATTTGCGTGTACGGACAACGCTGCGGAAATTCGTCCTTCCATCCCATCAGACCGTCAGCCGTGAGAGACCACATCCGCGTCAGCAAGCCGCCGCTAACCGCCTTGCAGGCGAAGCGTGGTCCCAGGTTACCCTGTTCCCAGTTCAGTGACGGCGCGCGCACGCCCCAATATACTTTCATGGGGTCTGCTAGTGCTTCCTCGAAAGCGCCTTCCGGCGGACAGTGCATCAAGCGACGCGGTCCATCATGCGCATGCCGGCAAAGATCCTTGTAGATGACAAAGGCCGGCCCCGGGTCTCCGGCATCGTCGCTGCGAGGCACCGATGGTCGACGCCCGCCGCCGTCGGCCATCGGATAGTAGAGAGGGTTTGCGCCGCGTCCGCCGGGTTCGTGCCACGCAGCGGCGACCAGCGTCGTGACCTCTCGTAACTCCTCCAACACCTCGGCGGTATGGGGCGGTGCGTCGAAAGCCGACAGATACACACGCGTTTTGCCCTCCGCCTTGATGCGTGCCAAGAGCGAGCTGAGCGCTGCCAACCCCTCCGTATCGTTCGGCCGCCGGTCGATGAACAGGAAATCCACCATGATTGCGTCAGGGCGGTAGTTGTCATAGATATCGCGAAGGATATCGGCATGGGTTGCGAGAGATACCGGCCATGGCTCTTTGAGCTTGTCCAACGCTCCGTCCTCGAACAGCAGCACGGTCATGCGTTCGTTCCAGCGCACACGTGGGCCATCGCTGACCATCGGCGGCTCGCCATAGACGGCGGCAAGAACGTTAAAGATCAAGCTTTCCGAAGTCTCTCCCGCCGACCTTTTGAGCCCGAACGGATCAAAGCCGACGTTCAGCAAAATCAGAGAGACCGACGCATATACAAGAATGCGCAATCCCCTCAGCGCCCAACTCTGTCCGTTGTGCGCCGCCGCCGCCTCGCCATCTTCTGCCGCAGGTTCACCCACACTAAAAGTCCCACTCTACGTCTGGATGCATACGCTGAATTTGTGCGATGGTCGATTGCATCGCTCAGTGGGTCAAGTCGATTTTGTTTACGGTGCAACAGTGGCACGGTCGAAGCGGAAATGCACTGCGCCCCCACAATAGCGCCGGAATACCGAAGGCGTATAATCCTGCGGCTAACTCGGCCCCACCATAAACACCGCCAGTCATCGGCATCCCGATTGCGCAGTTTTTCTTCCCGGGGCCGCAGGTTCGAATCCTGCCGGGCGCACCATTCGCCTAAACACTCAGTACGCGTACTCGGTGAACACCGGGTCGACGTTGCCCTTCCACAAACGGTGATAGGCGGCCAGCAGTTCGTCGGCCGGCGTCAGGCCGCTTTCCATGGTCTGGAAGATCGGCTGCAGGAAGTGGCTTTCGTCCATGCCGACGCTGTCGACGCGGCCCCGGTTCTTGAGGCCGCGGTGCGAGATGCAAAGCGCCTCGCACGCAATATCGCGCACCGTCTGGTTGCGGAACGGCGTCTTGAGGGCCGTCCTCGGCACCGCGTCGCGGAGTTGCTGGCGCTCGTCCGCCGACCAGTCCTTGACCAGGTCCCAGGCGGCGGCGCGCGCCTCGTCGTCGTACAAAAGCCCGACCCAGAACGCCGACAGCGCGCAGAGCCGGTTCCACGGCCCGCCGTCGGCACCGCGCATCTCGAGGAACGTCTTGAGACGCACCTCGGGGAAGATCGTCGACAGGTGATCGGTCCAGTCCGACAGCACCGGCTTGTGGCCCGGATAGGCCGGCAGTTCGCCGTTCATGAAGTCGCGGAACGACTGGCCCGACGCATCGATGTAGGTGCCGTCGCGGTAGACGAAGTACATCGGTACGTCGAGGGCATAGTCGACGTAACGTTCGAACCCCATGCCGTCCTCGAACACGAACGGCAGCATGCCGCTCCGGTCCGGGTCGACGTCGGTCCAGATGTGGCTGCGATACGACAGGTACTCGCTCGGCGCGCCGTGGCGGAACGGCGAATTGGCCCAGAGCGCCGTCGCCACCGGCTGCAGCGCCAGCGCGATCCGGAACATCTCGACCATGGTCTTCTCGGAACAGAAATCCAGGTTCACCTGCACGGTGCAGGTCGACTGCATCATCTCCAGGCCGAGCTTGCCCTTTTTCGGCATGTATTCGCGCATGATCTTGTAGCGGCCCTTGGGCATCCACGGCGCGTCCTCGTTCGGCCACTTGGGCCGGTAGCCGAGGCCGACGAAGCCGATCTCCATCTCCTTGGCGATGGCCTTGACCTGCTGCAGGTGGCTCGAGACCTCGTCGCAGGTCTCGTGGATGTTCTCGACCGCGGCGCCGGAAAGCTCGACCTGGCCGGCCGGCTCCAGCGACACCGAGCCGCCGTCCTTTGACGAAAGCGCGATGATGTTCTCGCCCTCGTAGACCGGGTCCCAGCCGAACCGGGTGAGCCGCGTCAGCAACTCGCGGATGCCCTGGTCGCCGTCGTAGGTCAGCGGCTTCAGGTCCTTGAGCCGGAACGCGAACTTCTCGTGCTCGGTGCCGATACGCCAGTTCTCCGGCGGCTTGCAGCCGCTTTCCATGTAGCGGACGAGGACGTCCTTGCTGTCGATGGGGGTGTCGTTCTTGGTGGATGCACCGGACATGGAGGGTCTCCGAGGTGGGGTCAGGTCCGTTTCAAATCGGCAACGGACTGACGGATTGCAAGTGCCGCCACGGCCGCGGTTTCGGCGCGCAGGATCCTCGGACCCAGATCGGCGGCGACAGAAAAGGTCAGATTGCGGAGCGCGTCAAGCTCGCCCGGCGCGAACCCGCCTTCCGGACCGATCAAAAAAGCGAGAGGCTCGTCGCCCTCGCCAAGCACCGCCGCCAGCGGTGCGCCGCCGCCGGTTTCATCCAGAAAGATCAGCCGGCGGTCGCCGGGCCAGGTGCCGAGCACCGTTTCCAGCGATGCCGGCTCGGCGATCTCCGGCACCGTCAGGCGGCGCGACTGTTCGGCGGCTTCGGTCGCCGTGGCGCGGAGACGGTCCGTATTGAGACGCGCCGTCCGGCCATGCTGCGTCGTTACCGGGACCAGGCGCGACACGCCGAGCTCGGTCGCCTTCTCGACCAGGAAATCGGTGCGGTCTTTTTTCAGGGGCGCGAACAGCAGCCACACGTCCGGCGCCGCGTCCTGCGGCCGGGTCCGCGACACGACCGATATCACCGCCGATTTCCTGTCGGCCGCCGCGATCTCGCCCAGCCATTCGCCGTCGCGGCCGTTGAACAGCAGGACGCGCGCGCCCACGCCCTGGCGCATCACGTTCACCAGGTAGTGGCTTTGCCCGCGCTCGAGCTGAACGGCGGTATCCGCCTCGAGGGTGCCGTCGACGAACAGGCGGATCGATGGGGTGTCGGTCATGCGGTTCTCCCACGGCGGATTATCGGCCCGCCCGCCGCCGCCGTAAACCGCCCGTGCGTTGCCGATCAGGACTTTCACCTTGACCCGTGGGTCAGCTATAAACGCCGCATGTCCCGACCCGGCACGACATTTACGCACGCAAGCGACATCCGGCGCGATTCCTGGATGATCCGCCTCGCGCCCGAACGCGCCCGCCCCTACATGCGGCTGATCCGCGCCGACCGGCCGATCGGCACCTGGCTTCTGCTGTTGCCGTGCCTGTGGTCGGTGACGATGGCGAGTGCCGCGGTCGAGGGTATGGTGCCGAATCCCTGGTATGTGCTGCTGTTCGCCGTCGGCGCCTTTGTCATGCGCGGCGCCGGGTGCGTGGTCAACGATCTCTGGGACCGCGACATCGACGGCCGTGTGGCGCGGACGGCGGAACGCCCGATCGCGTCCGGCGAGGTATCGGTCCGCCACGCGCTGATGTTCCTCGGCGGCCTGCTGTTCGTTGGCCTCATCATTCTTCTGCAGTTCAATGGCGCGACTGTTGTTCTCGGCGTGGCGTCGCTCGGCCTCGTCGCCGTCTATCCGCTGATGAAGCGCATCACCTACTGGCCGCAGGCGTTCCTCGGCATCACCTTCAACTGGGGCGCGCTGCTGGCGTGGTGCGCGGTCGAAGGCGCCGTCGCCTGGCCCGCGATCTTGCTGTACGTCGGCGGGTTCTTCTGGACGCTCGGCTACGACACCATCTACGGCCACCAGGACAAGGAGGACGACGTCCTCGTCGGCGTGAAGTCCGCCTCGATCAAACTCGGCCGCAACACGCGCCCGTTCGCGGCGCTGGTCTACGCCCTGACCGCGATCCTGCTGGCGTTCGCCGGCAGCGCCGCCGGCATGGGCTGGTTCTATTTCCTGATGCTGGCCGCGGCGGCGGTGCAGTTCGCGTGGCAGGTCGGCACGCTCGACATCGACGAGCCGGGCAACTGTCTCGCCCGTTTCAAGTCGAACCGGGACGCGGGCCTGATGATCTTTCTCGGGACGCTGCTCGGCTGAACAATTCGTCCGCGAACGCATCCTGAAATATCCCGTCATCCCGGACGCGGTTTTCCTCCGAGCGACGCGAGGCCAGGAAAGCCAGCGATCCGGGACCCATTCATCCACACGGTCTGACGCTGCAATGGGTCCCGGGTCATAAGCCTCGCAACCGCGCGCCTTCGGCACGCGGGTTCGGCTAATGCCCGGGATGACGAAGAGGAAGGTTAGGCGGTCTTGGCGAAATCGAAATAAAGTTCGCGGGCCCGCGTCGCCACCGGGCCCGGCTGGTATTCCCGGTCCTCCAGTTTGGTGCACGGCCGCACCTTGGCGTAGTTGCCGGTGGCGAACAGCTCGTCCGCGCCCAGAAGTTCCCGGAAATCGATGGTGCGTTCGACGACCTCGTAACCGTCGTCGCTCAGCAGCTTGATCACGCGCTGGCGGGTGATGCCGTTCAGGAACGTGCCGTTGATCACCGGCGTCGATACGACTCCGTCCTTCACCATGAACAGGTTCGAGTACGAAAACTCGGCGACGTTGCCGCTGGGGTCGAGCACGACGCCGACCTCGAAGCCTTTTTCCTGCGCCTCGCCGACGCTGCGCGCGACGTTGGGATAAAGGCACGATGCCTTGGCCTCCGTCGGCGCCATGTCGCGGGCCGGCCGGCGGAAGCTGGAAAGGCAGGCGCTGAAACCTTCGAACGGCGGCATCGGCGCTTCGCGGACCACCATCGAGAACTGCGTGCTGTCCGGGTTCGGCAGAACGACGGCGCCTTCCTCGGCATAGAAGATCGGACAGATATAAAGGTCCGCGTCCTTGTCGAACTTGCCGATGCCTTCCCAGGCCAGCTTTTCGATTTCCCCGGCGGTCTTGGTCGGCTTCAGGCCGAGGATCGCCGCCGACTTCATCAGCCGCGCGATGTGCTTGTCCAGGTCCGGGGCCCGGCCGGCCATGTAGCGCGCGCCGTCGAAGACGGTGGATGCGAGCCAGAATGCCTGGTGCCGGGGCGCGAGCACGGCCTTGTCGCCTTCGTGCCAGCCGCCGTCGGCGTAGGTCCACGTCTTGCCGGTTCGATTGTGTGCCATGCCGCGCTCTCCTTCCGGTCTTTTTTAAACCTTTGCCGCCGAGAGTCAAAAACCGGCGCGGCCGACGCCGGCACACTCACGGATAGAAATTATTTCCCGGGCACGTGCTCACATGTGCCCCGATTGGGCCACCACCCGTGCATCAATTGTACCTGCCAACGTCGAAACGGCATGGTCTTGCGAGAGAGAGGAAACGTCAGATGCCGCCCAGGAATACCGCCACCGGGCATCGCGCCGGAACACTGAAACCGACCGTCGGGTTCGAGAGCGCCGAAGAAGCCTGGTTCTGGTTCATACGCACCGAAAAGGCGCGCGCCGAACGGGCCAAGGCGAGCCAGCCGGAAGCGGTTTACGACCGGCCGTGCCTGCCCGACGACGTCTACAGTGCCGTCAGCCGCCTGCACCGCACCGGGGTGATGTTCGATCTTCATCTTGAGGTCATGAGCGAGTACGGCTATCTCGACCGGCCGCCCGATCCGGGCGACGACATCGAGGCGGTCGACTGGGTGCTCTGGGTCGACGCCTTCGACATCTTCGAGCCGTACCTGATCGCAAAGGGTATCGTCGCATGACCGCGCATCCGGCGATCCGGCCGCGCGGCCAGTCGCTCGCCATCGTCGCGTTCGGGCCGTCGTCGCTCAAGCTCCTGCGGCGTCTGAAACCCGGCTATCAGCACTGCCTCGTGGCGACACAGGCGGGCGGACAGTGGCATCTGCTCGACCCGCTCTCGAACGGGATGGAGATCGTGACGCTCGGCGAATTGACGCCGCAAGAGGTGATCGCCGCGTTCCGGGATTGCGGCTGCGATGCGCTCGCCGTTCAGCGCCGGCCGCCGGTCATGCGCTCCATGCCGCTGGCGCCGTTCACTTGCGTCGAGGCGGTGAAGCGGGTGCTCGGCATCCGCGCGCGCCGGGTGCTGACGCCGTGGCAGTTGCGCCGTTACCTGCGCCGCTGCCAGCCTAAATAGTGCCTTTTCAAGGAAGGAGCAGGTTGCTGAAAAAGCTTTGAGACAACTTGCCCCGTCCTTCGAGACGGCCCCCAAGAAGTTGATGGGGGCCTCCTCAGGATGAGGCAAGTTATTTAACTGATTGACCTCATGCTGAGGAGCGAAGCGTCTCGAAGCACGTGGTCAATCATGATCTCGAGTTTTTCAGCAGCCCTCTAGCGTCAGCAGTCTTCTTCGGTGAGGGTCCAGATCTGCGCGTGGCCGCCGTCCTCGTCGGGGCGCGGCACGACGCGGATCTTTTCGTTGATGCCGTCTTCGGTCATCTCGCGCTCGATGGCCAGCAAGGTGCCGGCCGGCTGGTCGCAAAGCGACGCGGCATAGGCGATCTCGCTCTTGGCGGCGGTCATCGCCATCAGCATGTCGGGCGCGCCGTATTCCTCGAACAGGTGCGTGGCGAGCGCGCGGGCGGCGGCTTCGTCGTCGCCTTCGGGGACGATTGTGACCTGCACGAACGTGGACAGGCCGAAGCTGCCGAGTCCGAGCCAGCCCGACTTGAACGCGAGCTGGGACTTGTTGTCCAGTTCGCCCGGTACGCAATCGACGAATGCGAAGGTGCCGGTGACCGCCCACTCGCCGGGCTCGGCCGCCTGATGAAAGACGTTGGTGTCGGACGGGTCGAGGCGGATGGTGCGGGGCAGTTTCATGGTGTGCGGCCAGCCTCCCACAGATGGGCATAGGCGAACAACCCCGGCGTGCCGCCGGTGTGGATGAACACGCATGCCTTGTCCCGGGGCAGCGTGCCGTCGGCAAGCAGGCTCAGGAACCCGTCATAGGCCTTGCCGCTGTAAACCGGATCGAGCAGCAGCGTTTCGTCGCGCGCGCCGCGCTCGATGGCCTTCATGGTGCCCGGTGTCGGCTGGCCGTACCCTTCGCCCAGATAGGCGTCGGTGACGACGATATCGGATTCGGCAACGAGGTCGGGGGCTCCCAGCATGCCGGCAAGCGCGCGGCTGCGCTTGAACACGCGCGGCTGTTGCAGGTCGGCGCCGCGCCGGACGCAGATGCCGAATACCGTTGCCGCCGAACCGTAGTGCCGGAGCCCGGCGACGACCCCGGCGTGCGAGGCGGCGCTGCCGCTGGCGACGACGACGGCGCCGAGGTCGAGGCCGAGGGCGCCGGTCTGCTCGATGATCTCGCGCGCGCAGTCGACGTACCCGAGCCCGCCCAGCGGTGGATGATCGGCGCCGAGATGAATGACATAGGGTTTGCCGCCGCGTTCCCGGATGCCGTCGGCAAGCTTTTCCAGGTTGTCGTCGGCGGCCTGTTCGTCCTCGCCGACCGGGAACATGTGGATCGGCACGCCGAGGATGCGGTCGAGCAGCATGTTGCCCGTTCTCTCCTGACCGGCGGGCATGCCCTGGACTCGGTTCTCGAGCTGGATCTCGCAGGCGAGCCCGAGTTTGCGCGCCGCCGCCGCGCACTGGCGGACGAAGTTGGATTGCACGGCGCCGGTGATCAGCACCGTGTCGGCGCCCTCGGCCAGCGCCTGGCCGAAATAGTATTCGAGCTGGCGCGCCTTGTTGCCGCCCATGGCGAGACCGGTCAGGTCGTCGCGCTTGACGTAAAGATGCGGGTGCCCGCTGTCGCGCATGACGCTCTCGAGGGGCACCAGCGGTGTCGGCGCATGTGCCAGCGTTGCGCGTGGAAACGCGGATACCGGGTCCGTGGCCGTCTGCAGCATCGTCGTTCTCCCCAGAGTTTGAGTTTACTGACATGCGGCTTCGCGTCATCCTGTTTCTTGATGAAAGCATCGACGCGAATACTCATGGTTGTCCTGGTCGCGCTCGCCGCGGCATGGCCCGGCGCGGCTTCGGCGCTCGATCCGAAGGTGCTGGACTCGGTCGTCCGCATCAAGCCGGACTGGTCGATGGCGAAGCGCGGCACCGATGCCTCGGGTGCGCCGCGCGACCCGCAGGGGACCGGCATCGCCGTGATGCCGGGGGGATATGTCGCGACCAATGTCCACGTCATCGGCGACGCCGAGGAGATCGACGTCATGACCGAAGACGGCCGCATCCTCAAGGCCGGGATCGTCGGCCGCGACAGGACGACCGATATCGCGCTCCTCAAGGTCGACGCCGACCTGCCGGTGCTCGAGACGGCGGAGGCCCCCGCGCTCGCCGCGCCCGTCTGCGCCGTCGGCAACCAGTTCGGCCTCGGCCTCAGCGTGACCTGCGGTGTCGTCTCGGCCGTCAACCGCGCCGGCATGGGGTTCAACCCGGTCGAGGATTTCATCCAGACCGACGCGGCGGTCAATCCGGGCGGTTCGGGTGGTGCGCTGGTGACCATGGACGGGCGCCTGGTCGGCATGGTCGCCGCCATCTTCACCAAGACCAGCGATGCCGACATCGGCGTCAACTTCGCGACCTCGGTGCCGCTATTGATGCGGGTCGTCGACGATCTGAAGGCGTTCGGCGACGTGCGGCGCGGTATTGCCGGGTTCAAGGCGGCGCCGCTGCCGCCGGGCATGGCGGCGGAGACGGGCGGCGCGCTGGTCGGCAGCGTCGCCGTCGACGGTCCCGCCTTCGCGGCGGGTCTGGAAGCGGGCGACGTCATTACCCATATCGACGGCAGGCCGGTGTCCGCGATGCCGGCCCTCGAAGCGGCGATGTTCATGAAACGGCCCGGTGAAACGATGACGTTGAAGACCATGCGGGGGAAAGACGTACGCACGTTGACTCTCACGTTGGGCGGCGCGTGATGCGGGTCCTGACGCTGGATGATATCGCGCCGCTGGAGACATTTCCGCGTGCGGTTCTGGACGAGATGTACGAAGCGGGCTGCCGCGTGCTGGAGAGCGAGCAGGCGCTCGCCGACGCCGGGAGCAACGTGGTGGCGGCGCTCCTCAATGGCGGAAACCAGTTTTACCAGTGGGAGCATTACCCGGCGGGCGACGTGTTCTGCCCGATCAGCCATGCGCAGTACTACTACCATTCGCATCCGCCTGACGTCCGCGGCAACACCTGGGGTGAGGAGCATGGCCATTTTCATACGTTCCTGCGCCCGGCCGGGTTCCCGCCCGAGGTTGCCGGCGCCGAACCCGCGCACGACCCGGCAAGCCCCGATCAGGCGCCGCCGGCGCATCTGGTGGCGATTTCGATGGGGTTCGACGGCAGGGCGACACGTCTGTTCACCACCAACCGCTGGGTGACCGGCGAAGCCTGGTACGACGCGCCGGTGGTCGTGCAATTGCTTGACCGGTTCCACATCGCGCACCCCGAGCCGGCGCCGTCCGCCAACGCCTGGATCGGCGCCATGCTGGTGCTGTTCCGGCCGACGGTCGAAGCGTTGCTGCACGCGCGCGACTCGGTCATAGCCGCGCACGCTCCGGCGGGCGGGAACACGCATGTTTTCGACGACCGGCACCTGGAGGTGACGTCGATCGCCGACATCGACGTCCGGGATCAGATCGCCGCGGTCGATGCGGCGCGGCGGCGCAGCGCCTAGGAAACGGCGACCGCGCCTTCCTCGGCGAACGAGGCGATTTCGTCGGTGTCGAAGCCGTATTCCTTCAGCACCTCTTCGGTGTGCTGGCCGAACAACGGTGCACCGGTCGCGACCTCGCCCGGCGTTTCCGAAAGCTTGATCGGCAGGCCGAGCGTGCGTACCGGGCCCAGCTTGGCGTGCTCGACGGTCGGAATCATGCCGCGCGCCTGCGCGTGCGGATCCTCGAACATTTCGCAGACGTCCATCACCGGCCCGGCCGGCACCCCGGCCTTTTCGAGCCGGGTCAGCCATTCGTCGCGGGTTCGCTCGCGGAACACCGGCGTCAGCACGTCTTCCAGTTCCTTCAGGTGCGCCATCCGTTCCGAATTGGTGGCGAAGCGCGGGTCGTCGGCGATCTCCGGGACTTCCATGACGTCGAGCAGGCGTTCCCAGTTGCGCTGGTTGGCGGCGCCGATGGTGAACCAGCCGTCCTTGGCCTCGAACGCCTGGTAGGGACCGTTCAGGGGGTGCGCCGAACCCATCGGCCCAGGGGCGATGCCGGTCGCCAGCGCGATCGCGCTCTGCCAGTAGGTGTGCACGATTCCGGCCTCGAACAGCGAAGTGTCGACGATCTGGCCTTCGCCGGTCTTGAGCTTGTGCACGTAGGCGGACACGCAGCCGAGCGCGGCCAGGATGCCGGCGGTGATGTCGGTGACCGGGGCGCCGACCTTGCACGGCGGCCGGCCCGGGCCTTCGCCGGTGAACGACATCAGCCCGCTCATGCCCTGGGCGATCAGGTCGAAGCCGCCGCGTTCGGCGTACGGGCCGCTGCGTCCGAAGCCGGAGATGGCGCAATAGATCAGGCCCGGGTTGTCCTTCTTCAGGTCCTCGTAGCCGAGGCCGAGTTTCTGCATGGTGTCGTGCCGGTAGTTTTCGGTCACCACGTCGGCGTCGGCGAGAAGCTTCCTGAGCACCTTCTTACCGCTCTCGGTCTTGAGGTCGAGGGCGATGCCGCGCTTGTTGCGGTTCATCATCATGTAGGCCGCCGACTCGCCGTCCATGTCGGGCGGCAGGAAGCGCCGCGAGTCGTCGCCGCCCGGGATCTTCTCGACCTTGATGACGTCGGCGCCGAGATCGGCGAGCATCAGCCCGCACACCGGCCCCGCCATGATGTGTGCCAGCTCAACGACCTTCATGCCGGCGAGCGGGCCGAACGATTTCTTCATGGATGTGTCCTCTCTCTCCGTCAGCGCCCTTTGAAGTCGGGCGTCTTCTTCTCCAGAAACGCCTTGTAGCCGGTCCGGAAATCCTCGGTATCGTAGCATTCGTAGCCTTCGGCGATCTCGGACGCGGTGAGCGGCGCCGGATCCTCGAGCCGTTCCAGGAATTTCTTGTGCCAGCGGTGCACCAGCGGCGCGCCGGCGGCGACCCGCTCGGCGGTGGCGCGGGCCTCGCCCATAACGTCGGCATCCGGAACGACGCGCGAAACGACGCCGAGGCGGAGCGCTTCCGCCGCATCGAAGATGCGGCCTTCCAGCAGGATTTCCAGCGCGCGGCCGGCGCCGACCAGCGACTTCAGGGCGCCGAGCTCGTCGTAGCCCATGACAAGGCCGAGCTTGGCGATGGGCACACCGAAACGGCTTCCTTCGCCGCAGATGCGGATGTCGCAGAGCCCGGCGATCTCCATGCCGCCGCCGACGCAGATGCCGCGGATCGCGGCCACCGTCGGGTGCGGACACGCGCGCATGGCGTCGATGTTGCGGGCCATCAGGTCGCCGTAGGCGGCGGCCTGTTCCGAATTCGAACGATCGGTCTCGAACTCGCCGATATCGTTGCCGGGGCTGAACGATTTCTCGCCGGCGCCGGTCAGCACGATGCAGCGGACGCCGTCGTCCGTGCTGAGCTCGGCGAACGTCTCGCCCAGCTTGCCCCACATGGACTTGGTCAGCGCGTTCAGCTTCTCCGGACGGTTGATGGTGACGGTGACGATGTCCTTGTCGTCACGTTCGATCAGGATTCGCTCGTCCGCCATGGGTCAGTCCGCGGTCTCGGCAAGGTAGTCCATCGCTGCCTGGCAGCCGCCCTTCTGGATCGGCACGCCGGAAAGCGCGAGGCCCATCTCGACGCCGGAGAGCGTGCCCATCAGGGTCAGGTCGTTGAAGTGGCCGAGATGCCCGATGCGGAACACCTTGCCCTTGACCTTGCCGAGCCCGGTGCCGAGCGACATGTCGAACTTGTCCAGGATCAGCGCGCGGACTTCGTCGGCGTCATGGCCGTCCGGCAGGACGACGCCGGTCAGCACCGGCGAATGCTCCGCCTCGACCTGGCACAGCGTTTCCAGGCCCCAGTGCTCGACGGCGATACGGCACGCCTTGGCGTGGCGCTTGTGGCGCGCGAACACGTTCTCGAGCCCTTCCTCGTCCAACAGCATCTTGAGGGATTCTTCGAGGCCGTACAGAAGATTGGTCGCCGGTGTGTAGGGGAAGAAGCCGTTGGCGTTGTTGCCGAGCATCGGCCCCCAGTCCCAGTAGGATTTCCTGAAGCCGCTCTTTTCATGCGCGTCGAGCGCCTTCTGCGAAACGCAGTTGAAGCCGAGGCCGGGCGGCAGCATCAGGCCCTTCTGCGAGCCGGTGACGGTGACGTCGACGCCCCATTCGTCGTGGCGGTAGTCGGCGGACGCGAGGCCGGAGATGGTGTCGACCATGAACAGCGCCGGGTGGCCGGTGCTGTCGATGGCCTTGCGCACCTCGCCGATCCTCGACGTGACGCCGGTCGAGGTCTCGTTGTGCACGCAGCACACCGCCTTGATCTCGTGGTTCGTGTCTTCCCTGAGGCGTGCCGCGACCTTCTCCGGGTCGACGCCGTGGCGCCAGTCGCCGGGGATGAACTCGGGTTCGAGCCCGACGCGCGTCGCCAGTTCATGCCACAGCGCCGCGAAGTGGCCGGTCTCGTACATCAGCACCTTGTCGCCGGGGCTGAGCGCGTTGACCAGCGCCGCTTCCCAGGCGCCGGTGCCGCTCGACGGGAACACGATCACCGGACGTTCGGTCTTGAACACGCCCTTGAGCTTTTCCAGGACGCGCGCGCCCAGTTCGCCGAAATCGGGGCCGCGGTGATCGATCACCGGCATGTCCATGGCCCTGAGAATGCGGTCGGGGACCGGGCTCGGGCCCGGGATCTGCAGGAAATGACGGCCGCTTTTGTATGCCATGACGCTCCTCCGTGAACGGCTGTTTTCAGGCGTGGCGGTGATAATGAATACAATTTTTCAGGATAGCAACCCTTAATTTCTGCGGATTATATTTGTCTGTTGATTTTTGCATACAATTTAGTAGCATCGATGGGCGAATAAGGAGAAACCCATGCCCCGTGACGACTACGGACTGCGCGCCACCGGCCGGATCGGCGACGAAAATCTCGCCAAACGGATTTCGGCTGCCATCTCGGGCCGTGTCCTGTTCGACCCGTTCTCGCGCGGGCGCTATGCGACGGACGCGTCGCATTACCAGGTCGAGCCCGCCGGCGTCGTCGTCCCGCAATCCGCGGACGAGGTGCGCGCCGTGATCGACATCGCGCGGGACGAGGGCATGCCGGTGCTGCCGCGCGGCGGCGGCACGTCGCAATGCGGCCAGACGGTCGGCGAGGCCATCGTCCTCGACACCACGAAACACATGAACAAAGTGCTGGAATTCGACGCGTCGTCGCGGACGGCGCGGGTCGAGCCCGGCATCGTGCTGGATCAGTTGAACGCGTACCTGAAGCCGCACGGCCTCTGGTTTCCGGTCGATGTGTCGACGTCCAGCCGCGCTACCATCGGCGGCATGACCGGCAACAATTCCTGCGGCTCGCGCTCGATCCGCTACGGCACCATGCGCGACAACGTCCGCGCCGTCGACGCGATCCTCGCCGACGGGTCGGACATGCATTTCGGCGAGGTCTCCGACAACCGGGCCATGGCGCACCTGAGCGACACGCAGCGCGATCTTGTCGCAAAGCTGCTGGGTCTCGGCCGCGATAACGAGGACCTGATCAAGGCGAAGTTCCCGGACCTGATGCGCCGTGTCGGCGGCTACAACATCGACGCGCTGATGCCGGCCGGTCCGGCGCGCGGCAGTTGGGATAACCAGACCGTGCACAAGCCGTCGGCGCTGCCCAACCTCGCGCACCTGCTGATCGGTTCGGAAGGGACGCTCGCGTTTTCGACGTCGGTCGACATCGACCTGCAGCCGCTGCCGAAACACAAGACCCTCGGCGTCTGCCACTTCCCGAAATTCTGGGATGCCATGGATGCGGCGCAGCACCTGGTCAAGCTGGGCCCGGTCGCGGTCGAGCTGGTCGACAGGACGATGATCGGGCTCTCCCGCGACATTCCGATGTTTCGCGAGACCGTCGATGCGTTCGTCAAGGGTGAGCCCGACGCGATCCTGCTGGTCGAGTTCGCCGAGCCGGAGCCGGACGAGAACATGAGGCGGCTCAAGCAGCTCGGCGAGGTGATGGGCGACCTCGGTTTCCCGGACGGCGTCGTCGAGGCGATCGATCCCGAATTTCAAAAGGCGATCTGGGAGGTCCGCAAGTCCGGCCTCAACATCATGATGTCGATGAAGGGCGACGGGAAGCCGATCTCGTTCGTCGAGGACTGCGCCGTCCGGCTCGAAAATCTCGCCGAATACACCGACCGTCTGACCCAGGTGTTCCACAAGCACGGCACGGAAGGTACATGGTATGCACACGCCTCGGTCGGCACCCTGCACGTGCGCCCGGTGATCAATCTCAAGCAGGAGATGGGCGCCAAACAGATGCGCGCCATCGCCGAGGAAGCGTTCGAGATGGTCCGCGAATACAAAGGCTCGCACTCGGGTGAGCACGGCGACGGCCTCGTCCGGTCCGAGTTCCACGAGGCCATGTTCGGGCCGGAAATGGTCGCCGCGTTCCGCACCGTGAAGCAGGCATTCGACGAAGACGGGCTGTTCAACCCGGGCAAGATCGTCGACCCGCCGAAGATGGACGACCGGTCGCTGTTCCGTTTCAAGCCGGGCTACGAGACCCTCGGCCTCGAGACCGCCATGGACTGGTCCGACTGGGGCGGGTTCGCCGGTGCGGTCGAGATGTGCAACAACAACGGCGCCTGCCGCAAGGCCGATCCGGGCGTGATGTGCCCGTCGTTCCGCGCCACCGGCGACGAGCAGCACCTGACCCGGGGCCGCGCCAACACGCTCAGGCTCGCGCTCTCGGGGCAGCTCGGCGCCGATGCGTTCACATCCGACGCGATGAAGGACACGATGCAGCTCTGTGTCGGCTGCAAGGGCTGCAAGCGCGAATGCCCGACCGGCGTCGACATGGCGAAGATGAAGGTCGAGTTCCTGTATCACTACAACAAGCGCCACGGCGTCTCGCTCAAGGACCGGCTGATCGCCTACCTGCCGCGCTACGCGCCTTATGCGTCGCGGCTCGCCGGCGCGATGAACCTCCGCGACGCCGTTCCCGGCATGGCGTGGCTGTCGGAAAAGCTGCTCGGATTCTCGGCCAAACGCACGCTGCCCAGGTGGCGGTCCGATTCCTTCGACATCGAGCGCGAGGGGATTTTGCCCGACGCGTGCCCGGTCGGGGGCGCGGTGGTGCTGCTGGCCGATACCTTCAACACCAACTTCGAGCCCGAGAACCTGCGTGCCGCCAAGCGCGTGCTCGAGGCCGCGGGCTACCGCGTCGCCGTCGCCAAGCCGCCCGAGGGCGAGCGCCCCTTGTGCTGCGGGCGCACGTTCCTCGCCGCCGGCATGGTCGATCAGGCACGCGTTGAGGCCCGGCGCATGGTCGACGCGCTGCTGCCGTTCGCCAGGGCGGGGGTGCCCATCGTCGGGCTGGAGCCCAGTTGCCTGTTTACGCTCAAGGACGAGTTCAAGTCCCTGCTGCCGGGCGCGGACGCCGATGCCATCGCGGAAAACGCCAAGCTGTTCGAGGAGTTCCTGATCTTCGAAGCCGAGTTCGGCACGCTCAAGCTGGACGTCCCGGCCATGCCCGGCAGCCGGGCGCTCTTGCACGGGCACTGCCACCAGAAGGCGTTCGCCGCCATGGGCGCGGTCGAAAAGGCGCTCCGGCTGGTGCCGGGGCTCGAGGTCGAGACGGTCGAGAGTTCCTGCTGCGGCATGGCCGGCGCGTTCGGCTACGAGGCCGAAAACTATGAGGTCTCCATGAAGATGGCCGAGCTTTCGCTGCTGCCCAAGGTCCGCGATGCCGATGCCGACACCATCGTCGTCGCCGACGGCACGAGCTGCCGCCACCAGATCGCCGACGGGGCGGGCCGCGATGCGATCCATGTCGCCCGCGTGCTCGACATGGCGCTCGCCCGTGCGGAGGCGGCGCAATGAACGAGATGACGCAACCCACGCCGCGCACCACGCTGCACGAGGAACTTGTCGGGCGCCTGCGGGAAATGATCTTCTCGGGCGCGCTCAAGGGCGGCGACCGGGTGCCGGAACAGAAGCTCTGCGACATGCTCGGCGTTTCCCGAACGCCGCTCAGGGAAGCGCTGAAGGTGCTCGGTAACGAGGGATTGCTGGAACTGCTGCCGAACCGGGGTGCGCGCGTGGCGACCCTGAGCGAGGCCGACATCGACGAGATCTTCCCGGTGATGGGCGCGCTGGAGGCGCTCTCCGGCGAACTGGCGTGCGCCAACCTGACGGACGCGGAGTTCGCCGAGATCCGGGCGATGCATTATCAGATGGCGCTGCATCACACGCGCGGCGAACTGGCGCTCTATTTCCAGCTCAACCGCCAGATTCACGACGCGATCCTGAAAGCGGCGCGCAACCCGACGCTGGAGGCACAGTACAACGCACTGGTCGGACGCATCCGCCTGGCGCGCTACTGGTCGAACATGTCCAAGGAACGCTGGGACCAGGCGATGAAGGAGCATGAGGAAATCCTCGCCGCGCTCGAGGCGCGCGACGGCAAGCTCTTGTCGGCGATCCTTTCGCAGCATCTGGAGAACAAGCGCCGGACGGTGCGCCAGGCGTTCCGCGAAAGCGGCGGTGAGGCCAAGGGCACCGGCGTCGCCTATGACTGAAAAGCGCGCGTTAACCCTGTTCCGGTGACGCCGGTCACAGACGGATCGCCGTCCGGGGCACAGGATCGTTTCAGGTTACAACCCCGGGCAGAGACCAATGTTCGCGCATATCGACTTCAGGGTTTCCTTCCAGACCGTCCGCTTCTTCCGCAGCGTTGTGCGCCTGCTCGGGTATCGCCGTCACGCGCGCCCGGTGGTGTTCCGCACGCCCCCTTCGGCGCGCTGAACCGACGCTTCAGGTTCACGCGCCCCTCCCCATTTCGTGACTGGCTTGCCCGCCGCGTGCGGCTAAACTGCCCGGCATGTGGCAGCAACTTTCCGACTTCGTTTTCGGCGACCCCGTACGCCAGGAAATGCCGGCCCGGGTCCGGCAGCAGATCGAACGGCGCCAGTGCGTCAGCGAGCGGCTGATCTCGTGGGTGCAGTTCGTCATGATCCTGCTGTTCGGCGGGCTCTATCTCGTCTCGCAACAGGTCAACATGACCGAGACCGCGTTCCAGGTCGTGCCCACGGCGCTGGCGGCCTACTTCGTGTTTACCGTGACGCGGCTGATCCTGTCCTACCGGATCACACTGCCGCACTGGTTTTTGACTGTCTCGGTGCTGGCGGACGTGGCGCTGCTGATGCTGCTGATCTGGAGTTTCCATATCCAGTACGAACAGCCGGCGAGCTTCTACCTCAAGGCGCCGACGTTCATGTACGTGTTCATCTTCATCGCGCTCCGCGCGCTCCGGTTCGAGCCGCGCTACATCCTCATCGCCGGGCTCGCGGCCATCGCCGGATGGGGCGTGCTGGTGTGGTACGTGGTCGCCGCCGTTCCGGAGGATCCGATGATCACCCGGGATTACGTCGCCTACATGACCTCCAACTCGATCCTGATCGGCGCCGAGATCGACAAGATGGTGTCGATCCTGCTGGTCACCATGGTGCTTTCCATCGCCGTGGTGCGGGCGCGGCGGTCGTTCTTCCGTGCCGTGCTGGAGCAGACGGCGGCGGAGGATCTGTCGCGTTTCGTCTCCAAGGAAGTGGCGCAGCGGATCACGTCGTCCGACCGGCAGATCCAGCCGGGCGACGGCGAAAGCCGCAAGGCGACGGTGATCTTCACGGATATCGAGGGGTTCTCGACGGTATCCGAGAACATGCCGGCGCAGGAACTCGCCAAGACGCTCAACGAATACTTCGGCGCCATGGGCGAGGTCATCGACCGCCATGGCGGCGTCATCACATTGTTCGAGGGCGATTTGATGCTGATCACCTTCAATGCCGTCGACGACGACCCGGACCACGCCCGGAACGCGGTCCGCACCGCGCTCGAGATCGAGGAGGTCGCACGGACCCGGACCTTCAACGGCGTCAGCCTTCGGACCCGCTGCGGCATCAACACGGGCGAGATTGCCGTCGGCGCCGTCGGTGCGCAGGACCGGCTCGTGTTCACGGTGCACGGCGACAACGTCAACATCGCCGCCCGGCTCGAGCAACTCAACAAGGACTACGGCACCTACATCATGCTGGGTGAGGCGACGCACCTGGCGACGCACGGCGAATTTCCCTGCGAGCTGGTGTGCGAAACGCAGGTCAAGGGGCGGGAGAAGACGGTGAAGGTGTATGCGCCGGTTTGATCAAGATCGTCATTCCGGACGCGAGATTTGTAAAACATCGTCTATCCCGGGCGAGACGTGCAATGGCGCGGCGAGACCCGGGACCCATGCCAGCGTCAGGACCCATTTTGCGATAGGTCCCGGATCGCTGGCTTTCCTTGCCTCGCTTGCGCTCGGAGGAAAACCGCGTCCGGGATAGACGAAAGTTATCGGAAATTAAGCTCTGAGCGTCCCGCCCGTGGCCTTTTCGACGGCCTCGACGATGGACTTCGAGATGCCCTCGATTTCCTCGTCGGTGAGCGTGCTTTCCGTCGGCTGCAGGACCACCGTGATGGCGAGCGATTTCTTGCCCTCGCCGAGGGCCTGGCCCTCGAACACGTCGAACAACCGGACGTCGTCGATCAGCGTCTTCTCGGCACCGCGTGCCGCCTGCACGACCTTGGCCGCTTCCACGTCCGCGTCGACGACGAACGCGAAGTCGCGCTCGATCGGCTGGAACGCCGACAGCTTCAGCATTGGCCGGGCGGCGGATTTCGCCTTCGGCTGCGGCACCGCGTCCGGATAGATCTCGAACGCGACGACCGGTCCCTTGACGTCGAGCGCGCGCAGCACCTTCGGGTTGATCTCGCCGAAGCGCGCCAGCGTGTTTTTGGGGCCAAGCCGCAGCTCGCCGGCGCGCCCGGGGTGGTAATAGGACTGCACGTCCGTGAACACCTGCAGCTTGTCGACCGGCGCGCCGAGCGCGTCCAGTACCGCCATCGCGTCGGCCTTGGCCATATAGGCATCGACCGGCGCCGGGGCCTGGGACCAGTGCTTCGGCCCGGTCTGGCCGGAACGGATGCCGACCGCGGTGATGCGCTGCTCGTCCGGCCCGTCGCCGAAATATTCCGGGCCGACCTCGAACAGGTCGGCATTGGCGAACCCGCGCGCGGCGTTGCGCCCGGCCGCCTGGATCAGGTTGGCGAGCGCGCTCGGCCGCATCACGGAAAGCTCGGAGCTGATCGGGTTGGCGATACGGATCGCGTCCGGCACGTCGGCGAACAGCGCCGCTTCCTTGTCGCCCATGAACGAGTAGGTGACGGCTTCGGTCAGACCTCGTGCCGCCAGCGTCCGGCGCGCCATGGCGCGGCGCTTCTGGCTCTCGTTCAGGGCCGGTTTCGGCAGCGTCGTTTCGCGTGGCAGCGGCGTCACCGGCACGTTGTCGTAGCCATTGATGCGGATCACTTCCTCAACCAGGCACGCCTCGTGGACGATGTCGCCGCGCCAGGACGGAATAGCGACCTGCCAGGTATCGCCGTCGCCGGAAATCTCGAAGCCGAGCACGGCGAGGATGCGCTGGATCTCGTCGCGCGAAACCCCGACGCCGGCGAGTTCCCTGACCCGGTCGGGACGGAAGTCGAGGGTGCGGCCACGGTCCGGGTTGCCGCCGGCGACCACGACCTCGGACGGCTCGCCGCCGCAGAGATCGAGCACGAGGCGGGTCGCGATCTCCATGCCGGTTTCCAGGAAAGCCGGGTCGATGCCGCGTTCGAAGCGGTAGCGGGCGTCCGAAATGATCTGCAGCTTGCGGCCGGTCATCGCCGTCCGTACCGGATCGAAGTACGCGCTTTCGATGAACACGTTGACGGTCTCTTCGGTGACGCCGGAGACCTCACCGCCCATGACGCCGCCCAGGCCCTCGGGCCCGTTGTCGTCGGTGATCAGCGTCATCTCGTCGTCGAAGGTGTATTCCTTCTCGTTCAGCGCCAGCATCTTCTCGCCGGACTTCGACAGGCGTACGCGGATGTCGCCCGCGACCTTGTCGGCGTCGAACACATGCAGCGGCCGGTTGAGGTCGATGGTCATCAGGTTGGTGATGTCGACCAGCGCCGAGATCGGCCGAAGCCCGACGGCCAGCAGCCGTTCCTTGAGCCACGCCGGGCTCTCGCCGTTGGTGACGCCCTTGACGTAGCGGCCGACGAAATAAGGGCACGGCTTGTTGTCCGGGTCGTCGAACTCCAGGTGCACCTTGATCGGACTTTCGAAGCTGCCCGGCACGGGCCCGTTGGCGAGCGGTTTCAGGGAACCGATACCGGCCGCGGCAAGATCGCGGGCGATGCCGCGCACGCCCAGGCAGTCGCCCCGGTTGGGCGTGATCGCGATGTCGATGATCGGGTCGTCGAGACCCATGACCGCGACCGCCGGCTTGCCGATCGGCGTGCCTTCGGGCAGCTCGACGATGCCGTCGTGCTCGTCCGAAAGCCCCATCTCGCGTTCCGACAGCAGCATGCCGTTGGACATGACGCCGCGGATTTCCGTCGGCTTCAGCGTGACGTCGATGCCGGGAATGTACGAGCCGCCGGGCGCGAACACGCCGACCATGCCGGTGCGCGCGTTGGGCGCGCCGCACACCAGTTCGACCGTCTCGCCGTTGCCGGGATCGACCCGGCAAACCCGGAGCCGGTCGGCGTTCGGGTGCTGCGCCGCCTCGATGACCTTGGCGGTGACGAATGTTTCCAGGCCCTTGGCGCGGTCCTCGACCCCTTCCAGTTCGAGGCCGACCATGGTCAGCGCGTCGGTGATCTCGCTCAGCGATGCGTTGGTATCAAGATGTTCCTTGAGCCACGAGAGGGTGAATTTCATCGCACCAGCCCTCCCACCATGCCGGGCACCTCGAGCGAGCGGAACCCGTAGTGCCTGAGCCATCTGAGGTCGCTGTCGAAGAACGTGCGCAGGTCGGGGATGCCGTATTTCAGCATCGCCAGGCGCTCGACGCCCATGCCGAAGGCGAAGCCCTGGTATTCGGCCGGGTCGATGCCGCAGTTGGAAAGCACGTTCGGGTTGACCATGCCGGAGCCGAGGATCTCGAGCCAGTCGCCGCCGTGGCCGATGCGGAACTCGCCGCCGTCACGGGTGCAGCCGATGTCGACTTCCGCCGACGGCTCGGTGAACGGGAAGTAGCTCGGCCGGAAGCGCACCGGCAGGTCGTCGACCTCGAAAAAGGCGCGGCAGAACTCGATCAGGCAGCCTTTCAGGTGCCCCATGTGCGAGGTCTTGTCGATCACGAGGCCCTCGACCTGATGGAACATCGGCGAATGGGTGGCGTCGTAGTCGGAGCGGTAGGTGCGGCCGGGCACGATGATCCGGATCGGCGGCTTTTCGGCCGTCATGGTGCGGATCTGCACCGGGCTGGTGTGGGTGCGCAGCACCTTGCGTTCGCCGTGTTCGCCCGGCAGGTAGAACGTGTCGTGCTCCTGGCGCGCCGGGTGGTCGGCGGGAATGTTGAGCGCCGTGAAGTTGTGCCAGTCGTCTTCGATGTCCGGACCCTCGGCGACGGTGAAACCCATTTCGCCGAAGATCTCGGTGATCTCGTCGATGGTCTGGCTGATCGGATGGATGGTGCCCTGCGTCTCGGGCGCCGGCGGCAGGGTGACGTCGATCTTCTCCGTCATCAGTCGGCGGTCGAGATCGGCGTCGGCGAGCTGGATCTTCTTGGTCTCGAGCGCGCCGGCGATTTCGTCCTTGAGCGCGTTCAGCGCCTGGCCGGCGGCCTTGCGCGCGTCGGGGTCCATCTGGCCCAGGCCCTTCATCATGTCGGTGATGCGGCCCTTTTTGCCGAGGACGGAGACGCGGATGTCTTCGAGCGCGTCGACGCTGTCCGCCGCATCGACATCCTTCAGTATCTCGTCGCGAAGCTGGTCCGGATTGTCCATCTTTTCCCCGCCTTAAAACAGTTGGCCTTAAACACACGAACGGGAGTAACGGCCTAGCCGCTACTCCCGTTCCAAAACTCGGATGCTCCCGAAATTCGGGAAATTAAGCGTTCTGGCTGAGAGCGGCCTGGGCCTGGTCCACCAGCGCTTTAAACGCTTCCGGTTCGTTCATGGCGAGGTCCGCCAGGACCTTGCGGTCCAGTTCGACCCCGGCCTTCGACAGGCCGTTCATGAACACCGAATATGAAAGTCCGTTCTCGCGCGCGCCGGCGTTGATCCGTTGGATCCAGAGGCGGCGGAACTGCCGCTTTTTCTGACGGCGGTCGCGATAGGCGTACTGCAGGCCTTTCTCGACGCGCTCGATGGCGATGCGGAAATTGCTCTTGTTGCGGCCCCGGTAGCCCTTGGCGAGCTTGAGGACCTTCTTGTGACGGGCGTGCGACGTCTTGCCGCGCGTTACTCGTGCCATGGTATATCTCCTCCGCTCAAGCGTTCGGCATGTAGGACTTGATGATCCGTGCGTCGGCGTCGGCGAGGATCATCGTCCCCCGCGCCTTGCGCTTCATCTTGTTGGATCGTTTGCGGAGATTGTGCCGCTTGTAGGCGACGGCCGCGCGCACCTTGCCGGTGCCCGTCAGCTTGAAGCGCTTTTTCGCGCTCGACTTCGTCTTCAGTTTGGGCATTTCCCTCTTCCTTCGTCTTGGGAGCCGATGCGGCTCGTTTGGGTTCGAGCGGCGAGGCATGCCCTTTCAGCCATGCCGCACGGCCGTCCATATCGCGACGGCGCGCGGTTTATAGCGGTCGGGACCGCGAATGGCAAGAGTTGTGGCGGGATTCCCGCGCCCCGGATCAGAACGCCAGCAGGTCGTCCGCTTCCTGTGCTTCGGCATCCGTCCACTGCCGCACCGGCGTCGGCGCGGCGACCCGGTCGAACGGCAGGAAGGTGCCTTCGCCCGGCGCGTCCAGGGTCACCGAGCCGCCCGGCGCGATGACCTCGATGGCGCCGTCGCGGATCTGGTAACCGTAGTGAGACGTGCCCGGCGGCATGCCGACGGTCAGGCGGCCGGCGACGAATTCCGTACCGCGGATACCGATGGTCGCGACCGGCGTGGCGATGGCGACGTCGGTCGCGTCGTTGCGGCTGATGGCACCGGAAACGTACTTGAACACGCCCTCGACGAATTTCAGCGCCTGGCTGTCGTCGGCGTCCGTGAGCCCGTGCACGTCGTAGACCAGTTCGTCCACGTCGATGACCGCGCCGGCGCCCATCTGCAGGGTCGATGAATCGGCGAAGCGGACGATCAGGCGCGCATCCTCGCCGGTTTCAATACGATCGCCTGGATAGATCGCGCTGCCCGCCTTGAGCGCCACGGTGTCGCCGCCCTGGGTGCGGGTCGCCTCGCCCTTCTGGCGTTCCACAGTGCCGGCGCGCTCCAGCGCGGACGCGGGGAATACCGCGAGCACGATGAAAAGGGCGCCGACGGCGGCGATAAAAACATTCTTCATAAGACAGCACTCCTCAGCCCGTATCCGGCATGGCCGGATACGGTACGAGATACGTACGAATTAGCGTGATTGGATTACTTTGGCGCGATGACCATCGTCATCAGGCGGCCTTCCGGGCGCGGATGCTGCTCGACCTTGGCGATCTCGCCGAGTTCGTCGCGCACGCGTTCCAGCACCTTGAGACCGAGATCCTGGTGGGCCATCTCGCGGCCCCGGAAACGGATCGTCATCTTGACCTTGTCGCCCTCGTCCAGGAATCGGCGCACGGCCTTCATCTTGGTCTCGTAGTCGTGGTCGTCGATGCCGGGACGCATCTTGATTTCCTTGACGTCGATGACTTTCTGTTTCTTGCGGGCTTCGTTGGCCTTTTTCTGCGCCTCGTACTTGAACTTCCCGTAATCGAGAATCTTGCACACGGGCGGATCGGCGTTCGGCGACACCTCCACGAGGTCCAAGCCGACCTCCATCGCCATGTCGATGGCTTCCTGTAGGCCGATGACGCCGACCATTTCGCCGTCGGCATCGACGACGCGGACGGGGTCGGCAAGAATGTCTTCGTTGGCGCGCGGTCCATCCTTGGACGGCGGCACCGGTGGGCCGGGTCTGCGGGCTATGGAAATTCTCCTCTTGCAGTTACACCAAAGACCCGCTTAAGCGGGTCATTTCATTACGTTATCTCGAAAAAGCGTTATCCGCCAAGCGGACCGTGCGCTTCCAGGCTAAGTCTATCCACTGCCTCTTCCAGCGCAACAATTTCTTGATCCTTGCCGCCGAGGCGCCGGATCGCGACCTGGCGGCTCTCCGCCTCGCGGTTGCCGACGACCAGGATCGCCGGCACCTTGGCGTGCGAATGCTCGCGGATCTTGTAGTTGATCTTCTCGTTCCGGAGGTCCGCCTCGGCGCGCACGCCGGCCGCCCGGAGCGCCGCCACGACCTCTTCGGCGTAGCCGTCGAGTTCGTTGGTAATCGGCGCGACCACCGCCTGCACGGGGGCGAGCCACATCGGCAGGCGTCCCGCGAAGTTCTCGATCAGGATGCCGATGAAACGCTCGAACGAGCCCAGGATCGCCCGGTGCAGCATCACCGGGCGGTGCCGGTCGCCGTCCTCGCCGACATATTCGGCGTCGAGCCGGTCCGGCAGCACGAAATCCACCTGCAGCGTGCCGCACTGCCAGTCGCGGCCGATGGCGTCGCGCAGCACGAATTCCAGCTTGGGTCCGTAGAACGCGCCTTCGCCCGGGTTCATGATCAGATCGGCGCCGGCCTTGATGGCGGCTTCCTTGAGCGCATGCTCGGCCTTGTCCCAGGTTTCGTCGGCGCCGGCGCGAACGTCCGGTCGGTCCGAGAACTTGACCGTGAATGCCTCGAACCCGAAGTCGCGGTATATCGAGGCCAGCAACTCGATGAAGATCCCGGTCTCGCTTTCGATCTGATCCTCGGTACAGAAAATGTGCGCGTCGTCCTGCGTGAACGCGCGCACCCGCATCAGGCCGTGCAGGGCGCCCGACGGCTCGTAGCGGTGGCACGAGCCGAATTCGGCCATCCGCAGCGGCAGGTCGCGGTAGCTCTTGATGCCCTGGCGGAAGATCTGCACGTGGCACGGGCAGTTCATGGGTTTGAGCGCCAGGTGCCGGATGCCGCCGGCGTCGCCCTCGTCGGCGCTGCCGTCAGCGCTACCGGCGCTCTCGCTGGCTTCGCCGCCGCTTTCGTCCACCTCGGCGATGAACATGTGCTCGCGGAACTTCTCCCAGTGCCCGGATTCCTCCCACAGCTTGCGGTCGACCAGTTGCGGCGTCTTCACTTCGACGTAGCCGGCGGCGTCCAGGCGCTTGCGCATGTACTGCTCGCAGGTCCGGTAGAGCGACCAGCCCTTCGGGTGCCAGAACACGGAGCCGCGCGCCTCTTCCTGGATGTGGAACAGGTCCATTTCCTTGCCGAGCCTGCGGTGATCGCGTTTTTCCGCTTCCTCGATCCGCGTCAGGTAGGCTTTCAGTTCCTTGTCGTTGCGCCACGCCGTGCCGTAGATGCGCTGAAGTTGCGGGTTGCGGGCATCGCCGCGCCAGTACGCGCCGGCCAGCTTCATCAGCTTGAACGACTTGCCGAGACGTCCCGTCGACGGCAGATGCGGGCCGCGGCACAGATCGATCCAGTCGCCCTGGCGGTACATGGTGATGCCCTCGCCGTCCGGGAGCTCCTTCACCCACTCGGCCTTGAAGGTTTCGCCCTTTTCCCTGAAGAACTCGGCGACCTCGTCGCGGGACCAGACCTCGCGTTCGATCGGCACGTCGCGGTCGACGATCTCGGCCATGCGCTTTTCGATGGCCTCGAAATCCTCGGTCGAGAACGGTTCTTCGCGGTGGAAGTCGTAATAGAAGCCTTCCTCCGTCGACGGACCGAAGGTGATCTGGGTGTCCGGATAAAGCTCCTGCACCGCCATCGCCAGCACGTGCGCGGCGTCGTGGCGGATGACATCGAGCGCCTCCGTTTCCTGCTTGTCGGTAATGATGGCGACGTTGGCGTCGGTGTCGATGGTGCGGTCGAGATCCCACAGCTCGCCGTCGACCTTCACGACCATCGCCGCCTTGGCGAGGCCGGGGCCGATCGAACGGGCGATTTCCGCGCCCGTGACCGGGTTGTCGTAGCTGCGGACGGAACCGTCCGGAAGGGTGATCGCGACCATCGATGGAATGCCTAGTGTTTCAAACTTAGCGGGTAGTTATAGGCCCCGGGGCGAAGCGTCAAGAAGCACAGACAGAATGAGCAGTATTCAAATATCAATTAAAATGTCATTCCCGCACCCGCCTTCGCGGGCGCAGGCTGCGGCGGGAATCCAATCGCTCGGATATTCTGGACCCCCGCCGTCGCGGGGGTGACGGTCTAAGTTGGAGTTGGGAGAGACTCCAAAACATCATCCATTGATAAATCTGCGAGTTTCGGCCTTCGCAGGATCGTCACGTCGTCGCCCCGCTGCGCGCACAGCGCCGGGTCGGAGGCGTCGGAATAAAGCACCACCGAAGGCACGCCGGCGAAGGCCGCGATATGCATGGTGCCGTTGTCGTTGCCGACCGCGAAGCGGGCCCGCTTGGCCACGGTGACGAGGTCGACGAGAGAGGTCTCGCCGGCGATGTTGCGGGCCGTGATCGACCCTTCGACAAGCGCGGCACACATCGGGCGTTCGGCTTCGGTCCCCGTGACCAACGGCACCACGCCGCTGCCGTCCAGCCTCTGGATCAATTCCCGGTAATACTCGCGCGGCCAGCGCTTGGCAGGCCGGTGTTCGGCGCCGCCGGGCACGATCAGGCAGAATTCGGCGGGCAGTTTCAGATGCGTGACATCGCTGACGATGGGCGAAAGATCGGCAAGCGGCACGTCGTCGATACCGGCCATGCCGAGCTGTTCGGCCTGGCGTTCGACGGTGTGCATGAGATCGCGCCTGGGGTTCCGGTGCGGATGCGAGCAGCCGGGCGCGATCCCCGACCATTCCGGCTTCGGTCCCGGCCAGAACAGGCGGAAATAGCCGTTCGAGCGGTCAGATGTCTGCAGGTCGTAGACGCGGTCGAAGCGGCCCGCGCGCAGCGTTTTCCTGAGCGCCAGCCATTTGCCGATCTCGGCGAAGCGGGGCCGGTCGTCGACGATGACCTCGTCGGCCACCCCGGCGGCGTGGATCAGGTCGGCATAAGGCGCGGTCGTCAGCACCGTGATGCGGTCGCCGGCGTGGTGGCGGCGGATCGCGGCCATCGGTCCCAGCGCCTGGACGACGTCGCCGAGCGCGCCCAGCTTGATGACGAGAATGTTGGTCGGTGCTGAACCGGGGGCTGCCATCGGCCTCAGGCGCGGCCTTGTGCCGACAGCACCTCGTTGTAGACGTCGAGCGTCTGGTCGCACATCTGCGTCTTGGAGAAGTGCTTACGCACGTGATCGATGGCGATATCGGCGAGCCGGGTGCGCGCCGCGCCGTCGAGGGAGAGGGCCTTGTTTATGGCATCGGCCAGGGCGTCGGCGTCGTCCGGCGGCGTCAGCCAGCCGGTGACGTCCGGGATAACGGTTTCCTTGGCGCCGCCGTGGTCGGTGGCGATCACCGGGCGGCCCATGGCCTGCGCCTCGCAGACGACACGGCCGAACGCCTCCGGGTCGGTGGACGCCGACACCACGAGGTCCGTCAGCTTGTAGGCGGCGGGCATGTCGTCGCAGTGGTCGACGATGCGGACCACTTCCTCGAGTCCGTGCTTCACGATGCGATTCTCGAGTTCCTGGCGGTAATCCGCGCGCCCCTGGTCGCTGCCGACCAGAAGACAGCGGATATCCTTGCGATCCATTCTGGCGATGGCCTCGATCAGCACGATCTGGCCTTTCCAGCGCGTCAGGCGCCCCGGCAGCATGACGATGGGGACGCCGTCGGGCAGCCGCCAGTCGTTGGCCAACTTGATGACCCGCTCGGCGGAGACCTTTTCCGGGTCGAACCGGTCCAGGTCGACGCCGCGGTGGATAATGCGGATTTTGTCCACCGGCACGCCGTAGTGGCGGCGGATGTGACCGCCGATGAAGGCGGAGATGGCGATGACCCGCTCGCCCTTGGTCATGATCGAGTTGTACTTGCGCTTGATCCAGTTGCCGATGGAGTACGTGCCGTGGAACGTCGTTACCATCGGCACTTTGGCGCGCTGGCAGGCAAAATACGCGCTCCACGCCGGGGCGCGGGAACGGACGTGTACGATGTCGACGCGCTCGGTGCGGATCAGGTCGGCGATGCGCTCGATGTTGCGGTACATGACGACGGGATTCTTGGAGGCGACCGGCAGCGTGATGTGCTCGGCGTTGACGCGGGTCAGGTCGTGCACCAGAAGCCCGCCCTCGGATGCGACCAGCGCCCGGCCGCCGGCGGCATTGATGGCGCCGGCGATCTCCACGGTGCCGCGCTCGACGCCGCCGCTGCCGCCCAGGGCAGGCAGGATCTGCAGCACGGTCGGCGGGCGTCCGTCCGGTGCCTCGGGACGTGCCATGCCGTCGTCTTGGGTGTTAAGGTGCGCGGTGTCGTTCATGACCATCACACTGTAATACGGGAGCCCGCATGTCCGATCAAACAAAAGACCCTGAGATTCTGACACGGGACGACGGTGCGATGATTGCCTACCGCCACAGCGCTGGCAAGTCGCCGGGTGTGACATTCCTGACCGGCTTCAAGTCGGACATGCAGGGCGGCAAGGCGATAGCACTGGAAGCGTTCTGCACGGCGAAAGGGCATGCCTTCACCCGCTTCGACTACTACGGGCACGGCGAATCGTCGGGCGCGTTCGAGGACGGCACCATCGGCCGCTGGGCCGACGACGCGGTGCACGTTCTGGATACCGTGACCGAGGGGCCGCAGGTCCTGGTCGGCTCGTCGATGGGCGGCTGGATCATGCTGCTGGCGGCGCTCGCCCGCCCGGACCGGGTCGCCGGGCTGGTCGGTATCGCCGCGGCGCCCGATTTCACCCGCGACCTGATCCCGCCGGCGCTGACGCCGGACCAGCTCGAACAGCTCGACGAGCAGGGCTATTGCGACATTCCCAACTGCTACGACGATCAGGAACCCTACCGGATTCGCAAATCGCTGCTGGACGAGGGCGACAATCACCTTCTGCTCAACGGCGAGATCGCCCTCGACGTGCCGGTGCGCCTGATCCAGGGGATCGAGGACGAGGACGTGCCCTGGCAGACCGCGCTCCGCATCATGGAACGGGTCAAAAGCCGCGACGTGGAAATACAGTTTGTCAAAACGGGCGATCACAGATTATCAGAACCCCATGATCTGGATCGTCTGACGCGGACGGTCGGCAACATGTTGGAGAATGCCTAGACATGGATGCTATCGAACGGATGCTTTCTGGCTACCGCGCGTTTCGCGACAACATGCCGGAGGATCACCAGAAGAAGCTGCGCGCGCTGGTCGAAGCGGGCCAGAAACCGCAGGCCGCGGTCATCGCGTGTTCGGATTCCAGGGTCGACCCGGCGCTGGTGTTCCGCGCCGAGCCGGGCGACATCTTCATGATCCGCAACGTCGCCAATCTGGTTCCGCCGATGGAGGAAGAGGGCACCTTCCACGGCACCAGCGCGGCGCTGGAATTCGCGGTACTGGGTCTCAACGTGCCCAACATCATCGTGCTCGGGCACGCGCACTGCGGCGGTATCCACGCCATGATCCGGGGCGAGGACATCGTCAAGGACGGCTACCACTTCGTGCCGTCGTGGGTGTCGATGTTGTCGTCGGCGCACCGCCGCGTGCTGGCGACGATGCCGGACGCCTCGCCCGAGGAAACCCAGCGCGCCTGCGAACGCAACGCGGTGCTGGTGTCGCTCGAGAACCTGACCACGTTTCCGTGGATCCGCGACCGGATGGCGGAGAAGTCGCTCAAGCTGCACGGCTGGTACTTCGACATCGAAACCGCGCAGCTCGAAATCTACGATTCCAAGGTCGGCCGCTTCGAACCCGTCACCTGATCACGCTTCCTCGACGAGGATTTGCTGCAGCCCGGAACGGTAGTCCGGGTACTGCAATTTGACGCCGAGCTCGGTCTTGATGCGTTTATTGTCGACGCGGCGGTTGTCGTTCCAGAAGCTGAGCGCCATCGGGCTCATGCGCTGCTTCGCCTCGTCGAAGCTCTGCAGGTCCGGAGGGTCCTTGCCGAGCAGTCCGCAGGCGTAGGCCGTGACCTCGGCCGGCGGTGCCGGTTCGTTGTCGCAGACGTTGTAGATGCGGCCCGGTTTCGGCCTGGCGATGGAGGCGGCGAGCACGCGGGCGATGTCGTCGATGTGAATGCGCGAGAACGCGTGCCCCGGCTTGTCGATCCGCTTGGCGCGCCTGGCCCTGATCTGGTCGAACACCGAACGGCCGGGCCCGTAGATCCCGGCGAGCCGGAATATGTGCACCGGCAGGCCGTGTTCCTCGTAAAGTTCGAGCCATGCTTGTTCCGCCGCGACCCGGCGCCTGGAGCGGTCGCTGGAGGGGTTCGTTTTCGCCGTCTCGTCGACCCAGGCGCCGCCTGTGTCGCCGTAGACCCCGGTGGTCGACAGGTAGCCGAGCCAGGTCAGCGACGGGATTGAGGTAATGGCGTCCTTGGCCGCGTTCAGGACCGGATCGCCGTCCTCGCCGGGCGGCACCGAGACCAGCACGTGATTGGACGCGTGCAGCTTGGCGGCAAGTTCCTTGCCCGGGCGTTCGCCGCTCCAGAGCTGCGCGTCGATGCCCTGGCCCTGCAGTCGTCTGGCCTTGTCCGGATCGCGCACCGTGCCCGAGACCGTCCAGTCGGCGACCGAAAGGTGGCGTACCAGTGCTTCGGCGGAAAAGCCGAGTCCGAAACAGAAAAGGCGGGGACCGCCGCGTCGCGTCACGTGATACACTCCCTGTACATATTTCTCAGGTCTTGCCGGGACGTGCGCGGCCCCGTAGAAGCCTGGATATGCTTGGAGCGCAGTATAACCCCAAAAGATCGAAAAGCGCGATGGCCTCTGTCGTCAGGATCACCGTTTTATGCGTCCTTGGGATGACGGTACCGCTCGCCGCCCCGGCCGACGAGCTCAACCATCGGCGCGAGTACGCCCGCTGCATGGGCCTGGCGCCGTCCGATCCCAATGACGCCTTCGAGATGGCGACGGCATGGAAGGGCCTCGGCGGCGGCGCGGCGGCGGAGCACTGCGCGGCGGTGGCGCTGCTCTATTCCGGGCAGACGGAATACGCGGCACGCCGGCTCGAGGTGCTGGCCGAGACCATCGTCGCCGAACCCGATTTCAAAGGGCAGATCCTGGCCCAGGCCGGCCAGGCGTGGCTGCTGCACGGCGATGCGCCGCGCGCCGAGGCGGCGCTGACGGAGGCGGTCAAGCTGCTGCGCGGCAAGCCGGCGGTGATGGTCGACCGGGCCCAGGCGCGCGCCGCCATGGGCGATTACAAGGGCGCGGTCGAGGACCTGACCAATGCCATTTCCGCCGATCCGAAAATGGCCGACGCCTACACGTTCCGCGCCAGCGCGTACCGCTACCTGGACGAGCTGGGCAAGGCCCGGGCGGATATCAAGGCGGCGCTTCTGCTGGAGCCCGGCAACCCGGCGGCGTTGCTGGAACGCGGTATCCTGTTCCGGCTCGACGGCAAGGACGCCGCGGCGCGCGAAGACTGGTTGCGGGTGCTGGAGCTCGACCCGGAAGGCGAGGCCGGCAAGCTCGCCCGCGCCAACATCGAGAAGATGGATGTGAAGGCGGACTGATATAAACCCCGTCCTTCGAGACGCCGACAAGCGGCTCCTCAGGACGAGGGGTTCTCTTTTAGCCTCATGCTGAGGAGGCCCGAGGGGCCGTCTCGAAGCATCGTGCCGCCGGCCGTCAAAAATCCAGATCGGCGTAGTGCTTGGGCGGCGGCGCGCTCGGGATGCGGTCGGAGAGCAGCGGCCGGAAGCTCGGCCGCGACTTGATGCGCGCGTACCAGTCCTTGGCGATCTCGTGGTCTTGCCACGGCACGTCGCCGATGTAGTCCAGCGTCGAGATGTGCGCCGCGGCGGTAATGTCGGCGAGCGACAGATCGTCGCCGGCAAGCCACTTGCGGCGTTCCACCAGATAGGAAATGTAATCCAGGTGCATGTGGATGTTGCTGTGGCCGTAGCGTACTTCGGTCGAGTTCGGTTCGCCCAGCCCCAGGAACCGCTTCATGAACTTCTCGCCGACCAGTTTCTCGGTGACCTCGATGTTGAACTTGCGGTCGAACCAGTCGACGAGGCGCCGGACCTCGGCGCGCTGGAACGGCTGGCGGCCCATCAGCGGCGGGTCGGGATGCATCTCGTCGAGGAATTCGGCAATCACCTGCGAGCCCGAAAGCGCCGTGCCGTCGGGCTCGACCAGCACCGGCACCTCGCCCATCGGGTTGATGGCGAGGAATTCGTCGCGGCGTCGCCAGACGTTTTCGGCTTTCATCTCGAAGTCGATGCGCTTCTCGCCGAGGACGATGCGGACTTTCCTGCAGAACGGCGAAAGCCAGAGATGATACAGAACGCGCATTCGTTACTTCCGTAGGCCGGCGCCCGGTCAACGCCCGCTGGCGAAAACGTGAACGGCCGTTAGTGGCGCCCGAACCATCGAATACGCTATCAAGGGGACGGATGGCAACCACCTGCTGGTTGCAGAACGCGTGGACCGTTGAGACTATTCAAGGACTGAGCGTGAACAGGAGCGCATCATGCTGATCAGACACCGCAAGGCCTCGGACGTTTTGGGCTCGGAGATCACGCCGAAATCGGTGTTCGACGACCGCCGCCGTTTCCTGAAGACCGCCGCGCTGGCCGGCGCCGGGCTGGCCGCGAGTGCGCTGCCGACCCTGCCGGCATTTGCTGCGCGCACGCCGCTCGACGGTGTCGAGAAGACCAGGTGGTCGGCGGCGAACATGCCCGAGAACGATCCGCTCAACAGCTACGAGGACATCACCAGCTACAACAACTTCTATGAGTTCGGCACCGGCAAGACCGATCCCAAGGAGAACGCCCAGGACTTCGAGACCAAGCCGTGGGAAATCGCGGTCGAGGGGGCGTGCACCAAACCCGGCAAAATCTCGTTCGAGGACCTGATCAAGCCGCACGCGCTGGAGGAACGGGTCTACCGGCTCCGTTGCGTCGAGGCGTGGTCGATGGTGGTGCCGTGGGTCGGCGTGCCGCTCGGCGATATCCTCAAGCGATTCGAGCCGACATCGGACGCGCGCTACGTCTATTTCGAGACCCTGCTCGATCCGGAACGGATGCCGGGTCAGACGGCGCCGGTGCTCAACTGGCCCTACAAGGAAGGGCTCAGGATCGACGAGGCGATGCACCCGCTGACGATCCTCGGCGTCGGCCTCTACGGTGAGGTGATGCCGAACCAGAACGGCGCGCCGGTGCGTCTCGTCGTGCCGTGGAAGTACGGCTTCAAGTCGATCAAGTCGATCGTCAGGATCAAGTTCCAGAAGGCGATGCCGCCGACGAGCTGGAACGAGGCGGCGGCGCGCGAGTACGGCTTCTATTCGAACGTCAATCCGGCGGTCAACCATCCGCGCTGGTCGCAGGCCAGCGAACGCCGCATCGGCGAGATTTTCAAGCGCAAGACCCTGATGTTCAACGGCTACGAGGAAGAAGTCGCCGGCCTCTACGAAGGCATGGACCTTCGGAAGTGGTATTAACGCGCCCGGAATTGCGCCATGATCGGGGCCATCATGACAGAAGCCGGAACGGCCGACGGCGCCGCGCGTCCCCGGGGGACCGACAAGAGCGCGAAAAAGCGCGATCCGATCACGTGGGTCGTCAAACCCGCCGTCTGGGCGTTGTGTCTGGCGCCGCTCGCGTGGCTCGGCTGGCTGGTCGCCGACGCGGTCTTGTTCGGCGGCCGCGGGCTGACCGCCAACCCGGTCGAATTCATCAATCGCTTTCTCGGCGACTGGGCGCTGAGGTTTCTGCTGATCGCGCTGGCGGTGACGCCGGTGCGCATTCTGACCGGCTGGAAACAGGTCGTGCGGCTGAGGCGGCTGCTGGGCCTGTTCGCGTTCTTCTACGTGGTGCTGCACGTGTCGAACTACGTGATCCTCGATCAGTTTTTTAACTGGACCGCGATCTGGGACGACATCGTCAAGCGCTGGTACATCACGGTCGGCATGCTGGGGCTGCTGTGCCTGATCCCGCTCGCCGTTACGTCCACCAAGGGCTGGATCAAGCGCATGGGCGGGCGGAACTGGAACCGGCTGCACAAGGCGGTCTACGTCGCCGGCGCGGCGGCGTGCCTGCACTTCTTCATGATGCGCAAGGGGCTGCAGTACGAGCCCATCGTCTACGGCGCGATCTTCGCCGGGCTGATAGCGGTGCGTGCTGTTGAGCCGGTGCGGCGGCGGATTGCTACTTAAACAAACAGCACGTCATCCCGGGCGTTAGCCGAGCCCGAAAGCTGTGCTTTCGGGAGCGCGGCTTGCGATCCGGGACCCACGGAAGATATGGCGCGTTGTTCGAAATGGGTCCCGGGTCACTGACTTTCCTGACCTCGCCGGTGCTCGGCGGAAAGTCGCGCCCGGGATGACGGCCAAAGGGGTGTTAGTGCGCCTCGTCCCAGTTGGCGCCGGTGCCGATGTCGACCTCGAGCGGGACGTTGAGGCGGGCGGCGGATTCCATCACGTCCTTCACCACGGCCTTGGTCTTCTCGACTTCTTTCTCCGGCACCTCGAAAATCAGTTCGTCGTGCACCTGTAGGAGCATGCGCGCGCCCAGCTTGGCGTCGTCCAGTGCGTGCTGCACGCGGACCATGGCGCGCTTGATGATGTCCGCCGCGCCGCCCTGGATCGGCGCGTTGATGGCGGCACGTTCGGCGTTGCCGCGGACGGCCTGGTTCTTCTCGTTGATGCCGCGCACGTGGCATTTGCGGCCGAATTCGGTTTCCACGAACCCGTGATCGTGGGCCTGTTTCTTGGTCCGCTCCATGTAGTCCTTGATGCCGGGATAGCGCTCGAAATAGGCATCGATGTAGCGCTGCGCGTCGCCGCGCGGGATCGAGAGCTGGCGCGCGAGGCCGAACGCCGAGATGCCGTAGATGATGCCGAAGTTGATGGCCTTGGCCTGGCGCCGCACCATCGGGTCCATGCCGTCCACCGGCACGCCGAAGATCTCGCTCGCGGTGATGGCGTGAATGTCCTGGCCGTCGGCGAACGCCTGCTTGAGGCTGTCGATATCGGCGACGTGCGCCAGCAGCCTGAGCTCGATCTGCGAGTAGTCCGCCGACATCAGCACATGACCCTTGTCGGCGACGAAGGCTTGCCGGATCTTGCGGCCCTCCTCGGAGCGGATCGGGATGTTCTGCAGGTTGGGATCGTTCGACGACAGCCGGCCCGTCGACGTCACCGCCTGGCTGAACGAAGTATGCACCCGCCCCGTATCCGGGTTGATGGTCTCCACCAGCGCATCGGTGTAGGTGCTTTTCAGCTTCTGCAACTGCCGCCAATCCAATATGGTCTGCGGCAGCTCGTGTCCCTGGATGACAAGGTCCTCGAGCACGTCGGCGCTGGTCGAATAGGCGCCGGTCTTGCCCTTCTTGCCGCCGTCCAGCGACATCTCGTCGAACAGGATCTCGCCGACCTGCTTGGGCGAGCCGACGTTGAATTCGTGCCCCGCCAGCTTGTGCGCGTGCGCCTCCAGTTCGGCCATGCGCTTTTCGAAGTCGGCGGAGAAACCCTTGAGCTTCCCCGCGTCGACCTTGATCCCGGTGCGCTCCATTTCCTCCAGCACATAGACCAGCGGCCGCTCCAGCCGTTCGTAGACCGTCGTCATGTGCTCGCGCGCGAGACGCGGCTTCATCAGTCTGTGCAGGCGAAGCGTGATGTCCGCATCCTCGGCGGCGTAGGGCCCGGCCTTGTCGAGCGGCACGCGGTCGAAGCCGACGGCGGACTTGCCCGAGCCCGCCACGTCCTTGAACTTGATGGTCTCGATCTCCAGGAACCGGAGCGCCAGTTCGTCCATGCCGTGGCCGTGCAGCCCGCCTTCGAGCACGTAGCTGAGCAGCATGGTATCGTCGACGGGCGCGACCGCGATACCGTAACGCGCCAGCACCTGCATGTCGTACTTGATGTTCTGGCCGACTTTCAGGATCGCCGGGTCCTCGAGCATAGGCTTCAGGAGATCGAGGGCCTTCTTCATCGGGATCTGTTCGGGCGCGTCGGCAGCGGCCGGGCTGTCGCCGTCGCCGAGATCGAACGTGCCCTGGTCGCCGCCACCGACATGCGCCAGCGGGATGTAGCACGCCTTGCCCGGCGTGATGCTGAGAGAGACGCCGACGAGGCCCGCCTGCATGCTGGACAGCGCGTCGGTCTCGGTATCGACGGCGACGATGCCGGCTTTCCCGGCGGCCGCGACCCACGGTTTCAGGTCGTCGACCTTCTGCACCAGCGTATACTCGGTGTCCTGCGCCTGCTTCTCTTCTTCCTTCACCTCCGGGTCGTCGGCGGAGATGCCGTGCTTGGCGGAAATCGAGGATACGAGGGTCTTGAATTCCTGTTCCTTGAGGAACGCCAGCAGCTTGTCCGGGTCGGGCTTGCGCTTGCGGAAATCCTTGAGCTTCAATTCCACCGGCACGTCGATCTTGAGCGTCACGAGCTGCCTGGAAATGCGCGCAAGCTCGGCCTGCTCGATCAGTTTCTCGCGGCGCTTGGGCTGTTTGATCTCGTCGGTCTTCGAGAGAAGCGTTTCCAGGTCGCCGTACCGGTTGATCAGTTCGGCCGCGGTCTTGATGCCGATGCCCTGGACGCCGGGCACGTTATCGGTGCTGTCGCCGGCCAGCGCCTGCACCTCGATGACCTTGTCGGGGCCGACGCCGAACTTCTCGACCACGTCGTCGGCGCCGATGGACTTGTCCTTCATGCCGTCCCACAGCGTGATGCGGTCGCTGACGAGCTGCATCAGGTCCTTGTCCGACGAGACGATGGTGACGTCCATGCCCTGCTCGGCGGCCTCGGTCGCGTAGGTGGCGATCAGGTCGTCGGCCTCGTAATTCTCCATCTGCACGGCGGGGACGTTCATCGCCTCGGTCGCCTCGCGGACCAGCGCGAACTGCGGGATCAGGTCTTCGGGCGGGTCGGGGCGGTGTGCCTTGTAGTCGGGATAGATGTCGTTGCGGAACGTTTTGCGCGCCTTGTCGAAAATCACCGCGACGTAGTCGGCCTCGGTGTCCTCGATCAGCTTCAGCAACATACGGGTATAGATGTAGGCGGCGTTGGTGGGCGTGCCGTCCGAGCGCGTCATCTGCGTGCGGCGGCTGCTCATTCCGGCGAAGTAGGCCCGGAAGATGAACCCGGATCCGTCGACCAGGAATAAGTGCTCGCGATCGGGTTCCGTCACGACAGCCGTAACCGATCAGTGGCCGGCGGCGACGTCGGCGCCTTCTTTCAGCACGAATCTTTTGGAGCAGTAGGGGCAGACCACGTCGAGGGTCTCGTCGTCGAGGTGCAGGTAGACGTTGGGATGACCGAGCGAACCGCCGTCGCAGGCCACCGTCATCGTTTCAACCTCGGTCGTTTCGTCGTCCATCGCATCCTCCGTCAGGTGGTCCCCGGCATCATACCCGCCGGGACGCACCGATGCCAATTCTTATGCCGT
>JBNPEI010000011.1:128489-307945 GCA_051117645.1 Rhodospirillales bacterium
ATCGCCCCGTTTGGGGCGTGATAGCGTATCGCCCCGTTTGGGGCGTGATAGCGTATCGCCCCGTTTGGGGCGTGATAGCGTATCGCCCCGTTTGGGGCGTGATAGCGTATCGCCCCGTTTGGGGCGTGATAGCGTATCGCCCCGTTTGGGGCGTTATGGCGTATTCGGCGGGCCGGCTCAACCGTCGATGAAGCGGCCGAGCCTGACCGCCGAGCCGCCGGGACCGAGGCGCTTGGACGGCATGATCAGCACACAGTTGTCATAGGGCGTGACGACCGGCTGGTCGCCATCGTAGGCGAGCACGGTACCGGCTTTCTCGATGACCTCGAAGCCCTGGTATTCCTCGACGAAGCGGAACTTGTCGGTCTTGATGGTGACCGGGCCGGAAACCTCGATGAACTGCTGCGGCAGCGGGTCCTCGCCCAGGTGCGGCGCGACGTCGTCCTTGTTCAGCGCGCCGGTATACGCCAGGAACCGGAACAGTGATTCCTTGGCGACCGTCTCGCTGGATTTTTCCCAGTGCTGGCCGCACTCGACCAGAAGCGAGTTCTTGGAGCTTTCCGGATTGATGAAATCGCCGTAATCGCGCATCCGCTTGCCGGCGGCGTGGCCGTGGTCCGATACGCAGATCCGGGGCACGCCGGTGCCGCGCGCCAGCTCGCGCCCCTTGGCGAGCGGCCCGGACAGCACTAGGGCTTCCGTCTTTTTCTGCATGGAGTGGATGTCGAGCAGGTAATCCGCTTCGGCGACGAATGGCCGGAAAGCGCGGGCGCGCGTCAGTTCCCGCGACTGCCGGTCGCCGTCGAGGACGTCTTCGGACCAGACCCGGTTGAAGTCCTCGTCGATGAACCGCGATACCGTCGGGTCCTCGGGATCGTAGCTCAGGAATGCCTCGACGTTGCAGAACGCCAGCGTCAGCTTGCCCTGGCGCGGCTTGAGCCCGGTCTTGAAGAAATAATCCAGCGCGATGGCGCCGCAGATTTCGTTACCGTGCACGACCGCGGTCACCAGCACGTGCGGGCCGGGCGCCCCGGAATCGAAGGTGGTGACGTAGTCGAGCCCGGTGTTGCCCGCCTTGTAGGCGGAGATGTCCGGGGCGGTGATTTCGATCGGATATTCGTTTTCGACGCGCGGGGTCACGGCATGCTCCTGATTTTTTTGGTTTTCAGGATATGTGCCCCTGTCGATTGGCAAGTCAAGCTTGCGCGTCGAGCTTCCAGGCCGCGGCGCTCCGTTTCAGGTACGCGAAGAACGCCCGCGCCACCCAGTTGGGGGCGGTGTCGACCGGGAACACCGCGAAGATATTATGCTCGTACTTGGGCGCGAACGGCCGCGCCACGACCTGGCCGCGGAAGTTCTGCAGCACCGGGAACGGATTGATGACGGTCATGCCGAGCCCGGCGGCGACGCATTCGCAGGCCGAATGGTTGGTGGTCGTCTCGACGACGATGTGCCTGCTGACGCCGGCGCGCTCGAAGATGCGGTCGATGCCGCGCCGGGCGCGCATGATGTTGGAAAGCGCGATGAAATCCTCGCCCTCCAGGTCCTGCGGCTTGATTTCCTTCCGCGATGCCAGCGGGTGATCCGGCGGCATGACGCACACCGAGCGCGTCGCCAGCAGCGATTCCATGCGCACGCCGGGATGCGTCTGGCGGTTGGTGATGATCGCCAGGTCGCCCTCCGACGTGGTGATGGCGTTCAGCGCCTCGTGCGAGGAAACGACGCGAAGCTCGATCATGACGTTGGGGTGCGCACGCTTGAACTCGACGATCATCGGCGTCACGAAGTGGCTGCAGAAGCTCGGCGGCGCCAGTACCCGGAGCCGTCCGCCGCGGATCGCGTCGGCGGTATCGGCGAAGCGCCGCACCTGGTCGATGCCGTCGAACAGGGTATCCAGTTGCGCGTTGAGCGCGATCGCCTCCGCCGTCGGCATCAGCCGGCCGTTCTGGCGCAGGAACAGGATCATGCCCATGCGTTCCTCGGTCTGGGCGAGGGTGCGGCTGACGGTCGGCTGCGACACGCCGAGCCGTTCCGCGGCGGCGGTCGCGGAGCCCGTGGTCAGCGTGGTCCGGAACACTTCCAGTTCGCGAAGCGACGGCAGTTCGAGCATGGCCGGGTTTCCCGCATAATTCAAAATACGAATATTAATATGCTGAATCTGTATACCAATGTCTATTTGTGTTCCTTCATGTTCGTGTCATCATTCGGACCGTGAGCGGCTTAAATGCCGCAACGGAATGATAAATCACAGGGATGCAAACCAATGCGTCCCGTATCTCAGTCAGGGAGCTTTGACCATGCACTTCAGGAAAACACTCGCGGTGGGCGCGGTTGCCGCACTGCTCAGCCTGCCGGGCTTCGCCCAGGCGGAATCGCTGACGATCGGCTACGGTTCCGAGCCGTCCTCGATCGATCCGCATTATCACAACCTGACGCCGAACAACTCGATGGCGGCGCACATCTTCTCGCGCCTGATCGAACAGGACGAAAAGCAGCGCCTGACGCCGGGTCTCGCCACCGAATGGAAGGCGATCGATGACCTGACGTGGGAGTTCAAGCTGCGCAAGGGCGTCAAGTTCCACGACGGCTCCGAGTTCAACGCCGACGACGTCATGGCGACCGTCAAGCGCGCGCCGAACGTGCCGAACTCGCCGTCCAGCTTCGCGCTCTACCTCAAGGGCAAGAATTTTGAGAAGGTCGACGACTACACGATCCGCGTCACCACGGAGAATCCCTATCCGCTGATGCCGGTCGACATCTCGACGATCCACATCATTTCCGACGAATCCGTCGACGCCTCGACCGAGGACTTCAATTCCGGCAAGGCGGCCGCCGGCACCGGCCCGTACAAGTTCGTCGAATGGGTGCCGGGCGACCGCGTGGTGCTGGAACGCTACGAGGGCTATCACGGCGACAAGCCGGAATGGGAAAAGGTGATCTACAAGCCGATCAAGTCCGGCCCGTCCCGCGTCGCCGCGCTTCTGGCGGGTGACGTCGACTTCATCGACAACGTGCCGACTATCGACATTTCGCGTCTCGAAAAGGATCCGAAGCTGTCGCTCAGCCAGGGCATCTCGAACCGCGTGATCTACCTGCACATGGACCAGTTCCGCGAAGACAGCCCCGACATCACCGCCAAGGACGGCCCCAAGATCAAGAACCCGCTTCTCGATCCGAAGGTCCGCAAGGCGCTGTCGATGGCCATCAGCCGCGACCTGATCGTTGAGCGCGTCATGGAAGGGGTCGCCATCCCGGCCGGCCAGTTGCTGCCGGAAGGTTTCTTCGGCCGCAGCCCGAACCTGACGCCGGAAAAATACGATCCGGAAGGCGCCAAGAAGCTGCTCGCCGAGGCGGGCTATCCGGACGGCTTCAAGATGAAGGTGCACGGTCCGAACGACCGCTACATCAACGACGCCAAGATCCTCGAGGCGGTGGCGCAGATGTTCTCGCGCATCGGTATCGAGACCAGTGTCGAAACCATGACCAAGTCGGTGTTCTTCAAGCGCGCGTCGCGCGGCGGCCCGGACAACATGCCGGAATTCAGCTTCGTGCTGGTCGGTTGGGGCTCGGGTACCGGCGAGGCGTCCTCGCCGCTCAAGTCGCTGCTCGCGACCTTCGACAAGGACAAGGGCATGGGCTCGTCGAACCGCGGCCGTCACTCGGACCCGGAATTCGACAAGGTGCTGGATGAGGCGCTCTCGACCGTCGACGACGACAAGCGCGCGGCGCTGCTGGCCAAGGCCACCGATATCGGCATCGGCCAGAACCAGGGCATCATCCCGCTGCATTACCAGGTCAACACCTGGGCGGCGAAAAAGGGCCTCAAGTACAATGCCCGTACGGATGAGCGCACCTACGCGATGGGCGTGGTGACCTCTAAGTAACGTTCACTCGGGAAGCTGCCGGGGCGGACGGTCCGCTCCGGCAGTTCCCTGTTGTGACGGGGGACCACGGTGTCCGTATTCATCATTCGCAGGTTGATCCAGAGCGTGATCGTGGTCGCGGTCATGTCGCTGATCGTGTTCGTCGGCGTCAACATCGTCGGCGACCCGGTCGACATGCTGATCAACCCGGAAGCCGACCAGGCGGAAATCCAGCGCGTCATCCGCGATCTCGGCCTCGACCGGCCGCTGCACGAGCAGTACCTGTTCTTCGTCGGCAACGCGCTCGAGGGCGATCTCGGCAAATCCTTCATTTTCGGCGAGTCGGCGCTCAAGCTGATCGTCCAGCGCATCCCGGCGACCTTCGAACTGGCGCTGACGGCGCTGCTGCTCGCCATCGTCATCGGCGTGCCGCTCGGCGTTTATGCCGGCATGCGGCCGACGGCGGTCTCGTCGCGCACCATCATGGCGGGCTCGATCCTCGGCTTTTCGCTGCCGACGTTCTGGGTCGGGCTGATGATGATTATGGTGTTCGCCGTGATGCTCGGCTGGCTGCCGTCGACGGGACGCGGCGACACGGTCGAGGTATTCGGCATCGAGGTCAGTTTTCTCACCGCCGACGGGCTGTCGCACCTGCTGATGCCGGCGCTCAACCTGGCGCTTCTCAAGATTTCACTGGTGATCCGGCTGGCGCGCGCCGGGACGCGCGAGGCCATGCACCAGGATTACGTCAAGTTCGCCCGCGCCAAGGGGCTGTCCGAGGCGCGGGTCATCCTCGTGCACGTGATGAAGAACATCATGATCCCGGTGGTGACCGTGCTCGGTCTCGAATTCGGCAGCCTGATCGCGTTCTCGGTGGTGACCGAAACCGTGTTCGCGTGGCCGGGCATGGGCAAGCTGCTGATCGATTCGCTGCATAACCTGGATCGGCCGATTATCGTCGCCTACCTGATGATCATCGTGCTCATCTTCGTGATCATCAACCTGATCGTCGACGTGCTTTATTCCGTGCTCGACCCCCGGGTGCGTATCAAGGATGCCGGACAATGAGCGACGCCATCGAACAAGCCGCACCCCAATCCGCCGCCGGGCCGGTCAAGGTCGAAACGCCGCTGCAGCGGTTCGTCTCCGACTTCACCGACAACAAGATCGCCGTGGTCGCGTTCGTGGTGCTGGTCGCGATCATCTTCATCGCCGTCTTCGCGCCGTGGATTTCGCCGACCGATCCGTATGACCTCGCCAAGGTCAGCATCCTCGACAGCAAGCTCGAGCCCGGCACCACGAGCATGGACGGCGTCACCTTCTGGCTCGGCACCGACAGCGCCGGCCGCGATCTCTTGAGTTCCATCTTCTACGGACTCCGCATCAGCCTCGGCGTCGGCGTCATGTCGGGGATCATCGCGCTCTGCATCGGCAGCGCCATCGGCCTGATCGCGGCGTACTACGGCGGCAAGGTCGATACCCTGATCATGCGGATTGTCGACATCCAGTTGTCGTTCCCGGCGATCCTGGTGGCCCTGATCCTGATCTCGGTGCTCGGCACCGGCGTCGACAAGGTGATCATCGCACTGGTGCTGGTGCAGTGGGCGTACTACGCCCGGACGGTGCGCGGCTCGGCGCTGGTCGAGCGCAACAAGGAATATATCGAGGCGGCGACGTGTCTGGCGCTGGGCAACAACCGGATCGTGTTCCGCCACCTGATGCCGAACTGCCTGCCGCCGCTGATCGTCGTCGGCACCGTGCAGACGGCGCACGCGATCTCGCTCGAAGCCACGCTGAGCTTCCTTGGCGTCGGCCTGCCGATCACCGAACCGTCGCTCGGCCTGCTGATCGCCAACGGCTTCGAGGTGATGCTGAGCGGTCTTTACTGGGTCAGTTTCTACCCGGGCATCGCGCTCCTGATCACCATCGTTTCCATCAACCTGGTCGGCGACCAGCTTCGCGACGTGCTGAACCCGAGACTACAGAAATGACGGACGATACGCCGACCCTCGACGTGCGCGATCTCAAGACGCACTTCTTCACAAAGGCCGGCGTCGCCCGGGCCGTCGACGGCGTCAGCTTCACCGTCGGCAAGGGCGAGGTGGTGGGGCTCGTCGGCGAGTCGGGTTCGGGCAAGTCGGTGACCGGTTTTTCCATCATCGGCCTCGTCGATCCGCCGGGCCGCGTCGTCTCCGGCGAGGTGCGGTTCAAGGGCCGGAATCTCCTCGACCTCGACGCCGAGAAGATGCGCAGCCTGCGCGGCAACCGCATCGCCATGATCTTCCAGGACCCGATGATGACGCTCAACCCGGTGCTGCGCGTCGACACGCAGATGGTCGAGACGATCCGCGCCCATGACAAGTCCGTCAGCAAGGCGGATGCGCTGGCCCGCGCCCGCGATGCGCTGGGCCAGGTCGGCATTCCGGCACCGGACGAGCGGCTCAAGTCCTATCCGCACCAGTTCTCCGGCGGTATGCGCCAGCGCGTCGCCATCGCCATCGCGCTTCTCAACAAGCCCGACCTGATCATCGCCGACGAACCGACGACGGCGCTCGACGTCACGATCCAGGGGCAGATCCTCTACGAGGCCCAGAAGCTCTGCCGGGAAACCGGCACCTCGATGATCTGGATTACCCACGACCTCGCCGTCGTTGCCGGGCTCGCCGACAAGATCTGCGTCATGTACGGCGGGCGCATCGTCGAGCAGGGCGGGATCGACGGCGTCCTCGACCACCCGGTGCATCCCTACACGCGGGGTCTTCTGGGCTCGGTCCCGGGCCACAACACGCGCGGCCAGCGGCTCTATCAAATTCCCGGCATGGCGCCGTCGCTGCTCAATCTGCCGGAAGGCTGCGCGTTTCAGGCCAGGTGCCCGAAAGCCGACAGCGCCTGCAAGGCCGAACCGGAAATCACCGAGCCGGTAGCGGGTCGCGAAATCCGCTGCTTCCACCCGCATCTCGACCAGGACGAGGAGATCGGCGCATGAGCGAGACCATGCTCGAGGTCCGCGACCTGACCAAGAACTTCGTCAAGAAACTCGATCTTGCCGGCCGGATCGCGCAGAAGCTGGGCTCGAACGTCAAGGAAGAGGTCGTTCACGCCGTCGACGGCGTGACGTTCCGCATCGACAAGGGGGGCGTCGTCGGGCTGGTCGGCGAATCCGGCTGCGGCAAGTCGACGCTGGGACGCATGATCGCCGGCATCCTGCGGCCGACCGCGGGGGCCATCACATACAAGGGCGTCGAGCTGACCCGGATGAGCCCGGAAGAGGCCAAGCGCGCGGCGCTGGAAATCCAGATGATCTTCCAGGATCCGTTCGCCAGCCTCAATCCGCGCATGCGTGTCGTCGACATCATCGGCGAGGCACCTGTCGCGCACGGTTTCTGCAAGGCGAACGAGATCCACGAATACGTCTCGGACGTGATGCAGCGCGTCGGCCTCGACCCGGAATACCGGCGCCGCTACCCGCACCAGTTCTCGGGCGGCCAGCGCCAGCGCATCGGCATCGCCCGCGCGCTCGCGGTGAAGCCGGAGTTCCTGGTCTGCGACGAGGCGATCGCCGCGCTCGACGTCTCGATCCAGGCGCAGGTCATCAACCTGTTCATGGACCTGCGCGAGGACCTGGACCTGACGTACCTGTTCATCTCGCACGATCTTTCGGTGGTCGAGCACATCTCGGACCGGGTCGTCATCATGTACCTGGGCCGCATCGTCGAGGTTGCGGAAACGGACGACCTGTTCGAGGCGCCCAACCATCCCTATACCGCCGCGCTCCTGAACGAGGTGCCGCGCGTCGACCAGCGCGGCCTCGACTACAAGCCGGTTAAGGGCGAGATTCCGTCGCCGCTGAACCCGCCGCCCGGCTGCCATTTTCATCCGCGCTGCCCACATGCCACGGACCGCTGCAAGCAGGAACGGCCGGTGCTGCGCGAGATCGCGCCCAAGCGCTGGTCGGCGTGTCATCTGAACGACGGGCCCTAGAAACGTGAACGCCCCCGTTCTCGTTGTCCGGCCGCCGGCCGGCACGCCACCCCTGCCGCTCGTCTTCGACAGCCCGCACAGCGGCCTCGACTATCCGGCCGACATGCAGCCGTCGCTGGCGATGGATATCCTGCGGCGCAGCGAGGACGCGTTCGTCGACGAGATGTTCGGCCACGTGCCGATGCTCGGCGCCGTGCTGATCAAGGCGGCATTCCCGCGCTGCTATATCGATCCCAACCGCACGACCGAGGATATCGAGACCGCGGCCCTGGCGGATGAATGGCCGGGCCCCGTGACACCGAGCATCAAGACCGGCCGCGGCACCGGGCTGGTGTGGACGAAGATCGGCGGCCAACACCCCATCTATGACCGCAAGCTCACGGCGGCGGAGGTGCAAGGCCGCATCGACGGATACTGGCGGCCCTATCACGATGCGCTCGACGTCGAGACGGACCGGCTGCACGCGGCGTTCGGCGGGCTGTGGCACGTCAACTGCCATTCCATGCCGGCGCGCGGCGACGAAACCACCGAGGACGGTCCGGCCGACCGTGCCGACTTCGTGCTCGGCGACCGCGACGGCACCACCTGCGACGGCGCCTTTACCGAAAGCGTGCGCGATTTCCTCGCCGGGCGCGGCTATGACGTTGCCGTCAACTGGCCGATGAAAGGCGTGGAACTGGTCCGCCGCCACGGCCGGCCGGCGGAGAACCGGCACAGCCTGCAGATCGAGATCAACCGGCGTCTCTACATGGACGAAACCGCCATCGCGAGGAACGGTCTTTATGCCGAAACGGCGGCGGTTTTGGCCGATATGAACGCGGTCATCGCCGATTACGTCCGCGCGCACGCGGCGGTTTGATCTGGCCGCCCTATTCTTCTATAAGGTCGGCAATTCGAAACGGACAGCGAGCCCGATATGGATACCATCCAGTTCACCGTGCATGAGTTCATGACGCTCATGGGCATCCTGAATGAACGAGAGCGCGACGGCGACGGTGTGCCGGACACGTCTGTCTGGCACAAATGGAAGAAGCGCTACCAGGAACTCGACAAGGACCTCGAAAAGCTCGACATGATGGAGCGCGCCGACATGCTGTTCGACGGCAAGGTCAAGTTCGACGACGTACCGAAGCCGGATATCCAGGAAGTGCTGGGCCTCGTCGAGGACCACATCAAGCACGAACAAAGCCTGATCGAGGAAAACCATCCCGACGCCGACCCGGAAGAGGTCGAGATCTGGCAGACCCTGCACGCGCGCCTCGAAACGTCGCTCGACTGGACCGGCTGAACTTTCGGCTTACCCGTCATCCCGGACGCTAGCCGAGCCCGAAAGCCGCAGGCTTTTCGGCCGCGAGGGTTGCGATCCGGGACCTATCGAAATACCGGACTCCGGACTTTCAATGGATCCCGGCTCTCCCCCGGATCAATTCCGGGGCCGGCCGGGATGACGCGTTTGGGCTACTTCGCCGCCCCGGCGATCGCGTCGGCGTCGATACCGTATTTTTCATAAAGCGTCGGCAGGTCGCCGCACTGGCCGAATTCGTCGACGCCCAGCGCTTCGACGCGTCGGCCGTCGACCGAGCCCAGCCATGCCAGCGTCGCCGGATGGCCGTCCAGCACCGTCACCAGCGGCTCGCCCCGGGGCGCGTCCGCCAGCAGCTTCGAAATCCACGCGTCCGCGCCGTGCGCCCGCCAGTCGGCGAACAGGCGGTCGGCGGACGTGACTGCCAGCAGGCCCGCACCCTTGATCCGGTCGGCGGCGGCTTCGGCCTCGGGCGCGATGGCGCCGGCGTAGACGATGACCGGCGCGTTCTTGCTGGCCGGCTTGCGGCGCCAGTAGGCACCGCGGCGGATGCCGTCCCGCAGTTCGGCGGTGATCTTGCGGTCCGGCTGCTGGATCGGCCGGGTCGAGAGACGCAGGTACACGGACCCGCCGTCGTCGGCCTGCATGTGATCGAAGCTCCAGGCCATGATCTCGGCGAGCTCGTCGGCGAACGCCGGCTCGAACGAGGTCAGGCCCGGCTGGCCCATGCCGATCAGCGGCGTCGACACGCTCTGGTGCGCGCCGCCTTCCGGCGCCAGCGAGATGCCCGAGGGCGTCGCCACGACCATGAAGCGCGCGTCCTGGTAGCAGGCGTAGTTGAGCGCATCGAGGCCGCGCGCGATGAACGGATCGTAGAGCGTGCCGATCGGCAGCAGCCGCTCGCCGAAAATCGAATGCGACAGGCCGAGCGCGGCCAGCATCACGAACAGGTTGTTCTCGGCGATGCCGAGCTCGATGTGCTGGCCCGCCGAGTTGAACTCCCACTTCTGCGCCGAGGGCACCTGCTGGGCGCGGAAGGTGTCGGCCCGGTCCTCGCGCGCGAACAGCCCGCGCCGGTTGACCCAGCCGCCCAGGTTGGTCGACTGCGTGACGTCCGGGGACGTGGTGACGATGCGGCTCGCGAGCTTGGATTTCTTGTCGCCGGCGAGTTCATAGAGAATCTTGCCGAACGCTTCCTGGGTCGAGCCCTTGTCCTTGATTGGCGTCGGCAGCGTCTTCGGCACCTCGATCCGGTCGGCCTCGTAACGGCGGCGGCCTTCGCGGTTGAAGGGCACCTGCGAGAGGAATTTCTCGAGCTCGGCCTGGCGTTCCTCGAGCCCGGCGAAGGGTTCCCATTCGTGGCCCTGCTTGATGCCGAGCCTGGTGCGGAAGCCGTCGACCTGCTCGTCGTTGAGGATGCCGGCGTGGTTGTCCTTGTGGCCCGCCAGCGGTAGGCCCCAGCCCTTGATGGTGTAGGCGATGAAGCACGTCGGCGTCTCGTCCTGCGCCACTTCCTCGAACGCTTCCATGAGCGTTTCCAGGCAATGCCCGCCGAGGTTGGTCATCAGGTTCTGCAGCGCCTCGTCGTCGTAGCTTTCGATCAGGCGCAGTGCATCGTCGTCGCCGTCGAAGTCCTCCGTCAGTTGCGCCCGCCACGCGGCGCCGCCCCGGAACGTCAGCGCCGAATAGAGATCGTTCGGGCAATCGTTGATCCAGCGCCGGAGCCGCTTGCCGCCGGGGCGTTCGAACGCCTCCATCATGCGCTTGCCGTACTTGACGGTGATCACGTTCCAGCCGGTGGTGCGGAACACCCGGTCGATAAGGCGGAACATCTGGTCCGGCACCACGCCGTCGAGGCTCTGGCGGTTGTAATCGACGATCCACCAGCAGTTCCGGAGGCCGTGCTTCCAGCCCTCCCAGAGCGCTTCGTACATGTTGCCCTCGTCCATCTCGGCATCGCCGACGAGCGCGACCATGCGGCCGGGCTCGCGTTCGGCGACGCTGTCGACGTGCCGGCGCAGGTAGTCCTGCACCATCGACAGGAACGAGGTCATTGCCGGCCCCATGCCGACCGACCCGGTCGAAATGTCGACGTCGTCGGCATCCTTGGTCCGCGACGGGTAGCTCTGCGCGCCGCCGAAGGCGCGGAACGCTTCCAGGTTCTCGCGGTTCTGATGGCCGAGCAGGTACTGGATGGCGTGGAACACCGGCGACGCGTGCGGCTTGACGGCGACCCGGTCCTGCGGCCTCAGCGCCGACATGTAGAGCGCGGTCATGATGGCGACGGACGACGCGCACGACGCCTGGTGGCCGCCGACCTTGAGCGCGTCCTTCTTCTCGCGGATGTAGTTGGCGTGGTGGACCGTCCAGGTCGAGAGCCACAGGATCTTCTGCGCCAGATCCTCCATGCACCGCAGTTTGTGCGCGGGATCGTTCGTTGCCGGTTCGTCGAATGGGGCCATGTTGAAATCTCCTATGGCCCGAAAGTATAGCCGAAACCGGCAATCGGGTCATTGCGATCTGAACCGGAAAGCGGGTAGGATTAGCAATAATCTATAAATTAATGACAAATTAAGGACATATTATGCTCCAAATGACGCTGGATGCGATCGATCAGCGAATTCTCGCCGCCCTGCAGAACAATGCCCGGCTTTCCAATGTCGAGCTTGCCGGCCAGGCCGGGCTGTCGCCGTCGCCGTGCCTCCGGCGCGTCCGCGCGCTGGAGCAGGAAGGGGTCATCAAGGGCTACGCCGCGCTCGTCGATCAGGAGGCCGTCGGCCTGCCGGTCAGCGTGTTCGTGATGGTCAGCCTGGAGAAGCAGGTCGAGCAGGCGCTGGAGATCTTCGAAGATCGCATCCGCGCTCTCCCGGAAGTGATGGAGTGTTATTTGATGACCGGCGACAGCGACTATCTACTGCGCGTCGTGACCCGCGACCTGCAGGCGTACGAGCGGTTCCTGATGCACCACCTGACCAAGTTTCCGGGCGTCAGTTCCATCAAGTCCAGCTTCGCCCTGAAGCAGGTTGTCTACCGGACGGCGCTGCCGATCGCGGGGCCGTCGTGAACCGAATCGTGAGGAAGCCCCTTGAGACTCATCATCGCCCCGATATGCATATTCCTGTTCCTGGCTGCATCTTTTCCGGTTTCCGCCGCCCCCGGTAAGGAACTTTGGCCGTTTTTCGCCGAACATAACCCGGGTTCCGTCGAGGCCGTCGATCACCGCTCCTGGAACGCCTTCCTGAAGGCTTACGTGAAAGACGAGCCGGCCGGCCTCAACCGGGTCGACTACGGGGCCGTGACCGAAACGGACAGGGCCGCGCTCGACGCCTACATCACCAAGCTCGCCGCGACGGCGGTCACGTCGCTCAACCGGCATGAGCAGCGCGCCTACTGGATCAATCTCTATAACGCGCTGACGGTGCAGGTGATCCTCGATCATTATCTGGTCGGGACGATCCGCGATATCGACATTTCGCCCGGCCTGTTTTCCGACGGCCCGTGGGGCAAGAAGCTCCTCACCATCGAGGGCCATCCGGTCAGCCTCGACGATATCGAGCACCGCATCCTGAGGCCCGTCTGGAACGACCCGCGCATCCACTACGCCGTCAACTGCGCGTCCGTCGGCTGTCCGGACCTGGCCGCCCGGGCCTACACCGCCGAAAACGCCGACCGGCTCATGAGCGAGAACGCCGCCGCCTACGTCAACAGCCCGCGCGGCGTGAAGCTGGAGGACGGCGAGATCGTCGTGTCCTCGATCTACGACTGGTTCGCCGAGGACTTCGGCGGCTCGGAAAGGGGGGTCATCGATCACCTGCTGGAATACGCGACGGGGGCGCGCAGGCAGGTGCTGGAAAAAGCCGGCGGCATCGACGGCTACGCCTACGACTGGTCGCTCAACGGCGCCGTCCGGCAATAGCACGACCGGCCCACCCCCCTCTTCGATTTGCAGCCGCGCCAGAATGACGTAAGTTTCCCGTTCGACGAACACGACCGAACAGAACATCCGAGGAAACCGCCCCGTGACCACACGTATTTCCGCCGCCGAGCTGACGGCGCTCTCCAATGCCGCGCTCACCCGCCACGGCCTCTCCGAGGCCGACGCCGAAACCACCAGCCGCATTCTCGTCGACGCCGACATGATGGGCCTGCCGACGCACGGCGTGGTGCGGCTCGACCCCTATACCGCCAGGCTCCGGAACGGCGCCGCCGACCCGAATGCCCGGCCCGCGCTCGACCAGCGCGCGCCGTCGCTGGCGCTGGTCGACGGCAAGGACGCGACCGGCCCGGTCGTGGCGCAGCTCGCCCTCGACGCCGCGTTCGAAATGACCGCCGAGACCGGTATCGCCTACGTCGGCTGCCGGACGTCGAACCACTGCGGCGCGCTCGCGCCCTACGGCCTGCAGGCCTGCGAGAAGGGCTATGTGATGATGTGCGGCACCGGCGCGTCGCCGACTATGCCGCCGTTCGGCGGCACCGGTGCGGTCATCGGCAACAACCCGCTGTGCATGGCGGCCCCCTGTCCCGAGGCGCCGCACTTCCTGCTCGACATGGCGATGAGCGTCGTCGCGCGCGGCAAGATCCGCAAGGCGATTGCCGAGGGCACCTCGATCCCCGAGGGCTGGGCGGTCGACAAGGACGGCAAGCCGACCACCGATCCGGTCGCCGCCAACGAGGGGTTCCTGATCGCCGTCGGCGGGCACAAGGGCTCAGGGCTGTCGATGGCGGTCGACATCCTGTCCGACCTGATCTGCGGCGCCACGTTCCTGACCGGCATCGCGTCCTGGACCGACGACATCACGGCCAAGCAGGGGCTCGGTCACTTCTTCCTGCTGATCGATCCGGCGCGGCTGATCGGCCGCGAGGCGTACGACGCGCGGATGGGCGAGTTCCAGTCGATCATCCGCGGCACGCCGCCCGCCGACCCGGCGCGCCCGGTGCTGATGCCGGGCGAGCTGGAGCAGACCGCGATGGCCGCCGCCAGGCGCGACGGGATCGAGATCAACGACAAGCTGCTGGCCGAGGTCCGGACGCTGGCGGGGGCGTGAGCCCGGTGTGTATCGGTCGTCATCCCGGCCGCGGCTTTCCCCCGAGTGTGAGCGAGGCCGGGAAAGCCAGCGAGCCGGGACCCATTTCGGCATCATGCTGTGCCCATCCATAGGTCCCGGGTCGTAAGGATCGCGTCCGGCCGCGTGGCGTCCGGGCGATGCCCAACGCCCGGGATGACGGCAATCCCTATTCGAACCTGAGATCCCGGATCAGCCCCCGGGACCGCGTGCCGAGGTCGTCCGAGTCGCCGGAAAGGCCGATGTAGGCGACGCCGGGCGGCGGTTCGCCGAACGCGCGCCGGTAGTCCGCCGCGAGGTCGGCCGTTTCTATGAACCATTCGCCCGTCGGCGTATCGGCGGTGCGCCTGACGATCAGCCGGCCGCTGTCCGGGAAATGCGGATGTGGAATATCCATGACGCGGTCCCCGCCCCAGACGTAGTTGAGCACGTTCCCGGCCGCGAGGGGCGAGATCATCGCCTTGAGCCGGGACGCCATCGAGCCGTCCGAGAACGCGACGTAGACCGAAAGCACCCGGTCGTCGCCGTCGGTCCGCGTCAGGTCGGTGGCGGGGAGCGCGTCCGTCACCTGCCACTGCCACGAAAGCCGGCTTGCCGGCACCGGCGCGCCGACGAGTTTCAGGTACAGCACGCTGGAGCTCTTGTCCGCCTTCACCTCGACCGCGCCGTCCTCGGTCGCGCGGAACGCGGTTTCGGGGATGCCCTCGAAGCCCAGCATCTCCCAGCCGGCGGCATCGAGGGGCGGCCCGACAGGGACCGCGGTCTCGGCCATTGCCGGGACTCCCGCCAACATCAGCGACACGAGCAGGGTTGAAAACCGCACCATGCGCCGACTAAGCAACGGTTTCACCCGGCGCGCAAATCACGCGGCGGTGAGGTCGTTCGCCGGTCTATTCGTTGTCCTGGGTAATCGCTTCCAGCACCGCGTCGGTCACCTCGCGCGTCGTCGCCGTACCGCCCAGGTCGCGGGGCAGGTGCTGGCCGTCGCCGGTGACCCGTTCGATGGCCTTCATCAGGCGCGCCGCCGCCGCCGTCTCGCCCTCGTGCTCCAGCAGCATGGCCCCGGACCAGAAGGTGCCGAGCGGGTTCGCGACCCCTTTGCCCATGATGTCGAAGGCCGAACCGTGGATCGGTTCGAACATCGAGGGCGCGTCCTTCTCCGGGCGCAGGTTCCCCGTCGGCGCGATGCCCAGCGATCCGGTCAGCGCCGCGGCCAGATCCGACAGCACGTCGGCGTGCAGGTTGGTGGCGACCACGGTGTCGATGGTTTCCGGCTTCAGCACCATGCGCGTGGTCATGGCGTCGACCAGCATCTTGTCGGTCTCCACGTCCGGGTAGTCGGCGCGGACTTCCTCGAACACCGCGTCCCAGAACACCATGCCGTGCCGCTGCGCGTTCGACTTGGTGACCAGCGTCAGCTTCTTGCGGGGGCGCGAGCGCGCCAGTTCCAGGGCGAAGCGCTGGATGCGCTCGACGCCGGTGCGCGTGAAGACGGCGACGTCCATGCCGACCTCTTCCGCCAGACTCTGGTGCACGCGCCCGCCGACGCCGGCGTATTCGCCCTCGGAATTCTCGCGGACGATGACCCAGTCGAGCTCCTTCGAGGTCACGCCCTTCAGCGGCCCCTCGATCCCCGGCAGCAACCGCGCCGGACGGACATTCGCATATTGATCCAGCGTCTGGCAGATCTTGAGGCGCAGCCCCCAGAGCGTGATGTGGTCGGGCACGCGCGGATCGCCGGCCGAGCCGAACAGGATGCTGTCGAACGCGCGCAGGGTCTCCAGCCCGTTCTCCGGCATGAAGTCGCCCTTCTTCAGGTAGCGCTCGGAGCCCCAGTCGAAGCGCTCGGACTTGATCTCGAAGCCGCCGTCGCGGCCGGCGACCGCGGCCAGCACTTCCATGCCGGCATCGACGACCTCGGCCCCGATGCCGTCGCCCGGCACGGCGGCGATGTTGATGACGCGCTTGCTCATGGTATTCTGATCCCTTGTCGATTGTGTGATTTCCCGGATGCGCCCCATTTAATATGGGGCCGGCGAAAATATGAAAAGGGCGGAGTGACGTGGCGGCCTTGGGCAAGACCAGAAGCTGGGAGGCGTTCAGCGCATGGTGCGACGAACGCGGCCTCACCGCCGCACCCGCCAACCCGTGGACGCTGGCGGCCTACATCCGCTACCTCGAGGGCCAGATGCGCTACGATGCGCTCCGCCGCCACGTCGAGCATGTCGGCCAGATGCACTTCGAAAAGCGCCGCACGCGGCCCGACCGCGACGTCATGGTGCAGCGGATCCTGGATGCCGTGCGCCGCCGGGAAGAGGCGAAGAAACGCGCCAAGCAGAAACCGCCCGCGCCGCCGCCGCTGTTCCGCGCCGAGGATTTCATGGCGGAGAAGGCGCCCAAGGCGGCCAAGAAAACGTCTACGCAACGGAGCAAGGCGACCAAGAGCGCGGCAGGGTCGAAGAAGTCAAAGTCCCTCCGTGCCACGCCGAAACTGGTCCGGCGAAAGCGGGTTTAGGGGGCGTCTCGAAGGATGCGCGGGTTTGTGTTTATTCCCCTGTCACCCCCGCGAAGGCGGGGGCCCAATCAACCGGTGTTTGGATTCCCGCCTTCGCGGGAATGACCGATGGAGAAAATAAATTTTCTCGTCATCCCGGCCGAAGCATCACGCACCAGCGTGGTGCGGAGAGCCGGGGCCTACTTTGCCGCCACGCCAAGCCGATCCATGGGTCCCGGGCTGTAAGGATCGCAGCCGAACGCGTGCCGCGTCCGGGCGATGCCTGAATCTCGGTATGGTGTTTGAAAGTATCGATGTTGCAAAATTCGAGACGAGGCAATGAAGATGAGTAATGAAGATGAGTAATGGAAACGTTTAATAATCGTGAGATCGCAACGCTAATTTGGCTTCTTTTCTTTGCGATGCTTGCATCTACTAAGAAGGGCATACGCGACGGCTTGGGGGATGTCATTAAGGCTTTCTTCAGGTGGAAGATTTATGTGCCCGCGATGATATTGGCGGCGTATGTCGCCGCATGTGTATATGGTCTTTCAATTTTGAACATCTGGGCATTTACACAACTGAAAAACACAATCATCTGGACTGCTTTCGTCGGCGTTGCCTCGATGTTCCGAGTGGGGACGAGCAAGGATGATCCTCGGCTGTTGCGAAAATGGGTTGAAGATAATTTGAAGCTCACAGTGGTTTTTGAGTTCGTTATCACGATTCCAGTGTTCTCTATATTTGGTGAATTGATTTTAGTTCCTTCGATTGCTCTGTTGGTAATGTTGCAGGTGGTTGCGGAAACCCGGGAGGAATACAAGCAGGTTGCCAAGTTAATTAACTGGCTGCTCGCATTGGTAGGCTTCACGGTACTTGTTTACGCGTGTTTCACAATTTTTGAAGACCTAGGCAAATATGCCACGATGCAAACCGCGATGGACTTCTATACGCCACTTCTACTTTCGCTTCTGATCATCCCGTACCTGTTCGTGTTCTATGTAATTGTTACCTACGAGACAGCGCTCACATGGCTGGAGATCATGGATATTGATCCCAGCCTGCGTTCTTATGCCAAATGGCGCGCAATTTTGGTGTTTCGTCATCGTGTGGGCTTGCTGAAACGCTGGTCGCGGGATGCCCGTTCATTCTTACTCCCAGACAGAGCGGCCATAAGAGAGTCAATGCGTAAAGTATGTGAGCTATGGCAGAGAGAGCAAAATCCTCCAACTGTTGACTCGTCTGAAGGATGGTCGCCCTACGCGGCAATCAAATTTTTAGATAACGAGGGACTCGCGACTGACGATTATCATGGTTCCGAGGACAACTGGTACGCAAGTTCCGAATACCTGAAAATTGGTGAGGATATTTTTTCCGACAAGATTGCCTACTATGTAGAAGGAGCCGAGCACGTCGCGACGACATTAAAGTTGGTCTTGAATGTCGATCGGCTTGGCGTTCAAACGGATTCCGAATCGAGATTTTGGGATTTGACGCTGAAGTTGTTACAGCAAGCAATCTCGAATGAGGACTCAAGAGGGAGAGCCACCACTTTGATTGGCCGAGATGAGGGTGTAACAACGGTGGGAGACAAGAGAATCTCCGTCGCAAGGGATGATTGGTCCGCAGGCATTCGAAAAGGGTATAGTCGGCGGTTCGTGATCGAACACTTATCGGGAGAAGAATCTTTATAGTCCCATCCATGGGTCCCGGGCTGTAAGGATCGCAGCCGGACGCGTGCCGCGTCCGGGCGATGCCTAACTCCCGGGATGACGGTGTTATTCGATTGCCGCCACCGCCGACCGCTCCACCGTTTCGCTGCCCCGCGTAATCGCGATTTTGCCCGTATAAGTCCCCGTCGCCCAGGCGGCGCCGCGTTTCTTGCGGCCGGCGTAGCCGTGCCACTTGGCGAGCGGACGGTCGAGGGTGACGCGGTTCTCGGCCACCAGGCCGCCACCCGGCGCCGTGAGCGTGATGTGGATCCGGTCGCCCCTTTCGAGCGAGAACGCCTCGGCCCAGAACACCAGCGCCGCCGTGTCGGGCGCGAACGAGGTCTCGGCGAGGCGTCCGGCCTCGATATCCGCCTTTTCCGGGCGGCCCGTGGCGAAACCGAGATGGAACGGCTGAGGTCCCGGGTAGGCGAGCTTTGCCCTGAGCGCCGGGTCCCAGAGGCCGCCCGCGGGCACGGCGCCGGCCCCGGCGTCGCAGGCGGCGATATTGCTCTCGCCGGTGAACGGGTCGACGACGCGTTCGCCGTCGCGCAGCGTCATGTGGATGTGCGGAAACTCGGACCGTCCCGACCGCCCGATGCGCCCGATGACCTGCCCGCGCGCCACGGTATCGCCCGACCGTACCCGCACCGAGCCCGCGGCCATGTGGCAGTACTGGGTCGACCAGCCGTCGGCGTGGTCGATATAGACGCCGTTGCCGCATTCCCGGCCGCGCACAGTGCCGCTTTCGAGGTCGCTTCTGCTGGAATCCGGCATGCCGTCGCGGACCGCGCGCACGGTGCCCGGCGCGGCGGCCAGCACATCGACGCCGGCGCGCATCGCCGCGTCCGAGCGGATCGCGAAATCGGTCCCCTTGTGCGTGTCGTAGCTGAGGCCGCCGCAGCGGTAATCGCGGGCCGCCGGGCCCGGGTCGCGGTCGACGAAGTTGACCAGCCAGCAGGTGTCGTCGAGTGCGCACGCCACGGGCAGGCCCAGCACCGGCGGCTCGGCGCGGGCCGCCTGGGCGGAAAGCGCGAACAGCGCCAGAACCGCGCTCAGCGCGGCTTTCCAAAATCGTTGCGGGAGCGGACCGATGTTGCTTCGCATATGCGCCAAAACCCTTGCTTGCCGTGGCGGTTTCGGCACTTTATATTGCGATGCAACAGAAATCGCACGGGCGCCGCGCCGCCGAATCGACGAAAGGATATGCCGGATGGACCAAATGACCAATCCCGCCGACACGCTGCACGGGTATTACTTCGAGGATCTGGAAGTCGGCATGACCGACGTGTTCGCGAAGACGGTGACGGAAACCGACATCGTCATGTTCGCCGGCATCTCGGGCGACACCAACCCGGTGCACATCAACGAGGACTTCGCGTCCGCCACCATGTTCAAGGGCCGCATCGCGCACGGCATCCTTTCGGCCAGCTTCATCTCCACGGTCATCGGCACCAAGCTGCCGGGCCCGGGCTGCATCTACGTCAGCCAGAACCTCAAGTTCAAGGCGCCGGTCAAGGCCGGCGACACGGTCGAGGCGCACTGCACCATCACCGAGCTTAACGCGGACAAGAAGTTCGCCACCCTCAAGACCCAGTGCCTGGTCGCCGGCAAGGTCGTCGTCGACGGCGAGGCCATGATCATGGTGCCGTCGCGGAACGCCTGAGCGTTTCGTCGCTCACACCCACAATCGTCATTCCCGCACCCGCCTTCGCGGGCACAGGCTGCGGCGGGAACCCAAAATGATGTTTGCTTTGGTCCCCCGCCTGCGCGGGGGTGACGGGGCTGGAAGTGCGGGGAGGGACGGGAATGGCGGCGGACCCGCCAACAACCTTGACCGCCCCCGGGCCTTGCGACACTTTCCATCGCTATGCGCATCTACAGGCAGGCGAAATCGCTGCAGGAGCAGCACGCGGGCGCGGTGATCGCGGTCGGCAACTTCGACGGCGTGCACCGCGGCCACAGAACCGTGATCGGCGAGGCCGGACGCATTGCCGCCGCCTCGAAGCTGCCGTGGGGCGTGCTGACGTTCGAGCCGCACCCCCGGCGCGTGTTCCAGCCCGATCTTGAACCGTTCCGCCTGACGCCGTTTCGCGCCAAGGCCGAACTGATCGCGGCGCTCGGCGTCGATTTCATGATCGCGCAGCGCTTCGACATGGACTTTTCGAAACAGAGCGCCACCGATTTCGTCGAGGACTACCTCATTGCCACGCTCAAGGTCGATCACGTGGTCGCCGGTTACGACTTCAAGTTCGGCCACAAGCGCCAGGGGAACTGCGAAACGCTGCTGGCGGAAGGCCAGAAGATGGGCTTCGGCTTCACCGCCGTGGCCGCGGCGTCGGACGACGGCGGCGGGCTCTATTCGTCGAGCCGCACCCGCGAACTGGTGGCCGACGGTGACATGGCCGGCGCGGCGGCGGTGCTGGGCCGGCCGTTCTCGATCTCGGGCCGGGTCGCGGCGGGCGACCGGCGCGGACGCACGATCGGCTTTCCGACCGCGAACCTCGGCCTCGGCGGCTATATCCGCCCGGCGTTCGGGGTCTACGCGGTGCGTGCCCGGCTGGCCGGCGGACGTACCGTCGACGGCGTCGCCAACCTGGGGCTGCGCCCGACCTTCGACGGCACCGCCCCCAGGCTCGAGGTGCATCTGTTCGATTTCGAGCGGGATATCTACGGCATGCGCCTCGACGTGGCGCTGCTCGACATGATCCGGCCGGAAAAGAAATTTGACGGACTGGATGCTTTGAAGGCACAAATCGCCCGCGACTGCGACACCGCGCGCGACATCCTGGCTAACAGATAGAAGCTTGAGACCATGAGCGTTGATTACAAGTCCACGATCTTCCTGCCGAAAACCGACTTCCCGATGAAGGCCGGGCTGCCGAAGCGCGAGCCCGAGATCATGTCGCACTGGGAAAAGACCGGGTTCGAGGCCGCGCGCGCGGAGATTTCGGAAGGCCGCGAGAAGTTCATCCTGCACGACGGCCCGCCCTATGCGAACGGCCACCTGCACATCGGCCATGCGCTCAACAAGATCCTCAAGGACGTCATCAACCGGACCCAGCAGATGGCCGGCAAGGACGCCTATTACGTGCCGGGCTGGGACTGCCACGGCCTGCCCATCGAATGGAAGATCGAGGAAAAGTACCGGGAAAAGAAACTCGACAAGGACGCCGTGCCGATCGTCGATTTCCGCCGCGAATGCCGGGAATTCGCCGAGTACTGGATCGACGTGCAGCGCGACGAGTTCAAGCGCATGGGCGTCATGGGCGACTGGGACCACCCTTATACCACCATGACCTTCGCCGCCGAGGCCAAGATCGCCGAGGAACTGGGCAAGTTCCTGATGGACGGCTCGCTCTACCGGGGGTCCAAGCCGGTGATGTGGTCGCCGGTCGAGAAAACCGCCTTGGCCGAGGCCGAGGTCGAATATTACGACCACACGTCGACGACGATCTTCGTCCGCTTCCCCGTCGTCACCGCGTCCGTCCCCGAGGTCGAGGGCGCGGCCATCGTCATCTGGACGACGACGCCCTGGACCATGCCCGGCAACCGTGCGGTGGCCTACGGCGATGACATCACCTATGTGGTGCTTGAGATTACTTCAGTTGATGGAGATAGCCTCGCACAGCCCGGTGAGAAACTGATCGTTGCTGAAAAACTCATGGGTCAGTTCATGAGGGAATGCGGCATTACCGACGCGGACGTTCTTAAGGAATTCAAGGGCGCCGGGCTCAAGGGCACCGTCTGCGCGCATCCGCTCCGGGGCCAGGGCTACGACTTCGACGTGCCGGCGCTCGCCGCCGGCTTCGCGTCGACCGAGGAAGGCACCGGCATCGTCCACATCGCCCCCGGTCACGGCGCCGACGACTGGGTGCTCGGCATGCAGAACGGCCTCGAGGTACCGCAGACGGTCGGCGAGGCGGGGACCTATTTCGACCACGTGCCGCTGTTCGCCGGCGAGCATGTCTATAAATGCAACGACCACGTCGCCGACGTGATCAAGGACGCCGGCGGGCTGCTGGCCAAGGGCAAGCTCCGGCACCGCTATCCGCATTCGTGGCGCTCCAAGAAGCCGCTGATCTTCCGCAACACGCCGCAGTGGTTCATCTCCATGGAGGAAACGGGGCTCCGCGACAAGGCACTGAAAGCCATCGACGAGACCCGCTTCGTGCCGGCCTCGGGGCAGAACAGGCTGCGCGGCATGATCGCCGAGCGCCCGGACTGGGTGGTCTCGCGCCAGCGCGCCTGGGGCGTGCCGATCACGGTGTTCGTCAACAAGGAGACCGGCGAGCCGCTGCGCGACCAAGCGGTCCTCGACCGCGTCATCGACGCGTTTAAAGAAGAGGGCGCCGACGCCTGGTTCGCGTCCGACCCGCAGCGCTTCCTGGGCGACGATTACAGCGCCGACGATTACGAGCAGGTCACCGACATCCTGGATGTCTGGTTCGACTCGGGTTCGACTCACGCCTTCGTGCTCGAGGACGGGCCGTGGGACGGGCTCAAGTGGCCGGCGTCCTTGTACCTCGAAGGCTCCGACCAGCATCGCGGCTGGTTCCACTCGTCGCTGCTGGAAAGCTGCGGCACGCGCGGCCGCGCGCCCTACGAGGCGGTGCTGACGCACGGTTTCGTCATGGCCGAGGACGGCCAGAAGATGTCGAAGTCGCTCGGCAACGTGGTCGCGCCGCAGGACGTGATCGAACAGTACGGCGCCGACATCCTGAGGATCTGGGTCGTCAATTCCGATTATTCCGAGGACCTGCGCATCGGCCCCGAGATCGTCAAGCAGCAGGCAGATATCTACCGCCGCTTGCGCAACACGCTGCGTTATCTGCTCGGCAACCTCGCCGGGTTCTCGGACGACGAGCGCGTCGACCCGGCGGCGATGCCCGAGTTGGAGCGCTGGGTGCTGCACCGCGTCCACGAGATGGACGCCTCGCTCCGCAAGGCCTGCGACAGCTTCGATTTCCAGCCGTTCTTCGCCGAACTGCACACCTTCTGCGCCGTCGATCTCTCGGCGTTCTACTTCGACATCCGCAAGGACGCGCTCTATTGCGACCGCCCGGACGGCGACCTGCGCCGCGCCGTGCGGACCACGCTCGACATCCTGTTCGACCACCTGACCGCGTGGCTGGCGCCGTTCCTCTGCTTCACCGCCGAGGAAGCCTGGCTGACCCGCCATCCCGCGCACGAGAAGGGCAATTCCGTCCACCTGCGCACGTTCCCGGACGTGCCGGCGGCCTGGGCCGACGCCCAGCTCGCCGAAAAATGGGCCAAAGTCCGCACGCTCCGCCGCGCCGTCACCGGCGCCCTCGAGGTCGCGCGCGCGGGCAAGGTTATCGGCGCCAGCCTGCAGGCGCATCCGCTGGTCTTTGCGCCCGCCGAATACCGCGCCGTGACCGAGGGCCTCGATCCGGCCGAGCTCTGCATCACGTCCGGCTTCACCTTCGCCGACGGGGACGCGCCGGCCGACGCACACCGGGCCGAGGACGGCGCCGGCATCGCCGTCGTCGTCGAAAAGGCCTCCGGCGAGAAGTGCGAGCGCTGCTGGAAGGTCCTCGACGAAGTCGGCGCCGACGACGAGCATCCGACCGTCTGCGGCCGCTGCGCCGACGCCGTGCGCAACTTCGAACCGGCCGCGGCGTGAGCCACGCGCCCTCCGCGCTTTCGCGCACTGCGGGCGCGGCGATCGCCGTGCTGGTGCTAGCGCTCGACCAGGCGTCGAAGTGGTGGATCGTCGAATTCGTCATGGATCCGCCCCGGGTGATCCCGGTGACGCCGTTCTTCAACCTCGTGCTGGCCTGGAACCGGGGCGTCAGCTTCGGCATGTTCGCCGCCGACAGCGCCTGGGGCCCGTGGCTGCTGACGGCCTTGGCATGTGTCATCGTCATCGCGCTGGCGGTCTGGCTGTGGCGGACGCCCTCGAAGCTCTCGGTCGCGGCGCTGGGCCTGATCATCGGCGGCGCCATCGGCAACGTCATCGACCGGCTGCAGTACGGCGCCGTTATCGATTTTTTGGACGTCCACGCGGCGGGCTGGCACTGGCCGGCGTTCAACGTCGCCGACAGCGCCATTTGCGTCGGTGCCGCGATCTTGGTATTGGAATCCTTGTTTACCCGCGACGAAACGTCATAGACTCGCACGGGTAAACGGCATCTGGCTGAAAAACGGACTGGGCACATGGTTCGACGCACAATCGGTATCGCGATGATGGCTTCGCTGGCGCTCTCGCTCACGGCGTGCGAGTCGGCGAAGAAGATCATCAGCAACCCCAAGGACGCGCCGGACGAGTTCGTCGTCTACCAGCGCCCGCCGCTGAGCCTGCCGCCCGAATTCGCGCTGCGCCCGCCGGCGCCGGGTACCACCGGCCCGCAGGCGATCACGCCGACCGACCAGGCGCGCGCCGCGCTGCTGCAGCAGGCGCCGCAGATCCAGAACGCGGACGAACGCGACCCCAACCTGTCGGACGGCCTCAACGCGATCATGGCCAGGACCGGCGCCAACACCGCCGACCCGTCGATCCGCGAGGTGGTGAACGCGGAAACCTCGCTGCTGTCCAAGGAAGACAAGCGCCTCGCTGACAAGATGATCTTCTGGGTCGACGACAAGCCCTACGAGGGCACGGTCGTCGACGCCGAGAAGGAGCAGCAGCGCATCCGCGAGAACCAGGCGCTCGGCAAGCCGATCACCGAGGGTGAAACCCCGCAGGTCAAGAAGACGCGCGGCCGCAAGGGCCTGCTGGAGTTCTAGGGCGCCGCTTCCAAGCTCAACACCATCGTCATCCCGGGCATTAGGTATCGCCCGGACGCGGTACGCGTTCGGCTGCGATGCTTATGACCCGGGACCCATCGATGGGCTTGGCGCGATCCAGGAATGGGTCCCGGCTCGCTGGCTTTCGTGGCCTCGCTTTCGCTCGGACGAAACCCGCGTCCCTCGATCAAGCCGAGGGCAGGCCGGGATGACGGTGTTGGATATTCATTCATCACCGTCTTTCCCTCATCCTGAGGAGCCCCGGACCGGATCCGGGCCGTCTCGAAGGATGGGTGATTGTATGCTCCCCTCGCGCCGACCCCCTTTCAGCAAGGGGCGTTCATTCTTACATGTGGGGAACGGAGAGGAGGCCGGCATTGAGCAAACAGGTATCGGCGCTTTCGCCCCCGAATTCCTCACGCGTCGCCACGATCGAGAAATTCGGCGGCAAGATCAGCCCGCTGGACCCTGTCGGTGCGCAGGTGGCGGGCATCGACCTGTCTTCCCCGCATGCCCCGCCGCCGGACGTCATCGACGCGCTCGAACGCGAAATGGCCGACCGCGGATTTCTTGTTTTCAAAAACGAAAAGCAGTTGGAGCCCGACGATTTTCTCCGCGCCAGTTGTTGGTGGGGCGGCAAGGAACTGCATAGCACGCATGGGGTTCACCCGGCGACGCCGACCGGCAATCACCATATCTTCCGGCTTTCGAACGACGATCGTCACGGGATCCCGGGCGTCGGCCCGCAATGGCACAACGACGGCAGCTTCAACACGGACACCTTTTCCCACGCCGGCTACCACATCGTCCGCCCGGCCGAAAAAGGCGGCGGCACCTACTTCGCCCACCAGGGCGCCGCCTATGACGCGCTTCCGGCGGAATTGAAAGAATTCTGGGGTCGTCTTTCCTCCGTCAACGCCACCACGGGCGTTGTCCATCCGCTGGTACACGAGCACCCGATCTCGGAACGCAAGTGTGTCTGGTTGCATCTGGGTATGACCGGGGCCGTGATTGAAAAGCTGCCCGATGCGGATGACTTCCGCCTGCTGGACGCCGCGGAACTCCGGCAACTCTGTCATCAATACAACGACCTTCTCAATGCCGGGCTGGAGAACGGATACGCCATCGCCTACGAGTATCAGCAGAACGATTGCGTGTTCATCGACAATCTGGCGGTGGCGCATCGCGCCGCGCCCGAGGCCCATTTGCCCGCCGAGGAACAGGGCCTGCGGATCATGCACCGCAGCACCGTCCGCGGCGTTCAGGATCTTGCCCCCGGCTTCGGGCTGCCGCTCCAGGTCGACATTTACGGCCCCAATCCTCTCGGGGAAGGGGTGTGGCACGGCGGCGGGATCGGGTTCCGCTGGGACGACGGCATCCCCATGCAAAATTAGTCGGCGTCCGGACACGCCCCCTCATCTCCGGTGTCGAGGGGACAGGGTCTGTCCTCTGCCCCTTCTTTAAATCTTCGTAACGTTCGCGTTATCCGCCGGATTTCCATTGATCCGGCATCGAATCGCGTCCATATCCGATGCATGCGGATGCCGTCCCCGTCCCGGTTGCTGAAGCCCGCCGCGCTGGCGCTGCTCGTCATCGTGTTCGCCGTCCAGCCCGCGCGCGCGCAGATCTTCGATCCCGACACCTTCATGCTGGAGAACGGCATGCAAGTGGTGGTGATCTCCAACCACCGCGCGCCGGTGGTGCGCCACATGGTCTGGTACAAGGTCGGCTCGGCCGACGAGGCCCCCGGCGAGAGCGGCATCGCGCACCTGCTGGAACACCTGATGTTCAAGGGCACGACCAACTACGGCCCGGGCGAATTCTCGTCCGCCGTGGCCCGCAACGGCGGCCAGGAAAACGCCTTCACCTCATACGACTACACGGCCTATCACCAGACCATCGCCCGCGACCGGCTCGAGATGGTCATGAAGATGGAGGCCGACCGCATGACCAACCTGGTGATCAGCGAACAGCAGGTCGCGCCCGAGCGCAACGTGGTGCTGGAGGAGCGCCGCTCGCGCGTCGACAATAACCCGTCTGCGCAGCTCCGCGAGCAGGTCGCGGCGGCGATGTACCTCAACTATCCCTACCGCCGCCCGATCATCGGCTGGGAGCATGAAATCCGCGCCCTCGACGTCGGCCGCATCCTCGCCTTCTACAAACGCTATTACGCGCCCAACAACGCGGTCCTGATCGTCGAGGGCGACGTCACCGCGGAAGAACTGAAGCCGCTGGCCGAGAAATACTACGGCGCCATCCCGCGCGGTCCCGAGATCGAGCGCATCCGCACCACCGAGCCGCCGGCGAGCGCCGACCGCCGCATCGTGCTCGAGCACGAACGGGTGACGCAGCCGAGCTGGTCCCGGCGCTATCTCGCGCCCAGCTACCGCTACGGCGAGAACGAGCACGCCTACGCGCTGCAGGTGCTGTCCGAGATCATCGGCGGCGGCGCGTCGAGCCGGCTGCACAAGCGCCTCGTGCTCGACGACGCCATCGCGCTATCGGCGGGCAGCTTCTACGGCGCCGACGACCTCGGCCCGGCGACCTTCGGTTTCTATGCCGCGCCCAAGCCCGGCGTCGCGATGGACAAGATCGAGGCCACCGTGATGGCGGAAGTCGCCAAGGTGCTGCAGGACGGCATCACGAAAAAGGAACTCGCCGGCGCGGTCGCGCGCATGCGTGACAACGCCGTCCTCGCCCGCGACGATTTCGGCACCGCGGCCCGGGTCTTCGGCTCGACCCTGACCACCGGCGGCGCGGTCGACGAGGTCGAGAACTGGCTCGCGCGCATCGACGAGGTCACCGTGGAAAGCGTTTCCGCGGCCGCGAAATACGTCCTCGACGGCACGCACCACGTGACCGCCGAGCTTCTGGCGAAACCGCAGAGCTGACGCATGGGCATGTTGACCGCCATCCTGCGCCCGGCCGCCGCGTTCGCGGTCCTCGCGATCCTCCTTGCCGCCGCGCCGGTGCGCGCCGTCGAGGTCGAGCGTGTCATGTCGCCGGGCGGGATCGAGGCGTGGCTGATCCGCGATCATTCCAACCCCATCACGACGGTGAAACTCTCGTTCCGGGGCGGCGCCGCGCTCGATCCCGAAGGCAAGAGCGGGCTCGCCAACTTCGTCTCGGCGACGCTCGACGAGGGCGCCGGCGACATGACCAGCGACGCGTTCCAGCGCGCCCTCGACGCGAAGTCGATCTCGCTCCGCTTCAGCGCCGGGCGCGACGGCTTCGACGGCACGCTCAAGACGCTCAACAAGCACCGCGACGACGCCTTCGAGTATCTGCGCATGGCCCTCAACGCGCCGCGCTTCGACGCCGAGCCGCTGGCCCGCATCCGCGCGCAGATCGTTTCCAAGATCCGGCAGGATGCCGAAGACCCGGGCAACCGCGCCGGCCGGGCGCTGTTCGAGAAAGCGTTCGCGGGCCACGCTTACGCCCGCGACAACGACGGCACGGTCGACACCGTCACCGCGATCACGCCGGACGACATGCGCACGTTCGTCGGGCAACGGCTGGCGCGCGACAACCTGCTGGTCGGTGTCGTCGGCGACATCGACGCCGAGACGCTCAAGACATATCTCGACAGGACGTTCGGCGCGTTGCCCGAAAAGGCCGCGCCGTGGCAGGTCGAAAAGACCCGGCCCAAGCTCGACGGCGGCGTGCAGGTGATCGACGTCGACGTGCCGCAGAGCGCGGTCCAGTTCGCGCAGCCGGGCATCCTGCGGAGCGATCCCGATTTCTATACCGCTTATGTGCTCAACTACATCCTCGGCGGCGGCGGCTTCGTGTCGCGGCTCTATGAAGAAGTGCGCGAAAAGCGCGGCCTCGCCTATTCGGTCTACAGTTACCTGATGCCGCTCGACGCCGCGGGCGCGGTCATGGGCGGCGCGGCGACCGCCAACGCGCGGGTCGCCGAGACGCTGGCCACGGTGCGCGAGGTCTGGCGGACCTTCGCCGCCGAAGGCCCGACCGCGAAGGAACTGGACGACGCCAAGACCTACCTGACCGGCGCCTTCCCGCTGCGCTTCACGTCGTCGTCGGCGATCGCCGACATGCTGGTCGGCATGCAGGAGGAAAACCTCGGCATCGACTATATCGAGAAGCGCAACAGCTATATCGAGGCGGTGACGCTGGATGATGCCAGGCGCGTCGCCCGCGAGCTGTTCCAGCCCGCGAAACTCACCTTCGCCATCGCCGGCAAGCCCGAGGGTGTCGTTTCCAGTAACTGAGAACCTCAATGTTCATCGTCATCCCGGACGCGGGTTTCCCCCGAGCTTCAGCGAGGCTGGGAAAACCAGCAATCCGGGACCCATTCCGAAACTGCACCAGGCCCATCCATGGGTCCCGGGCCGTAAGGATCGCGGCCGAACGCTCGTCGCATCCGGGCGATGCCTAACGCCCGGGATGACGGGTGATGGGTGTGACCATTCTTATCCGAGGTGGCACCCCCCGCGGGCATTTGATACAAGTGCCCATGCCGCTGATTTCCGAAACCGATGCCTGGAAAAACCTGCAGGCGCTGCATGAGCAGACGCAGAGCGCGTCGCTCGCCGACCTGTTCGCCGGGGACCCGAACCGCGCCGCGTCGCTCGCCGTCGACCTCGGCGATCTCTACATCGACTATTCGCGCCAGCGCGTCACGCCGGACGTGCTGATCGGGCTCGGCGCGCTCGCGGACGCCGCCGGCGTCGGCGATTTCCTCAAACGCATGGCGGCGGGCGAGACCGTGAACCTCAGCGAGGACCGGCCGGCGCTGCATACGGCGCAGCGCGCGGCGGGCGACCCGTCCGACGCCGACCGGGCGATGCAGGCCTTCACCGACGCGGTCCGCACCGGCGAGCTGACGGCGGCGCACGGCCAGCCGTTCACGGCGGTCATCGCCATCGGCATCGGCGGTTCGGAGCAGGGCCCGGCGCTGGCGCTGGACGCGCTCAGGGACGCGCACGAATCCGGCCCCGAGATCCGGCTCTGCGCCAACATCGACGGCATCGCCTTCAGCCGCGCCACCGCCGGCCTCGACCCGGAAACGACGCTGGTCATCGTCATCTCGAAATCGTTCCGCACCATGGAAACCGGCGCCAACGCCGAGCGCGCCCGGATCTGGATGCAGGCCGCGGTCGGCGACGCGTGGGCGAAGAACTTCGCCGCCGTCAGCGCCGACACCGGCGAGGCCGGGAAGTTCGGCATCGCCGAAGACCGCGTCTTCGCCATGGCCGACGGCGTTGGCGGGCGCTACTCGCTGTGGTCCGCGGTCGGCCTGCCGGTGGCGCTGGCCTTCGGCTGGGAGGTGTTCGGCCAGATGCGCGCCGGGGCCCGGGACATGGACGAACACGCGCTTTCCGCCCCGGTCCGCGAAAACGCGCCCGTGCTGCTGGCGCTGCTGACCGTCTGGAATACGAACTTCCTCGGTTACGGCGCCGAAGCCCGCATCCCCTACGACACCCGGCTCACGCGGCTCGTCGGTTACCTGCAGCAGCTCGAGATGGAGAGCAACGGCAAGCGCGTCACGCAGGAGGGCTATCCGGTCGACTACGCGACGCAGCCGGTGGTGTTCGGCGGCACCGGCCTCAACGCGCAGCACGCGTTCTTCCAGCAACTGCACCAGGGCACGACGGCGGCACCGGTCGATATCCTGGTGCCGGCGCGCGCGCCGACCGGCGACGAGGCGCAGCACGACCTGCTGATCTCGAGCGCGCTGGCGCAGGCCGACGCGCTCGCCTTCGGGCGCGCCAATGAAACCGAGCCGCACCGGCACTACCCGGGCAGCCGGCCGTCGACGGTGATCGCCTACCGGTCCCTGACGCCCGGCATGCTGGGCAAACTGATCGCGCTCTACGAACACAAGACCGCCGCCGCCGCCGCGCTCTGGGGCATCAACCCGTTCGACCAGTGGGGCGTCGAGCTGGGCAAGAACCTCAGCGACAGCATCCTGCCGATGCTGGGCGACGCCGAGACCGCGGCGCCGTCGCTGGCGAGCCTGATCGGCGCCGTCAACCGGATGCGCAAGCCATGAGCATCCGCCGCCTGCCGGAAACGCTGGTCAACCGGATCGCCGCCGGCGAGGTGGTCGAGCGTCCGGCCTCGGCGGTTAAGGAACTGGCCGAAAACGCCATCGACGCCGGTGCCACGCGCATCGACGTGCAGGTCCGCGACGGCGGCCAGACCGCGATCACCGTCAGCGACGACGGATGCGGCATGACGCCCGACGACCTGATGCTGGCGGTCGAGCGGCACGCCACCTCGAAGCTGCCGGACGACGACCTGACGACGATCGCGACGCTCGGCTTCAGGGGTGAGGCGCTGCCCAGTATCGGCGCGGTCAGCCGCATGACCATCACCAGCCGCACCAGGGACAGCGACGGCGCGTGGTCGCTTTCGATCGAGGGCGGGCGCATAAGCCAGCCGGAACCGGCGGCGCTGTCGGGCGGCACGCGGATCGAGGTCCGGGATCTTTTCTACGCCACGCCGGCGCGCCTCAAGTTTCTGAAAACACCCCGGACCGAGCAGTCGCGCATCACCGAGGTCATGCAGCGCCTCGCCATGGCGCACCCCGAGATCGGCTTCACGATGAACGACGGCAACCGCGACGTGATGAAGCTCAAGCCCGAGACCGGCGACATGTTCGATGCGCGCCTCGAGCGGCTGGGCGCGATCATGGGCAGGGACTTCCGCGAGAACGCCTTCGCCGTCGATGCCGAGCGCGAGGGTTACCGGCTCACCGGCTACGCCGGCGTGCCGACGCTGAACCGCGGCAACGCGCAGATGCAGTTCCTGTTCGTCAACGGCCGCCCGGTCCGCGACAAGCTGCTGCTGGGCGCGGTCAGGGGCGCGTACCGGGAATTCCTCGCCTCCGACCGGCATCCGCTGCTGGCGCTGTTCCTGGAGATCCCGCCCAGGCACGTGGATGTGAACGTGCATCCGGCCAAGACCGAGGTCCGGTTCCGCGACGCCGGCATGGTGCGCGGCCTGATCGTCGGCGCATTGCGTCATGGACTGGCGGAGGCCGGACACCGCGCCTCGACCACGGTCGCGGAAACCGCGCTCGGCGCCTTCAGGCCGGGCGGGCTGCCGATGGGTCGGGGCGGCGGCGCGGGCTATGCCTACCGGCCCGATACCGGGCACGCCTACCGGCCCGATACCGGGCACGCCTACCGGCCGGGACCGGGCCCCGGCCTTGCCGAACAGGCGCAGGAATTCTACCGGCCGTTCGGCAATCTCGATGCCGCCCCCGCCGCGCGCATGGAGGCGGTGCCGGAGGACGATGCACGGGCGGGGCCCGGCGATCATCCGCTCGGCGTGGCGCGCGCCCAGGTGCACCAGACCTACATCGTCGCGCAGACCGCCGACGGCATCGTCGTCGTCGACCAGCACGCGGCGCACGAGCGCCTGACCCAGGAAAAGATCAAGACCGCCATGGCCCAGGGCGGCGTGCAGCGCCAGTTGCTGCTGATCCCGGAAGTGGTGGAGATGGACGAGGACGCCTGCGCGCGGGTGCTGGCGCGCGCCGACGAACTGGCCGAACTGGGCCTCGCCGTCGAGCCGTTCGGCACCGGCGCCGTCGCCGTACGGGAAGTGCCGGCGCTGCTGGGCGAGACCGACGTGCAGGGGCTGATCCGCGACCTCGCCGACGACCTCGCCGAGTTCGACGGCGCCATCGCGCTTGAGAAACGCATCGACGACGTCTGCGCGACCATGGCCTGTCACGGCAGCGTCCGTGCCGGGCGCAGGCTGTCAGCCGACGAGATGAACGCGCTCCTGCGCGAGATGGAGGCGACGCCGCACTCCGGCCAGTGCAGCCACGGGCGCCCGACCTACGTCGAACTCAAGCTCGCCGATATCGAGAAGCTGTTCGGCCGGCGCTGACAATTAGTCGTCATCCCGGACGCGGATTGTCCCCGAGCGTAAGCGAGGCTGGACAGGCCAGCGATCCGGGACCCACGGCGCGGCTTGGCGTATTGCGAGAAATGGGTCCCGGGTCATAACCGTCGCATGCAAAGCCAGCCGGCTTTGGCGACGCTAATGCCCGGGATGACGGGCGAAGGTCAGTCCACGCTGAGAAAACTCACCGTTGCCCGGCCGTACTTGCGCCGGTCTTCCAGCGTGTAGCCGCGCGGCGGATCGAGGGGGCGCTCGGCCGGCGTTTCGACGACGCACAGGCTGCCCGTCGCCACCCAGCCCTTGGCCAGCATCGACAAGAGCGCCGGGCCGGACACGTCCTGGTCGTAGGGCGCATCAAGGAACGCGAACGCCGCCGGGCACGCCGCGATGCGGGGCGGCGGCGGCAGCTTGGTGGCGTCGAGGCGGAGCACGGTGACCTCGCGCGCCGCTCCCATGGTGCCGGCGTTCTTGAGGATCGTCGCGCGCGCCACGTCGTTCAAATCGATGAACGTCACCGGCTCCGCGCCGCGGCTCATCGCCTCCAGGCCCATGGCGCCGGTGCCGGCGAAGACGTCGATCGCCGATGCGCCCTCTATCGCCGGGGCGAACGGCGCGTGCTCGATGATGTTGAAGATACTTTCGCGGGCCCGGTCCGAGGTCGGGCGGATATCCCGGCTTTCCGGCGTGACCATGCGGCGGCCCTTGAACTTGCCCCCGACCACTCTCATCGGGCGAGCCTCATTTCAGGAGCCCGCCGACCATGTCGCGGAGCGACTTGGGCCGCACTTCCTCGACATCGCCCTCCGGCAGGTTGCCGATCTGGAACGGCCCGTAGGCGGTGCGGATCAGGCGATTCACGCCGAGGCCGATATGTTCCAGCACCTTGCGGACCTCGCGGTTCTTGCCTTCCTTGAGCGTCACCGTCAGCCACGCGTTGGCACCGGTTCGCGAGTCGAACGCCGCCGTGATCGGCCCGTACTTGATGCCGTCGACGGTGACGCCGCGCCCCAGGCCCGCCAGGTCCCTGGCCTCCACATGGCCGTGCACGCGGACCCGGTAACGCCGGGTCCAGCCGGTTTCCGGCAGTTCCAGCTTGCGCGCCAGCTCGCCGTCGTTGGTGAGCAACAAGAGCCCTTCCGAGTTGAGGTCGAGCCGGCCCACGGAAATGACGCGCGGCATGAAATCGGGTAGCGCGTCGAACACGGTCTTGCGGCCCTCCGGGTCGCGGTGCGACGTCACTAGCCCGGCCGGCTTGTTGTAGCGCCAGAGCCGGGTCGGCTCCTTATCCGGCAGCGCCTTGCCGTCGACGACCACCGTGTCGCCGGGACCGATCACGCAGGCCGGCGTGGTCAGTATCTTGCCGTTGACCTCGACCCGGCCGGCCTCGATCCAGCGCTCGGCCTCGCGCCGCGAGCACAGTCCGGCGCGCGCCATCACCTTGGCGATGCGCTCGCCGCCGCTATCGTTCTTGTCCGGCTTTTTCATGGCGCCTGTGGTGCGGTGCGGCCGGGCGAAAGTCAAGCGCGCTTGACCGGTTGGCGGGGGCGGGGCAGGTATGGTTCATGAGCGGATCGGACAGCGACTGGATGCGGATGGCCCTCGACGAGGCGCGCCAAGCGGCGGCCCGGGGCGAGGTGCCGGTCGGCGCCGTGCTGGTCTCGGCGGCGGGCGACGAACTCGCGCGCACCGGCAACCGCATCGAGGAATACAACGATCCGACCGCGCACGCCGAGGTGCTGGCGATCCGCGCCGCCGCCGCCGCCGCGGGCTCGCCGCGCCTCACCGATACCACGCTTTACGTGACGCTGGAGCCCTGCGCCATGTGCGCGCAGGCGGTCTCGCTGGCGCGCGTCAAACGCCTGGTGTTCGCGGCCTACGATCCGAAAGGGGGCGGGGTCGAGCACGGCGCGCGGGTTTTCGCGCACGCCACGTGCCATCACGCGCCCGAGGTCGTCGGCGGGCTGATGGAGAGTGAGGCGTCGGCGTTGCTGAAGAATTTTTTCCGGGAGCGACGGTCATAAAACGTCATCCCGGCTCTGCGTTCGCAACGCTCACTTGGCCGGGATGACGGATAGAGGAAGCTCACGCCTCCGGCGCCAGCGGCAGGTTGACCAGCAGGTTCTGCGGCTTGAGCTTGAGGCGTTTGTTTTCGGTCATGGCGAGACCGAGGTAGACCGGGCGTCCGGCGATGTCCGGCTGCATCAGGGTTTCGTCCCGGAACTCCATCCGGAACAGGCTCAAGAGCCGTTCCTGGCGTTCCTCGTCGACCTCGTCCCCGTCGTAAAGATCGTTGAGGATGGCGCTCGCCTCGGTATCGAGGCCGATGTGCCAGACCCACTTCTCGTCGGTGATCTGCTGCACCGGCTGGATCGAGACCTGGGCCCCGGTGAAATGCGCGATCCAGCCCTCCATGACGCGGCACAGCGCATCCAGCCCGGGCCGCGTGAACGACAGGTCGAGCACCATGTCGTAGCGTTCGTCGCGCTGCCAGTACTTGTGCGCGTTCTCCTCCTGCATGACGTCGAGGTCGACCTGCCGGGGTTTGATGCCGCCGTCGACCAGCATCGTGCCGATGGCGCCCATGCCGCCGGTCTGCGCCAGCATCTCGACCGTCTCGAGATCGCCCGAAAGGATCGCGCCCTCGTGGATCGTCACCGTCTGTTCGCGGAACAGCAGTTCGCCGGCCCGCGCCCGGAACGGATCGTCGGTGCCGTCCAGCACGGCGCGGACAACGACCTGCGTCATCTGATCGAGGAACACCGGCGCGGTCCTGACCTCGCCGGCGCGGAACAGATTCAGGTAGCACGCCTCGACCGTGCCGGCCTCGACCAGACGGTCGCGGAAATCGATCAGCACGCGGTAGTTGTCGCGTCCGTCCGGGTCTTCGAACGCGGCGATTTCATCGTCCGTGACCGGCCGCTTCGGCGTCTCCAGCAGTTCGGCGTGGAGCGCGCGTTCCCTGGCGCAGCTTTCCTCCACCGGCGCCACCTCGGGCCGGGCCAGGTAGGCGCGCAGGAAATCGTCGGTCACCGTCAGATGGCCGCTGGCGTCGTGCTTCAGCAGCGGATAGCCCGAGTTCTGCCAGAAATTCGGGCGCCGGGCGGCCATCGGCGGCGGCAGGTTGTCGGCCATGCGTCAGTTGTGGCCGGAGATGTCGGCGTGCAGCGGCTTGGTCTCGTCGAACTTCGCCTTCTGCTCGTCGGAGGCCGGCTCCTGGTACTTCTGTTTGTACTCGTCGTAGGGCATGCCGTAGATCATCTCGCGTGCCTCGTCCGACGACAGATCGACACCGCGCGCCTCGGCCGCGGCCACCAGCCATTTCGACAGGCAGTTCCGGCAGAACCCCGCCGTGTTCATGATGTCGATGTTCTGCGCGTCGGTGCGCTTCTGCAGGTGCTTGACGAGGCCGCGGAAGGCGTCGGCCTGGATCTCGGTCAGCGTCTTGTCGTCCATGATGGTCTCTCCCCGAATTGGTTGGCCTTGCAGGCGATATGGGTGTTCGGGCGCCCGAATGCCAGCTTCGCCTCGTCCTTCGAGACGCTCTGGAGGAGGTCCGGGGCTCCTCAGGATGAGGCGCTTCCCCTTAACGCCCCACGGCACGCCAGCCTTAACGTCCCACGGCGCGCCAGCCGATATCCCGGCGGCAGAACCCTTGCGGCCAGTCGATGGCGTCGACGGCTTGGTAGGCGCGCTTCTGCGCCGCCTCGACCGTCTTGCCCAGCGCCGTGACGCCAAGCACCCGGCCGCCGTTCGCCAGCGTGCGGCCGTTGCCGTCGGACGTGGTGCCGGCATGGAACACGATCACGTCGTCCATGGCGTCGGCGTCCGCGAGCCCCTTGATCTCGGTGCCCTTCCGGTAATGGCCGGGATAGCCGTCGGCGGCCATGACCACGGTCAGCGCCGTGCGCGGGTCCCATTTGAGCCTGATCTTGTCCAGTTCGCCACGGGCCGCGGCCAGCAGCATCTCCAGCGCGTCGGACTTGAGCCGGGCCATGATCGGCTGGCATTCCGGATCGCCGAAGCGGCAGTTGAACTCGATCACCTTGGGGCCGTCCTCGCCGATCATCAGGCCGGCGAACAGCACGCCCTTGTAGGGCTTGCCCTCCTTCTTCATGGCCGCGACGGTCGGCGTGACGATTTCGTCCATGATGCGTTTTTCCATCGCCTCATCCAGTACCGGCGCCGGGGTATAGGCCCCCATGCCGCCGGTGTTGGGGCCGTGATCGCCGTCGTGCACCTGTTTGTGGTCCTGCGCACCGGCCAGCGGGATCGCGCGTTCGCCGTCGCAGAGCGCGAAGAAGCTCGCTTCCTCGCCCTGCAGGAACTCCTCGATGACGATCTCGGCGCCGGCATCGCCGAACGCCTCCTCGATCATGATCTGGTCGACGGCGGCATAGGCCTCGGTGACGTTGTGGCTCAGGATCACGCCCTTGCCGGCGGCGAGGCCGTCGGCCTTGACGACGACGGGCCGGTTCTTGATGCGGATATACTCCTTGGCCGCGTCGGGTTCGTCGAAACGTTCGTAATCGGCGGTCGGGATATCGTACTTGGCGAGCAGGTCCTTCATCATGCCCTTGGAGCCCTCGATCTCGGCGGCCGCCGCCGAGGGGCCGAAGACCGGCACGCCCATGGCCTCGATCCGGTCGGCGAGCCCGGCGACCAGCGGCGCTTCCGGGCCGACGACGACGAACTCGATCCCGAGATCCTCGACCGCGGCGCAGATCGCGCCCAGGTCCTCGGCGCCGATTTCCAGGCATTCGGCGCAGGCGGCGATGCCCGCGTTGCCGGGCGCGGCGTAAAGCCTGGTCAGTTTCGGCGATTTCGCCATCGCCCACGCCAGGGCGTGCTCGCGTCCGCCGCCGCCGACAATCAATACCTTCATGAACGCGCGTCTCCCCGGTCTCTCGGCTATCGATGGCGGTTGTCTTCGCTGCCGCCTTGAGACATACAGTCTATTTATGAGCGACGCCCCGTCCACCCATAATAGTGGCGACAACGTCCCCGTCTTTTCCGTGACCGAGGTGTCCGGCCTCGTGAAGTCGACGGTCGAGGGCGCGTTCTCGCATGTCCGCATCCGGGGCGAGATCTCCGGCTTCAAGCGTGCCGCGTCCGGGCACCTCTATTTCACACTCAAGGACGACAACGCGGTCATCGACGGGGTCTGCTGGCGCACCACGGCGGGCCGGCTCGCGCTCAACCCGGAAGACGGCATGGAGATCATCGCCACCGGGCGCATCACCACCTACGCCGGACGCTCCAAGTACCAGATCGTCGTCGAGCAGATCGAACTCGCCGGCGAGGGCGCGCTCCTCAAGCTGCTGGAGGAACGCAAGCGCAAGCTCGCCGCCGAGGGCCTGTTCGACGAAGACCGCAAACGGGAGTTGCCGTACCTGCCGGACGTGATCGGCGTCGTCACCTCGCCGACGGGTGCGGTGATCCGCGACATCCTGCACCGGCTCGCCGACCGGTTCCCGCGCCGGGTACTGGTGTGGCCGGTGCTGGTGCAGGGCGACGGCGCCGCCGAACAGGTCGCCGCCGCCATCGAGGGCTTCAACGCGATGGACGCCGACGGTGCCGTGCCGCGCCCGGACCTGCTGATCGTGGCGCGCGGCGGCGGCTCTTTGGAAGACCTCTGGGCCTTCAACGAGGAGATCGTGGTGCGTGCCGCGGCGGCGAGCGATATTCCGCTGGTCTCCGCCGTCGGCCACGAAACAGACTGGACACTGATCGACCTCGCCTCCGACCGCCGCGCGCCGACGCCGACGGCCGCCGCCGAGATGGCGGTACCGGTACGCCACGAGGTGATGGCCCGGGTCGCCGACGGCGAGGCGCGGCTGATCCGCGCCGTGCGCCGGAAGACCGACAACCTTAAGAGAGACGTGGCGGCGCTGGCGCGCGGCCTGCCCAATCTGCGCCGCACCGTGGAGACCGCCTCGCAGCGCCTCGACGACTGGTCGGAACGGCTGGCGAATGCGCTGAAAGCCGGTCTCCGGCAGCGCCGCCAGCGCCTGCCGAAGCGCCTGCAGCCGCCGACCCGCGCCATCAACGAGGCGCGCAAACGCATGACGACGGCCGCGCGCGGCCTCGACCGCGCCTACCGGGACGATGTCGCCGGCCGTGCCAGATCGGTGGCGCATCTCGGGCAACTGCTGGAGAGTTTTTCGTATGAACGCGTGCTCGACCGGGGCTTCGCCCTGGTGACGGCGGCGGACGGCCGGGCCGTGACGTCCGTCGCCGCGCTGTCCCCCGGCGCCGACGTGAACATCCGCCTCAAGGACGGCACGGCCGGCGCCCGCATTGCCGGCGGTGCGGCGCAGGCGAGGAAGAAGCCGAAAAAGACGCCGGACGGCGGCGACGATCCGCAGGGGTCGCTGCTTTGAATTTTTCATGCTTACCCCCTCACCCAGCCTCTCCCCCACAAGTGGGGGAGAGGGGTAAGAGCGGTATACGATCCGAGAGTCCCTCTCCCCCTCTAAGGGGGAGAGGGAAGGTGAGGGGGCTTGTCGTCTTTGCGGTTTTGCTTGTACTGGCAGGGCAGGCTCAGGCCGACATTCCGCTGACGCTGACCGGCCAGGCGGCGGAGGGCGGGTTGATGCTCGGCAAGACCGCGCCGGGCGCGGCAGTGACCCTCGACGGAAAGCCCGTGCGGGTCGCGGCGGACGGTAACTTTCTCCTGGGTTTCGGACGCGACGCGGCGGGCCGTAAAGAACTCACCGTTTCACTGGGCAGTGAAAAAACCGCCCGCGAAATCGCCGTCGCCGACCGGGATTTCAGGATCGAGCGCATCGACGGCCTGCCCCGCAAGAAGGTCACGCCGGACCCGGAAGCCCTCGAGCGCATCCGCGCCGAAAAGACCGAGATGGATGCCGCCAAGAAGATCACCGAGGATGCGGCGCATTACCTCTCCGGATTCCGCTGGCCGGCGACGGGCCGGCTTTCGGGCGTCTACGGCTCGCAGCGCATCCTCAACGGCAAGCCCAGGCGGCCGCACTACGGCACCGACGTCGCTGCGCCGGAAGGCACGCCGGTGGCCGCCGTCGCCGCCGGCACCGTGACGTTCGTGCACCCGGGCATGTTCTTCAACGGCAAGACGGTGCTGATCGATCACGGGCTCGGGCTGCGCTCGGTCTACATCCACCTCTCGGAAACATCGGTGAAGACCGGCGACCGCGTCGGTGCGGGGACACGGATCGGCGCCATCGGCGCGACCGGCCGGGCCACGGGGCCGCACCTCCATTTCGCGCTGACGCTCGACGACACGCCGATCGACCCGGAACTGGTGCTGGGCGAAATGCCCAAATAAGACAACGGCTTAGCCGCTCACGAATTCGTCATGTTTGGCGCGGAACGGTTTCATGCTAGGATTTCACCGGTTGAATAAAGGAGACCACCCCATGAAGTATGGCGTTCTGGCTGTTGCCTTGGCGGCGTTCGTTGGGTTTGCGGCTTCGCCCGCGTTCGCCGAATGCTCGGCAGGTCACAAGAAAACCGCCGAAGCCCCGTCGCAGTCGACGATTGCGGACGGGACGGTCAAGCAGTCGAAACCGTCCGGCAGCTAATCCCGGCGTTTTCCGTTATCACGAACGGCCCGGCCAGCGGTTGTGCAGCCACAGCCATTGGCCGGGTTTTTCACGCACCCAGCCCTCGATGATCCGGTTGGCGCGCGCCGTGAAGGCGCGGGCGTCGGCGGCCTTGTCGCCGGTCAATTCGGCGCGGATCGGCGCCGAGACCTCGACCCGGAACCGCGCCCCCCGCTCACGGATCACCCGCGCCGGGATCACCGGGCATTTCAGGCTGACCGCGAGATCGCCCAGCGCCGACGCCGTCATCGCGTCGTGCCCGAAGAACGGCACGGCAATCCCGTCGTTCATTTTCTGATCCAGCATCAGGCCGACGTGCTTGCCTTCCCGCAGCGCCTGCAGCATCCGCTTCGCACCCTCGCGGCCCTTTCGGATCATCATGTCGCGGTAATGCTTGCGCCCGGCCATGTAGAAATTCTCGACCAGCCGGTTGTTGGCTTCGCGGTAGACGAAGGCGGACGGCACCTCGTAGACGTGCGCGGTCAACGGCGCCAGTTCCCAGTTGGCGAGATGCGCGCTCAGGTAAAATCCGGGCTCGCCGTCATCGCGGAAGTGGGTCAGGTGCTCGAGGCCGTCGATGCGGACGCGCGGGTCGGGGCCGTCGAACGTGAACGCGGCCAGGTGCGGAAACTCGCCCACCGTGCGGCCCAGGTTCTCCCACATGTCGGCGATGATCGCCTCGGCGGCGTCGTCATCGATCCCGGGAAAGGCGCGCTCGATATTCTTCCGCGCACGTTCCGAAATGATGATCCGGGGGCCTATGCTGCGCCCGATGAACCCGCCGAGTGCGGACGCCCCGTCGACCGGGAGCGCGCGGAACACGCTCCAGACGGTGGCCGCCGCCAGCGCCTCCAGCGGATGGCGGATATATTTTTCCAGAAAGGTTTGCGGCCGCAGCATGGCGTCAGTTTAGGCCGCTCTGCTCGAGAATAAAGGATTCCAGCGCCCGCTCGTCTTCCCATGCGAGCTGGACCGGAAACGGCGTGACGTGCGTTCTCAGATCGCCGGGGACCCGGACGATATCCTTGGCGGTGGTGACGAGCACCGCACCGGCATCGTTCGCGGCGGCGATCAGCGGTTTCAGTTCGTCGGGGCGGAAAGCGTGATGATCGGCGAACGCGTGCGTGGCGGCGAGGGTGACGCCGGCGTCCGCGAGGGTGCGGAAGAATTTTTCCGGCCGGCCGATCCCGGCGAAGGCGATCGCGGTCTTTCCCGAGAGCCCGGCGGCCGCGGTCGCCGGCCGCACGCTTGCCCGGAACAGGGGCAGCGACGCGGGCAGGCCGAGCGCATCCGCATCGCCGCCGATGACGACGGCCGCGCCGGCGCGGGCGAGCGCGCTTTCAACGGGTTCGCGGAGCGGGCCCGCCGGGAACACGCGGCCGTTGCCGAATCCGTAATCGCCGTCGACGACCAGCAGGTTCAGCGTTTTGGCCAGCGCCGGGTTCTGGAACCCGTCGTCCATGACGATGACACCGGCGCCGGCGTCGCACGCGGCCTGCGCGTCCCGGACCCGGTCGGCGCCGCGCCACACCGGGGCGTGTTCGGCCAGCAGCAGGGCCTCGTCGCCGACGTCGTCCGCCGTGTGGGTTTCCGGATCGACGCGGACCGTGCCGTTGAACCGTCCGCCGTAGCCGCGCGTCAGAATGTGCGGCGTCTTGCCGGCGCGCGTCAGGCGGCCGGCGAGGTCGATCGCGACCTGGGTCTTGCCGGCGCCCCCCATGACCGCGTTGCCGACGCAGATGACCGGCACCGGGGCTTCCCATGCTGCCGGCCTTCGGGCCCGCGACGCGGTGACGGCGCCGTAGACGTGGCCCAGCGGCGACAGCAGCGCCGCCATCGATCTACCGGAAAATGACGTGCGTCCCGGCCCCCAGAAATCAGGCGCGCGCACGGGGTTTCTCCGTGGCGGCGGGCGCATCCAGGAACGGCGCGACGTGGTCCATGAACACGTCGAGCACGCGGGATTCCCGCTCCACGTACTCGAACGCCGCCTTGGCGCGGGCCTGTGCCTGTGCCGGCTGGTCGAGGTCGCGTTTGACGGCCCGGGCGAGGCCGTCGGCGTCGTCGACGATTTCCAGTCCGCCGGCCGCCTTCATCGCCTTGGTGATCTCGTCGAAGTTCCAGTAATGCGGGCCGGTGATGATGGCGGCCCCCAGGCGTGCCGGCTCGATGGTGTTCTGACCGCCCGCCGGCACCAGCGACTTGCCCATGAAGACGATCGAGGCGAGGCGGAAAAACAGCCCCAGTTCGCCCAGCGTGTCGGCAAGATAGATATCGGTCTCGGGGGTGACGGGTTCGCTGTTCGACCGGACGGCGACCCGGGCGCCGGCGTCGCGGAGTATCGTTGCGATCTCCGGCCCGCGCTCCGGGTGGCGCGGCACGATGATGGTCAGCAGATCGGGATGGCTCGGCTTGATCGCCCGATGCACCTGCCACGCGGCCTCCTCTTCGCCGGCGTGGGTGCTGGCGGCGAGCCACATCGGACGAAGCCCGGTGCGCGCACGGATCTCGGCCAGCGTGCCTTCGTCGCAGGGCAGCGCCGGCACGGCGAACTTCATGTTGCCCATGCGCACGACGTTGCCGGCGCCGAGGGACCGGAACCGCTCGACGTCCGTCTCGGTCTGCGCCAGCACCACCTTGAAACATCCCAGCAGCGCCCGCGCCAGCGAGCGCCAGCGTTGCCATCTGAGGAAAGACGGCGGCGACATCCGCGCGTTGACCAGCATCATCGGCACCTGCCGGTCGTGGGTCTCGACCACCAGGTTCGGCCACAGTTCGGACTCCCACCACAGCGCCAGGTCCGGCTGCCAGTGATCGAGGAACGCCGTCACGTAGGGCAGGCGGTCGACCGGCACGAACTGGTGGATCGCGCCTTCGGGCAGGCGCTCGCGCATCAGCTTGGCCGACGTCACGGTGCCGGTGGTGACCAGCACGTTGGGGCTGTCCGGGCGCGACACGATTTCCTCGATGACCGGCACCATGGACAGCGACTCGCCGACGCTGGCGCCGTGCATCCAGATCAGCCGGCCCTCGGGGCGCGGCTCGGCGGCGACGCCGCGGCGCTCGTTGAAGCGTCCGGCATCTTCCTTGCCGCGCTTGAGGCGCTTCTTCAGGTAATGCGAGATCAGCGGGCCGCCGATCGCGGTGGCGACGCGGTACATGGAAAGGATCATGCCGGCAATCCCTCCACCTCGGGTGCGGGCTCGACCGGTGTCCGCGCCGTCGCTTCGTCGGCGTCCCGGGTGATGCCGTTGAGGCGGTCCTCCAGTTCCCGGCGCAGCTTCGCGAGTTCCTCGTCGCCGGCGTCGCGCGGCACGAACAGCGGTTCGCCCCAGATCAGCACGCCCCTGGAAAACGGCAGCGCCGCCAGGAACCGGTCCCACGACCCCAGGACCTTGCCGCGCTCGATGCCGTAGGTGACCGGCAGGATCGGCACGCCGGAAAGCTTGGCGAGGTTGACGATGCCGTCCGAGACCCGCATGCGCGGGCCGCGCGGGCCGTCCGGGGTGACGCCGACCCATTCGCCGGAACGGAGCGCCCGGACCATGGCCCTGAGCGCGCCGGCGCCGCCCTTCGACGTCGAACCCTTGAGCCAGTCGATGCCGAAATGCCGGACGGTGTTGGCGATCAGCTCGCCGTCGCGGTGCGCGCTGATCAGCATGCGGAACGGCGGGTGCCGCCGTTGCCACGTGTAGGGCGCCATCAGCAGCCGGCCGTGCCAGAAACACAGGATCGCCGGGCCGGCTTCGAAGGTTTCCCGGAAGTTCTCCTCGCCGACGCGCGTCCAGCGCCCCGTGATCCAGACGAAGCGGATGTAGAGCGCCGCCAGCCAGCAGACGAACAGCCGGACCGGCGTGCTCCGGGATATTCTCTTGGAAATGGATTTCAGCACCGGACCGCCCGCTCAGCCGGTGCCGGCGCGGGCCTGCGTTTCGGCCTCGGCGGCGAATTGCAGGGCGTAGAGTTTCTCGTAGGCGCCGCCCTTTTCGACCAGCTCGCGGTGCGAGCCGGTCTCGACGATGGCGCCGTTCTGGATCACGTAGATCAGGTCGGCGCCGACGATGGTCGAGAGCCGGTGCGCGATGACCAGCGTGGTGCGGTCCTTCATCAGGTGGTCGAGGGCCTTCTGCACGTGCCGTTCGCTCTCGGTGTCCAAAGACGAGGTCGCCTCGTCGAGGAGCAGGATCGGCGCGTTCTTGAGGATCGCGCGGGCGATGGCGAGGCGCTGGCGCTGGCCGCCCGACAGCCTGACGCCGCGCTCGCCGACCTGGGTTTCGAAGCCGTCCGGCAGGTCGTCGATGAACTCGAGGGCCGCGGCGTGGCGGGCGGCCTCGCGGATTTCGTCGTCGGACGCACCCGGTTTGCCGTAGGCGATGTTGGCGCGGACCGTGTCGTCGAACAGCGTCACCTCCTGGCTGACCAGCGAGATGTTGGCATACAGGCTTTCCAGCGTCGCGTCGCGCACGTCGGTGCCGTCGATGGTGATGGTGCCCGCGTCGATATCATGGAAGCGCGGGATCAGGTTCATTATCGTCGATTTTCCGGCGCCCGACGGGCCGACCAGCGCGACCGCCTTGCCGGCGGGGATCTTCATGGTGACGTTCTCCAGCGCCGGCTGGCCCTCGACGTAGGAGAACGTGACGTCCGAGAACTCGATCGTACCCTCGACCGGCACCGTGAGCGGCGTGGCGTCCGGGCGTTCGGTGATGCCGGGCTCGGTGTCGAGCAGGTCGAACAGCCGCTGCGCGCCGGCCAGGCCTTCCTGCAGGCTGGCGTTGAGGTTGGCGAGGCGCTTCATCGGCTCGTAGGCGAGCAGGAGCGCGGTGATGAACGAAAAGAACGAGCCCGGGTCCAGGTTCTGGTGAATGACCCGGTAGCCGCCGTAGACGATGACCACGGCGACGGCGCAGCCGCCCAGCGTCTCCATGATTGGGCTCGACAGCGCGCGGATGCGCGCCGACTTGATGTTGAGGCCGAAGATGCGTTCGACCAGTTCCGAAACGCGCGACGTCTCGTAATTCTCCATGCCGTAGGCCTTGACGACGCGGATGCCCTGGAAGCTCTGGTCGAGGATCGCCGAGAACAGCCCGGTCTCCTCCTGCGTGTTGGCGGTCACCTTGCGCATGCGCCGGCCCAGCCGGACGATCGGATAGACCGCGGCCGGGAACACGAAAAAGGCAATGAAGGCGAGTTGCCAGTCCTGCACGAACATCACGGCGACGAGGCCGATCAGCGACAGCAGGTCCTTGCCGAACCCGGTCAGCGCGTTCGAGACCGCGACCCGCATGTGGTTGATGTCGACCAGGAACCGCGACACCAGCCGCCCGGCGGGCATCGAATTGAAGAACCCGAGGTCCATGCCGATCAGGTGCCGGTAAAGCCGGGTCTGGTTGTCGGCGATGATGCGCAAGCCCACGAACGCCATCAGCAGCGACTGGCCGTAGCTGGCGAAGCCCTTGGCCAGGAACGTCGCCAGTACCGCGCCCGAGACCCACCACAGCATGTCCTCGTTCTCGGCGATGAAGACCTCGTTGACGACGGGCTCCATCAGGTACGCCGAAAGCGCCGTGGTGCCGGAAACGACAGCCATGCAGAACAGTGCGAACGACAGTTGCGGCCAGTAATGGCGCAGGTTGTCGCGGACCAGGCGGCGGACCAGAACGTCCGTCGGCAGGTGCTGACCGGGTATCTTTTCGTCTTTATTTTCCAAGGCTTGGCGACCGTTGTTGCGAACGCCCGGACATTACCACACGGGGAGTCCGGTAGCCAATGCGTATGGTCGGGCTCTTCCATAATCGTCATCCCGGACAAGCCCCGGTAAGGGGCGCGAGCCGGGACCCATGGCAATATCGCCCGCGTCGCGGATATGGGTCCCGGATCGTAACCCTCGCACCTGCGCGCCTTCGGCCTGCAGGCTCGGCTAACGTCCGGGATGACGATAAGGAACTGGGGTGAAATTAAGCCGCCGGTTCGATGGCGTGCGCGCCCCGGAACGGGTAGAGGTTGCCGAAGAACTGGTCGATGGAGGCGTCCCAGGAATACCCTTCCGCGTGCCTGCGGCAGAGTACGGGGTCGATCACCAGCGCCTTTTTGACCGCGTCTTCGAGGTCTTCCGAGAGCACACCGACCGGTGCGTCGCCGATGACGTCGAGCGGGCCCGGCACCGGGTAGGCGGCAACGGGGAGGCCCGATGCCAGCGCTTCCAGCAGCACGAGGCCGAAGGTGTCGGTGCGGCTCGGGAACACGAACACGTCCGATGCGGCGAAATGCCGCGCCAGGTCCTCGCCTTCGCGGGCTCCCATGAATTTGGCCTCCGGGTATTTTTCCTCGAGGTGCGCCCGCGCCGGACCGTCGCCGACGATCATTCTGGTGCCGGGGATGTTCAGTTTCAGGAACGCCTCGATGTTCTTCTCGATGGCGACGCGGCCGACGTAGACGCTGATCGGGCGCGGAAAATCGAGGAACTCTTCCTTGCGCGGATGAAACAGTCCGGTGTTCACGCCGCGCGTCCAGCGCACGATGTTGTTGAAGCCGCGCGCGCGCAGATCGTCCTCGATGGTCTGGGTCGCGACCATGATGCGCTTGCCGGTGTTGTGGAACTTGCGCAGGTGCGCGTAGCTCCAACTGAGCGGGAACCGGCAGCGCGCGTGGATGTATTCCGGGAACCGGGTGTGATAGGCGGTGGTGTAGGGGTAGCCGCGCTGGAGGCAGTGCTTGCGCGCCGCCTGGCCCAGCGGTCCCTCGGTCGCGATGTGGATGGCGTCGGGCCGGAAATCCTCGATAATGCCGGCGGTCTTCGACCCTGGCAGGACGGCGAGGCGGATTTCCGGGTACGTCGGGCACGGGATGGTGCGGAACCGGTGCGGGGTTACCATCTCGACCGCGTGACCGCGCTCGATCAGGCCCTGCCTTACAGTATCGAGCGAACGGACAACGCCATTGACTTGAGGAAGCCAGGCGTCGCTGACGATGAGGAGTCGCATGTATCTTTTCCTAGTGGCGAGAGCCCCTGCATCTCGGCCCAGTGCAGGATTTCCAGGCGGCCGTCCTCGTGCTCGACCAGTGCCGTGCAGCTTTCGACCCAGTCGCCGTCGTTGCAGTAGGTGATGCCGTCGATCTCGCGCATTTCGGCGGTGTGGATGTGTCCGCAGATGACGCCGTCGGTGCCGCGCCGCCCGGCCTCCTCGACCACCGCGTCCTCGAACCTGGAGATGTACTCGACGGCGTTCTTGACCTTGTGCTTGAGGAACGCCGACAGCGACCAGTAGGGCAGGCCGAAGGCGCGCCGGATGCGGTTGAACCAGAGGTTGATGGCGATGGCGGCGTTGTAGGCGTGGTCGCCCAGGAACGCGAGCCACTTGGCGTAGATGATGACGCCGTCGAAGCGGTCGCCGTGCAGCACCAAAAAGCGCCGCCCGTCGGCCATGGTGTGCACCGTCTCGTACAACACCGCGACGCGGCCGAAGCGGTGGTTGGTGAAATCGCGGAACTTTTCGTCGTGGTTGCCGGGGATATAGATGACCCGCGTGCCCTTGCGCGCCTTGCGCAGCAGCTTCTGGATCACGTCGTTGTGGGCCTGGCGCCAGTACCAGGCGCGCTTCATGCGCCAGCCGTCGATGATGTCGCCGACCAGGTAGAGGTACTTGCTTTCCGTGTGCCTGAGGAAGTCGAGCAGCATCTCGGCCTGGCAGCCCCGGGTGCCGAGATGGATATCCGATATCCAGATGCTGCGGTAACGATGCCGGGGCTTGGTAATTTCGTTCACGATGCCGGTCGATCTCTGCCCAGAACCACATTATTTAGTGGCCGGACAATAACCGATGCATATTTTACTTTTGTGACGAATAAAAACCTTCACCGTATTGTCACATGACGAACATATATTTTTGATGTTGGTTAACCGGCAGCGATTGCCCCGATCCTTTACCTGGAGACGCCCGCCGTGACCGGTTCCCAAAATCTGCCCGCCCGCGCGCCGCGGCGCGTTCTCGTCATCCACAATCCGACCGCCGGCTGGCGCCGCCGCCGCAAGTTCGAGCGCATCCTGAGTGCGCTGATCAGCGAGGGCGTCGACGTCGACGTACGCCCGACCACCAAGCGCGGCGACGCGGAGACGTACGCCCGCGAGGCGGATGAAACCAAACTGGATGCCATCGCCGTCGCCGGCGGTGACGGCACCATCAACGAGGTGGTCAACGGCCTCGGCGACAAGCCGTTGCCGCTGGCGGTCATTCCGCTCGGTACGGCGAACGTGCTGGCGCACGAGATCGGGCTCGGCGGCTCGGCCCGGGAAATCGCCCGGACCATCGCCCAGGGCCGCCCGCAGCCGATCTCGGTCGGCGTCGTCAACGGCCGCCGCTTCGTGATGATGGCCGGCTTCGGCTTCGACGCGCACGTGGTGGCCGAGGTCAGACCGGCGGTGAAGAAACTGCTCGGCAAGACCGCCTACGTGCTCTCAACGCTCCGTACCCTGGCGTCGTTCAAGTTTCCGCAATACCGGGTCACCGCCGACGGCGAAACCTTCGAGGTCGCGTCCGCCGTCATCGCCAACGGGCATTTCTACGGCGGCACGTTCGTCTGTGCGCCGGACGCCCGGCTCGAGGATCCGTCGCTGCACGTGGTGCTGTTCATGAAACCGGGGGTATGCCGGACCATCCGCTACGCGGTGTGGCTGGCGCTCGGGCGGCTGACCAGGCTGCCGGACGTCAAGATCGTGCCGGCCACCGACATCGCCGTCGAACGCGTCGATCACGACCCGGTGCAGGGCGACGGCGACATCCTCGCCAGCCTGCCGGCGCGCATCACCCTGGCGCCCGCGGCGCTGGCATTGTTGATGCCGTCGTAGATTTCCCGAAAAAATCGTCATCCCGGACGTTAGCCGAGCCTGCAAGCCGAAGGATTGCAGGTGCGAGGTTTACGATCCGGGACCCATATCGAACGCTTGGCGTGATGGGTCTATGGGTCCCGGATCACTGGTTTTCCTGACCTCGCTGCGCTCGGAGGAAATCCGTGTCCGGGATGACGAACCGGTGGTCAAACCCCCGCGATGGTCATCCCGTCGACGCGGACGGTCGGTGAATTCGTCGCGCGCTTGAATTCCAGGTCGTCGGCGGGGGTCAGGTTGAGGAACATGTCACGCAGGTTCCCGGCAATGGTCACCTCGTTGACCGGATAGGCGATCTCGCCCCCTTCGATCCAGAAGCCCCCGGCGCCCCGGGAATAGTCGCCGGTGACGTTGTTGACGCCCATGCCGATCAGTTCGGTGACGTAGAAGCCCTCGTCGATGGCGCCGATCAAATCCTCTTTCGTGACGCTGCCCGCCGCCAGGTGCACGTTGGTCGCCGACGGGCTCGGCGGGCCGCCGGTGCCGCGCGCCGCGTGGCCGGTGGTCTCGAGCCCCAGTTGCCTGGACGTGGCGAGGTCGAGAATCCACGTCGTCAGCACCCCGTCGTCGATGACATTGCGGGTTTTCGTCTGCACGCCTTCGCCGTCGAACGGCTTGGAGCGCAGGCCGCGTTTCTTGAGCGGGTCGTCGACGATGGTGACACCGTCGGCGAATACTTTTTCGCCCATCTTGCTGGCCAGGAACGTGGTGCCGCGCGCCACCGACTGGCCGTTGACGGCGCCGGTGAAGTGCCCGATCAGCGAGGACGCCACGCGCGGGTCGTAGACGATGGGAAGCTGCGCGCTCCCGGCCTTTTTCGGGTTGAGGCGCCGGACCGTGTTGTCGCCGGCCTTCCTACCGATTTCTTCGGCATCGTCCAGGTCGGCGAGCCAGACGGTCGACGAATACTCGTAGTCCCGCTCCATCTTCGTGCCCTCGCCGGCGACGACGCTGACGCCGATGGAAAAGCGCGAGCCTTGTCTGAAACCGTTGAACCCGTTCGTCGCGGCGAGCCACACCGACGACTTGCCGTAGCCGAACTCGGCGCCCTCCGAATTGGTGATGCCATCGACGGCGCGGGCCGCGTCCTCGCAGGCGCGCGCGGTCTCGATCATCCGTTCGGCGGTCGGCTCGGCGGGATCGAATTCCTCGAGGTCGGGAATGTCGGCCGCCAACAGGTCCGGATCGGCGAGGCCGGCGTAGGCATCCTCCGGCACGGCGCGGGCCATGGCGACGGCGCGTTCGACCAGATCCGTCAGCGCCGCGTTCGAAAAGTCCGCCGACGAGACCACCGCCTGGCGCTTGCCGATCAGCACCCGGAGGCCGAGATCGTGGGCCTCCGAACGCTCCAGATCCTCCGGTTCGCCGAGGCGGCACGACAGGCTCGCCGACGTGCCCTCGACCAGGATCGCGTCGGCGGCGTCGGCACCGGCCGTCCGGGCGCGGGCCAGAAGATCGTCGAGGATTTGCCGGGGATCGTCGGGAAGTGCGGACATTCGGAACTCCTTGTCAGTCGGTGCGCCTAATATCGGTATTCGGTCCCGCTTTGGCCAGCCCCGGTGTCGGACATAACCCTAGAACGCGTTGGGTTGTGGCTCTCCGCCGGTCGGCTTATATTTTTCCTGAATCTCACGGTTTTGCGTTCTGCAGCGCAGCAAACACGACGCGACCCGGCTGCCGAGCGCGGACGTCACTGATAGAAGCAACGCATGAGCAAGATAGATCAGGTTCTGAATGCACCGGCCGATGCCTCCAGCCGCGACGCGCTGGAATCGGCGGTCGTCCGTTTCGCCGGCGACAGCGGCGACGGCATGCAACTGACCGGCGGCCAGTTCACCGAAGCGACCGCGCTCGCCGGCAACGACCTCTCCACGTTCCCGGATTTCCCGGCCGAGATCCGCGCCCCCGTCGGCACCACGTTCGGTGTCTCGTCGTTCCAGATCAATTTCGGCGCGCGCAAGATCATGACGTCGGGCGACGATTTCGACGTGCTGGTGGCGATGAACCCGGCGGCGCTCATGGTCGAGATGCCGAGGCTCAGGAAGGGCGGCCTGGTGATCGTCGATACCGGCACGTTCACCGAGCGCAATCTGGCCAAGGCGGGCTTCGAGACGTCGCCCCTGGAAGACGGCACCCTCGATCCGTTCCGCGTCATTTCCTTCGACATCTCCGCGATGACGCAGGAGGCGGTGAAGGAATTCGAGCTTTCCAAGAAGGACGCGCTCCGCTGCAAGAACATGTGGGCGCTCGGCTTCGTCTACTGGCTGTTTGCACGGCCGCGCAAGACGACGCAGGAGTGGCTGACCGCGAAGTTCGCGAACAAGCCCGGGATCGCGGAGGCCAACATCGCGGCGATGAACGCCGGCCACGCCATGGGCGAGACCGCGGAGCTGCCGGAAGGCGTGCACGGCTTCCATATCGCGCCGGCCGAGATCGCGCCCGGCCTTTACCGGACCGTCACCGGCACCGAGGCGCTGGCCTGGGGCCTGGTCAAGGGCGCCGAGTTGGCGGCGCTGGAGGTGATGTTCGCATCCTATCCGATCACGCCGGCCTCGCCGCTTCTGCACTCGCTCGCCAAGATGCAGCACCTGGGCGTCACCACCTTCCAGGCCGAGGACGAGATCGCCGCGGCCTGCGCCGCCATCGGCGCCAGCTACGCCGGCGCCATCGGCATCACATCGAGCTCGGGCCCGGGCATCGCGCTCAAGGGCGAGGCGATCGGCCTCGCGCTGTCGGCCGAGCTGCCGATGATCGTCGTCAACTCGCAGCGCGGCGGCCCGTCGACGGGCCTGCCGACCAAGACCGAACAGTCCGACCTCTACCAGGCGGTCTACGGGCGCAACGCCGACGCGCCGCTGGTGGTGCTGGCGACCCGTTCGGCATCCGACTGCTTCGAGGTCGGGATCGAGGCGGTGCGGCTCGCCACCAAGTACATGACGCCGGTGATGCTGCTGACCGACGGCTACATCGCCAACGCCGCCGAGCCGTGGCGCATCCCCGACCTGGACGCGTACGAGCCGTTCCCGGTCGAGTTTACCACCGAGCCGGAAGGCTTCCATCCGTTCCTGCGCGATCCGGAGACGCTGGCCCGGGTCTGGGCCAAGCCCGGCACGCCGGAGATGATGCACCGCATCGGCGGCATCGAGCGCAGCTACGACACCGGGCATATTTCCTACGACGCGGAAAACCACCACAAGATGACCAAGGTGCGCGCCGCCAAGATCGACGGCATCGCGAACGATATCCCGGAACAGGGCGTCGAGCTCGGCAATACGTCGGGCAAGCTCGCGGTGGTCGGCTGGGGCTCGACCTACGGGCCCATCAACCGCGCCGTCGACAACCTGATCAACCGCGGCAAGGACGTGTCGCACGTGCACCTTACGCACATCTGGCCGCTGCCCCGGAACCTGGGCGAGTTGTTGAAGAGTTACGATACCGTGCTGATCCCGGAGATGAACAACGGGCAACTGATCACGCTCCTCAAGGCCGAGTACCTGATCGACGCCAAGGGGCTCAACAAGATCTCCGGCCAGCCGTTCAAGATCAAAGAGATCGAGGACGCCGTCCTCGACATCCTGGAGGGTTGAGATGAACGACCTGACACCCCCCGAAAAACGTACCGCCAAGGACTATGCCACGGATCAGGAAGTCCGCTGGTGCCCGGGCTGCGGCGACTACGCGATCCTGCGCGCGGTCCTGAACACGCTGGCCGAACTCAATGCCGAACCCGAGAATACGGTATTCGTGTCCGGTATCGGCTGCGCGGCGCGGTTCCCGTACTATGTCGAGACCTACGGCTTCCACACCATCCACGGCCGCGCCCCGGCGTTCGCCACCGGCATCAAGCTCGCCAACCCGGAACTGGATGTCTGGGTCGTCGGCGGCGACGGCGACATGCTGTCGATCGGCGGCAACCACCTGATGCACGTGATCCGCCGGAACGTCGACGTGCAGGTCTTGCTGTTCAACAACGAGATCTACGGCCTCACCAAGGGCCAGGCCTCGCCGACGTCGCGCGCCGGTACCCGGTCGCCGTCGACGCCGCTGGGCTCGGTCGACAACCCGGTGTCGGCATGCGTGTTCGTGCTCGGCGCCGGCGCGCGTTTCGTGGCGCGCGGCATCGACAGCCAGCAGAAGGACCTGCCGGACATCCTCAAGCGCGCACACGCCCACAACGGCGCCAGCTTCGTCGAGGTTTTGCAGAACTGCATCGTCTACAACGACGGCGTCTTCGCCGACATCACCGAGAAGGCTATCGCCGCCGACCGCCAGGTCGTCTGCCGTCACGGCGAGCCGCTGGTCTACGGCAAGGACCGTGACAAGGGGATCAAGCTCAACCCCCAGACGCTGTCGCTGGAGTCCGTCGAGATCGGCGAGGACGGCCCGGAAGCGGCCGGTGTGCTGGTCCACGACGAGACCAACCGCATCCTCGCCACCATTCTCGCCGGCATGGACGATGAAACTTTGCCGGTCGCTGTCGGTGTGATTTACTGTGATCCAGGTGAGAGTTACGGGGACGGGATGGCCCGGGTGAAGGCCGAGGCCGTCAAGCGCGCCGGAGGCGCGGACCTGAAGTCGATCATGCATGCCGGACACACGTGGACGGTAGCCGAGTGAGACGCGCCCCTCGAAATTGAATTGCCGGGACGAAGTATACGGGGGGCAAAATGGCAATATCGGTCGCGATCATCGGCTCCGGGCCGGCGGGTTTCTATGCCGCCGACGCCATCGCGAAAAGCGTCGACGATCCTGTCATCGACATCATCGAGCGTCTGCCGACGCCTTACGGTCTGATCCGGGGCGGCGTCGCGCCGGACCACCAGACCACCAAGAAGGTCGCCAGGAAATTCGAGAAAACCGCCGTCAACGCGGGCATCGCCTATTTCGGCAACGTCGAGGTCGGCCGCGACGTGAGCCTGGATGAGCTGCGCGAAATATACGACGCGGTGATCCTCGCCGTCGGCGCGCCGGCCGACCGGGTGCTGTCGATCCCCGGCGCCGACAAGACGGGCGTGCACGGCTCGGCGGCGTTCGTCGGCTGGTACAACGGCCATCCGGATTTCGTCGAACTGGAGCCGGACCTGAATATCGAGACCGCGGTCGTCATCGGCAACGGCAACGTGGCGCTGGATATCGCGCGGGTGCTGGTGCGCTCCAAGTCGGGCCGCGCCAAAACCGACCTGCCGCCCTATGCGCGCGACGCCATGAACGCGTCGCCGATCCGGGACGTCTACCTGCTCGGCCGGCGCGGGCCGCTGGAGGCCAAGTTCACCAACGTCGAACTGCGCGAGATGCTGGACCTGACCGAATGCGCGCCGGTGGTCGATGCCGCCGACCTCCCCGACGGCGTGCCCGACGACATGGAGGACCGCGCAAAGCGCCTTGCCGAAAAGAACCTGGAAACGCTGCGCGCCTTTGCCGAACGCGATCCCGACGCCATGCCCAAGCGTGCGCACTTCGGGTTTTTCGCCAAGCCGGTGGAGATCCTGGGCGGCGAGCGCGTCGAGGGCATCCGTATCGAGCGCACCCGGGTCGAGGACGGCAACGCCGTCGGCACCGGCGAGACCTACGACATCCCCTGCGGCCTCGTGGTCGCCGCCATCGGCTACCGCGCCGAGCCCATCCCGGGCCTGCCCTACGACGAAAGCCGCGGCGTCATTCCCAACGATAAGGGAAAGATCGACGCCGGCCTTTACGCGGTCGGCTGGATCAAGCGCGGGCCCTCGGGCGTCATCTCGTCGAGCCGCCCGGACGGGGTCGAGGTCGCCGAGCACATCGCCGCCGATTTTCCGGCGGGCGGCGCCAAACCGGGCCGCGACAAACTGGCGGCGCTCCTGGACGAGCGCGGCGTGCGTGTCGTCCGTTTCGAGGACTGGAAAGCCATCGAGGAGGAAGAGGAATCCCGCGCCACGCAGCCGCAGCCGCGCGAGAAATTCACCGACATCGATGATATGATCGATCACCTGGAGGGACGCGGCTGATGAGCGACGACGAATACGCCGGCGATCTGTCGCCCACGGAAACATGGGAGCTGATGCAGGACGACACGCGCGCGGTGCTGGTCGACGTCCGCACTGACGCCGAGTTCGCCTACGTCGGCGGTCCGGATCCCAAGGCCTTCAAGAACCCGCTCGTGAAGATTTCCTGGATCCTGTTTCCGGGTATGGACCGCAATCCGCACTTCGAGGATTCGGTGCGCGACGCGGTGCCGGAAAAAGACACCCCGGTCCTGTTCCTGTGCCGGTCCGGGCAGCGCTCGGCGGCGGCGGCGAGGGCGATGACCGCGCTCGGCTACACCCGGTGCTACAACATCGCCGAGGGGTTCGAGGGCGACAAGAACGCCGACAACCACCGCGGCACCGTCAACGGCTGGAAGGTCCGCGGCCTGCCCTGGGTGCAGGGGTAGGGGCTGTTCTCATCCTTCGAGACGACCTGACGGCCTCCTCAGGATGAGGCTAATTGTTCTATTCAAGTGATACCCTCATGCTGAGGAGGACGCGAAGCGTCCGTCTCGAAGCATGCGCGGCGTGAAACCGATCTAAATATAAACGATCGACCCGCCGGGTTCGGCGTCGCCCAGGAACGTCACCACGCCGGTGCGGGTCAGGTCGAGGCCGTCGCGCGGGCCCCGGTCCTCGAGGCTTTCGGCGCGGAGCCCCATTTCGCAGACCATGAACCGGACGCCCAGTTCGGCGGCGCTGTCGATCAGCTCATCCATGGTGGCGACGCCCTTTTCGGCGAAATCCTCGTCCCGGTCTTTGGCGCGCATACCATCCAGTTCGGACGGCAGCTCGTGCCAGCCGGCGCCGTCGAGCACCGCGCGGCATGCCCCCATGGTAAAGAACATGGTGACGGGAATGCCGATCGCCGCCGCCCCGGTCGCCATGACGAAGGCGTAATGCACCTTCTCGTAGGTGCCGGAGGCCACCACCAGCGAGAGCCTGGATATCTGCGCGCTGCCCTCAGCCATTGACGGCGCAGCTCGGCGCCTGGGCGCCTTCATGCACGGAGAGATCGGTGATCGTCGGGGTGCCGCCGCAGAGCGGGCAGCCCGGGTCGGCCTTGACCCTGATCTTGCGGAATTCGGTCGATAGCCCGTCGACGACCAGCAAAGAACCCGACAGGCTGTCGCCGATGCCCATGATTTCCTTCAGCACTTCCGTCGTCTGCAAGGATCCCATCATGCCGCAGAGCGCGCCCAGCACGCCGGCCTCGGCGCAACTCGGCACCTGGCCCGGCGGCGGCGCCTCGCGGAAGATGCAGCGGTAGCAGGGCCCGTGCGAACCGTCTTCGCCATGGACATGCGGCTTGTAGGTGGCGAGCTGGCCGTCGAAGCGCAGGATCGCCGCCGACACCAGCGTCTTTTTCGCGAAATAGCAGGCGTCGTTGATCAGGAACCGGGTCTCGAAATTGTCGGAGCCGTCGGCGACGATGTCGTAATCGGCGATGATGTCCATGGCGTTGGTGGCGTCGATACGGGTGTTGTACTCGACGATGTTGATGTCCGGGTTGATGGCGCGCGCCGCCGTCGCCGCGCTTTCCACCTTGGCCATGCCGATGCGGTCCGTGCTGTGCGCGACCTGGCGCTGCAGGTTGGAAAGATCGACGGCGTCGGCGTCGACGATGCCGATGGTGCCGACGCCGGCGGCGGCGAGATAAAGGGTCGCCGGCGAGCCGAGCCCGCCCGCGCCGATCACCAGCACCTTGGCGTTCAACAGCTTGGCCTGGCCCTCGCCGCCGACTTCCTTGAGCAGGATATGCCGGGCGTAGCGTTCGACCTGTTCGTCGGTGAAGTCGGTCATGCATCCATTTCCATTGTCTCGCTTGCCCCATCGTTCCTCATCCTTCGAGACGCGGCAAGCCGCTCCTCAGGATGAGGTTGGGATTTCATCCTCGTCCTGAGGAGGCCCAACAATTTATTGGGGGCCGTCTCGAAGGACGGGGTGACGGTCTTACTCCAGGCCCTCGAACAGCGCCGTCGACAGGTAGCGCTCGGCGAACGACGGCAGGATCACGACGATGTTCTTGCCGGCCATCTCCGGACGCTCGGCGACCTCGACGGCGGCGGACAGCGCCGCGCCGGACGAGATGCCGACGGCAAGGCCTTCCAGCCTGGCGACCTTGCGGGCCATGGAGAACGCGGTCTCGTTGCCGATCTGCAGCACTTCGTCGATCAGGTCGCGGTTGAGGATCGCCGGTATGAAACCGGCGCCGATGCCCTGGATCTTGTGCGGGCCCGGTGCGCCGCCCGACAGGATCGGGCTGTCCTCGGGCTCGACCGCGACCATCTTCAGGTCCGGGTTGCGCGGCTTCAGCACCTCGGCGCAGCCGGTGATGGTGCCGCCGGTGCCGATGCCGGAAACGATGCAGTCAACCTTGCCCCCCGTGTCGTTCCAGATTTCCTCGGCCGTCGTCTTGCGGTGAATCTCCGGGTTGGCCGGGTTCTCGAACTGCTGCAGCATCATCGCGCCGGGAATTTCGGCGACCAGTTCCTCGGCCTTCTCGATGGCGCCGCGCATGCCGAGCGGCGCCGGCGTCAGCACCGTCTCGGCGCCGAACAGCAGCAGCATCTTGCGGCGTTCCAGCGACATGCTTTCCGGCATGGTCAGGATCAGGCGGTAGCCCTTGGCGGCGCAGACGAAGGCCAGCGCGATGCCGGTGTTGCCCGACGTCGGCTCGACCAGCGTCGCGCCCTCCTTGATGCGGCCGTCGCGTTCGGCGGCCTCGATCATGGCGAGCCCGATGCGGTCCTTCACCGACGCCAGCGGATTGAAGTACTCGCACTTGCCGAGGATCACGCCTTCGACGCCTTCGTCCTTCATCAGGCGGCTCAGGCGCACCAGCGGCGTTGCGCCGATGGTGTCGACGATGTTGTCGTAGATCCTGCCGCGGAATTCGTGCGGGTGCGTCGCGCTGGCTTGGCTGTCATCCATGGTCGGGTGTTCCTCCGGGAATTTTCTTAAATGATGAAGTCGAGGTTCTTGCGGCCCTCGCTCTCGATGCCGGCGTCGATGGCGTCGTTGCAGAGATCGTCGATGGTCGTCTCGTCGAGGCGTTTCATAACATCGTCCTGGATCAGGGCCCACAGCGGGCGCACCACCTTCTGGCCGAGATCGGACCCGTCCTCGGTCTGCAGCGGGTCCTCGGCGGTTTCCATCTTGCGCACCGAACGGACGATGTCGCCAACCTTGATGCGGCGCCGTTCGCGCGCCAGCCGGTAGCCGCCGCGCGGTCCGCGCACGCCGACCAGGATGTCGTCGCGTACCAGATGCTGCAACGCCTGTTCCAGGTAGCGCTGCGGGATGCCCTGGCGGCGCGTGATCTCGCGGCTCTGCACCGGTTCCGATCCGGCGTGATAGGCGATATCGAGGACCGCCTCGATCGCGAACAGCATTTTCTTGGTTATCCGTAGCATGGCGATACTCCCCCCCCCGTTTAACTGCCGGTGCCGGTCGACCCGAACCCGCCGGCCCCCCTGCCGCTGTCGTCCAGCCGGTCGACCTCGTGCAGGCTGACCTGCGTCACCGGCGCCACGACCATCTGCGCGATGCGGTCGGCGTGCTTGAGCGTCACCGCGTCCTCGCCCAGGTTGACCAGGATCACCTTGATTTCCCCCCGGTAATCCGCGTCGACGGTGCCCGGACTGTTGAGCACCGTAATCCCGTGTTTCGCCGCCAGGCCCGATCTGGGCCGGACCTGGGCCTCGTAGCCCGCCGGTAACTGGATGGCGATACCGGTCGGGATCATGGCGCGCGCCCCCGGTTCGATCGTGACGCCGTTCTTCTCGGCGCACAGAAGATCCATGCCGGCGCTGTCCGCCGTGGCATAGGCCGGCAGCGGCAGGTCCGCCCCGTGTTCGAGGCGGATGACGTCAACGCGCACATCGCTCATTCCGCGGCCTCGAAGTGGCCGGCGATGCGCGCCGCCAGTTGCCGGGCGACGTCAGTCTTGCTCATGCGCGGCCAGGTTTCTTCGCCCGCCGCGGTGATCAGGTGCACGGTGTTGTCGTCGCCGGCGAAGGTGCCGGTGCGGGGCGACACGTCGTTGGCGACGATCCAGTCGCAGCCCTTGCGGTCGCGCTTGGACTGCGCGTTTTCGATCACGTCCTCGGTCTCGGCGGCGAAGCCGACGACCAGCGCCGGGCGCTTGTTGCCGGCATTGGAAAGCGTCGCCAGGATGTCCGGGTTCTCGACCATGGCGAGCCGCGGCGGTTCGTTGCCGGCCTGCTTCTTGATCTTCTGTTCGGCAGCGTCCGCGGTGCGCCAGTCGGCGACGGCGGCGGCGCAGACGGCGATGTCGGCGGGCAGCGCGCCCTCGACCGCGGCCAGCATGTCGCGCGCGCTTTCGATGTGGATCACCTCGCACCCCCCGGGATCGGCCAGTTGCGTCGGCCCGGTGACCAATGTCGTTTCGCAGCCGAGCGCGGCCAGCGCGGCGGCGATGGCGTGGCCCTGCTTGCCGCTGGAGCGGTTGGCGATATAGCGCACCGGGTCGATCGGCTCATGCGTCGGGCCGCTGGTGACCACCGCGCGCCGCCCCTGGAGCGGGCGCGGCGCCTCGCTAAAAAAATCCTCCAGCGCCTGCACCAGGTCTGCCGGCTCGGCCATCCGGCCCATGCCGTATTCGCCGCAGGCCATGTCACCCTCGGTCGGACCGACCATGGTGACGCCGCGGTCCTTGAGCGTCGCCACATTGGCCCGGGTCGCGGCGTGCTCCCACATGCGGACGTTCATGGCGGGCGCGCAGATCACCGGCTTGTCGGTCGCCAGCAGCACCGTCGTCGCCAGGTCGTCGGCGAGGCCCGCCGCCATCTTGGCCATGATGTCGGCGCTGGCCGGCGCGACCATCAGCACGTCGGCGTCGCGGGAAAGCTCGATGTGGCCCATCTCGTTTTCGTCGGTGAGCGAGAAGATATCCGAATAGACCTTGTCCTCGGAAAGCGCGGCGAGGCTCAGCGGCGTCACGAACTGTTCGCCGCCCCGGGTCAGCACGCAGCGGACGCGCCCGCCCCGTTCGAGTATACGGCGGATCGTTTCCGGTATCTTGATGGCGGCGATGCCGCCCGAGACGATCAATAAAACCCGTTTGCCTTGCATTTCCTGCGCTTCCCCGTGCGGGCGAATGTATAAGCGAAATAAATCACGAAACTGCACTGTAAATAGTGTATTAAGTCCCGCTCCGCAATCAAAAGCGATGAACGCGAGGCGACAGCGAGGTTTCGGGCCGCCGCCGCGTGAGCTAACATCTTCATTCAAGACGAGGGACAAGCGTTGCAGATCATCGCCTATCCGACCGTGCCGCATCCGCCCAAGCTCCGGCCCGCGCCCAGCGGCCGGGCGTGGATGGACGCGCTGCCGGAAGCCTACGGCTACCGCTGCCTGCCGCTGACCATGGCCAACGCGATGGGCTGGGAAATCTGCTCGCCCGTCGCGTTCGAGGCGGTCTGGAACGGCGGCGCGTCGAAGAACGACATCGCGATCTCCTCGAACGACCAGGGCCTCCTGCCGACGACGCACTTCGGGTCCGGCATCCTGACGTTTCACGTCGGCTACTTGTTCCGCACCGAGCCCGGCATCGGCCTGATGGCGCAGGGGCCGGTCAACCGGCCCAAGGACGCGATCCAGGCGCTTTCGGGACTGATCGAGACCGACTGGTCGACCTATACCTTCACCATGAACTGGATGTTCACGCGGCCCGACACGCCGATCCGCTTCGAGCGCGACGAGCCGTTCTGCCACGTGTTCCCGGTCGACCCGGCGGTAATGGAAGCCGTCGCGCCGGTGGTCGCGCCGTTCGAGAGCGATGCCGAGACCCACAAACGTCACGCCGACTGGTCGAAAAGCCGCAATACCTTCAACGCCGATCTGCTCAACCCGGAATCGCGCGCGCGCAGCCAGAAATGGCAGAAGGACTATTACCGCGGCTTCCACCCGGACGGCGAGAAGGGCCCCGAACACCACCGCACCAAGCTGCGCCTCAAGCCGTTCGCCATGCATTATAAACCGCCGGGCGAGGATGACGACAAAGAAGACTAGCCAAACACGTCATCCCGGGCACTAGGCATCGCCCGGACGCGTCTCGCGTACGGTTGCGATCCTTGCGACCCGGGACCCATGGATGGGTTTGGCACGATGTGCGGATAGGTCCCGGATCGCTGGCTTTCCTGCCCTCGCTGTCGCTCGGCGGAAACCCGCGTCCGGGATGACGCATGCGTGAAGTCCTAGTCGAACAGCACCGCGATGAAGAGGACTAGCAGCGCCAGCGCCGCCAGCCACAGCACGATGCCCTGGCGCGGCCTGGATTTGTCGCCCTCGCGGAGCGCGCGGATCGTGTCCGGGTGCAGCTTGAAGCTCCCCTCGGCCATCATGCGCGAGCCCTGCTCGACGCTCTCGACCATCTCCGGCAGGCGCTCCAGCGCGTCCTGAAGGTTGCGGACGGCGTCGCGCACCTTGGCCTCGGGACCGAGGTTGTCGTATATCCATTCCTCGATCAGCGGCCGGATCAGGAACCACATGTTGGCTTCCGGCGCCAGTTTGCGGGCCGTGCCCTCGGCGACCAGCATGGTCTTCTGCAGCAACAGCAACTGCGGCTGGGTTTCCATGCGGAACGTCTCGGTGATCTGGAAGAGCTGCGCCAGCAGCCGGGCGATGGAGATCTCGTTCTGCGGCTTGTCGAGGATCGGCTCGGCGATGGAGCGGCAGGCCTGGGTAAAGCTGTCGATGGAGCGGTCGCGCGGCACCCAGCCGGCCTCGAAATGCACCTCGGCGGCGCGGCGGTAGTCGCGGTTGAGGAACGACACCAGCATTTCGGCGATGGACCGCCGGGTCTTGAGATCGAGCCGGCCCATGATGCCGAAATCGACGACGCCGATGCGCCCGTCCGGCAGCACGAACATGTTGCCCGGATGCGTGTCGGCGTGGAAGAAGCCGTCCCGGAACACCTGGCGGAACGACGCCGCGGCGGCCTTTGTCAGCACGTCGGTGGGATCGAACCCGGCATCGACAATGGCGTCCCGGTCATCGAGCGGGATGCCGTCCGTCAGCCGCTCGGTGGTCAGCACGCGGCGCGCCGTCAGCGGCCAATCCACTTCCGGCACGCAGAAATCCGGATCGCCGGCGAAGTTCTCGCGCAGCTCGGCGGCGGCGGCGGCCTCGAAGCGGAGATCCATCTCCAGTTCGACCGTGTCGGCTAGCGTCTCGATGGAGGCCACGGGCTTGAGGCGGCGGAGCTGCGGCTGGGTGCGCTCGGCGATCTCGGCGATCCAGCGGAGCAAGTCCACGTCGCGGTGAAACGCCGCCTCGATCCCGGGACGCAGGACCTTGACCGCGACCTCGCGGCCGTCGCGGGTCTGCGCGAAGTGGACCTGGGCTATGGAGGCGGCGGCGACCGGCTCGTCATTGAACGACAGGAACAACTCGTCGACCGTCTCGCCCAGTTCCTCCTCGATTGCGGCGCGGGCTTCGGCGGATGGAAACGGCGGCAGGTCGTCCTGCAGCGACGACAAATCCTCGGTCAGGTCCTCGCCCAGGATGTCGGAGCGGGTCGAGAGCGCCTGGCCCAGCTTGATGAAACTGGGGCCGGCTTCGTTGAGCGCACGGGCGAGACGCTCGCCGGGCCTGCCCGAGGTATCGGCGTCGACGCCGACGGCGGCGGCCTTCAGAAGTGCCGGTGGTACCCCCGCGAGTTCGAGCGCGAACAGCGCGTCGTGCCGCGCCAGCAGGCGCGCAAGCGAAAGGAGACGCTTTATGTGGCGGAGCGAACGGAACATATGCGAGGCCTCAGAGACGCCAGGCCGAATGCAGCGCGGCGATTCCGGCGGACAGGTTGCGGACCTTGACCTGATCGAGGCCGGCATCCCGGATCATCCGGGCATAGGTCTCCTGGTCGGGGAAACGGCGAATGCTTTCGGCCAGGTAGACATATGACTCCCGGTCCGCCGCGACCCGTTCGCCGAGCGCCGGCAGCACCTTGAACGACCACGCATCGTAGGCGTCTTCGAGCGCCGGGACGATCAGGTGCGAAAATTCCAGGCACATGAACCGCCCGCCGGGTTTCAGCACCCGCCGCGCCTCGGCGAGGGCGAGGTCGAGGCGGGCCACGTTTCTCAGGCAGAACGCGGAGGCGTAGACGTCGACCGACGCGTCCTCCAGCGGCAGTGCCTCGGCATTGCCGACGGTCCAGGTAATGCCGTTCAGGATGCCGCGGTCCAGCGCCCGGTCGCGGCCGACGCCGATCATCTCGGCGGAATGATCGACCACCTGCACCGGCCCGCCGCCGCGTTCCAGCCACCGGAACGCGATGTCGCCGGTGCCGCCGCCGACGTCGACCAGGGTCTGGCCGGAACGCGGGCCGAGCCAGTCCAGCATCGCCGATTTCCAGAGCCGGTGGATGCCGAGACTCATCAGGTCGTTCATCAGGTCGTATTTGCCGGCGACGGAGGCGAACACGCCGTTCACCAGCGCGGTCTTCTCGCCCGGCAGGACGTCCCTGAAGCCGAACGAAACGGTTCCGGCGTCGTTATTCGTTTGTTTTTGCGCTGCCATGGACGCGACAATAGCCGAACGCGGCCGGAGACGCTACGTTGCGGATGCATCAGATCGACCTTATTTGCCGGGACCCGAATTCATGCCTGAACTGCCGGAAGTCGAAACCGTCCGCCGCGGCCTCGCCCCGGCGCTGGAAGGGGCCGTGATTGCCGAGGCGACGGCGTTCCGGCCCGATCTCCGCTTTCCGTTGCCCGAAGGCTTCGCCGAAAACATCACCGGCCGCCGCGTCGTCAGCGTCGACCGCCGGGCGAAATACCTGCTGATCCGGCTCGACGGCGGGCTGGTGATGCTGTCGCACCTGGGCATGTCCGGTCGCTACCGCATATATGAAGACACGCCTCCGCCGCTGGCGCCGCACGATCACCTGGAACTGGTGACGGATACGGGCGTCACCATCCGCTACAACGACCCGCGCCGCTTCGGCATCCTCGACCTGTTCGGCGAGGATGCGCTGGCGGCGCACAAGCTGCTGGCGGACCTGGGCCCTGAGCCGCTTTCCAACGCCTTCGACGGGGCGGTGCTGGCGGCCAACCTGGGCGAGCGGCGCTCGGCGATCAAGGTGGCGATCCTCGATCAGCGCGTCGTCGCCGGCGTCGGCAACATCTATGCGTCCGAAGCGCTGTTCCAGGCCGGCATCTCGCCCCGGCGCACGGCCAGGACCGTCAAGGGCGGCCGTGCCGATCGGCTGGCAACGGCAATCCGCGAGGTGCTGAACGACGCCATCGCCGCCGGCGGTTCGTCGCTCAGGGATCATCGCCAGACGTCCGGCGAGCTCGGCTACTTCCAGCACAGCTTCCGGGTCTACGGGCGCGCCGGCGAGGCGTGCCCGAATGAAGGTTGCGGCGCGCCGATCCGGCATTTCGTGCAGGGCGGCCGCTCGACATTTTATTGTGGTAAATGCCAGCGGTGATGTTAGACACGTAATATGCTACGCGCGTTCGTTCTTTCCCTGCTTCTTCTCGGCACCGTTGCGCCGCCCGCCGTTGGTGCCGACGCCTTCGTTTCGGTGATCGAGGATCTGCCGTTGATGGACGGCCTGACCGAGAACGAAAACGCCGCCGTCACCTTCGACAGCGCCGGCGGGCGCATCGCCGAGGCCGAGGCCCGCGGCAACGCCGGACCGGATCAGGTGCGCCGGTTCTACGCCGACGTGCTGCCGCAGCTCGGCTGGACGGAAGCCGCGCCGGGCGTCTACCGGCGCGAGCGCGAGCAGCTCAAGCTGGCGATCGAGGCCGACGGCGACGGCGGTACGGTGATCGCATTTTCGGTCAGCCCGGTGGCGCCTTGAGGCGCCCGGCCAAGAATCCGCCTTGAGGCGCCCGGCCAAGAATCCGCCTTGAGGCGCCCGGACAGGGATCTGCTCTTGAGCGGTGTTCCGAATATTCCGCCCGAGCCGCTTGACGGCGCGGGGCAGGGTCTATATAAGCTCGCGGTCCCAAGCAAAACGGGTTCGTACGAAAGAGGTTTATAGAGATGGCTAACAGCGCCACCGCAAAAAAACGTATCCGCCAGACGACGCGCCGCACGCAGGTCAACCGTGCGCGGGTGAGCGCGATCCGCTCCGCCGTGCGCAGCGTCGAGGAAGCGATCGCCAGCGGCGACAAGGCCGCCGCCCAGACCGCGCTCCAGCAAGCCCAGCCGCTGCTGGCCCGTGGCGCACAGAATAATGTGCTGTCCAAGAACGCAGCCTCGCGGAAGCTTTCGCGCCTTTCGCACCGCATCAAGGGGATGGCCGCTTAAGCCGTTCCTGCGCTTCTTCCGACAAGCTATTGATTAGCCGCAAGCTTTCAGTCTTGCGGCTTTTTCATGTCCGGCGCGTGCCGCCGCGTGGGTGCGGCGCAGCGTGCGGGACCCTCTGAAACCCGCGCTCACCGTGGGATTGGGCAAAAACAACGCGCTTTCAATCAGGTAACCAGAGTCAAGTTTTTTATTTCAGTTTATTTGCCCTGTTTCCCTTTTGATCATGTTGTCAGCGTCGCCGGGTCTACGTAATATCGGACCTGTCGACGCGAACAGGGAAGGGGGATGCCGACATCATCACATCCCGGTCGAACATGGCAGGCGTTCCAAGATCAATATACAATTCCGTTGCAGCAGTATTTTTATAATATTTGTTAAAGTTAATTGATTTTTTTTATTTAGGCTGGATTTGGAATGATCTGGATCACAGCCACGGAAGCGAAGCTGGTTTATTTTTCGATTTTGTCGAGACGCGTGAAGGAAGGAATTTAAAGGGGGGTTGGCTTTTGCCACTTGCCGGTGCGACAGCGACGGCAATTCGTTCAAGCTAAAATCGGCTGGCAGTACTTTGGGGGAAGCTCCGGCCGATGCCGTGAAGAACCGAGTATAGACGTCCCTTTTCCGGTTTGGGCCTGGTCCCGATAAGCCTCTTTTCGTCATCCGTCTTGGCAGACAAACGTCCCGGTTTTGTGCGCTGGGGCATGCAAAGAATCGCCTGTTCAAGGGGGGCAACCGACGCATGATCGACGCGACGTCTTTCGACGCCACATCGAATACCCATGAGGATGATCCGCAGAGCACGGACAAGGACGTCATCCTCGCACAGTGGAACACCGTGAACACCCAACTCCGCGACGAGATCGGCGAGGCCGCGTTCCAGAGCTGGATCAAGCCGATCAAGATCCGCACCGTCACCGACGGCATCGTGCACGTCACGGTGCCGACGCGCTTCATGCGCGACTGGGTCGTCGCCCACTACGCGGAGCGGATCGCGACGCTGTGGCAGGCGGAAGCGCCGGAGGTCGCCTCGATCGAGGTCAGCGTACGCTCCGACCGCGTGCCGACGCAGCCGCGCGAGGGCATCCGCCGCCAGACGCCGCCGGTCGGTGAAGGCCAGGGCGACATGCCGGGCGCGCGTCCGGGCCTGGGCGCGGCGATCGACCCGCGCTTCGTGTTCGACAATTTCGTCGTCGGCAAACCCAACGAGTTCGCCTATGCCGCCGCCCGGCGCGTTGCCGAGGCCGACCGGGTGCCGTTCAACCCGCTGTTCCTGTACGGCGGCGTCGGGCTCGGCAAGACCCACCTGATGCATGCCATCGCCTGGCATATCCGCCAGACGGCGCCGGAGCGCACGGTGGTGTATCTGTCGGCGGAGAAGTTCATGCACCGCTTCGTGCAGGCGATCCGCGAAAGCACGACCATGGACTTCAAGAGTCAGTTCCGCTCCGTCGACGTGCTGATGATCGACGACGTGCAGTTCATCGCCGGCAAGGAATCGACCCAGGAAGAGTTCTTCCATACCTTCAATTCGCTGGTCGATCAGGGCCGCCAGATCGTGATTTCGGCCGACAAGTCGCCGTCCGACCTAGTCGGCATGGAGGAGCGCCTGATTTCGCGCCTCAACTGCGGCCTCGTCGCCGACATCCACGCCACCACCTACGAGCTGCGCCTCGGCATCCTGCAGTCGAAGGCGGCGCAGATCCGGGCCGACATCCCGTCCAAGGTGATGGAATTCCTGGCCCACAAGATCACGTCGAACGTGCGCGAGCTCGAGGGCGGTCTCAACCGGGTCGTCGCGCACGCGCAACTGATCGGCCGAGACATCACCATCGAGGCGACCCAGGAGGTCCTGCACGACCTGCTGCGCGCCAACGACCGCCGCGTCACCATCGAGGAAATCCAGAAGCAGGTGGCGAACCACTTCAACATCCGCATTTCCGACATGCATTCGGCGCGGCGTGCGCGCTCGGTGGCCCGGCCGCGCCAGGTGGCGATGTATCTGGCCAAGCAACTGACCGCGCGCTCGCTGCCGGAGATCGGCCGCAAGTTCGGCGGCCGCGACCACACCACCGTGATGCACGCCGTTAAAAAGGTCGAGGAACTGAAGTCCCTGGACCCCGGATTCGCCGAAGATATCGAACTTCTGCGGCGCATGCTGGAAGGCTGACCGGAAAACCCGCAGGCCCGCCGCGCGGCGGCACTCAAGGCTTTGTTTTCAAATGCAAAATCCAGACGTGTTTAGCGGCGCCGGCGTCTTTTAAAAGGCTTGGGTCGCGGGGCACGTCTGCTATACTTGCGGACGCCTTTTGGGGCCCGGAAAATCCTGCGTTTTGGCGGGGTTTCGGGCCGATTTCAGCGGGGTTTCTCCCGGCAAATTCAAGGCGTGAAATTTGAACGCGAGGGGTGCCCCGGGCGATGTCATGGGCGCCGCATCGGACAGCTAATGTGGGTCTTTGGGTATGAAACTGACGATTGAACGGACAAATCTTTTGCGCTCGCTGGGGCATGTGCAGAGCGTCGTCGAACGACGCAACACCATTCCGATCCTGTCCAACGTGAAGATCGAGGCGGACGGCGAGAGCCTGTCGCTCAACGCGACCGACATGGATCTCGACATCGTCGAGAACGTCGCCGCCGACATCGCGACGCCGGGGGCGACGACGGCGCCGGCGCTGACGTTCTTCGAGATCGTCCGCAAGCTGCCCGACGGCGCGCAGATCGAACTGGAGGCGCCGGGCGACGGCAAGCTGACGATCCGCGCCGGGCGCTCGCGCTTCACGCTGTCGTGTCTGCCGACCGAGGATTTTCCGATTATGACCGGCGGCGAATACGCGCACACCTTTTCGCTCGCGGCGGGCGACCTGCGCGAGTTGATCGACCGCACTCGGTTCGCCATGTCGACCGAGGAAACCCGCTATTACCTGAACGGTATCTACCTGCACGTCTTCGACCGCGACGGCACCCAGGTGTTGCGCGCGGTGTCGACCGACGGCCACCGGCTGGCCAGCGTCGAACTGCCGCTGCCGGACGGCGCGGCGGGCATGCCCGGCGTGATCGTGCCGCGCAAGACGGTCGGCGAGATCCGCAAGCTGATCGACGAGACCGGCGACGACATCGAAATCTCGCTCTCGGAGGCGAAGATCCGCTTCTCGTTCGACGACGCGGTGCTGACCTCGAAACTGATCGACGGCACGTTCCCGGATTACCAGCGGGTCATTCCGACCGGCAACGACAAGGAAATGACGGTCGACCGCAAGTCCCTGTCGGACGCCGTCGACCGGGTCTCGGCGATCTCGTCGGAGAAGTCGCGCGCCGTCAAGCTGGCGCTCGACGGCGATACCCTGACGCTGTCGGCGTCGAGCCCGGAAAACGGCACGGCGCAGGAGGAGATCGAGGTCGGCTACGGCCAGGACGGGCTCGAGATCGGGTTCAATTCCGCCTACCTCCTCGACATCGCGCGCCAGATCGACAGCGACACGGCGATCTTCCATCTCTCCGACGCGGCCTCGCCGACGATCATCCGCGGCGACGAGGACGCGGGCACGATCTACGTGCTGATGCCGATGCGGGTATGATGAGCAACGACGCGGACGGACGAATTTGACGGGCATAGCGGCGATCGCCGGAGACGTGAACGCCGGTCCCGCGCCGGCCGGGGATACGGACGGGCGGATCGCGGTGACCCGCCTGACTCTGACGGATTTCAGGAACTATGCCGCCGCGCGGCTTGCGCTCGACGGCCGCAGCGTGGTCCTGGCGGGCGCCAACGGCGCCGGCAAGACGAACATTCTGGAAGCGGTCTCGTTCCTGGCGCCGGGGCGTGGGCTCCGGCGCGCGAAACTGGCCGAGGTTACCCGCACCGAGGCCGGGACCGACGGCCCGCCGGCGGGACGCACCTGGGCGGTGGCTGCCGAGATCGTGGGGCCGGACGGGCCGGTATCGCTGGGCACCGGGCTCGACCCGGAGCCGGGCAGCGTCCGCGACCGCCGCGTGGTCAGGGTCGACGGACAGCCCGAGAAGGCACAGACGGTATTGGCCGAGCACATCGCCGTGGTGTGGCTGATGCCGCAGATGGACGGGCTTTTCGTCGACGGGCCGGGGGCACGGCGGCGGTTCCTGGACCGGCTCGTCTATGCCGCCGATCCGGCGCACGCAGGCCGCGTCAGTGCCTACGAGCAGGCGATGCGCGAACGTGCCCGGCTTCTGGCCGATTACGGTCCCGGCGCGGATGCGTCGTGGCTCGACGCGCTGGAAGCGGCGATGGCCGAGAAAGGCATGGCGGTGGCCGCCGCCCGGCGCGACATGGTGGGCCGCCTGGCGGCGTTCATCGAGGCCGGGGCCGGACCGTTCCCGGGCGCCGAACTGAGCCTCGTCGGCGGGCCCGAGGCCTGGCTCGACGGGATGCCGTCGCTCGATGCGGAAGAGCACCTGCGCGCCGGGCTGGCGGCGGACCGCCGGACGGACGCCGGCGACGGACGCACCCGGACCGGCCCGCACCGGACCGACCTGGAGGTCCGCCACGGCACGCGCAAGCGCGAGGCGGCGCTGTGTTCGACCGGCGAGCAGAAGGCGCTGCTGATCGCCCTGGTGCTGGCGCACGCGCGCATGCAGACGGTCGAGCGCGGTGCCTCGCCGGTGCTTTTGCTGGACGAGGTCGCGGCGCACCTGGACCGGGACCGCAGGGCGGCCCTGTTCGATCTGATCGAGGGCCTGAACACCCAGGCCTGGATGACCGGTACCGATGCGGCGCTGTTCGACGGCATGCGGGACCGGGCGCAGTTTTTCCACGTGGCCGAAGGCGTGCTGAGCGCGCCGGCGACATAACGGTCACGTAAACGACGTTGAAACGAAAGCAACAGGACCATGAGTGACGAGACCGAAAACGAAACCGCTGCCGACGAACAGCCGACGGTCGCCCTGGGCGGCGATCCGGCGGCCTACGGCGCCGACCAGATCAAGGTGCTGCGCGGCCTGGACGCGGTCCGCAAGCGCCCCGGCATGTACATCGGCGACACCGACGACGGCTCGGGCCTGCACCACATGGTCTACGAGGTGGTCGACAACGCCATCGACGAGGCGCTGGCCGGCTACTGCGACACCGTCGAGGTGACGCTCAACGGCGACGGCTCGGTCAGCGTGTCGGACAACGGCCGCGGCATCCCGGTCGACATCCACACCGAGGAGGGCGTCTCGGCGGCCGAGGTCATCATGACCCAGCTTCACGCCGGCGGTAAGTTCGACCAGAACTCCTACAAGGTTTCGGGCGGACTGCACGGTGTCGGCGTTTCCGTCGTCAACGCGCTGTCGGACTGGCTGGAACTGAAGATCTGGCGCGACGGCAAGGAACACCACGTCCGTTTCGAGGACGGCGAAGCCGTCGAATCCCTGAAGATCGTCGCCGACGCGCCCCTGAAGGACGACGGCAAGCCGGTCTCGGGCTCGGTGATCACCTTCCACGCGTCGACGAACATCTTCACCAAGACCGATTACGACCTCGCGACGCTCGAACACCGGCTGCGCGAACTGGCGTTTTTGAACTCGGGCGTGGCGCTTCGCCTGACCGACAACCGCAATCCCGAGCCGGTCGAGATCGACATGCATTACGAGGGCGGCCTGATCGCCTTCGCCAAGTACATCGACCGCTCCAAGCAGGCGGTCGTCGGCGAGCCGGTTTCTGTCGTCGGCGAGCGCGACGGCATCACCGTCGAACTGGCGATGCAGTGGAACGACAGCTACCACGAGACCATGCTGTGCTTCACCAACAACATCCCGCAGCGCGACGGCGGCACGCATCTTGCGGGCTTCCGGGGCGCGCTGACGCGGACCATCAACGGCTACATGGCGTCCGGCCTGGTGCCGAAGAAGGAAAAAGTGTCGGTCACCGGCGACGACGCGCGCGAGGGCCTGACGTGTATTCTCTCCGTGAAGGTCCCCGATCCGAAATTCTCGTCGCAGACCAAGGACAAGCTGGTGTCTTCCGAGGTGCGGCCGGTGGTCGAGAGCCTGGTCGGCGAGGGGCTCGACCGCTGGTTCGAGGAGCATCCGGCGGAAGCCAAGAAGGTCGTCACCAAGATCGTCGACGCCGCGACGGCCCGCGAGGCGGCCCGCAAGGCGCGCGAGCTGACCCGGCGCAAGGGCGCGCTCGACATGTCGTCGTTGCCGGGCAAGCTCGCCGACTGCCAGGAGAAGGATCCGGCCAAGTCGGAACTGTTCATCGTCGAGGGTGACTCGGCGGGCGGCTCCGCCAAGCAGGGCCGCGAACGCGGGTTCCAGGCGATCCTGCCGCTCAGGGGCAAGATCCTCAACGTCGAGCGTGCGCGCTTCGACAAGATGCTCAGCTCCAACGAAATCGGCACGCTGATCGCCGCGCTCGGCACCGGCATCGGGCGCGAGGACTTCAACATCGAGAAGTGCCGCTATCACAAGATCATCATCATGACCGACGCCGACGTCGACGGCAGCCACATCAGAACGCTCTTGCTGACGTTCTTCTTCCGGCAGATGCCGGAGCTGATCGAGCGCGGTTACCTCTACATCGCGCAGCCGCCCCTCTACCGCGCCAAGCGCGGCAACAGCCAAGTCTATCTCAAGGGCGACACGGAGATGGAGAACTACCTGTTCGACACCGCCATCGACGAGGGCGGCGTGTTCGTCAACTTCGAGGGCCACCAGATCGCCGGCCAGGACCTGCGCAGTCTCTGCGAGGAGGCGCGCTACGCCAAGACGCTGCTGGAGCGGCTGTCGAACCACGTGCCGACCTCGATTATGGAACAGGCGGCGATCCTCGGCGCACTCAACCCGGATATCCTCGGCAACCCGGAATACGGTGCCCAGGTCGCGGATTATATCGCCAAGCGCCTGGACGCACTGGCGCCCGAGCACGAGCGCGGCTGGGCCGGGCGCGTGCTCGGCGACGGCGGGCTCGAGTTCAAGCGGTTGCTGCGCGGCGTCACCGAAAGCCACGTCATCGACGCCGCCATCATGGGCTCCAAGGACGCGCGCCAGCTCGACGAGATCGCCGGGCGGCTGCAGAAGAACTACGCCAAGCACGGCACGCTCGAAAGCAAGGACAAGAGCTATCCGATCACCGGGCCGGTGGCGCTTATCGACAAGGTCAACGAGCTCGGCCGCAAGGGCATCTCGGTCCAGCGCTACAAGGGTCTCGGCGAGATGAACCCGGAACAGCTCTGGGAGACGACGCTGGATATCGAGGCGCGCTCATTGCTGCAGGTCCGCATCAACCACGTCGACGAAGCCGAGGAGGTGTTTTCGACCCTGATGGGCGACGTCGTCGAACCGCGCCGCGATTTCATTCAGGACAACGCGCTGAAAGTGGCCAACCTGGACGTGTGATGGGGGTGTTCGCTGGCGCGGGGGTATGGCGCCGGTGAGATACTGCTACGTCTACGTCCTGGGCGAGGTCTGCGCGGGGCCGGGCCGCACCTATGTCGGCTGGACCACGGACCTCGATCAGCGGCTTTCGCAGCACAACGCCGGCACCGGTGCGAAATCGACGCGCGGCCGGCGCTGGCGGCTTCTTTATGCCGAACGCTACAAGACCCGCAGCGAGGCGCTGAGCCGCGAATGGTATCTCAAGCGCGACCGGGCGTTCCGGAAGACCCTCGGCCAGGGCCTGTCTGGCCCGCCCGTTCCTTGACCGTCCCCCAGCCGCGCCTAAACTGAGCCCCAGCATGCAGGGGGGCAATTCATGAAAATCGCATCCGCGCGCGTCGCGTTCGTGCAGGTCACCGACGAGGATCGTCTCGCGCTCGCCGACGCCCGCAAGCCGACGACGCGCGACGTCGTCGTGGTGCACCTTGCCACCGATAACGGTCTCGACGGGCTCGCCGCCGGGTTCCTGTTCGGCGGGCTGACCGACGCGCTCAATTCGGCGACGGAAGAAATGGCGGCGCTGCTGGTCGGCATGGACGCAGCCCGGATCGAGGCGGTGCACGAGAAGCTCATCAGGCACGTCGACAAGCTGCGCCACGTCGGCATCTTCCGGGTCGCGCTGAGCCTGTTCGACATCGCGCTCTGGGACATCGCCGGCAAGGCCGCCGGACATCCGCTCTGGAAACTGTTCGGCGGTGCCAGGGACCGGATGCCGGTCTACGCCAGCGGGCAGATGGACCGCAGCCTGTCGGACGACGTGCTGGCGCGCTCGGCCGCACAGGTCGCGGAGATGGGCTTCAAGAATGCCAAGCTGCACCTGGGCCTGCCCGACGGGGCCGACCCGGCGCGCGAGATCGCGCGGGCGAAACTGGCGCAGGACGCCCTCGGGCCGGGCGTGCAGCTCCAGGCCGACGTCAACGATCGTTTCGCCGTGCACCGCGCCGTCGACATCGGTCACCGCCTGCAGGACGCGGGGGTGCGGCTCTCGATCCTCGAGGACCCGGTCGACCACACCGACCTGGACGGCCTCGCGCACGTGACGCGCGCGCTGACGACGCCGGTCATGGCGGGCGAGAGCAACTGGGGCGTGGCGCCGTTCCGCCACATGATTGAAAAGCGCGCCGTCGATATCCTGATGGTCGACCTGCTGCAGGTCGGCGGCTATACCGCCGCGCGCAAGGTCGCCGCGATGGCCGAGGGCGCCAACTTCCCCATCGTCACGCATCTGTTGCCGGAATATTCCGTGCACCTGGGCGCCGGCGTCCCGAACGGCCTGATCTGCGAGCACAAGGAATGGCTGTGGCCGCTGTTCGACGGCCTGCCGGCGCTCGAGGACGGCGTGGCGCACCTTTCCGAACGGCCCGGTCACGGGCTTTCGCTGGCGCCGGCATACAAGCACTTGTTCTGAGCGCGGAGGCCGGCCCGCCTTGCCATTCGGCGCCGAAATCCCCTTATTAGAGACGTAGACGACACCGCACTTCCGCTGACCGGGGACCCCGCACGTGTTCGAAACCATGCCCGAACCCGCCTTTCTCGCGGTCGCGCTCCTCGCCGTGCTGATCACCGGCATTTCCAAGAGCGGGCTCGGCGGCGGGCTCGGCCAGCTTTCCGTGCCGCTGATGGCGATGTTCATCTCGCCGGTCGCGGCGGCGGCGATCATGCTGCCGATCCTGTGCACCATCGACCTGTTCAACATCTGGGGCTACCGCCGCGATTTTCACCGCGGCAACCTGATCGCGCTGCTGCCGGGCGCCATGCTCGGCATCGGCATCGGCGCGCTGACGTTCAAGCACGTCGACGAGCACATGATCCGGCTGTTGCTGGGCGGGCTCTCGCTGATCTTCTCGCTGACGTACTTCCTGCAGCAGAACCCGGTCAGCGCCGACAGCCGGCTCGGGCGCTGGTTCGGCCTGGGGGCCGGTGCGCTCGCCGGGTTCACCAGTTTCGTCGCGCACGCCGGCGGCGGACCGGTGAAGATCTTCCTTTTGCCGCAGCGACTCGACAAGAAACTGTTCGTCGGCACCCAGGTGTTCTTTTTCTTCGTCGTCAACCAGGTGAAGATCTGGCCTTACCTGTGGCTCGGGCAGTTCTCGGCGGAGAACCTGTCGATGAGCCTGATGCTGATGCCCATTGTGCCGCTCGGCGTCTGGCTCGGCTGGAAGCTGCTCCGCATCATCGACGGCGAGACGTTCTACCGCATCTGCTACGCGCTGCTGTTCTTCGCCGGCGTCAAGCTGATCCATGACGGCCTCACCGGCATGGGCTTGATCGCCCTATAAAGCCGCCGTACCGTGCTGCGACCCCGCGCGGGAAAATAACAAAAGGGAAGGAAATCCAGCATGCGTGCCAACCATGCCGACATCGTCTGGCGGTCGCTCCTCTACGTGCCGGCCAACAACGAGAAATTCATCGCCAAGGCGCACACGCGCGAGGCCGACGCCATCATCCTCGACCTCGAGGACAGCGTCCCGGAACAGGAACGCCCGCGCGCCCGCGAGATGCTGGCCGATGCCGTCAAATCGGTGACCCGGTCGGGTGCCGACGCCACGGTGCGCATCAACCGCCCGCTCCGCCACATGGTCGCCGACGTGGAAGCGGCGGTGAAGGCCGGCGCGAAGGCGCTGTTCGTGACCAAGGTCGACGGCGCCGGGCACCTCAAGCTGGTCGCCGAGCTGGTCGCCGAGGTCGAGGCCGAGGCCGGCCGCCCGGCGGGCGACGTCCGCCTGGTGGCGATGATCGAGACGGCGGACGCGTACTTCCGGGCGCACGCCGTGGCGCGTGCGTCGTCGCGGCTGGTCGGCATGAACCTGGGCGGCGAGGATTTCGCCATGGACATGGGCATGGAGCCCGATTCCGACACCCTGGCGATGCCCAAGCAGCAGATCGCCATCGCCGCCAAGGCCGGCGGGCTGATGGCCATGGGCTTCATGGGCACCGTTGCCGATTACACCGACACCGAGGGGTTCCGCGCCAACGTGCGGCGCTCGCGCAAGTTCGGTTTCGAGGCGGCGAGCGTCATCCACCCCTCCGGCATCCCCATCGTCAACGAGGAATTCACGCCCACGGAACAAGAGGCCGATCTGGCGCGGCGCATCGTCGAGGCCTACGCGCAGGCCGAGAAAGAGGGCTCCGGCGCGATCAAGATCGACGGCAAGATGATCGACGTGCCGGTGGCGATCCGCGCGGAGAGGCTTCTGGCGCGCTACGAGGCGATCAAGGCCAAGGCTTAGACCGAACGCGGTTTGCGCCGTCCCTGCCGTCGATTTAAATTCGATACCGAGCACCGCAAAAGCGGGCCAACAAAAACAATCGCACACTTAGGGAATACCAGAAATGCAACTCCGTACACGGCCCTTGAAAGACACGTTCGGTCTCGAGGTCCTGGACGTCGATCTGTCGGCACTCGACGACGCGACGTTCGACGCCATCTACGCACTCTGGCAGCGCGAACCGCTCTTGCTGTTCCGCCGGCAGAGCCTGAGCGAACGCCAGCAGGTCGAATACTCGAAGCGCTTCGGCGATCTCGATGTGCTGGTGCGCGACGACATGATCTCGCCCAAGCATCCGGAAATCATCTACATCACCGGCCTCAAGCGCGAGGACGGCACGCCCCTAGGCGGCCTCGGCACCTACGAGATCTACTGGCACCACGACCAGATCTACCGCCAGCGCCCGGCCAGCGGCTCGGTGTTCTATGCGGTCGAGATGCCGGAGAACGACGGCCGCACGTCTTATTGCAACACCCGGCTCGGCTACGAGACGCTGCCGGACAACCTGAAGAAGGCGCTCGACGGCCGCCGCGCCACGGCCAAGTACGGCATGAAGAAGGAGTCCTCGACGCAGCGCGACTTCAGGGACAACCCCGGTCAGATGAAGAAGATCGACGAGAAGACGCCGCCGGCGACCCACGACATCGTGCTCGAAAACCCGGCGACGGGGCAGAGGTCGATCTATCTCGACCCCAACAAGACGCTCTGCATCGAGGGGATGACCGAAGAAGAAAGCGCTGAGCTTATCGACGCCGTGAGCCGGCACCTGCTGCAGGACGATTTCGTCTACACACACACTTGGCGCAACGGCGACGTGGTGATGTGGGACAACGCGCGCCTCTGGCACAAGCGCGACGCCTTCGATCCGACCATGCCGCGCTTCGCGCGCCGCACCACGATCTTCCTGCGCCCGAACGATTTCGCGGTGCCGGAACCGGACGCGGCATGAGTGCGGGCGAAGATAGCGGGGACGGGAAGGCACCGCCGCTCCGGGGGCTTCGCGTGATCGACGCCTCGACGGTGATCGCCGGGCCGACCATCGGCCGCATGATGGGCGATTTCGGCGCCGACGTGATCAAGGTCGAGCATCCGCGCGGCGATCCGCTCCGCAACACCGGCGAACAGAAGGACGGCGTCGGGCTGTGGTCGAAGATGGCCAACCGCAACAAACGCTGCGTGACCCTCAACTTCGGCAGCGAAAAAGGCCAGGCGATCTTCAAGGACCTGATCGGGACCACCGACGTGCTGATCGAGAATTTCCGCACCGGCACCATGGAGAAATGGGGCCTCGGCTGGGAAGACCTGAAGGCCATTAATCCGCGCCTCGTCATGGTGCGGGTCACGGGCTACGGCCAGACCGGACCCTACAGGAACCGCGCCGGCTTCGGCACCATCGCCGAGGCGTTCTCCGGGTTCGCCGCCATCACCGGCACCGCGGACGGTCCGCCGACGCTGCCGAGCTTCGGTCTCGCCGACGGCATCGCCGCCGCCTACGGCACGTTCTCGGCGATGTTCGCGCTCTATCACCGCGACGCCAGGGGCGCCGGGGTCGGGCAGTATATCGACCTTTCGATCTACGAGCCCTTGTTCCAGCTCATGGGGCCGCAGCCGTTGCAGTACGACCAGTTGGGCGTCGTCCAGCAGCGCTGGGGCAACCGCTCCAAGGCCAACGCGCCGCGTAATACCTATCAGACGAAGGACGGGCACTGGGTCGCGATCTCGACCAACGCGCCCAGTATCGTCAAGCGCGTGCTGACGCTCTGCGGCGGCGAGGAAGCGGCAAGCGACCCCCGGTTCCAGACACCGGCCGGCCGGGTCGAGCACATCGACGAGGTCGACGGCATCGTCGCCGGCTGGATCGCCGAGCATGACCTGAAGACCGTCTTGGACGAGTTTGAACGGGTCGAGGCCGCGATCGGCCCCGCCTACACCATCGATCAGATCTTCGAGGATGCGCAGTACCGGGCGCGGGGCGACATCATCGAGATGGACGACGAGGATCTCGGCAAGATCCGTATGACCAACGCGTTCCCGTTCATGTCGGAAACCCCGGCGGCGGTGCGCTTCGCCGGCCCGCGCCTCGGCCAGCACAACGAGGAAATCTTCTGCGATGAAATGGGCATATCGGCGGAAGAGTTGAAAGCGCTCAAGGACGAGGGCGTGATCTGATGGCGTTCCTGGAAACCGGCGACGGCCGCGAAATTAAACTAACATCAATCGGCAAAATTTAGTCTCAGCATCCGACTTACTTGAGGTGCCAAATGAGATCAAAGTCTCGTACATGATGTCGCCAAATGTGTACGACATCCTCATTTTCTCGTCGCCAGCTTTCTTATCAGAGAAAACTTCTTTTAACGCTCCATCACCTTCTTTCGTGCTCTCCAAAAAGGCTTCATACTGAGCAAGAAGCCTATCCAGTTGCCCATGTGAAGCCTCAAACAATTTGTCCTCTCTTAGACCTCTTAGCCTCTCGGTTGGAGTGAGAAGGGACATTTCGGCAGCTTTATCAACAGAAACCGTCCCTTCTGCTCTCAAGACTCCAAGAAGATACAAGAGGGCTGAATAGCAGGTCAGCATACGACTATGTTTGAGTTTATAGTTCTTGACTTTGCGTTTAATTTTCTTCTCTTCAGAGGTTGTCTCAGTGCGAGCTTCATAGTTTACACAAAAAGTTCGCCAAAGCCGGAGAATATCATTGGTCAGATAGGCGGGAATAAAGTCCAACTTGTGATCCTCGTAATCACGCCAATATGTTACGATAACTTCTTCAATGACCTGCCGGTACACTTGCTCTCCCAAAAGCGGTTTGCTCTCGAGAAAAAGTAACAATCTTCCAGTTAGGGTGTTTTCGGCATCATCTTCGGGGGTTCCAAGATTCCGCACCATATCGTGCACGGAATAATGTGCTAGGTATTTGCCGTCTCCGTCGAACTCTGGAAATTGAAGCTCGCGAGTGGCGGCTATTAACTCGGCACGTACACAGATGCTGTCCAAGTTGCTCAGGCGGCTCTCGGGTGGGTCTTCGCCAGAATGCTTGTTCAGCCCAACTATGAACAAATCCAAATCGCTATTTGGCCCAGCCTCGAGCCGACCAAAAGATCCAGTGGAATACACGCACGCTTTTTCGCCAAGCAAGTCAGCAGCTTTTCCAAGAAGGCCCCGTAGCTGCGACGTGTGATCTACGGTGTATTTTTTTCTTTCTTCAAATTCTGACACGAAGCATCCAATTCAAACACGTTTGCGAAAATTTCTGCCTGTTCAATCGCGTCATCTAGGGCATTGTGGGTGTGTGGGCGCGATGGCAGAAGTGCTTTCGGTAGCTTTGATCGACTCGAATTTCTCATCAAAGTTTTATTCTTTACTGAATACGCGGTTTTAATGTCGAAACATTGTGAATGGCCAAATGGTGAGCCTTTTGGCGAAAAACATGTGAAATACCAATATAGCCACGTCCAGTCGAAGCTTACCGGGTATGCAACGAGAACAGGGTTATTGGGACCTGAGATTTCATTGACCCAGTCATAAGCTTCGCTCATTGCGGACTTTGGGTCATCCCCGATTGCTAACAACTGGTCTCTATTCAGGCCATTAACTGCCAGCGCTTCTTCTTGGTACATTTCAGAAATTGGACGCAGTTCCCGGTAAAAATACGTCTCGTAGCTTTTTGGACGAACAAATTGTTCTCCATCAAAACTACCTGCGTAAACTAGAGCAAATGAGAGCGCTGAATATGGTCCGGGGATCGGACCGTCGGTCTCAACATCAGCTGAAAAAAATACATCCACGCTACTCTGACACCTCTAAAATTTGTGAACTGCTTGCGTGCACTTGTTGTTGCAGGTTCCTACTTCATTAGAAAACTTAAACCGGCAATGAGCAGCAAACAACGACTGGCTCATGATATTTGCCAATGGAGAGCTAGTCCATTATGCACTTATAGTGCTTGCGACGTCATTTTCCCCTACTCTCTGCATCACCTAATTTCTAAGCTCCAGTGTATCTCCATGAGAAATTGGCTTTAATTTGGAAGCTCAAAAAATGCTTTTCTATGTCCTGGGCCAGCATAACGCGGAAATCTTCTGCGATGAAATGGGCATATCGGCGGAAGAGTTGAAAGCGCTCAAGGACGAGGGCGTGATCTGATGGCGTTCCTGGAAACCGGCGACGGCCGCATCTGGTTCGATGCCGTCGATATCACCGCGCCCTGGGTGACCGATCCCGAAACGGTCCTGTTCCACCACGGGGTCAGCACCGACAGCGGCCTCTGGAGCGAATGGCTGCCGCATCTGGTCGACCGCTACCGCATCGTGCGGTTCGACCTGCGCGGGTTCGGGCGCTCCGACGACCCCGGCGCGGGGTACGAATGGGCGCTCGACAAGCTGATCGACGACACCATGGCCGTCGCCGATGCCGCCGGGTGCGGGCGTTTCCACATGGTCGGCGAGTCGACCGGCGGCACCGTCGCCGTTGCCGCCGCGGCGCGCCGGGCGGACCGGCTCCTGAGCGTGACGGCAAGCAACGCCGCTTACCGCGGGTCGTCGGTCCGGGGCGTGCGGGGAAACTGGGATCAGGTCATCGAACGCGACGGCCAGGACGCCTGGGCGGCGGAGATGATGAAGGGCCGGTTCTTCCCGGACGCGCTGCCGCCCGGGAAATTCGACTGGTTCGAACGCCAGCACGCGACGTGTTCGGCGCACGTGACGCTCGGGCTCGCCAACATGCTGCTGGCGACCGATCTCTCCGCCGAGGTCGGGGGCATCGACATGCCGATGCTGCTGTTGTCGCCGGACTCGAGCCCGTTCGTCGCGGTCTCGGAAATGAACGACCTGCGGGATGCGGTGAAGGACGCCGAGCTCAGGGTGTTCCCGCACGCGCGCCACGGCCTGCCGCTGTCGCACGGGGCCGAATGCGGCGCCGCGCTCAGGGAATTCCTGGACCGGCGCTTTTCGTGATCTGAGTGTCAGTGCCCGGCGACGTCGCACCCGCCCGGCAATTCGCCCTGGAGCCCCTGCTGCATCACCGCCGCCAGTGACCGGTAGCCCAGCTCATTGAAATGACCAGGGTCGTTGGGGCCGTGCAGGTAGCCTTCCGTTGCCGAAATTTCGCGGAGGCGGGCGCGGGTGTCCATGAACTTCACGCCGGCGTGTGCCGCCGCGTCGCGGATCGCGCCGCAGGCTTTGTCGCTGTTGCGGAGGATGTCGGCGACGTCCTTTCGCATCAGCTTGCCGCGCAATTGCTTGCCGTTTTCGAAGCGGCGGTCGCTGACCTCGACCGTCTGCGATACGAAGCGGTAGGCGTTGACCGGGGATGGGATGTACACGGTCCAGATTTCCGCCTCGGGAAACAACTTCCTCAGACTGCCGAGTGAGGCCTCGAACAGGTTCGCGACGGCGTTCATTTCGCGCGCGGTGTTGAAGGTGATCGGTTCCTGCGTGCGGTCCGGATATGTGCCGGTTTCGCCGCCGACCGTGATGATGGCGTCCGATTCCTCGTAGCGGCCCCAGTCCTCGCGGTAGGTGTCCCTCGACGTATAACTGCGGATCCAGCGGTCGTCCGGTGCGAAGACGGGAATGTCGCGCTCGCCCAGGTTCTTGAACACCAGTTTGCCGAGCTTGGTCGCCGTGTCGATCAGGTGCGCGTTCCTGAGCCAGTACCAGCGCCGGACGGCGGCATCCTCGCCGGCGGCGACGCGGCCGGTTACGGCCTTTTCGACGTAGGCGGCGGATTCCATCTGTTCCACCGTGCTGCCGGAAAGCTCGTCGGCGAAGTCGTTGCCTTCGTAGAAGTAGACCAGCACCCGCTTTGGTGGCGTGATGTCGATTCCGGTGAAGACGGTCATGCCGAGGTAGTCCTTGGTGACCTGATAGGGAAGCACATAGCTCGGGTGGCCGCCTCGGTAGCCGAACGTGAGCACGTCGTCGCCGGTCAGCTCGTGCAGGACGTGTCCCGCGTTATAGACCGGGTTGCCGTCGTTGACGCGCTGCATAAACCAGTCGCCCAGGCCCTCAGCGTAGGAGTCGCCGGCGATCAGCGTATAGTTCTCGGGAATCTCGTCCGCCTTGCCGACCTGCGCCAGCGGCGCCAGGCGGCCGAGCTGCTCGTGCAGGATCACCGGGAACGACATCAGTGAATTGCGCCACACGATCTCCACCGGCACGTAAAACACGGCGAATGCGGCGAGGGCGAGGGCGATATTGACGAGCCAGGATTTGAGCAACGGGCGACAGCCCCCGGACTGCGGCGTTGGCGCACCCGGCAGGATTCGAACCTGCGACCTCTGCCTTCGGAGGGCAGCGCTCTATCCAGCTGAGCTACGGGTGCCGCGCCTTGTGTAAGGACGCGCGGAACATACCGTTCGGGCGCTATCGGCGCAAGTTCTGGATGCGGTGGGGGCCTCGCCGTTCCCTGCCGTCTTGCCGTCCGGTGCCGTAGCCGCGGGCCGCGCACGCTTGCCGAAGGCCGGACACCGTCCGTTTATCGGGGCGCTTGCAAAACCCTTTGCATGACGCCCGGAACGGACATAGATATCCGTCTCGGCACGGCGCTTTTGCCGGGCATCATTAAGATACACACAACGATGAAACAGATTTCTCTTCTCGTCATGCCGGCGCTGTTGGCGTCCTTGCTGACGGTGACCGTGCCGGCGCCCGCGCCCGCGGCGGCCGGCGAACAGCCGCCTGCCGCCGGCGCGCCGGTTCTCCGTAAAAAACCGGCGGCGTCGCAGCACGCCGGTCCGGGCTGCGCCTGGATCGGACGCCGCGCCGTCATGTCCATCGTTCGCGAGGACATGGTCGCGGCAAACGATCTGATGACCCTCTATCGCGGCTTTTCGTGCGAGCCGGACCGGCCGCGCCGCGCCCTGGACTGTGTCGTCAAGACGCCGCTCGCCGACGAGGCGGCGCGGGTGAGCGCACGTATCGACGCCTGCTGGACCGACCCCGAGACCCCGACGACCGGGATCGACGGGGCCGCCAGGTAGCACCGGGAGAACGCCGACGTCCGCCGCCGGGTACAGGGCGCCGCCGCCGCGCCGCCAAAAGGGACCGCTGGTTCTGGCCGCCCTCGCCGTCACGATCGCGCTCGGCGTTCACGCCGCCGCCTGGTTCGTGATGCGCGAGACCGTGTCGCCGCCGTCGGCCGTCAACGCCCTCGGTTCGCTCTCCTATGCCATCGGCACGCCGGAACAACAGGCGGCGCCGATGGACGATGAGGGGCGGGCCCGGATCGACCGGGAGCTGGCGTCCGTCGCCACGGTCGCCCAAGGTATCCGTCTTTATTCGTCGGTGGGGCGCAATGCGGAGATCCCGGCGATGGCGCGCCGGCACGGCCTGACCGTCGCCCTCGGCGCCTGGGTCGGCACCGATCCGGCCGCCAACCGGGCCGAGGCCGCCGCCGCGGTCGACCTCGCGCAGCGTCACCCCAACGTGCGCACGATCCTGGTCGGCAACGAGGTGATCCTGCGCGAGGACCTGAAGCCGGACGAACTCATCGAGGTGATCCGCGACGTCCGCCGGCGTGCGCGCCAGCCGGTGTCCACCGGCGAGACCTGGGATATCTGGCTGGCGCATCCGGAGCTGGTGCGCGAGGTCGATTTCCTGGCCGTGCACATCCTGCCCTACTGGGAGGGGATCGACCCCGCGCTCGCCGCCGACTATGCCTTCGACCGTTACGCCGCGGTGCGCCGCGCGTACCCGGGCAAGCGCGTGGTGATCGCCGAATTCGGCTGGCCGAGCCGCGGCTACAACAACCGTGCCGCCTTCCCGGGCCCGACGATTCAGGCCGAGGTCATTCGCGCTTTCGTGCGCCGCGCCTACGACCGCGGCATCGCCTTCAACATCATCGAGGCCTTCGACCAGCCGTGGAAGACCCGCGAAGGCAGCGTCGGCGCCTACTGGGGGCTTTTCGATGCCGGTGGGGCGCTCAAGTTTCCGCTCGACGGGACCTACCGGGAACAAACCTTCTATCCGCGCCTGATCCTGGCCCTGGTGTTCGGCGCCGTCGGCAGCATCGCCGGGCTCGCGCTGTTCCGCTCGACGTTCGCGCACGCGCTGGTCTTCGCGCTCACGTGCAATGCGCTCGCCGCGCCGATGGCGTTGGCGTCGCTCTATCCGGTCGAGAACTATCTCAACGCCGGGTCCGCCGTCGCGTGGCTGGCGGGCATGGCGCTGATGGTGCCGCTGTCGCTGATGACCTTGATCAAGATCCACGAGATGGCCGATGTCACCCTCGGCTACGCGCCGCGGCGCCTGATCCGCCCGCCGATCCCGGTGGCTGCGGATTTCCGCTGGCCCAAGGTGTCGGTCCACGTCCCGGCCTACCGGGAAAAGCCGGAGATGCTGGTCGCCACGCTGGAAAGCCTGTCCCGTCTCGACTATCCGGACTTCGAGGTGCTGGCGATCGTCAACAACACGCCCGACGAAGCGTTCTGGCGGCCGGTCGAGGCGGCGTGCGCGCGTCTCGGCCCGCGCTTCAAGTTTCTGAACTTCCTCGACGTCAAGGGGTTCAAGGCCGGCGCCCTCAACCGGGCGATGCCGCAGATGGCCGCCGACGCCGGAATCATCGCCCTGCTGGACGCCGACTACGTGGTCGAACCCGGCTGGCTCCGCGATCTGGTGTCGGTGTTCGACGATCCCGGTATCGGCCTCGTACAGGCGCCGCAGGATCACCGCGACGGTGACGAGGGACCGCTGAAGGCGTTGATGAACAGCGAGTACGCGGGTTTTTTCGATGTCGGCATGGTACAGCGGAACGAGCACGACGCGGTGATCGCACACGGCACCATGCTGCTGATCCGCCGTGCCGCCTTCGAGCAGGTCGGCGGCTGGGCCACCGACACCATCACCGAGGACACGGAACTGGGCCTCCGGTTGTTCGAGGCCGGCTGGGGCGCGCTTTACACGGACCGCCGGTACGGCCGCGGATTGCTGCCCGACAACCTGCAGGCATTCATGACCCAGCGCCACCGCTGGGCCTATGGGGCGATGCAGATCATCCGCAAACACTGGCGCCACATGCTGCCGCAGGCGCCGTCGCTGTCGGCGGCACAGAAGGCGCAGTTCGTGACCGGATGGAGCTATTGGCTCTCCGATGCATTCGGCGTGCTGGCGGCATACCTCAACCTGTTCTGGGTGCCGCTGGTCGTGTTCGTCGGCGTATTGATCCCGATGCTGCCGTTCACGCTGCCGATCCTTTCCATGTTCGTCGTCAACCTGCTGCACTGCATCGTCCTGTACATGGTCCGGGTGCGCATCGCGTACGGCCGCATCCTCGGCGCTGCGCTGGCGGCGATGAGCCTGCAGATGACCGTCGGCCGCGCCGTTGCCGAGGGCCTTTCGGGGATCAGGCTCGGCTTCAAGCGCACCGACAAGGGCGGCATTGCCGCATACGCGCCGTTCCCGGCGCGCCGCGAAGCATGGTTGGGCGGGCTGCTCCTGGGCGGCGCCACGCTGATCTTCGCCACCAATTCCAGCCAGACCATCGAGATCCACGTGTTCGCGGCGACGCTCCTGGTGCAGAGCGTGCCGTTCCTGGCGGCGGCCGGACTGGCCGTGGCCGAGCGCCGGCAAACGGTGTGAGGCATAACTAAACAGGCCCGGGAACGGGCCGGCGGACGCCGTGACGTCAACCGGCGGGCGCGGCTTCGCCGAGACCGAACGTCGCGGCGTCGCGGTCGAGAACCCGGAGCGCCGCGTCGACCACCGCCGGTTCGTAGCGGCTGCCGCTGCCGTCCCTGATCTCCTCCAGCACGCGCGGCCACGGGATCGACGGCCGGTACGGACGGTTGGTGCCCATGGATTCGATAACGTCGGCGACGGCGACGATCCGCGCCTCGGGGGCGATCTCCTCGCCCGTCAGGCCCTGCGGATAGCCGGAACCGTCCCAGCGTTCGTGATGCTGATGGACGATCTTCTCCACCGGCCAGCCGAAATCGATATTCCTGACGATGCCGTCGCCGATCGCGGCGTGGCGGCGGATCAGGGCGATCTCCTCGTCGTCGAGCCGGCCCGGCTTGCTGAGAATCTCGGTCGGCACGCCGATCTTGCCGATATCGTGGATGCTGGCGCCGATGTAGATGCCTTCCAGGCGCTCGCCGGATATGCCCATCTCGGCGCCGATCGCGACCGAAAGTTCGGCGACCCGCTGCTGGTGACCGGCGGTGTAAGGGTCGCGTTTCTCGACGACCTCGGTCAGTGCGGCGATGGTGCCGTGCAGGGCGGTCTCCAGTCGGCCGGCGATCTGCATGCGCGCGCTTTCCGACTGTTCGAAACGGAAATTCAGATCGAACGACTTAAGGGCCAGCGATAGAACCCGGCCGACCAGTTCATAGGTTTCCATTTCCTCGGCGGCGAACGAGTCCGGCTCGGCGCAATCAAGTTGCAGGACGAATTTCGTATCGTCATCGAGAAAGATCGGGATCGAAACCGCCGAGCGGATGCGGAACTGGTCCAGTTGCGGCAGCCACGCTTCCGCGCTTTTGTCGTTGCGGACATCTTCGACGATTGATGGGGTGCCGGTCCTGATGCAGGCGCCGGAGGGCCCGCTGCCGTGCTTGCCGTCATCCCAGGTGATCGTCACGGAATCGAGAAATGCCGTCGCCGGACCATCGGATGCGACCGGGATAATCCGCTTTTCCGCTTCAACGGCTTCGCCGACCCAGACCAGGGAATAGTCGGGGTCCTCGGCAAGGGCGTGAACGAGTTCGGCGAACACCTCGTTTTGAGTTCTGCCGTTGGAAACGGCGCGGTACGCGGCGACAAGTACCATCAGTGCCCGGTTGGCGCGCTCCAGTTTCATTTGCGTCCGCTTCAGGCTGTTGACGCTGAAGTGCGTTCCCTCCATGCGCCGGACCGCGCCGTCGGGGCCGCGCGAGACCACGTAGCCCTTGATCTGGAACCAGTGCCAGCCGCCGTCGCTGGTGCGGAACCGTTGTTCGGTCTGCCAGTCGTCATTGCCCGGCGCGGCGAGCGCCTGCAGTTGTTCCGTCACCGTGGCCCAGTCGTCGGGGTGCACGAGGGCGCGCCAGCTTTCGGTGTCTCGAATTGTGCCGGCGGCGGCCCAGCCGACTTCGACATCGCCGCCGGGGGTGGCCATGATGCGGTCGTTCTCGACATCCCAGACCCAGAGCCCGCCCCGGGACGCAGCAACCGAGCCCCGCAGCCGGGCTGCCATGTTCAGTTCGCGGTTCTGGACCGCCCTGAGCACGACATAGAGCGCCAGCGCTGTCAGGGCCACGAACAGGAACCCTTTCGTGGTCTGCAGGAGCGCTTGCGTGTCGCCTTCGGGAAGGGCTGTCTCGACAAGAAAATCGGTCGCGAAAATCCAGAGCAGCGCGACGACCGCATAAATGACGCTGGTTTTAAGGGCGATATTCCCGGGGGATTTCCGTGTCAGGTGTTCGGCGAGGTCATTCTCCGCCGGCGGGGCATCGCGGCGCGAGATAGATGAAAGCCGGTCCGCTGTTTCGGCGGAATCACGGTTCGCCGTGTCTTTGTTTATGTGGGACGCCATCGTCGGCACCTCGTTTCCGAAAGAACCGTCCCTCTCCCTCCCGAAAACGCTAGGCCTGAACGTCAGTTCGGCCAAGGGAATTCCGGTTTTATTTGAAGAAAATAGGTTGGGCTCTCTACTCAAACGAGAAAAATTCGGTTCAACCGGAATACGCGTCCGCGATGGCGGGGCCGGTTGCGGGACTCGAGACCCAAAAGAACCGCCTGACGTTTCGCCCGGTTTTCGGAAAAATATCGCAACATGTGACGGATGCCGCAGTATGCTATTCTGGTTGCATGATAATTTTCGACTTCAAGTGCCACAAATAGGCGCGGAAGCGGAGTGTGAATGAGCGAAGAACAACCCCAATCGCAGGGTGCGGGCGGTGCCGGCCGTGTCCTGAACGAAGACGGTACGACCAACTGGACGGTGGTTTTCGACGACCCGCACCAGGGTATCCTGCCCGCGGTCCGGGCGGTCGGCTCGGAAGCGCAGTTGCGCGCGGTCATGGATCAGGTGGCGCAGCTCCTGTTCAAGCGGAAACGCGACGAGGGGCCGCGTGCCGCGTTCAAGGCGCACATCGACGCCATCATCGAGAACGCCGGGGACGCGGGATTCGAGGCGGCGCGCGATGCCGTGCTGACCGACCTGGAGAAGGAAAAGAATATCCGCATCCAGAAGGCGCTGCTGCATATCAAGAACAAGCGTGCCAGCCAGAGCATCGAGCGCCGGCGCGACGAGAAGGCCGAGGGACCGTTCGCCTTCATTGTCGAAAACCCGTTGTTCGTGGGCGGCGGTATCGCGGCGGTCCTGGCGGCGATTACGGTGGTTCTGTTGCTGGTCGTGCTGCCCGGCAGCATCGACACCGGCGAAGAGAAGGAACCGAAGTACGCCGACACCGAATCGGCAAAGAACAAGCCGGGGCCGAAAATGCCGAATCCGGGAGACACCGGCAACACGCCGATGTCCGATCAGGACCGGAAGGCCGATGCACCGAAACCGAAAATGGTCGAAATGATCGCTTTCAAGCCGGTGTTCGCCGAGGTGCTGGTCGACGGGCAGCGGCGCCGGGCGTCATTCGTGCCGTTCATCGGCATGAACGAGGACAGCGATATCACGCTGCTGTGCTCGCTGTCGCCCCGGGTCGTCGAGGGCATCCTGATCATGATGCAGGCGGCGACCGCCGAGGGGAAACCGATGACCAAGAGCCTCACCCGGGAGATCGCCGGGAAGATCGCCGAGGACATCAATTCACGCTCGAAACTGGTGAAGATCGACCGGATCGTCCTGAAGCCGCTGAGCGGTCTGCCGCGCGAGTTGATCAGTGCGGCGAACCGGGGCTGCGAGCGCGTCGATATCGACCTCAACTCCTGATCCGTTGATTGCCCCGGCGGCGAATGCCGGGCATTCTACGGGCCCTTCGCGTCCGGAAGGGGCCGGGCGCGCGGGTTCAATGTCGAGTATCCGTTCCGGGCGGAACCGGAATCACTCCGACGAATGCGGCACAGGTACAAGCAGGAGCGGTTGAGTGCGGAACCTGATCGTCAATACATGTCTCGTTCTGGTATCGATCGCGATCCTGGCCGCCGGTTTCGAGATCGGGCTCCGGCTGTTCGCGCCGATCTCGGTGACGAACGTCGGCTATGTGGACCGGCCCAACGGCGAATTGTACGGCTGGGGATTCCGGGGGAATGAACTGGTGCGGATCGAAACCGCGGACACCGGCGAGGTGTTCTACGACCGCGTCAATGCCGAGGGATGGCGCGACCGCGACCGCGAGGCCGAGAAACCGCCGGGCACCTTCCGCGTCCTGGTGCTGGGCGATTCCATGACATTCGGTTATATCGTGTCGAAGCGGAAAACGTTCACGTGGCTGCTCGAGGACGAGTTGAAAAAGCACCACGAGAACGTAGAGGTGATCAACATATCGTATTCGGGCTGGGGCACCGACCAGGCGTTCGAGGCGCTCAAGCTCGACGGCGCCAGGTACAAGCCCGACCTCGTCGTCTATCACTTCGTCAGCAACGATCCGCAGGACAATATCTGGCACCGCGACGACGGCAAGTTCGGTGCGCGCAAACCGTTCTATTACGAGGCCGTTGACGGGGTCGCCGTGCGCCGCCCCAACCCGCGGTTTGCCGAGGAACAGAACGCCATTACCCGGAAATATATCATCTCCAAATCGGAGATCCTGAAGCGGCTCTGGATCACGACGGAGGGTCTGAAACATCGCAACCGCGATCCCTACGTCCATGATCCCAGGCATGACGCGCGGATCCGGCATTTCCTGGACATCGACGAGGATCACGAACTGTTCCGCCTGATCCGGGACAGGACACCCGGCAACGAACCGTTCGCGGAAGAGATCATGGAGCAGATCGTCCGCGGCGCCGGGCTCTCGGCCGAGCAGGCCCGGGACCTGCGGCGTATCCTCACCGACATCCCGGGCAATGCGACCGGCCTGATCGACGGCGCCGACGAGCCGGTCGCGTTTGACGACAAGGAATACTGGACCCTCACCGAAGCGCTGATCCGGACCATGGCGGCCTATTGCGGCGAGATCGGGGCCGATTTCGCCATCCTCTCCGACACCGAGGAGGGGCGCTTCCGGTGGGATCATTACTGGCGCCGCGTCGTCGACGACAGGTCCGCCAGGGAAGAGTACTTCCACATCAACAATTTCCTGCGCCGGGCCATCGACGGGACGTCCGCCGAACTGATCCCGTCGCCGGAACCGCACGTCCGCGCCATCAACGACAGCCACGTGAACGTGGCCGGCAATGTTGCCATCGCCGAGAACCTGAAACGCTATCTGCTCGACAGGTACCGCGGCAAATTTGTGAAATAATCCGAACCGAAAAAACGACTTAGGGAGAAAAATCCATGTACGAGGACATACTTCAGGAACTGAGCGAGCCGGGCGTGCTGCGCGTCGGCGTCAATCTCGGCAACATCCTTCTGGTGACGGGCGAGGCCGACAACGGCGACCCGGTCGGGATTTCGCCCGACATGTCGAAGGCGATTGCCGACAAGCTGGGCGTCGACGTGCGCTACGTGACGCGGCCCCGGCCCGGCGACCTTGCCGACGCGCTCGAGGAAGACGCCTGGGACATCGCGCTGATCGCCATCGAGCCGAAGCGCGCCGAGACCATTTTCTTCTCGGCCCCCTACGTCGAGATCGAGGCGACGTATCTGGTGCCCGAGGGCTCGCCGCTCAAGACCATCGAGGACGTGGACCAGCCCGGTATCCGCATCGCCGTTTCCGAGCGCGCTGCCTACGATCTGTACCTGAGCCGTACCCTCGAGCACGCGACCCTGCACCGGGGCGTCGGGCTGCCGGGCGCGTTCGAGCTGTTCAAGACGGAAAAACTGGACGCGTTGGCGGGACTGGTGCCGGCGCTCCGGGAAAACGCCGAGGAACTGCCGGGCTCGCGCCTGATTCCGGGCCGTTATACCGCCGTGCAGCAGGCCATCGGCACCAAGCACGAAAACAAGAATATGGCGGCGTTCGTCAACGAGTTCGTCGCCGATGCGATTTCAAGCGGCTTCGTTGCCGAGCTGATCGACAAACACGGGGTCACCGGCAAGCTGGCCGTCGCCGGGTCGAGCTGAACGGGTTCGAACGCTGAAAAAGAAGGGCGGCACACATGTTGCCGCCCTTTTTGCCTGAGATCAGTCCAGACGCAGACGACCGGGTTTTTCGATCGTCACCACGTCGGTCTTCTCGGCGGATACGGATTCCGCTTCGTCGCCCTTGCCGAGCGAGATGATGCACAGATCGCAGACGCCGGTTTTGCTTTCGCCGGGCTGCAGCGTGATCAGGGTATCGACGGTGTCGGTGCCGGTGCCGTCTTTCCAGACGCTGAGCAGGATTTCCTGCTCCTTGTCGTCTTCGTTGCGGACGTCGACGGCATGGGCCGCCGTCGAGACGAGCAGAAACGCCCCTGCCAAGGCGAGACTTAGCTGACGCGAGAACATCTTCAGTTTTCTCCGAAAGGAACCGGCGCTCGATGACGGTGGCCGGAACGACATATCAATTGGGTATAATCCGGCGCCGCGCAAGATGCGAAATGCGGCGGGATGAAAATATTCTTCTACCGCGACCTGAATTCCGCCGAGGCGCCCTTGTCGGCGCCGGACGGCAGCTCGGCGACCGGGTCCGCCAGCCAGTGCCGGATGTCGGTCCACACCGTCTCGGCGTCCAGGTCCCGGAGCAGCATGTGATAGCCGCCGGGATAGACGGCGAGTTTGCGGATATCGTCAGCGGCGTCGGGCAGGCGGTCGAGCATGGTCCGCGTCGGCCCGGACCTGATGATCTCGTCGCGCCCGCCATAGAGGATCAGCGCCCGCCCGTCCAGGTCCGCCGCCGCCGTCATCGCCGCGTCCATCAGGTCGACGAGGCCGTATATGGCGTCGACCCGGGTCCCCTTGATAACCAGCGGGTCGCGGCCGAGCTGGATCAGCATCTCGACGTTGTCGCTGGGCTTGATCTTGAGCCCGCGCCCGGTCAGTGGCACCGCGGGCATGGTGTGCGCCGCCAGCCACAGCGTCGCGCGCTGATACCAGGGCATGGTGTCGCGCGCCCAGACGGCGGGCGCAGCGAGGATCGTGCCGCTGATCCACGGCGTATCGTTCCGGGCGATCACCGTCATGGCGACGGCGCCGCCCATGCTGTCGCCCAGCAGGTAGAGCGGCGTGTCCGGGTGTTTCTCGTGAACCGCGCGCGTAAAGTCCCGGGCATCGACCGTATAGCGTCCGGTCGGGAACCAGCGGCCGCGGAAGCCGTTGGCGCCGAAGCCTCGCTGGTCGAGGGCGTAGCTGGCGACGCCGCGCGCTTTCAGGAATGTCGCCGGCTTGTCGAAGAACGCCGAATAGTCGTTGAAGCCGTGCAGGGCGACGATCACCGCTTCCGGTTTTTCCTCCGGCAGCCACGACCGGTAGGCGAGCGAGATGCCGTCGCGGGTCCAGAAGTGGCTCGCGTGCAGTTCGGGCGTGCCCGCCGCCGGGCCGGGATCGACGATCTGTGGCGCGCAAGCGCCTAGAAACAAGAGTGCGCAGGCCGTGAGTGGCAGCCGAAGAACGAGGAAAAGCAGACGCGCGAGGCGCTTAGGCGGCGTCATCCGCGTCACCGTGGGTGAGCCTGATGAAGATGTCCTCAAGGTCGGATTCCTTGGTCGAGAAATCCCGGACCTCGAGCCCCGCCGCCTCGATGTCCGCCAGTACACGGCGGGCCGGCGTCTTGGAGGGCGCGAAGCTGACCGTCAGGCAGTCCGGCGCGTCGAGCACCGGGTTATACTTGCCGAGCGCCTTGGGAACTTCCGTCGTCGGTTTCGCCAGATTGACCTGCAGTTGCCGGGCGTCGAGGCGCGACAGCATCTCGACCGTCGGTTCGCAGGCGATGATACGGCCGTGATTGATGATGGCGATCTCGTCGCACATCGCCTCGGCCTCTTCCAGGTAATGCGTCGTCAGCAGCACCGTGGTGCCGGCCTCGTTCAGGCGCTTGACGTGCGTCCAGAGCTGGCGCCTGAGATCGACGTCGACGCCGGCCGACGGCTCGTCCAGCACCAGCACCGGCGGGCGGTGTACCATCGCCTTGCCGACCAGCAGGCGCCGGCGCATGCCGCCGGACAAGGTCCGGGTATAGGCCTCCGCCTTGTCGCCGAGGCCGACCGCCTCCAGCACCTCGTCGGTCTGGCGCTCCGCCTTCGGCACGCCGTACAGCCCGGCCTGCAGGTCCAGCAGTTCGCGCGGCGTGAAGAACGGATCGATGTTGAGTTCCTGCGGCACCACGCCGATCGAGCGCCTGGCCGCGCGCATGTCTTGATCGATGTCGTGGCCCCAGATGCGGGCCGTGCCGCCGGTCTTTATGACCAGCCCGGCGAGGACGTTGATCAGCGTCGACTTGCCGGCCCCGTTCGGGCCCAGAAGGCCGAAGAACGACCCGCGCTTGATCTTGAGAGAGACGTCCTTCAGCGCGTGCTTCGGCGCCTGCTTGTTCGAGCTCTCGTAGACCTTGTTCAGGCCCTCGATCTCGACGGCGTATTCGGGTGCGTTGGGGTCGTCAGGTGGGGTCAAGGATCACTCCCGGTTGAGATGGTGCGGGTGGTCGGACTCGAACCGACACTTCCGAGGAAACCGGATTTTGAATCCGGCGCGTCTACCAATTCCGCCACACCCGCACTTGGTGGAGCGCTGGGAACATAGGCGATTGAATACGGCCTGTCCACTGCGCCCGCAGCCTTCAGCTTCGGCCTTTCCGAGCACCGTTGCAAGCCCGTGCGGAGGCTGCTAAAGACCTCGGCACCCGCCGGTTTCCGGCCTTTCCGAGGACGATATTATCTCATGCTGCGCGCGCTTTACGACAAGACCCTGGAATGGTCGGCCCACCGCCACGCGATCTGGATCCTGGCTTTGGTTTCGTTCGCCGAAAGCTCGTTTTTCCTGATCCCGCCGGATGTCCTGCTGATCCCGATGGTGCTGGCGGCGCGGCCGCAGTGGTTCAGGATCGCGCTGGTCTGCACGCTGGCCTCGGTCGCCGGCGGCGTCTTCGGGTATTTCATCGGCGCGTTTCTGTTCGAGGAACTGGGCCGCCCGATCCTCGACATGTACCACGCCGCCGACAAGTTCGCCGCCGCCAAGGAGGCCTATAACGAGAACGGCGCCTGGATCGTGTTCACCGCCGGGTTCAGCCCGATCCCCTACAAGATCTTCACCATCGCCAGCGGCGTCACGGGCATGGACATGCTGCCGTTCATCATCGCTTCCGCCGTCGGCCGCGGCGCCCGGTTCTTCCTGGTGGCGCTTTTGCTGTGGAAGTTCGGCGAACCGATCCGCGCCTTCATCGAGAAACGCCTCGGTCTGCTGACGCTGCTGTTCTGCGCGCTGCTGATCGGCGGGGTTATCGTTCTCAAGGTGCTGGCTTAACTATTTTTAACTTCAGGGGCGCGCGCCCCGGGATTATACCTTTGCCATGCCCGATGCCGCCGTCATCAACCGCTACCTGCCATATGCCCTGCTGATCGCGGCGGGCGGGCCGCTGGCGGTGGCGTACATCTCACAATACGGGTTCGGCTACGAGCCCTGCGTGCTGTGTCTTTATCAGCGCGTGCCTTACTGGGTGGTGTTCGGGCTCGGGGTGATGGCGTCCGTGCTGCCGGCGCCGCCGGTGCGGCGCGGGATTGCCTTGCTGGCCGGCCTCGCGTTCCTGACCGGCGCCGGGATCGCGTTCTATCATGTCGGCGTCGAGCAGTTCTGGTGGGCCTCCGCCGCGCCGTGCGGCGCTTCCGGTCCCGTCGCCGACACGCAGGATTTGCTGGCGCAACTGCAGCAGAAGCCGGAGAAGTCCTGCGGCGACATCGACTGGACCCTTTTCGGGATTTCCATGGCCACCTACAATGTCGGGGTTTCCTTGGCGCTCGCCATCGCCTCTTTCTTCGCGTGGCGGCGCCTGAACGACGCGGAGGCGGCATGACCGACGTTCGCAAACCGCACCGGATGCCCGGCGATTTGAGCAAGAAGGACATGCTCGACAGCATGATCCGCGTCGATCACGCCGGCGAATACGGCGCCGTCCGAATCTACGAGGGCCAGCTCGCGGTGCTTGGCAAGAGCGCCGACCGACCGGACATCGAGCACATGGCGGATCAGGAGCGCGAGCACCTGGCGCGCTTCGACGCGCTGATCCGCGCCAACCGGGTCCGGCCGACGGTGCTGATGCCGCTCTGGCACGCGGCCGGCTTCGCGCTCGGCGCCGGCACCGCGCTGATGGGCGAAAAGGCGGCGCACGCGTGCACCGTCGCCGTCGAGGAAACCATCGACGAGCATTACGCCGAACAGGTCCGGGCGCTGGATGCCGAGGGCGACCAGCAGGAGCTCCGCGATACCTTCGAGAAATTCCGCCTCGAGGAACTGGAACACCGCGACACCGCGCTCGAAAAGGGCGCCGAGGAAACGCCCGGCTACGAGGTTCTCAAGGCTGCGGTCAAAACCGGCTCGAAGCTGGCGATCTGGCTGTCGAAACGGGTTTAGGGGCGGCTGCTCCTCAAGCTCGATTGTCATCCCGCTTTCACGGGAATGACGATCAATTTTACTCTATCGTCATCTGCCTTTCCTGGGGAACGTCGTCAGCGCCTTGACGATGCCGCGGAAGGTGCGGGCCTCCTGCTCGGTCATCTCGGCGCGCCACAGCAGGTTGCGGATGTTGCGGACCATGGTCGGCCGCTTTTCCGGCACGCGCAGGAAGCCGCGCGCGTCCAGTTCGTCCTCCAGGTGTTCGAACAGGTGCTGCATCTCGTCCCTGGTGGCGGGGCGGGTGTCACCCGGCATGCGCAGTTCCCGGCCCGGCGTTTCGTCGGCCTGCTTGAACCACTCGTAGCCCATCAGCAAAACCGCCTGCGCCAGGTTGAGCGAGGTGAACGCCGGGTTGAGCGGCACCGTCAGTACCGCGTCGGCAAGCGCCACGTCGTCGTTGGAAAGCCCCATCGCCTCCTTGCCGAACAGCACACCCGTTTTCTGGCCCGCGTCCGTGCGTTCGCGGAGATCGCGGGCGGCGGCTTCCGGGGTGAACACCTGCTTGGTCATGTCGCGCGGGCGCGCCGTCGTCGCCAGCACGAAGTTGAGATCGGCGACGGCGTCCCGCGTGCTCTCGTAGACGCGCGCGGCCTCGATCACCGGGTCGGCGCCGGAGGCGGATTTCACCGCGCTTTCCGACGGCCAGCCGTCGCGCGGGCTGACCAGGCGCAGATCGGAAATCCCGCAGTTCCACATGGCGCGCGCGCACATGCCGATGTTCTCGCCGAGTTGCGGCTCGACCAGAACGACCGCGAAGGTTTCTTCGCTCATGCCGACGTTGCGGGTTCTTCGGCGCCGTCGCGATAGAGCAGGTAGATCAGCGAGTCGCGGAGCGCGTTGTAGGACGCGTCGATAATGTTGGCCGACACGCCGACCGTCGACCAGTGTTCGCCCTTGCTGTCGGCGCTTTCGATCATGACCCGCGTGATGGCGCGGGTGCCGTCGCCCGGCGTCAGGATGCGGACCTTGTAGTCGACCAGCTTCAGCCCTTCGAGGGTCGGATAGATTGGCGTCAGCACCTTGCGCATGGCGGCGTCCAATGCGTTCACCGGGCCGTTGCCCTCGGCGACGGTCATGTGGTCCCGTTCGCCGACCGTCAGCTTGACGGTCGCTTCCGAGAGCGTCACCAGGTTGCCGCCCGCGTCCCAGCGCCTCTCGTCGATAACGCGGAAGTTGGAGCAGCGGAAGTATTCCGGCACGGTGCCGAGTGCGCGCCTGGCCAGCAGCTCGAAGCTGGCCTCGGCGCCGTCGTAGGCATAGCCGTTGAATTCGTTTTCCTTCACCTCCTCGACGAGGCGACCGACGCGCTTGTCCTTGGGGTCGATCTCGATGCCGACCTCGCGGAAGCGCGCCAGGATGTTCGACCGCCCCGACTGGTCCGAAACCACGATGTGGCGGCGGTTGCCGACCAGTTCGGGATCGATGTGCTCGTAGGTGCGCGGGTCCTTCTCGACCGCCGAGACGTGCAGCCCGCCCTTGTGCGCGAAGGCCGACTCGCCGACGTAAGGCGCACCGCGCGACGGCTGGCGGTTGAGGCGTTCGTCCAGCAGCCGCGAGACGTGCGTCAGTTTCTTCAGATCCTCGGGTTTGACATTGGTCTCGTAGCCCATCTTCAGGACCAGCGACGGGATGATGCCGATCAGATCGGCGTTGCCGCAGCGCTCGCCGAGGCCGTTCAGCGTGCCCTGCACCTGCCGGGCGCCGGCGTTGACCGCGGCCAGCGAGTTGGCGATGGCGTTGCCGGTGTCGTTGTGGGCGTGGATGCCGATGTGGCTGCCTGGAATGTGCCCGGCGACCTCGCCGACGATGCGCGCGACCTCGTCGGGCAGGGTGCCGCCGTTGGTGTCGCACAGCACGACCCAGCGCGCGCCGTTCTCGTAGGCCGCCTTCAGGCACGCGAGCGCGAATTCCGGGTTGGCCTTGTAGCCGTCGAAGAAGTGCTCGGCGTCGTACATGACCTCGTCCTTGCGCGTCGTCGCGTGCTGCACGCTTTCGCCGATCATGCGGACGTTTTCGTCGCGTTCGATCTCGAGCGCCACGTCGACGTGGAAATCCCACGCCTTGCCGACCATGCAGACGCACGGCACGTCCGGTTCCAGGATCGCGGTCAGGCCGGGGTCGTTGTCGGCGGAACGGCCGGCGCGCCGGGTCATGCCGAACGCCACCAGCCGGGCGCGCTTCATCTTCGGCGGGTTGCCGAAGAAGCTGTTGTCGGTCGGGTTGGCGCCGGGCCAGCCGCCTTCGACGTAATCGAGACCGATGTTGTCCAGTTCGCGCGCGATCAGTTCCTTGTCGGCGGGATTGAAGTCGACGCCCTGGGTCTGCGCGCCGTCGCGCAGCGTGGTGTCGAACAGATAAACGCGGTTATCGGACATCTTTCCGCTCGTTTCCGTGCCAGTTCGGGAAAAACGCGCCGAGCATGCCCAAATCGGCCCGGATGCTCAAGCACTTAGGAAAACGAGGCTATTCCGCGGCCTTGGCCTTGAGGATTTCCATGAACTGGTCGTTGGGCAGCGGTTTCGAGAACAAGTACCCCTGGCCGGTGTGACAGCCGAGGCCGTGCAGGAATTCCATCTGCCGCTCGGTCTCGATCCCCTCGGCGACGATGTGCAGATCGAGTTGCTTGGCCATGCCGACGATGGCGCGCACCACGACCACGGCATCATGGTTGTCGGGCAGGTCCGTCACGAACGCCCGGTCGACCTTGAGGGAATCCAGCGGAAACCGCGTCATGTAGGCGAGCGACGAGTATCCCGTGCCGAAGTCATCCATGGAAATCGAGATGCCCAGATCCTTGAGGCGTTCGAGCGTGGCGATCGTTTCGTCCGGCCGCTCGACGAGCAGGCTTTCCGTAAGCTCGAGATCGAGGCGGTCCGGCGAAAGACCGGAATCCTTCAGGCTGCGGGTGACGCGGGCCACCAGATCGCCGTGCAGGAACTGCAGCGCCGACAGGTTGACGGCGACCTGCACCGGGCTGCCGTCATCGGCATGCCAGGCGACGGCTTCGCGGCAGGCGGTGCGCAGCACCCATTCGCCGATCGGCACGATCAGGCCGGTTTCCTCGGCGATCGGCACGAACTCGGCCGGCGAAATCATGCCGAGGTGTTCGTTGTGCCACCTGAGCAGCGCCTCGGCGCCGATGATGCGCTGCGACGACAGGTCGACCTTGGCCTGGTAATGCAGCGACAACTCGTCGTTCTCGAGCGCGCGGCGGAGTTCGTGGCCGACGTCGACGCGGCGCTGAACTTCCTCGGACATGCGTGGCGTGTAGATCTTGTAATTGGCCCGGCCGTCCCGCTTGGCGTTGTTGGCGGCTGTGTCGACGTTGCGCATCATCTCGGATTGCGTCGCCGCGGACGTCGGGTAGGTGCAGACGCCGATGCTGGCGGATGAGAAAATCTCCCGGCCCTCGATGACGTAGGGGCTGGAAAGCGCGACCAGAAGATCGCCGGCCAGGTGTGCCGCATCGTCCTCGTCGGCGATCCCCGGGATCAGGATATGAAACTCGTCGCCGCCGACCCGCGCGATGGTGTCTTCGTCGCGGACGCAGGACTGCAGCCGCCGGCTGGCCATCAGGATGACCTCGTCGCCGACCTCGTGACCGAAGGCGTCGTTGATGTTCTTGAACTGGTCGAGGTCGACATACATCAGCGTCAGGCCGCCGCCCTCGCTGTCGATCTTCCGCATGGCGTCGGCAAGCCGCTCCGACAACAGGTTGCGGTTGGCGAGTCCGGTCAGATCGTCCCGTGTCGCCAGCGTGCGCAGCCGGTCCTCGTAGTTCTTGCGCGCGGTGATGTCGCGGATAGCGCCGATGTAGCGGCGTTTCCCCGCGGACGACGATACCGTGAACACGACCTCGATCGGGAGGCTTTGGCCGTCGATATGCCGGCCGGTCATTTCCGTATCGTTCTCGAGGCCGAACTCCTTCTCCGCCGCCGGGCCTTGCGAAATGAAGCTTTGCGGTTCGGCATCCTCCAGCGCCGGCACCAGCATGCCGATGTGGTGGTCGATCAGCGCGTCGCCGTCGTATCCGAATATCCGTTCGATGGCGGCGTTGACCGTTTCGATCTTTCCGTGCTCGTCGAGCGAGACGATGCCGTCGGCGACCGCGTCCATGACCAGTTGCAGGTTTTCCTCGCGCTGGCGGACGGCGGAGACGGCGCGGTTGCGTTCGGTGACGTCGCGGGCGATCACCATCACGGCGTCGGTCTCGTTGTCGTCGGTGGCGCTGTACGGCAGCGCCGCGATCTCCACGTCGACCGTGAGTTCGTCGGAGCGCACCAGCTTGATCGGCACGCGCAGCTTTTCCTGGGCCAGGTCGAGGAGGTCCGGACTGACGAGATCGCGGCACGTCGGATCGATGAAGTCGTAGAACAGCCGGTCCTTCAGGGTTTCCAGCGGCCACACACCGAGCATGCTGGCGCCGGCGGGGTTGATCAGTTCGATGCGGCCGTCGCGGCAGATGCAGATCAGGTCGGGCGCCAGTTCGATCAGGTGGCGGAAGTCTTCCTCGGACTCCTTGTACTTGGCGAAGTGCGCCGGCTGCGACACGTCGTCGAGGGTTTCGAGGATGGCGCGCGCCGCCTTGTGAATGTCCTCGGCGTAGTCGCGATAGCGGTGATTGCCGAGCGGACCGAGCATCTCGTTCTCGATCATGTCGGCAAAACCGATGATTGTACTGAGCGGTGTCCGTACCTCGTGGGTCAGCGTTCTGACGAGATCGAGGTACGCCTTGGGGATGGGCTCGCCGTTGTTGTTCTCGTTCGCCATGTTAACCGACGTTCGCCTCGCGTCCCGGGGGTTTCAGAATGGCGATCGCACAATAACAGCGTCGCCAGACGTTCCCCCCGCTGACCGATTCGTATCCCACTGGCATTTTTCGCCCGTATCGCCGGGCCCGATTTCTATCGCATCCTCGTCGTTATCGCTCGACTTCGGACAGTCACACCCCGACAATCTATCCGTTTTAACCCCTTCATGCTAGCCTTGAGATATGCCCCGTCGAATCATTTTACTTACCGGCGACGTCGAAGCACCACATCTGCGGGACCTGCTGGTTCGGCATACGGATAGGCTCACCGTTGAACCTGTTTTTGACGACCATGGGTTGCATAAGGCGTTCGCGTCGGACGTCGCGGACACGCGTCTGGTCGCCTTCCTGACCAGTGTCATCGTCCCGGCGGCGTATCTCGAGGCGCTGCCCGGTCCCGCCTACAACTTCCATCCGGGGCCGCCCGAATATCCCGGCAGCCATGTCGCCGGGTTCGCGGTCTACGAGGGCGCGGCGACGTTCGGCGTGACGCTGCACGAGATGGCGGCGGCGGTCGACAGTGGCCCGATCGTCGAGGTGCGGCGCTTCCCGGTGGAACCGGCATGGAAGTTCCAGGACCTGGAGGCGGAGGCGTTCCGCCAGGTCCTGCAGATGTTCGCGGACTACTCGGAGCGCCTGGCGACGGACGACGCACCGCTCGAAAGCGGTGCCGAGCCCTGGACCGGCCGGCTGCGCACCGCGGCGGAAGCCGAGCGCCTCAAGGGCATCGAGGCGGACATGTCGGAGGAAGAGATCGTCCGGCGCTACCGGGCCTTCGGCTGAGCCTCTTGCTTCTTAACACGGTTACCCCCTCACCGAACCTCTCCCCCTGAAAGAGGGAGAGGGATAAGAGATTCTGAGCGTGTACGCGTGGGTCCCTCTCCCCTGCGAAGCGGGGGAGAGGACAGGTGAGGAGGCTTGCCGTTACTCGCGACGCCAGGTGGTGCCGCCGGGGCCGTCTTCCAGGATGATGCCGGCCGCCTGCAGTTCGTCGCGGATTGCGTCCGACGTCGCGAAGTCCTTGTTGGCGCGGGCCTCGGTGCGGGCCTCGATCCTGGCGTCGATGTCGGCATCGGAAAGGGCGTTGGACGCCGACTTGGGCGGCGCCCACTTGAACCAGTCTTCCGGGTCCTGTTGCAGCAAGCCGAGGATTGCACCGCCTGCTAGAAGATTGGTTTTAAAAGCCGACTTTGTGCCATGATCTTCGGCTTTATTGAGTTCGCCTGCGGTCCGGTGAAGGTGGCTAATGGCTAACGGTGTGTTCAGGTCGTTGCAAAGATGCGTCGTGAATGAAGGTGGGGCAGCAGACGTTAGTGCCGTCGCATCAGCATTACTACGCAGAGTCCCATATAGTCCGTCCAACTCCCGCTTCGCCTCCGCCAAACCGTCCTTCGTGAAGTCGAGCGGCTGTCGGTAGTGGGTCTTCAAAAGCAACAGCCGGATCGCTTCGCCCGGATACTCGTCCAGAAGTTCGTTGACGGTGTAGAAGTTTCCGAGCGACTTCGACATCTTCTCGCCCTCGGCCATCAGGTAGCCGTTGTGCATCCAGTACTTCGCCATCAGCGGCGTATCGTGCGCGCAGCGCGACTGGGCGATCTCGTTTTCGTGGTGCGGAAAGATCAGGTCGAGCCCGCCGCCGTGGATGTCGAAGGTCTCGCCGAGGATCGCTTTCGACATCGCCGAGCATTCGATGTGCCAGCCGGGCCGGCCGAAGCCCCACGGGCTGTCCCAGCCGGGCTCGCCCTTGTCCGGGTCGGACGGCTTCCACAGCACGAAGTCGGCGGGGTCGCGCTTGTAGGGGGCGGGGTCGACGCGGGCGCCGGCGATCTGCTCGTCGCGCTTGCGCCGGGACAACCGGCCGTAGTCTTCCATCGACGGCACGTTGAACAGCACGTGGCCCTCGGCCTCGTAGGCGTGGCCCTTTTCGATCAGGGTTTCGATCATCGCCGTCATGGCGTCGATATTGTCGGTGGCGCGCGGCTCGAAGTCCGGCGCAAGCGCGCCCAGCGCCGCCATGTCGGCGTGAAAGACCGTTGCCGTTTCCTCGGTCAGTTCGCGGATCGAGATGCCGCGCTCATGGGCCCGGTTGTTGATCTTGTCGTCAATGTCCGTGATGTTGCGGACGTAGGTCACGTGCTTGTCGCCATAGAGATGACGCAGCAGCCGGGCCAGCACGTCGAACACGACAACGGGCCGGGCGTTGCCGATGTGCGCCTTGTCGTAGACCGTCGGCCCGCACACGTACATGCGCACGTTGTTGGGATCGTCGGGTTCGAAACCCCGTTTCTCGCGGCTCAGCGTATCGTGGATTGTCAGCCTGGGCGTCGTCATCAGATCTGCTTCGTGAACCCGTTGGTGATCGGATAGCGGCGGTCCTTGCCGAACGCGCGCTCGGTGATCTTGACCCCCGGCGGCGCCTGGCGGCGCTTGTACTCGGCACGGTCGAGCAGCGTCCAGATGCGTTTCACGACCGCCTCGTCATAGCCCAGCGCCACGATGTCGTCGACCGACTTCTCGTCCTCGATCAGGGCGCCGAGGATGCCGTCGAGATCGTCGTAGGGCGGCAGCGAGTCCTCGTCCTTCTGGTCCGGACGCAGTTCGGCGGACGGCGGCTTGGTGATGATCCGTTCCGGGATCACCATGCCGTCCGGGCCCATGGCGTCGGCCGGACGGTGCGCGTTGCGCCAGTGCGACAACCGGAACACGGTCGTCTTGTAGACGTCCTTCAGCACCGAGTAACCGCCGCACATGTCGCCGTAGAGGGTGGCGTAGCCGACCGACATCTCGGATTTGTTGCCGGTCGTCAGCAGCATGTGGCCGAGCTTGTTGGACATCGCCATTAACAGCAGTCCGCGCGCCCGGGCCTGGATGTTCTCTTCGGTGATATCGGGTTCGCGGCCCTCGAATACCGGCGCCAGCATCTCGTCGAACGCGTCCATCGCCGGGCCGATGTTTATATTCTCGAGTTCGACGCCAAGCCGTTCGGCGCAGAGCGCGGCGTCCTCCAGGCTTTCTTCGGAGGTGTAGGGCGACGGCATCATCACCGCTAGCACCTTGTCCGGTCCCAGCGCGTCGACGGCGACGGCGGCGGAAAGCGCGCTGTCGATGCCGCCCGACAGGCCGATGACGACGCCCGGGAAGCCGTTCTTGCCCACGTAGTCGCGGAGCCCCAGCGTCATCGCCCGGTAGACGTTTTCCTCCATGGTGAGGCTGGATTGCACGCCGGAATCGGCGCAGAACCAGCCGTCCGGCGTCCGTGACCATTCGCTCAGCGTCAGGGATTCCTCCCAGAAGGGCGCGCGCATCACCATCTTGTAGTCCGGGTTGACGACGAACGAGCCGCCGTCGAAGGCCAACTCGTCCTGGCCGCCGACCTGGTTCACGTAAAGCGATGCAAGCCCGGTCTCGGTGACCCGTTCGAGCGCGGTGTTGAGACGCACGTCGACCTTGTTGACGTCGAACGGCGAGCCGTTGAGCGAAATCAGCAGTTCGGCGCCGCTTTCCTGCAGGCACTCGGCGACGTCCGGGAACCACAGGTCCTCGCACACCATGACGCCGAGCCGCACGTCGCGGAACGGGATCGGTCCCGGCAGCGGCCCCGCCGCGAAGACGCGTTTCTCGTCGAACACGCCGTAATTGGGCAGTTCGTGCTTGAGGCGGACGTGCCTGATCGCGCCGCCGTCGAGTAGCAGTGCCGCATTGTAGAGTTCGCCGTCGACACGCCACGGCGCGCCGACGATGACGGCGGGCAGGCCGTTCTCCGCGAGCCGCTTGGCGAGGCCGTCGACCTCCGCCTCGATCCGGTCCTGGAACGCGCGCTTCAGCACCAGGTCTTCCGGCGGATAGCCCGACACCGCCAGTTCCGGCGCAACCATCAGGTCGGCGTTCAATGCCGCCGCTTTTCCGGCGAACCGCTCGATCAGCCGCGCATTGCCGGCGACATCGCCGACGGTCGGGTTGATCTGGGCAACGGCAATGGAAAGGTGGTCTGTCATCGGTTCTTCTTGTCCCTCGGGAGAAGGCGGAACCTATGCGGGCCCCGGACACCTGTCAATTGGCACCCGGGCGCCGCAAGATCAAGGCGCAAGGCGCGCGTTGCCCGGCCAATCAGGCGTTGTGTTGAATTGCGCTGTCAAAGTATGCTTCTCGCGCCATGGCAGAGCGAAACAAGAACTCCGAAGTCATCATGTACGGCGAGAAAGCCACGCCGTCGCAGCAGCGCGCCGAGATCATCGAGATGGGCCCGGACGGCAAGCCGATGGTCAAGGAAGGCGGTTTCATGGACAAGCCGCCGCCGGAGAAGAAACAGGCATCGCAACCGGTGCCGCAATCCGCGCCCGCGCCGGTCGCCAAACCGGCCCCGCAACCCGCGGCAAAGCCGAAGAACCCGGCGTCGGCCAAGGCGCAGAGCAAGGCCATCGCCGCCAATGCGGTCGGCTCGATGGTCGACGAGATGAAGCAGGCGGCGGCCGCCAACGGCGGCATGCTGAGCATCAACGACCTGGATGCGATGCAGGCGAGCTTCGACAGGAAGGCGCAGGAGATGCAGGCGCAGATCGAGGCGACCCTCGACGACTACGCCGACGCACGCGACAAGGTGAAATGGGACAAGGAACGGGTCGATCCGTTCTTCCGCCTGATCGTCAAGCCGTTCGCGCACATGTTCCGGGAAAAGCCGAGCCGCAAGAGCGTCACGCGGCGCATGCTGCCGGGATATTTCATGGCCGTCGGCATGCTGCTGGGTCCCGACAACGTCACGGCCTATGACGAGCGCTGCCGCGGCATCGTGGCGCGGCTCAAGTCGGAATCCGGTGACGGGTATTTCGACTGGGATACGTTCTATACCGAGCGTGACGCGCTGACGGTGCGCCTCGACGCGCAGGTCATCATCGCATCGCAGTTCGCCGACTACGACAAGCGCTCCGACTGGTTCATCAATCTCGTCAATTCACATCTGGCGGCGCTGCCCGACAGCGCCACCGAGGCCGAACAGCGCTGGTCGCTGGACGAGCCCGGCTTCCGCCGCATGCTGGACGCGATGCTGTCCGACCTCCGCAAGGTGCTGTCGTCCGACAAGGGCCGCGAACGCCTGGTCAAGCGGCACGGCGCCGACGTCGTCGGCAACGCCAATACGGCGCTCAAGCGGCTTTTGATGGGCTGACCGTCCCGGTTACTTTCGAATCAGGAATTCCCGGCCGACCTTGACCGACGGCTGGCCGTCGTAGTCGACGATGTCGGCGGTGGCGTAGGTTTCGGTCCACTTGTTGGGCAGGAACGAGCCGGTGCCGATCAGGTCGATCGGCGCCTTGGCGTCGGCCATGACCTTACACTTCTCCACGTCGAAACCGCTGGATACGACGATCTTCACCGCGTCGAAGCCGTTGCGGTCGAGCTGTTCGCGCAGGTGGAAGATCGCCGCCGCCGACACGCCGGTGCCGGTCAGGTAACGCAGTTCGGCGTCGTTGCGGTAGCGGCGGATCGCCTGCGGCGCGTGGCGCTCGAGCACCCTGTAGGATTCCTGCGGATCGAGGCCCTCGACGAAGCGCCCGCCGTGGGTGTCGAGGCGGATCGAGATCCGGCCCTCGGTGGCCATCGCCGGAAAGCGGCGGCACACGGTCAGTGCGTCGGTGATCTCCTGGCCGTAATAATCGACCAGCGCCGTCAACGGCTGGTCGGGGTAGGTGTCGACGAACATTTCCGCCGCCTTCAGCGTCGAGCCGGCATAGCCGATCAGCGCGTGCGGCATGGTGCCCTTGCCGTGGGTTTCGCCGAAATAGTGCGCCGTCGCCTCGGTGGCGTTGCCGATGAAGCCCTTGGCGCCGACCTGGTCCCGCGCCGCGCGCGAGCCGACTGAGGCGGCATAGGCCATCATTTCGGCCATCTCGATCCCGGTCGAGTGGCGCGCGTCCATGGCGAGGAAGGCGACGTCCGGCAACTCGACGCACATGGTGAAGGCATTGTTGGCGGCGACACAGGCGGCCCCCAGCTTCTGCAGGTAAAGCGTTTCGAGATCGACCAGGTGGTACATCGATCCGGTGATGTACATCAGCGGTTCGCCGGCACCGACCCACTGGCCTTCCTCGTAATTGGGCTGGATATCGAAAACGGCGTCACGCTCGGCGGCGATGCGCTGCAGCCAGTCGATCATCAGCTTGGGCGCGAAAATTACCGGGCGGCGCATGAAGACCGCATAGGTGACGCGGCGGTCACCGAAGCGGCCGACGATCTCCTTGGTGCGGGTGAAGTAGTGATCCGCCCAACGCGCGACGTCGGCGGCCGAGGGACCGCTCGCCGCGTGCACGATACGCTCGGCCGGTTTCCTGTCCGTCTTGCTGCGCTGATCGGAGGCCATATGCCCTCCCGCGGGCCCTTAGGACACGGCGCGCGCCGGCTGCATCGCGGCGCGTCCCGTTTTCAGTTCCTCGGCCAGCAGGAACGCCAGTTCCAGCGCCTGCTGCGCGTTGAGGCGCGGATCGCAGTGCGTGTGATAACGGTCCGAGAGATCGGCGTCGGTGATCGCCACGGCGCCACCGGTGCATTCGGTCACGTTCTGGCCGGTCATCTCCAGGTGCACGCCGCCGGCATAGGTGCCTTCGGCCTCGTGCGCCTCGAAGAAGCCGCGCACCTCGGTCAGGATGCGGTCGAACGGCCGCGTCTTGTAGCCGGTCGACGACTTGATGACGTTGCCGTGCATCGGATCGCAGACCCAGGCGACGTTGCGGCCTTCCTTCTTGACCCGGCGCAGCAGCGGCGGCAGCAGGTCGAGGACCTTTTCCGAGCTCATGCGCGAGATCAGCGTCAGGCGGCCGGGTTCGTTGTCCGGGTTCAGCGTATCGATCAGGCGGATCAGTTCGTCGGCGTCCGTCGACGGGCCGCACTTCATGCCGATCGGGTTGCTGATGCCGCGCATGAATTCGACGTGCGCGTGGTCCGGCTGGCGCGTGCGGTCGCCGATCCACAGGAAGTGCGCCGAGGTGTCATACCAGTCGCCGGACGTGCTGTCGACGCGGGTCAGCGCCTGCTCGTAGTTCAGCAAAAGGGCTTCGTGCGCGGTGTAGAAATCCGTCTCGCGCAGTTGCGGCGTGTTGTCCGCCGTCAGGCCGCACGCCGACATGAACGCCAGCGTTTCGTCGAGGCGGTCGGCCAGATCCTGATATCTGTGCGCTTCCGGGCTGTCGGCGATGAAGCCGAGGGTCCACTGGTGCACCTTGTTCAAATCCGCATAGCCGCCCTGGGCGAAGGCGCGCAGCAGGTTGAGCGTCGATGCCGCCTGGTTATAGGCGCGCATCAGGCGGTCCGGATCGGGCGTGCGGTCTTCCGTGGTGAACGGCATGGCGTTGATCATGTCGCCGCGGTAGCTGTCCAGCGTCACCTCGCCCTGGGTTTCCGTCGGCGCCGAGCGCGGCTTGGAGAACTGGCCGGCCATGCGGCCGATCTTGACCACCGGCATGGCGGCGCCGAACGTGAGGACGAACGCCATCTGCAGGAGCACGCGAAAGGTGTCGCGGATGTTGTCCGGATGGAACTCGGCGAAGCTCTCGGCGCAGTCGCCGCCCATCAGCGCGAAGGCCTTGCCCTCGGTAACGGCGCCCAGCGACTTTTTCAGGCTGCGCGCTTCGCCGGCGAACACCAGCGGCGGCACCGTGGTCAGCGCCTTTTCGACGTCGGCCAGCTTCGCCTGGTCCGGGTATTCCGGCTGCTGCAGGATCGGCAACTCGCGCCAGCTCGACGGTGTCCAGTTTTTCGCCATGGTGAACCTCAAATGTCTCTGCCCATATTAGAGCCCCACGATATAGTCGTATCCGGCCGGGTTTTCCAGTCAAAACCGGGATTTGCACCATCGGCAGAACCGATTGCGGCGATGCGCCGTAAAAATTTCGCCCGGGTTGTGCTAGGCTCGGGCCAATGCAAAGCAGGAGGCAGATAGATGCTCTACAGCCTGTCCAACATTCCCGAAGACAAGCTCGCCGCGCTGCGCTCGATAGAACAGGAGATCGGCCAGCCGCTGCTGGCGTTCACCGAGGTCGAGGCCGAGCCGGCGCGCCTCGACCGCGACAAGCTGGCGAAACTCCGCGCCCTCGAGGACGACCTCGGTGTGGTGCTGGTGGCGGTGAAGTCCTAGTCCGCCCGGCGTCCCGAAGGGTGGGCCGCGCCTATTCGTCGTCCCTGAGCGGCTCGCGCATGGTGACGAACTCTTCCGCCGCCGTCGGGTGGATGCCGATGGTGGCGTCGAAGTCCGCCTTGGTCGCGCCCGCTTTGACCGCGATGCCGATGCCCTGGATGATTTCCGGGGCGTCCTCGCCGATCATGTGCGCGCCGAGGATTTTGTCCGTTTCCTTGTCGACGATCAGTTTCATCACCGAATGCTCGTCGCGGCCCGAAAGCGTGTGCTTCATGGGCCGGAAGCGGGACTGGTAGATGGTGACCTTGTGGTTCTTGCGGGCGTCTTCTTCCGTTAATCCGACCGTGCCGATGGGCGGCTGCGAGAACACCGCCGAGGGCACGTTCTCGTAGCTCATCGACGTCGGCTCGCCGGCGAACACCGTGCGCGCGAACGCCATGCCCTCGGCCAGCGCGACGGGGGTGAGCTGGATGCGGTCGGTGACGTCGCCGATGGCGTAGATGTTGTCGACGCTGGTTTTCGAATACGCGTCGACGACGACGGCGCCGTTGGCGTCCATCTCCACGCCGACCTCCTCGAGGCCGATGCCCTTGGTGTTGGGGCCGCGTCCGGTGGCGTACATGACGAGATCGGTTTCCAGGAAATCGACCTGGTCGAGGCGCAGCGAATAGCCGCTGTCCGTTTTCTCGATCGACTTCACCTGGCACTCGGAAAGCACGTTGATGCCTTTCTTGGCCATCTCGTCGCGCAATCCGTCGCGCATGGTCTGGTCGAAGCCGCGCAGAATGTTCTCGGCGCGGATGATGACGGTGACCTCGGCGCCCAGCGCACTGAAGATGCCCGCGAACTCGACGGCGATGTAGCCGCCGCCGACGATGACGATGCGCTTCGGAAGCTCGGCGAGGTCGAGCGCCTCGTTCGACGAGATCGCGTGCTCGATGCCCGGCACGTCGGGAAACTTCGGCCAGCCGCCGGTGGCGATCAGGATGTGTTCGGCGGTCATGGTCTTGCCCTCGACCTCGACCGTGTGCGCGTTGACCAGCTTGCCGGTGCCGGTGATCTCGTCGACGCCGGCTTCGCGCAGCAGGCGGTGATAGACGTCTTCCAGCCGGTCCAGTTCCTTCGACTTGGCGGCGATCAGCTTGGGCCAGTCGTGGCGCGTGTCGCCGACCGACCAGCCGAAGCCTTCGGCGTCCTCGAAGTCCTCGGCGAAGTGTGCGCCGTAAACCAGCAGCTTCTTCGGCACGCAGCCGCGCATGACGCAGGTGCCGCCGATGCGCAGGTTCTCGATGACGGCGACTTTCTTGCCGTAGCGCTGCGCCGAAAACCGGGACGCGCGGACCCCGCCGGAGCCGCCGCCGATGGTAATCAGGTCGTAATCGTAGTCAGCCATGTCTCGTCCTTCTCGTTCCGGCACCATAAATAAGGGGCGGCCGGGTTCCCGGCCACCCCTTTCGTTATCGGAAATACCGAACGCCGTGATCGGCGGCGCTTAGCTGATCCCGCCCATGCACAGGTATTTGGTTTCGACGTAATCTTCGATCCCGTACTTGGAGCCTTCGCGGCCCATGCCGGATTCCTTCATGCCGCCGAACGGCGCCACTTCCGTCGAGATGATGCCCTCGTTGATGCCGACGATGCCGTATTCCAGCTTTTCGGCGGTTTTCCAGATGCGGCCGATGTCGCGGGAATAGAAGTAGGCGGCGAGACCGAACTCGGTGTCGTTGGCCCACTCGACGGCCTCGTCGTCGGTTTTGAAGCGGAACACCGGCGCCAGCGGGCCGAAGGTTTCTTCCTTCGCGACCTTCATCTTCTGCGTCACGTCGGCGACCAGGGTCGGCTCGAAGAACGTGCCGCCCAGTTCGTGACGCTTGCCGCCGAGAACGACCCTGGCGCCGTTGTCGACGGCATCCTTCAGGTGCTCCTCGACCTTCTCGACGGCGGCCATGTTGATCAGCGGGCCCTGCTGGGTCTCGCCCTTGAGGCCGTCACCCACCTTCATCGCCGAAATGGCCTGGCTGAAGCGGGACAGGAACTCGTCGTAGACGCCGTCCTGCACGTAGATGCGGTTGGCGCAGACGCAGGTCTGGCCGGTGTTGCGGTACTTCGACGCCATCGCGCCCTGCACGGCGGCGTCCAGGTCGGCGTCGTCGAAAACGATGAACGGCGCGTTGCCGCCGAGCTCCATCGACACCTTCTTGACGGTACCGGCGCACTGTTCGAGCAGGATCTTGCCGACCTCGGTGGAGCCGGTGAAGGTCAGCTTGCGGACGATCGGGTTCGACGTCATTTCTGTACCGATCTCGCTCGATTTGCCGGTGATGACATTGATGATGCCCTTCGGCACGCCGGCGCGGTCGGCCAGTTCGGCCATGGCGAACGCGGAGTAGGGCGTTTCCGTCGCCGGCTTGATGACGATCGGGCAGCCCGCCGCCAGCGCCGGACCGGCCTTGCGGGTAATCATCGCGGCCGGGAAGTTCCAGGGCGTGATGGCGGCGACGACGCCGACCGGCTCCTTGGTGACGACGATGCGCTTGTCGGCGCCGTGCTGCGGGATGGTGTCGCCGTAGATGCGCTTGCCTTCCTCGGCGAACCACTCGATGAACGACGCGGCGTAGCCGACCTCGCCCTTGGCTTCGGCCAGCGGCTTGCCCTGCTCGGCGGTCATCAGCGTGCCGAGATCCTCCTGGTTCGCCATCATCAGGTCGAACCACTTGCGCAGGATAATCGAGCGTTCCTTGGCGGTTTTCGCGCGCCACGCCGGCCATGCGGCATTGGCGGCCTCGATCGCGCGGCGGGTCTCGGCGGCACCGGCCTTCGGTACCGTGCCCAGTTTCTCGCCGGTCGCCGGATTCGTCACATCGACGGTTTCGCCGTTGTCGGCGTCGACCCAGGCGCCGTCGATAAAGCACTGCTGGCGGAACAGTTTCGAATCTTTGAGTTGCATGGAAAAAGTGTCTCCTCGGGTTGCCGTGCCGGGCGCCCGATGCGCCGCCGGCAGGAAGTCTTCGAAGCGTCGGATTCGCGAAAGTTTTACCTCTTGGGGCATGATGTAGTGCATCCCGGCACTTTTTGAAAGGGCCGGGGGTGGGTGCCGGGGTTGCGCCTTCCGCGCCGCGCCGGGGACTCTCAAGGGGGTGATGTTAACCATTCGTACGCAATATATCGAGCCGGTCCAGAGGTCCGGCACAATTTGAGTCCTTTTTGCCACGTGCCGGGGTATTATGGTTAAAAACCCAAGGAAAATCGGGCGTTAAACGAGTTGTGTTTTTTGTGTCACAGTGACGCCAAAAATCCTCACACAGACGTGAAATCGCTTTGCCCGACGCCGGAAATGCATAAGATGCGTATCGGAAGCCGCCGTTAGCGGCTGGGACGCCCGCCGTGTTGCGGCTTCCCTAACAAACTGGGGATATCCCATCTCGTTTGGTGAAGGAGAAACCAAAGTGAATATCAAAACCACTCTCAAAACGTCGGTTGCCGCCGCCGCCCTGTTCGCGGTCGCGGTTCCGTCGGTTGAAGCCGGTACCATCAGCAATGGTAACGGCAACTCGGTGACCATCTCGGGTCAGGTCAACAAAGCGTTCATGTACGTGGACGACGGTAAGGACACGGGCTCGGCGATCGTCGATAACGATAACTCGGGTTCGCGTTTCCGGATCATCGGTTCGGGCAAAGTCAACGAAGCGCTGAGCGTCGGTACCGCCCTGGAAGTCGAATTCCAGGACAACGCCGGTAACAACTTCGGCATCGACGATGCGAACGCTTCGCCGAATACCGGTTCGACCGAAGGTTTCGGTCAGTCCACGTTCGCGCAGCGCCGCATGGAAGCCTACTTCTCGCACAAGCAGTTCGGTAAGCTCTCCATCGGTCAGGGTCCGACCGCGTCCGACGGCACGGCCGAAGTTTCGCTCTCGGGCGCCGGCATGGCGGCCGGTGGCGGCTTCATCTTTAACGGTGGCGGCGTTCACATCCGTACCGCCAACCAGGCCGATAACGTTTTCGGTGCCAACACGTACGGCGACAAGACGTCGAACCTCGACGGTGCCAGCCGTAACGACCGTCTGCGTTACGATACCCCGTCCATGGGCGGTTTCTCGGTCGGTACGTCGTACATCACCGGTGGTGCGGCCGACGTTGCTGTCCGTTACAGTGGCAAGTTCGGCGGTGTTGCGGTCAAGGGTGCGGCTTCGTACCTCAACCAGGCCGGCATCAGCACGACGGTCAAAGACCAGTACGTCATCTCGCTTGCTGCCGAGCACGACAGCGGCCTGAACGTCCGCGGTCAGTACGGCGAAGCGACCAAGAAGGCCAACAACGCCGACGATCAGTCGACCTGGAGCATCGGTGTCGGTTACGACGCTTCGCTCAGCAGCATGGGTCAGACCTCGTTCGTGACCAGCTACTCGGTTGACGAAAACGTCGATGGCAACGACGAAGAGCTGACGTTCTACGACTTCGGTGTCGTTCAGCACATCAGCGATGCCGGTACGGAACTGTACCTGGGTGTCACGTTCGCCGAGTTCGAAGACGCGACCGCGACCCAGTACGAAGACGCCATGTGGGTCCTCGCGGGTACGCGCATCAAGTTCTAAGGAACTTTTTGCCGAAGTTTTCGGAACGTTCCGCGTTCCGATCGGGAAAGGCCAGGTCTTACGACCTGGCCTTTCTTTTTGCGTGAAATCCGACTACGGCTTTTGAAATGACCGACAGCCAACGGATTATCCGGGAATTGCAGGGCGCGCTCGAGGGTGGCGATGCGTCGGCGGCGCTTTCGTTAACGGCGCGGTATTTCGCGGAAGAAGACGATGTTCCCGCCGAGGTCTGGTTTTTGCGCGGACAGGCCGCGGAGCGGGCGGGAGATTACGCGGTTGCGCTGGATGCCCTGGCGCATTCGGCGAACGGCAGGGATGCAGCGCCCACGTATCGGTTCTATTACGGATGTTTCCTGCTGAATACCGGGTGCCCCTGGGCCGCCGGCGATGTATTCGCGAGCCTTGCCGGGACGATTCCGGACAATCCGGATCTAGCCTCTGCGCGTGCGCGGGCACTGCTGGAGACCGGCCGTTACGCCGAAAGCGCGAACGAATGGGAAAAGTTGCTGGTGGCGACAAAATCGGACAGCGCCCGGTTGCAGGCGGCGGTCGCCCTGGCGATGTCCGGTGCGTTCGACGATGCGGCCACGCTATTGGACGGTAGCGGCAGCCTGTATCCGGGCCTGATCGTGGAACTCCACGGCCGGGGGAATTTCCGGGCGGCCTTGCATTTCGCGCGCGAAGCAACGGACCTGTTTCCCGGGAACGCCCGGGCATGGAACGACAGGGGCATCGTCGGCGCGGCCCTTGACGACGTGGCGGATGCGGTCGATTGCTACCAAAAGGCTCTTTCGCTTACTCCCGGCGACCCGGACATACTGTTCAACCTCGGCTCGGTCCTGGCGTCGTCCGGTAGCACGGATGCCGCTGTTGAAGTTTTTGAACGCGCGCTCAGCATCCGGCCGGATGATATCCGGGTGCTCAGATACTATGCCGATATCGCTCATCTGGATGCGGATGACCCGGCGGTGGCGATGCTCGAGACGCTGGCGGCAGACGGGACGCTATCGGATTACGACCGAGCGGCGGTCAGCTATGCTCTCGGCAAGGCTTGCGACGACCAGGGCCGGCATGGCGAGGCGATGCGGCGTTATCTTGCCGGCGGCGCGGCGCGCGGCCGCACCCGAAACTACGGCGCGGACGACGAGATCGCGCTTCTGGAACGCATTCAGAAAATCTTCACGGCGCTGGACCCGGCCGATTATCGGTCCGCCGGTCATGATAGTGCCAGGCCGGTGTTCATCGTCGGCCTGCCGCGCAGCGGCACGACGCTGGTCGAACAGATCCTCGCCGGGCACGACGATGTCACGGCGGGCGGCGAGTTGCCTTTCCTGCGTGATGCGGTGCTCGAGGTGATCGAACGCCGTCAGGGAAGTCGGACGCTGCCCGCCTGGGAGTTTCCGGACGATGGCGCGCGGCCCGGTCCCGGCGCGGTTTCCGCCATCGCCGAAAGATATTCGAGTTGCATCGACGGCCTGTCGCCCGATTGCACGCGGCTGGTCGACAAGCAGCCCCTCAATGACAGGTATCTCGGTTTCGCGGCGCTGGCATTTCCGAACGCCACGTTCATCCATTGTGTGCGCGACCTTCGCGATACGGGCGTTTCCTGCCTCTCCAAGAATTTCGAGGCCGAGTTCGCGTTCACCGACACGCTAGAGGGTATGGCGGCGTATGCACTGGCGCAGCGCAGGCTCATGGCGTTTTGGGAAGGAATGTTTCCGGGACGGATCGTGACCGCCGATTATGAAGCGCTCGTCGCCGACCCTGAAACGGAGGCACGAAAACTGGTCGCGGCTGTGGGGTTGGACTGGTCAGACAAATGTCTGGATCTCGCGTCGTCGGACCGCACCGTCAAGACCGCCAGCGCGCAACAGGTCAGACAGGACGTCTACAGTACGGCGGTCAATCGGTGGGCGCGGTACATGCCCGAAATAGAACCGATGGTGACGTTGCTGGATACCGGCGAATAACCCCGGTCCGGCCGTCAGATGCTCTTGCCTTCGGGCGCCGACGGTTCCGGGTTCTCTTTCTTGAAGTCCTCGATCATGTCCTCGAAGAATTTCTTGGTATCCTGCGCTTTCTTTTCGAACCACGGCTTCGCCTTGTCGTAGGCGACGCCGGCGTCGCAGGCGGCGTAGGAACCGGAACACTGCGGCACGCATGCCGCACGCTTGGCGGTGTCGTCCTTGAACTGGGTGTTGCAGTCGGCGAGGCAGGCGTCGAAGGCCTCGGCGCATGCCTGATGGTTCTTGTCGTCGGCGGACAGGGGCGGGCTGGCCACGGCGAGGACGACTGCGAGGGGAACCAGATATCGTTTCATCGTCGTTACTCCACGGTCACGCTTTTCGCCAGGTTGCGGGGCTGGTCGACGTCGGTACCCTTGATGACGGCGACATGATACGCCAGCAACTGGACCGGAATGGCATACAAAATAGGCGAAACAAAGGCATTCACGGCGGGCAGTGCGATCACCGCCTCGGCGCTGTCCTTCAGGCGTACGGCACCGTTCGCGTCGGTGAAGGCGATGACCTTGCCGCCGCGCGCCTGCACCTCCTGGATATTGGATGCGGTTTTCTCGAACAGTTTGTCCTCGGGCGCGATGCAGATAATCGGTACCGACTCGTCGATGAGCGCGATCGGGCCGTGCTTCATCTCGCCCGCCGCGTACCCCTCGGCGTGGATGTAGGAAATTTCCTTCAGCTTCAGTGCGCCCTCGAGCGCGATCGGGTAGTTGGTGCCGCGGCCGAGGTAAAGAACGTCCCGGGCCTCGGCGACGGTAACGGCGAGTTCTCGGATCGCATCGTCGTGGTTCAGCACTTCCGCGGCCCGCGCCGGCACCTCGGTGAGCGCACCGACCAGTTCCGCGATTTCGTTCCTGGAGATCGTGCCGCGCGCCTCGGCGGTGGCGATGGCGAGGCACGCGAGCACGGTGAGCTGTGTCGTGAACGCCTTGGTCGACGCGACGCCGATTTCCGGCCCGGCGAGGGTTTGCAACACCGCGTCCGATTCCCTGGAGATCGCGCTTTCCGGTGCATTGACGATGGAAAGAATCTTCTGCCCGCCACTGCGCGCGTGGCGCAGCGCGGCCAGCGTGTCGATGGTCTCGCCGGACTGCGAGATAAAGACGGCGACCCCGTTTTCCGGCGGCACCGGGTCGCGGTAGCGGTATTCGGACGCGATATCCACCTCGACCGGAATGCGGGCCAGGCTTTCGAACCAGTACTTCGCCGTCATGCACGCGTAATAGGACGTGCCGCAGGCAATCAGGGTCAGCTTGTCGGCGTTGGCGAGGTCGACATCGCCTTCCGGCATGACGATGCGGCGCTCGGCCGGATTGATCAGGGAATGCAGCGTGTCGCCGATGACCTGCGGCTGCTCGTAGATTTCCTTGAGCATGAAGTGCCGGTAGCCGCCCTTGCCGATGGCGGCGCCGGAAAGTTCGGTGAGGCGCACCGGGCGGTCGGCGGGGTTGCCGTCGCTGTCGAATACCTCGGCGCCGGCGGACGTGATCATCGCCCAGTCGCCGTCCTCCATATAGAGAATGCGGTTGGTCAGCGGCGCCAGCGCCAGCGCGTCCGAGCCCAGGTACATCTCGTCTTCGCCGAAACCGAGCGCCAGCGGGCTGCCCTGGCGGGCCGCCGCCATCAGGTCGTGCTCGCCGGAGAAGATGAAACCGAGTGCGAACGCGCCGTCGAGTTTTTTAATGGTTTCGAACACCGCATCCTTGGGCGAAAGGCCTTTTTCGAGGCCCAGCGTCACCAGGTGCGCGATGACCTCGGTGTCCGTTTCCGATGCGAGGTTGCAGCCTGCCGCCGCGACCTCTTCGCGCAGTTCCCTGTAGTTCTCGATGATGCCGTTGTGCACCACCGCGACCCTGGCCGTCGCGTGCGGATGGGCGTTCTGCTCGTTCGGGACCCCGTGCGTCGCCCAGCGGGTGTGGCCGATGCCGGTGGTGCCGTCGAGCGGCGCTTCCCGCAATCGATTGTCCAGGTTGACGAGCTTGCCCTCGGCACGGCGGCGGTCGATGCCGCCGTTCACCAGCGTCGCGATGCCGGCGGAATCGTAGCCCCGGTATTCGAGCCGTTTCAGGCCCTCGAGAAGTCTCGGGGTCGCGGGGTTGCTGCCGACGATACCGATAATCCCGCACATCAGCCTTTCTCCCCCTTGGCCTTGAGGGCGAGCTTGCGTTCCCGCGTCTGGCGGCCCCAGTCCTTGAGTTCCTTCTGCGGCGCGCGCGTGACCGCCAGCGCATCGGCGGCGACGTCCTTGGCGATGGTGCTGCCTGCCCCCGTGACGGCACCGGGGCCGACGGTGACGGGGGCGACCAGCGACGTGTTGGAACCGATGAACGCCCCTTCGCCGATGGTCGTCCGCCACTTGAAGACGCCGTCGTAATTGCAGGTGATGGTGCCGGCGCCGATGTTGGCGCCGGCGCCGACGTCGCTGTCGCCGACGTAGGAAAGATGATTGGCCTTGGCGCCTTCGCCGATGTTGGCGTTCTTGACCTCGACGAAGTTGCCGATGTGCACGTTCTCGGCCAGGTTGGCGCCCGGGCGCAGCCGGGCGAAGGGACCGACCGTCGCGCCCGTTCCGACCGTCGCGCCCTCCAGGTGGCTGAAGGCGCGGATGGTGACGCCGTCGGCGATCTCGACGCCGGGGCCGATCACCACGTTCGGCTCGATCACCACGTCCCGGCCGATCTTGGTGTCGAAACTGAAAAAAACCGTCTCCGGCGCGATCAGGGTCGCGCCGCCGGCCATGGCGTCGGCGCGCAGGTGTTGCTGGATGCGCGCTTCTGCGGTGGCCAGCTCGGCGCGGGAATTGATGCCCAGCAGGTCCGCTTCCGGGCCTTCGACGAACGTGCAGACCCGGTCCCGCTCGCGGGCGGCGTGAACGATGTCGGGCAGGTAATATTCGCCCTGCGCGTTGTCGTTTTCGATCTCGGCCAGCATTTCGAACCCGCTTGCACCGTCCAGCGCCATCATGCCGGAACTGCAGAGATCGATGGCGAACTCCTCCGGGTCGGCGTCCCTGGCTTCGACGATGCGGTAGAGCGTACCGTCGTCGCTGACGACCAGGCGCCCGTAGGCATGGGTGCTGCTCGAGCGGAAGCCGAGCACGACCACGGCGGGATTGTCCGCGCCGGCGCGCCTGGCAAGCAACGCCTCGATCGACGCCGCCGGGATCAGCGGGTTGTCGCCGTTCAGGATCAGGAGATCGTCGATATCCGGCGGTATCGCGTCCTTCGCGGCCAGTGCGGCGTGTGCGGTGCCGAGTCGTTCCGTTTGCACCGCCGTCGCGTACGGCTGGGCGATTTCGCGGACATCGCCCATATCCGGGCCGACGACGACGCAAATATCGTTTATGCCGGCGTGCCCCAGTGTCGCCAGTATGTGGCGCAGCATCGGCCGCCCGGCAAGCGGATGCATGACCTTCGGCATCGACGATTTCATGCGGGTGCCATGACCTGCGGCAAGGACGATGGCGGCGGTGCGGCGGCGGCTCATGACGCGTCGAGTTTACCCTGATTGGGACGATTGATGGCAAATCGTGTGCCACATCGACCGGTGAGCGCCAAGTCAAACATTGTTTCCAGAGGTTTCAAGGCCTTATACGCCCGGATTTGCCGGTCAAATCACCGGGCGCGGGGACGATGGCAACTCGCACACACATATCGGCGTATGCCGATTCGCATCAAGTTTTTGTGAAGTTCGGGCTGCGGGATTGGCGGCGCGGCCCGGAGTCACAATCTCTCAGGTAAGGACTTTCATGGTTTTCTTACGAGACGAAAGATGACGATTCACCCGATCTCGGTGGGGCGCCGGTTTCGACATGTTGACCGATAACGCGGACGTCGTGCGCGCCCGGGTGGCGCAGATGTACGAACGCCATCCGTATCCGCCCGTCGACGACGACATAGAGGCCTACAAGCGCGGCGATGCCTGGCTGCTGGAGTCGCCGAACCCGGGCTTTCACCTTTACTGGCCGTACCGCGCCTATACGGACGACCTGGACATCCTCGTCGCCGGTTGCGGCACGCAGCAGGCGGCGCAAATCGCCGCGGGCCTGCCGGGCGCCCGGATCGTCGCGACGGATATTTCGGACAACAGCCTGAACGAGACGCGCCGCCTTGCGGACAAGGCCGGGGTCGGCAATCTCACGCTCGAAAAGCTGCCGGTTGAGGCATCATCGATGCTCGGGCGCGATTTCGACTTGGTGATCTGCACCGGTGTGCTGCATCACCTGACGAATCCGTTGCAGGGCCTGAAGGCGCTGGCGGACGTGCTGCGTCCCACGGGATCGATGCATCTGATGCTCTACGGTCGGCACGGCCGCACCGGAGTCTACATGATGCAGGACCTGCTGCGGATGATCGGTATCGATCCGGCCGAGGTGACGGTGCGGCAAACCGGCAAGATCCGCGATCTGATCGAGACGCTGCCGCGGACGCATCCGTTCGGCGCGGCCCGGGACCTGCATCCGGACTGGCGCGACGACGCGGGCCTGGTCGATCTGTTGCTGCACGTTCAGGACCGGGCCTACACGCTGACGGAAGCGGATGACCTGCTGGGCGGGGCAGGGCTCAAGATGCAGAAACTGCTGTTTCCGGCCCGCACCGATCCCATGTTCACGCCGCTTGGCGATGTGGCGGCAAAGGGGTTCGGTGCTTTGCCGGATATCGAACAGCGCGCCGCCGTCGAGCTTTACCGGGCATCCGTCAAGAAGCACGTGTTCGTCGCCTGCCACCGTGCGCGTCCGGCGGCCGACTACGAGATTTCACCTCGGCAGAAGAATTGGGCGCACGTTATTCCGGAGATCACCTACGGGCTCGAGGTGGAACGTCCGGGTCCGGCACGCAAGACGTACCGCATGACCTGGCCCTACTACGGCGAGCCCGATATCGCCGTCGAGACGACGGAGAACGGGATCAAGCTGCTGGAGGCGTTCGACGGCGGCCGCACCATTGCCGAAGCGGTTCGGGCGGCCGGTTTGAGAAAGACCGACAAGGCGCTGATGCGCCAGCTTGAGGGGTTCCTGGAGCGTTGCGCGCGCGCCGGGTTTGTGACCTTCAGAGCGCGCGTCACATCGTCAGGTTGAAGGCGATGCTGATCCGTTCTTCCTTGCCGCGCGTCGGTTTGACGCTATGGCGCAGCCAACTCCGGAACAGCAGCATCTCGCCCGCCCCCGGCCGGTAGGCGACCATCGGCGTATTGGCGTCGTTGGCCTCCTTGGTCGGTGGATTGAGCATCACGTCGGACTGCGGCGAGTGGAACAGCAGCTCGCCGCAGCCTTCCGGCGCCGCGACATAGTAAATGCCGCTGATGACGCAGTTCTGGTGAATGTGCGCTTCCTGCGCATCGCCCTGGCCGTAGACGTTGACCCAGCAGTCCGTGATCCGGAGCGGGTGGCGATCGATGTCGAGGGCATAGACACTCGCGAACGCGGCGGCCTCGGCGAAGATATGCCGTTCAAGTTGCTTGAAGGCGGGGCGGGACAGCAGATTGTCGCCGCTGGCGATGGTCGTATAGAGATTGCAGCTCCAGCCTTCCGGCAGGCTGTTCGGCACGGTGCCGCGGACGTTGGCGAGCTCCTTGATGATCTGCTTGTTCATTTCCGGGGCGCCGTCGATGGCCGTCGACTGAACCGCAACCGGGAAGAACTGATGAACGCCGCGTTTGCTCATGATTTCCTGATCCTCTTGGCGCCGGTGTCAGGCATAGGCCCGGTCGAAACCGTATGCGCCCTGCAGCATGACGTTGAAGCTGAGACTGATGCGCTCCTGCTTGGAGCGATTGATGGCGACCCGGTGCGCCAGCCACGACGGGAACATGATCATCTGTCCCGTTTCCGGCGTGACGGCATAGGTGTGGCTGTTGAAGGGCGTGGCGTCCTTGATGTCGGGCAGCAAGACATTGGCCTGCGGGCGCGGGTCGTCGAAAACGATGGCGCCGCATTCCGGATTGGTCTTCAGGTAATAGACACCGCTCAGCACGTTGTTCGGGTGGACGTGGTTCTTGTGCGCGTAGCCGGGCCGGGACACGTTGAACCAGAAGCTGGTCATGTGCATGTCCTCGTATTTATAGGACAGGAACTCCAACACCTCGCGTGACGCGCCGAGGGCCACGTCGACGAACCCCGCGGCGTCGTCGCGGCGGTGCAACTGGTCGTTGCTCTGCAGGTGTTCCAGCGTCTCCTCCTTGGTCGCCAGCGTTTCCTCGTCCCAGCCTTCCTCCTTGCGCACGGTGTTGATGAAGTCCGTCAGGTAGGCGTTGAAATCGTCGCTGTCGGCAACGGTGAAGCTGAACAACGGTGTCGGAAAGATATCGGCGACGTTTCGTTCGGAAAACATGGTGCAAGAGCCAGCGCTGTCATCGGGATTGCGGCAGGGTAAACGCCGCTTCGGGCCGAGACAAGATATCTCGGCGCCCGGAACGCACGGGGGCCGCGGGCATTGACAGATTAAGACACGCGGCTTTATATCACGCCTCCCGGTTCCGCCGGGCCGCATACGGCGGGCGCGTAGCTCAGCGGGAGAGCACTGCCTTCACACGGCAGGGGTCACAGGTTCAATCCCTGTCGCGCCCACCATTCTTTTCAAAGGGTTAGAGGTTTGGCCATCAGAGATATTCTCTGCTGTGTCCATTTTGTGCCCGTACGCTTCCAGTGCCGAGATGGCGCGTTCCTGAAAGTCGGGGGCAAGGTGCGCGTACCTTTGAACCATCGATACGCTCTTGTGGCCCGTCAGGTGCATGACCTCGTACAGGGACACGCCTTGCTGAACAAGCCGGGAGGCGAAGGTATGGCGCAGATCATGGAACCGAAGGTCTTCGATACCCGCTTTTCTGCGCGCATTGGCGAATGACGACTTGGTATCCCGCATCGCCTTGCCGTTGTAGGTGAAAACCGGCCCGGTTTCTTTGGGTCCGAGTTTCTTTAGTTCCAGCCTGGCGCGTTGCGTCAGGCGGATCGTGCGGTCTTCGCCGTTCTTGGTTTTGACGAATGTTACCAGCCCCTTCTCAAGATTGACGTGCCGCCAATCCAGTCCGAGAAGCTCTGATCGTCTGCCGCCGGTATCGAGGGCGACAATGATCAGGGGGCGCAGATGCGCCGATGCAGCTTCAAGAAGACGTTTCTCCTCGTTCACCGTGAGCCAGCGGCACCGGCCCTGCAGGACTTTGGCCTTGGGAAAGGGCGGCACATTGGCCAGCCGTTCTTCACGATGAGCCTTGTTGAGGATCGCCTTTAAAGTCGCCAGTTCCTTCTGAACGGTCGCCTCCTTGACGGTCTCCAGACGCTTGTTGGCGAAATCCCGGATGTTCGCGTATCTGATCTCCGTCAGATTGAACGCACCAAAATAATCCAGAAGAAGCTGCAGTCTGAACCGGGTATTGTCTTGATACCCTGCGGGGTTCTCCCGCTTCTTCTCTTTTCCGTAACGCAGGACGGCATCGCGGAATGGCGATTCAGGAATTTTCCCAAAATGCTGCTCCATGAAACTTTCCTGCGTCCACTTCGCCGCCAGAGCCTCGGCTAGCTGTTTATCTTCAGTCCCAGTGCTCTTGCGGTGTCTTTTGCCGTTCTGGTCTCGCCAATCGACCCAATACTTGGGTGATCCTTTGCGTTTGTAGAGTCGCATCTCTGCCGTCTCCTCAAATCCGAGGTTCGGGCGCTGTCGCATCGTTTAGTATCGTTGGCGTACGAAACGATGTCCACAACGTCCCAGCGTTTTGTCCGGGGGCCGAAGTCGCAATAGGGGATGTTGAGGGTGTTGAAGGTGTCGACCGACACGCCCAGCCACGCCGCCGCTTCATCGCGGGCGAGGTATCTTCTGGGCGGTATGCTCGTCTCGATCTTCACGTTACGTGTTCCTGCTTTGCGATGGCCTTAAGAGCCTGCCCGTATACGGCCACGCCTTAAGGTGGGCGGTCGTGGTTCCGTATACGTATACGGAAGCGCCGGGCATCTAACCGTGTTCGGGGATTAATTCCGTATACGGCGATTCGCGGATTCTACGAGAAGGGATGGGTGCCTGTGCGGCCCGTATACGTACGTATACGTGTGGAATCATGAAAATTGCGGATGAGCGATTTTTTTCGAACGTACGTGGGGAAGCCGGGAAAATCATGGGGAACCTCTCCAATCCAGAACGTCATACGGTTACGGGCGTGACGAATCGATCCGTTGCCCTATTTCCAAACTTTCAGAAATCGCACGGTTTGTATCGGAGGCCTTAAGGCCTCGGAGGCGCCTCGGAGGCCATAAGGCTTCGGAAGCGCCCCGCAGGCCTTGAATGGAATTTGTTCATCGTGTCCGCCTGCAACCCCCCCTTGTAAATAGAGCTATTAGGAAGGATTGCTGCAACCTATGCGGAGAGATTGTGTCGGATATCCGATAGAAAAATTCGGCCCGTTGGTTTTGTAATAGTGCGCAAATTGATAAAACTAGCGTCATCGTTTGCGAATTTGGTGATTGTCTTATGAAACTTGAAACGGGCATCGTCGGTTTCGACGCCGTCACGAATGGCGGTCTGCCATTGAACGGCTTGTGCCTGATCGAGGGCGAACCCGGCGCGGGCAAAACGGTTTTCTCAACGCAGTTTCTGGTCAACGGCGCCGAAAAGTACGATTCCCCCGGGATTTTCGTCAGTTTCGAGGAATCCGAGGACGAGATCCTCGACCACGCAGCTGGGTTCGACTGGGATATCGGCCGGCTTAAAGAGAACGGTCGGTTCCGGACCGTGGCGGCGCGGCTCGACAGCGGCACGATCAGGAGCGGCGGCTTCGACCTGCAGGCGCTGTTGAGTATCGTCGCCGAGCACGCTCGACAGTCCGGCGCGAACCGGATCGTTTTCGATGGGCTGGAGGTGCTGCTCAATCTGCTGGAAAACGATGCGCTCGAGCGTCTGGAATTCTACCGTCTGAAGGAATGGGTCAAGGAACACGGGTTCGCCTGCATTCTGACCGCGCATCGCCTGGAAACCGGCAACGGGTCGGAAAGCCGTTTGATGTCGTTTCTCCCCTACATGGCGGACTGCATTGTTCATCTGCGGCATTATCTGGTCGACCAGGTGGCGGTCCGCACGCTGCAGGTAAGCAAGTACCGCGGCACGGCGCATCGCGGCAGCGTCTATCCTTTCGTGATCGGTTCCAAAGGCGTGACCGTCATGCAAGGCGCGCAACTGGACCTGGATGACGCGGTGTCGGCCGAGACGGTATCGTCCGGCGTCGAACGCCTCGACGCCGTGCTCGGCGGCGGATACATGCGCGGCAGCGGCATCCTCATCGCCGGCGAGCCGGGCACCGCCAAGACGACATTGGCGGCGATGTTCTCGGACGCCGCGTGCCGCCGGAACGAAAAGGTGTTATTCGTGTCCTTCGACGAGCCGGCCGGCCAGATCGTCCGCAACCTCCGTTCGGTGGGGCTGGATCTGCAAACCCACGTGGACAGCGGGCTTTTGCAGTTCCGCGCGTTCAGGATGGGGCAGTACAGCGTCGAAGAATACCTGATCGAGCTTGAAGACGAGATCGAAAGGGTAAAGCCGGACTGCATGGTGGTCGATCCCGTTTCCGCCATCGAAAAGGCGAAGGGCCGGATCTTCGCGGTCGATCCCGCGACGCGCGTCGTCGACTTCACCAGATCGCGGGGCATCACGTTGTTGCTGACGTCGCTCCTGGAAGGTTTCGGCGACAGCCCGGAACATACCAGCGCGCATGTTTCGACGATTGCCGACACCTGGGTGCAGTTGTCGTATCAGGTCCGCGGCGGCGAGCGGAATCGCGCGCTGAGCATCGTCAAGTCGCGCGGTATGGCGCATTCGAACCAGGTGCGCGAACTGATGATCGAGAATGCCGAGGTGCGGCTGGCGGATGTCTATACTGGTGGCGGCGAAGTCCTGATGGGGACGGCGCGCAAGGAAAAAGAGCGTGAGAATGCAATAATCGAGGAAAAGGCCCGATACGAAAACGAGACCCGGATCCGTGAATTGGAAGAAAGCGAAACCGGTCTCGTCACCGAACTGGAGCGCCTCGAAAAGTTGCTGCAGAGCCGGCGTGCTGAAATCGCCGAACTGAAAAATGACGAGAACCAGCGGCAATCCAGAGAGCAAAGCATCAGGCAGGAGATTTTCCGGTCGCGCCGTGGCGACGCACGCGACGGAAGCGAAAAATAACTGGTTAGGCGGCTGCGTTCGGACCTCTGACGGGAGGAAATGACACGGGTGAAACGAGACAATCCAACACCCAGAATATGTTTGTACGGCGTTGACAGCGCCGAATCGACGCGGCGTGCGCAGGCCAATCTGACCCGCGCGTTTAGCGTGCTCGGTCTTGACGGGCTAACAATAGAGTTCGTCGATGTCATCCGCCATCCGCAACGAACCTTTGAAGACGGCGTTCTCGTGACGCCGACGCTCATCGTTTTGACCGGAGACAGGAGGCACGTGATCGTCGGCACCGTAGAGGACCCCGGTATTCTCGAGGAAATTCTCTCGGGAAGAGCGGCCGAGTGATGGATGATCGCTTTGGAAGGTCTTCGACCGAGGATCGCGATACCATAAATGTGCGGCGTTTGCGCCTGGCGGCGCGGTCGGTGGTCGCGGGCGTTTTGATTGCCTGTCTCGCGGCGACGGGCCTCGAACTCTATGCCGAGCGGAAACAGTTGCTCGCAGAAGCCCATCGCGAGGCGGGCACGCTTGCCACATCCCTGGCGGAGAATACGCGCTACGTCCTGGAGGTCATGGACCTGGCGCTCCTGCATCTGGCCGAGCGGGTCAGCCGGGATCTCGCGGGCGACGGCCGCCTGGATGCCGGGTTCGGCAAAACGTTAAGCAACACCGCGGCGCGGATCGGCGCCGTTCAGAATATGCTCGTGGTGGGGCGCGACGGGCGGGCGCTCGCGTCGAATTTGGACGACGTGCCAAACGGCCTGGGATTTGGCGACAGGTCGTACTTCGATGCACAGCGTGATCCTCCGGATACCGGGCTTTACGTCGGCACCCCGATCACGGGGCGAATCACCGGTAACGCCGTTATTCCCCACAGCAGGCGCATTTCCGCCGCGGACGGCACATTCCTGGGCGTCATCATGGCTACCATCGGGCCGGGATACTTTGAATCCCATTACACCACGCTGGATGTTGGGCGGCGCAGCGCGATCCTGCTGGCGCACGAGAACGGCACGGTGATCGCCAGGTCGCCGCGGAACGAAACCACCGGCACGACATTCGGCGACCGTCCCCTGTTCACGCGGTATCTCAAAGACGCCCCGTCCGGCACGTACGTGTCGCCACCGCAAAGCGACGGTGAAATCCGCATCACGGGTTACGAACATATCAAGCCATCCGGACTCGTCGTCGCGGTTGCAATCCACAGGGGCGAGATCCTCGCCCCCTGGTACCGTGACGTTGCATATCACACATTGGGCTTGCTGCTGCTCGCCGCATTTCTCGCCGGATCGCTGGTGTATGCGCAGGGTCTGCTGAAGCATGAGGAGTTTCTGCTCGGCCGGTTGCGGGAGGGGCGGGCGCGGTACATGCGCCGGGCAATGCAGCAACGGGCAGTATCCGTGTTGAGCGAACATGCAGGATCGGCGGAGAACCCGGACGAATTTCTCTCGATCACGGCGAAGGTTATCTGCGAGACGCTCAACGTGGAACTTTGCCAGCTTCTTCGCATTCAGCCGGAAGGAGACATGTTCCGAAGGATGGCGGGGTACGGTTGGGCCGATACGGATGACGTGCCGGTCCGTAACGCCGACGGCGATTTGACCCATGCCGGTGAGTGCCTGCGGATGGGCAAACCGCTGGCAACCGGAGATTACGCAACCGAACACCGGTTCAAGGCGTCTGCGCGTCTGCTCCGGAACGGGGCACGGAGCGGGATCGCGGTGCCCTTCAGGCTCTCCGACGGTGTGCGCGGCGTGCTTGGCGTCTATTCCAAGGAAGCCGACGCGTTTCAGGACGACGATACCGTCTTCATCGAATCGGTGGCCTATCTGGTATCCGGCTATTTCGAGCGGCTCAGGGAGTTTCGACTACGCAAGGCGGTTCTGGACGGCGTTTCCGCAAGTATCTGCGTCTTGAATCCCGAAGGCCGCATCCTGATGGTGAACGACGGCTGGCAACTGTTTGCCGAGGACAACGGATTTCAGCAGCCCAAGACGTGGAGCGAGGTTAACTATCTAGATCTTTGCGATGCCGCGCCGGAACCCGAAGCGGCCGAAATAGCCGATGCCATCCGCAAGATCGTCGCCGGCGATCTGGATCGGTTCGCCCTGGAATATCCATGCCATTCCCCCGGCAGCAAGCGATGGTTCAGGGCAATGGTTTCGCCGGTGCATCTGGACGAGGGCATCGGCGCCGTCGTCATGCATGTGGATATAACGGAACTCGTCATGGCGGAAACCGATGCCGAGCGTACGAAAAAGCGCCTGGAAACGCTGGTGCGCGAAGCCAAGATCGGCATTCTGGTTCACAGCGACTTCAAGCCGCTGGTCGCCAATGACGAACTTGCCGCGATGTTCGGCTACCGCGATGCGGATGAAATCATGGAAATGCAGGATATCCGCGATCTTTTCGCTGACGAGGAGCGGGAAAGGATCGGCAGTTATTACGGGGACCGGACGTCGGGCGAATTCGCGCCGGGTTTGTACGCCGTAAAGGGGAAGAAGCTGGACGGCGAGCAGATCGATCTCGAGAACCGCGCTTTCCCGATCGACTGGGGCACTGGACGCGCGGTCTGCGCGATGCTTACCGACGTCACCGAACAGCGGCTTCTGGAGCATCGGATGCAGGATGCGCAGCGGCTCGAGGCCATCGGCCAATTGACGGGCGGCATCGCGCACGATTTCAACAATCTGCTGACCGTCATTCTCGGCAATGCCGAGGCCTTATCCAGGCGCGACGAGGCCGACGAGACATCCCGTAAAATGTCGTCGATCATGTTGCACGCGGCGAGACGGGGTGCGGACCTGACGAGCCGGTTGCTGTCCTTCGCGCGCCGCCAGCCGCTCGACCCGCATCCTTCAGATATCGCAACCATTGTCTCCGGCATGGAAGATCTGCTGACGCGCACGCTCGGCGAGGATATCGAACTGAACGTCGATATCGCCAGGGACCTGTGGCCGGCACTGGTGGACGCGGCGCAACTGGAAGCCGCCATCCTCAACCTGTGCATCAACGCCCGCGATGCGATGCCGGCCGGCGGGCATCTTACCGTTGAAGCGCACAATACCCGGCTCGACGCCGAATATACCAGCCGGCAAGTTGATGTTCGCCCCGGCGATTACGTGATGATCGCTGTCACCGACAGTGGAGCCGGCATGGATGAGGAGACCGTATCGAAGGCGTTCGAGCCGTTCTTCACGACCAAGGAGGTGGGGCAGGGCACGGGGCTCGGCCTGAGCATGGTGTTCGGGTTCATCAAACAAACCAATGGCCATATCCGGATATACTCGGAGGTGGATTCCGGCACGACCGTCAAGCTGTACCTGCCGTGCGCGCCGGGCGAGGCCCGGGAACCGGATAGCGATAGCGATCATCAAGTGGCGCACGTTGCAGTCGACGACGCGCGGATATTGCTGGTCGAGGATGACGATCTCGTCCGTGCGCATGTTTCGGGGCAACTGGAGCAACTGGGTTACACCGTCATGTCCGCACGCAACGGGCTGGAGGCGTTGGCGATGCTGGACGGCGGCGAACCGTTCGATTTGCTGTTCACGGACGTTGTCATGCCGGGCGGCATGACCGGAAAGGAATTGGCGGACCGGGTGGCGGCATTGCGGCCGGAAATGCCAGTTCTTTTCACGACTGGCTACGCGGAAAGCGCGATCGTTCATCAGGGGCGGCTCGACAAGGGAATACTTCTATTGCCCAAGCCCTATACGATTGCCGAACTTGCCGAAAAAGTCGCTTACGCGTTGAATGGTGCAACAGAAAAATGAAGTGAAAATACAATAAGAATATACTAATACTATATTAAGTATTACTTATAGGCGATTTCTTAAGTATAGACGATGGCGTGGAGCGTTATAGATGACCTGTGTGATGTTGGTCGACGACGATGACCTGATTCTGGAAACCCTGACCCTTGCGCTGACCGGCAACGGTTATGACGTCGTGACGGCGACGGACGGGGACGACGCCCTTTCCAAGTTCAAGCAGCATGACATCGACATCGTCGTCACCGACATCATCATGCCGAACAAGGAGGGGGTGGAAACGATCCTTCAGTTCCGGCAGGATTCACCGGACTTGCCGATTATCGCGATGTCAGGTGGCGGCAGGTCCGGGCGGCTCGATTTTCTGAGCGTCGCGACAAAGCTCGGCGCATCCGAAACGTTGAAGAAACCGTTCTCGCCGGACGAATTGCTTGCGGCCGTTCATCGCGCGCTAAATCCCGCCGGTTAGGAATTGGCACCGGCGCGGAACGCCGCGCGCATGAACGCCCGCCAGGGGGATATCCGGGGAGTCGGAAATGGCAAAGCGAAGCAAGCAAAGCCGGGATTCGATCTGGCGCCGCTGGGCGCGGCGCCTGAGCGGCGAACCGGCACCGGCGGAGCGGGAACCGCGCCGCGCCGCCGGGCGGTCCGGGGCACCCCGCAAACCGACAACCGAAAAATCCGCACGGAAAACGGCGACCGTGCCGGATGCGGCGTCCGAGCTGGCCGCGTTCGAGAAGGAGCTTCGGACCATCGCCGCCGCGCAGGCATCGGTCCAGGCCGGGCGGCTGCAATTGTTGAATATCGGCCACGTCGCCGCGCATTTCGGCGCGAAGTGGCCGAAGGTCGTGGATCGGGTCCATGGCATAATAGAGCGCGCCCTGCGCAACCGCCTCGGTGCGCGCGATATATTCCGGCGCCATCGAGAGCTTTTTTACGTGGTGGTGTTCGCGGATATCGGCGGTGCCGAGGCGAGGGCCCGAATGGCGCTCGTCAGCGACGAGATCAACGCGATGCTGTTCGGCGACGAGGATGACCTGGCGCCGCTGGAATTGCGGAGCGCCGTCTTCGATGTCGACGGCAAGCTCATGCTGGAAGCTTACTCGGCGACGGACGCCATCGGTGCGTACGCCGATGAACAGGCGGCGGAGACCGGGATGCCGGATACCGCGCCAGGTGAACGGGAGGTATCGGCCCCGGATGACGACAGCGCCGCACCGCCGCCTGTCGCTGCGCTGGCGGAGAATGCGGACGAAGATGCCAAGCTCCGGGAGGTAAAGCGCGCGCACGAAATGATTCAGGCGCGGCTGCAACATATTCAGACCGATTCCACCGATGATCAAAACCGGGAGGTCGAGTACCGGATGCTGCATGACCTCGAGGACGAGCTTTTGCGTCTGCACGACCGGCTGGCACAGCGTGTTCCGCTGGTCGAACGCGAGGCGCCGAAGATGTTGAAAACCGGCGCGGGCGCTGCCGTCGACGAGGAGAGTACTTATCCGAGGCCGGCGACCCTGCTCTTGATGGAGGCCGAAAACGCCTTCATGGCGAACGATCACGACCGCCGGCATTTCATCAGCGACGAGCATGATCTTTCCCTCAGGTTTTCCTACCGGCCGGTGTGGTATGTCGATGCGAGGGTTATCGGCACCTACTTCGTGACGGCGCATTTTCAGGAAGACGGTGTCGACAAGACCGCCGAGCGGGCGTTCCGCAAGAAACTGAGCGACGACGTGAATGCCCTGATCGACCGCTGCTTGCTGCGCCGGGCGCTGCTCGACATTGCGGCTACGGATCGAAGCGCGACGAGCATCGTCGCCGTTCCTGTTCACTACGCGACACTGCGTCACGTCTCGCACCGGCGCACGTTCCAATACTTGCTGCACAGCATCCCCAACTGGTGCCGGGAGCATCTGGCGTGGGAAATTCTCGATGCCCCGCTAGACGCGTTGCGGACACAAATCGACGAAGCGACATCCGTGCTTCGGCCGTTCGGACGAACGGTCATGTGGCGGACCCCGTTGCGGGGCGCCAAACTTCCAAATCTCGCGACGACCTCGGTGAATTCCGCCAGCATTCATTTGAACGACTCGAGCCACGTGGAGGCGCAGATATTCGAGGAGATGAACGTATGGTGCGCGGCCGCCGAGGAAGCGCGGCTGAAGACCTACGTGCGCGGTGCAGATACCCGCAGCCTCGCCGTCGCCGCGGTAAGCGCCGGATTCGACCGCATCGCGGGCGATGCGGTCGGCGAGCGTATCGATACCTTCAAGGGGGTAATGTCATTCTCGACCGAGCAGATGTATATGAGCATGGTTTCGGAAGCATTCGACAGGCAGTGATCCTCCTCTCACGACGAAGACCTGATGTTGATTTAGACAGGGTTTCGCTTATGCAGATCGAAACCCGATATTCGGCGCCTCGCTGGAGGCATAGGATAGCTTTCTCGTTAAAAAGTTGTCCGCCCGGACGTTGATAAGTGACAACGCCCGCTGTGCCCAAACTGTGCCCGGGCTATTCCGTTTTAATCCCGATTATCCGCTTTTGTTCCGGTTTAGTGTGCGACAGCGTCCGAACAAGTTACTGATATTAATAGATTTTAGTTTCTCTGCGCCCCTTTCACACGGCAGGGGTCACAGGTTCAATCCCTGTCGCGCCCACCATTTCCTGGGTTCTCTAAAACCCGGATTTCCGGGCTTTTCCCATTTTCGGTTATCGCAGATTTAACGGTTTATGCAGGGGTCGATAGTACGGAACCGGTACACTTCCAGTGAACAGTGATGGCTTGCAAATGTTTGCAATGGGACGGGTTACTTTCCTTTGAAGGAACGCCGCCCTCCGAAATCGTGGGTGCAAAAACCCTCTTCCGGCAATCAACGTAAATTCAACAACTTACGCTCTCGCGCACTATCCTCTTACGCGAGCTATGGCTTTCGATTGGGTCTCAGGTCAGCGGCAACAGACTAGTTCAGCCGAAAATCTCGACTTCTTTATTAGGACTCCTGTGTCGGCCAAAGCTAAACGAGGAAATCCTCACTCAGAACGGTTCAGTTTCCCGGGGTCAGGTCAGTTGCCCTCTCTGAAATAAAACCTTACGGGTACTCTTGACGACACCGTTGCCCAATCTAGATTTGCCCCTCCACCGGCAGACCGGAAGCTTTCCATTCGGGAAGACCATCTTCGAGCCGTCGCGCCCTGAAGCCGTGGCCCCGCAATTCGGCCACTGCCTCGAAGGACAACACACACCATGGCCCTCGGCAGTACGCCACGATTTCGTGTTCAAGATCGAGTTTGTCCAACCGTTTCTTCAACTCACCGTAAGGGATGTTGACGGCGCCGGGCAGATGCCCCGCCGCAAACTCGTCCGCGGGCCGGACGTCCAGGATGGTGACGAGGCCATCACGCATGCGCGACATGAGTTCGTCACGGGAAACCGCCTCCATGCCGTCGCGTTTCTCGAAATAGGAACGTCGGATTCGCTCGACTTGGGCGAGATTGCGCTCGGCGACATTTGAGAGCATGCCCGTAAGGCCGAGCACGCTGTCGTCTGCCAGCCGGTAGAGGATGAATTTGCCGTCACGGCGGGATGTGACCAGCCCGGCCCGCCGGAGTTGCTGCAAGTGTTGGGATGTGTTGGCGACGGTGAGGCCCACGCGTGCGGCGAGCGCTTCGACACCTCGTTCACCCTGAGCCAGATGTTCGAGCATCTCCAGACGGTGCGGCGATCCGAGCGCTTTGGCGACAAGTGCAAATTCACCGTAAAGCGCCTGCTTAGGACTGATTGACATATGCCGATCCATTACATTATATCATTCAAGTAATTTATTGAATGTAAAATGACGTGATGGCGTACGCAAGGACCTTTGGGTGACTGAATTCTTCCTGTCCAACGAACCGGCAATCCGCCTCTGGATTTTTCTCGGCGTCCTCGTGGTGATTGCTTTGTGGGAGACCGCTGTGCCGCGCCGCCGGCGCGAAATCCCACGCCTGCTCAGGTGGAGCAGCAATTTCGGTATCGTCATCCTCGACACGGTCCTCGTGCGGCTCGCCTTTCCCGTTGCGGTAGTCGCTATTGCAATCCTAGCCGAAGAGCGAGGGTGGGGACTTTTCAACGTGTTCGATGTCCCTCATTGGCTCGCCTTTGTCGCGTCGGTTTTGGCGCTCGATCTCGCCATTTACCTTCAGCACGTAATGTTCCATGCCGTGCCCGCACTCTGGCGCTTGCATCGCATGCATCATGCCGATCAGGAGTTCGATGTCTCGACAGGCCTTCGTTTTCATCCGGTCGAAATTCTTCTGTCGATGGTCATAAAAATCGCGGTTGTGGCCGTGCTCGGCCCGCCCGCGGTGGCTGTGCTCGTTTTCGAGGTGCTGCTGAACGCAACCGCGATGTTCAGCCATTCGAACGTTTGCATCCCGACGCCCATCGACCGGTTCCTCAGGCTCATCGTGGTGACGCCGGACATGCACCGGGTTCATCACTCGATCCACCCGAGTGAGACCAACTCGAACTTCGGGTTCAATCTGCCCTGGTGGGACCGGTTGCTCGGAACATACCGTGCGCAACCTCGAGACGGGCATGAAGACATGACGATCGGCATCGAACAGTTCCGCACCCGCCGTGACCTGTGGCTGGACCGGATGCTGGTGCAGCCGCTGGTCGGGCCCGCGAGCGGATACCCGATCAATCGTGATGAAAATTCGGTCTAGGTGTGGTGCCGGACTTCGCAAAGACCTGAAACCAAAAAGAGAGGAATAGATAGAATGAAGGTTTTCAAGTTGCTTTCTGCAGGCGCGGTGGCGTTTACCTTCATGGCCAGGCCAATTGCGGCGGACGAGGCCGCTGTCGATGCCATGAAGGGGTATATGGAGTTCGCCACCTACGACGCAGGGATCATCCAGCCGCAGCAGATCACCCGAGAAATTTTTGACAGCGTGCTGTTCGTCGACACCCGGGATGCCGGTCAGTATTCGAAGGAGACCATTCCAGGCGCCATCAACATCGAATGGCGCGAAGTGCTGAACCGACTAGACGAGATTCCCGAGGACAAGAAGGTGATCCTCTTCTGCAACACCGGAGACCTGTCGGCGCAGGCCACGTTCGCATTGCGCGTCGCGGGACGCGAGAATGTGGTGGTCCTTCAATCGGGCCTCAACGGCTGGAAACAGAATGCTGCGTACAAGCCCTGACCGGTACCCGGTCATGCCTTATCTACCCCGATCCCATTTATCGCATCTCGGCCTGGGACTCGGTCTATGCTCCCTTGCGCTCGTGGCAATGTCCGCAATTGGTTACCGGGTAGGATGGTGGACAGTTCTGAGGGCACTTTCGATTTTCGAAGCTGCGGTTTGGACAGCGTTGGCGGGAATTGCCGTCGCCCTGATCTCTGTAATCCTGCTTCTACGCCGCCACCGGCGTCTCCCAACGCTATCGGTCATCGGCATGCTTGTCTGCATGCCGGTCGTCGTCATGGCCGCACGGTGGGAGTACGCTGCTTATACAAGTCCTTCTATTAACGACATTTCCACGGATACGGAAAACCCGCCGGCGTTCTGGGAGATGCCGAACCCGACTGCGTATCCAGCCCGCAACGCCGAGGTCCAACGCGAGTCCTATCCATCGGTCGCCCCTCTCGATCTGTCTCTTGCCCCCGAACAGGCGTTCCAGTTGGTAACGGACATCGTTCATGAGCGGGGCTGGAAAGTGTTGGCCGAGATGCCGGACGAAGGCTCGTTGGAGGCGGAAGCAAGATCGTTCCTTTACGGTTTCGCCGATGAGGTCGCGATCCGGGTCACGGGATCCGGGAACGGGACGCGTATCGATATGCGCTCGCGCTCGCGTTTGGGCCGCATCGACCGAGGAGTCAACGCGGGTCGGATCGAATTGTTTCTATCTGATCTCAAAACACGTGCTCAAACCCGACACGGAGGCACTCAATGACATATCTCTTGATCCTTAACGACCCGCCGTATGGCACCGAACGCGTCTACAATGCGTTGCGGCTGGCGCACGCGCTGCGCAAGCAGGATGAGGCCGTTGAGATCACCGTGTTTCTCATGGCGGACGCCGTGGCGGGCGCACGCAGGGGACAGAAGACGCCGGACGGATACTATAACGTCGAGCGGATGCTGAAGCGCATTTTGTCAGGCAAGGGCCGGGTCCTGCTTTGCGGAACCTGCATGGACGCACGGGGATTATCGGAGGACGACATCATGCCGGGCGCGGCGCGCAGCACGATGGACGAACTGGCCGAGGCCACCGTGAATGCCGACAAAGTTCTGGTGTTCTAGGACATGCGGCGCATTTACCTGGATAATAATGCGAGCACACCGATCGCACCGGAGGTCGCCGAAGCGATGCTTGCCGCGATGAAAACCGCCTACGGCAATCCGTCGAGCGGACATTGGGCCGGAGAGCCGGCGCGTACATTGGTCGAGACCGCCCGTGTGCAAGTCGCGGACCTGCTCGGATGCGGTCCCGATGAGGTCGTCTTCACGAGCGGCGGCAGCGAAGCCAATAACTTCGCGCTGAAAGGCGCGTTCTTCAAAAGTAATCGCCAGAGCCCCCATTTCATTACGTCCCAGGTCGAACATCCGGCGATCGTCGCGCCGCTGACGTTTCTGGAAAGTCTGGGTGCAACGGTCGATCGACTGCCGGCTGACGGCTCGGGACGCGTCGATCCCGAGGACCTGCGCCGGGCCATTAAACCAGACACAGTGCTGATCAGTATCATGCACGCCAACAACGAAGTCGGCACGATTCAACCGATCGAAGAATGCGTCGCAATCGCGATGGAGCACGGCATACCGTTTCATACGGACGCCGCGCAATCGGTCGGTAAGATCCCGACCCGCGTCGACGAACTCGGTGTCGATCTATTGACCATCGCTGGGCACAAGTTCTATGCGCCCAAAGGTATTGGCGCCCTTTACATTCGGAAAGGCATCGATCTTGAACCACTGGTACATGGCGCGGGGCATGAGGGCGGCCGACGTGCCGGTACGGAAAGTGCGTTGTTCGCCGCGGCACTCGGACAGGCCTGCGTCCTGGCGCGGGATCTGGCACCCGCGCAGCAGGTCGCGGTTTTAAGGGATCGCTTCTGGAACGCGCTTCAAGATCGGTTTGGTGCTGACGTCGTCCTCAACGGTCATCCCGAGGAGCGATTGCCAAACACGCTCAACGTTTCCTTTGTCGGACATATCGGTGCGGAAATTCTCGCTGCCATTCCCGAGATCGCCGCGTCGACCGGATCCGCTTGCCACGCCGGACGCATCGAACTGTCGCCGGTGCTTGATGCGATGGGCGTCCTGCCGGAGATCGGCATGGGAGCGGTCCGTTTCAGCCTTGGACGGTATACGACCCAGGAGGACGTGGACGAAGCGGCGCGGGCCCTGACGGAAGCGCTGACCTCGGCCGGCCGCGGAACGGGCAATTGACGCCGACACCGGCAAACCGCCGAGACGATCTCGGGGGATTGCCCGCCGCCTACGCCGCTTGGCGCGAGAGCACGCTTGGACGCATCACCGACACCATCGAATACGATCTCATAGGCGCGTTCATGGGCCCGGCCAAGGGACTCCAAATCCTGGATGTCGGCTGCGGGGACGGCGTGTTGGCCGTCAATCTGGCCAATAGTGGCGCACACGTTACCGGTGTCGATGTCTCCGAAAGAATGATCGAGGCGGCGCGGGCGCGCGCCAGGGGCGATGGCGCCGATATCTCTTTTCGGGTCGCGAATGCCGGAGACTTGCCGTTCGAGGACGATACGTTCGACGCGGTCGTTGCCGTCACGGTCCTTTGCTTCGTCGAGGACCCGGAGGCTGCGATAAAGGAGATGCGCCGCGTTCTCAAGCCGGGTGGCCTTATGATCGCCGGTGAGCTCGGCCGGTTTAGTTCATGGGCGGTTGTTCGGCGCGTAAAAGGGTGGCTGGGGTCATTCGTCTGGAGGCATGCCCGATTCCGCAGTCCGTCGGAGCTAACGAATCTCGCTATAGCGGCGCGGATGACGGAAGTCTCCGTGACCGGTGCTATCTTTTACCCCCCATGCGGTATCGCCGCCCGGCTGTTCGGCTCCATCGACAGGCGGATAAGTATGTGGACAACGCTCGGTGCCGCGTTCCTTGCCCTCAGGGCGAGGAAACCCAAGGGCCGACGTAGACAGGAGTCGATTATGGAGTCCGATGGCCCGCCGCCGATCTTGGCGAACAAGTATTACCGCTCGACCTCGGCATTCACGCCGGAGAGCCTTCTTCGCGAGGCGCGCCGCCAAAAGGGAGCTTCGTTGGCATCCGTCCCAGCGATATGTCTCCTCGACCCGGATGGCGATATCGTTCGAGAGTTGCGATCGGCGGGGCGAGCGCGGCGACATGAAGGATGGGTTTGCTATCACACGGAGTTATGGCTGTTCGAACTCGATGGGCGCCCGATCGGGATAGTTGGCTGTGCGGTCGGCGCCGCATTCGCGGTGCTGCTCGCAGAGGAATTGTTCGCCTGCGGCTGTGAGCTGCTGATCAGCATGACGTCATCGGGACAAATTCTGCCGGCTGGCGAACCACCGTACTTCGTCCTCATTGACCGCGCCCTCAGGGACGAAGGCACAAGTTACCACTACCAGCCGCCGTCCGAGTGGAGCGAGATGCCCGAGCATTTGTTCGGTGCGCTCGGAGACCCATTGATTGCGGCGGGGCCGCTCGTCGTGCGTGGGGCGACCTGGACCACCGACGCGCCTTTCCGCGAGACGGAAGAGGCCATTGCTGCGGCACGGGCGCACGGTATCCTCGCCGTGGAAATGGAGGCCGCGGCCCTATATGCCTTTGCCCATGCTCGCGATCGTAAGGTGATTTGTTTCGCTCATGTGACCAATCGAATGGGCCGGATAGACGGCGATTTTGAGAAAGGCGAGGTAAATGGCACAGCTGACGCCTTCGCCGTCGTGACCCATCTTCTCGCTCGGTTCGATTGAAGGTGCAACGGCTCTGCCAGTGACGTGCACGTCAGGACTAGATAGCTGCTTCGGCGTGAGGTCTCCCAAGCCCATTCATAACTTTGCCGTCAGGCGTCCGCATCGTGGCGCAGCAGCAATCGAACCACCGTCATTCGCACCAGTTCCGCGCATGAACCTATCAGCAGTCCCCAGAACGGATCGGCCCATATACGGTGCCTCCCGCGGTCGCGGCGATGACCGGCCAGCAGGACGGCTTGCTGTCGAACAGTCGTTTCGTAAGCGCCAATTCCCCGGACGCCATCAGCAACAACGCGCTCAGTCCTAGCCCCCCGGTAGAAGTGCGAAGACGAGCAGGGCCAACCCGAGGCATTGTCCGAGCACCAAGCTCGCTAACGTGACAGGGCGTCGTTCCGCCGGATTCCATCAGGGCCAGCGGTCATGTATCGCGTCAACAGGCCGGATACATGACTGCAAACCCTATCCGCCATTCAGATCGTTCCTACCCCTTGCAATATCGGGGGCGTCCATACATGACAATGCCATTTGACGATCAGGTACATTTCATCGAGATGGCGCAGATGTGCATAGCGCTCCCGACGCGGCTTGACCGCTGCCCAGCGCGAATAGCGGCGGCTGCGTGTATGGGTTTGGCGCCTTACTTACGGCGAAATCTATTCCCAGCAGCGATAGGAGTAAGGCCAGAGTGATAGCGGCGATCGGCTTTCTCGTCATCATCATTATTGAGGTTCCAGTCCCAGTCGTGGTCGCAATCGCACACCTATGAAAGAGCCTGCAAACGCCGCAGCAAACCATGCCCAGCCGTGTAGGCTTCCGGTCGACACACCGCTGAAGAATGCGCCAACATTACAGCCGAACGCTAGCCGCGACGAATAACCCAGTAAGAACCCGGCGACGGCGGCGGCCACCCAACCATTAAGCGGCAACCGCGCCCGGCTTTTATCAAGGTCACCGCGCCAGAGAGCGACCGTAAATGCGCCAAGGATAATGCCGATGTTGGTCAGAGAGGTGACGTCTGTGAAGATCGACTGACTTAGCCGCTCCAACTGTCCTGGCGCTGACCAGAAGATTGAGTTAGAGAGGTCGACGCCGAGGAACTGAGTTCCTTTTGCTGCCCATAGCCCGAGCCCGTAAACGACACCCCAGGGTTGTCCCGCGACAACTAAATTAAGGATCGCCAATGCAGCGACAATTGTTGCCGCAAGCCATAGGCGTCGTGGAATTGTTCGGTTCTGCGGTGCTCCCAGCTTCAGTGCAACGGCAGCAATGACGGCAAGCCCGAAGAGCGTTGTCAATAAACCGACCTCCGGCCCGAACAGTCCTATGAGGGTCACGGTTGGGGCGGTCCCGAGTCCGATCCACCAATCGAGATGATAGGCGCCTGAGAAACTACCAATCGCAAAGAAAGGTAAGGCAAGTAGGCTAACGGCGTTTCCGCTGCCAGCATTGACGAGAGTTCCGGATCCACATCCAAGGACAAGCTGCATGCACAGGCCGAAAACAAACGCACCACCGACCATGGCCACGCCAACCGGTGCATGGGCTCCAACCAACTCTTCCGGCGCCGCCGCCAACAAGGGGAACGCAAAGATTGCGACACAGCCGATCGCCAACAATTGCGCCACGAGTCCTGCGGGCTCGCGCCGTGTGATCATTGCTCTCCAAGGCCCCGCAAAGCCGAAGCGCAAGCTCTCGAGGGTCAACCCGAGCCCGAGGCCGATTATCAAAAGTGCGCCGTACCGCGCCCCGACGAATAGCGCCGTCACTGCGACAAAGGCGCTTAGTAGCAACAAGACCCCGAGTCGCGCCGGCAGGCGACGCTTCTCGGGGGTATCCATCACAGGCGTTGTCATGAGTTTAGTCTACATCAACGCCTGAGAGTTAAATCGCTTGCTTGATCTTGATCCAGAAGGCCTTGAACAGCCCCGGTGTGTTTGCCATTGGCAACTCGGCTTGGGACCAGCCGACCATCGATTCTGGATAAAGTTTCACATTCTCGATGCCTGCTAATTCGCTGAGGGCGAACCAATTAGTCGCGGCCCAGTGCCCGGTGTTGCAGAATGAAACCAATAGGTCGTCCTTTTTGAACCCGTTTTCATTCGCGAGTTGTTGTGCTGCCGTAGCGTCGATAATTGCGGGGCCATCTTTAAACCAGTTAGAATGGGTAAAGAGTTCGGATTGCGGCAAGGTCCCGGGGCGTGCCGCAGCTGGATGAAGGGTGTCGCCGTTGTAAAAATCCGCAGGACGACCGTCGATCAGGCGCGCCGCACGATCTCCGTTCACGACAGCAAGCACGTCTTCGCGGGTCGCGAGCCATGTATCGCTGAAGTTTACGGCAATGTCGCTTGCGGTCGGTGTGGCGGCGGTCTTGCTGATTGGCCGGGTTGCACCCTTCGTCCACGCGTTCATACCGCCGTTCAGGATTGCGAGCTCTGATACGCCGGCCGATTTGAGGGTCCAATAGACGCGGGCGGCAGCCCCAAAATCGGTTTGGTCGGCACCTTGATACACAATGACGGTACGGCGGTCGGCCTCGACCCCTAGACGCTGCAAGAGGTTGGTGAGGTTCCTTTCGCTGACGAGTTGCCCCGGACTTTTCGTCGGTCCGCGGAAGGCGGCATAGTCAACGCTCACGGCGCCGGGGATGTAGCCGTCCTTCGCTTTGTCACCACGGATGTCGAGAATCAACGGATCGAGCGTTACGCGTGCTTCCGCCAATTGATCGGCCGATATCAACGGTGCGAACGCGGTTTCGGCGGCCTCTGCAGCAGTTGCCGAGACCATGATAAAGGCTGCTACAAGAATTTTTAAAAAGGCATTGCGCATGGCTTACTCCTCGCTGAGCGTTTCAGCGTTGGTGTTGCACTAATAAATCACATATCTTTATTTACACAAAATGCAAGGGGTTGATTTAAAAAGAACAAATTTTATTAGTATAATATCGCTGCGCGGCAAGCCTGCCCTTCGATGTCTAGACGCGTGTGGGGGCCAGCCAGTGAGCCCGGCAGCTTGTCATTTCGTCGCGAAGGCCTGTCGTTGTACCCGGCCTCTCAACTGATCGTGAATGACCTTGATGTGACGAGATAGGCTAATTCGAACATCTTCAGCAACCGAGGGTTTCATTGATCTCACATTCGAGTTAGGAGGCAATCAATCATGACAATGAAACGAATATTATTTGGAACCGCGGTCGTGGCCATAAGCGCAATACTCACGTTCGGCACGTTGAGTGCGGACGAGAAGCCGTTTGGTACCGATGCGGATGTAGCTTTTGCGCAGGAGCTTTGGGCAGTGTTGATGTCTAACAGGCTCGTTGGCACTGATCGCATCCACGTGCAGCCGTTTGCACAGGTAATGAGCCGCATGGCGCGATCCAGCAGGTCTTGGGTGGCGATGTGACGGTCAACGGCAGAACGGCCAGGGCGATCGTGAAAGTTAACCATGGCGGGCCGAATGTAGATGTTCAGGCGGTCTATGACCAGCCGAACCAGTTTCTGGGGGCCTATACCGTCATGTTCAAACGCGAAAGCGGATACGATAGCGAAAACCAAGATTGGTTTTGGGCAAAATACGAGGCCACCGGAGAATTGGACAAGGCGCCGAACGGCGCGCCCATCGCTGGACGATTCATGAAGGGCGCCGACAAGGGCTGTATCGCTTGCCACACGGCCATTGGCGGTAAAGACCTTGAAACCCTGACATCGAAATAGAGCGTCCGTGACACGCATGCCGGGGCCGGCGGAAGCCGTGGCCCCGGCATTTGCTGTTGCGTCGGCGGGCGGCCTGTTGCCTAGCGTGATTTCTTGCCCGTATCACGCCTGGTTGTTCCAAGTTGCTGAGGCACCAAATATCAGGAGTTCTTGAATGAGTCACGAAACCGTGACGGTGATCCGATTTGTAAGGTGCGTTTAGTTGTTGACCCGGATTTGAGACTGGATCAATTTGCATCTTGCAATGAAACAAGTACGCCAATTGCTAGTTGTTGGATTGATTGCGGTGTTCGCGTTTGGAACTTTGGTTCACGCTGCGAGCGCGACGACAATGGCTGTTGACATGGCGATCACCGATATTCAATCGGATGGGGATGGCATTTGTCAGGCTTGTCCGGATGACAGCAATTCCGCGCCCCTGTGCGATCTTATCTGCCTGACGACATTTGTGGCCCTCCCAATTTCATTGCAGGTCGAACGGATAGCGTCTGAGGCTGCCTTCGGTCCTGCACCGGACCGGGACACGATCAGTCAGATCGGGTCTCCCGATCCCGGCCCACCTAAATCCATCATCCAGGTCTAATGCCGTAACGGGCTTACACCCGATTATACGCATGTGATCGGCCAAGGCATGGCAGCGCGCTGCCTGCTGACGTTCCGTGAGGTTCTCATTGGGCCTCCACATCAACGTCTACTGGATGATTTACAATGAACAGCAAACCGACACCGGAGATTACACGCCGGCTCTTCCTCAAATCATCTGCCGCCGTACTTGTGGGTGCATTTACCGGCAGTTTCGCGCTACGCGGAGTCAACGCCCTCGCATTCAAGGAGTTTCATCTTCGCGCCGGAAAATCTCCCATAAATCTCGTCCCTGAACCGAACGGGACAACAAATGCCTGGTGCTTCAATGGTAGCGTTCCCGGCCCGGAAATCCGGGTTCGACAAGGCGACCGGCTACGTATCACGGTCGACAATGCACTCGACGAAGAGACCACCGTTCACTGGCATGGGATGCGGGTGCCAAACGCCATGGACGGTGTGCCCCATTTGACGCAGACCCCGATCGCGCCGGGAAATACTTTCACGTACGAGTTCGACGCTATAGACGCGGGCACATTCTGGTATCACCCGCACCAGCGCAGTTTCGAACAGGTCGGGCGAGGCCTCTACGGCCCGTTGATCGTCGAGGAACCGGCGCCGATCCGCGTCGACCGCGATCTGACCTGGGTTTTGGACGATTGGCGCCTGACCAAGGACGGCCAGATCAGCGACGATTTCGGCAATCTGCACGATATGAGCCATAACGGTCGCATCGGCAACACGGTGACGATCAACGGACACGTCCCCGAGACGTTCATGGTGCAACGTGGCGAACGTATCCGTCTTCGCCTCATCAACGCCGCCAATGCCCGCATTTTCGGTATCGACTTCGGCGCGCACAGGCCGGTCATCGTCGCGATCGACGGTCAGCCGGTGGCACCACACAATCCGGAAAACGATCTCCTTGTGTTGGGCCCGGCGATGCGCATCGACGTGGTCATAGACATGGTCGGAGACGTCAACCAGCGCTACACGCTGACCGACCCGTTCTATCGGGGGCTCAAGTACCGGCTTGTCGATCTCGTTTATGCCGATACACCGCTGCGGGACCGGATACCCGATTGGGACATGCAATTGTCCGCCAATCCGCTCGCCGAACCGGATCTGAACGAGGCCGAACGCCACGAGGTCACGTTCAATGGCGGCATGATGGGCGGCATGGTGATGCAAGAGATGGGCGGGTCCATGGGCCACGAGCTTATGGGGGCGATGGGGTCGATGCGCGACATGATGCACGCGGGGAAGATCTGGTTCATCAACGGCGTTGCGGCGGAAGGACACATAATGGACCCCATGCTGACGTTACGTCATGGCCGGAGCCATGTCGTTTCGATGGCGAACGCGACGGCCTGGCATCATCCGATTCATTTTCACGGCCACTCATTCCGTGTGATTTCCCGGAACGGTAATCCAACAGCCCACAAGGAGTGGCAGGACACGGTGCTGATGGCACCAAAGGAACGGGTAGAGATCGCCCTTGTCGCCGACAATCCAGGCGACTGGATGTTCCATTGCCACATCCTGGAACACCAGGCGGCCGGTATGATGGGCGTGATTCGCGTCACCCAGCCGGGAGAGCGGACATGAAAGCATTTCCTATTCTGATATTATCGCTGTTTCTGGCCGCAACGGGATATGCCAAGGCGGACGGTGATCCTAAAAAAGGGGCACAGGCGTTCCGCGCATGCGTTGCGTGCCATGCGCTCGAACCAGGCCTGCATCTGAGCGGCCCCAGCCTCGGCGGTTTTCTCGAACGGCCAGCGGGTGCGGCGGAAGGTTATGGCCGTTATTCGCCGGAACTCAAATCGGCGGGTTTCGAGTGGAGCCCCTCTGTTCTCGATGCCTGGTTAGAGGCACCGGAGAAGATGGTGCCTGGAACGTACATGTCGTTTCCGGGCATTCCCGACCCCGAGGTGCGCGCCGACCTCGTCGCTTTCCTGATGATCGCCGGTGCCAAGGACGGCGCGAAACGTGTCGTTGCCGAGAACCTGATTCCGGCGTCCTGGACCCGATCCGTCGCACCGGACCCGATTGGCGAAGGTTCTCCGGAAAACCGCGTTACGTCGATCCGTCACTGCGGCGACAGCTACATCATCGCAACCGAGGATGGCACATCGATTCCGTTTTGGGAGAAGAACGTCCGTCTCAAGGTCGACAGCATGGAAACCGGACCGCCGGAGGGCACACCGGTCATCCTTGGTGCAGGCATGCGTGGCGACCGTGTTTCCGTGATTTTCAAAAGTGTCGCCGACCTCTCCCGGCTGCTCGTTGAGGAATGCCGTTGATATTTCAACGAATAGACGAGGAAAGGACATGAAGCACCTCTTCTTCCTGGCCGCGCTGTTAACGCCGAACACCGTTCTTGCGGACGGCGATCCGGCGCGTGGGAAGCGAGCGTTCCTGCAATGCGTCATGTGTCATTCCGCGGTCCCCGGCGGACACAAATCGGGGCCTAGTCTGGCCCGAATATGGGGCCGCAAAGCTGCGACGGTCGAAGGGTTTTGGAAATATAGCGAAGCTCTGAAACAGGCGGACATCGTGTGGAATGCGGAGACCCTGAATGAGTGGCTGACGTCCCCCAAAGCCATGGTGCCAGGCACCTCGATGCGGGTTCCGGGCGTAAAGGATGCGCGGGACCGCCGGGACATTATCGCTTACCTGAAACAACTCGCTGAAAGCGCATCCGCCAGACCGAAAAACACCGCTCAGCCCATGACTCTTAAGCAGCACGCAACCAAACAACGCCTCGGCGTTACGAGCCAATGACATCAGCCCGAAGGAGAAACCAGACATGACCCGAGTAATCTTTACGGCCCTGCTGCTCGTTTTTGCGGCCGCATTTTCAACGCCTGTTTCGGCGGGCGAGAAACCCGCCGCGACGCTCTACAAGAACCCAGAGTGCGGCTGTTGCGAGGGATACGCCGAATACCTGCGTACCAACGGCTACACGGTCGATGTGAAACCGACACACGAACTCACCCCCATGAGCCGCGCCGCCGGTATTCCCGATGATTTCCAGGGCTGCCACCTTACCTACATCGATGACTATGTGGTCAGCGGGCATGTACCGGTCGCAACGGTAAACCGGCTCCTTGCGGAGCGGCCTGCGATCAAAGGAATCACCCTGCCCGGCATGCCAATGGGATCGCCCGGTATGAACGGCGTCAAACAGGGGCCGTTCACCATTTACTCAGTCGGTCCAGACCGACCCACAGTATACGCGACTGAATGAGGGAGCGCTTTCATATGAACAACGCATCACCTGGTATGGGCCCGGACATGTTCGAGTGCATGGGCGGCATGATGTGGGGCATGGGTATCCTCGGGGTACTCGGCGCAATCCTACTGATCCTCGGCATCGCTGCGCTCGTGAAATATCTTATTGTGGAGAAGCGCCAATGAGAATTGGCATTGCGGGATTTGTAGCGTTAGTGATTCTCGCCGGTGTCGGTTTCTGGGGATGGGAAACCGTGTTTCCTGATTACCGGGCGGACCCGAATGATGTCGCGCAGGTCGAGCGTGGCCGCGTCGTGTATCAGCAACACTGCGCGTCATGTCACGGCGCCAATCTCGAAGGACAGGCGGACTGGCGATACCGAAAACCCGACGGCCGGTTGCCGGCGCCGCCTCACGATGAAACCGGTCACACATGGCATCATCCCGACGAGCATCTGGTCGGGATCACCAAGTACGGCCCCGGGAAATTCGTGTCCGGTGGGTACGAGTCCGATATGCCAGCGTTCGACGATGTCCTGCCGGACGAGGACATCTGGGCAGCGATTGCGTTTATCAAGAGCACCTGGACGCCGGAGGTGCTCGCGCGTCAATCGAAGACCAACCAATGAGCGGTGAACGGATCGACGCTACAGGTCTTGTCTCACACCCAGAGATGCCGGGGTGCTCTTGGCGACCTATGGCGGTGTCTCTGGAACCCGAGAAGATTTCGTCATCGGACCGAATGGCGGTATTGCCAACAAGCACGTCGATCCGCATTCAGCGGACAGGATCATTGGCACCATTCTCTCTCATGTCGAACGTCTGAGCTCGGAAAAGTGAGTATCTGAAATGAGATTGTTTATTCTTGGGTTCGTATTCTCTTTGCAGGCGATTTCCGTTGCTTTTGCGGAACCAGAGTCGTTTGTGCCGTTGCACGACGCACCGCAACCCGTCGCGAACATCAGCTTCCAGGATGAGACGGGAAAGCTGCTTCAGTTATCTGACTGGCGAGGGAAGATCGTTCTTCTGAACGTCTGGGCGATATGGTGTGGCCCTTGCCGCGTCGAAATGCCGACCCTCGACAGGCTTCAAGAGAAACTCGGCGGCGAGCGTTTCGACGTCCTGGCGCTCTCTATTGATCGTGGTGGCGTAGGCGTCGTCCGGGAGTTCTACGACGAGATCGGCCTACAGCATCTTCAAATCCGGATTGATCCGACGATGAAGGCATCTCGCGCCATGAAGGTCATCGGGTTGCCGACTACACTCCTGATTGGACCCGATGGTAAGGAACTGGGCCGTAAAGTCGGCCCTGCCGAATGGGACGCGCCCGAGGCCATCGCCTTCTTCAGAACCATTATCGACAAACACGCCAAATAAAAGGAATTAGCATGTCATCGAGAACTGCCAAAAGCACTCAGATCGTCGCGCCAACCGTCTTGCAGAACTGGACAAGTGACCGAAGGGTGTGGGCAGTTGGCGGCCTGGCCGTTGCAGGTATTGGCCTCGCTCTTAAATGGGACTGGCTGACCGCCATCGGCGCGGCGCCCGTGTTTCTGAGTTTACTTCCATGCGCCGTTATGTGTGCTCTCGGCCTCTGTATGCGCGGCGGGGGCGGGCAGTCATGCCACAGCCGGAATGCTGGCGGGGAACCTGATTCCGAGATTGAAATAGGACAGGGTGGGAGGTGACGTCATGAGGTTCATGAAAGGCACAAACCTTCGTCACAGCAGGTTCAAGATATGGTGCGCCCTGACTGTCGCGTTGACGGTCATTCTAACGTTCTCCTCCGCGCAGGCCCATCACCCTGGTGCGGAGCTTGATAAAGTCATGGGGGACAAGGAAAAGTTCTTTGAGCAAACCGACAGACCGGCTCCTGCGTTCGAACTGATGGACCGGGATGGGGAGGTCGTTAGCCTTTCCGATTATGCCGATAAGATCCTCGTCGTTCATTTTGTCTATACGAGTTGTCCGGACGTCTGCCCCCTTCATGCAGAGAAAATTCAGGAAATTCAGACGATGATCAATCAGTCACCCATGAAGGAGGTCGTGCAGTTCGTAACCATCACCACAGATCCGAAAACGGATACGCCGGACGTTTTGAAAACATACGGCGAGGACCATAACCTCGATCCTGTGAACTGGACCTTCATGACGGCGGCGTCGGGCCAGCCCGAGGACACGACACGCAAACTGGCAGAGGCGTTCGGCCACAAGTTCGTCAAGGGTGATGACGGTTACCAAACCCACGGCGTCGTTACGCACGTAATCGATCGTGGCGGCCGCTGGGCCGGTAATTTTCACGGGCTACGGTTCGATTCCGTGAACATGGTTCTGTATACCAACGGCCTGATAAACAGTCCGCCCGAACCGAAAAAGGACCGGGGTTGGACCGAAAAACTCAGAGGGTTGTTCAATTGAAACCGCTTCATCCTGCAGATCATGTCATGAACCTTATCGGCGCACCTCGCTGTTAAACAATGCGCCGAGCATGGCGGCGTCGGCGGCAACGCAAGCGGCATTGACAGCCATGGACCTCGACAGCGTTTCCGCCATCGTCTGGTGCGATCTTATTCGGCCGCCATCGCGACCGACGGCACCGCGTTCGCCATGGCAGAACGCTTTGTTGAGCGCGTCATAGGATCAATTCGCAGAGAGCTGTAAAGTCATGTCATCGTGTTGAACGAGCGGAATCTTAGGAAGCTCTTGCACCGGTATGTCGAATTCTACAACGGCTACCATACGCATCTGGGTCTGGATAAAGGCGCTCCTCTTGGCCGTGCCGTCCAAGCCGCTGGTTCTATATCAGCGCTGCCACAGCTTGGCGGCCTTCACTACACCTACGTCCGGACGTAGTTTCTGGTAGGGACAGGCGGAGTTTCAGGGGAAAAGTCACACGCTACTCACAGATCACGTACGAAGATTGATCCCCGCTCATCATTCCGAAATATCACCGTTCTGTAAGCGTCCGTTGAACCCGCTATTGCGGTTCGGCATCAATTCAAGCAGCATTTTTTGAACTTTTTGCCGGACCCGCAGGGGCACGGATCGTTTCGTCCGACCTTGCGGCGGCTTTCGTTGGCCGGCGCGGGGGTCGCCGATGGGCTTTCCAGGTCTAGCCTGGCATTATGGAGGTCTTGCACGAGGACCGGGATCATGTCCGGGGCCAGGGTTTCCAGATCCTCGTCGATGTCCATGATTTCCAGTTCGTCCGGCGGCAAAGTCGCGATTTCGTGCAGGCGCATGAAGACGGATAGGGCTTTGTGGGCATCGGAGCCGTCACCGAGCGATAACCAAGCATCGGGACGCAGGGTGAGGGCGGCATAGAATCCTTCGAGCCAGAATTCCCAGAGGATATCTTCGTCGCGGGTATCGACGTCGAAGATGGGTGCGTAACGGCCCCGGCCCAATTGGCGGATGATGTCGTTGTAGTGGTTCATGATCAGGCCGTTGACGGTTTGCATCTGCTCCAGGTCTTCATAGACCGGGCCGTCGCCATTCCTCCAGATCAGTGGGACCCATTCGCTGGGCACGATCGGATCGGGGCAGACGATGACGCCTGCCAAAAAACCGTCGAGCTCGCTCAGCAGCATGGCATCGTCGCTTAAGGCGTCGTCCATCAGAAAGGCATCCAGTTGACGCAGCTTTCTTGACAGCTCCCCGCTCATGACGAAGTCCCTTCGGCGTAATGCCACGGCAGCAGTTCGTCGATGCGGTTGATCTTGTGTTCGGCGATGCGCTCCAGCACCCAAGAGAGCCAGGCCTGGGGATCGACATCGTTGAGCCTGGCGGTCTCGATTAGGGTGAATGCGATGGCCAGGGCCTTGCCGCCGCCTTCCGATCCGGCGAAGAGCCAGTTCTTGCGCCCGAGCGCCACCGGCCGCATGGCGCGTTCGACGGCGTTGTTGTCCAACTCCAGAAAGCCGTTATCCAGATACGGCCGGGCCTTGGGCAGGCGGTTCAGGGCGTAGCAGATCGCACCCGCCAGCGGCGTCTTGCCGGAGATTTTGGGCAATTGAGCTTCGAGCCACTGTTCCAGATCGTCGAACAGCGGCTCGGCCTTCTCCTGGCGGAGCGCCATGCGTTCTTCCGGGGACAGCCCCCGCGCCTCCTTCTCGACGCCATAAAGCGCGGCGATGCGCCCGATCGCCTCCTCCGCGACGGCCCCGCCCTGAGCCTGGTGAACATCGACGAACTTGCGCCGGATGTGCGCCATGCACGCCATCTCACCAGCTTTTCTATGTCCCTGTCCGGGCGGGCGCCCGTCCACGCCTCTTGGTCCGTCGCCGAACAGGCCGTTGAACCCGGCATAGCCGTCGGCATGCACCCAGCCCTTGTAATCCTTCAGGTGCTTCTCCGGGTGTTCGCCCTTCCTGTCGATGGTGAAGCGATACCAGACACAAGGCGGCGATGGCCCGGACCAGGGCCGCTCGTCCCGGACATAGGCCCAGACCCGGGCGGTTTTGGTCGTCCTTGAACCCGGGGCCTGCATCCTGACCGGCGTGTCGTCGGCGAACAGCGCCGGACCCGACCGGACATGGCGGCCGATGGCGTCTGCCAGCGGTTCCAACAGCGCCGTTGAGCGGCCCACCCAGTCGGTCAGGGTCGAGCGTTCCAGGTCGACACCGTCGCGCGCGAAGATCCGGCTTTGCCGGTACAGCGGCAGATGATCCGCGTACTTGGACACCAGAACATGCGCCAGCAGGCCCGGCCCCGGCCGGCCCTTGTCGATGGGGCGTGACGGCAACGGCGCCTGCACGATGGCCTCGCAGCATGTGCAAGCCCGGCGCGGGCGATGGATGCGGTTGACCACGAAGCGGCCCGACACGTATTCCAGTTCTTCCGTAACGTCCTCGCCCAAGGTCCTGAGGGCGCCGCCGCACCGGTCGCAGGCATCGCCCGGCGTGAGTTCCGTATCCCGGCGCTCCAGGTGTTCGGGCAAGGGTTTGCGGCTATGCCGGCGTTTGAGGTTCTGCTTTATATCGGACGTATCGGGAACCGCGTGCTCCGCCGCCGACGCGGCGATCTCCTCATCCTCGGCGAAGCCCAATCGAAGCTGCTCCAGGCTCTCGGACGCGGACCCGAACCGGTGGCGGTTATGACCCGCCAACTGGTGCTTGAGCTTTTCGATCAGGATGTCGCGGGACTTCAGCTCCGCGCCCAACTGGCCCACCAGGGCCTTCAGTTCCTCCGCGTCATCGGGTAGGGATTCGAGGTCGTCCAGCATGGCCATTGTATAACCGGTCCGGTGCGTTAAGAGAATCCCCCATATGGCCTATCGGTATGTTTTTATGCGCTTATTCCGTGCTTATCCGGTACTCAGGGGGCGCCATGTCCGGGGCGGTGCGCGCCAGTCGATGCCTTCCAGCAACATGGCTAGTTGCGCCGGTGACAGGCTCACCTTGCCCGCCGATGCCGACGGCCACACGAACCGCCCCTTCTCCAGGCGTTTGGCGAACAGGCACGCGCCCTGGCCGTCCCACCAGATGATCTTCAACAAATCCCCACGCCGGCCCCGGAACACGAACAGATGCCCCGAATAGGGATCGCTCTTCAAAACCCGTTCCGCCTGCGCCGCCAGCGAGTTGAAGCCGCGGCGCATGTCCGTCACCCCCGCCGCCAGCCACACCCGTGTGTTGGAAGGCACCGGGATCACGATAGCCAGGCCTTCAGCAGCCGCCCCAAGGCTTCCGGATCGAAGCCGCCTTCGGCGACGACACGGTGACCGCCCGCCAGTTCGATGCAAAATCCACCGCCAGAGGAAAAGCCGGCCGGTGCCACCTCGGGCAGGCCGATTGCAGCCCCCGTAACCTCGACCGGCAAAAACGACGGCGCGCCCTCGCTCTTCGGCGCAAAACGCGGATCGCGCAGCCACTTGAAGATCAAATTGGCATTCATCGAATAGCGCCTGGCAACCTGCGCCACCGATACCCCCGGCGCCTGCGCCTGGGCGCAGATCGAACGCTTCTCATCCGCCGACCAACGACGACGCTTCCGACGATCCATCACCACCTCGTAGTGTCCACTTAATCCTTGGTGGACACTATCGACGAAAAATCGATCCCTCGTCAGAGCGGGTTCGTCGGACGGATACACCGTTCTCCCCTGGCGCCACCCAGAGCGGATGAGAAAATCACTTAGAACTGAAGTGTTGAGGAAAAGGTGGCGAAAGCCAAGCTGTTTGGCATGAGCTTCCGCGGCACGCAATAAAGCCGTCGCAACGCCAGAATTTCGACGGTCGGCTCTCACCAAGAGCCCTACTACAGATGGGGTCTGGCTCGTCACCGGATCGAGATCGATTGCGACCGTGCCAGACAACACGTTGCCGTCAAGTGCGAGTAAACCCAAGGGTATTGAATTTCGATTGCATCGCGATGCTAAATCTTTACACGCATCACCGGGGCCATCTTTTCCGTAGTAGAGGGCCATTCCGAGATATACCACTCCGACAAAATGGGAATGGCGTCGGAGTGGTCAGCGAGTAATTCAATTTTCATCTAAGGGGTATGGTCTAGAAATTTGGTTTCGGATCATAAACCATATATCTGGGGCGATCTGCAACGAGATCGCTTTCTAGCAATAAAGCGACATATTCCGAACGGACTTCAACTAGCCGGGTTCATTGCGGACGCAGTGGATGAGTTCTAAAGGCTAATATCCTAGACGCCGAACGCATCCAAGATGAGGGGGTCACTCGGTGTGCAGAATACCGTCGGGGTAGAACGTCTTGAACACGAAGGCAAAGGTTACGTCATAAACAGCATCTTCGCCGTTTCGCGTGACGATAACTGTTCCGACATCTCGCCCCTTGCTTATCTCCTCTGTGTCTAGAGCCGAATTTTGACCCGGCCGCCATCGCAATCTAAGCTCGCCAACTTGGATTTCTCTCTTTTCTCGCAATAACGACATAGCCCACGCCTGTCCCTCAACAACGACAACTCGAGCCATCGGCTCAATTTCGGTAGGCAACTCTCCGTCAAAAAACGGATAGGGTGAGCTTCGACTGTCATAGGCTACATAAGGGTTCTGTCCATAATCGCGAACGTATTCCCCACTTTCCACCAAAACTAACCCGTCCGGCGCACGGTTTTTGAACTCGGAAAAAGATTCCAAGCGTGCCGGGATTGTCGTTAACTCGGCACCGGTCAGTTCTCCAATTATTGCCTCTCCAAGAAATTGCTGCCACCAGCTTTCAGTCTGTCTGTCATACATTACGAGATCAGAATTTCTGAGCCGCCCCGTAGTGCCGAAGTCGAGTACTTTACCTTTGACGCGCCGATCAAAAACCACCGCGGAATTGCATAAAGGGCAATAAGTGACTGTAACCGGAGTATCCCCAATTACGTCATTAACGATCTCGTGCCACATCAGAATGCGTATCGGGTAGGCTTTAGCGACATTTCCCACGACAAGGCCGATAACTGGCTCGGTATCCGTCAGATTATCGACACTAACAACAGGTACGAATTTTGGATTATCGAGGGCGGGAATTCCGTCACGTGGTGGGCCGCCCGAGAAAATCGTGCCCGGGTCGACACTCATAAAATTGAAGTTTGTCTTTGGGAATTCCTGAATCCACCTCTCGGGAATTTCGGCCGAGACAGGCATTCCAAGCATTAGGGAAAAAAGAATTAAACTAACTGATACTGATCGAATCATTACCTACCCTCCACGGGAGACAACAATCACTCCAATGCTGATGTAGTTAAAATAAACCTCGCTCACTTGCTCGTGAGATTTCTTGACAGGTTACTGACCATGTTTCGTCTTCATCGATAGGCGATTGCGGATTTCTGGGTCTTCGCTGAGGGTGACCGGTCATAGCGATAGCACGCCATAAACCATTGATCCGCTGATGTTCGTTCTACTCATGAAAAGCGGTCGTCGCTACAGCCCATGGGATGAATAGGAGCATTCCGGCGGTCAACGGCAACAGATAATGGGTGGAATCGACGAGCCTCACACAGAGACTGCTCAACAGTCCCGCATAAACAGGAGGACACGCTAGAGTTTAAGGCCAAAGCCAGGCTCTAGTTGCATTGACGCTCTAGCATACACATTGACGTATGAGATTATGCTACACGAAAGCGACCACGATTTAGAAGCATCCCAACCAAAAATGCGCCGAAGCCGATCGCTAAAGTACTTATACAAAGCACCAAAAGCTTTGAGTATTTGTGCTCAATGCCAGTTATCAGCCCGACGATCCCGATGTAACCACTGGATTCCAAAAAATAGATGGCTGCGGCAGCGATAGCGGCAGCGAACGAAATCATATAGCTCCAAACCGGAATATCTCGGCGGCCCAGAATAACCGAAAAAACGATTACGGGAGTTAAGTACATCGAGGCCGTTCCGCTCACGGCGACGGCACCAAACAAATCCTTGCTGCCCAGAAATAGAAATCCGAGCCCCCCTAGCATGAAGAGGGCCATGGTTATTCTGCCGTTTCGAATATTTTCAGCTGCCAAGCGCATGTCTGTCACCCAAAGTTTTGCTGACGAGGAGAGTGTGGAGTCGAGTGTGGAGACTGCCGAAATGACCAGGGCCAAATTGAACAACAGCATGGTTGGCTCACCGAACAACCTCGTCAGTGCATTGACCATCATCTCACCCTCGTGCTTTTCCAGACCAGCAACCACACCTAGCAAGCCGAATGACAAGATGCATATAACACTCAGCCATCCTGCGTGAATGAAACTACGTCGGGTTGTTTCGCGATCAGCTAGGAAGCCTCGGTCCATCATGACGGGGTCATGCATCGGGTAGCTCAGAACCTGTAGGCCAGCAACCACCAGCAGCACCCACCCAGGTGACGTGAAATCAGGGCTGCTATTCAAAACTGCGGTGACGTCAAAAACGGGACCTGTCAGAAGTTGCAGTGTCATGACCGAAAGTACAATGAGAAGGCCACTCATCTGAACGACATCAGTCCGAAGTGACGCACGCAGTCCACCCATCATCGAGTAAACGAGGCCAAACATCGCCATTGCCGCGACGGCGACCGCGTATCCCGACGACCCGGTGTCACCGAAGATAAGCCCTATAACTATCAGATTGGCGAACACCTCTGACAACAACCGGATACCGATAACGACGTTATAACACGCAGTCCCCGCGTATCCGAACCGTGCCGCGAGAAAAGACTGAATACTCGCAAAACCGTGACGAAATCGAATTCGGTCGATAATGACAGCACCAGTGAGGAACGACCCGTAATAGGCTGCATAGGCGATTGTCCCAGCTACGCCATAATAATAACCTAGGATCGCGGCGTTCATTAGCGAGCGAGCGAAGATCCAAGTTGTAACCTGAGATAGCACAAGTGTTAGCACACCCGGCGCCCGCCCATCATGGGTAACACCGCGGAAAAAGCCATCTACTGTAATAGTTCTCGGTGCGACAAGCAGGGTTATCGCGGCAACTGCGACGACCGCCGCAAGCAACTCGATCATCATGGGTGTCCGATTATTTTATGGTTTCGACTTGGCAAAAACCTTGCCCATCATCACCGGACAAGTGAATTCACGAGTGCGTGATACTCATTTCCTGCGCGGGTTGATGATGAATCAGTCACCTAGGTTTTGCGAATAGAAGCTCTTGAAATCACCCCTCTTCATGGCTTCCATGAGAAGTCTATAGCGAAGAGTGCGGAGCCAATTGCTGCTTTGGAAATCATCACCTTCAAAAGCGTTAGACTGCAATTGGCATTCCCCGAACCAGTCAGATCCTCCGGCGCGCCCGCTGGAAGATGACATAAAATGAACCCGGATGATCCGAGAGTTAGTGCACCATCAACAGGCGTTCCTGGCGGCCTCGAAACCGAGATCCTGGAAATACATTACAGGCCACGGGAGCTCAGAAGGTCACGGGTGGTTTTTGCATCTTCCTCGAACATAACGGGACATTCACTGGCCGAACTGACCTCTATCAGTAACGGCTGTGGAGCGCATACTTAAATCCTTACTCTGCAGACAACATTTTCAATATTTTCTTCAGTGTTGTGATGGGAGCATCAGCACTCTTGCCGGCGTTGGTCCATATTGTGTGACCAATAAGGTTGCTGCCGTGCGGGTATCGGGCCGTACAAAAGACAAAATTGTTCATTGGTTATCGACGAGTGGATGAGACTAGGTGGCTTATAGCAAAATGTGGACTACTGCTTTGGCAAAGCCCCGCGTTTTGTGGCCATATCAGTGAATTTGTTCAACGCACCTGTCATGGTTTTAAAAACTTTGTCTCGGTTTTCAATGCCGTAGCGTTTGGCCAGCCACATTGGGTCTGTATACGCTAGCATTACGGAGCCGTCCTGCTCGCGCCACGCAAGAGCTTTTAGCGGAAGATCAATGCCAATCGCCGGATTGGATTGCATAAGCGGCGTGCCAATTTTTGGAGTTCCAAAAATCATAACTGCTGTTGGCTCAAGCTCCATCCCCACAGACTTAGCTCCCTTGGCGTGGTCTATTCGGGCGAATACCTTGATGCCTTTACGCTCAAGTGCAATTGCAAGGCGGTCCAATGTTTTGGTAACACCAAAATCGCTCTTTTTGGTGATAATACCCTCACCACTTGCGCCCGCAGCTAAGGGGGTTGCGAGTAGTGAAAGAGTGAAAAATGTGAAAATGATAAGTGAGCGTGACCAAGATGATTGGACGTAAAGCATCGTTATCGGCCTTTCATTAAATCCGTGATGAAAGCCAACTTACCGAATGTTGATGCTTGGTTAAACTGGAGCGCCGCTACCTCACGGTTTATTGATCTTTGGCAGATTTTCCGTCTTTATATACTGAGGATATACCTCACCTTTCGCCAAACGCTCATTGACCTTGCCACCAGCTTCGGACTGATCTGAGGTCGAACTTCCCGTTGGATAGGTCATCGGTTGGCAGTTTTGTCCGATGGTCCTTATTTAACCCCATCACGGTGTTCTTGTAGATGCCGCAGAGTTGTTATTCTTCGTTGTACGCTTTCTGGTAAGCCTCTCATTTTGACCGTGCGTGCATGGTACAGTGACAGGAACCCATTCTGATTGATGCCCTCGGCTCGAACTTTGCCGTTGAAGGATTCCACGAAGGCATTGTCGTAGACTTACCGGGGCGAGGGAAGTTCTGTGCCAATTTGTTCATCCAGGCCGAAATCTCGAGGTCTCTAGAGATGAACGTCATCTCGTCCCACAGAAAGCGGGTTGATCCGACCGTTATGTGAAAATTTCACCAGCCTTTTATGCTTAATCACGGTTCAATCACCGTGCTTTCACGGTCCCTTGATGTAATACACGAAGCCGTGACCGAATAACGAGCGGTCGTCCTTGTCGTTGAAGTCCAATCATCTGATTTTATTAGTAAATGTTAAATCACGACTGGTTGAATCGGCTTTAAATGCATCGTGAAACCTTTCCACTTAACTTATTGCGCAACGGGACGTGGGGTCCCGGAGATACTAAGGGCCGGAACGCGGCCGATAATTAAGACTGGAAAGGAAACGACAATGTCGATCAGGAAAATTACCACCGCTTGCGCAGTTGCCATGTTGTTCGGCGTCGGTGCCGTACCGACATTTGCCCATGATCGCCCGGGTATTGAGGTCGAAAAACTGACCGAACGCCTTGCCAATGAGAAAACGGAATCAAGCACTCAACCGCTCCAGAGTGATGCTCCGGAAATGGGATAATGAGGCAGGCAAAGCATGCCAGTACTTTAAGCTCTGATTACATCAAGGAACGGCGCCCACATCGACGGGCGCCGTTTTTTGTGCCTTATCATCGAACTGTGAAGAATCTTGATATGACACCAGAGGCCGCACGGATCACACTTTTCCCATGAGAATTATGATAGTTGACGATGACAAGGAGTTCCGGGTGGCTTTAATGGACCTTCTGAACGAAGAAGGCCACACAACTTTGGGGCTTTTTGATGGGCAAGGCATCAAGGATGTCATCGTTGATTTCCAGCCAGATGTGGTAATGACCGATGTGATGATGGCCAATCGTGATGGCGTGGAGACGGTGAGAGAAATCAGGGAATTTGATGATGATCTTTATGTGATCGGAATGTCGGGAAATGCCTTTTATTTGCAGATGCTGTTGAAACTCGGCGCCAACGCCGTGCTCGTGAAACCGTTTCAGGTCCGCCAGGTTCGCCAGTGCTTCGCCGAAGCGGAGAAAAGAAATATTGGACGAAACCGTCGTTCTCCGATGCTAAAGAAATGACCGTTTTTGGCGCTCAAGATAAAATGCTTCCCGAAATCGATTGCGGTCCGTAGCAGCTTTATTTTCCTTGTTCGCGCTCGCGTCCCCCGCACTCGCTGTGGATAAGCCATTCGAAGGCATTTTGCCACACGTTGCTATTCACTAGATGCTGGATACTGACAACATCATTGACGGCAGAGCGGCGAGGGTCTGGAAATCATGATATCGGAATAGTTCAAGTGACCTGTTTTGGCTGACGAGGCGATGTTAGCTCCATCGCCTTCTCACCTTCTTGTGATTTCGGGCGTAGTTGAATCTGAAAACTCCATAGCTACGTTTTGATCTAGGCAACTAAGCTGCCGATCGAATTGTTTGCAGATCACTTAGAGAGGAGATCCGATGAAGTTATTTGATATTCATACGATTGAGACTGCCCCTGAAGAATCCAAGCCGCTTCTCCAGAAATCGAAAGATGCCATGGGGATGGTACCCAACCTGCATGGAGTTATGGCCCAGAGCCCTCAGATTCTAGAGGCATATCAAACGATTGGTGGGATCGCTGCTAGATCGAGCTTAACAACAGAGCAGCGCCATGTGGTTCTGTTGACGATCAATGTGGCAAACCGCTGTCATTATTGCGTGCCGGCACACACGATGCTTGCCAAAAAGGACGACGTCGATGAGGCAGTAATTAACGCGATCCGGGAGGAGCGCGCGATCGAAGATGGCAAGCTTGAAGCCCTTCGGCAATTTACGATTAAGGTCGTCGAGAATCGGGGGTTCGTCGACGACGCTGATGTCGATGCATTCCTGGGCAGCGGCTACAGCAAAACCAACCTGCTGGATGTTATACTGATCGTGTCTTACAAGGTGCTCTCAAATTATCTAAACCATTTTGCAGAAACGCCACTCGACGAGCCCTTCGCAAAGTATGAATGGGGCTCGGCTTCGAAGACTGCTGCTGAGTAATCCCCTCTGTATATAGGCACAGCAATGGCGTGCAGGTAAAAACCTTGCACGCCATTTTTTTTAGAGGGCGAACGAGGGTTAACGTTTATATGGAACTGATACCGTGGCGGTGGTTTGTCCGAGATGACATGACTTCAGTATAGGGACTTTCACGGCGTGCATTGCGTCAGACAGGACGATGTTTAGGCCGCTGGGTGCCCTTCTACTCGATATTCAGATGTTGCCAAATTGGACGCAAGGGCATCGACGCCCGATCTAGCTCACAATCAAGTGACACCAAGTGATTTCTTGTTCGGGACTAGCTCTGCCATACATCGAAGCGGTCGCGAGAGACCTTAGAATTATGGTTGTTAACCCTAAGACATCAAGAGGATTTGCTTCAATGAAACGCACTTTCACCGCCGCATCAATCGTTGCCTGTGCCCTCGCCACCGCTGGCGCAGGCGTAGTTTCAGCGCCAGTGAATGCCGCTGAAAACGTCAAATGCTACGGTGTCGCCAAAGCCGGTCAAAATGATTGTGCTGCTGGTCCGGGCACTACGTGTGCTGGCACATCAAAGGTAGACTACCAAGGTAACGCTTGGAAACTAGTACCGAAAGGTACCTGCGAGACTGCTGAATTGCCAGGCGGTCGCTCTGGTTCATTGGAACCGCTCGAACGTGATTTGCCGAAGAACACAGGTTAATCGAAAGGCCAAGGTGATGACGCACACGCGAGTATTTCTGGGAGTTGGTGTGGGTTTCAAGCCGCAGCACTTTACCGACATAGTCGCGAACGCGCCGGACCTTGGCTTCTTCGAAGTCCATGCCGAGAACTACATGGGCGCTGGTGGCTTGCCCCATGTGCAACTAGAAAAAATCCGGAATGCATATCCGTTGTCGGTACATGGCGTCGGGCTTTCTTTGGGCACGGCCTCGGGGCTGGATAAGGTGCACTTAGATCGCCTTCGCCTCGTTGTTGAGCGATACGAGCCAGCGCTTGTTTCTGAACATTTAGCGTGGTCGGCACACGGGCCAACGTATCTCAACGATTTATTGGCTTTGCCTTATAATACGGAAACGTTAGACGCCGTATCCACGCACATTGATCAGACGCAATCTTTCCTGGGCCGACAAATTCTTCTCGAAAACCCATCTACTTATATTCACTTCACCACCTCGACTTGGGATGAAGCCGATTTCATTTCCGAAGTGGTTCGGCGCACCGGTTGTGGCGTCCTGTTGGATTTAAATAACGCTTATGTTTCCGCCATCAATCAAGGTACTGACGCCTACGATTATTTGCGCCGATTTCCGATGTCCGCGGTCAACGAAATTCACTTGGCTGGTTATAGTGAAGACCGGGACAACGATGGCAATCGACTATTGATCGATACGCATAGCGGCCCAGTTCACGATCCGGTATTGGATCTTTATTCGCATGCACTTTGTTTGACGGGCCCCGTGCCAACTCTAATTGAGTGGGACACCGACTTGCCCGCTTGGTCCGAGTTGATGCATGAGGCGCGTCGCGCGCACGCAGTGATGGATGGTGCCTGTAAGACGAGGCGTTCCCATGTGGCATGATGCACAGTCTCAATTTGCCGCCGCGCTCACCGACTCGAGTGCGCCACCTCCAACCGACGTGCATGCTCCCGCGGGCCGGTTTGATGTCCATCGAAATAACATGATGGTGGGCCTGCGATCCGCTCTTGAAGAGACCTTCCCTGTCGTCAAAAGCCTCGTTGGTGACGAATTTTTCGTCGTAATGGCACAAAGTTTCGTGAGCAAGCATTTGCCGGAAACTCCTGTGCTCGCGGAATATGGTGCCGCGATGCCGGCATTCATCGAGACGTTCATTCCCGCGCGCTCTGTCCCCTATTTGGCCGACGTTGCGCGACTTGAATGGTTTTATATGGAATCTTACTACGCCGCTGACGCGCCACCCGCTGCGATCGATATTCTCTCAATGCGTTCTGACGCTGCGCTTGATGCTACGAGGTTTAATATGCATCCGTCTTTAAGGGTGCTTTCTTCATCATGGCCCGTCGCAGAAATTTGGCAAGCGCATCAAACGACAGAGATCGTCAATCTGTCGGGCTTGGCGCCGCAGCCTGGGTTTACCCTAATCGTTCGTCCCGCTTTTGAGGTCGTTGTGATCTCTACCAGCCAATCTTTCTTTAAACTCGTAGCCGCACTCCTAGCTGGAAAGTCATTGGCGACAGCCTTGGATACGGCGGGCGACCTGGACGATCCAACGGCAGCGTTGATCGATTTGTTTGAAATGGGCCTCGTCGCAGGACTTCGGAACAAAATCGAGAATGGGAATTGAAATGAAATATATACAGCAACTGATGGTATTACATCAGAATGTGTTTGAAAGGATTGAAGCTGCGACGGGCAGCTGGCTGCCGGGATTGACCGCCAGGTGCATATTTGGCTCGGTATTGATGCTGTTTTTTGTCAATTCGGCAATGACTAAATTTGCCGGTGGCCCTTTTTCGCTGTCGCTTGGCGCCTATGCACAGGTGCTTCCCCCGATTGCAGAAGCCGCCGGGTACGACCCAAGCAAGATCGCATTTTTCCCGTGGGCCATCATTGTATTTCTTGGCGCATATGCCGAAATCATTTTGCCAATTTCGATCCTGATCGGCTTGTTCACTAGGCTGTCCAGTCTCGCCATGATTGGGTTTATCTTTGTCATGACCATGGTCGATATCAACTTTCATGGCGTGGGCACGACGACCATCGGAGCGATGTTTGATCGTGTACATGATTCTGCCATTCTGGACCAGCGGTTGCTTTGGCTATTTCCGCTTGTTTATTTGACTATCAAAGGGCCGGGGCCGGTGTCGGTGGATTACCTGTTGGCGAAGCTGCGGGAGACGTCTTCATAGAGTGCGGGTGCCGCAGACCTTAGGTCATAAGGTGTGTGGGCCGTGTCAGAGCAAACCGGCTTGAGACCGTCAGGTCTAGGCTTTAGCGTCTGTGTATGAAAAACCCTTTCCGCTATTTCAACTCGTCGCCCGAGATCATTCGCCTGGCGGTGATGATGTACATCCGCTATCCGCTGTCGCTAAGACAGGTCGAGGACACCCTGTTCGAACGAGGTATCGACATCTGCCATGAGGCAGTACGGTTTTGGTGGAACCGCTTTGGACCAATGTTTGCGGACGAAATACGGAAGCGCCGAAAATATCACTGTTCGTATTCGAATTGGCGTTGGCACCTGGATGAGGTGTTTGTACGGATCAATGGCGAGACGCAGTATCTGTGGCGTGCGGTGGATCACGAAGGCGAAGTGCTATAGGTCTTTGCCACGAAACGGAGGGATCGCAAGGCAGCGCTCAAATTCTTGAGACGGGCAATGAAGCGATACGGTCGTCCAAAAGTGATTGTCACGGACCGGCTTCGGTCATATCGGGCCGCACTGAATGTAATCGGTAATGCTGCCGAGCAGGAGTGCGGTCGCTGGCTTAACAATCGCGCTGAAAATTCTCATCAGCCGTTTCGACGACGAGAAGGTGCGATGTCGAAGTTTCGGACCGTGAAGACCTTACAGAAATTCGCATCAACCCACGCCTCAATCCACAACCACTTCAACTGCGAACGACATCTCAACCGTCGCGACATTTTCAAACAAGACCGAGCGGCTGCCCTCACCGAGTGGCGTCAGCTTGCTGCCTAAACGCAAAAACTAACCGCCTTCATACGCACGTCCGTATTTGTCTGACAATGCCCAGAGGCTGGTTGGTTGGAGTCACGCCACCATGGCGAACTCACTGGATTGCATCGATCAGTCTATCGGCACTGTCATACGCAAGCCGCCGGGTCGCGTAATCGATATCGAGTACACTGTCGATAATTGCGCAGGCGTTCGATTTCGGATCTTTTATAAGGTAAGAAATCGCGTTGGTGGCAGTATCGAAAAAACCGTCAACCTCTGGCTCAAGCGACATCTTCAGCGTGGGAAACGACATGTGAACGCCCTCAGGTCTGTTCGAGACCGCCGCCGGCCTTTTTCCAGGCGCTGACACCGCCGGCAAGGTTCACTACGGGGGCTAGTCCCATGCCCATCGCCGCAAGCGCGGCCAGGGCGGACCGCCCACCCGATGCGCAATAGAACACATACGTTTTATCCTGATTGAATTCCGGTTTGTGCGCAGGGCTTTCGGGATCGATATGAAACTCCAACATACCACGCGACGAGGCGACGGCGCCGGGGATCAAGCCCGTTTTGGCCTGCTCTGTTCCGTCCCTTAGGTCGACAAAAACGTGGTCTGGCGAGTCTGCCAACGGGATCGCTTCCTCCGCGCTGATGGTGGGCACATTGGCCAGAGCCGCCTTTACGATCTCCTTGGCGCTTTTGGTTATGGCCTGAGCCATGGACGGTTCCCTCGGTCAAAATATGTCGCGCGACGCTGGGCCAGTTTATATTGCAAGATCGAGCCGGGGCTTCCAGAAGGGTCGGAACAACTCGATCTTCGGGCAGCGATCCATGACCACTGTCATGCCGGCGTCTTCGGCGATCTTTGCAGCGTCAGAGTGTTTGACGCCGATCTGTCCCCATAAAACCTTGGCCCCAATCGAGACCGCCTCTCGCGCCACATCCGGCAGGTCCTCTGCTTTGCGAAAGACCTCCACCATGTCGACCGGGCGGTCGATGGAGGCGAGATCCGGGTAAACCTTCAAGCCACGTATTTCGGCAACATCCGGGCGCGGATTGACGGGAATCATATCGTATCCGGTCTCGTGCAGAACACGGAGCACCCCATAGCTGAACTTGGTCTTGTCTGGGCTCGCCCCGACCATGGCAATCGTCTTCACGGATTTCAGAATAGTCTGAAGATATTCCTCGCTGTAAGGCTGGTCATGATCCGTATGGCTGAGTTGGTCGAGTTCCATCATCAAGGGTCCTGAGTATCATCAGCCGACGGCGCTGCGATATCGGCTTTCAGTTCATGGGGTGCGAGCGGATCGAGGAATGGGTTGCGATAGAGCCGGTCGTGACTCTCGACGCCGACCTCGAACGTGCAGTCGCTCGTCGGCCGGGCAACGCAGAGAATCACGTAACCGTCATTGATCTGCCGGTTATTGAGCGCAACCTGGGCCTTTTGGTCGACACTGCCCTCAAGAAGTTTCGCCGCACAGCTTATGCAGCCGCCATATTTGCACCCATACGGCAGATCGACACCCTGTTCGCGCAAGCTCGTCAGCAGCGTCCGCCTTGAACTGACCCGATAGGTCGCATTGCCGCGGTTGGCGATCGTGATGACGTGAACCGTCATAACCAGATATCGCTGGTGCAGTCGCCGCCCGGGTAACGGGTCTCGTGGCAGCGCGATGGGCCGTTGGGTTCTTTGCCGAAATCGACGATGAAATCCTCGTTGATTTTCATACCGCCGTTTTCAACGTCGCAATCGATCATCACCATGACACCGCCCTGGGTGCGGATATCCGGGTAAAACTGATTGTCCCAGGTCGAGAACAGCGACGTGGTGACATAGAGCCGCTTGCCATCCAGCGAAAGCTGGAACATTTGTGGGCCGCCGGCGACCTTGACGCCGTTCACCTCGGGCGCCTTGCCGAGCAAACCGCCCATCCACACCTGCCCGGTCAATTTGGGATTATGCGGATCGGTAATGTCGTACTGACGCATATCGCCATGAAGCCAGTTGTTCAGGTACAAGTACTTGTCGTCCATCGATATCAAGATCGCCGACATAACGCCGGGTACGGGAATCGGCCATTCGGGATGCGGCTCGTTGTCGACATCGATAACCTTCTCCCACTCCCAGGTGCCCGCCTCGGACTTCCAGAAATGGATCACATTGGAACTGAGGGCAGCGCCGCAAAACCCGTGCGTACTGTCAGGGTCGTGGAGAAATTTGACCTCGAGCGGGATCAGCCCGTCCTCGCCTAGGTACATGGTCTCGACGGGCTCACGTTTCTCAAAATCCCATAGATGCAGGCGGCGGCCGTATTTCAGATGGCCGACCTCTTCAAGATCGAATCCCGGCATAAAGGTATTGGGGGCCGCCCATTCCGAGCTGACCATGACGTTGTGGCGGGGCTGGTACCAGAAATCATACCCGAAGGGAATATCGCCCATCGAGTTTTCCCACCGGCCGATGATCTCAAAATCCTTGGTCATGTGGAGATAGCCGCCCGGCGCCTCGCCCTTGGCGTCGCCCAGGAACGAGATGATGATCTCGGACCCGAGACAGTGAACCGTATGCGGGCCAGAGAGATTGGCTTTCTTTTTGATCTCGGCGCCCTTGATCACCTTATGCAGGCGCGGCGCGCGGGGATCGGTCGCGGTATCGACAACATGAATGTTGTTCGAGCGCACGCCGGGCACCAACAGATACTTGCGCGACATCGACGCGTCGTCATGACAGGACGAACAGGCATTCCAACCCATGTGGTGCAATTCATCGCCGACCCCAGGCATCTCGAGGCGGTGGATAACCTCGGAATAGGTTGGGCTCTCCGGATCCGCATCGACGGTGCACAAGTAATCCGGCTTCTGTATGCCGGTGCCTGTGTAAATCGCGATGGTGTAGAGAAGCGTCTCGCGTGGCGCCTTAATCGCTTCCGCCGGGCTTGCGTATCCCGGGCCGCAACATCTCATCTCACTGTTTCCGCCCATGAAGGCTCCTCCCATCCAGCGCCATTTTTTCGCTTGGCTCTGGCTTCTTAATGTTTTATTTCATGAGACAAATGTCTGTAAAGTGATAAAATGCATCTCGATCGACTCATCACCGTTCTGGAAACTGTCGCCATTGCCGGGCGGGCCGTATCGGCCAGTGACGTACAGCGCGCCACCGGCCTGCCGCGCCCAACCTGCTATCGGCTGCTTCAGACCCTCGCCGAGCATCGGCTGTTGGACGAACCGGGCGCAGCTTCGCGTTATCTCATCGGCGAAAGGCTCAAACGGATTGCGGTTCTGGGTCAGCCCGATGCCGATATTTGTCAGGCAGTGGCCCCGACGCTTCGGGAAACGGCAATCGAATTCGGTGAAGCTGTCTTTCTGTCCAGATTTCGTGACAAGAATGTTGAGATTATTCACGTGGAAACACCGGCTGACGCCGCGCGCTCTTTCATTCATCCGGGACTTGGCAATCGGCCGATCCATGCCTGTTCGTGCTCCAAGGCAATCGCCGCTTTCGCGGACGAAGCGTTTCAGAGCGAAATCCTCACCCTGCCTTTGCGTTCCTATACCGAGCAAACAAGGACCAAGCCCGAAGAGATCGAGCAGGAATTCGACCTCATCCGGAAGCGGGGCTATGCGGAGTGCGTCGAAGAAATCGAAGTGGGCGTTTCAAGCGTCGCCGCACCGATCCGTATCGGCAATCTGGGCGTGCCGTTCAGTGTCGGCGCTACGGGCCCGATCCGCCGCTTTACGCGCCGTCATCGCGCGGAAATCGGCGTCGGATTGATCGACGTCGCCAACCGGATTTCAGCGAAAATACAACTGACAGATTTGGGCTAAACCGGAATTAGAAAAGTGGATCATTAAGAAGCAAATTGGGGAGGCGAACATGGCCACGAATAGAGTCGGACTATTTCGGAACTTTAGCTTTGGCACGCAGGTGCGGAAGTCTACCTACGCGGAAGCCACGGTGCGCTGGGGCGCACAAAAGTTTTCGGTCTACAATCACATGTACATCCCCCGTGATTTCGGCGATCCGGTCCAGAATTTCTGGCACCTTGTGAACGACGCGATCCTGTGTGATGTGAGCGTCGAGCGCCAGGTCGAGATCACGGGGCCAGATGCCGCCCGTTTCGTGCAATACATGAATTGCCGGGACCTATCCAATTGCAATGTCGGTCAGTGCAAGTACGTCCTGCTGACCGATCAGGACGGCGGCATCATCAATGATCCGATTCTTCTCAAACTTGGCGAGAACCATTTCTGGTTATCCATTGCCGACAGCGACGTGTTGCTATGGGCCAAGGGACTGGCCGTGAATGCTGGAATGAATGTTCATATTGACGAGCCGGATGTGTCGCCGCTGCAACTTCAGGGTCCAAAATCGCGCGACATCCTGCGCGCGGCCTTTGGGGATGGCCCGGCAGCATTGAAATATTTCTGGTTCACCGAGCACGAGTGGGAGGGCATCCCCCTCGTCATCTCGCGGACCGGCTGGTCGAGCGAATTGGGTTATGAGATTTACCTGCGCGAAGGCGCCGCCGGGGACCGGCTATGGGAATATTTGATGGAGGTCGGGGTGCCGATGGGGCTGCATCCCGGACATACATCCAGCATCCGCCGCATCGAAGGCGCCATGCTGTCTTATCAGGCGGATATGAACCTCGAGAACAATCCGTTTGAACTCGGGATGGACCGTCTCGTCAATCTCGAGATGGAGGCTGATTTCGTCAGCAAAGCAGCCCTGACTCGCATCGCCGAAAAGGGCGTCGACCGGCTGTCCGTCGGGTTGGAACTCGAAGGGCCGCCCCTTGAAGGCTCCAACGATGAATACTGGCCGATCATCGTAGACGGGCTCATCGTCGGGTGCGTGACGTCCGCGATCTATTCCCCACGCCTGGAAAAGAACATCGCTTTGGCAATAGTGGCTAAGCAATACGCTGAGATGGGCATGCATGGCGTTGTCGAAACGACGGAGAGATCACGGCCATGCGTCGTCGTTCCCAAACCGTTTTATGACCCCAATAAATCGCTTGCCGGCAAAACCTAGGTCATGCGTGTCGGACGCAATGCTTGCTTACATTTTGCAAATCTGAGGCACTAGCTATCTGCTATGAGGGCTTCGGTTAAGGGTCACAAACTGACGTCAGTTCTGATTTTCGATATTGTCAGCTTGGGTGGAGAAAGCGGTCATGTTCTTCGGTGCTCAGCTGCAGGCCCGTCTGTCCCGATTGAAACTTGTCCGGATTGAATTCAATCCGGACATCTGTCCGGAAATAACAGGACGCAAATGGACTGAATGGGACGATCGGCAGGCAAAACAGTAACCAACTGCACTGAGTGGGCAGAAGTTCTCTCCCTTCACACGGCAGGGGTCACAGGTTCAATCCCTGTCGCGCCCACCATATTCTTCGAAAATTCAGATGTTTACCCCACCGGTGCGGCGGGTTGTCCCGATTGGGTTTGCTCCCGGTCGGTCCCATGCTGATCGCCCCGGAATCAGTCATGCGCCGGGTCTCACTTGTCACGCGCCATTTAAGCCGTTTTCTTGCAAACCGGGTTGGTTGATGAGGATATCTAGGTTCATCAATACTCGTTTTCATGGTTATGTTTTTCAGGAAATTATAACCTGAGGTCAGGGGGCGGCATGAACTACACGCAGTTGAGGGCATTCCATGCAGTTGCGGCATCCGGCGGGCTGACCAAGGCCGCGGCAATGTTGAATGTCACGCAACCCGCCATTACGCGCCAGTTGAAGTTGCTCGAGGAAGAGCACGGCGTCGCGCTGTTTCATCGCCGTGGTCATACCCTCGAACTGACGGAGTCCGGCGAGACTCTTTATTCCCTGAGCCAGCGTATTTTCGGCTTGATGGCCGAAGCCGAGGATTTCATCGCCAGCGAAGCAGACCTGACGACAGGAAAGATCCGCGTCGGCGCCGACAGCCCGTATTTCATCGTCGACATCCTCGCCGCATTCAAGGACCGGTATCCGGGCATGAACCTGACCGTTTCGATGTCCAGCGCGAACGATCTGTTCCGGCGGCTGCGGGAGTTCGACATCGACGTTGCCGTCGTCACGGCGGAACAACTCGACGAAGAGTTCTTCGGCATTCCTTATTCGAACCTTGAACTGGTTACCCTGGTCGGACCCGGCCATCCGCTTTACGGCGAAGACGGTGTATACCTGAAGCAACTTGCAGGCGAGCCGGTCATCCTCCGGGAAACCACATCGACGACACGCCGTCTGTTCACCGCGGCATTGGGAACGGTCGGTCTTGAGCCCAACATCGTGATGGAACTCCGCAATCAGGACGCCGTTCGCCAGGCCGTCGCCGCCGGCCTCGGCATCGCCCCGGAACTGGTCGGCAAGCCCCGGAAAGGGGAGAGTGTTCGGCGCCTTAAAATTCTGGATGCGCCGATTGTCTGCAGTGAGTTTATTGCGTGCCGGCGCGAACGGTTCGCGATCCGAAAGGTCCGGGCGTTTTTCGAACTGGCATTGGAAGTGGGTTCGTACAGCGGAAATATCGACGATATATTAGAGGCTTAAGCAGAAATATAACTTCAGGTTATGATTTTGCGATTTTTTTTATTTTGCCTCAATTGTGCGATGCATCAATAGTTATCCGGACATGATTGCACAGGCGGCGCGTTCGCTTCGTCCAGCATGGCGGGGCGGCGAAAAACAAGGGCAAAAAGCCGGTCGCCGAGAGAAACAGGAGGCTAGAGTGAAGACCAAATTCAAGGTGTTCTGCGGTATACTCGCCGTCGCCCTGCTGGGGATTGCCCAGCCGGTTTCGGCGCAAGACAAAGAATCTCTGACATTCGCCATCATCCAGACGGAAGAAATGTCCGTTCTCGGGCAGCGCTGGGAAGGCACGCTGAAGTACGTGAGCGAGAAGATCGGTGTGCCGATCGATTTCTATGCGACGACGTCCTATGCGTCCGTCGTTCAGGCGATGCTGAGCGGGTTCGTCGACATCGGCAAACTGGGTCCCAAGATCTATCTCGTGGCGAACGAGAAGTCGGGGGGCGACATTATCCCGGTGGTCGCCACGGGCCGTCCGCCGACCGTGTTCTATCCGGAGCCCTGCGCGTGCTATTTCGGGACGCTTGCGACCAAAAAAGGCAGCGGTCTGACGACGATCGAGTCGCTTAAGGGTAAGGTGCTGGCGCTGGTCGACCCGGGCAGCACCTCCGGCAACGCCCTGCCGCGTGCATTGTTCCCGGATGCCATCGGGGGCCAGACGCTGGATGAATACTTCGGCCGCATCTTCTATTCCGGGTCGCATTCTGCAAGCGTTCGCGCGGTACATTCCGGCAAGGCCGACGCCGGCTTCATTTCGGAATCCACGTTCGCCCGGGTGATCGAATCCGGTGAAGTCGCCAAGGACGATTTCCATTATCTCTGGCGCTCGCCGGAAGTCCCGCTCGATGTGGTCACGGTCAACAAGAAGACCATGTCGGACGAGCTTATCAACAAGGTCAGGGATGCGTTCCACGGGATGACGAAGACCGAGGAAGGCAAGAAACTTCTCGAGGCCACAGGCTACTTCGCATACACGCTGTCGGACGATTCCAAGTTCGATCCGTTACGGAAGATCCTAGCTTCAAATTCCAAGTAACGATCGAACTCCGCTCTGCCCGGTGCTTTCGGCACCGGGCGGGCAGGAGCGGGCGTATGCGCTGCAGAAAGATGTGATAGTACCCTGTTTCTGCGGTGTGGAGCAGTTCCGCCGCGACGAACGAACGGGCAAAAAGAAAGCGAACGATGGCTGTTCTAGAAATCTCCCAATTGAAGAAAACCTATCCCGGCGGCGAACTCGCACTAAAAGGTGTCGACGTGTCGGTCGAAGCGCAGGAAGTCGTCGTGTTGCTCGGATTGAGCGGTTCCGGCAAATCCACGCTGCTTCGCTGTGTCAACCGGCTCGTCGAGCCGGACTCGGGCACGGTGATTCTGGACGGCGTAGATATCACGGCGCAGGACAAACGGACGCTGCGCCGGACAAGGTGTTCGATGGGTATGATCTTCCAGGAGTTCAACCTGATCGACCGGCTGACCGTCCTCGAAAACGTGCTGTCCGGCACGCTCGGCACCACGCCGACATTGCGCGGCATCTTCCGCGCGTTTCGACAGGATGATATTCAGCGCGCGCTCGCGCTCTGCGAACGGGTCGGCATCATCGATCACATCCGCAAGCGTGCCGATCAACTCAGCGGGGGCCAGCGCCAGCGCGTCGGTATCGCCCGCGCGCTGATGCAGCACCCGAAAATCCTCCTCGTCGACGAACCGACCTCGGCGCTCGATCCGAAGATCGGGCGCGAGGTCATGGACCTGCTGACCGAGGTCGCCCGTGAACTCAAGATCCCGATGCTGGTCAGCGTGCACGACATCTTCCTCGCCAAGAACTATTCCGACCGGATCGTCGGTCTGCAGGGCGGCGAAAAGATCTTCGACCGGCCGACGCGCGCCATTGAGACCGAGGAACTTGACCAGATCTATCACGAGGCTGGCTAGGTCATGCGTGAAGGCTCAGTGAAATGACGGATACCGTCTTGACCGGCAATCCACTGCGTGATCCGAAGAAGATCGCCCGGAAGTATCTTGCGATCGCGCTGTTCGCGGCAATCGTTCTCTATATCGGCGATGTCATTATCATCGACGGCACCGATTGGGCGCGGATGGGGTCCGTCGATGAAGTGATCGCGACGATGCTGTTCTTCGTGCCTGATTTCGGTTTCTTCCCGGAGACCGTCATTCCGCTCCTGGAAACATTGCTGATTGCGTTCTGGGGCACTGCGCTCGCCGTTATTTTCTCGCTTCCGATCGCGTATCTGGCGGCCCGGAACATTACCCCGTTCCCGTGGATTACCTATCCCCTGGGGCGCTGCATGATCGTCCTTTCGCGTTCGACGCACGAGATCATCTTCGCGCTGATCTATATCTCGGCGCTGGGTCTCGGACCGTTACCGGGCATCCTGGCGCTGGCGTCGCGCTCTCTCGGTTTCATGGCCAAGACCACATCGGAAGCGATCGAAAACGCAAACAAGGGCCCGATCGAGGCGATGGAAGCCGTTGGCGCCAACCGGGCGACGATCTTCTTTTTCGGCGTGATGCCGCAAATTTTCCCGATCTTCGTCGGCAACATGATCTTCCAGCTCGATATCAACATTCGCCGTGCCTCGATCCTGGGGTTGGTCGGTGGCGGCGGCATCGGCCTGATGTTCGCCGAGGTGATGCAGAACCTGCAGTACGACCGCGCCGGCATGATCGTCGTCGGCATCACCGCCATGGTCGTGCTGGGCGAGTTCATTTCGAACCGTATTCGCGAGCGGTTGGTGTAGGAGGCGACGATGACCGCAATTACCGACCGCGCTTTCATCGACTACCGTGACGGGGAACGCCGCGCCGCCATCATCAAGTTCGTCGTGACTTTTCTGTTCATCACCTTCGGTTTCTGGTCCGTCGAGTTCCTGAATATTCCGATCGAACGGCTGCTTGGCATGTTCGGGCGACTCGGCTTCATGATCTCCGAGAATCTTTTCCCGCCGACCATGTCTTACGTGATGGAACAGCGCGTCCTCGATTCGATTATCGAGACCGTGCAGATGTCGATTCTGGGTGCGACCATCGGGACGATCATCACCTTGCCATTGGCGTGGTTTGCGGCATGGAACGTGACGCCGAGCCGCGCGTTTCTCTATCCGCTGGCGCGGGCGATTATCGTCGTCACCCGCGGCATGCCGACCCTGATGTGGGCAATGGTGCTCGTCGCGATTTTCGGGTTCGGGCCGTTCGCCGGAATGCTGGCGCTGGTCAAGGAAACCATCGGGTTCGCCGGCAAGCTGATGGCGGAAAGTGTCGAATCCATCGATATGAAACGGGTCGAGGCCATCCGCGCCACCGGCGCCAATGAGTTCGATATTTTGTTTTTCGCGGTTATCCCGCAAGTCTGGGCCACCTGGGTGGGAATCATAATTTATAACTGGGACGCACAGCTCCGCAATTCGACGATCCTCGGTTTCGTCGGCGCCGGCGGCATGGGGCTGTATCTCCGGGAGCAAATATCCATTCTCGAATATCACACCGCGATGGCGATCATCGTCGTCATCATCGGTCTCGTCGTGCTCTCGGAAACCGTATCCCATCATCTGCGCCGCCGGCTCTACTGAGGAAACGGAAGACGGATACGATCATGAACGCTTCAGTCAAAGATGCGATCTCGCATGCTCGCAAGAACCGCGAACGCAGCGTCGCCGCATTGGCCGATCTCGTGAAGATCCCGAGTCTCACCGGCGAGGAAGGTGATGCGCAAGTTCACATGGCCGACGTGCTCCGGCGCGCCGGGGCGGACGTGGAAATGGAGGAACCGGATATCCATGCGTTGTTCGAGAGCTTTCCGCACATCGCCCAGTACCCGACCCACTGGCAGCATGACCTGATCCTGCCGTACGCGGACTTGCCGACTCATCAAAGTCTGGAGGAAAGCGGACTTTCCGATGTCCTGAACTACGACAAAAGGCCAAACGTCGTCGGCGCGTTCAAGGGCGGTGGTGGCGGGCGCTCATTGATACTCAACGGTCATATCGACACCGTGACCATCGAGCCGAAACACGAATGGACACGGGATCCGTTCGCCGCCGAAATCGACGAAGGGCTGCTTTACGGCCGCGGTGCTTCCGACATGAAAGGCGGCCTGATGGCAGGTCTCCTGGCGATCATATATCTGTGCGAAGCCGGGGTCCCCCTTCGCGGCGACGTCATTGTCGAAAGCGTGGTCAACGAGGAGCACGCCGGTAACGGCACGCTCGATCTGGTGCGCCGCGGCATCAAGGCGGACGGCGCCATAGTGCTGGAGCCGACCAACAACAAGGTCGCGGTGAGCCATCCGGGGGGGCTCTACTGGCAGGTGACGGTGCCCGGCCGCCCGCGCTCGCCGGGTGCGCGCTGGCAGGACGGCGAACTGGATGGCGTAAGCGCGATCGAAAAACTGCCGGTCGTCATCCGCGCATTGCTGGCGCTCGAAGAGCATTACAACGGCGTTACCACCGACGATCCGATGGAACGGGGCCGCGCGCCGTTTTCGCTGGTGATCGGCCGTGTTGCCGGCGGGCATTACGAGACGGTAACGGCAAGTGAGACGGTCCTGCGCGGCGGTGCGTACTTCAGTCCCGTAACCGGCGACATCGCCGAGGTGATGGCGTCCATGCGAAAGGCCATCGATGACGCGAACGAAAGCGATCCGTTCCTGAAAGAGTATCCGGCGCGGCTCGAGTTCCTGCACCACGACGACGCGACGCGGCAAAGTCCGCAAATCCCGCTGGCGGTGGCGCTTTCGAACGTGCTCAAGGAATTCGGCGAAAGCGGCGACATCGTGCCGGGGCCATTTGCCTGCGATGCCAGGCACCTGGTGAACCAGGGCGGCGTGCCGACGGTCATTTTCGGTCCGGGGACCATCGCCCAGGCGCACAAGCCGGACGAGCATATCGATGTTGAGGAGTATCTCGTTTGTATCGAGCACCTGATCGCCTTCATCGCGAGCTGGTGCAACGAAGACGGACCGCGATCGTTCAACGAAGCGGTCCGCGAGCAGTTACCTGCCTGACAGGAAGAGCTAGGGTCATTGCTTTGAAAAGATTTATCTGTGCCGTGTTCAGCCATGAGACGAACACATTCTCGCCGGTGGCCACGCCGTTCGAGGCATTCGGGCGGTTTACGGGCGGCGCCGGGCCGGTTTCCGGCGAGACGGCGATAAAGGCATACCGCGGTACCAACTCGCCGGTTGCGGCCTATATGGATATTGCCGCGGAAGAGGGGGCAGAACTGGACTTTGCCGTCGCCGCGCAGGCTGTCCCGAGCGGCCCGGCTGCGGACGATATCGTCGATCATGTCTCGGCGGCTGTCTGTGCTGCCGTCGCCCGGGGTTGCGATGCCCTGTTCCTGGATCTGCACGGCGGGATGGTGACCGAGGGGTATGACGACCCGGAGGGCGAACTGCTGCGACGTGTCCGCGAGGAGGCGCCGGACCTGCCGATCGCGGTCGCATTCGACTTTCACTCGAACCTTTCCGCGGCGACCATCGACAATGCAACAGTGATCACCGGTTACCGGACCTATCCGCATATAGATACCTATGAGACCGGCGAACGCGCGGGCCGGACCCTGGTCCGCATGCTGAAGGGCGAGGTCGACCCGGTGATCCTGTGGCGCTCGGTGCCGCTGATGACGCACCTCAATAAACAGACACCGTCACGCCAGCCGATGAAGGACATCATGGACCGCGCAATCGCCGCCGAGGCATCCGGCGAGGTGCTGAATGCGTCCGTCTTCGGCGGCTGGCCGCTCGCCGATATTCCGCACGTAGGCGTGCACGGGGTCATCGTCGCCGACCGCGGCAGGATCGACGCCGGTCAGGCTTTGATGGACGAACTGACAACAGAGGCCTGGAAGCGCCGTGACGATTTCTTCTTTGCCGTCGAACCGGTCGAGGACTCGATTGCCCGCGCCAAGACCATGACCGATGGTCCCATCGTCCTTGCGGATCACGGCGACGTGGCGGGGTCCGGCGGCTCCACCGACGTGCCGGTGGTGCTGGCGGAAGTGCTGCGCCAGGGGCTGACCGACGTCTGCGCCGGTCCGTTCTGGGACCCGGAAACCGTCCAGCAGATGATTGCGGCCGGTGAGGGGGCCGAGGTCTCGGTAATGCTCGGCGGCCGGATCGATTTTCCGAACATCGGGGTGGAAGGCACGCCGCTTCCGCTTACCGGTACGGTCAAGGCAATCACGGACGGACAGTTCACCGTGACGGCGCCGAAGAACACCGGACACCGCATTTCACTCGGCGATACGGCGGTGCTTGCCGTCGGCGACGTGGAGATCGTGATCTGCTCGAAACGCCACGAGCCCTTCGACCTCGGCGTCTTCACACATGCCGGCATCGACCCGGCCAGGAAGCGCTACATCCTGATCAAGTCGCGCCAGCATTTCCGCGCCGGGTTCGAGCCGATTCTCAAGGACGTGGTGATGGTTTCGGGCCCGGGCATCTGTACGTCCGATTACAGTCTGTTCCCGTGGAAGAACGTGCGCCGACCGGTGTATCCGCTGGACCCGGATTGCGAACCCGGTTTTTGACTCCGGGGCGGACGCCCGGGCGTCGTTTTGGAAATGGCAGATGCTGGTTTTCGGTGACCTGACTAGGTTCTTTATCGCCGAGTGGCGGGTGCTGAGCTTCGGCCTGATTTTCCAGTTTCTCTCGTCATTCGGGCGGACATTCTACATTGCTTTGTTCGGGGGCGAGGTGCAGGCCGACTTCGGCCTGACACCGGGGGAATTCAGTTATATCTATTCAGCGGCGACGCTGACCGCGGCGATGCTCATTCCGTGGTTGGGCCGCCTCGTCGACGATATCTCCATCCGCACATACGCGGTCCTGATGGTTTCCGTGCTTGCCGTATCGGCATTGTCCTTTGCGGCGGCCTCGCACGTGGCGGTACTTTTCCTGGCGCTCTTCGGGTTCCGGGCCACCGGCGGATCGATGATGAACCATGCGTCCGTGGTGACGATGTCGCGCTATTTCGTGCGCCGCCGGGGTATCGCGACGTCCATCTGCGCGCTCGGTATCGCCATCGGCGAGGCGGTGTTGCCGATCCTGGCGGTGGTGATGATGGGCGTCATCGGCTGGCGCATGACATGGATGGGAAGCGGCGCGCTCCTGTTATTCGTTGGTGTGCCGCTGCTGTTATGGCTGTTGTGGCCGACACCGCTCGATGCAAAGGCGCGCGAGGAGACAGCGGATGCGGCACCGGAAACCGATATCCGGCATGCCACCCGGCGCGAAGCCCTTACGGACCTGAAATTCTATGCGCTGGCGCCGACGCTGGTGCTCCCGTCGCCGTTGATCACGGCGCTGTTCTTTCATCACGGCACCATCGCCGCGGTGAAGGGCTGGACGCTGGAGTGGCTGGCGGCCTGTTTCGTCGGCTTCGCGATGGCGACGATCGTCGCTGCGGTCGTTTTCGGCATGCTCGTCGACCGTTACAGCGCGCGTCGGATGCTGCCGTGGTCGACGGTGCCGATGATCGCCGGGCTGGTGTGTCTGGTTTACGGAAATTCACCGGCAGCGGCGCTTTTGTACCTGCTCGGTGTCGGCATGACGACAGGCGGGCGGTTCAGCCTGTCGGGCGCGATTTGGGCCGAGATATACGGCACCCGGCACCTGGGCGGCATCCGGTCGGTGGTCCATACCGTGACGGCGTTGCTGTTCGGCATTTCACCGGCGGCGTTCGGCTGGCTGATCGATCAGGACGTCAGTATTGACGCCGTGGTGCTGGCGTTCGTGTATCTTTTGCTGGCGAGCATGTTAGCCGCAGCGTTCGCGACAGGAAGGCGCCGCTGACCGGATTCTCTGAAATCGCTCGACGTTCTGCGTTTGCGCGTGCTCCACTTTCATACGCTGAGTGCGTCTGGCCAGGTGCGGGCATCAGTTCCTTGTTCCAACTTGATCCGCGCTTACAGTTAGGCAGGTCTTATGCGCGGCGGCTACGACGCTCACGATCAAATCCGAACTCGACGTGGCGCGTCGATGCAGGTCTTGCCTTCCACCCGGTCGCTGGTCGTTAATGTGACAATGCGTCGATTAGATTTGCACACGAACCATCTATTCCGGACGACCCCTTGAACGCCCGGCGAACCCCCGAAGGGCATGGGCAGCCGGAAAAAGCGGCTCGTCTGCAGCGTCCGATCGGTCGACGTTGCCGATGTGGTTCAGTGGAGCAAGGTTGCAAGCAATGAACTCTCTATCTTCGGTCGACACACAATGTGTGACCATGTGGCTCACGCGCTTTGAAGCGGCGCTCGGCGCCGGTGACAGCGCGGCATTGGTGGATATGTTCCTGCCCGAGTCCTATTGGCGGGACATGCTCGCCTTCACATGGGCGATCACGCCGCACGAGGGATGGGCCGACATTGTCGATGGCCTGTGCCACGCCCAATCGCGCGTCAATGCGAGAAACTTCGAGATTGCGCAGGACCGCAAGGCGCCACGCCGTCTTCACCGTCTGGGACGTGACGTGATCGAGGCGATCTTCAGCTTTGAGACGGACGCCGGCCGGTGCCACGGGGTCCTGCGCCTGCCCAGCGACGACACCGGCAAGGCATGGGTTTTCTCCAGTTCACTGACCGAGATCAAAGGTCACGAAGAGCCGATCGGCGACAGGCGTCCTGCCGGATCCGCATATTCCCGGAACTTCGGCGGTGCCAACTGGTCCGATCTGAGGGCGCAGGAACAGGCGTTCGAGGACCGGGAGCCGGCCGTTCTGATCATGGGCGGCAGCCAGTTCGGCGTGACGCTGGCGGCGCGCCTCAGGCTGCTGGGCGTCGATACGCTGGTTGTCGAAAGGACGCCCCGCATCGGCGATGTATGGCGCAACCGCTATCACTCGCTGGCGCTTCATAACCAGGTCGACAAGAACCATTTTCCCTACATACCGTTCCCGCCCAACTGGCCGCGATACATATCCAAGGATATGCTCGCGAACTTCATCGAGTTCTACGCTTCGGCCATGGAGTGCAACGTATGGACCGGTAGCGAGCTGGCCGCCGGCGACTTCGACGATGACGCCGGCATCTGGAACGTGACGGTGCGCCGGCCCGGCGGAGAAGAACGGGTGCTGCACCCGAAGCATCTGGTCATGGCCAACGGCGTGTCCGGCAATAAGGTGATGCCGGACGTGCCCGGTCTCGGCGACTTCGAGGGCGAGGTCCTGCATACCGCCGACTATCATTCCGGAGACGCCTACAAAGGCTGCCGTGCGCTGGTCCTCGGCACCGGCACAAGCGGGCACGACTGTGCGCAGGACCTGCACTTCAGCGGTGCTGACGTGAAGATGATTCAGCGCGGTTCGACCACGGTCATCGGCCTCGATGCGGCGTCGCAGGGTGATGCCGCGTACCTGAGCGGCGACCTTTCGACCGACGATGCCGATCTGATTGCGATGGTGCCGACGTTCACGCTTCTGAAGAAAGGCCTGCAGGAGAACACCGCCCGTAGCGCCGAATACGACAAAGAGCTGCTGGACGGTCTCGTCCGGCGCGGCTTCAAGATCAATTACGGTCCCGAAAACTGCGGTCACCAGATGCAGCTCCGGGTGCGCCACGGCGGCTACTATCTGAACTGCGGCTGCTCGGACCTGATCGTCGAGGGCAAGGTCGGGGTTCTGCACTGGGAGGACGCAGACCGCTTCGTCGAAGACGGCCTGCTGATGCGCGACGGCCGCGTCGAGAAAGCAGACCTCGTCGTGACAGCGACCGGTTTCCAGAAGCAGGAGGACCTGGTGGCGCAACTGCTCGGCAAGGATATCGCGGACCGTGTCGGCCCGATTTGGGGCCTCAACGAGCAGGGTGAACTGCGCAACATGTTCGTCCCCACCCCGCAGAGAGGTCTCTGGTTCCTGGGTGGCGGACTATCCCAGAACCGGGCCTACTCGAAATACGTGGCCTTGCAGATCAAGGCGATGGAACTCGGGCTGATGGAATAGTCCGCAACGCCGGTTTCGGTTGCGGGATCCTGTCCCGGCTTTGTCATGTATGGACGCCCCCGATTTTGCAAGGGGATGATTAGATTTGATTGGCGTTCAAGGTTTGCAGTCATGTATCCGGCCTGTTGACGCGGCACATGACCGCTGGCCCTGATGGAATCCGAAGA
>JBNPEI010000001.1:0-87924 GCA_051117645.1 Rhodospirillales bacterium
CCCCGCTCCGTAATCTGACGCACCGCGTCGCGCTTAAAATCGTCGCTGAAATTGGCTTTGCCCATAGTGGCCTCCTTGCCTCAAATTTAGGGAAGAAAGCGTCTACAAATCTAGGGGCACCTCACTCTTGAAGAAATGATCCCGGTTCAGCCGCTCGAACACGAAGATCAACTTCAGAACGAATGCTCGCGGTCACACGCTTAGGAATATGCCGTCGACTACGAAAAACTTCCGATGTGTGAATTAATCGAGCAGCACCATATTGGAACCGCCCAGCATCGTAGAAACCAAGTTGGTTCTCATCAGCAATGCCGCCAGTAAACCGAAACTTAAACCCGACAATTTCATCCGCCATTAAAATCTCCATAGGCTATGAAGCGCTACCTTCTAATTCTTTTAGCCTACTTGAGATTTTGATACCAATACGCGTAAAAATTTAAACATCTAGAGTTCCAGTTTAGCTGTTTATGTGAACCATTCTAACTGGCGCAACGCCTCGAACAGCGCGATGCCGCCGCATACCGCGACGTTCATCGACCTGAGCCCCTGTTCCATCGCCAAGGCCACACGCGCGTCACAGGCCGTGTGCACCTCGTCCGGAACGCCTGCGCTTTCGCGCCCAAGTAGCAATGCATCCCCCTCTTCGAACCTGAAGCCCGGCAACGTGTCATCGCCCCGCGTCGTCAGCAGGACGAGACGGCCCGCCGGCCGGTCACGCAGGTACGCATCCCAGCTTTGATGGCGCGATAACTGAACACGGGACATATAATCCATGCCGGCGCGGCGCATTTTTGTATCGCTGAGCACGAATCCGCAGGGCTCGATCACATGCACAGGCACGCCGAAGCAGGCGGCAGTCCGAAAAAGGCTGCCGGCATTTTGCGGAATATCAGGCTGATAGAGAGCAAGTGAAACGGAGGCTTCGGTCACGGTTCGGGTTCCTGTTGAATATGCCTGTTAATCGCGCTTTCTGGCCGGTTTCCGCCTATCTAAACCCTTGCAACGTTTGGGTCATCAAGTATAACGAATGAGCGTTTCCGGGGTCTCCCGGAAACGTCATTTATCGTTTGCAGGCTGTATGCTTGAAACCGGCATTGGCTCGCAATTACGATAACGAAGACCGGTTCCGTAGGTGAGCGGCCCGGTCGGGGAAATTAAAGTATACAGGCCGTTTCGGCGGCGACGGGTAATAGGTCATATCGAGGGGATTTTCCATGAGCGAAACCGCAAACCATGCGGGCCAACCCACGGGTGGCGGCGCTGAAATCGACGAACAGACGCGCCGCGATTTCCTGATTTGGAGCACGGCTGCCGTCGGCGCCGTCGGTACCGCAATTGCCGTGTGGCCGTTTATCGATCAGATGAACCCGGCCGCGGACACGCTGGCCCTCGCGTCGACGGAGGTCGACATCTCGCAAGTCGCGGTCGGCCAGAGCATCACCGTGATCTGGCGCGGCAAGCCGGTATTCATCCGTCACCGCACGCCCGAGGAAATCGAGGCCGCGCAGGCCGTTGCGCTCGACGAACTCCCCGACCCGCAGAAGGACGCCGACCGGGTGGTCAAGCCGGAGTGGCTGGTCATGGTGGGTGTCTGCACGCACCTGGGCTGCATTCCGCTCGGCCAGAAACAAGGCGATTCCAAGGGCGAGTTCGGCGGCTGGTTCTGCCCCTGCCACGGGTCGCACTACGACACGTCGGGCCGTATCCGCAAGGGGCCGGCACCGAATAACCTGCCCGTACCGGGTTACGAATTCACCGACGACAACACCGTGCTGATCGGCTGAGGGGGGAAAGAATAATGAGTGGTGGAACCTCGAACTTCCAATCCAACAGCCGTGTCGTGAACTGGATCGAGCATCGCCTGCCGATCTTCTCGTTCATGGATGCGCAGTTGAATCAGTATCCGACGCCGAAGAACCTCAACTACTTCTGGAACTTCGGATCGCTCGCGGGGATCGTGCTGGTGATCATGATCGTTTCCGGCATCACGCTGGCGATGAGCTACACGCCGCACACCGAATACGCGTTCACGTCGGTCGAGCGCATCATGCGCGACGTCAATTCCGGCTGGCTGATCCGCTACATCCACATGAACGGCGCCAGCCTGTTCTTCATCGTCGTCTATATCCACATCTTCCGCGGCCTTTACTACGGCTCCTACAAGGCGCCCCGCGAAATCCTGTGGATGATCGGGATCTTCATCCTGCTGGCGATGATGGCGACCGCGTTCATGGGCTACGTGCTGCCGTGGGGCCAGATGAGCTTCTGGGGCGCGACCGTGATCACCAACCTGTTCTCCGCCATTCCGCTTGTCGGGGACTATATCGTGCAGCTCCTGTGGGGCGGCTTCGTCGTCGACAACCCGACGCTGAACCGGTTCTTCTCGCTGCACTACCTGTTGCCGTTCGTGATCGTCGGTCTGGTGTTCCTGCACCTCTGGGCGCTGCACATGCACCACTCCAACAACCCGACCGGCGTCGACATCAAGGACGAGAAGCAGGACACGATCCCGTTCCATCCGTACTACACGATCAAGGATATGTACGGCCTCGGCATCATGCTGATCTTCCTCTCGTTCTTCGTGTTCTTCGCGCCGAACTACTTCGGGCATCCGGACAACTACATCATGGCCGATCCGCTGGTGACGCCGCCGCACATCGTGCCGGAATGGTACTTCCTGCCGTTCTACGCGATCCTGCGGGCCTTCACGGCGGACTACTGGGTCTACCAGGTGATCTCGCTCGGCGGCTGGCTGATGTCGGCCAAGCTGGCCGGCGTCATTGCCATGTTCGCGTCGATCCTGGTGCTGCTCCTGCTGCCGTGGCTCGACCGTTCGCGGGTCCGCTCGTCGAAGTACCGGCCGCTCAACCGCTTCTTCTTCTGGGTATTCGCGATCGACTGCATCATCCTCGGCTGGGTCGGCGGCCAGGCGCCAGAAGGCATCCTGGTCACGATCGGCCAGTGGTCGACGTTCTGGTACTTCTTCCACATCATAATCATCATACCGCTGGTGAGCGTCCTGGAGCGGCCGAAACCGCTGCCGGACAGCATCGCCGCGTCGGTTACCAGTGCACCTCAGGCGGCGGAGTAAGACCATGAAGATGACGAAAACCCTTACCGCCGTTGCACTCGGTATCGCGGTCCTCGCCGGCGCCGGGAACGCCCACGCCGCAAGCGCCGGCCCCAAGCCGCCGTCGAAGGACTGGTCCTTCAACGGCATCTTCGGCACTTATGACCGGGCCCAGTTGCAGCGGGGCTTCCAGGTGTTCCGCAACGTCTGCGCCGCCTGCCACTCGCTCGACCTGATCGCGTTCCGCAATCTCAAGGCACTCGGCTACAACGAGGACGAGGTCAAGGCGATCGCCGAAAGCTACGAGGTCCAGGACGGGCCGAACGAGGACGGCGACATGTTCTCGCGTCCGGCAACGCCTGCCGACCGATGGCCGGCACCGTTCCCGAACGACAAGGCCGCCGCCGCCGCCAACGGCGGCGCGGTGCCGCCGGACCTGTCGCTGATCACCAAGGCTCGCGGTTTGGGCGGCGATTCCGCGCTTCGGGTTTCGATGTTCCATCCGACCGGCTTCCCGCTCGGTGCGGATTACCTGCATGCGCTGCTGACGGGCTACAAGGAGAACCCGCCGGCGGACTTCGACCTGCCGCCCGGCAAGTATTACAACGAATACTTCCCGGGAAACGCCATCTCGATGGCGCCGCCGCTTTTCGAGGGCGCGGTCGAATACGAGGACGGCACGGAAGCCACACCGGAACAGATGTCGTCCGACGTGACCACGTTCCTGGCGTGGGCGGCCGAACCGGAACTGGAAGAGCGCAAACAGACGGGCATCAAGGTGATCCTGTTCCTGATCGTGCTCACCGCCATGCTCTATGCACTGAAACGGAGAATCTGGTCCGACGTTCACTAACAGTTCGCCGGCCAGCTCAAACGAAAAGCCCCGGTCTCGCGACCGGGGCTTTTTTGTTGCAGTTCGTCCGCTGCTATTCGGAAGCGACCATGCCGCGGGCAAGATTCAGAAGATCGGCGGCGTAGACGAATTCTTTCTGCTCACACCGCTTTTCGGCCAGTTCGACGACTTCCGTGAATATCTTACCGGCTTTGGGGCCGATGTCGGGTTCGTTCTCGCGGGCAGCCTTGGCATCGGCCACGGCCTGCGCGCACTCGGTGTTGTTTTTCGGCACGTTGGTGTCCTGCGCGAAGGCAGACTGGGATTGAAACAGCACGAAACCGCTCAGCGCCAGCGGCGCGAGGGCGAAGACGATCTTTGACATTTCGGTAATACCTTATTGGCGATGCCGACCTTCGGCACCCGGCCAGGACGCGGGAGCTGCCGCGATACGCGCGATCATATATTCCTGTTTTGATTTTTTCGCAACATGGATTTTGCTGCCGCGTCGTGTCCCGCTCACATCCGGTTGGCCGCGGCCCAACCGCTGTAGTTCCTGAACTTCTCCAGCACCGCATCCATCTGCCCGGAGTCCAGCAAATTCGGCTCCCCCACCGCCAGTGCCTTCAGGTACTGCGCCGCCAGCGTCTCGACCTCGACGGCACGGTTGTAGGCATCCTCGATATCCCGGCCCAGCACGATCATGCCGTGGTTCGCCATCAGGCAGGCCAGCCGCCCATCCAGCGCGGCGACAACTGCGTCCGCCAGTTCCTCGGTACCGAACGTCGCATAGGGCGCGCAACGGATATCCGTACCGCCGGCAACGGCCACCATGTAGTGGAACGGCGGAATGCCGCGCCCGAGACACGCCAGCGCCGTGGCGTTGACCGAATGCGTGTGCAGCAGCGCGCCGGCGCGGGGCCGGGCCTCCATCACCCGGCAATGAAAATGCCACTCGCTCGACGGCCGCCGGTGGCCGTGCAAGAGGCGTCCGGTGATACCGATCTTGACGATATCGGCGGGCATCGTCTGTTCATAGTCGAGCCCCGATGGCGTGATCAGCAGCCCACCGTCGACCCGGATCGAGGCATTGCCGCTGGTTCCCTGGTTAAGGCCGGTGCGGTTCATGCGCCGGCAAACCTCGATCATCGCCGAACGCTTGTCGAAGTCCGGAATATCGGACGCCGCCGGTGCACCGATGGGGGCCACCGGTTCGGCATTGCCGTTGATCGGCATCAGCCGCGCCACGGGCCGCCCGCGCTTGGTGATCACCACATCCCGGCCGTGCTCGCTTTCGGCCAGAAGCCGGGAGAAGCGTTGGTTAGCGTCCGTCGCGTTGACGCTTAGAACTTGCAGATCATGTTTCATACTTAATTAGTTACATACCTATATAGTTAAGTCACTATTTAATATATCATATCTGCGGATGAATCCCGATTGCATCCGACTCCCTCTTCCCTCTCCGCTGTGATTGAATATCGCCGCCAACAAACAACACTTGGGGAGATATCCATGGCCGCCTACGTGATCGATAGCGAACTTTTCCGGGACCAGTACTCGACCGCCGAGATGCGGGAGATATTCTCCGACATACGCACGGTGCAGGCGTGGCTGGATGTCGAGGTGGCGCTGGCCGACGCGGAGGCGGAACTGGGCATCATCCCCGAGGACGCCGCCCGCGCGATCCGCGACGCCGGTGACGCGGCCGACTACGATCTGGCCGAGATGAAGCGCGAGATGGATCGCACCGCGCATCCGATCGTGCCGATGGTCCGCATGATCGGCGCCAAGTGCCCGGACGGCCTGGGCGAGTTCGTGCACTGGGGCGCGACCACCCAGGACATCACCGATACCGGCATGATCCTGCAGATCCGCGACGCCATCGACGTGATCGAGGGACGGCTGGAGACGCTCGCCGCCGCGCTCGCCGATCAGGCCGTGACCCACGCCGCCACCGCCATGCCCGGCCGCACCCATGGCCAGCATGCGCAGCCCGTGACTTTCGGTTACAAGGCGGCGATCTGGCTCGACGAGGTGCGCCGCCACCAGACCCGCATGGACGAAATGCGCCCGCGCCTTCTGGCCGGACAGTTCGGCGGCGCCGTCGGCACGCTGGCCGCACTCGGCGACCAGGGTCTCGCGGTCCGCGAAAAACTGATGCACAACCTGGAGCTGGAGGAACCCGCCATCACCTGGCACACGGCGCGCGACCGGCTGGTGGAGATGGTTTCCAACCTCGCCATGATCGCCGGGACCTGCGGCAAGATCGGCCACGAGCTGTTCCTGATGACCAAGACCGAGCTGCAGGAGGTCGAGGAACCCTACCCCGCCGGCAAGGTCGGCTCGTCGACCATGCCGCACAAGCGTAATCCGGCAATCTGCGAGAGCATCGTCGGGCTCGCCCGCACCGTACGCTCGGGGATCTCGATGGCGTTCGAGACGCTGGTGAACGAGAACGAACGCGACAAGATCGCGCTGAACACCGAACGCGAGCTGATCGCGCGCATAGTCTGCCAGACCGACGCCGCGCTGGCCAAGACGGTGGTGCTCTGCGAAGGGCTCGACGTCCGCGCCGCCAACATGCGCCGCAACCTGGATATCACCCGGGGGCTCACACTTTCGGAAGCGGTCATGATGCAACTGGGCGAGAAGCTCGGCCGCCAGACCGCGCACGACATCCTGCACCATGCCTGCGCCACCGCGTTCAAGGAAGAAACCACCATGAAGGACGCGCTGATGCGGATCGATGCGGTGACGGACATCCTGTCAGAAGACGAGATCGACGCGATCCTCGATCCGGAAGCCTACACCGGTTTCGCCGCGCGCATGGCGCGCGACGTGGCGGAGGGCTGAACGTCAGGTCAGATAATCCTCGACGAACGCCTCGATAATCGACGCGAGGCCGTCGTCCTGCGGGCAGCCGAGGGCAATAGCCCGGGACGCCTCCATGCCGACCGGCCAGGCGCCGACGATAGTGCGGACGGTCTCGTCCGGCGTGTCCTCTATGGTGCCGAGCACGATGCCGCGCCAGGCCGCCACCTGTTTCGTCGCCGCGATCATTTCCGACACCGACGTGGTGATGTTCGGCAGGTTGACCACCCGATCGTCGCCGAACGCCTCGGCCGGCGCGTCCAGCAGCGCCATCAGGCCGTCGGCAACGGTTCTGTAACCGCCGACGCAGAGCTTGAGGTCGCGCGCTACCGGCAGTTCGCAGGTTTCGCCGCTCAGCGGTTCGCGGATCACGCCGCTTGCGAAACTGGATGCCGCTGTATTCGGTTTGCCGGGCCTGACGATGACCGTCGGCAGACGCCCGACGCGGCCGTCGATGAACCCCTTGCGGCTCATGTCGTTGACCAGCATCTCCATGACCGCCTTGGTCATGCCGTAGGTGTTCTGCGGCACCGGGCGCGTCATGCCGTCGACGATGATCGGCATTGCCGTGCTGCCGAAAACGGCAAGCGAGGAAGTGAACAGCACTTTCGTCTGCGGGCCGTTGGCGCGCGCCGCCTCGAGCACCGCACGGCCGCCGTCGATGTTGACCCGCATGGCGGCGTCGAAATCGGCTTCCGAACCGGCGCTCACCATCGACGCCAGATGCACCACGGCATCCGATCTCTCGATCACGCGGGCGACCATTTCCCCGTCCGAAATGTCGCCGGCAATCATCTCGGCCCTGCCCTCGAGCGCGCCGAGGCCGTCCGGCGGCACGGCGATGTCGAACAGCGTCACGGTGTCGCCGCGATCCAGCGCGCGTTCGGCGATCAGGCGGCCCAGGAACCCGGTGCCGCCCGTAATCACGAGCTTCATGATGTCATTCCGCCGCCGTCTTCGCCCTGGCACGCTCGACCAGTTTCTGGAGGCAGTCGTCGGCGAGCGGTGCGATCGGCGTGAAGTCGCGGTGCGCGATCCACGGCTTGCGGGTATACTTGGTGATGTGGTTGGAGACCGCGCACAGGCTGAGGTACACGATCACCCGGTCCCAGGGGCTGATGTTGGGCGGGCTTGCGTGCACAAGGTTGCCGTGGAACATCAGCACCGAGCCCGGTTCGCCGGTCGGCGCGACCACGCCGCCCTCGTCGGCGAGCGTCCGAACCGTTTCACGGTCCAGCGTCCACAGCGGATAACTGGTGGTTTCCAGGTCGTGCCCGGCCTCGACCACGCCCTTCTTGTGGCTGCCCGGAATGAACAGCAGCGGGCCGTTGGCCGCCGTGACCTCGTCCAGGAACACGGAAATGTTCATGGCGCGCGGCTCGGGCATGCCGTCGTCGCGGGCCCAGGTGCCGTAGTCCTGGTGCCACTGCCAGATGTCGCCGTCGAAGGCGGCCTTGGCGTTGATCTTGTACTGGTGCATGTAGACCTCTTCTTCGAGGATCTGCATGATCGGCTCGACAAGGCGCGGATGCGCGCCGAGGCGGCCGTGCGCGTCGTCGTATTCGTGCGCCGCGAAGGCGATGCGCGGCACGCCGGATTTTTCGCGCCACAGTTCCTCGCGGTCGGAGGCATAGATATCCCTCGCCGCGTCTTTCAGGACCTGTGCCTCTTCCTTCGAGAACAGCCCCGGCAGGAACAGGTAACCTTTTTCGTCGAATTCGGCGAGTTGCGCGTCGGTCAGTTTCATGGCGTTCCTCCCACAGAACGGGTTTTGCGCATTGTAGCGCACCAATCGAACTTTAAAAATACGCGAAGGCGATCAGGACTTTTCCGGGAACAGCCCCTTGAGCCCGTCCTTGGACGCGTCGCAGACGCCGCGCTCGGTGATGAGCCCGGTGACGAGGCGCGCCGGTGTGACGTCGAAGGCCGGGTTGCCGCCCTGCGCCCCGTCCGGGACGATCTCCACCGTGACCACGTCGCCCGACGCGGTCCGGCCCTGGATTTTCGTGACCTCGTCGGCCGAGCGTTCCTCGATCGGGATGTCGCGGCCGTCCTCGATGGTCCAGTCGACCGTCGGCGACGGCAATGCGACGTAGAACGGCACCTTGTTGTCGTGGGCGGCGAGCGCCTTCAGGTACGTGCCGATCTTGTTGCAAACGTCGCCCGCCGCGGTGGTGCGGTCGGTGCCGGTGATACACATGTCGACGCGGCCTTCCTGCATCAGGTGCCCGCCAGCGTTGTCGGCGATCACCGTCAGCGGCACGCCGTGGCGGCCCAGTTCCCACGCCGTCAGGCTGGCGCCCTGGTTGCGGGGCCGGGTCTCGTCGACCCAGACATGCACCGGGATGCCGGCGTCATACGCTTTGTAGATCGGCGCCAGCGCCGTACCCCAGTCGACCGTCGCCAACCAGCCGGCGTTGCAGTGGGTCAGGATGTTGACGGCCTCGTCCGCACCCTTTTTCTCATGCATGTCGCGGATCAGGGCCAGGCCGTGATCGCCGATGGACGAGCATATTTCCACGTCCTCGTCGCATATTTTGGCGGCACGCCGATAGGCCGACACGGCGCGTTCATTGGCGGACATCGGGTCGAGCAGCGTCTTCATCTCGTCCAGCGCCCAGCGCAGGTTTACCGCCGTCGGCCGCGTCGCCAGCAGCTTATCGTAAGCGGCCTTGAGGTTGGCATCGGACGCATCGACCTGCATCGCCAGCGCCATGCCGTAGGCCGCGGTCGCCCCGATCAGCGGCGCGCCCCGGACCAGCATGTCGCGGATCGCCGTCGCCGCGTCGTCGACGTTTTCCATGCGCACGGTGACGAATGCGAACGGCAGGCGCGTCTGGTCGATGATCTCGACCGCCCAGCCGTCATCGGCGAGCCAGATGGTACGGTAGGGAACGCCGTCGACTTTCATTCGCCGGCCCCCTGCAGCACCCGGCCGGCGACCGCGTCGAGCATGGCCACCAGGCCCGGGTCGCGGGCGTCCGGGTGCGTGATCACCGCGTTGTCGAGCGCCCGGTGGCAACCCTGCGAACAGAGATCGGTCCGGCCCGAGAGCCGTGGCACCACTTCTTTGACCAGCGAACGGCCGTTGTCGGCGTTACCCATCAGGACGGCGATGATCGCCTCGACCGTGACGTGGTCGTGGTCCGGGTGCCAGCAATCGTAGTCAGTGACCATGGCGACGCTCGCGTAACACATTTCGGCTTCGCGGGCGAGTTTGGCTTCCGGCATGTTGGTCATGCCGATGACGTCGCAGCCCCAGGACCGGTAGAGATTGGATTCCGCGATCGTCGAGAACTGCGGCCCTTCCATGACCAGGTACGTGCCGCCCCGGGCGTGCGGGATGTCGAGCGCGGCCAGGCTTTCCGTCAGCGCGTCACCCAGGCGGCCGCACACCGGATGGCCGAAACCGACGTGCGCCACCAGGCCCTCGCCGAAGAACGACTTGGAGCGCGCGAACGTGCGGTCGATGAACTGGTCGACGACGACGAAGGTCCCCGGCGGGTATTCTTCCTTGAGCGATCCGCACGCCGACAGCGACAGGATTTCCGTGCAGCCGAGACGCTTCAGCGCATCGATGTTGGCGCGGAAGTTGAGGTCCGACGGCGGAATACGGTGGCCGCGGCCGTGCCGGGGCAGGAACGCCATCTCGATACCGGCCAGCGTGCCGCGCAAGATTTCGTCGGAGGGTTCACCGAACGGCGTCGACACCGTTTCCCAGCGCGCGTCCTCGAGTCCGTCGATCTCGTAAAGGCCGCTGCCGCCGATAACGCCGATCACCGGCGGCGATACATCCTCGCTCATGCGCCCTCGCCGCGCCGGAGCACGTCTTCGAACAGTCGCATGGTACGCATGCCGGCAATGGCCGCCGCGCGTGGGTCGTAGCTGCCGCGCATGTCACAGTGGAATCCGTGACCGGCCTCGTAGATATGGATCCCCACGTCGGGCTGCGCCTTGCGCACGGTCTCGACGTCGTCGAGCGGGATCGAGGCGTCGCTGTCGCCGAAATGCAGGACCGTCGGGCATTTGGGCTTTTCGTTGGCGATCTCGTGGATGCCGCCGCCGTAGTAGCCGCTGGCGGCGTCGATATCGAGCCGGCAGGCGGCTGCGTAGGTCACGAACCCGCCCCAGCAGAAGCCGACGGCGCCGATACGCCCGGCATCGGCGATGGCCGCGCGTGCCGCGTCGACGTCGGCCATGACCTGGTCGAGGTGCTCGTTGGCGGTCGCCTTGTGGGCGCGGCCCTTCTCGATGTCTTCGGGTTCGTAGCCGACGTCGAAGCCGGGCTCCCAGCGATCGTAGAGCGCCGGCGCGATGGCCGTGTAGCCGACAGCGGCCCAGCGTTCGACGAGATCGCGGATGTGCACGTTGACGCCGAAAACCTCCTGGATGACGACGACACCGCCCACGGGCTTGCCGTCCGGGTCGGCGCGGTAGGCATCGAACGTGTGGCCGTCCGACGCGGTCAATTTAACGGATTCGGGCATTTTGATTGGTCCTCCCTAGATGGTCCGAAAAAATAGCCGACGCCCTTGCATAGGGCAAATGAAGACCGGTCCGCCGAGTTTAGGCTTTACTCAGAATCTGAAATTCGCGTTATAATCGTAAATCGCGGGAGGATGAATTGATGAGATCGAATATATCTTGCGCCGCCGCACTGTCGTTTACACTGGCAGCGTGCGCGCCGGCGTCAAAGCTACCGCAGGTCGACAAGTCCCGCGCCGAGGCGGAGCGGGCAAAACAATATGAACTCGTCATTGATGACCATGTCTCGGCTTGGAAACGGTTGCACAACACCGCCTATCCGATCCTCCGCAACAACGCCGACTTCTGCGGCGACCGAGTCGGTAAATCCTACAGCTTCAAGTTGATCTCGGCCGGCTATTTCGGTGACGACCTCGAAGAACATGCCCTGAGCGCTGGCATCAGCAAGCGGCCGTACGTCATCGCTTTACCAGAGGGATCAAGCGCGGCGCGCGCCGGAGTCCGCGAACAGGACGTCCTCGTCGCGGTCGGCAACTGGAACGTGCCTGAAGACGACTATTACCGCGAGCTATCGGAACAACTCGAAGAACAGACCGAGGACAAGTCATCGCTCGCAATGACGTTCCTCAGAGACGGTAAGGAACTGGAGGTCGACGTTCCCCTCGACCGCATATGCGATTTCACGCTGGTGCTGCAACGCAAGGAACTGGTCAACGCCTTCGCCGACGGCAAGCGGATCATCTTCACCACCGGTATTATGAATCTGTTGCGCGACGACGACGAACTGGCCGCCGTGATCGGGCACGAGATGGCACACAACACCATGGGCCACATCGACAAGAAATTGGGCAACGCGGCAATTGGATTCGTTTTCGACTTGCTGTTCGCGGGTATCGGCGTCAACACACAGGGCGCATTCTCAAACGCTGCTGGCGCTGCCTACAGCCAGGATTTCGAAGCCGAGGCCGATTACGTAGGGCTCTATTACATGTACCACGCCGGGTACAATATTGACGATGCCCCGACAGTCTGGCGGCGCATGTCGCTTGGCAACCCAGCTTCGATTCAGGACAGCATCATGTCTTCACACCCTTCTTCACCGGAGCGATTCGTGGCGCTTGAGGATACGATAAAGGAAATTCGCGAGAAGGTCGAAAACGGCGAAGCCATCGCACCAAACGAGGGTTACGAATTCAACGCCGGCGAACCGGAACAAAGACCGGACACTGACGATACAGGGAATTAGCTCCTACTCCGCCGCAGACTTCACTTCCGGACGCATCATCGTGAACACCTCCTGCACCGACGTGTAGTCCATGTAGCCGAGGCGCGCGACCGGGCGGATCTTTTCGACGTCGACGAACCCGTCCTTCAGGAACTCGTCGCGGATATGCACGCCGACGACGCGGCCTACGCAGATCGCGTTGCCGGCCCCGTTGCGGTCCTTCGGCAGTTCCATGGTATCGAAATAGGTGCACTCCATATGGATTGGCGCCGCCTTGACGCGCATCGGCTTGACCAGTTCCGCGGCCTCCATCTCGATCCCGAGGTGCCCCGCCTCGTCGATGCCGGGTTCGTAGGCGGCGCTGGTATCGTTCATGATCTCCTTGAGGTCGTAGGACACCATCGAGCACGTGAACTCGCCGGTCTGCTCGGCGTTGTAAATGCTGTCCTTGGGCGCGTCGGCGGCGCGCATGCCGCTACCGAACATCACCATCGGCGGGTCGCCGGCGACGCCGTTGAAGAAGGAATAGGGCGCCAGGTTCGGCACACCCTCCGGGCTGACGGTCGAGATCCAGCCGATCGGCCGGGGAATCACGCAGCTCTTGAACGGATCGCGGGGCAGGCCGTGCGGCTCATCGGTTTTCCAGAACATGTCTTCCTTCCTCAATCTTGGTCTATCGGCGCGTCGCCGACGTAGGGTACCGTATGCTCGACCACATCCCAAATGTGGCGTGCTGTCGGTTCCGTCTGTTCCTCGCGGATGTGCGCGACCAGACCGGCGGCGCGGCTGATCACGGAAAAGCCGCGCATGATCTCAGGTTCGACGCCGATCTCCAGCAGCACCGCCGCAACCGCGCCGGTAGCGTTGATGGTCAGGTGCCGGTCCAGTTCCTCGTCGACGATCACCGACAGCCGCTGCATGGCATCGATGTATATGCCGTCGATCCCTTCCTGCGCCAACGCGATCTCGAACAGGCGCGCGGTGCGCGGGTCGTCCGGTTTGTGCAGGTGATGGCCGAAACCGGGGAGCGGACGCTTCGCGGCACGCAGCGCCCTGATCTCCCGGCGTGCCGCTGCTTCGAAGCCGTCGTCGTCCTGGAGAAGCTGCATCAGCAGTTTGGCGGCGTTCTCCATGGTGCCGACGAACTGCGAGCCGACGTTGAGCAGTCCCGCCGCCACCGCCGCCTGCAGCGCCTCCGGCGCCGAATGGTAGGTCAGCCGCGTGGCGATGGCGCTCGGCGTCAGGCCGTGTTCCATCAGCGTCACCAGCACCGCGTCCAGGATCGCAACCTCGCCGGGCGACGCCTTGCGGCCCATGATGTGCATGAACATCATCTCGGTGAAGGTGACGTTGCCCATCAGCCCGCCGACGAGGCCGTCGTCGCGGTAATAAAGCTCCTCGTTGGTGTGCGTCGCGAGTTTCGTCGTCGGGCCGTTCTCGGCGGTCATGCCGCGTCCTCCCCATCTTTCGGTGTAAACATGACCTTGGCTTCGCGCCGGAGCACCTTGCCCACCGGCGAGCGCGGCAATTCGTCGACGATATGGACGGTCTTCGGTGTCTTCACGGAATCCAGCCGCTTCTTGACGAAGGCGGCGATCTCGTCGCCCGTGACGTCGGCATCGTCGCGCACCTCGACCGCGGCGGTCAACGCCTCGCCCCACTTGCGGTCCGGCACCCCGAAGACGACGCATTCGGAGACCATCGGATGCTGGCCCAGCACCGCCTCGACGTCGCTCGGGTAAACGTTGAAGCCGCCGGTGATCACCACGTCGCGGATGCGGTCCTTGATATAGACGAAACCGCGTTCGTCGATGATGCCGACGTCGCCCGTGTGCAGCCAGCCGTCGATGATCGTCTCGGCGGTCTTGTCCGGCATATCCAGGTAACCCTTCATCACCAGATCGCCCTTGAGCACGATCTCGCCGGTCTCGCCCGGGGCCAGAATGTTCCCGTCCGTATCCATGACCTCGACCCGGGTCAGCAGCGTGGCGCGGCCGGTCGATGCATAATTCTCCGGCTCGGCCCAGTCGGCGGCGCGCATGCAGATCGCGATCTGCGGCGCTTCGGTCTGGCCGAAACAGGTCTCAAGCGCGTTGTTGAAGACCTTCATGGCGCGCGGCACCTCGTCCTTGCGGATCGCCGCGCCGCCGACGATCAGATGCCGGAGCGCCAAGAAATCCCGGTTCTCGACCCCCGGCTCGTCCATCATCATGTAGATCACGGTCGGCGGCACGAACACGCTGGTGATGCGGTCGCGCTCCAGCGCCTCGATGATCGTGTCCGGCTTGGCCGGCCCCATGAACACCTGCATGCCGCCCATCGCAAACGTCGGCATGATCAGCGTGTTGGTCCCGTGCGTCATGGGCGCGGCCAGCAGATTGCGATCGTCGCCGTCGAAGCCGAACTCGTGCAGCATGGACGTGATGCACGTATTCCAGACCCGGTACGTCTGCATGCAGCCCTTGGGCTGGCCGCTGGAGCCGCCGGTAAACTTGATCGCCTGCAAATCGTCCAGGTTCAGGTCGTGGCGTTTCGGCTTTTGACCGTCGAACTTCTCGACCAGCGACGCGATATCGGTCCCGTCGGCACCGTCGCCAGGTTGACCGATCAGCCGTGTCGCGGCCCCGCTTTCGACCTTGTCCCGGCAATTCCCGTCGACAATGACGATACCGGGGCTCGTGACCTCGCAAATCCGGTCCAGTTCCGGCTTGCCGTTCCGGGGATTGAGCGGGATCCACGTCTTGCCCGCGGCGAATGTCGCCAGCCATGCCAGCAGGTGCTCGAAGGTGTTGTAGCCGCAAATGCCGACGCGGGTCTGCGGCGCCGGGTCGATATCCTGCAGCGCCGCCGCAAGCGCATTGGTCCGGCGTGCCAGTTCGGCGTATGTCATTTCCATATCGCCGTTCTTGACGGCGATACGATCCGGAAAGCGTTGCGCCGCGCGCAGGAAATGGTCGATCGGCAGCATCAGACGCCGTCCTCGACCATTTCGGCCTTGAAGCGTTGCCAGCGCTCGACGTAATGGACCGCGATCCGCGTCAGGTCGGCGATCTGCTCCTCTTTCAATTGGCGGATAACGCGTCCGGGCGCGCCTACGACAAGCGAATTGTCGGGAATCTCCGTCCCCTCGGTGATCAATGCCTTGGCGCCGATGATGCAATTCTTGCCGATCTTGGCGCCGTTCAGCACCACCGCGCCGATGCCGATCAGGGAATTGTCGTCGACCGTGCAGCCGTGCAACATCGCCATGTGGCCGACCGTCACGCCCTTCCCCAGTTTCAGGGTATAGCCGGGATCCGTGTGCAGAACGCTGTTTTCCTGGATGTTCGAGCCTTCGCCGACGATGATCGGGTCGTTGTCACCGCGCAGTACGGCGCCGAACCAGACGCTTGCGTCCTTTTCCAGAGTGACTTTGCCGATTACCGACGCCGTCGGGGCAATCCAGTAGTCGTCACCATGGGTCTGCACCCGGTGCTCGCCGAGTTTGTACTTCATAAAAATCCTCCGTTGACTGGCAGGATTTTGGCATCCGGGGAAAGGGCTTGAAAGGGCCTAAATTTGCCAGCTTTTGCCGGAATTGATCAGTTCGAGGGCGTCTTCCGCGGATTGCGGCTTGGCGAAGTGATACCCTTGGCCGTAGTGACAGCCGAGTTCCTTGAGCTTCTCCTGCTGCGCGTCGTTCTCGATCCCCTCGGCGACGATGCTCATGCCGAGCGCGTGGGCGAGGCCGACGATACTGTGCACGATACGGCGGCTGTTTTCCGTCTCGTCCATGCTGTTGACGAACGCTCGGTCGATCTTGAGCGTATCGAGCGGGAACATGTGCAGATAACTGAGGCTGGAATAGCCTGTACCGAAGTCGTCGATGGCCAACGAGATCCCGAGCTCTTTCAGTTTCTTGAGCGCCTCGGCGGCATGATCCGGGTTCTCGACCATCAGGGTTTCGGTGATCTCCAGCTTGACCTGATCCAGATGAACCTTGCTCTTGTTGATGATGCCGCCGATCAGATCGATCTCGTCCAGATCCGAGAGTTGCAGGCCTGACACGTTCGTGCTCATGAACGGCGACGTATCGTCGGGGTTCATCCTCGCGAACGCTTCGGCGAACGTAGCCTGATTGCGCAGGCTGGTTTCCAGCGCAAAACGGCCCAACTCGACGATCAGGCCTGTGTGCTCGGCGAGCGGAATGAAGTGTCCCGGCGACACGAACGAACCGTCGTCCTTCTGCCAGCGCATCAGCGCCTCGAAGCCGGCGATCTTGCCGGTGTCGAGCGAGATGATCGGCTGGTAGTGCATGCGGAATTCCTGCGCCTCGAGCGCGTTCATCAAATCGCGCTCGTCGTGGATACGCTGGAACGCCATAGCGCGGATTTCCTCCAGCGACGTATTCTTTTTGCCGTCGTCGATGTTCAGCCCGGAATAACGGTTCTGCGCGTTCCGGAAGCGCGTCAGCACGACCCGAAGGATAAGGTTCATCATCGGGTCGGCAGAGGTCAGCGGCTTGATGACTCGGGACCGCTGAATAACTATAAGCTCGGTTTCTTCGGTCGCGATCACGTCGGCGGAGCGCGGCGCGTCGTCGATCATCGACATCTCGCCGATGATCTCGCCGGGACCGAGCTTGGCCAGAACGACATCGCCGCCATCCTTCTCGATGATGACGTCGACGACGCCCCGTTCTATGAAGTAGGCATGGTCCCCTGGCTCGCCTCGACGAAAGATTGTCTCTCCCGCCTGATACAAGCGCGAATATATGTTTTCAGGCAAGCGTTGCTCCCTTTCTGGGTATCGTCGCGGGTTAGGGTAAGCATGTTGATTCAATTCGGCAATAGCGGCCGTCACAGCATCCCGCCGGGGATCCCGAGGGCGTGCTGCGTGAGTTCGGCGGTGACGTAGTCAAATGCCTCATCGATATCGTCAGTAATCAGGAAGAGATCAAGATCATCGGGGTTGATCGTCCCGGCGTTGACGAGTGTGTCGAGATTTATCGCTTCGTCCCAGAAGGACTTGCCGAACAATACCGTCGGCACCTTTTTCTTGAGTTTTCCGGTCTGCATCAGCGTCAGGGTCTCGAAGAACTCATCCATGGTGCCGAAGCCGCCCGGGAACACCAGCATCGCCTTGGCGAGATACATGAACCAGAACTTGCGCATGAAGAAGTAATGAAACTCGAAACCGAGTTCCCGCGTCACATACGGGTTCTCATGCTGTTCGTGCGGCAGCGAGATGTTGAGGCCGATGTTGATTCCGGCCGCTTCCGACGCGCCACGGTTCGCCGCTTCCATGATGCCCGGTCCGCCGCCGGTGCAGACCACGAACCGCCGGCGCGAGCCTTCCAGCGTCTTCGACCAGGTCGTCAGCCGGTTCGCAAGCGTCCGTGCGGCCTCGTAATATCGCGACATGGCGAGCACGCGCTCGGCTTCGGCCATGTCGCCGCCGTGACGTTCCGCGGCATCCAGATGCTTTTCCGCATCTTCCCGGCTCTTGATCCGGGCCGAGCCGAAGAACACGATCGTATCGGCGATGTTGTACTCGGCGAAGCGCGCGTTCGGTTCCAGGTACTCCGACAGAATCCGTACCGAGCGCGCGTCGGGACTGTGCATGAACTCCGGGTTCTCGTAAGCCTTGACCGGATCCGGACGATCCGCGCCGCTGCCGCTGCTCTGGCCGCGCTTGGCCACGGCGCCTACTTGCCCCCGCTCTTGACGGCCCAGCGCTCGGCCGCTTCGTCGTCACTGCTTCGTGCATCGACCCATTTGGGGCCGTCGGCGGTATCCTCCAGTTTCCAGAACGGGGCTCGGGTCTTGAGGAAATCGATCAGGTAGTGGCAGGCCTCGAATGCTGCCTCGCGGTGCGCGGACGCCGCCGCGACTAATACGATCTGATCGCCCGGCTCAAGCCGGCCGTAACGGTGAATAATGAGCGTCTCCTCCAACGGCCAGCGCGCTTGCGCCTCGGCTTCGATCTCTTCGAGCGCACGCTCGGTCATGCCCGGGTAGTGCTCCAGTGTCATGGCGCCGATCTCCGCATCACCGGCCATATCACGGACAAGACCGACGAAGGAGCAAAGCCCGCCGATCCCGGTCCTGCCTGCACTCAGCGCCTTCAGCTCGGCACCGAGATCGAAATCCTCCTCCTGCACGCGGATCATCTCAACCTCCGGTCACCGGCGGGAAGAACGCGATTTCGTCGCCATCGGCGACGGGGTGCGACACGTCCACGTGTTCCTGGTTGACGGCGGCGCGCACCATCGCGGTATCCTCGAACGCTTCGGCGTAGCCGCTGCCGCGTCCGGCCAGCCAGCCGACCAGATCGCCGACCGTTGCCACGCCATCCGGGCACGCCAGTTCCTCCGACGCCGTGCCGACGCGTTCCCGCACCCATGCGAAATAAAGAAGTTTCAATATCCTACCCCGACAATAAGCCGCTGAAAGGAATGTAAGTCACGCTCGCCCCGGCTTCCAGCCTCTCGACGTCTTCGCCGACCTCGACCAGGCCGTCGGCGCCGGCCATGGAGGTCAGGATACCGGCACCGCTGGAATGATGTTTGCGCGCCACCGGCGCACCGTCCGCGCCGCTATCGAGCGCAACCCGCACCCATTCGCGGCGACCGCGTTTCTTCTTGTACTCGAAATCGGTCGGAACCCGGAGTCGCGCGGCGCGGTAACCGGTCTCGCCGGCGAGCTGGCGCAGCATCGGCTGCGCGATCATCAGGAACGTCACCATGGCGGCAACCGGGTTGCCCGGAAGCCCGATGAACGCCGCATCCCCCGCCTGACCCAACGCGATGGGACGGCCCGGCTTGATAGCGAGCCGCCAGAAATGAATGCTGCCGAGCTTCTCGACGGCCGCCTTGACGTGGTCCTCCTCGCCGGCGGAGACGCCGCCCGACGTCATCAGCACGTGCTGACCACCCGCCGCCTGCCCGAGCGCGTCGGCAATCGCCGTCTCGTTGTCCGGCAGGATGCCCAGGTCGGTCACGACGACGCCAAGCCGTTCCAGCATCGCCATAACAGCGAAGCGATTGGCGTCATAGATGCATCCCTCCGGCGCATCGTCCGACGGGTCGCGAACCTCGTCGCCGGTGGAAAACACGGCGACCCGGAGCGGCGCGTAGACCGTCAGCGCGTTGCGGCCGACGGATGCGGCGAGCCCGACGTCCTGCGGTCTGAGCTGCATGCCCGCCCGCACGATGACATCGCCGGATTTCACGTCTTCGCCGGCGAAACGGCGGTTGGCCCCCTGCTTCAGGCCCGCCGGCAGGATCACGTCGTCACCCGAAGGCGTGCAATCCTCTTCCATGAACACAGTGTCCATGCCCGCCGGCATGGGCGCGCCGGTGAATATCCGCACCGCCTCGCCGGGCCTGGCATCGCGGCCCAGCGGATGACCCGCGGCGACCCGGCCGGTAAGCGGCAGCCGCGTTTCGGCGTCGGCGGCAAGGTCGCTGAAGAAGACGGCGTAGCCGTCGACGGCGCTGTTGTCGTGCGGCGGCACGTTGCGGTCCGAGACGATATCCTCGGCCAGCACGCGCCCGGCGGCTTTCACCAGCGGCACGGTTTCCGTCTCGACGACCGGCGCGAGCCGTTTCGCGAGGTCGGCCATTGCATCCTCGTAAGGGATCAGTGCATCGCCGAAGGCGAAGCAGTCGTCCTTAAGCTGCGCCATGGCGCCGCTCCGCCGGCAGATCGCAGAACTGGATCACGAAATCGGCCACACCCTCGATATCGTCGAGGTCGATCCGGGGGACATTGACGTCGAGATCGTCGGTCGTCGCGATGGCGACGATGCTCGGATCGTCGCCGCAAAGCATAGGCTTGCCGACCTCGGCGCGATAAACCTCCATCTTCGGATGCGGGTAGGTCTTGAACCCTTCGATCAAGACCAGATCGACCGGCGACATGTGTTCCAGCATCCGTTCGATGTTGGGCTCCGGTTCCCCCCGGTTCTCGTGCAGGAGCGCCCAGCGCTGCGCGCCGGTGATGACCACCTCATGCGCGCCGGCCGTACGATGTTCGAACGAGTCCTTGCCGGGCTTGTCGATATCGAAATTGTGGTGCGTGTGCTTGATTGTCGAAATTTTCAGGCCGCGCTCGATCAGTTCGGGGATGACGCGTTTGACCAGCGTCGTCTTGCCGCTACCGCTCCAGCCCGCGAAACCGAAAATCTTCATACCCGGATGCCCCCGATTGGCCGTTTCGACCTATTATCACAATTATTGGAAATATCGTTGCCCGATGCGTCCGGATCAACCGGTGGTGCGCATTTTCCCGCTGTCCGCATCGGCATCGGTTTTGGCTTTCTCCGGTCCGGCATCGGCCTTTTCCGATGCGGCTTCGGCCTTGTTATCGACCGCAGCGATCTGGCGCAGGCCGACGATCAGATAGTCCGCCCCGGTGACCAGCGTCAGCAGCGCCGCCCCCCAAAGCCCGATGACGCCGATCTCGGTCGTCGTCACCGGCCCGAAGTCGGGTCCGGCCGGGCCCACCAACAGGAACCCGAGCGCCAGCATCTGGATGGTCGTTTTCCATTTGGCGAGCGCCGTCACCGGCATCGAGACTCGGACCTCTGCCAGAAACTCGCGAAGTCCCGAGACCAATATCTCGCGGCACAGGATGACCGCCGCCGGGAGTACCGTGACACCGTTGACCTGATCGACGCCGACGAGGACCAGCAGCACGGAGGCTACCAACAGCTTGTCGGCGATCGGATCCAGAAAACGGCCGAAGGCGGATTGCTGCGACAGCGCGCGTGCCAGATAACCGTCGAAGAAGTCGGTCACGCAAGCCAGCGTATAAAATGAAAAGGCGATCCAATTGGCGAGCGGCATGTCCAGAAAGATCAACGAAAGGACGAGAAGCGGAATCGCGGCGATCCGCCCGATCGTCAGCATATTGGGAATCTTTGTCAGCATGGCCATCGCCCCGGGTGAGTAACGTGGACATCGAGCCCCCGCTCACCTCTATTTCTATCAGGTTCCGGACGGCGTTGAAACCTGATCCATGCCGGAAATGCGCTTCTGGGCGTCCTGGCTTGGCAAAACGGGCACAACATGGAAGCTGACGATATCATCCCAGTGTGACATCCATGCGTCGAGAAGCGTCCGCTTTTCCGTTGCCATGACCTGATAGCATCGGCTCATGTCTTCGCTGACCCAACTGTCCACGTATGTGACGCCGTTCGGCAGCATGCGGCCCTTTTCACGAAAACGCTCGTAAACCACGTCGGCGCCCCGATCGAAGGTCTCGATCACCATGTAGAGCATCGGTCAGTCCTCCGGATGGAACCAGTCGTAGATTTTCCTGGCCATGGCGCGGCTGACGCCTTCGACGTTCTCCAGGTCCTTGACGCCCGCGGTCGCGACCGACTGTGCCGCTCCGAAGTGATGCAGCAGGGCTTTCTTGCGCTTGGCGCCGATTCCGGGCACCTCGTCGAGGATCGACCGGCTGATCTGCTTGCCGCGCTTGGCCCGGTGCGTGCCGATGGCAAAACGATGCGCCTCGTCGCGGATACGCTGCAGGAAATAGAGCACCGGGTCCTTGTGGCCGAGTTGAATCGGTTCGGTCCGCGCCGGCAGGAAGATCTTCTCGCGCCCGGCATTCCGGTCCGGCCCCTTGGCGATGGCGGCAAGCGGCACATCCTCGATCCCCAGTTGCTCGAACACATCCGTGGCGGCCGAAAGCTGGCCCCTGCCGCCGTCGACCAGCACGAGATCCGGCCACTGGCCCTTGGTGCGGTCGGGATCCTCCTTGAGCGCGCGCGAGAACCGGCGTTCCAGCACTTCGCGCATCATATCGTAGTCGTCGCCCGCCGAGGCGCCGCCCGTGCCGGCGCGGCGGATGTTGAACTTGCGGTACGCATTCTTCATGAACCCCTCGGTGCCGACGACGATCATCGCACCGATGGCGTTGGTGCCCGAAACGTGCGAGTTGTCATAGACCTCAATCCGCTCCGGCGCGCCGTCGAGGCCGAGCGCATCGGAAATCCCCTCCAGCAGTTTGCGCTGGGAGGCACTTTCCGACATGCGCCGGGCCAGCGCATCGCGGGCGTTGGCGGCGGCGTTGTCGACGACGCGTTTTTTCTCGCCCCGTGTCGGCACGCGGATTTCGACCTTGCGGTCGGCACGGACCCGGAGCGCTTCCTGCACCAGTCCCCGGTTGGGGATTTTGTGCGACGCCAGAATCAGCGGGGCCGGCATGGTGCGCGAATAAAACTGACCGATGAACGCTTCCAGCACCTCTTCCGGCGTATCCTCCTTGGCGTGCGTCGGGAAATAGGCGCGGTTCCCGTAACTGCGTGCACCACGATAGAAAAACACTTCGACGCAGGTCTGGCCGCCGTCCTGATGCACGGCGATGACGTCGGCGTCGTCGAGCCCGGCGCTGAAGGCCTCGTGCCGTGACTGCACGCGGGTCAGGGCCTGGATACGGTCGCGGTACTGCGCCGCCAGTTCGAATTCGAGGTTATCGGACGCCGCCTGCATGTTCTCGGCGAGTTTTCTCTGGATACGCTGGCTGTCGCCGGTCAGGAACTCGCGCGCCTCGTCGACGAGGCCGTTGTATTCGTCTTTCGAGATGCGATCGACGCAGGGTCCGGAGCAGCGCTTGATCTGATACAGGAGGCACGGCCGCGAGCGGTTGGCGAATACATTGTCGGAGCACGTCCGCAAAAGAAACGCCCGCTGCAGCAACCCCAGCGTGTCGTTGACCGCCCACACCGAGGCGAACGGGCCGAAGTACTCACCCCTGCGGTTCCGGGCGCCCCGGTACTTGACGATCTGCGGGTAGTCGTGGTCGCCGGTGACGAGGATCATCGGGAACGACTTGTCGTCGCGCAGAAGAATATTGTAGCGCGGCGCGTAGCGCTTGATCAGGTCGGATTCCAGCAACAGCGCCTCGGCCTCGGTCTCGGTCTTGACGATTTCCAGGTCGACCGTCTGCGCGATCATGCGACGGATCCGGATCGTCTGCCGGTTCGGGTTGGTATAGCTGGTGACGCGCTTGCGGATATTCTTTGCCTTGCCGACGTAAAGCACGTCGCCCGCTTCGTTGAGCATCCGATAGACGCCGGGTGACGTGGGCAGGCCGGACAGCCGGGCGCGGATCGCGTCGGCGCCTTTCTCATCGCCTTCCGCCGGCGCGGCTTGGGTCTCTGTCGGCTGATCTGGCATGTCTGTTATTTCAGCAGATTGGGACGGCGCGTCAACCGAACGACACGGGATCGGTCGACCGGATCAGGTTAACCATGAACCTATCCACGATTCCTGTGGATAACCATGTTGAAAAATGCCCGAACCCGGAAAAATCGTTATGAATCAGTGGGGCTTAATCAAAGTGATTAAAAAATAGGCACACAATTAACCTATTGAAATAGCTTGATTATTTTTAAAAACCTGCACTTCGGAAGTACGGGTTTAATATGCACGCCATCCTCGCGTAACATTGGGAAAATTGTGCAAAACAGCGCGCCGAGAGAACCTTCACCTGACATTTAAAGGCGAGTATTCGTCTTTTTATTAACTATTTATACTTCACTGTTGAAGCGTTCGATTTCGACGCCGACGCTATGCACGCCGTCGAAAACATCGAGCTTTTCAACACGCACGCGGGCCGAGCGCACGCGGACATCCGTCAGGCACATACCGGCGATGCGTTCGGCGATCGTTTCGACCAGCCCGACATGGCCTTCATCGAATATCCCCCGCACACCGGCGACGAGTTGCTCGTAACAGACGACGTTGGCGAGATCGTCGTCCAGACCGCCCTCGCCCTCGCGCACCGCGAGGTCGAGATTGACGCGGACCCGCTGCGGCTGATCCTGCTCGTGCGCGTGCACGCCGATCAGCGCCTTCAGGATCAGATCGCGAACGAAGACATGCCGGATCCGCTGGCGCGCGTCGGCGATTTTCAGCGGCTCCAGGACCTCTTTCGGTTCGATGCTCATGTTCCGTTCCCGTCCTTCATTCCTTCGGCGCCGTTTCCGGCGTCTCGAACGCCCAGTTCATGTGCTGCCCGGCGTCGACAGCGATCATCTGCCCGGTCACCGACGGAGCGTCAAGGAGAAACGCGGCCGCAGCCGCAATCTCCGCGGGCTCCACCGCGTGCGCCAGCGGTGTCTGCTGCGCCTGACGTTCGAAGTCCGCGTCGCTTTGCCGGGTGCTGGGCAACACCGGCCCGGGCCCGATGGCATTGACCCGAACCCTGGGCGCCATCGCCCGCGCCAGCACCTGGGTCTGGTCCCAGAGCGCCATCTTCGAAAGCGTATAGCTGAGAAAATGGCGGCTCGGGTTCAACACCCGTTGATCGACCACGTTGACGACCGTGCCGGTCGCGTCTTCGGCCAACCGCCGCATCAACCCCTCTGCCAACAGATAGGGTGCGCGAACATGGATCGCCATATGCAGATCCCAGATTTCCCGGCCTTCGGTGTCGAGGCCATCGCGCTTGAAAACGGAAGCGTTGTTGATCACCGCGCTCAAACCGCCGAGCCCGTCCGCCGCATCGCCGGCCAGTCGCCGGACCGCGTCCTCGTCGGCGAGATCGGCGCCGAGCGCGAGTGCCGTCCGGCCCTGCGCCCGAATCGCTTCGGCCGCCGCTTCAGCGTCGTCCTTGGAACCGTTGTAGTGAATGGCGACATCCCAGCCATCCGCCGCCAGGCGCTCGACAATCGCCTTGCCGATCCGCTTCGCGCCGCCCGTTACCAGGACCTTACGCATGGAATTTCTTTCTCAGATTGACGCCAGCAGCCGCTCGACGCCGTAAGCCTGGGTCGCGACATACCCGAGATAAAGAACGAAAAATACGAACGCATACTTGCGGTCCAGTTTCATCCAGCCCAGCAGCACCGGCAGCAGCATCACCGTCGCCACCAGCATTATCCAGATATCGAAGTTCGCAACCTGGTCCGGCACCGGGATCGGTTTCACGGTGGCGACGATACCGCCGACCAGCATCATGTTGAAGATGTTCGACCCGACGACGTTGCCGACCGCCACATCGGGATGTCCGCGATAGGCCGCGACGACCGACGCCGCCAGTTCCGGCAGCGAGGTCCCGAATGCGAACAGCGTCAGGCCGATCACTTCCTCGGAAACGCCGAACGAGCGGGCGATCTCGGAACCGCCCTTGACCAGCATGTCGGCGCCGAAGGCAAGACCGGCAATCCCCAGAACCGTCGCCACCAACGCCAGCGGCACGTTCTTGGGCATGCCTTTTTCAAGCTCCTCGATCTCTTCGAGGTGCTCCTTCTGCATTTCCGGATCGGCCTTCTCGCGGAAGTACGAGAAACCGAGGAACGTGCCGAAGACGATGAGGAGTGCGATGCCGGCGATCAGGCTGAGCTCTCCCTGGAGACAGAACCACGTGAACAACAGGGAACCGCCCATCAGCAGGATGACGTCGCGTTTCATGGCGTCCGGCTTGGCGAGGATCGGCGTTACCAGGCACGCCGCGCCCATGATCAACCAGACGTTGGCGATGTTGGACCCGACAATGTTGCCGATGGCGAGGCCGGTCGATCCGGCAAGGGCCGCCTGCAGACTGACCATGAGTTCCGGCGCCGAGGTGCCGAAAGCAACGACGGTCATGCCGATGACCATCGGCGATACGCCGATCTTTTCTGCCAGGATGACGGCGCCGCGCACCATGATCTCGGCGGCGGCAACAAGAATGATGAACCCGCCGACAACCTGCAGATACATGACCATCTAGACTATCCCCTCGTCCCCTTCCAACCGCCTGCGACCGGTTGGAAAGCGGTTACAATAGCCTCGTAGACATGGCGTTTAAAGGGAACAATCAGGCCCGGAACGCGAATGAGGGGGACCCAGTCCCATTGCTGAAACTCGGGCTCACCATGATGCGTGAGATCGATCTCGTCGACGTCGCCAGTGAAGCCGTACGCGTACCATTTCTGCGCCTGCCCCCGGTAATTCCTGAATCTTTTGCCGAGAATCTCCGGCGGAAAATCGTACGCCAGCCAGCCGTCGGTTTCGGCGAGCAGGATCACCGAGCGGATTCCCGTTTCCTCCTCGAGTTCACGGCGCGCTGCCCGTTCCGGGTCTTCACCCTTGTCGAGCCCGCCCTGCGGCATCTGCCAGGCAAAGTCGCCGTCCGGATCCTGATCGACGCGGCAACCCAGGAAAACATGACCATCGCCGTTGAAAACAGCAGCGCCCGCGCACGGACGATATCCCTCCGGCAGGTCGTCGTAAGCGTTCATATGCTGCGCGACGGTCTCACTCTGCGCCCGGCTGGACGGCAATCGCCGAGGCCGGCACGAGGGCGATCCCCTTGTCCTCGATGGTCGCGTACCAGTCGAGAATACTCTTGATCGTCACCGGATAGGGGCGCGCCATCGCCACCACGGATCCACGATCGCGGGCAAGGCTTTCGAGCCGGTCGAGGTTGGTCCTGATCTGCTGAATACGCGGCGTGTCGTCGATATACATCTCGCTTTCCAGATGGACGAGTTGCATTTCCTTGGCGATCGGCGCGGCGTCGTTGCGCGTGCGGTTGCCGCCGATCACGAACATCACACCCCGCTCGTTGAAAGTCTTGAACAACTGCCGCATCTGCGTTTCCGCCTTCATGAAACGCGAGCCCATGAACGTCACGAGGCCGACGTAACCGCCGGCGCTGGCCATCACCGTCTCGAGCCGGCGCTGGTTCTCGGTCAACTGAATCCGTGTATCGAGTGCCAGCGGCCCCGCATCCTCGAGCGGGAAGTCGTCGCTTTCCATCGGCAACTGCATGAACACCTCGTGCCCGGCAAGGCGGGAGCGGAACACCCAGTCATTGAGATCACGGCCGTACGGGCTGATCGCCATGCTGATTTCCGGCGGCAGTTTGTTGACGGCACCCAGCGACGCCTGCCGGCTGAGGCCGATACCCTCGATGATAAGCGCGACCTTGGGCGCGCTTATGCCCGGGTCGGAGGGACGGGCATAGACCTGCCACGGCCGGCTGCCGTTACTGGCGATCTTGGGCAGCTCGCCGATACCATCCTTTTCCTCAAGCATGCCACGCACCGGCGCCCCCGAGAGCGCCTGGCTCTGATCCGCCGCCGTCGACTGATCGGCGATCTTGGCCATCGCCGCATTGGCGACCGCCGGCACCACGAGGCCGCCGCCCGCCGAACTCGTGCCGCCGAGGGAATTGAGCGTATTCAGGGAATTGAGCCCGCCCGACGGGGCCTGCGACGTACCGGTATCCGGCGCGAACGTGGTGCCGCCCGTCGTATCCGCAGGGGCCGCCGCATCGGCTGCTGGCGTTTCCGATGCCGGCGTGGGTTCGGGGGCAGCACCCTCCGGCGACGCCGCCGGCACGGTTGCCGCGTTGTTCAGGCTGTTCATGCCCGTGTCCCCGGCATTCAAGCTGCCGGGCGCGGCGGGCATCTCCATGGCGACACTGTTGGGCGAACTTGCCGAAACCGCCGCTTCCGGCGCCGTCCCGGGGTCGGAAAAGAACCACCAGCCGACGCCACCCAGGATACTGATCAGAAGAACGCCGAACCCGACCGCAGCAAAGATGAGCGCCTTTTGCCGGTCCGAAGCCTCGTCTTCGTCCTCATCGTCATCGAAATCTATGTCATCGTCGAACTCATCGACTTCGTCGTCGAACGGGTTGTCGAGTTCGTCACCGACACCGACCATCTCCTCGTCATCTTCCCCATCGTCACCCTCGTCATCTCCGGCACCGTCCTGGGCCGGCGCGCCTTCGGCCTCCTGCTCTTCATCCTCATCTTCGTGGGGAGACTCGACCTCGCGGGCGCGCGACGAACCCAACGCCTCCTCGAGTTCGTCGTCGAAGTCGTCCTCGATCTCGGCGATGTCAAAATCATCCTCGTCGAAGTCGTCCTCGTCTTCGTCCTTTTTCTTGCCGAATATCTTCGGGAACTTCACAACGTCCTCCAGAAACGGCAACGGCCAGCGTCACCCGCCGGCCGCGCCTTGATCATTCGGGCCGCGTCCGCCGGCGCGGGATCATTTCGCGGCGGCGTTCTGCGACATGATGGCGAGCCCCCGGATCAGGTCCAGCGCGCGGGCGAGCTGGTAATCCTGTGCCGTGGTCTCGGCATCACCTTCCTTGGCGTCACCATCCTCCGGCGTTTTCTCCGGATCGGCGCCTTCCTTCTTCTCGCCGGCATCGAGGGCACCGCGCAAATCCGCCTCGCTACGGCGCGGGCGATTGCTCTCGATTTCCTCGTACTTGGCGGGTTTCACCTCGATATCCGGATCGACGCCCTTGGCCTGGATGGAACGGCCGGACGGCGTGTAATAACGCGCCGTCGTCAGGCGCATCGCGCCGCTACCGGAAAGAGGCATGATGGTCTGCACAGATCCCTTGCCGAACGATTTGGTGCCGAGCACCACGGCACGGCGGTGGTCCTGAAGCGCACCGGCGACGATTTCGGAAGCGGACGCCGAACCGCCGTTGATCAGGACGGCCACCGGCAGGCCACCGGCCATGTCGCCCTCGCGGGCGTTGAAACGCTGCGTATCCTCCGGCTTGCGCGACCGGGTTGAGACGATTTCACCGCGGTCGAGGAACGCGTCAGATACCGCGATCGCCTGGTCCAGCAAACCGCCCGGGTTATTGCGAAGATCCAGCACGTACCCCTGGATATCCTCGCCGATCTCGTCCTTCAGCTTCTTGAACGCGCGCTCGAGACCCTTGTCCGTCTGTTCGTTGAACGACGTGATACGGATATAACCGACTTTTCCTTCGGCGCGTGAACGCACCGACGTGATCTTGATGACCGAGCGCGTAATCGTGACATCGAACGGTTCGCGTCCCTCGCGCACGACCGTCAGCCGGATATCGCTACCGACCTTGCCGCGCATCCTGTCGACCGCCTGCGCCAGGGTCAGCCCCTGCACAGATTCACCGTCGAGATGCGAGATCAGGTCACCGGACTCGATACCGGCACGGAACGCCGGCGTATCGTCGATCGGCGAGATCACCTTTACGAACCCGGCCTCCATGGTCACCTGGATACCGAGCCCGCCGAATTCGCCGCGGGTGTTAACCTGCATTTCCTTGTAGTTCTTGGCGTTCAGGAAACTCGAATGCGGATCCAGCGCGGCGAGCATGCCGGTGATCGCGGCTTCGATCATTTCCTCTTCGCTCGGCGGCTCGACGTACTCGGCCCGGACGCGTTCGAAGACGTCGCCGAACAGCGCCAGCAGGCGGTACGTTTCTTCGTCGTTCTTCTTCGCGTCGACGGCTTGCGCGGGCACCGACCAGGCGAACACGCCGAGCGCGAGGACCGCGGCACCGAGCGTGGTAATCATCCGATTTTTCATCCATTCACCTCATTTTTGCGTGCCGCCAACCACGGCTGCGGGTTTATCGGCTGGCCGTCGCGACGCAATTCCACATATAAAACTGGCTGGCCGTTTTCGCTTGGTTCCATGATCCCGACGGGCTCTCCGGCCAGTACTCTGTGACCCTGTTCGACATCGATCCGGTTCAACCCGGCAAGCAAGCTATGATATCCCTCGCCGTGTTCGATGATCAAGAGAAGCCCATAGCCCCGGAACTTGCCGGCATAGACCACGGTTCCGTCGTAGGTCGCCGTGACCTGGGCGCCGGGCGGGGTCGCGATGGTCATCCCCTTGCGGCTGAGGCCGCCGTCGGTCTTTTCGCCGTAACGGCCTGAAATCCTGCCCGAAACGGGCAACGCAAGGGAACCGCGCGCCTTGCTGATCGGCTTCAGGGGCAGCACTTGGTCGTGGCCGGCATCCTTTTTCGCCGTCTTCGGCGTTTCCTTTTTCGCCCGCTCGCGCTCGCGCTCAATTCCCTTCAAAAGTTCGCGAAGTGTCTTGGCCTTGCCCGCCAACTCGGCGATTCGACGCTCCGCCGCCGTCGCCTCCTTGTCAGCGCGGCGCTTCAGCACCTTCTTGCGCGACATCAGCGCGCCCAGCCGGCGCCGCTCGCGATCCAGCAACTCGGTGGTTTCCTCGAGGGTCTTCTCGCGCGACGCGATCTCCGCCCGCGCCTTGACGAGGAAATCCAGTTCTTCGCGCAGTTGCCTCGCCTGTTTGTCGATCTCGCTAACCGTGGAGCGGAGCAGGATCGCGGTGCGGACCGTATCGGCCGGCTTCACCGGTTGTGCGATCAGGGCCTCGGGCGGGAACTGCGCAATCCGCTGCATGGCGGCGAGCACACGGCCGAACCTGGCGCGGCCTTCGCGGAGATCGGCGGTCTTGCGGTCTAGCAATCGTTCGAGGGCCTGCAACCGGGTCCTGAGCGCCTGTACCTGTGTTTCGTGGCGCTGCACGGCGCGTGCGGTCGTGACCAGCTCCTGCTGCAGGCTCTCGATGTCGCGCGCCATGATCTCGGCACGCGCGCGCGCCTTGTCGGCGGTGGATTTTTCCTCATCGATACGTTCTTCGATCTGTTTCAGATTCTGCTTTGCGCTGGATGCATTCTCCTGCGCGAATGCGGACGGCGCAGTCAGACACAGGACCGCCGCCCCCAGCACCAAGGCCGGGAACGGACAACGGTATGCGTGTAGCCTATTCGGCCGCGGCACTTTCAGCAGTGTTCTCCTCGATCAGGCATCGGCCCGACATTTCCGCAGGCTGCGGCAGTTCCAGGAGCCGGAGCAGCGTCGGCGCCACGTCCGACAACCGGCCCTCGTTGAGCCCGCCGACATAAGCGGGCGCGCCGACCATGATAAACGGCACCAGATTAAGGGTGTGTTGCGTGTGCTCGCCGCCGGTCTCCGGATCGGACATCTGTTCCAGATTGCCGTGATCCGCGGTTACCAGCATCACCCCGCCAGCATCGAGGATCGCCTTCTCGAGCCTTGCCAACGATGCATCCACCGCCTCCGCCGCCTTGATCGCGGCCGCCAGATCGCCGGTGTGACCGACCATGTCGCCGTTGGCGTAGTTGACGATAATCAGGTCGAACTGGCCGCCCGTGATGGCATCCACCAGATGATCCGTCACCTCCGGCGCCGACATTTCCGGCTGCAGATCGTAGGTCGCGACCTTCGGCGACGGTACCAGGATCCGCTCCTCGCCCGGGAACACCTCCTCGCGGCCGCCGTTCAGGAAGAACGTCACGTGCGCGTACTTCTCGGTCTCGGCGATGCGTAACTGTTTCATGCCCGCGTCCGACACCACCTCGCCCAGGATGTGCGAAAGCTGCGTCGGCGGGAAAATCGCCGTCATATAATCGTTGTGACGTGTCGAATACTCGACCATGCCGAGCGCGGCGCCGAAGTCGATCTCGCGCGGACGCTCGAACCCCTTGAACGCCGGGTCGAGGAGCGCGGCGAGGATTTCCCGCGCCCGGTCGGCGCGGAAGTTGGCCATCAGGATACCGTCGCCCGACTGCATCCCCTCGTAATCGCCGACCAGCGACGGGAGCACGAATTCGTCCGTCGTGTCATCTGCATAGGCCGCGTCGACGACGGCGGCAGCGGTCTGATGCCGGGTGCCCGCGGCGTCGGTCATGCAGAGGTACGCTTTCTCGACCCGTTCCCAGCGGTTGTCCCGGTCCAGGGCGTAATACCGTCCCGAAACGGTCGCAATCCGGCAGTCCTCGAGGTTCGCGATGTCGGTCTCGAATTTCTCGATATAGGCCTTCGATGCCCGGGGCGGCGTATCGCGCCCGTCCAGGTAGGCGTGTACGCGAACGGGAATCCCCGCGTCCGTCACGACCCGCGCCAGCGCAACCATGTGATCCTGATGCGAATGCACGCCGCCCGGCGACAGCAGGCCGAGCAGGTGGCAGACGCCGCCGCTTTTCTTGAGGCGGGTCACGTAGCCGGTCAACGCCGGTTCGTCCTTGAGGGTGTCTTCGCGGACCGCCTTGTCGATCTTAGGCAGTTCCTGCAGCACCACCCGGCCGGCACCGAGGTTCATGTGCCCGACCTCGGAGTTGCCCATCTGGCCCTCCGGCAGACCGACCTCCAGCGCCGACGCGTTGAGCCGCGAGCGCGGATTGGACTTGTAAAGCCGGTCCCACGTCGGGGTATCGGCACACGATACCGCGTTGTCCGGCGCCGCCGCGCGTTCGCCCCAGCCGTCCAGAATGCACAGCATCACGGGTTTCGGACGGGTGTGGGTGGGTTTATCGCTCATATCCGTTTCGAATCCTGATCCGGGGTCCAGTATATCTCAAAGTTTCCGGGCCTTATATATAGGTCTCAATCGCTTAACCACCATCCGCCGTGTAGCCTGCGGCGGCGATCCCGGCTTTGGCGGCGGCCTCGTCGTTATCGGAATTGTCGCCGGTGATACCGACCGCGCCGATGATGGCACCGTCCGTGTTCTTGATCAGCACGCCGCCCGGCACCGGCACCAGCGAGCCGCCGGCCAACTCGTTCATGGCCTGGATGAAGAACGGCTCCGTCTTGGCGCGCTCGAACAGCGCCCGCGAGCCGAGCCCCATGGCCAGCGCCCCGTTCGCCTTGCCGATGGCGATGTCGGGCCGCATGTTCGAGGCCCCGTCCTCGCGCTCCAGCGCCTTGATGTTGCCGGCGGCGTCGAGGACGGCGACGGTCAGCGGCTTCAGGCCCATTTCCCGGCCTTCGGCACGGGCGGCGGCAACGATGTCACGCGCCGCATCCAGGGTCAGTACTGTCACGGATGTTCTCCTGCAAATCGTCCGAATTCGGTGCCGCGCAACCTAGCACCGGGTCCCGTGGGGGAAAAGACGAACGTCGCGGTCAGTCGCGGTGGTAGGGATGGCCGGCGAGGATCGACTGCGCCCTGTAGACCTGTTCGGCCAGCATGGCGCGGACCAGCATGTGCGGCCAGGTCTGCGGCCCGAAGCCGAGGATCATCTCGGCGCGTGTCCGCAGGCTTTCGTCCAGGCCGTCCGCACCGCCGATAATAAAAGTGACATCGCGCCCGCCGTCGCGCAGACCGCCCAGTTTTTCCGCGAATTTCCGACTGGCAAGCGGTTTTCCCCGCTCGTCCAGCGCAATCAGAAAGGCGCCCTCGGGGATTTTCGCCACGATCAGTTCGGCTTCCCGTGCCTTCAGTTCGGCACCGGAAAGGGGTCTCTTTTCCTCGACCTCGACCAGGTCGAGCGCGGGATTCAGACGCTTTTGATATGAGTTGAAGAGTTCCTGCTCCGGGCCGCGCTTGGCACGCCCGACCGCGATCAGTGTCAACCGCACGTCGACATTCCTTTTTACGCGGCAGCGGTCACCGCGCCGCTACATTTTCGCCCGAATGCTCAGCCAGGCCGCCTCTCGGGCGGAACCGGCGGACCGTCTCTCAGGCGATCGTTCCCGACACCTGCTGCGCGCCCACGGTCGAGCCCGCGACCACGTCAGGCACCGTCCAGAGTTTTTCCAGGCCATAAAAGTCGCGCACCTCCGGCCGGAACAGGTGAACCAGCACGTCACCGGCATCGATCAGCACCCAGTCTCCCTGACCGGCGCCTTCGACGGCGACGTCCTTCAAGCCTGCTTCCTTGATTTTCTGACAGAGATGCTCGGCCATGGCGCCGACTTGTCGGCTGGATTGACCGGAGGCAATGACCATGTAGTCCGCGATTTGGGTCTTGCCGGCGAGGTCGATGACAACAACGTCCTGCGCCTTGTCATCATCGAGAGAGGTTTCCACCAGCGTCCGGAGAGCATCCCCAGACGGGCGAAGCTTGCGTTTGTTTGGTATTGGTACAGTCCTTTCCACCAGGTTGCACATATGCGTTCCTGCCCAAGTTAGGAACGCGTCCGATTTTCGGCAAGGCCGGGTCAAAACCCGCCCTCGGCCCGGATCCGGGTTGCTGACAAGGGATGTTCGCGGATTCTCAGGAACACCCAGGCCGGCAAATCCGCATCCACCAGGCGTCTCGCCGCTTCTTGGGGCCATCGGTCCCCAGCGAAACGCCGGGCTGCTACACTAGATGTAGCCCTTGAAGAATATCCCGGACGTCCAAATACTGCAACGGGGACATTTTGAAAAATTCGTGTCCAGTCGCGCCAGCGATGGATCTGCAACAGGTTGTCGGCGCCCATCAGCCACACGAACCTGTGCCGGCCCTGGATGTCCGCCAGTCTGCTCAATGTGTCGGCGGTATACTGCGTGCCGAGTTGCGTTTCGGCGTCGGAAACGTGAATACGCGGGTTCGCCGCCGCGACTTTCTCGGCGGCGTCCAACCTGCGCTCGTAGCCCGCCATGCCGTTCGTGTCCTTGAGCGGGTTCTGCGGCGAAACCAGCCACCACACCTCGTCCAGCGCCAGCAACTTCAAGGCCTGCTCACTTATATATAGGTGCCCGTCGTGGGCCGGATTGAACGACCCCCCGAGCAGACCGACGCGGCGCAAGAGCCCTGACAGGGGAGGTTACTCCGCCGCGTCCCGGCGGGCCTCGGGCATCTCGCCCCGGATCACGTAGGCGAGCGCGGCGACCACTTCCTCCGGTTCGCGGGCGACACCGTTGGCGGCGCCGTCGACTTCCTTCAGCGCATGGTCGTGCTCGGCCGGGTGCAGGGTGATGTAGGGGATGCCCATCGCCGCGGCATAACCCGCGTCGAACGCCGCATTCCACTGCTTGTACTTCTCGCCGAAGCGGATGATGGCGATGTCCGAATTCTTGAGCAGGTTCTGGGTGCGGATCGCGTTCAACTGCGCGCCCTTGCGGTCGTGCCAGAACTTGTCGGCCTCGGGCCCGAACACGGCGACGCCGCAGTCGTCGGAGTCTTCGTGAACGGTGACCGGCGACACCAGTTCCACCGGCAGCCCCGCGACCTTCACACCTTCTGTGATGCGCTCGCGCCAGTCGCTGTGGATCTCGCCGGAAAGATATACGGTCCAGGTTGCGGTCATGGTGTCCTCCTCTAAGTTCCTTGTTCCCCGTCCTTCGAGACGGGCTCGCCCTCCTCAGGACGAGGTTAAACGCTCAGCCTCATCTTGAGGAGCCGCTCAAGCGGCGTCTCGAAAGACCGGCACAAATCACGGCCGTGTCTGCCCGGTGCCGCGCACCTTGTATTTCATGGATGTGAGCTGTTCGACACCGACCGGTCCGCGCGCGTGCAGCTTGCCCGTCGAGATGCCGATCTCGGCGCCCATGCCGAACTCACCGCCGTCGGCGAACTGGGTCGACGCGTTCCACATGACGATGGCGCTGTCGACGGTGTTCATGAAGGTTTCGGCAACCTGGGCGTCACCGGTGACGATGGCGTCTGTGTGATCGGAGCCGTGCGCACGGATAAACTCCACCGCATCATCGATGCCCGCGACCTGCTTTACAGCAATGACGCTGTCCAGGTACTCGGTGTCCCAGTCTTCGTCGGACGCCTCGCCGATGCGCGGATCGATGGCGCGGCTCTCGGCGTCGCCCCGGACCTCGCAGCCCTTCTCGACCAGCCCGTCGACGATGGACTGCAGCATCGCCGGCGCGGCGTCGCGGTCGATCAGCAGATTCTCGGTCGCGCCGCAGATGCCGGTGCGGCGCATCTTGGCGTTGACCACGATGTCCCTGGCCATGGCCGGGTCGGCGGCGGCGTGGATATAGGTATGACAGATGCCTTCCAGGTGCTTGAACAGCGGCACCTTGCTTTCGTCGGTGACACGCTGGATCAGCGACTTGCCGCCACGCGGCACGATGACGTCGATGAACTCCGTCATGCGCAGCATCTCGCCCACCGCGGCGCGGTCCGTGGTCGGCACAAGCTGGATCGCGTTCTCCGGCAGGCCGGCGGCGGCGAGTCCCTCGGTCAGGCTTTCCATGATCGCGTGGCTGGAATGATAGCTTTCCGACCCGCCCCTGAGGATCGCGGCGTTGCCCGCCTTGAGGCACAGCCCGCCGGCGTCGGCGGTGACGTTGGGACGGCTTTCGTAGATCACGCCGATGACGCCGAGCGGCACGCGGACCCGCTCGATCTTCAATCCGTTCGGCCGGTCCCAGGCGCTGTCGACGACGCCGACCGGATCGGTCAGTTCGGCGATGGCTTCGAGGCCCCTGGCCATGCCCTCGACCCGCTCCTCGTTGAGAAGCAGACGGTCGAGGAGCGCGCCGGAAAGCCCCTTCTCCTCGCCCGCCCGGATGTCCTTGGCGTTCTCGGCAAGGATATGGTTGGCGCGTCGGCGCAGGCTCGCCGCCATTTCACGGAGCGCGGTGTTCTTGGCTTCGGACGACACGACGGCGAGCAGGGCCGCCGCAGCTTTCGCGTTCTCGCCCAGTTCCTGCATCATCGATGCGATGTTCGCCTGTCCGTCCATCATCTCACCTCATATCAAAACGAGATCATCGCGGTGGATCATCTCGTCGCGGCCACGATAGCCCAAAATCGCCTCGATTTCACCGGTCTTGTGTCCGGCGATGCGCGCCGCCTCGTTGATGTGGTAGGCGACCAGGCCGCGCGCGACCTCGCGCCCGCCGGGATCGATGACCGCGACCGCGTCGCCGCGCTCGAACCGGCCCTCGATCTTCTTCACACCGGCAGGCAGAAGGCTTTTCCCGCTCCTGAGGGCATTGAGCGCCCCCGCGTCCACGTGCAACTTGCCGGCGGGCTTGAGCGAGCCCGCGATCCATTCCTTGCGCGCCGTCCTGGGGTTGGCGTCGGGGATGAAGTGCGTCGCCCGTGCGCCGTCGCGGAGCCGCTTCAAGGGGTTGTTTTCCTTGCCGAGCGTGATCACCGCCCGGGTGCCGGCACCGGTGGCGATCTTGGCCGCCGCGATCTTGGTCACCATACCGCCGCGGCTATCCCCCGAGAGCTGCACGCCCGCCATGGCCTCGATCGCCGGGGTGATCTGTCCGCGCACTTCAGGCACGAACTCGGCCGAGGGATCCACTTGCGGGTTGGCCGTATAGAGCCCGTCGATGTCGCTGAGCATGATCAGCAGGTCCGCCGAGATCATCGCCGCGACACGGGCTGCGAGGCGGTCGTTGTCGCCGAAGCGGATCTCGTCCGTCGCCACCGTGTCGTTCTCGTTGATCAGCGGTACCGCGCCCAGCCGCAACAGCTCGGTCAGCGTGTTGCGGGCGTTGATGTAACGCCGCCGGTTCTCGGAATCGTCCAGCGTCAGCAGCACCTGCGCCACCGTCAGGTCGTGCCGGCCCAGCACTTCCTGGTAGGCGTGCGTCAGGCGCACCATGCCGGTCGCGGCGGCGGCCTGCTGTTCGGGCAGCATCAGTTTGCCCGGCGCGAGACCGAGGTGCCGGCGCCCGATGGCGATGGCGCCGGAGGACACGATGGTGATTTCCTTGCCCTCGGCGCGCAGCATGGCGACATCGTCGGCGAGCGTTTCCAGCCAGCGCCGGTGGACGTGGCCCGTTTCCGGATCGACCAGTAACTGCGAACCGATCTTGATGACGATGCGTTCGGCGGTTTCGAGCGCGCTCATGGGTGATAGCCCTCGTCGACCTCGCCGCTTTCTTCCGCCTGCTCGCGGGCACGCTCCTCGAGGATGATGCGCTCGAGCTCGAAGGTGAGTTCGCGCACGCCCATGCCGGCAACGCCGGAGATGACATGCACGTCCTTGCCGCAGGCCGCCGCCAGTTCAGCGCGGCGCGCATGGAGCGTTTCTTCATCCAGTGCATCGATCTTGTTCAAGGCCACGATCTCGGTCTTCTCGGTCAGGCCACTGCCGTATGCTTCCAACTCATGCCGGACCGTTTCATACGCGTCGGCGACGTCTTCCCCCGTTCCGTCGACCAGGTGCAGCAGCACGCGGCAGCGCTCGACGTGGCCCAGAAAGCGCGTGCCCAGCCCGGCCCCCTCGCTCGCGCCCTCGATCAGGCCGGGAATGTCGGCGAGGACGAAGGTCCGGTCCTCGACCGCGACCACGCCCAGGTTCGGGTGCAGCGTCGTGAACGGATAGTCGGCGATCTTCGGATGGGCGCGGGTCGAGGCGGCGAGGAACGTCGATTTGCCGGCGTTGGGCAGGCCGACGAGCCCGGCGTCGGCGATCAGTTTCAACCGCAGCCAGACCCAGCGCTCCTCTCCCGCCTGGCCCGGGTTGGCCCGGCGCGGCGCCTGGTTGGTCGACGACTTGAAATGCGTGTTGCCGAAACCGCCGTTGCCACCACGCAGGAACACCGCCCGGTCGCCCGCCTTGGTGATGTCGGCAAGCAGCGTTTCCTTGTCCTCGTCGAAGATCTGCGTGCCCGGCGGCACCCGGACGACGAGCGGCTTGCCGGCGGGACCGGAGCGATTCTTGCCCATGCCGTCGGTGCCCCGGGGCGCCTTGAAATGCTGCTGGTAACGGAAATCGATCAGGGTGTTGAGGTCGGGCGAGCACTCGAACACAAGGTCGCCGCCGCGCCCGCCGTCACCGCCGTCGGGCCCGCCGAACTCGACGTATTTCTCGCGGCGGAAACTGACGCAGCCGTTGCCGCCGTCGCCGCTTTTGAGAAATATCTTGGCTTCGTCGAGGAATTTCATCGGTCCCGTCCGTTGTTCCGCCCATAAAAAAACGAGGGAATGGCAGGCCCATTCCCTCGCTTAAACCTTCAACGCTGGCAAGCGAGGCTCAGCTCGCCGGCGGCAGCACCGAAACGACGGTCTTGCCGCCAGTCGTCTTCTTGAATTCAACCTGGCCTTCGGCAGTCGCGAAAATGGTGTGGTCGCGGCCGATACCGACGCCGTCGCCCGGGTGCACCTTGGTGCCGCGCTGGCGAATGATGATGTTGCCGGGAATAACGCTCTGGCCGCCGAACTTCTTGACGCCGAGGCGCCGGCCGGCGGAGTCACGTCCGTTGCGGGAGCTACCGCCTGCTTTCTTGTGTGCCATGGGGTCTTACTCCTTGGTTTTCTTCGCCGCGGACTTCTTGGCGGCGGCTTTCTTCGCAGGCGCCTTCTTGGCGGCCGTCTTTTTAGCAGCAGACTTTTTCTCCGCCGGCTTCTTGGCGGCCGTCTTCTTGGCGGCGGCTTTCTTGGCCGGCGCCTTCTTCGCTGCCTGCTTGGTTTCCGTTTTGGCCTCGGTCTTGGCGTCCTGCTGGCCGTCGGCCTTGTCCTCGGCGGTCTTGGCCGGGGCCTTCTTGGCCGCCGTCTTCGGCTTGGCGCCGGTCGGGCTCACTTCGACGACCTGAACGACCGTCTGTTCCTGACGGTGGCCTTTCTTGCGGCGATGGTTCTGGCGGCGCTGCTTCTTGAAGACGATGATCTTGTCCGCCCGCCCCTGTTCCAGCACTTCCGCGAACACGGCGGCCTTCTCGATCGTGGGCGTGCCCACGGTCGGCGCCTTGCCTTCCTCGCCGAGCATCAGCACATCGCCGAGCTCGATCACGTCACCGACATCGCCGGCCAGTTTCTCGACGACCAGCTTGTCGTCCTTGGCAACCCTGTACTGCTTGCCACCGCTTTTCACTACTGCGAACATGATCGCCTCTAAATTCTCATATCGAAGGGGCCTGAGGGCACCCTGCCCACGGCCTCGCTCGGAAGGGCGGCAATATACCCGTGCCCCGCGCGTTGTCAATGGCGGAAACGCGGGTTTTTCCGGGGTTTTTTCAAGGATGTTGCGGTACACATCCCCGGGCCCGGATTTTCCGCATAGATGGCTTGCCCGGGCCGGGCCGATTGGCTACATTCCGCGCTCCCCGGCGTGGCCCAAGGCCGCGCCCGCCAGTGCGGAGAGGTGCCGGAGCGGTCGAACGGGGCGGTCTCGAAAACCGTTGTACCTTTACGGGTACCGAGGGTTCGAATCCCTCCCTCTCCGCCATCGCCCCGTCTTAGGGCTACGGAAATCCATAAAAAACGCAATGTTGACAAAGATTTAGGCGGAATCGCCTGAAAAATTTTGCAAGAGTCAACAGGCAGGTTTGCATTCGCCTGAATTGGGTCGAAATCCTTAATATCATTTTAACTAGCCAAAACCTCTAGCAATGCTCTAGCAAGATCTGGTTGGAAACAGCGTCACAATGGACATCAACATCCAAGTCCCCGCCTTGTTCTAAATTGGCTGAGCGGTCTAAATTATCTCGGACTTGAAAACTCTGACATCCATCGAGACTGTCGAGTTGAACGGTGCCGATACCTAGATGTGTCTGGCAGACGAGCGGCCGCGGATCGCCGAGCACAAGATCAACCGGATCGATGAACTGTTGCCCTGGAACTGGAAAACCGCTGCGATGGAGGTTGCCAAATGAGAGGTCCGACGTTACCCGCGGCCGAAAAAGCCGCCATCACGGCCGCATGCCAGGCGTTCATCGATACCGTCCTGAAACCCCGGTTCCTGCCGGTCGTCACTCCGACCCAATTCAATTACCCGATCGACATTCAGGGCAAATGGCACGGAAGCAAGTACCGGTTCCTGCAACGCTACCGCTCGGGCTTCGCCGATAACCTCGGCGAGGAATTCGACGCCCCCTTCACTCGTATCGACTGGATCGGCCGCGACCGATTCGATATCCAATGGCACCGTCACACCGGCCAATGGTTCCGCGTCCATCAAGGCCTCACGCTCAAAGCCGCCCTGCACGCCATCGAAACCGACGAGTTCCTTCACCCCGTCTGATTAACGCCCTTCACCGGACGGATACGATCGGGCAGCCACTTGAAGATCAAATTGGCATTCATCGAATAGCGCCTGGCAACCTGCGCCACCGATACCCCCGGTGCCTGCGTCTGAGCGCAGATCGAACGCTTCTCATCCAATGACCAATGCCGACGCTGAAGGCCGCACATCTCGAAACCCTGGTGCCCACTTATCCTTGGTGGGCACTATCGCCGAAAAGTCGACCCTTCGTCAGAGCGGGTTCGTCGGACGCTTGCCTTAATACCTCGACCGCGGCGCGTGAAGCATCTAACGTCGAGCACCTACCCACCTGGAGCGCTGCTCATGAATCCCCTGATTATTGTGGGCGCCACCCTTTTATTGGCGACACCAGCGCTTGCCGAGAAGTGCGTTGAAGACTTTAAAAAGATCTATGGCGATGCAGACCAGAGGCCTGCTGATGCCAATTTCCTGGACGCGGCCGAAACCTGTGGGGTTGCTCTAAAATACGTCCGGCTTACTGGCCGGAACGGCAGCCAGATTTCCGACGTTATGAATAAGTTCTTCAGTTCCTGTCCGTTCAACGAGTACACCACAGAGCTGGCACGCCGATCATATGAGCGTTCACAGAAATTATCTAATGTGGAACGTGAATATGTTGATCCGACGACAGCCGCCTTCCTGGCTGACGCCAGAATATGCTATTGCATTGAAGCGTCACGCGCGCTTCTAAACAAAGGTGTCTGCAGATAAGATCCGTAGCGGAGGCGGGGAGTCGACAAGTCACTGTCTAACCGTGATTTTATTGCCCGTGAACAACGCGCAAGCCTTTGAGATAGCTTCGGTGACCTAATGGGATGAACCCTACAATGGATTGGGGCCTCACAAATAAATATGGCTCAGTAACTTGGCCAGTTGAATTCGCGCACAAACTGAGCGTAAAAATTCACTTTCAAGAATTCCAGGTCATCAACCCATTTTTCAATCGCCTGACTGGACGGGTGGCGCTTCCTTTTTTGTTGCTTGGTAAAAGAGGCTAATGAATAAGCCAACTTTCGTAGCCTCACTGCTGAAGCGGGTTTACCCCAGTCTCTTAGATATTCTTCACTTAATTCGGATGGTAGCGCCAAACCGCCTTCAAAAAGCAAGGTCAGCAAACGACGGCGCTGCCTAGAATCTGGCCCATCTACTCGTACTGTGTAGCCCAGCAAAGAGAGCGCGCCTGATTCATTCAGTGCCTCGTTGAAAGGGTTAACTGTCGACCCGAAATACACTTCTACGGATGGCCATTCAAAATAATCATCGACGCCGACTAACTTGATCTTGGTAAAAGATTTTTGTGTATTCAAAAGCTGTTCAAAAAAATTGATGTTGAATGACACCCATTGTCTTTTACCTCGCTCCAAGCGCTTCTTGACTGCTTTCATATTTCGCAGACGTCCCTGAATGTCGTCGATGCTTAGAGCGTAAAAGAACGTAGGGTCAGTGATGATTCTATCGTAGATTTTTTTCTGAATATCGAAGTCTTTGGTCGTTTGTGGCTCTACGACACCACTCGGTCGACGGGAAATATCATTCTTCTCAGATGATGGTTTTTGTGCCTTCTTCTCGCTCTTCTTTTTTCTCGCTTCCTTCTTTTTTTCAGCTTTTTTCAAGTATTTCTCTAAGGGCTCGCTGACTGTGCCATCAGGCAACTCGGCTAGAATTTTTTTAATTGCACTAATTCTCTCTCCTACAGGCTTGGTGCCGAGGTAATTTGTCAAAGACTGCATGTTTCTAGAGTTAAGGACTGCTTTTCCGTCAATGAGAGAACTCCGCACTTCTAAATATAGCCGTTCTCTCAGCTCTTTCTTTTGACTCTTAGTAAGCGGCTTATTCGCGGACTTTCGGGTTGTTCTTTTCTGGGGCCCCCATGAATTCTCAGCTAACAGAGTTGGATTTGAAGATTGGAAGGTCGCCAACGCATCACGGCGGGCTTTTTCACGGCTTAAGACCTGACGTAGAAAGGCCTCATCGTCTGCCCCGGCGACCTCAATATAAGGGTTAAGGAGGTTTTCCGGAGCTTTGCCAAGGCTCATTTTAGAGGCCTTTCTGGATATTTCGTCACGGTCGGAAGGCCGCATCACCTCACCTCGGCGAAGCCGCTCGGTAAGATTGCCAATCGAATCGCGTTTTGGCTGCTTTCGACGCCCTGATTTACTCTTCGCCATGGCTGAGAACCTCGGATTAAATTACTGAGCACAAGCTTCTATGGCTGAAAAACCGATTGAATTGCCTGTCCATGGTCCACAACACCCTCAATATCAGACGCCGCAAAAGCGCTTATCAGATCCTGATATGTAACAGGCACAAACGTAACCTCATCACCCGCAACCAGATCGGCGAACGTGATGATTTCTTTCCTATGACGTTCCTTCTTAAACGCATCGACGTCTCGCCCATCGGGCCATTTCTTGGGCTCAGCGGTCAAGTAGACGAGGCAGGGTCGTTTACTTCGCCGACTAGCCTCCGTTCTTAAACCAAACGCATGCTTTACCAATTGAACCGCATCAAGGTGGTCGAAAATCAGCTTTGATTGAGATATTTGGTCACGAGCATATTCGTATCGGCTCATCTGCTCACCCCAGACAGGCCGCCAATAGGCCTCAGAAATACACCCTTCGACTTCCTTCGATACGGCTCATACCTTTTCGACTCGACCCCGATGATATGTGTCTTCGTCTCAACATAGGCGTCGAGCCATGGATGACGGCCTCTCGGCCACCAGGGGAACGGTGCGGTTCGTTCAATCCCAATTTCTACCGCAGGCCAGCCACATCGTTCTGTGCCGGGTATGTGCGGCAGCGTTGCTGGCTGCTCAAAGAAAAAGCCAAACGTATTGGCGGCAAGCGCGGCGGAAGACTCAGGGTTCAACAACTTGCCACTTTTGATTTCATTGCCGGGGAACGCGCCAAAAGCTACATAGATCGGGTCACGAGGCAGATACTCGAGCAGCCCATCGTCTGCCAATTTGGGACTGATGTTTTTCGCTTTAACGCCGCTCATCCAATAACTCAAACAAACACCAATGCCCAAGATGGGCACATCCGTTTGTATGACCAAAACAGGCATAATGCTATTATAAGTGTAGTAGCGGATCGCTATTGATACCATTCGTCAAACTAACGCATGCGTACTCAAACAAATGCGCCAGGCAAGAGAGAAAGAACGATAGGTCAGGGGGTGGATATGCCAGCACGGCAAGTTAATAGTTTTGATCATCGTGAGTTCCAGGTCGTTGTCGCGCAAAACGATGATGGCTCATTCGTTGCTATAGGCAGGGACAAAGACCGCAAAGAGCTCGCCCGGCTTACAGCAGATAGCCAGGACGCCGTTACCAACGAAATCAAAACGGCACTGAACGCCAAATCAAATGATTTCGTTGATATCAATGGTGCCATCAACCTTTTCCGAAAGCCCTTTCCAGAAGATTTTTCCGACCCGTTCTTTCGACACCATGAGGGAGACTACAAGGAAAACGCACGTCTATTTATCATTGAACATTTGGGAAAAGATGTTTTAGAGACCTTACTGAGTGCGAAGTCTTTCGAGCAGATCAGTGTGAATGCACTTAGATGTGTGCAGAAAACCAATTTACCGTCACCTTTCGAGAAGACGAAGTTGAACGGCTTTTTATCCAAGGAAAAGAACCACGAGCCATTTTCAAACGCCCTTTACGATCTTCTCTACGGCAATGATTTCGACAATGCGCTCAAGTCAATGGCCAAAATACTGGCACCTGATGATGCCGCGAAATGGCCAATTATCACCTATTGGCCGTTTTTTTGCCTGCCGGATCATCACATGTATATGAAACCGGAGATTGTCCAGAACACGGCCTATCGGCTTGGTTTTGAATTAAGCTACGAGTCTTATCCAAACCCGCAATCGTACAAATCGTTGCTTGAGCTTACCTATTTCATTCGCGATGGCATCGCGGCAATGAAGCCCTCTTCAAACATCGACATTCAGTCATTTATGTATGTGGTCGCCAAAGATAACTACGTCGCTGAGGCGATTGAGTGTCGTAAGATTTGGGAAGGCAACTAATGCACGCGTTCGACAAGATACTGCCTGTAACTCGCGTCAATATCACATGCGCCAAATATTCACTGCTGCCTTCGCCAAAGTGGCGCCGCGCGTGCTGATTGTTTTCTCATTCCAACCTGTTTCGCTAGCGATTGCTTTATTCAGCATTAACGTCGACTGATCTGCAAATTCCTTGCGTTTCACATCAAACGCATAATTCTGAACAGAGCTGTTGAAGGACGGCGTTACTAGGGTCAGATTTCCCACACTATGCAGCAACCGATTACGACGCACAATTTGGCCAATCATTGAATCGTCCTCGGTATGTTCAAATAATGCCCGGAAAAAATCGTCATCCGTCGGCTCTTCATCGCAATCAAGCGGCCAATGCTCATGCCACGATTGCGGCAACACATGCTCTACGCTTAAACCATCTGGAAGGGTTTTCTCTTCTTGCTTCTTCCCTCGCAATGAAAGCTCTAGTTCACATAGGAAAGCATTAGTTCTAGCGGAACCGAGATTCTTGTACATAGGCGCGTCAATCACCGCACGCTCAAACTCTTCATCTTGCGGGTAACGAGTACTTTCTGCCGACTGCTTTTGAATGAATGCATGGAGGTTGTCGATACTCCACCCACTCTGGTCTAGAAACTCTACAACTGTAAGAAAGAATTTGTTGTAGTTCTTTGTCGTCAGCCCACAAACAGCGCGCCTTACGACAAACGACAAAATCGAACTTAGTGCTACCTTCTTTTCTTCCGTCTCCAGCTGATCTGTGTCCCATAGCCGAAGAACCAAAGGGTATACGGTTGTCACATCCCAGCGCCGAAGCTTTTTGGAGAACTTCGCAAGATCAGTGCCGCTTTTACGCTCAATTAAGTCACGGTAAATCCCGCCAAACCTTGCGAGATCTAGAAGTTCGGACTCGACTGTTGCATATCGTGGTTCTGTTTGGCCCTTCTTAGGTTGGAGATACGACTTGTACTCTGAGAACAATTTTGAAAGCGAAACCTCACCTGCAATTTTTCCCGCGATGAAATTCGAGAGAAAAAACTCAATTCTTTGCTTTTTGTACCTCCCCTGCTTCTCTTCTTCCGCCCAGAACACATCCTCGAATGGTTTCCAGTGTTTGGCGAATAGCGCTTCTGCATCCTCTTGCGACGCATCGGCTCGTTGAAAGATATTGTTGCGGACCAGATCAGCAGCTAGGAGCGGCTCACCGCGTTCGTTTAGGGTTTCAAAAATGACCTGCGCATCGTCCCCCTCATCCAAAACGATTTCGACAATCTTGAATTCCTCCAACAAAGACTGCCAGATCGCATCCAATTTTAGTTCTTTTGGGATTTCTTCGGCTGAGACCTCCGGCACCCCTTCTAATTCCTGGTCGGATTCGTCCTCTACTTCCGGCTCGTCAGGTTCTTCAACGTCAAGCAAATCGTCAGTGAGATCGTCGGTTTCTACGGCCAGTTTGATATGGTCATAAAAATAGCCATACGCGCCCAACAAATTTGGCGTTGAGCGCTGGATACGGATCTGATCGCGTTTTTTGTTCTTGTACCAGTGGTCAATATACTTGTCGCGGAGAGCTGCTCGGTCAGGAAACAAGATTAGGTCTTTAAATAATTCTCGATCATATTCGGTCGGCCAAACCTTCAGAACCTCAACAGCAGGGTCTTCCATCAGATGCGGGTCACTGTTCATAAGATAGCGTTTGATGTTCTCGGCAGCTGTTTCATAACCGAGTTCAATGGCGTAGTGGCGGGCGGCCGTAAGAAATAACTGAAATGTCGTTAGACGTTGTTGCCCATCCACGACCTGGAATGAAGGAACCTGCTTTACACTTGGTTTCCCCCTACTTTCTAGAACAAGTGCCCCCATGAAGTGCGAAAATCGACGTTCGCGGCCGTCTAAACGCTCTATCGCCTTCGTACGGACATCGAACCAGAAAGGCTCCCACTGCTTTGTCCATTCCCAGACATAATGTCGTTGATAGATCGGCACACAGTACCTGTTTCTGTTTTGTAACAACGTTCCAACTTCGACAGGTCCGGCCTTCATCTTTCACCCCTAAAAAGATACAATTTGGCAATCATGCTCGGTTAGAGATTGCTTGAGGTCAAGGTCAGCATCTCTGATGGCGAATTGAGACTACGAACCGCCCATAGACTTAAACCGCAGAGATGTAAGGAGTGCGGATTTTGCTTATACCGACACCGAGGAGCTTTTTACACAGTGTTCCAATGCGCTAAGTACAAATCTGATACCAGTTAAAATTTAAGCTGTGCATGAATTGGCCCGTTGTAAAACATCCACCCGGCACTGGATGCGTTGGACTATGTCTGGACGCAGATGAGATTTCAGTAATCTGGGCCAACCCTCGAATTGCCTGACAAGCAGTGCAAACGCGTCTCTCACACGGTGGGTGGATTCGTACTGACATTTGTGGGGTCCAATCGCGTAGGGAGCGTGACCTGCCAACCATCGCGGATGATTGCCAGAGCTATCGCGATCGTCGGCCCGAAAACTTCGGGGTTCGGGGGGTTGTCGGTCGCCAATCCGACCAGCCTGGGGTGAGGTGTGCCTTCTGTTGTTTCTTTGTCCATAGGCACGCCGAACATCGCGCCGCCACTCATTCCATGTGGATCAGGGGCCGTGACCCGCGCGCGGGTTTCGGAGTCGATATTTCGCTTTCTATTGAAAGAGACCCGGACGCGCGCGGTGGTGGTCTCGATGACATTGCAACCGTTAGCGTGCAATAGCCCCTTGATTTTCTTCTGATTGTAAACCTTGCGGTTCTTGGTCTCCGGGAAACCGAGGAACTCGACGTACTTGGATGATGCCGTTTGTGACTGGTCGGCAATCTCGCTCTCCGCAAGTGGAGCATACTTCTGGAAAGCCGCGACTTGTTCCGGCGTGAGCTTCAGGACGGCGACATCGTGCTCTTTGGAACACTGAAAATCCCCTTCGAGAACTTCCATTTTTGTCGGCCCGTCGAAGTAAAGCGTCGAGGTCTTATTCTCGTCTATGACGTGTTTGGCGGTACAAAGGAATATGTCGTCGGAAAGGGAAATAAGAACCGCACTTCCGAGGAGCACCGCCTCGCCCTTATCGTTCACGTCGAATAGGGGCGTGACACAATCCTTGAGCCGATCCACGGCCTCTCTCATCTCGGAAACAAGAATTTCACCGGCGCTTTTGATCGTCATTTATGGCACCTAATGCTTTGAGCATTAATCATTCGTTTCCGACCGTCATCTCGTATTTGGCCTACATGAAACTGCGAAAATCGAAGACTTTGTCGACGATATTTGGATTTTGCTGAAGGATATCGGCGAACGTTTTCGAGTAAACCAGTGTCACCGGCAGCTTCTTGTAGAGCGTATTGTTGTTCCAATCCATTTTGGTCAATCCGACAATACCGGAGCAGGTGTCATGCCAACCCCCTACGCCCGTAAATCGCCGGATCAAAAGTGGAGACGGAGTGGGCTTTAAAGCGCCTTCTTTATAGACGTTGTATCTCGGGTTATTCACATGAACGCCCTGAACACTCCCTTGCGTCCACAACAACGCCTCGTTGGTATCGAGTGGCAAATAAGTTCCGCGCTCCACCGGATAGTTGAACGGCTGCGGTGGCGACTTGGTATCGAACCGAATCGCCTTCCAGTTCACATCTTTGACTATCTGTACAAGCTCGACCTCGGTATCGGCACGAAAACTATCGACAGCCCCAAGAATTTCCTCCTCTCTGAAGGGTGTATTTTTATGGACCGTAATCTTCTTGGGAACACGCCCGAAATGGGCGCGCTGATAAATCTCCAAACTCCGTGAGAGAACGGATTGCATCTCGTAATACGAAAGATACGGATTCTTTCGATTATCCTGGGTAAACTCCTTAGCGTCGTAAGCCACGAACTGGAATCCGGTTCCGTCAGGATCGAAAACCTGACTACAACAGGTGCTGTATAGCGTGCCTTCCTCACCTGCTTTCATGGCATAGCTGATACCGATAAAGGCCTCGTCCTTTCCGAGACCGGTCAGTTTCCACGGGACGCCTCCCGCCTTGGCGTACAGGGCGACACTCAGCCCCCACATCACATTTGCTCGGCAATTTCGTTCGAAACTCTGTTGACGAACGATCTGGATCGGGATGCCCACGGGAGCGCAATAAGCCTTCAAATAGTCATGGAAATCGAAGTTATCTCCTTCGAAGCAAGAGGCCCAACTACGAGGTAGATGGATGAGCGCGACATCGAAACTACTACGTTGCTGGTTGAGCTGCGTGATGCACTGAAATAGCGCTTCTGCCAATTTCTCCTTCGCGCCTGTTTCGGCATGTCGGTCTAGTTCGTCCGGAAACGAACGAACCAGTCCTTCGTCCAATTGGGCAATCGGAATCCTGAACAGCTGTTCGAAACCGGGATATTCTGGATAGTAGTTTTTCGCTTCCTTTGGTTGCGCGGTCCGCTCCAACTCGGAGACTAGTGCTTTGAGTTTGGGTATATCGCGGGAAGGAGCGAGCACCGCCAATCGCATGTAGTTCGGCGATCCGAACCGTCGACCATACGGCCCGTTCTGGATCAACCCGATAAGGGGATGCTTATGCCTACAGTCACCGTCGAACAGAAGCTCTGGTTCGGGAAGTAGCGAGTATCCGCATAATTCGCTGCTCGGTACGCTCATGACACCAACCTCCTCGCAAAGGCGGTACGTGATCCGACACGGAAAGTCGGATTTTCGGCATCATCGCCCTCGTCAAAGGGTTTGAGTGAGACTTCCGTATTGCGTTCGTCGGTTCCAAGAGCGATCCTTACCCAGGCATCTATTATGGCGTTGTACTTCGCGTTCAGCCGGTCTCCTCGTCGTTCGTCCAGAAAATCGGTCGCAATGCGTTTGGCATGTATCGGCCATATCCAGATATCGGGATCGAGTTGGAGCCAAATGTTGTCGCCCCTTACATCTATCGAAACCCTTAGAGCCTCCGCCCAGCCGATCTGGCGACTCTCCGGAAATTTTTCAGAGACTTCCGTGAATAGGCCACGAATGTCACCGTGAAGCCTTCCGACAACGTCGAACAAGGGTTGGTAGCACCCCTGATCCTGGGCATGAGCGTCTGCAATCAAGAACGATCCTGAACGGTTTGTCCTGCATAAAAGAGGCTTGTCCCTCGCCAATGCTTTAGCGAGAGCTTCTTCGACAAACCCTTTTAGGTACAGGTTTCCGGGAGCGGACAGGTCGTCGGGCAATTCAGTCGAATCAATACGCTCGGGTTTCCGGTCGAAAGCGTCATCGATCGATGCGCGTTGCCCCCAACACAATACACTGTCGGATTTGGCTAGAACTAATTCGCCTTCGGAGGCAACACGGGCTCGACGGATTTCACTCCATTCGCACGAAGGAGAAAACGAGAGCGAAAGACATCGCTCCGGCATGTCGATTATGGGTAGTGCGTTCAGTCGAACGATCGGATTGGCCCGACCGACCGAAGGTAGTGGAATTGACGCCGAGGTGATTTCGAGCTTCCTGACCTTAGAGTCCAACTCCGGAGACTTGCTCTCTAAGTTTCGCCAAAATCTGAGAAGCAAAGAGTCGAATGTCTCGATCTGAACGTGTTCGGCTGTTACGCCTTTCTCTCGGGCTTTTTCGAGTAGATCGGTGACTTCCGGGTGTAGATCGGCCCCCTTGATCTCCGTCCAGAAGAGACCGTGCGGAAACGGATTGGTCGTTTCGAGGACCTCGTAAAATAGTTTCATCACGCTTGCGTCGCGACCGCTATAACCCGCGACGACAAAGCCCAAGCGGGTACCAGCATTTACGAGGCAAGCCGAAAGATCCCGATTCTGCGTCGACAAATCGGCTCGAAGGTTTTTAATGCTGTCGTACCTGAAGTCGCCGTGCAGCTTGCAGTAAAGAGGAAACTCTTCGTTATCGAGGGCCGCGCTGGCGTTGTGTGCTCCTTCGAGATGGTAGGCGCTCAAAGACTGACCGGAAACTTCTGCGATCGCCTTCTCGACGACGCTATCGAAGTTTGTCGTAAACACGATCCGGCTGTCTTTTGACGCCAGTAACGCGCCCAAGACGCGGTGACCGATTGCTAGAGACAAGTTTTCCTCAGAGAGCTTTGCCTTGATGTAGCGACGTTGCTTCTCCTTGTCGTCGCCAAAAATCTTTTCGAAATAGGCTGGGTATTCGTCATCCTCATAGGGTGCAGGAAATCCTCTGGACTGCATAAAGGCCTGAATACGTTCTCTGACTGCGCTGTTCTGAATATCTTGCCTGGATATGTCCTGGGTTTCTTCTCGGCAATAATATTGCCGTTTGAGATCCCAAAGCATGTCGTTTGCGGTCGGCAAATCGGCAGAACGGGACGCACCTGCACCGAGGAACCAAGCAAAATTCTGAGGCCGCGCGCAAAACAGTCCTGTGAGTTCGGCCTGATCCATCAACTCTCTCTTACTGACCTACTATACCTGTGTGTCGATACTTTTCTGCTTTCGACGCAATTACCATGGGACGATCGACCCGACGATTTCCCTTTCTCGCCGTTAGCGTCGCTTCTCGCCCCGGAAATGGTCCCGCATGAAGCTCCGGATTGCAGCCAGGCTACTGTGCGTTGAACCAGTACATCGAGCGGTAGACCGGTTTTTCCTTTCAGCGCACATTCCCAAACCGTAAGAACTCTCCAATCCTGCTCCCGAAGCCGTTTGATATTCCGGGCGTCTCGCTTCTTGTTGGCTGCAAATTTCTCGGCCCAGAATTCCTCTCGCGTCTTCGGCTTGGTTGCCCGATAACAATCGTGGGCGTGCCAATAACAACCGTGAACGAATATGACTGCGCTGTAGCGAGGAAAAACGAGGTCCGGACTACCGGGCAGTTTTCTATCGTGCAGTCGATATCTCAACCCGACCTTATGCAGGGCAGAACGCAAGGTCATTTCAGCGTCGGTGTTCTTCTGCCCGACACTGGCCATGATTTTTGATCGCGTTTCCCTGTCTACTGTATCCATTCAAACTCGTTCGATTATCTTCGTCGTTATCAGTGCCTCCAAATGGCGGTGAAGTTTTACCGGGATAGAACCTCCTTGGATCAAAACCCCGGCCTCCATATTCATCTCCATAGCGTAACCGGTCAGGTTTGCACTGGAGAGAAAGCACATTCGCTCGTCGGCAACAGCGACCTTCGCATGTACTTTGCCTCCGACAAATCCGTCGGCTTTGTCGCCCCAGAAATAGATCCGGGCTGACGGAAGGACTTTCTTCATATGTCCGATCCCGTCGATGGATACCCCGCCCCCGTGCGCGTCACTCGACTCCAGCAGCATTGATATTTCCACACCACGCTCAGAAGCCGCTGCCAAGGCATTCATGATCGCCGCGACGTCGTAAGCGACGAAACTCGTCAAAAAGAACCGTTCACGTGCGACATCGATGACCTGCAACAAAGCCTGTTCCGTTTTTCGCATGGCGACGAGTTCGCTTGAAGGCCCGGTCCAAACGAGTTCGATATCCGACTCGGCTTTGGCGTGCTTGTAGGCGTAGGCAGCGCCGGTCAGCATCGCCGCCAATTCGTCTGATGGCAGAGGACAATTTCTCCAGCTTTCGACGAGTTTGCGTAGCCGGTCCCGTGCGACCGGCGCGATAGCCCAGGAACTCAACGATGCGGAAGACGCGGGATTGTCGACCTTGCGTAATTGATTGGCCAGTTGCTCGATTTTCTCGGGCGGGGTGTTAGCTGTAATTTCGGTGATCGAGGCGAGCAGCTTGTCCATGCGTCCTCCTCACGAAAAAAAGGCCGCATCGGCGACTTCCAGAGTTGATATTGCCAACGCCCGATCGATATAACGATTACCGCGTTCGCAAGATGTCTCGGAAACGAACGAACAGGCATGGCATGCCGCAGCATGCAGGGACCTGTCTTTATCCGGATCGTGCTCGGCGCAGAGAGGATCGGACGAGCAAATACCGGCACGCGACAAAGCCTGTTTTAAGAGCCGCCCGAGATTTTCGGGCTTCCCGAGATCGACCAGCCCTCCGAGCGTGCCGTCAGAATCGGCGGCGGCCGTGTAGATAAGAATTCCCGCTTGCGGGCGCTCCCCGTTTATATCGGCATAAATGCGTTCCCGAATACTGGCGGCGTTGTATCCACATTCCAGTGCCAATTCTCTGATCAACAAATGCGCAATCGTATGAAGGAGCACGTACCGGGAACCGGGATATCCTTCATCCGGATCTAGCTTTCGCGAATTACGCCACCCTTTGTGACCTGCGATTAGTTGGCCGTCTCTCGCTTTGACGCTATCCCGTTTTTCCCATTCGTTCAGTGCCTCCTCGCTGAAACGAATGAATATTCCCTCACCATGCACCTGACCGGCGGGAACCCATTCCGGCGGGCTCGCGGAAAGCCCTGCCATCGGTGGGCGCTCGTCGGGATCTGCGGTCTCTTCCGGGGCTTCGACGCGGGTAAAGCCCAACAGAGCATTTACTTCTCTCAATCTTTCGAGAAGCGAAACACCCGATATTCGATCCTCGAGACCTTTCGGAACGTCGACAGACTTACTCAGAAAATGCGGCCAGTCCGTCGGAGGATGCGGGTCGGTCAACACGTCCCACTCCGGACCTTTGATATCCGACTCTGTAACTTCTGAGCTGGTTTCGCCGCTGCGTATCGACTGGATCGCGTTCCATACCGCCGAGGCGGAATGTTTGTCGATCCCAGGCAATGCACCGGACTTCTTCAGGGTTTTGATAACGAGCGCAACCTCTGCTTCGGATTCCACATCCTCAAAGTAATCCCAACCGTCCCGGACGAGCTGAGCCACCGGATCACGGGAGAGCGGGATCGCCAGTGCGGACAACGTTATCGGGAACCAACTGTTCGTCGCCCCCAACAAAACCGCGCGTGCTTGTTCGTCACATTCTGTCTCGTACCGATCAAGGTGCGGATGGCGTCCCCTACAGCGGGGAAGATTTTCTTTGCCGGATTTGCCGAACGCATGAGCCATGTTGCGCGAGGCGCCACATTCGTCGCATTTCACCCAGAGGTTTTCGGTCTGCAGCGAAGCGCCACTCTCGAAAAATCGTAGCGTCCCTTTGCAGCCTGAAGGACCGCTATGAACGAAGTAATCCCATGGGAAATCATCGAGATGTCCATTCCGGCAGGCCAGCAGGAAACGTGCGGGAACAGCATCCGCGTCCTTGGCTGGTAGGTTGCCTTTCGAACCCTTACATCCTTTGTGAACGAAGCGGGTGTTTTCGGGCCGGTAGCGATCTTCCTTGATCTCGAAAAGCCCGAGATCGCATTCCGACAACAGACCGCATTTGACGCAGCGCAGCCATCGAGGGAATGGCCTCACCGGAACGCCGATCAAGGCTTCTGCCGAATAAGCCTCGATATCCTCGCTTTGCTGGAAAGGCGGTACACGCAGACTTTCGACCTGCGGACCGAGAACTTTGCGAACCGCCGCCAATAAACGGGCCTCTTCGATCGGCAGGCAACGATCTTTCTCCCAACGATCGTTGCCCATCGTAATAACCGAAAGGCTAGGCAAATCGATCAAGGCACCGGGACCGTAGGTCCACAGTATCTGGCTCGGCCTCACATCTCCGACAGGGGATTTATCACTGGTCATGTGTCCCCCTCTCCGCTGTCACTGCTTGTCGGCCGGGGTGTCCATGCCGGACCTTCCGATCCGATCCTTGCGGCATTCATGATAAGCCGGACGCCCGGTTCGACCTCCCGCATCGACATCGGGACGGTAAAATTGTCCCAAGCCTGTATGCCGGGCCGTTTCAGAAGAGCGACCATCGTATCTTTGCCCTTGCCCTTCTTTTCGTAAGCGAGTGTGCGCCCCCCTTTGGATGCCTCTTTCGCCCATTCGTCGACACGCTCTTTGAGCTCGTCCGTGGCGAGGGTTTTGATTCCGGATTGTTGGGTGATTCCCCAGGCCCTCGCCGAAAGCAAATCGACAGCATCGACGACTTCTTTCTTTCCGGTACTGTCTAGCGCACCTGCTCCGAGGTTCGGGTTGAACGGATCGTTTTCCAAACGGAGGACGCTGAGCATGGTGCCCGTCAATCCACGGTCCATTGCACGGGGGGAAAACGGAGTGACGCTTTGCGCTTCGACATGTTTGTAAAAAGTCGCGTGATAATGCTCGAACGTTTCGTAGTGCGATAAATCTCTCGGCCTCGCCCATGTCAGAACGGTGCAAACCAGACCGGGAAACGAACGACCGACGCGGCTGGTCGCCTGAATGTACTCAGCCGTTCCCTTCGGTTGCCCGTTGACCACCATCAGCCCGAGCCGGTTCACATCGACACCGACCGAAAGCATGTTGGTGGCGAGCACGACATCGACTGAGCGGGCGTCGCCCTCATCCCACTTCGTAACGTATTTGCCAGCTTCGACGTCAAACTCCGCTTTGAATTTGACTTCGAGCTGATCGAGATATTTCGGGATATCGCGATTGGACACGCGCGACGTCAATTCACGCACGTTGTTCACGCTGCGCTGGGCAAGCCCCGGACGGTCGACCAGACTCATCTGGACACGATAACAACGCGTTTGTACATCGTCCTCTGCAAGCCGCTTCATCCCGCCAAGTTCGCGCAACGAATTGAAGTAGCCGACAGTCGTCAGATACGGATCGGCAGCTTGGCCGAAGCGATCGAATAGAGCCTGAGCGGCAGTCAGAAATGCGGTGTATACGCGAATCAACATGGCCGGACGCGAACTGCCGGGAGAGCAAACGCCCATATAACGCCGTCCCGGAATTGCCTCTATCGGCCTCTGGACCGAGAAGAAGTTGTCGCTGACATCAAGACCGCTCGGCGGAAAGACCGATACCCGACGCATGAAGACGTTGTTGACCTGCTCCTTGGCTTTCCTCACGGTCGCGGTCGACGCGATGATTTTCGGCTTGATCGCGGCCCCTTCAATCGCCCATGTGGAGAGTTCGTCGACGGCAGTCTCGTATAGCCCGACCATCGTTCCGAGCGGCCCGCTGATAAGATGGAACTCGTCCTGAATGATCAGATCTGGCGGACGTATCGGCTTTATTTTTTGGGCATTTGTCGACGGCAACCCGCCACGCGCAGGATGCTTTCCTGAACAACTCGCCTCAGGCCATAGGAGGCCGTGACGCGGACATTCGGAGGTCGCACGACCGAATAGAGTGCGGGTTTCACCCCGCCACGCCATCATTGCGAACTTGTCGACAGTGGCGATCATCATCGATGGCGGGCGGTGATAGATTTCTTCGTCGACGACTACGACCGGCAATCCGGGATGGGCATGCTTGCTTGACCGGCCCTTCGAGAATTCGCAGCGCCCCTTTTTGTCACCGCAATAGATTTTCGTACGTAGCGAATCCTTATCGACTTCTATGTCTCGCTTGTCGGAGACCTCGGAGCCGCACCAAGGACAACTCGTAAGCTGTGCGGGTGACGTCCCACCGGCATCGAACTTGTCGGGATCACGTATTCTCTGAATCGCACTATGGCTGTCAGCAGTCGTGCTGGGTGTCACCTTGTTGCCGACCCAAAGGCCGATCGTGAAAGGGGTAGTCCCGAGGCGGTCGTCATCGTTCGCAGCGGCTTCCTGACGTTCCAGCTCCATCGCACAGATTAATGTAGTCGCCCGCTGGAATTGCTGAAGTGTGAGAAGGCGAAGCGTATAGCGCATGATGACGGTCAAACCACGCCGTCCGTCATACCCACCGAGGTCGCCCTGCATGCGGCGGATAGCCATCGCGAATGCCGCAACGCCTAAATAGGCTTCGGTCTTACCACCGCCTGTCGGAAACCAGAGTAAGTCGGCGAAAGCTTCGACCGGTTTGGTCCGGTCCACGTGATGCGGGTCTGCAAGAGACGGAAGCGACAACAAGACGAAGGCGAGCTGGAAGGGACGCCACGACCTGTTCTTGCGGATATCCAGATCGGCAATATCGACCTTCTCACCGCGACGGCGGGAAAGCGCATAAATGCTATGAATGCGCTGCTTGGCCATGACCTGGTTCGCGAACCGGAATGCGTCCAAAGCAAGATCGTTACCGGTATCCGCGAGAAGATTTACCCCCTCGACAAGACGCTCGTGGATAAGACGGCATTTGGCCACCGCCTCTTTGGCCTCGTCGTCGAAACCGGAGACATCCGATCCAATGCGCGCTGCCTGATCTCCGATCCACGCTGCATAATCATCGGCAAGCACCGTCAGGGCGGCCACGAGCTTGTCGCGGTCCATAGCGGCAAGGTCGCTCATATCGAGAAAGCCCTCATCGACCATGCGCCGCATTGCGGGACGGTCCTCGGGGTTCAATCCGGGGGTTTCCGTTACCGGGACCTCGTATTGCGGCATAATGACAGTGCGGATTTCCGATGCCGTTTCGGTTTCACCGGCCTCGGTTTTCGCATGAACGGCTACACCGTGCCCGGTCGCGAATTCGACCTGACGGCGATAAATCATTTCGAGCATGTCACGCTCCGGATCGTCTGCATGAAGGCTCATGGCGAGCCGACGCCGGAAGACGGACTTATCCGCTGCTCCCTCCACAGCCCGAACGATTATCTCGGGCTGGAATACCCAACCACTGTCCTTGTTCTCTTCGGGGTCTTCCTGGGCATTGACGAGAAAGAGCGTAACAAGCCGGTCACCATTGGCATTCTTGCTGCGAACGGTGCCTTGGATACGGACTTCCGGCTGTGCGGGATCGGGAGCCTGATGGGCGATCTGGCCTTCTTCGATCCGCAACTTGATACGACCGCCGCAAGGTATACGCTGCCAGACTTTGGCCTTCGGACCCTGTTCCTCAGCGCCCGTCTCTTTGTTGGTCTTGGTTTTGTAAATCTCGGTTTCGTAGTCGCGTTCATATCGACCCCAGCGAGCCTCGACTTCAATCTCTTCCGCATCGCCCTCGACGCAAACAGTCATCCCGAAACTCGATGGCACAAGTGACTGGTTACTGGCAGCATCTATTTCGTCCATGGCATCGGCTTCCGCATCGACGCGTCCGGTCGCGCCGTCGAACTCCGCACCAGGATCATGCCTGCCTTTATGAACGTCGAGATCGTCCGGCTCTCCTTCGTCCGCTTCCGATGCCAGCGGACCTTCCAAGCCTTCGATACCACCATTCTCGGTTTCACGCGGCGCAAGTTTTCCGACGAGATAACGGTCGCGAACACTCATATCCACGATTTGCTCGTGCGGCCCTTTTGCCGGGCCGAGCAAATCATCCGTGACGGCTAACTGAAGCAATTCACGGATATAGGCTTGGTGCTCGACAAGCGGCACTTCGTCAGGCGTCTTACCTGTCAGCTTCACCAGACCGCCAACAAAGTCTTCCCATTGCAAACGACTGATCGAACCTGATGCTGGTAACGATAGACCAGCGGGTGCAATGGCGGCTTCACTCTCTGCCTGTATCAATTTGTCGAAATAGATAGTCGTGTGCTCAATGTCGGACCGTAGCCGGAGGACACTGCCTACTCGTGCAAAATTTCCACCAGGTTCCGCAATCAAAACCCAGTCGCCTTCGGCAATAGCAGAGAAAAGATGTGGCGCGCCTTCTAGGGTCAGGACGAATTCCGGATATGGAAATTCGCCACGCAGCTCGTCAAGATCAACAGCCACCCAGGCATTCGCGGTTTTCTTTTGTATTGTCTCCTCTGCCATCGCTCCCCCAATCAACCTTTAGCTCTGTAGAAGGCGTCGTCCCCCACACCCTGTTGTTCCAAATCATCGTCGGCAATTAGATCCGCTAAGGCCGTATCCAATGTAGAATTGTCAAATCCGGTTCCTTCGAGGATCGCTTGTTTTGGAAGCCATACTCCTCGCTTCTCCTCAATCCACTCATACACCCGTTCAACAGGTTCAACTGGCATAGGCTTCGGCTTAGGCCTGGGTGATGTGGTTTCGGCCCCGAACAAGTCCGCCTGTAACGACTGTTTCTTGCGGGTCGAAGGCTTTGTCTCGGATGATGTACTCTGCTTTGCCTTCCCTTTCTTGGCAGCCTTCGAGTTGCCCGTGCTTTGTTCATCATTGAATCGTTCGCGGTTTAATGCTGAAAGCCGACATAAAATTTCTATACGAGCAGGTTCGGAGATCGTGAAGCGAACACGATCATTTTCAGGAAGATAGTCAACTTCGTGAAAACCGTGGGCGAGAGGGAGGTCTTCCCAACCGTATGCTCGAGCAACCATCTCATCTATCTGGCGATGTAGGTCACGTAACTCCACGATACGTGCATCAGCTTCTTCTTGATCATGAAAACGATTGTAAAATTTTGTTAGCCCGATTTTTTCATCACGCATAACTTCAGCACGAAGCGAATGGCAATGCTCCCCCAAGCGCTCTAAGTCAGAGCGATCATTGTTTAAGGGAAACGGAAATGTCTCAAATACATCTGTGGGCGTGTACCTCATATCTGACTTCAGCTGAGAAGAGTGCTTCCAAGCATACGCCACATGAATCGAAGACTGCATCAACGAAAAGTCTTCATAACGATCAGAAGCGATTATTATGACCTGATCGGAATAAACTGAGTCGTTATCTACGAAAACAAAAGCTCCTGTTTTGCTAACCCTAGCGCAAACCAAAACCTTCTTCATTGGCCCGGTTTCCCGACCATTTTTTTGTTGTTTCTGTAAGAAAACCTGCCCTCTGCCTATTGCAGTGTAGAGGCCAGGGCGGTTATTCCAATGTAACCACCACATAGACATGATGTTACGGTAAGAATGTTGTTTAGATTTCTCCATTCGTTCTGGATAAACATTCTCTTTCAGATGATCATATGGCTCTACGTATTGCCTTGCCTTCTCTTCTGACCAATCCCAGAAATTTATGACCCATCGGCTCGGGTGTTGCACAGGATCACTATTCAAGTCTTTTCCATTCAAATAAGGAAATATCACTTCCTTGTTTTTTGGATTTCTAGAAACCATGTCTCTGGCGTCTTCTTCGGACAGGACAAATCCCATACCCAAGACATAAGAGCCGATAAAAGACCTTCCGGCGTTTGCTTTTAATTGCTGTGGCGTCCATTCTTCCTGGTCTGAAAGAAAGGCCGATATATAGGCAACATGACGCCCTGTGAGTATGCACTCGCCTTTCCATTCACCTTTTCGAATGTGAACTCGGCTCGTTACCACTGCGGCTTTACCTGGCCAAACCTCATTTGGATAGGCTGCATATATCGTAGCGCTAAAGTCTCCGAGTAATCTTTCTAGTGCTGCCTGTCGTGTTTCACCTTCAGATATTGAGTTTGTGGCCAACAAGCCAAAACACGCCTTACTAGCAAGCAGATTGAAAGATCGGTTAAAAAAGTGAGCGACGAGGTCTGTCCTACCCTCTGCCCCAGGCGTTACATTGTGGACCAAGTATTCCCTGTATCGTGATCCCATAGCGGTGGAAATGCGTGTCCCCCCTAAGAATGGCGGATTGCCGACGATCGCATTGAACCCACTATCATCTCGGCAAAACACCTCTGGAAACTCCAGTGGCCAATGGAAAGCCCGCTTTGATGGCTTACCTTGGAAATGATCAGAACCAAGGCCCTTGCGTGCCCGATGATTCAAGGCACTGACCTTAGAATCCTCCCCATCCACGGCCCCACCTGCTTCGATTGAGAGAGATGTTGTATCAACATTGCCACCGTTCGCGGCCAGAACCTCGCCGACGAACGCATTGGCAATTAACTCCGGTAGGTCTAGCGTTTGTCTCGCCTGTTCATCCAAGCTGGCCATTACCTCGACATCCCGAATGTCCCGGATCGGCCTGCTGCGGAGTTCTGCACGTAGCTTAATCGCCTGGTCGACTGCCTGATCAATCTTCTGTCCGAAGAGTTTCTTGGAACTTCCTTTACCTGGTCTCATTTCGAGATAGTGGAGCTGTTCTAGATTATGGATTCCAAGCAGGGCGTCGCCGCTTCTAAGGTTATGGTCCAAGAATCCAAAAGGTCGCCCCTTGGCAAGCGTCACCAACCAAATCGACAGCTTGGCCAATTCAACCGCCAGCGGATTTATGTCCACGCCATACAGACAACGCTCTGCAATCAAACGTCTTGCTGTCAGCGATCTTTCTTCAGCGTCGTTTCGGAGGGGCTCATACCCATTGACCTTCTCGACGACGACACCTTCTGTAGTGATAGCATTTCCCTTTTTCTCGGCCTCTTCCCAGGCTTCGACCAAGCGCTCTGACAGCGAGCGGCAAGCTTGCACGAGGAAAGCACCGGACCCCATCGCCGGGTCACAGATTTTTAAGTCAAGCAACTCGGCAGGTGATTTGAGGGACCATTCCTCGCGCGGCTTTCCCTCCGCTGGCCCGAGATAAACAACGGGTTCCAAAGTCTCTTTGACGATGGCCTCGGTCAAAGATTTGGGCGTGTAGTGTGTCCCCGTCTCCCGACGATCCGCTCCGGTCGTGACCATGAAAGTATTTTCGGGGTAGACGAGGGGATACCCCCAACTATCCATTCGCAAAAAATGGAAGTACGGCTTGATGCGATCCCGCAGCACTTGATCGCCATGACATGCCGTCAGAAGCTTGTCTGAAGCGGCTTCATCGACTTTTTTTGTTAGATCGTTTTTCACGCGGCTCGAAGAACTTCCGGTGCGCTCTTCCAATAAAGCCGATAGCGCCTTGTCTCCCTCCCCATCAGCCGCTTCTAGCTCGTCGAGAGTAACCCACGGTTTCTTGGATTTCTTGGCCGCGTCGAGGTCCAACGTGACTTCCTTTGTGCGGACCACAGTTCGCTCGAGCAAGCCCTCATAGACATAGCCGATCTGCTCCACATCAAGCGCCCGATAGGAGAGCGTCCTCCCCTGAAAAAGCTGTACGGCTTCGAGTAACAGCAGCACCGTTCTATTATCGATCGGCAAAGGCTTTGCTGGATCGGATTTCCAGTCCGATGCCTTGCCACGTCCTTCGAGAAACGGAAAACGATCCGGATCGAACAACGAGCCCCCGAGAGCGGGTAACCGCATCGTTTCATGGTCGATACCGCCATAGACGGCCCGGAAGATCGCTAGCAGTCTTGACCATGCGTCTTGGCGGCGTTCCAGGATTTCTTCGGACTCAGCGCGAAGCTGCATTCGCAGCGTCGATACCGCGTAGTTGGCCTCGTAACGCTCGTCCCCCATCAAAAGCAATCCACGTTCTTCCGCAGAAAGCAGGAAGACGATACGCATCATGACCGTCAACGCGGCTTCGTAGAGCTCCGATGGCTCTACACCTTCGAGAAGTTCTCGATTGAGATCGACATCGGCGCGATCGAGACGTTGCACGAGAACTTCGACGGCCCGACGAACCTGCTCGCCAAGCGCATCGGTAACTTCGTCTTGTAACTTCAGGGACTCCTCGAAAAGAGCCGGAAGCTGTTCACTGGGATCGACAAAGAACCGCCGGATACCGAGAAGATTGACGAAGGCCTGTAAGGTGAGCGGCTCTTGACCCCACAGCCTCGCGTACCAACTCGCGAAGGTCGCAGTCGCCCCGACAGGAGCATCAATCAATGTCCATCGTTCGCCATTGGTCACCAGTCCAAGCCGAACGTTTTGAGCACGACATAACTCGACCATCCGCTCCAACGGCGTGGTCGCCCAACCATCACCTTTGACGGGTTCATCTAAAACAACATCTGCCGGATAGATGCGGATCAATAGAAGCGGGCAATCGTCTTTTTGTTCGTCGACCACTGCGTAGTCAGGTCGGAGGGTTATGCCATGCTCCGCGGCTTTATAGTCCAGCTTCCCGTCGAGCTTGGCGAGTGATTTGAGAACATCCCCTTCACCGTCTTCGTCTAACTCGAGAGCACGCTTCAAAACGAGATCGACCCAAGCTCCATGAAAAGCTGGTAGCTGCGGGTCTTCGAGATCGATCGCTTCCCGCCACTCGTCATATGCCTGACGAACCGACCGCCGCACCAGAGGATCGATCTGCTCCAAACCTTGAGGAAAAGCCTGATCCAAGACAGGCTCGGCCAGAAACGGTCCCGATACGTCGACGAGTGAGAGCCATTCGCTATGTTTGCTCGCCCCGGTCATGGCCGCCCTCCTTCCTTGAGGGATTCAGGCACGAAAAAGATCACCGCGACGGGGAATGTGCGTGCTGTGAAATCCTGATAACGCTGATCGATAGCTTCGAGCTCTTGAGCCTTCTCTTCCGGTATGCGGGCCAAGCGGGCTTTGAGTGCCTCTGTATCCCGCCTCACCTGCATTCGTTCGTCTTCGGAGAACAAGGCAAGCTGCTCCGGTTCACGCTCTTTTTTGAGTTCCTGTTCGATCGTGCGGACAAGCTCGTCCAGCACAGAAGCAATGTTGTCGGCTTCCTGCCGTTTACGGTTTTCGAGCGTGTTTTGCAGGGTGCGAAGACGTTCGTTCGAACGCGCTTCCAAGGCGCGGTGGATGGCGTCTTCGTTCTTCTCGAATCTCTCTGCGAGATCACCAAAAAGACTCTCGTTGGCTTCGAACGAGGCTCCTTCTTCAAACCACTGATTTACCTGGTTCACCCGTGCCTCGCGGCTGAAGCCTCCGTCCTTCAGAAAGCCGCCAGATACCGTAAGTTCTTCGTGTAGCCGATGATGCGTTCCTCCGGTCACGACCAAGCGAGATACAACTGCGACCGCTGGTGTATCCAAAAAATTCTCGGCGACACTCCGGACGTCGACACGGTGCAATTTTTTCGTATCGTCCTGCGCCCAAACTTCGGCGCGCATCAAACGCAAACACATTTGGACAAGACGATGGTTCAAATGGATCAAAACGACGTCGTCACGATTCTTCGCCACCTCGTGGTCGAATGTTATAGGGCGTTGTTTTTGAGTGTGCGGATGGCGTAGACCTTCCAAGCAACGCGCCCATGAACCCGTAAGGGCGGGCATCTCGAAGACAGTGCCACTTGGTGCACCATCCAACTCGACCGGCTCGAGGCGTGCTTTCTCGGCGAGCGCCAAACCTGTCTTGACCGCTTCGCATATGCGATCGGGCGTCAGATGAAAGTCTTTCTGGGTTTCCTGAAGCCTCTCGTGAAGCCGGGAAATTCGTTCTTGAAGTTGCCGTTCGGCCCGAACGAAACGTCTGGCCTTTGCCGCCCTGGCCTCGGCCTCTCTGGTATCGAGATCGCGGCGCGTCCCTTCGATCAATCCCGCCATCTGCGGGGCTATTACCGGGTTGACGCTTCCCATATCCGCGCGCATCGCTTCGAGTTTCGTAAGTGCGCGGATGATATCGTCCTTATGCCCCCCCAATTTGTCGCTCTCGGCCTCACCGCCTTCGACAGGATGCCATATCAGGACTTCTTTTTGCCTTTGGCCATGACGATCGATCCGGCCATTGCGCTGCTCCATGACGTTCGGATTGTATGGGATTTCGATGTGGATGAGACAGTTACAATAATTCTGTAAGTCGATCCCTTCCGATGCGGCATCGGTGGCGAGAAGAATCCGTATCGACGAGTCCTTTGGATTGGTCTGGAAAGCGGCTTTTACAGGCTCCCGCTCTTCGTTGGTCATTCCTCCATGAATTACACCGAGCCTATCCCCGCCATACCCGCGAGAAGCGAGAATCTCGTGAAGCCATTGGTGGGTCGTTCGGTACTCGGTGAATAGGATTACCCGACGATCGTTCCACTCGCCTTCGGGTTTGAGATTGGCCTCTATCCATTCGACTATCGCATTGGCTTTCGAATCCATGCGGTGGCTGGCCTTCTCAGCCCAATCCCGCATTTCATTGAGGAGCCTTCTTTCGTCACCGGTCAATGGAGCGGCACGTCTGGTGGCGGCTTCTACAGCCTCCGACTGGGCCGCTTCGAACTGTCTGTCGTCGGCATAATCCTCCTCGGCCTTGAGGATGGCTTTTCGAAGAATGCGATCCGAAAACGCATCCGGTTCATCTTTCACCTTCTCAGTCGTGAGAGTTTCGAAATGCTTTTCAAGGGTCGTCGCAAAGCTCGCCGGTGACGAAAACAACCGCTTTTTGAGAAGGCTATTTACGAATTTCGTTCCGGTGGAACCACTATCTCGACTGGTCTCCTCACGGCTCCGGCAATAAGCGTCGAGCTTTTTGTGAATTTCCCGTTCTTCCGCAGTGTACGAAATGGAGAGGGGTTGCAAACTCCGTTTCGGATAAATCGGCTGCCCGTCACTGTCGACAAGATCGGTCTTTAATCGTCGAACCATAACCTGCGATAGCTGCTTCTCGTCGGGCAGAATATTTCGCGAGAAGCGCTGGTCGTCGAGCAATTCGAGTAGAGACGTAAAAGACTCCGTGTAGCCGTTATGCGGCGTTGCCGTAAGAAAGAGCCGATGCTGGAAATGCGGGGAGATCGACCTTATTAGACGCGTTCGCTGGCTTTCGAGAGCATAGTGGGCCGATCCCGCCGGAGCCACGTTGTGGGCCTCGTCGACAACGAGCACATCGAACTTTCGGGGATAGCTGGCACGCACCGGGAGAACGTCGCGCAATGCCCTTAAAGGCTCTCCTGATTTCAGCCAATCTACTGACGCGATCAATCGCGGAAAGGAAGTCCATGGGTTTGCATGAATTCCGCGATTACGGCGGAGCTCCTTGATGTAATCAGTGTTGACGATTTTGAATTCGAGCCCGAATTTTTCGAGCATTTCGGTCCGCCACTTTTCCTGCAATGAGGCCGGGCAGATGATAAATACGGAACGAGCGCGATGTCTTAGGAGCAGTTCCTGGATTACCAATCCTGCTTCGATTGTCTTACCGAGACCGACATCATCAGCGATCAACAGGTTCGCTCGCGCCATATCGATGGCCCGAACGAGAGGATCGAGTTGGAAGTCTTCAATGCTTACGCCGCTGCGGAATGGCGCTTGCAGAAAATTTCGATCGGCGTTCGTCGCAGCTCCCCAGCGAACGGCATCCAGAAACGCTTCTAGCTCTCTATTGTCATCCTGCCCCGTTATAGACGGGAGCCCTGCTTTCTCGATGATGTGAGCACCCGGTTCGATCTCCCAAATGACTTCGATTTGCTCGCCCAGCGCATCTTCGTCGATTGACGAAATGGTCACGCAATGCTGCACCGCTTCCAAACCTCGATTTCCTTCGGATGCCTGGACGTCCGCGACTACCCATTGCCGCCTTCTGACCTCGACGAGCTGTCCCGCTTCTGGCGTCGCCTTTACTTGGTGGAGTTCAGCGGCCTCGGTTGAAGGCATCGAATTCGTCATCAGGCGGCTCGCTCCATTCTTCGTTCGAACTCGTACACGTGCCTGACGATACTTTTACCGATCGCCTCGCCTAGCTTTACCGGGACAGCATTGCCGATCAGTCTGCCGATCGATTTGCGATATATCGGGGCTCCGGCGGGAACAAATTTATATTTCTTCGGGAAGCTCTGGAGGATCGCTCCTTCCCGCAACGAAATCGCACGATCTTGTTCCGGATGGCCGAATCGCCCATTTCCGAATCCATAGTACTGCGTAGTCATGGTCGGAGCGGTTTCGTCCCATGACATCCTGCCGTAAACTCCAGGATAGGTCTTCCCTGAACTTTTTTTATGGCAAGCAGCAATTAGGCTCTTATCCCAATCTCGCCATGTACCTCCTGGTTTTGACGCACGGATACGTCTTAGGTTTAGCGGTGAGAGTGAGCACGCTTGATGGAGCGGGTCTGCTTCGCAGATCTCACCCGCTTCAATGGGGGGCAATCTTCCGATTGCATCGAGTACCGTTACATATTCGTCGGGTTTCTTGGTAGGGCTGATTAACTCAATCGGCGCCAACTTGGATGCCAATAGCACCAATCGTCGACGCTGCTGCGGGACTCCATAGTCAGCGCAATTCACAACGCTGTACGAAACGTTGTATTTTTCACGATGCAGGATGGCAACGAACTCTTCGAACACTTGCTGAGTCTCAAGACGGGGGACATTCTCCATCGTTACCAAATGCGGTTGGGTTTGATGTATTAGATGACCAAAGGTTTCCAGTAAATGCCATCGTTCGTCATCAGGGCTCGACCATCCTTGACTATAAGTCGAGAATGGCTGACACGGAGCACATCCTGCCAGCAACGTATAATCAGCATCTTCAAAGGCTCGTTCAAATTCGGACGCGTCCACGTCCTCAACCGCTTTTTGTATGAATGTGCCGTTATTGTTTCTGGTGAACGGAAACTCACATGCCGGATCGACGTCTACGCCAAAAACAACGTTGATCCCTGCTGTCTCCAAGCCATGCGTAAGCCCACCTGCTCCGCAAAACAGGTCAATTGCCTTAATACTTCTATGTGGTCTTGGCTTTCGTGCCATTTTCTCCCCAACATCTTCTCTATTTCATTGTTGTTTTACCACACGCTAAGCTTTCTCAAATCATTCAAGGCGTTTCCTTTTTCAATCAGTTTGTCTCCAGTCAAATTTGCATGCGCGATGCGGGTTTATCTACTAAGCCATAAGTTGTGCTAGGCTACCACTTTACTCTCGCGGTGCAACGTATCTGGATGAGCGACAGAACGACCAATCTATGGTGTTAGTGGGGTAGTTGTTTTCCGAACCAGTGAACGTTATCGCTTGGACTTCCTCCACCCCGCATCCCTAGCGTGCTCCTCACTACAGAAGTAGCGCTCGCCTTTGGTCGGGTCGATTATTGTCCGTGAGTAATATTGCCCACCTGGTATGTGATAGATCCTATCGCCAGAATGGCCGATGTTTCCTTTTATTAGGCATTCTTCGTTGTCATTGACCGCTTCGGCCTTAAGTCGTGTCCCGCGGCGCCACTCCCAAGGGGCAACGAACTCTCCAGCCCACATACCAACTCTGGAGGCCTTTGCACTGGCTTCCGCTTGAACATATGCAGTGGAGTACCGGCGGTACGCGAGGGCCAAGCCATTCCGCACCATTTGATCCCCAATATCGATACCATTTGCTATACAACGGCCGACGATACGGCCATATCTGTCTCGGTCCATAGTTTCACAAGTAACTTGAGCGCCTTCAATAAGTTCGCGCAACGCTTTGCCAGCCTCTTGACCACACAACCATTCAAGCTGGTTTTTCCGACACGTTTGACGGCCTTCGGGAGCATCAATGCCGTGAATGCGAACGCGCTTCCCAGATACCTCCAAGGTGTCGCCATCGATGACTTGAGCGAAGCCCAGAAGGTTCTCTGAGTGAGCCGTGCAGGGCAGCAAAGTGAGAAATAAGGTGAGTGACATTGCTAGATGTAGACGCGCCCGGCAGGCAGTCACCGCCTTCTCTCCTCTTCCCTTCTGTTCCCCCATGATGTTCACTCATCAATATCAATTTTCATGGATGCGAGAAACGAACCTGATGTTACAGGATCAAGTCGGTCCGCCTGCGCAAGCGCCCATTCCTCCCATTCCTCGTACTGAGCCTCAGAAACGGAAGATCTCCCCGACGCAATATCTGCCCCGATACCAGCTATATACTCCCGAATGTCTTCCGCTCTCCGGTACTTGAGAGCATCCTCCAACAAACGGTCAACCCTGACTTTCTCAATAGCCGCCAATCTCTCTCGCTCTTTGCGCTCGGCTTCTTCCTTTTCGTGCCGCAATCGCTCAATCAGGTTCTGTTTTCGTTTAACTCTCCATTCGTAGTGGTCTTGTGCGTGCTCGCGGTGACGCCGTTCACCAAAAACGGTGAGTTCGACCACAATGTCACTTAGGCGATGCTCGAGTTTTCCTCGCCCTGCGTCTTCCCATTTTTCTGATACTGTGGAAGAAAAGCCATCGCTGAAAATATCGAGACGGAGCCTTGTAGACTCTCCTCTTGTTTCAACTGCGGATCGCCACTCAGATTTTCGGTTTTGCGATATCGTATCCAGCTCAAAGTACACTGGGGTGTCATTGATAACTGCCGTGAGTTCCCGACCATCCTTTGTCCCGAAGCGGATCGTCATCCCAAGTCGCTCAAGTCCCAGAGCAATAGAGTTCAATAGATCAAGTCGCCTCTGCTCCACCTCATCTTCAAAGTAGGGTTTGTCCCAACTGAATATATGCCCACTCTCTTTAGACTGACGTAACCGGTCCTTGTCGGCATCAAGAAATCTCTTCAGTACGTCATGCACTTTCTCGCTTGTCGGAATTGCTCGAACCTTCCCCACCTGCTTCCGAACACGGGATTGGACTACGTTAAGATCTTCGTCATACGCAGGCGGAACGGGCGTATCATTCAATATTTCTTCGTCGGAAATCTGGCTATATCCGTACTCGCGGCCAGCACCAATAGTAACGGTCTCATCCATGCCTGGACCGCGAGGAGGGAGTGGTGCTTTTGGTGCTGTTCTTCCTGCCGCCAGCCGAGCCCAATACCCACGAGGAGGGCATGGAACATCAAGCTTTCTACATGCCTTCGAAAACCCCGTGTCGGAAATTTGAAACCGCTCCGCCAGTTTGGTGACCGGCTCATTCCATACCAGGTCGTATAGTTCTGCACGGGTAAATGTGTGAGGCATTAGTCTGATACTCTTACAATCCAGTATAAGAATTATTTTTCCACCACCAACCAGAAGAACAGCAACTCAGGATCAAAGTCCGCACAGATCCCGGCAGCCGTTGCTTGCTGCGTTCATTCTAAGGTCGTCAGGAGAATCTATTGACGCCACGGCATAATCCGCGAAGGCAGGAGAGGATAACCTTGACGGCGGGTCTAGTTGATAAGTGTGGCAATTCGAACACGGATAGGAGAAATCAAAGGAAATGACGCACTAAATGTCTATCCCGGACATACCTTCTTTGAAGAGAACACAAAAAAAGAAGGACAGAAAATGTCACATGATCGATTCAACACCGAGATCCAGAAAGCCGTCACCACCCGACCAGAGGCAACCGTTCGTGAACGCGCCGCGGGCCTGGCACGAGAACTCCAGGTAGGCGCTGAGACAGTTCTGCATTGGTATTACAATCGTCAGCGGCCACCCCACCACCTGGCCCGCCGGGCGATCCTCGATCGACTGAATACGATTGCCCCGTTCCTTCTCTTTGCTTTCGTCACTATCGCCTTCCCGGTCAACGCTCGCGCGCAAACCGCGAACAACCTCGGCGAAGTCTTCCTTGAGCTCTTCAAAAACGGGACCCTTTCGTCGACCGCGGTGTTGATCACTGGCATCGCCTTTCTGGTCGGCATCGGCCTGGTGATCTCTGGATTCATCGGAATGGCGAAAGGCGGCCCGGGCCGCGAGCCAGGATCCATTTCAACCGAGGGACTGGCGAAGATCGCGGCGGGTTCATTCATGGTATCCTTGGTCTCTATGATCGGCGTTGGCATTGCGACGTTCGGCGGGCCGGATGCGTCCATCGCAATGGCGATTCTGCACGCGAACGGTGTACAGAACATCCCTGGTCTTGCCAACGGCGGTGACAATATCATCAGCATGATCGGCAACTTTGCTGTTACTGCTGCCGGTCCCTTGGCATTCGTAACAATGGCCGTAGCGGTCATCATCGGCTTGATCTTCGTCGCCAAAGGCCTCAGCGACGCAAGCAAGGTCGGATCGACGGAGAACAGCGGCCGCGTCACATATAAAAGCGCGACCACCCTCATCGTTGTCGGCGTGATGCTGACTAATAGCCCCTGGATCATTGGCGCCGTTCTTGAATCTTTAGGCCTTGGCCATTTCAGTTTGCTCGGCTCTGCGGCCGAAGATGCCTTCAACAAATTGACCAACGCCGCTAGAGACAGTCTGTTGTCCTATAACGCGGACAGCGCCGCCGATGTCGACTTCAAAAACTTATCGAAAGCCGCGGCGTCTTTGATCTTCCTGAGCCTGATGCCGTTCGGCCTGATCGCCTTCGTCAAGGGCATGGTGATGCTGGTCGGCGCCGCGAATGATCAGGGCGGCGGCCGCGCGACTTTTGGCGCCGCATTCACCTTCATTATCGCCGGGGCCTGCATGGTGAACGGTTATGACTTTTCGTGCGCCGTGGTGAACACATTTTCCTCCGTGCCGCCGGTGTGGTGCGAAGCTAGATAACTGTGCTTTATAAAAAAGTGTATTGTGCTTTAATGTTTTACCAGAATACGTAATGATGCATTTATCTCTTGACTATGTGAGAATCATTGTTTATAAATATCACTGCGTCGTTGAGAAACGATGCACTTACCCCGACGTTTCGGGGTCTTAAATACGGCCATCCCTGTTTGGGGTGGTGACTGGAAGAAAGTAGAACGTGCACCCTGGCAACAGGGAAGCGTTCACTCACCCCCGGTGGGGGTCTTAAAAGAAGAAGAACGTGCATCCTGGAAACAGGTGAATGTTCACTTACCCCTGATTTGCGGGGGTCTTAAAAGGAAGACAGTGCTCTGCCTAGCTGAGCTAAGTGTCTCATACCCCCGATTTTTGGGGGTCTCACCCCCGACTTGCGGGGGTCTCGTGACGCAACGGTGTGCATGCCGTTGTCATTTTCCCGCCGAGAAGGCGGTTAATCGGAAAGCGGGTCTTCGGGCCCGCTTTTTGATTTTTCGTCATCCAGTAATTTGATCAGCCGCATCATGTGCCGCGTAATGATCCTCGCTGAATCAAAAAGGCGAGGAAAAACGCTGGAATTTATAATTTCCGCAACCGTCATTGCATATATTTATAAATAGAGATGAGCCGGGAGATCTACAAAATGCGAGTACAACGCCTGGCGGGTTTGCTTTTTCTCAGCGCCCTGGCAGTCCAGTCGATTACGGCCGCCCATGCAATGAGCGAAGGCGCCGGTCAGGTCGTGGAGTTCCGGGAGCAGAATCAACAGGCCTACGAGCTCATTCGTCCAGACCTTCAATCTATGCCGAACGCCGATTTTCACCTCATCATGACGGCGATCATCGACCTCGACCGCGACGGCAAGGCGGAAATCGCGTGGCGGGACGAGGACGGCGATACGCCGATGTGCATAGCAAACCAGCGTTGTCCGTTCGGGATTTTTTCCGTCAACGAGAACGGCGTCGTCACAGAAACCTTCCGCGGGTTTGCCCGACACATCCGGCTTCGTCCCGATACATCTGGAATGCAGATGATCGAAATCGACGGCGCCGAGCTCTGGCGCTGGGACGGGACGAATTACGTCATAGATACGAATTTTTTCGATCAAACCTTTGAGTTGTCGCCCGTCCCGCCGGATAGCCTACAGCCGGTCACCGAGCTTATGCGCGCCGCCGGTCTAAAAGTCTATTCCGACGACGATCTGCGGTATGCGAACTTTGACGTCGATGGCGACGAAATCGATGAACTCTTCATTTATCAAGGATCCAACGCCACATGCAGTGAACTCGGGTGCAATATCTACGGGTTTAATGGCACTGACGGCTACTGGTTCATGGATGCCGTCGGCGTGCCGCAGATCGCCGTCGCCAAGCCTGTCCGATACGGCGCCAGGTTCGACCCGGACGCTGTTCACGATGGCGTACCTGACATTATCGTTTTTCACGGTCCACAAGGTTTCACCAGGATGACCTGGGACGGGGACAAAGGCGACTATCGGGCTATTGGCCGGATAACGCCGAAGTAATAGAAATCGAGGAGGCCCGCCATGACAACTACTCCCGCCGCCGATCTCATCGTCGATTCACCACTTCTCGCGGTCACCAAGGCTGTCTGGCGATTGCAGGACAAAGGATATGAACTTGTAATGAAACGCGACGGTAAGGACTGGCTAGTCGGGCCTCCTCAGCCGGATGATTCTCGCCACCTTGTCGCCGATGTATATATCAAGTCCACAGACTGTGGCGACGGCCGCTTTCACCACGAGGTCGATCTGCTACCGAATTCTGAGATGCAGGCCGTCATCGAGAACGACCACAAGGCCGCTCGCGAAGTGTATATGTATCTTGTCGACCCCTTCCAGGATCTGAACGTCGCCGCTCAGATAGATCGCGACGACATCATTTCAGCGATCACGGCATATCACCAGAGACGCCAAGGGACTCCGCCTGCTTGACGTTATGAATTAGGTCGAAATTTGGGCCTGTTACCCTAAAGACACACGATGTCTTTATTTTCCCGCATTATTGACATGTAAAACGCTGACTTTCTGTTTTCAGCATGCATATCAATGCTTGTCTTCAAAGTATTTCTTTTTTATAGATAATGAGTGCTTTTTTCTTATCTCAAATTCAATTTTATGAGACGATTATGACAGTCAAAATCTAAACAAAGGAGGCCTGTTATGGCTGTTATTATCCAATCCGAAAATGAGTTTTTCTGCAATCGCGGCGCCGAACTCGTGCATGAGTTCATCGGCGATGCGGCGAACGATAACGTCGACACCGCCGCCGTGGAGAGCCTTCTCGCGGATCGGTTTCAGACCGATGACGTCGGGCATCTTATCGACCTGGACGGCGATATTCACTTCTTCGTCAACCGGATGCCCGCTGCGTAGAGGGGCACTCGCCGGAAGCACGCCCGGGGCCGCTACAATAGCGGTTCCGGGCGTTCCGATTTCGCCATTGTTTCTCATTCGACCAGAGGGCTGAGTAAGCAAATCTCGCGGCCTTGCTATCGGGCATCGAAACCAACGATGCGCTTACTCATCCTCACCTCTTTCTCCTTCTTCCTGACCGAACACTCCGGCAGGCTTCAGTTCTTTCAGCCGCTTCTGGATCTGCGAGACATTGGTCGGCTGAAAATTCCAGCAATCCACACCAACATCGCATGTGCCGCCACCCGACGGAGTCGAGAAACCCGGCAGTCGACCATGGCTGTGGCCATGGAGCATTACTGCGCCCCGGCCGATCCGGCGCCATGTACGGAGACCGTAATGGCACAAAACAACGAAAGTCCGATCGACCGAGATCTCCAGGTATTCGTTCACAGATGACCAACCGGACGCCTTCCGCGTCTTGTGCTTGTCGTGGTTTCCTGCGACCAAATGTTTCCTGCCGGAAAGTTCTGACAGGTAACTTTCTGCAGATCTCTCAGCGCCTTGAACAAAATCGCCGATGACGTAGATATCGTCATCCGGCCGAACGACCGCATTCCAGTTCGCAATGATGGCGGCGTCCATCTGACGCGCCGTTTCAAACGGGCGATTGCAGTACCGGATGATGTTTTCGTGGCCGAGGTGCAGGTCCGAAGTAAACCAGGTTCTATTCATCAGCCCGCCCCCGCGATTCTTGATGTCGCAACGACTTTTAGATAGTTCCGCACCAGTTCGACTCCGCCAGAGATCTCGTCTGGCAGCTTCTCGCCAGCAAACTCAAACGTTGGCATGGGTTGAGGCCCCTCCTCGAAACCGGCGATGTAAACCGGGTCCTTCAGCGGCGGCAACGGACCGTCGATATAATTGCGACCCAGGCGATGCGCCAACGCGATATCCTCTTCGGTCGGGCCTTCGCGATTCCATTTCTCGTACGTTTCAGCCTGCGATAAGATATTGAGATTATAAGAACCGACGTCAGCGATAAGCGCGCCAACCCCTGCCCTATACGGGCCCGGCAACATCATCGAAAACCGCTCTACTACTTCGTCGGCGATTTCCGGCTTTAGCCCTGCACGCAATCTACTGTCTTCCTCAGTGAACACTACAGACGGTTTCGGCGAACGACTGCTCCAGTGTCGTGCGGGATGAGCAGAACATCGAGTCGACATCCAGCCGCCCAACTCCTGAAGCACGCCGGGGGCACCGCATTCCTCGCAGGTCTGTTCGGACAGCAAGCTGGCGACTTCAACTACAGCCAGGGGAAAATCCTCGGCGCCGACCATATACATCTCCAAGCGGCCGTATTTCTCTTTAACCTGGGTGAACCGACTACCGTCAGATTCGACGTCACGATCATTCGTCAGTGTTAGACAAACCGCTTCAATCAGGTCGCGCCAGCCCGGGCCGCATTCCAAGCCAAAACACATAAGCGATTCCGTTGGCGGCAGGTAACGATCCGCGAAAAGGGCGGGATACAGCTCGAATAAATTTCTTTGTTCACGTTGCCAATCTTGCATCTGAATATTCCGCTATATTGGTGATTCGGCGCTGGGTTTCGATCAGGACACATCAACAAGTAAACGCTCGTTGAAGCCCGTCCTTCCTTCGCGCGGATACCCCCGCTGGTTCGATAGAACGCGCGTCTGACCGATAGTGAAATCCATACTCCGATGGGAATGACCATAAACCCAGAGCGGAACGCCGCTCGCCTCGATTACATCATCGAGATTCGAGTTGAACGCCGGTGATAACTCGTCACCATTGAACTCATCTGGAACGGCCAGGGGTGAAGGAGAAAAATGCGTGATGACGACGGTCTTCGAAGGATCTCCGCGGCCGAGCTCATCGACCAGAAACTGCTTCTCCGCCTGGAACCGTTCGACGGCGTCTTCTGGTGTAAACCGGCGCGATGACCCCTCCTCGCCATCAAGGTAGATGAGGCGATAGTCATTCATCCGGTTTCGCGCGCAATCCATTGCCCGATCAATGTCTAACACGGAGGATCCATAGAGTTGAAAATCGGTCCAGAGTGTGGCGCCAACAAATCTCCAGCCGCCGATCTCGACGACACCCGGTTTCAAAACATGGACATCACTTGCCGAAGACGCGCGCTCCATCTTCTCATCAATCGCTTCGATCGAGTTTTGTGTTCTCGAGTAATACTCGTGATTGCCAGGGATATACACGACCGGAGTCTTCAACGACATTACGGCCCAGCGGACACCCGCGTCCTCAAGATCGATGTCACCGGCCAGGATGAGGACATCGTAGTCCAAGTCTCCCGGCAAGGAATACCGGGCAAATTCATTATGAAGATCAGAGAGGATGTGAAGACGCATTGGACACCTGACAATTTAGCTGAATCATTACTGAATGGGATTCTGGTCAGATGCTCAATGAGCGCGAGGAGTGTAGCGCTCCTCAATCAGAATCACAACGATTCTGTCTTTATTTTGTCGATTTTGAGCGGATCGAAAAGCGGCCATGATGCCGTTTTGTAGTAGTCTTCGATAAGCCACAAAGCGCCTTCTTCTGCACTCTCATCGTCGAGGTCGCCTAACCAGGCAAACTCTGGTTTCCGCCAATGCTGAAAGTCGTCAACGAACAGGAGTTCGCGGCTGGGTTTGCCTCTCGGATAGAGATAGTTTTCCTGGGCCACAACACTTAGCATCGCTATGACACAGCGGCGGAACGGCGATTCCTCAAAATGCCGTATACGCTCGACTACTTCATCCGCTCGCTCCGGCTGGAGGGCACCGGAGATATCGGATTTCTGCGTCCTTACAAAGTCTGGATCCCAAACACCAATAGGCGAAAAATAATGATCCCATTTGGAGACTGGTTCAGCCTCATCAATCTTTTCTAACTCAGCATGCTCAGCACATAGAGTCGCTATTAGACCGGGCCATAGTCGGGCCCGACCGGGCTGGCCGCAAACATCACAGACCTGATGAGAAATAGCTTTGATAGTCTGCGTGGCACCCCATACCTTCTTGTCTCGTGGCATCGAGGTGTAAATCGTCAGGCCACCAAACTTTTCCTTCACCTGGGTTATCTGAAGATCAGGACGACCGTCTGCACGAAGACCTGAGAGAACTTCGCAAATGACTTGGATCAGGTGATACCAGCCAGGGCCGCATGCCAGTCCTTTGCCGTAGCCTTTCGCGTCGCCGCGCAGAACCTGATCGTGAAACAGCGACTCGTGCTCTGACAGAATCCGATCCTGCGCTTCTTTGCGTTCCGCCTTCTCGCCCTCGGTCAGCGGCATAGGGCCTTACTTCTTCTTTCGCGGTCGCCCGGTTCGCTCGTGATCAGTCTTGCCAAGCGGCACCGGCCGCTCCTTGGCGATCTTGGATCGCAGCTTGGACGAATTCGGCGCAATCATCGGATAATCGCGCGGAAGCCCCCATTTTGTCCGGTACTGATCCGGGTTCATATTGTAACTTGTCTTAAGATACCGGGTCAGCATCTTCAGCTTCTTCCCATCCTCCAGGCATACGATGTGGTCGGGCTTCACAGATTTGTCGATCGGCACCGCAGGTCCATCACGTTCCGGATGGCGCGCACCCATGTCCTTGGTCTTCTCTCGCTCCGCCGCCGCGGCATCGCGGATAAAGCCAGAGGCTGGCCCACCTGCCACCTGCCCGCTTGCCGCACCCTGCAGCGTACCGAAAACATCGCTGAAAACCTCGCCAAAGGACTTTCCCTTTTCAACCGCGCCTGAGGAAAACATAGTGTTCGTGGCTTCCGTCGCCAGACGAACCAGTTCCATATCGTCGCTTTTGCTTTTAGCATCGCCATCCGCCACAGTATAACTCTCCTAATCAAAAGAATGATGGGAGAATAATAGCACATAGCCCAGGCAATTCAAAAGAAAGAACATGGCTATGCAATATTATCGTTTATACCAAGTCACGGACTTACGGGCGGGCAATGCATTACAGTTCACTTGCAATGATCCCCGCGGCGCCGATTCCGCCGATCGTCTGCGCTCATGGCCTTCTCGCGGCCTCCTCGGCGCGGTGCTCAAGGTAACGTCGCAGCGTCTTTTCGATGTTCTCGGCGCCGATCGGGTTCGCGCTGTGCACCACGAAATCAAACATTGGTGGAATAAACCCCGGCTCGTCGAGATCCTGGCCAATTAAAAAATGAACGACCGCCATCGCGGTGTCGTCACCACCCAGGTCGTGGTCGAATGAGATCAGGCTTGGGCAACCTTCGCTCTCCAAATGCTCGATTGCTGCAGCCGAGGTCCGAACCACGGTCCAAATGCCATTTCCTGGCGGGTCTCGAAGGTCGTCTATGAAGAGTCGGTTTGCCATACGGTCACATTCTCCCTACCCGTCGCCGGAAGGCCTAGAAGCTATATAATTTCGGTTATGTTCGTCGGTTCTGAATTCGATGGCACTAACAACAATCTTGAATATAAATGACCCATTGGCCTGGCCAAGCCATGCTGGTTATTTGGCTGCGAAGCCAAACTCGGATTGACGCCAATTCTAACCTAGATAGCTAAAGGTGCCTGATTTTCAGACTGAGGCTCTCCTGGCTTGTCCCAGACGGGCGACACCTTCTTCCATGCCGCTTTCAGGTCCGATGCCATTCTCATGTCGTCGTTACTCGCCATCAAGTCAGCGAAAAGCAACGTCATCTCCTCGACGTTTCGGGCCGTCAGGACGTCATCCAATTTGCGGCTCATGACTTCCTTGGCCCATGCGATTGGGTCTGGCGCGCATTCCGGGTCGTACCAACCAAGTGCCCAAAAATTCTCAACGTCGACGTCATCGAAGGGACCAATGATGTGGAAGACCTTTCCGTAATTCTTGGCAATCTCGACAGCTTCGGCTGGAATCTCACCGTTAAAGTTAGATTCCAGTCGGATCTCTTCGAGAGTGTAATCTTCGTATACGAAGGCGTTGTCTGCGAACTCTGACCGAACATGTTCGAGCAGGTCATCGACGCCCTTCTCGGCTACCCAGAGCTTCGGCTTGTCGGTCGACCTTGGCATTTCAACGACTATGATCGGTTGCTGTTTCATTTGGCGGGTCCTTATTAGTTTAGTTGCGCAAGAGCTTCCAAATACGTCCCCTCGGCTTCGGTTTTTACCGCGCTATCTGGGAGCCCGTTTGTCGCCGCATACGACAGAATCCCGTGCTTCGCGACGGCCTTGTCCAGGGCGCCGTCGATCAACCTATAACGAGCTTCGTCGCTGTTATTGTCGTACGTCTGCTGCGACATGCGCTTTTGATCGTAGAGAACGGCCCAGAGTTCGGTCGCCCGATCGGCAATCCTGCGCCGGATCGAATTGATTTCTGTGACGGTCGCCTGCGGATTTTCCTCGATGGCGCAGTACGCCATCGACTGAACCGATCTCGCGAGATAATCACGACACTCTGCCCCGCCACTAGGCAAGGGACCGGCTGCGATTTTCCAGTTCCGTGAGCCGGAACCCCTCTGCCTCTTTGGCCGCGGATGCGCGGGATACAGTGGGGCCTCCTCCCGTTCGATCACTTCGTGCCGGAACGGAGAATAGAATCGCTCCGTTTCACCGCGGATCGCCATACCATCGACATGATCCGGCAGGCGGACCTTTCGATTACCTTGCAGGACGCTGTGGCGCCGCTCGGCATACGGATCGACCGTGTCGAACACCGGCGGCATCAGATAGTTCACCTGATTCGGCTCGAAGATCTGAAGATCCAGCGATCCTTTGCGGCCGGTCTTGGTTTCCCACGTCTCAAGCCAAGCCTTCACGTCTTCCGGAAATACGGGCTTCTCGACCTCGACGAACAAGTGCATGGACGCGCTTCTCGAATGCGAGTCCCGCGTCGCCCGGACGCCACCGGCGTCGTCCTTGTCGTTCTTGTCGATAGACATCCCTGCCGATGACGAAAGCTGGGCCCCAAAGCGGGCGCCGTGAAACTCCGGCGGCAGCATCGTTCTGACGATGTGTTCTGCCGCTTCCGTCGGCCGGAACACCAGGTCAAAACCTTCCGGGAGCGCTACCTCATCGATGTCGAAGTGCAACCAAGACCGGCGCGCAGATGCGATCCCGGGCGGACGGCTCGTCAGGACCTCGACATCAAGATCACCCTTCTCGATCCGTTCGCGTAGTTCCTGCGGCAGCCCTGCCAGATCATTCGGCTTCGGCGGTGATGGTTTCTTCGGCGGCTCGAAGCCGGTAAACCGCTTCGTCCTCCGCAGAGACCGCGGGGCGTAATCTACGGACGGGTTCACCGCCGGGTCACCATTGATCGCAAATCCCATCTCCAGGTCGGCGGCAATCGTCAGGACATCAGTATCCGCGGTGATGCTACGGCGCTCCACAACACCGAGATACTTGCTGCCGAAATTGTAGCGACGATACGTACCGTCACCCTGGTCTTTGTAAACCTTAGTGTGATCTTCAGCGTGATGGACCGGGTTCTTCCAGTTCGAACCGAAGTCCAGCATTTTCATGATCCAGACGCTGTCCGGATCCAGCTTCAGGCCACCGGTGAGAGACTGCCTGATGACGGCGTCGCGGCGCTCTTTGTAATGCTTCGAAATGCCAATCGTACCCGGTTGCCCGTTTTTACCGGGCTTCGGCGCACCAACCGCGTATTCATTGAAGCCGACGTGAGCCCGATGCAGAGCCTCTAGTTCCTGCTCGGTGTCCGACACTCGGAAACCCGCCGCCTGCATTTTTTTAGGTGTCAGTTCGGACGAGATCGCGGATCCGCTGATTCCCATTCCTTTGATTCCAAAAACGAGACCGGCGGGATACCCTTGGCCATCTTTAAATCTCGGAATCAGATCGATGTGCTGACGTTTTAGCTCCTTCTGGAAGCGGCCCAGCGTACGACCACCGGTCGGGATTTCAATGATCGCCCGTGCAATGCGCCACGCCAGATTGTCAGCCATGTCGTGCGAAATCTTACAGATTCGCACCATTTCCCGGCCTTTCTCATCACATGTCATATAATATTGCTTAATCATCTATATATTTCATTTATTATCAGATGAATTATAACACAATATATGACTTTTATAAGCAATAAATATGCATAAACTCATTGCATAATCGATTCAGCGATCAAAGACAATTTGCTGTAATGCCCCGAACCTCAGTATCGCAGCGTCTTGAGAACTTCGTGGCTTCCGAACGAATGAGCGATGGCCGGGCAATCGTTCCCCTGATCATCTTTCAACGACGGATCGCCACCAGCTTTGACCATGCATTGAAAAACATCTGCGGCATCAATCTCCGCCGCCAGCATAAGCGGCGTTCGTCCCGGTCCCGGAGAGGAGTGCTTTTTATTCGGATCCGCGCCATGTTCTAAAAGCACCTCGGCAATACGCAAGAGGTGATGGCGAGGAACCTCTGCGGCTTCCGCAACGGTGTGGTCCAACAATCTATCCACTATTTCCGCTTTCCGGGGGTCGCCCATACCTATTAAATTATTTCGATCCCCCATGGCACCTGCCCACCCGCCCGAAACGCGCCGAAAGATCTCTTTATCTTCCAACGATGGCTGTAGGTACCTGCGGACCAGTTGCTGTTTTACGAACCCTGGCCGATAAAACGCGAACCTTTCAATGCAGAGGTAGAGCGGGGTCTGTGGCGGGTATCCGGCAGCCAAGTCCGGTGATGCTCCCATTTCAAGAAGTCTGACTACGACTTCCGGATCCCCTAGCAGCACGGCCTGATAGAGTGGCGACAGGCGCTTTCTTTTTGTCAGACGGTCCAGCGTTTCCTTTTCGTGCGGCCGTTTCAATAGGAGGTCGAGGACCTGGCTTCCCCACCCGCCCTCCGCGCACTGAATTGCACTCAAGAGAGCCGATCCTCCTGTGTTATCCGATATATTCAGGTCTGCACCAGCATCGAGCAGTTGCTGTACGTAATCGTCGCGATCCTGAGACGCGAACCATATCAATTGTGGGCGGCGATACTTCCGACCATCCAATGTCGGTATGCTGATAACCCGGTTCGGATTGATGAGATCCGGCTGCAACGTCTCTGCTGCTCCCTCATCAATCATCCGGAACGGGAGCGAGGGCAATGAACGGGTAGGGGCGGCCGCTTCAGGAAAACGCGCTTGAACAGGAAATAGTTGGCTGAATGCTTGAGCCAGTTGAGCGATCTCCCAATCTGAAACGACATCAACCTCCTCGGGGAACTCGGAGAAGTGACCGGAGAAAAGCCCCATGGCCAAGGATCGATGCTTTAGTCTTTTCACCGCAGCTTTCTTTCCAAGGCATGCTGCAAGTGAAATTGCCTCCTCCAGGATTAGCCGTTGGTTAGACCCCGCTCTATACAAGGCCTGATCGGCTGCCTGCTCGTAGTGCCCAAGCGCCACATCTTCTTCGCCCGACAGCACGCACCAGCGTCCTTCGCACCAATCCAGCATGTATCTCGCACGGCCATCAGCGTCGTGTTCGTCGAGCAATGCCTTGAATCGGTCTATTTCGGCGCGTGCCTCCATTCGATCTCCGGACTGTTTTGGTTCCGTCCGTTTCAATATTCGGTTCACGAGAAGGACTCCGCATTCTGCCACCTTGCACAGTCGATCACCGGCCTCAAAATTAGCGATCGATAGTTCTCGGCCGACATCTCGCGTCGGACAATTCAACAGGACTTCACGACGGACCAGCGGGATCAGGGCGCCAAATTGGGCTCTGCTACACTCTCGATCGAGCCACGCGAAAGCTCTTGCCACTACCATCCATTTTCCAAACAAAGCGATTTGTGAGGCACGGTTTGAGTTCTGTTTTTTAAGTTCACGCTGCAGGGGGAGGATCGAACTATGAAAGCCTGGTATTGTATCGCCTCGACGCCAACGCCGTATGTCGTCACGCTTTTGCTTGTTTTCGGGGAAGGATTGCTTGGCCACCGGCAGATCAAGTGAAGTCTCTGCCCACTCGAAGACGACATTAACTGGATTAGCGCCCTGCCTTAAGAAGTCACCCAGGTCAGGACCGCCGAAGCGGTCATGCAGAGCAACAAGGAAAGACGCCGCATGTGTGGCATACACATGCATTACTAGAAGGGGAGCGGCTTCGTCCCTGGAGAGCCCATCAAGTGACACATGCGACAACAGTTCTATGTGCTCCCGAAGAAGGTGCTCCGAAAATGCACGAACGAAATCCGATAGGTCAGGATCGGAACCCCTCAGAGGCTTCAGCAGCAAAGCCTCAATGATCTGTGGAGGCAAGCTCCAATCGAAATCCCCTTCACGGGCCAGGCGATCTAACCTCTTGCGAATTTCCGGATCGGTCGATTTTGTGTCGAAGGCAGCGGCCAGCAATCGGCACACTTCGCCAAGGGTCGGATATGGTGGTTTGATTCTGGTTCGAATGTTAGCCATGGCAACGTCGCAGATCTGCGCGAAAGTTTAATGCGGCACGCCTGTCACTCGGCGTACTTGGAACGATGACACACCGCCCTGTCGGAGCCGTCAATTTCCCGTGTTTCGGACCTCTACGGAATTGCCACCCCGCGCGCACATACCTGCGTACGATCTTGGCGATCTCTTTGTTATTCGAATAGTACAACTTTCTGCTCCCGGCCGGGTTTAAAAACGGGCGGGAGCAACCGCCTCCGCCCGTTTAGAATTACCGACCGCTCTTCATTGCGGCCGACGTAGCCCGGGCCGAGAAGCTTCCTTTGGGAACCTGTCCGGCATTGCCTTTCGCAGTAGCACTTTGAATGCGGCTGGCATCCGCTTTAGTCATGGAAACCTTGCTGGCCCCATTGGAGTTCGATTTGGACGACATAACCATTTCCTTTCTCTCATTAGCTGCACTGCGCAGCGACGACGTGAGAATACAGAGAGATCGCTCCCAATGCGGCAGCGGCGATGGCAAAATTTTTTAAATATTGAATGACAGCAATCTTGAAACAGCAGTAAAGGCCTGAGAACACCACGAACCATTGCCGTATGTGACGTACTACTGAATCTCCCTGAACTTCTCAGAGGAGCACTAGTTTGAGTTACACCAGCAAGCCTACATGAGTTCGCCAATGCAATCGGTTTTCACCTCTGGATGGTGCGTTTCTTTCATTGTGTCAGCATACATCCACCCACGGACAGGAACATGGAGGCAACGATGATCGATTTCTTTGCTACACAGATCTTCGGTAAGAAACTGCCAGACGATCTCTACACAAACTTTGATGCCTATGCGCCACGGTTTGTCGAATTTTTGTCGTCTGAAGAAATTCAACATTATGCGAGAGTCTACGACGCATTTGCGCCGATCGGCGGCGATCAGTTCTCTTGGATGATGAGCATGATCGCAACCGACCCGGACGGGTTGGTTGATATAATCGCAGCACATGCTGAATCGCGAGCATCAGATATTGAGGCCTTCAGAAATTTTACCGCCGACCAAAAGACGCTTTGGGAAGATCTCACAGAATTCATCTGGAACCCGGAGGTCACAGCGAAGCTCGGTGAACTGCAGACCAAAGCGATGGAAGTCGGTAGCATCGTCGCAGACTATGTCACGGCCTCCGGCGATTTCGGCATCGGGACGGCAATCGTGGCCACGACTGGCATCGCGGGCGCATTCGGCGCTACCTACTTCAAAGCCCGCAAGATTGACCTAGGAATGTGGTGGAAAGGTCTGACCGGCCAGAAGCAGGATCAGGTTTCAGAAGATAAGCGCTGGCGTAACGTCGCCGGTGTCGCCCGCAAGGCGGCTGTACTGATTGATCACGTCGCCGAGCGAACCGGCATTGCGAGAGGTCAGGCTCACGAACTTCGAGAAGAAGTCACCTTCTTCGCCCCGTTCGCCGGTGCTGCATATTGCCCGGTCACCGCAGAGAACAAGGCAATGATTGACGAGCGCCTGGACAACGCTCTGCGTCTCGATATCGAAATCGAGCAGGTCGGAGCTGACATCAACGCGTCGGTCGTCTGCTACGTTTACCGGGACGGTAACGACATCCTGACGGAAGGAACTTCGCTCCTACTGTCGGCACCTGATGATATCAAGCTGCTGGTCGAGCAGTATTTGCGGACAAAGGAGAATCGAGATTTCGCGGAACGGATGCTGCTGAAGCTGGAGCAAATCGATCAGGCGCAGCCTAGTTTGGAGACAGCTCCGGCGTGCTGACATCAACCACTTCTGACAATCTGTCCATCCGCACCTTATTCCGGATATCAGCAGAAATCCCCATGTCGGCCCCTCGGGCGCGACGGCGAGCGTTGTCTTTCTGCCACTGGTAGTCCAACTCAGAGACGACGTCGAGTTCCTCGATCGTCTCGATCTCCTGATACGCGGCTAACATCTCTTCCGCCCGGGCATCGACCGCCGTGTACTCGATTACAGACGGATCCAACCCGTGCTTCTCAGCCGTCAGCCGGACGGCGGTGTCGACATCGACGATATTATCTCGGATGTAGACCTTCGGCTGACGCCCTTTCCTCCCCGGGACCTTGACCCTAAAAAGCGCGTAGCCGGTTCCGGCGTTGTTGTCCTGAAACCCCATTTCACGAAGGATTACTCGGACACGGCTCGCGTCAAACTTCTCGGCGCCGCGGAGGTGTGCGAACACACCGTCTTCAAAGACGGTCTTCTGAGTGAAGCCGCCGGTCTCGAGCGTTGCGCGCCAGATAGCAGCGTGCTTATAAATCACCTGCTGGTCGATGACGGCGTCGATTTTCAAGCCCGGCAGGTCGACCAGCACGTTGCTGAGAATGAATATCACCGGCCATTTACGAATGTCCGGCGAGGTCTCGCGCGTACCGCGGAGGCGGCCAATGGCCTGGACGAGTTCTTCTTCTCGGATCTGACTATGAACCTTCGTGAGCAATAGGTCCGGGTAATATGGGGTTTGCAGATTGACGGTTATTCCATTCCGCATCTTGTGTGACCGGGTCCGGTTGCGGAGTCGATCTTCGTAATCGGCGACCGCTGCGCCGCGGGCCTTCTTCGCTTTCACAGTCTGACGCGGGCCAAGGGCCTCAAGCTGCGCAGGTGTTGCGGCCGCCCAGAACGCGTCCGCCAACGACTTCACGGTGTGGACGGCGGGTTCGACTTTCCCGACGACCAAGAGGCCCCCGAAATCGGACATAGTGTTCCGGCCACGGGTCGCGCCGAAGTGCATGAAATTGTCGAGATTCGGATCTCGGTCATGCAGATCCTTGAGGGTCTCTGGCAGGAGATAGGTCTCGACACCAGCACCAGGCGCCAGGTTCACGCGAGCGCGGTCAATTAGGTCCTTGGGACCGATGACACCAAGCAGGTTACGACGCGCTGGATTGTCGAGATTCCGAACGACTTCTGAGCCGAGTTCATAGAAATGCGACACGGTTCTGAAGATGCCGGTTTTGCGCATCACCGCGACCGGATCGTTGTCGTCGCCATTGATTTTGCCTTTCGTGACGGCCTTGTGGCTGTAAACGCAGCGGACATTGAGCGGCAAGTCGACCTGAAGCGGCTCCAGGCCAGGTTCGTGGGTAGCATTCATAGCGATCTCGGTGAGAGCGAAATCAGCCGAGCCGTCCAGGAACAGGATGTTCGAAGACGCCGTCGAGATCGGACGTAGCTTACCGAAGCAGATGGCCTCGGTTTTCTTTTTATCGTCACCGATGGATTCACAGCGGATCACTGACTCGGCGCCGTACGGCAGGACGGCGTCATGTGCACGAGGACCAGTGTACGTACGGAGCTCGCGCCAGTTCGTTTCTGGCGTAACGCCCCATTTATTCTCTGATTCTACAATCGCCGGGTACATCTGCTTCACGGCTTCCTCAAGAAGCCGGATCAGCGCCATTTCAGCGCCAAGTGCAGGCGGCAGCGTTTCTTCTGTGAGCTTGGCGATCTTCGCGGACGTCGTGTCCGGCGACAGATGTGTCGTCTGACGAAATTGCCGCTCATATTCGCGGTGGCTACCTGAAATTTTGGTCTGGAATAACCAAAGATTCTTCAGAATCTGAAGCTGCTCCTTCTCGTCCGGCTTTCGCGTCGTTAAATCCTCCTGCGAGGCGACGACGAAGAGCTCAGTCTGCAGGTCTACCACCAGGCGGCGGAGCCTGGTGCGGTCAAATTTAAGCACGGACGAGACTTCCTTCCCGCCCTCCTCGAGTTTCTCGATCTGATCCTGGACCTGGTTTAGTTCATCTACAGCAGCATCGTACTCCGCCTTGACCTCGTCGCGCGTGCGGAGCTTGAAGCGCTCGTCTTTCTCCATTCCTTTGAAGATCGCCGCCAGTACCTGATGGGCCGAGGCATCACCAAGTCTACGCAGGACTTTGGTTATCACCTCAGCCGATGCCTGGCGCACGTCAGCGACGGCATCCATGTCGGCCCGCGCATCCGGGGAGTCTTTTGTTATTGCCACGTTCAGGCGACGGCTTGCTGAAGCCCCTTTTTCGTCTGCAAAAAGCTTCACCGGGAGCTCGTAACTGAACGCCAGGTTGGTGAATGGCGACTCGTCAATGATTGCCAGGGCGGCTTCTTCCTGCAGCCGGACGGGCTTAACAGCACTGTCGAGGTAGCGGTGGACCGACAGCAGTATGGTTGGCCTTTCTTCAAAGGCATAGAGCTGCGCTTGATATGAGGCCTTTGTATCACGAGCGATATCCCGGTCGGCCGGTTGCAGGTTCTCGATCCACCCGTCAGGATACACATCATCCGCTGCTTCTTTCTTCAGCGCTTGAACTGCCGCGTAAGCTGGACAGTGATGCATGTGTTCACAGAAGGCCTCTTCACCATCACTGTTCTTTCCGCGGCACAACGGCTCGGTAGAGATTGCCGTGTCCGCTGACTGCAAAATCTCGATATCATCCTTTCGAAGACAGCCGAGCATTGCTTTCGACTGCCTGGTCACCAGGTTGGCGGTCTTGTCGGCACCAGCTCCCATCAGGTCGGCCTTCACCTGCTCGAGCATTTCTGTAGTCGGAAGAAAGAAGCTGACGACCATGTTGCCGCGGAGACGTTCGATCAGTTTTCTGATTGTCGCAAAGGTCTTTCCAGAGCCCGCCGACGATCGGAGGACCGCATACGTCGGTCGGGGAGACTCGTCGCTATCCTCAAGATTTCGAATCCGCGCCTGTCGCGCCTCGGCGAATTCGATATTTTGTTCGACGTAAGCCGATATCCGCTCGGCACCATCCTCGATTGCGTTCGTGATCTCCTCGGCGTCATCCCCTTCACGCGTCGCACCGGTGAAGGTGATGCCGCACTTCTTTTCGAGCGCTGCGCAATTCTCCGCGTCGAACGTCTCGAGCTCCAGGTGTTGCACAAGGTCCGTGAGCACGGTGGATGCGCGGGGCGCAATTTCTTCCTGGTCGGTCGAGAGGGTAGTCATTATCAATCCGAACTGTTGTATAGACTGGCTATAATAAAGATAGATCAGCCACAGTCAAAAATCAATACCTGTACAGATAAAACAATGATGGATTGCTGTACTTATCCCATGCGGGGGAGGGGGGGGGGGGGGGGGGGAGTGGGGGAGTGGGGAGTGAGAAATTTTCTATAAGGAAAAAACCGGGAAACCCCGGTGTTTTTTGGATGTTTTTTTTTTTTGGGAAAAGTGGTTTTTATATAACATTTATGTCCCATTTATTTATAATACTTTATTTAAGCCATTTTCCCCAAAAAA
>JBNPEI010000015.1:0-84277 GCA_051117645.1 Rhodospirillales bacterium
CGTCCAATCCGATAAACTCCGTCATGGTCACTCTCCTCATATGAGCCCCTTGGGGCGTTTTCATAATGACCCCGTATCGTAGGCTCCGGAGAGTGGCCGCCAGAATTACGTTATGTTCAGGACGACGTCGGGGGAGTCGTATCCGTTCGTCGAAAAAGCTACTTTGCGTCCAACCTGGTAGTGCCGCTCCAGTCGTTGCCCGGCGGAATCGTCACGTAACCCCGGCATTTTTCGCGAAGCTGCGCGATGACCGGGTCCTCGGGGGCGGCTTCGGACAGTTCGTCCAGCACCCTGAGCGCGTCGTCGAAATCGCGGTGAATGTAGAAATCGAACGCCTGCTCGTATTTCGAGGCCAGGCGGGTCGCCTCGTCACCGACATAGAACGCCGAATCCTCGCCACGTTGCCCCATCAGTTCGTAGATCGTCACCGGCACGCTGGTGCCCTTGGCCTCGACGATGTCGACGCGGCGGAACAGGAACTCGGGCGAGGCGCGGCGCCGTACCGCGTCGCTGACCAGAAGTTGCGTGCCGTAGAACTTGTTCAGGCCCTCGATCCGGGATGCCAGATTGACGCCCGAACCCAGGCACGTGTACTGCATGCGGTCCGGCGCGCCGACGTTGCCGAGCAGCACCTCGCAGGTGTGCAGCCCGAAGCGGGTGCGCATCGGCGCCTCGCCCTTGTCCCTGAACTGGGCGTCGAGGTCCCGGGAAATATGCAGGGCCGCGAGCGCGCCGCGGCACGCGTTGTCGACGTGAAACACGTCCTCGGTCGGCGCGTTCCACATCGCCATGATGGCGTCGCCGATGAACTTGTCGATGGTGCCCATGTTGGACTGGATGCCGAGCGACATTAACTCGAAGTATTCCGACGTCTGCGACATGATCTGTTCCGGCGTCATCTTTTCGGACATCGCCGTGAATCCCTCGATATCCGTGAACAGCAGCGTTACCTCGCGCCGGCTGCCGCCGACCACTGCCGCCTGGTTCTCGCGCACGAGCTGGCGCACCACGTCGCGCGGCACGAAGCGCAGGAACGTGTCGAGCGCGGTACGCATCCGGTCCATCGACTGCTGCAGTTGCTTGATTTCGTCGAACGGCGAGTCGAACGGTTCCATTTTTCCGAAGCTTAGCGCCGTCACCTGATCGGCGAGCTTGCGAAGTCTGAGCACCGGCACGGTGATCCATCCGGCCATCATGGCGACTCCGGCGACGGCGACGATCAGGACCGACCCGGCAATGATCAGCGAGCGGTGCAGCGTTTCCTTGAGACCGCCGGTGAAGTCGCGGACGGCGGCGACGCTGACGATCTTCCAGCCGGCCAGGCTCTGGTGTTCGACCGGCCGGACGAAGCCGATGTAGCTTTCGCCCTTTGCCTTGAACGAATGGTGCATGCCGTCCGCGGTGGCGCCGCCGGCGACGGCGGCGCGCACGCGATCGTCGTCGAGTTCGGCGGCAGGGATCAGATCGACGCCGAGGCCGTGGTCGGTATTCTTGAGGATCTTTGCCGGATCGGGGTAGGCGAGCACGTTCGCGCTCTCGTTGAGGATTGCGACAACGCCGTTTTCGCCCGGGCTGAGCCGTGCGGTTACACCGGCAAGGTCATCGAGCGAGAGATCGATGCCGACCGTGTTTTCCGGCGCATTGTCGAGCGGTTCCGCAACCGTGATGCCCGGTTTTTTCAGGCTCGAGAAGATATACGCACCGGAGACGACCGCGCCGGCCTTTTTCTGTGCGTCGATGAACCAGGGCCGAGTGCGCGGATCGTAGGTAGAAAGGTCGCTGGCGCCGGCGCGGCGCGGCGAAATGCGATTGTTGTCCTCGTCGAAATGCCACCATTGTTCGGGGCGCCCGCGTCCGCCGGCGGCCGGGCCGATGGCGCGCCAGGCGGTCACCGCATCGTCGGGCATAGCCTCGACCTTGCGTTTCTTCCCGTCCGGCCCAACCAGGTCGATGGCCTGGATGAACGAGCCGTCCTGGAGCCCGACGAAAACCCCGTAGATTTCCGGACTCGCCTTGAGGCTGACGGTAAGGATACCGAGCAGCGATTCCCGATTACCCCAATTGAACATGTCGGCGGGGAGCATGGCGATGGTTTCGGCGGCCAGGAACGCGCGTCCGAGCAACCGTTCTATACCGTGTTCGGCGGCATCGGCGGATTTGACGATTCCGGTTTTTGCGGTCTCGATGATCGCGTCGCGGCTGCCGATATAGTTCAGCGCCGCAACGACCGAGATCGTCGCCGCGGTGAACACGGCGAACGCGGTCGTCACCGTAATCCGGAGCGGCAGCCTCATCGCACACGAAGCGGGGTGTTCCCGCTGCCAATTGGTTCGTTCATATCATGTGCCCGATGTCAGACTGGCCCCGTTTGCGGACAAACGCATAGACCCACGAGTGGGAACACGCAACGACAACTTATATTAGAATAACCTGAACCGGAAATGACAAGTTCCGTCATGCACCGGCGGATGACTTTAACCATTGCCGCGCCACGACCGCGAGTCCCGGAATTCGGTCGGGCGGTGGTCCAAAAAGTTGCAGCTTTCGGGCATAAAACAGAGAGAATGCAGACATCGATGATCTGCTGTTGGAACGCGTCTTGTGATGGTCCGTTTCGTTTCCGATGAGGTTCTGAAATTCTGGGATTACGGGTGCTGGTTGCGTCGCGGCGCAAGCGTGCCGGCCTTCGCGGATTACGATCTGATGGATATTCACGACCTGTCGCGGAACGTGATCATTCTCGACGTGGAAGAACCGGGACGCCGGTTCAAAAACCGGTTCGTCGGGACGGGGGTGGTCCAACTTTTCGGCGAAACGACCGGCCGCTACATGGACGAAGTCGATCTCGGCCAGTACAAGGACCGGCTTCTCGAGATCTACGATTTTTCGGTCAGCACGGGTATGCCGTACTGGTCATTGGCGCAGGTCGTTGTGCACGAAAGGGTCGGCGGGCTGGTCGACTATCCGCTCAGCTTCTCATATGAGCGCCTGGTCTATCCGCTTGCCGACGCGGACGGCGCCATCCGTCATCTGACGGCGGTTCTGGTCAGCCAGCCGGTCGAGGCGGCAGCGGAAGGTATATCCTATCATCAGATGCCGTGGCCGGAATAGGCCGAAGCTACTCTGCTCGCGGCAGCCTGACCGTCACACGGAGCCCGCCCTTCTCCATATTCTCGAGCGTGATGGTGCCACCGTGCCGGCGCACGATGTCGCGCGCGATCGACATGCCGAGACCGATGCCGCCGGTGTCCTGGCTGCGCGACGTTTCGAGCCTGACGAACGGCTCGAAGATGCGCTCCATCTGATCGGTGGGAATGCCGGGACCGTCGTCCTCGATGACGATCTCGGGGGCGCCGTCTTTCATCGTGAGGGTGACGCGTGCCCTGTTGCCGTAGGTCGCGGCATTGAGCACCAGGTTGGTCAGCGCCCGGCGTAGAGCCAGCGGCCGGCACGGGTAGCTGAGCGGTGCACCGGCGTCGGCCTCGACCGTGTGGCCGAGGTCGGACACGTCGTCGGCGACGGCGCCGATCAGTGCCGCCAGGTCCGCCGGCCGGGTCGGCTCGGCGGCCGCTTCCTCGCGGGCGAAGGCGAGGGCCGCTTCGACCATGTCCTGCATGTCGGCGAGGGTCTGGATCATCTTCTCCCGTGCCTCGGCGTCGTCGAGCATTTCCGCGCGCAGGCGCAAGGATGTGATCGGCGTTCTCAGATCGTGGCTGATCGCCGCCAGCATCTTGGTGCGTTCGGTGACGAACCGGCTCAGTCTCTCCTGCATCTCGTTGAAGGCGCGGATGGTGTCGCGGATGTCGGCGGGGCCGTCCTCGGGCAGAGGCTTCACGTCCTCGCCGCGGCCCAGGCGCTGCGCCGCCTCCGACAGCTTCCGCATCGGCCGGGTGATGCGGCCGAGCGCAATGACGACGATGAGGCTGATGACCGCGGCGGTGACGAAAAAGGTGATCCAGGTGTCCTCGCGGATCAGGCTGCGGGGCGGCCTGGAGTTCAGCGCGGCGTTCATCCACTGGCCGCTGTCGAGACGGACCGAGACCACGGTCGACGTGTAGCGGGCGTAGGCGGGCAGGCCGGCCTGTTTCAGCGCCCCCGGCATCAGGCGCGCCATGACGTGCCGGTGGTGATCGTCGTCATCATCGCCTTTGTCTTCGTCGTGACGGTGCCGGTAGACGCGAATATGCGCGGCGTCGCGCTCCTCGATTTCCTCGGCGATGCGTCGCGCCAGCTCGCGCATGCGGCCGTGGTCGTCATCGTCGTCGTGGCGGCCGGCACCGGTTTCCGGCTGGGTGACGGCGGGGCTCTCGCTCAGCCATACCTTGAAGCGGCGGTTGGTGAGCGCGTCGGCGAGTTTCGCCCGGCGCGCCGGATCGGTGTCCTTCATCAGCGCCGCGAACGGTGCCACGCGGTCGGCGAGGAAGCGCAGCTCGGCGCCGCGGTAGAAGTCGCGCGCCTCGGAACGGACGATCAGCGCCGAGATGACCTGCGCCGAGAACAGCGCGATCAGCACCAAAAGCACGGTCTGGCCCATCAGCCCCTTCGGCCACAGTCGGGCCAGCATGGCGCGGAGCCTGTTCATGCCGGGGTGACGTCGGCGCTGAACTTGTAGCCGCCGCCCCAGACGGTCTGGATCAGCGACGGTTTCCTGGGGTCGGCCTCGATCTTTTTCCTGAGCCGGCTGACCTGGTTGTCGATGGCGCGGTCGAAGGGCTGCGCCTCGCGCCCGGCGGCAAGGTCGAGGAGCTGGTCGCGGCTCAGCACCATGCCGGGGCGTTGCAGGAACACGTTGAGTAGCTTGTATTCCGCCGTCGACAGTGCCACCGAGACGCCGTCGGTGCCGGTCAGTTCGCGGCGCTTCACGTCGAGGGTCCATCCGGCGAACATCAACTTGTCGCCGGCGGGTGCGGGATCGGTGCGGGGCATGGCGTTGGTACGTCTCAGTACGGCCTTGATCCGCGCCAGCAGTTCGCGCGGATTGAACGGCTTGGTGACGTAGTCGTCGGCGCCGACCTCGAGGCCGACGATGCGGTCCGTATCCTCGGCCATCGCCGTCAGCAGGATCACCGGCAGGTCCGTGTTGTCGCGCAGATAGCGGCAGAGCGAGAGCCCGTCCTCGCCCGGCATCATGACGTCGAGCACCACCAGGTCCGGCGCCGCCGCCTTCAGCTTGTCGCGCATTTCGGCGCCGCCCGCAGCCGTCGTCGCACGCATCCCGTTCTTGGCGAGATAGCGCGCGAGCTGCGTGCGGATATCCTCGTGGTCGTCGACGACCAGGATGTGCGGCGTTGTCTCCATGGCGTCATCTTATATCGGTGCGGCCCGTCGCGTCTTTACAGGAATTTTGTAACCAATTGTCGCAGCAAGGCTTTTCGCGACCGGTTGCGACAATTTCCGGGGCCGGACGGCATAGTTCTGCGACAAACGGAGACTAGGTTCGGGGTATCCCCAATTCTGGAACAAAGGTTCAATGACATGAAGAAAAGCACCAAGATCCTCGCCGCCCTCGGCGTCGTCACCGTGCTCGGTGCCGGCGGCATCGCCGCCGCTTCGGGCATGTACGACCGCGACCACGGACGCCACGGCGAGCGCGACGGCTATCACCGCGGCGATCACGACGGCTACAAGCACATGAAGCGCGGCATGCGCATGATGGAAACCTACGACACCGACGGCGACGGCGCGCTGACGTTGGACGAGATCAACGCCGAGCGCGGCAAGAAGTTCAAGCAGTTCGACGCCGACGGCGACGGCACGCTGACCCTCGACGAGTACCAGGCGCTGTGGGCGGACGCCATGCGTGAACGCATGGTCGACCGCTTCCAGAAGCACGACGACGACGGCGACGGCAAAATCTCCGTCGACGACTTCAACAAGCGCTTCAAGCGCATGATGACGTGGATGGACCGGAACGGCGACGGCAAGCTCGACCGCGACGACCACGGCCGCAGCCGTCATCACGACCGGGACTAATCGCCGCGACGGTTCAGGACCGCCGGCCGGACTGCCTCAAAGCGGTCTGGCCGGTCCGCCTTCGGGCAGAGAGATGCGCGTGATATAGCGCCGGGGGCCGTCGTCGAAGCTTTCCAGCTTGCCGCCGTGCGCGGCGACGATGGCACGGATCAGCGGCATGCCCTGGGCCAGGCCGTTGCGGTCGTTGCTGCCGATCGACGGTTGCGACTGCGGCCTGGATTGCGCCGCCGGCTTGTCCGGCGAAATGACGCTGACCGTCATGCCCTGGCCGGGCTGGAACGCGGTCTCGACGTCGATGGTGTGGCCGCGCCCGGCGCTTGCCACGGTCGCTTCGATCAGGCGTTTCAGGCACTGCGTGAGCCGGGTCTGGTCGCCGGTGATGCGGCCCTTCGAAGAACTCCACTTGCGCCGGAGCGAGACGCCGCGCCGGTCCGCCGGCTGCGCCGCGGCACGGCACGAGACGTCGACGATTTCCTCGATATCGATCTGCATCAGCGGCCCGAGCGGAATGTTGACGCCGTACTCGGCGAGGGTGGTGTCGACCAGGTTGTTCATGGCATCGAGAAGATGCGAGGCGGCATGGCGGATGTCGCGGGCGTATTCCGCATAGCCGACCGGGTGCACCGGACCCAGCGTCTCGTCGGCGATCATTTCCGAGAACCCGACGATCGCCGTCAGCGGCGTGCGCAGTTCGTGGCTGAGCTGGTTGAGGAGGTCGATCAGCGGCTCCTGGCTGGTCTGCGACCCGTTGCGCGTGACAGGATCGACATTGCCGAACGGCGCCTCGTAGGGCTGCCCCAGCCGCTCGCCGCATTCGGCGACGAAGGTTTCGAGGTCAGCCTTGACGCTGTCCGAAATGTCGATGCGCCGGCGCCGCGCGTCCTCGCGGTCCTGCACCTTGCTGATGGCGCCGCGCCGCTCCAGTTCGGCGAGCCCGGTGATCGCCGTGCCCTTGGAAAGTCCGGTCGCCAGGTAGATGTCGGTGACGTTGGGGGTTTCCGCCTGCAGGTTGCATTGCATGAGGAAATACAGGATGTCCCAGGTCGACCGGTTGAACGCATCCGGGTTCCGGTCGACACCCAGCAGCGTGCTCAGCCGTTCGGTAATATCCCGGTGACGGTAAAGCTCGTAGCGCAGCACATGGTCCACGACCCGCTTGCGTTCGTTGATGTCGTTGATTGTCCGGCCGTTGTCGGGTCCGTCGCCCATGACGCCACCTATCCTCTACCACAACTAGGTTGAGTGTAGAGCCTGTCTCATTAAAGATATATAGGTGTAATCCACATTCCTATTTTTCAAGGAATTTTACTGGGTTTCGTCGCCGCGCAACCCGAGGTGAATCATAAGCCCGATAATCATACCTTTCAGGCGCGGCAGGAACCAGAACGACAGCACGCCCGTCAGCGGCAGCCACAGCGCCAGGTGCAGCGCGATCGAGGGCTGGTACTGGCGTTCGGCGAAGAGGATCAGCGGCACGACAATATGGCCGACCACGACCATGGTCAGGTACGGCGGGAAATCGTCGGCGCGGATGTGGCCCAGTTCCTGGCGGCAGGCGCCGCATTGATCGTTGGTCTTGAGGAACTTGCCGAACAGCCGCGACTGGCCGCAGCGCGGGCAGGTCTGGCGGAACCCGCGCCACATCAGGGTGGCGAGGCTCGGGGCCTGAAGCCGGGGGTCGATGGTCTCGTTCATGCGGGGTATAGAGCATGAAGCCCCGGGCCGGGCAAGCGATACTGGAAACGCGCCCGGCCTCTCCCTATGATCGCGGAGGCGGCAATCCGCCGCCCGGACCGGCCGAGGACGCATGCCCGAATTCTACGTGCCCGTATACGACGTCACCGCGCTCGCGATCTATGTCGCGGGCTGGATCGGCTATTCGCTCTTCGCCGACCGGTTGGCACTCGAACGGCGGCCCGTCGCCGTCGTCATGAACGACTACCGGCTCAGGTGGATGGAACGCATGCTTGAACGCGACAACCGCATGCCCGACGTCAACATCACGGTCTCTTTCGTACGCTCCGGCATGATGTTCGCCTCGACGACGATCCTGCTGATGGCCGGTTCGCTGGCGATGCTGGGACAGATCGAGAATGTGCGCGAGATCATCGCCGGCCTGCCATTCGGGCGCGCCGCGTCGCGCGGCCTGATGGAGGTCCAGCTCATCTTCCTGGCCGCCATCTTCGTGTTCGCGTTCTTCAAGTTCGTGTGGGCGGTCAGGCTGTTCAACAACATGCTGGTGCTGCTGGGCGCGGCGCCACAGGCCAAGGACTGCGACGAAACGATCATGAGCCAGTACCCGCAGCACATGGCCCGGTTCCTGCAACGCGCGCAGCACAACCTTAACCTCGGCACCCGCGCCTACGCGTTCGGCCTCGGGCTGCTGCCGTGGTTCCTGCACCCGGTGCTGCTGATGGTCTCCGCCGTCGTCGTCATCGCCATGCTGTACCGGCGCGATTTCCGCTCGCTGTCGCTCAGGGTGCTCGAGGACCTGCGCGAGCATCATTGATGCGCCCCCCTTGTGATCGCAACAGGAAAGCGTATATTCCCGGCCCATGAGGTCAGAAATGAGCACCGATTTTTCCACCCTTGTCGATTCCGCGAAGGCGCCCGCCGACACGCGCGTCGTCGTCGCCATGTCGGGCGGCGTCGACAGCTCGGTCACGGCGGCGCTGATGGCCGAGGCCGGCTACGACGTGGTCGGCGTCACGCTGCAGCTCTACGACCATGGCGAGGCGGTGCAGAAGAAGGGTGCGTGCTGCGCCGGGCAGGATATCTATGACGCCAAGCGCGTCGCCGATACCCTCGGCATTCCGCACTACGTGCTGGATTACGAAAGCCGTTTCCGCGAGCAGGTGATGGAGGACTTCGCCGACACGTACCTGCGCGGCGAAACGCCGATCCCGTGCGTGCGCTGCAATCAGACCGTGAAGTTCAAGGATCTGCTGACGACGGCCAAAGACCTCGGCGCCGAAGCCATGGTGACGGGCCATTACGTGCGCCGCGTCGCCGGTGACGGCGGCTCGGAACTGCACCGCGCCGTCGACCGTTCCAAGGACCAGAGCTACTTCCTGTTCGCGACCACCGGCCCGCAGCTCGACTTCCTGCGCTTTCCGCTGGGTGGCATGGACAAGAGCGAAACCCGCCGCCACGCGCAGCGCTTCGACCTGCCGGTGGCGGAAAAGCCGGAAAGCATGGACATCTGCTTCGTGCCGAACGGGTCCTATGCGCGGGTCGTCGAACGGCTGCGGCCGGGGGCGATGGATCCGGGCGAGATCGTCGACATGGCCGGCAACGTGCTGGGGCAGCACGACGGCATCATCAACTTCACCGTCGGCCAGCGCCGCGGCCTCGGCGTCGCCATGGGGGAGCCGCTCTACGTGGTGCGCATCGATCCGGACACCAAGCGCGTCGTCGTCGGGCCGAAGGAAGCGCTGAATTGCCCGGAGATCGGGATCACGGAACTCAACTGGCTCGACCGCACACCGCTCAGCGGCGAGCCGCGCCCGGTCCAGGTCAAGGTGCGCTCGACCACCGATCCGGTCGGCGCCGGCATCGTCACCGACGGCGATCGGGTCCGCGTCCGTTTCGACCAGCCGCAACCCGGCGTCGCGCCGGGCCAGGCCTGCGTCGTCTACGACGGCGACCGGGTGCTCGGCGGCGGTTGGATCGTCAGGTAAGATTTCTACGCGCCCGCGGGAATGACAGCGCTTTTAAAGTTGATGCGTGAGGCCGAGCATCAGCGAGTGGTTGGAGAAATCGGCTTCGAATTCGACGCCTGAAACTTCCATATCCGCGCCTGTGGTGCCGAAATAACGGTAACCGATATCTAAGGACGTGCGGCTGTTAAGCGGTACCATTACACCAGCGCCGAATTGGTAGGCGAAAACCAAACCCGAGTCGTCGATTGACACCGAATCTCCTGTTTCCTGTACATCGTTGATGAAGTGCATACCGGGGCCGATCCCGCCGAGCACATAGGGCGAGATGTTTTGTCCAAACGGAAGTTCATACTTGGCATTTGCCATCATCGCGAGGATTGAAACCGAGCCATTGACGTCGTCCGTTGATTCACTAAGCCCGGCTATGGGAATTTCGAGGGTTAGTTCATCTACGGTCGAACGCTGATAAGTGCCGGCAAACTCCAGGCTCAACCCGTTGCCGAGCTTGTAGCCGAGTGCACTCGACGCCTGAAAAGACAGCATCGACATGTCCGCATCAACTTCCACGGCGCCGAAATCGTATGTAGAACCACCGACGAACGACCATCCCAAGTGTGCAGAGACGTAATAGCCGGTCGCGGTTGAACTGTAGCCGACGGATCGGTTCTTGTATTCCTTGTCGATCTTTTCAAGCGCATTCGGCGGTGCCTGATAGGTATTCGGCTGATTGGAATGCTGCGGCAGTCCACCGTTCGGCTGCGCCTGATAGGGATAGGGCTGCGGCGGCTGCTGGTATTGCTGTTGCGGATACACCGGCTGCTGATACTGCTGCGGCTGGTTCGGTATCAGTGGCTGCGGCTGCACCGGCTGTGCTGGTGCAGCCTGGGGCGTCTGCGCCTGCTGCGGCGGATAATATGGCTGTTGATACGCCGGCGGCTGTTGCGGCTGTTGGGACGCGGTGCCGAAGCGGGCGCGCTCGTATTCCCTGACCGCGCGCTCCATGTTGGCGTTGCCGCGTTCCGCCTGCAGCCATTCGTTGATAGACATCGGGCGCTGCTGCGCGGTCGCGGCGCTGGCGGCGAGGGTGGCGACGGCGAGACCGATACAAATGCCGGTAAGCCGGTTGCGGTTGCTGGTCATACCCGAAACTCCGTTTAACCTTCTGTCATGTGCGGCCGTTCTCGCCGTTCGCGGCCCTGGCGGTATCCGTGCGCGCACGAATCGCACCTGCCGGTCCGCGTCCAACCTAGAAAATCCGGGTTAATGAATGCTGAAGGACGACCTTGGGTTGCAACCGGCGCGGGTCAGCCCGCCCGCGGCCCGAACAGGATCACCAGCGCGCCGATCACGCACAGCATGACGCCGAAGCCGTCCCAGCGGTCGGGCCGGGCGCCCTCGACCCCCCACATCCAGGCCATGCTGGCGAGAATGTAGATGCCGCCGTAAGCCGCATAGGCGCGGCCCGCGAACGCGGCGTCGATGCGCGTCAGCAGCCACGCGAACAGCACCAGCGAGAGGATGCCGGGGACGATCCACAGCGCCGGCTTGCCGAGCCGGAGCCAGGCCCAGAACGCGAAACAGCCTGCGATCTCGGCAATCGCGGCGGCGATGTAGTAGGGAAGGGCGGTTAGTTGCATGGGGGGAGCTTTACATAACACGCTCCGACCGTCATCCCGGAACCGACCCCGGACTTGAATCGGGGGAGGTATCCGGGACCTATTTCAATATCTGCGGGATGGTGCTGGGGTTGAATAGGTCCCGGATCGCAAGCCTCGCCCCCGCAGCTTTCAGCTCCGGGCTCGGCTAACGTCCGGGATGACCAACAGGCGAACACTACTCCCCGACGTTGAGTTGATCGAGCTTCGCCGCCGCCTCGCGGGCTTCCTGCTGGCGGTGCCACATATCGGCGTAGGTGCCGTCCTTCGAAAGCAGTTCCTGGTGCGTGCCGCGTTCGGCGATCTCGCCCGCCTGCAGCACGAGGATTTCGTCGGCATCGATGACGGTCGACAGGCGGTGCGCGATGGTCAGCGTCGTGCGGTCCGCCGAGACGTCACGGAACGAGGCGAGGATTTCCTGCTCCGTCTTGCTGTCGAGCGCCGAGGTCGCCTCGTCGAACACCAGGATACGCGGGTCCTTGAGGATCGTTCGCGCGATGGCGACGCGCTGCTTCTCGCCGCCGGACAGTTTCAGGCCGCGTTCGCCGACCTTCGATTCATAACCGTCCGGCAGGCCCATGACGAAATCGTGGATGCGCGCCTGCCGCGCCGCCTGTTCGACCTCCGCCGGCGCCGCGCCGGGCCGGCCGTAGGCGATGTTGTAGTAGATCGTGTCGTTGAACAGCACCGTGTCCTGCGGGACGATGCCGATGGCGGCCCTGAGGGACTTCTGCGTCACCCGGGCGACGTCGTCGCCGTCGATACTGACGCTGCCGCCGCCGGCGTCGTAGAAGCGGTAGAGTAGCCGCGAGATGGTCGACTTGCCGGACCCGGACGGGCCGACGATGGCGAGCTTTTTGCCGGCGGGCACGGTGAACGAGACGTCTTTCAGGATCGGGCGGCGGTCGTCGTAGGCGAAATCGACATGCTCGAAGCGGACCTCGCCGGGGCCGTCCGTCAGCGGCCGTGCGTCCGGCGCGTCGGCGATCTCGGCCGGCTCGCGCAGCAGCTCGAACATTTCCTCCAGGTCTGTCAGCGAGCGCTTGATCTCGCGGTAGACGAAGCCGAGGAAATTCAAGGGCATGAAGATCTGGATCAGGTACGAGTTGACCAGCACGAAATCGCCGATGGTCATCGAACCGTCGCGGACGCCGTAGCCGGCCATGACCATGGCGATGACGACACCCGCCGAGATAATCGCGCCCTGACCGATATTGAGGAACGCCAGCGACGAGCCGCTCTTGACCGCCGCCGCCTCGTAGCGCTTGAGCGCGCTGTCGAAGCGCCCGGCCTCGTGGTCCTCGTTGCCGAAGTACTTCACGGTCTCGAAGTTCAGCAGGCTGTCGATGGCCTTGGTGTTGGCCTCGCTGTCGGTCTCGTTCATGGCGCGGCGGAACTTGAGCCGCCATTCGGTCACCAGCAGCGTCCACAGGATGTAGACGACCACCACGCCCATGGTCAGCGCCGCGTATTCGAAGCCGCACAGGTGCCAGAGGATGCCGCACACCAGCACCACCTCGAGAATCGTCGGCAGCACGTTGAACAGCATGAACCTGAGCAGGAACTCGATGCCGGCCGTGCCGCGCTCAACAGCGCGGGCGACGCCGCCGGTCTTGCGTTCAAGGTGGAACCGGAGCGACAGGTGATGCAAGTGCCGGAACGTCTCGAGCCCGGCGCGGCGGATCGCGCGCTGGGCGACCCGGGTAAAGACGGCGTCGCGCAGTTCGCCGAACGCCAGTGCGCCGACGCGGCAGATGCCGTAGCCGACGATCAGCGCCACCGGTACGGTGATCATCGCGTCGACATTCCCGTTCGCTGTCAGGATATCGACAGCTTGTTTGTAAAAGATGGGCACCGAGACGTTGGTCGCCTTGGCGGCGACGAGCAATGCCATGGCGATGACGACGCGAATGCGCAGGCCGGTTTCTCCGGCCGGCCATAAATACGGCAGCAGTGTCCTGATGGTCGTCCATTCGCCGGCAGGGTTCATCGCACCCGGGCCGGGCAGGCGTCTTTGCATGGCGTGCTCGCGTTGCAGTTGGTGCGCCCTTTATATAGTGTGCGCCGGCCCGGACGCCACCGGGACGTGGTTTGAGATGGGCGCGGGGGCGCGTTGGGTCTATCCTGACGCCGGAGAGGGAGCGGGGGTTTCGATGTCGGGCTACGATTTCGAATCGATGAAGGTGCTGGTCGCCGACGACAGCCGCCCCATGCGTTCGCTGATCAAGAGCTTTCTGTACGGTTTCGGCGTCCGGGAGATGTCCGAGGCCGGCGACGCCAACGAGGCCTTCGAACAGGTGGTTTCGCTCGATCCCGATATCGTCATCACCGACTGGCGCATGCCGCCGACCGACGGGCTCGACCTGGTTCGAAAGATCCGTATGGATATGAAAAGCCCGAACCCGTACCTTCCTATCATCATGCTGACCGGATTCACCGAACTGCACCGGGTCAAGCAGGCACGCGACGCCGGCGTCACGGCGTTTCTCGCCAAGCCGATCTCGGCGGCTGCGCTGTACCGGCGGCTGTGCACGGTGATCGACGACCAGCGTCCGTTCGTGCGGGTCGGCGAATTCTTCGGGCCCGACCGGCGCGCGCGCCGGCGTGCCGAACCCTACATGGGCGTCGAACGGCGCCGCGACTCGCAATAGGACAGACCAACTTCATGGCCGAACGACCCGAAAAGATCCAGCCGCCGAACCGGCTTTCCAGGAAAATTCGCAAGAAGGGCGGGCCGTCGGCGGAACAGGCGATCCTGCGCGCGCTCAACGCCGCCGAGGACCTGATCGACAACTACCAAGGCTGGGCCGTCGACGACCTGACGAAATTGTGGAAGGCCTACGAGGAATCGCGCAACGGCGGCAGCCCGCGCGATATCCAGAAGATGTTCGAGATCGCGCACGGGATCCGCGGCGAGGGCGGCAGCTTCGGCTTTCAGCTCATCTCGACCATCGGCGATTCGCTTTGCAAGTTTCTCGAGGGCCGCAAGAAGCTGAGCCGGGCGGAATCGGAAGTGGTCAAGGTACACATCCTCGCCATGCGCGCCGTGTTCCGTCAGGACCTGAAGGGGCCGCAGCCGGCGGTGGAACGGGAACTGCGGCAATTGCTGGCGCTGCTCCGCGAACGGGTGGGGTAGGGAGCGTAATTCGCGCTATCTGTCGCGGCTGTCCATGACGATGGTGAACGGGCCGTCGTTGACGATCTCGACTTTCATCTCGGCGGCGAAGACGCCGGTCTCCACCTCAATCCCGAACGTGCGAAGCTCGTCGCAGAAGATCCCGTAGAGTTCCCGGGCGCGGTCCGGCGCCTCGGCGCGGGAAAACCCGGGCCGGTTGCCCTTGGTCCATTGCGCCGCCAGCGTAAACTGGCTAATCGCGAGTATTTTTCCCTTAACGTCGTTGATATCAAGGTTGGTTTTGCCGTTCTCGTCGGAAAATATGCGCATTTTTGCAACTTTATGCGCAAAATAGCGGGCCTCGTCGTCGCTGTCACCGGCTTCGGCGCAGACCAGCGCGCAGATGCCGTTTCCGATCTCCCCCACGACCTCTGACTCCACGCTCACCCTGGCTTCCAGCACCCGTTGCAGGACCGCTTTCATGGCTTTTTCGCCTCTACGTAGACGCTTTCGCTTGCGCGCTCCGTGAGGTCCAATCGGCCCGGATCCGGGATCGTGGTTTCGCCCTTGGGGAGGATTGTCGGGCCTGAAAAACCGTTTTCCGCCAACAGCCTGCAAAGAGACGCGCCGTCGTACATCCACAGGTGATGACGGTATCCGGTGGCCAGAAGCCTGAGCCTGTCCTTCAGCGTCCGGAGCGGTGGCGGCGCTGTCAGGATGTTCTCCATGAACGCGTCCGCGTCGCCGTTTTCCTTATATGAATCAACGGCTTTGGCGAGGTCCGGCACGGCGATCCGCAGCGTCCCATCGGGGGCCAGCACGCGCTTCGCCTCGCCCAGGAAGCGGGCCGCCCGGGCACGGTCGAGATGTTCCAGCATATGTGACGCGTAGATCACGTCGACGCTCCCGTCCGCATGCGGAATCCGTGCCGCCGCATCGCAGAACCGGACGTCGTGTTGGCGGCAGTAATCGATATAGCCTGCCTGTTCCCCGCTTACCAACCCCAGCGTTTTCAGGGTCCCGGCAATCACCGTTGGATAACCGGCGAGCCTGATCGAAAGCGAGTTGTCGTAGTTGGTCCAGCCCGGCGTTGCGGTCATGCCGCAGCCGATGTTGAGCCGGACCGGGCTCATAGCACCGGCACCCCGAACAGGGTCTGGTGGAAGTGCGCGACCGCACCCGCCGCCACGAGGCCGATGATGACCGCCGCCGCATCCCGCCAGACCGGCCGTTTTTCCGTGATGCGCGCGGCGCCGCGCCGGTTCGCCGAGACCATCGCCAGTGCCGAATAGACCAGGAACGCGCCGAACAGCAGCAGCGACTCCACGTCGCCGTTGTTGAGCAAATGCACGGCGGCCCAGATGCCGACGCTCCACAGCATTGGGTGGGGCGTCAAGCGCTTGATGTTGGAGCCGATCTCGGCGGCAACGGTGAGGCAGAGCGCGATCGGGACCAGGATGTAGGCCAGTTCCCGGGCGCCCGCGGGCGCGGCCCACAGGAAGGTGCGGTCCGCGCTGCCGTAGCCGTAGATGATCAGTCCGAGGCCGGCCGCCGAGACCAGTGCGAACAGGCCCCGGTAGCGTTTCCTGCCGAGCTTGGAGATGGCGGCATCCCGGCGGTCGGGAAACCACGGAAACACGTGGATACCGAAGAAGACGACAAGGCCCGCGATCAGAATGATCATGTTCAGCCCTCCGTTGTAGCTAACGAGAACCTATTCCCACTCGATGGTGCCGGGCGGCTTCGAGGTGACGTCGTAGACGACACGGTTGATGCCCTGCACCTCGTTGACGATGCGGCTCGAGACGCGGCCCAGGAATTCGTGATCGAACGGGAAATAGTCCGCCGTCATGCCGTCGGTCGACGTGACCGCACGCAATGCGCAGACGAAATCGTAGGTCCGGGCATCGCCCATGACGCCGACGGTCTGCACCGGCAAAAGCACCGCGAACGCCTGCCAGATGGTGTCGTAGAGACCGGCGTTCCGGATTTCCTCCAGATAGATCTTGTCGGCGGCGCGCAGGATATCGAGCCGCGCCTTGGTGATGACCCCCGGCACCCGGATCGCGAGCCCCGGTCCCGGGAACGGATGACGGCCGACGAAGCTTTCCGGCAGGCCCAATTCCCGGCCGAGCGCGCGGACCTCGTCCTTGAACAGTTCCCGGAGCGGTTCGACCAGCTTCATGTTCATGCGTTCCGGCAGCCCGCCGACGTTGTGGTGCGACTTGATGGTGACGCTGGGCCCGCCGGTGAACGAGACGGATTCGATCACGTCCGGATAGAGCGTGCCCTGGGCCAGGAAATCGGCGCCGCCGATCCGCTTGGCCTCTTCCTCGAAAACGTCGATGAACAGCCGGCCGATGGTCTTGCGCTTCACTTCCGGGTCGGCGACGCCGTCCAGTTCGCCCAGGAACAGGTCCTCCGCGTTCCGGTGCACCAGCGGAATGTTGTAGTGATCGCGGAACAGCGACACGACTTCGTCCGCTTCGTTGGCGCGCATCAGGCCGTGATCGACGAACACGCAGGTCAGTTGATCGCCAATCGCCTCGTGCAGCAGCACCGCGACGACGGAACTGTCGACGCCCCCGGACAGGCCGCAGATGACCCGGCCCGAACCGACCTGGTCACGGACCTTCTGGATCGCCTCGTCCTTGAACGATGCCATGGTCCAGTCGCCGGACGCGCCGCAGATGGTGTGCGTGAAATTCTTCAGCAACTTGGCCCCGTCCGGCGTGTGCATCACTTCCGGATGGAACTGCACGCCGTAGAGCCGGCGTGCCTCGTCGGCGATGATCGCGAACGGCGAGCCGTCGGAGATGCCGACCACGTTGAACCCCTCGGGGATCGCGTCGATGCGGTCGCCATGGCTCATCCATACCTGGTGCCGCTCGCCCGGTTTCCAGACGCCCTCGAACAGGCAGCTTTCTGCCGTGATCTCGACGAAGGCGCGGCCGAATTCCCGGTGCGTCGACGGCTGCACCTGGCCGCCCATCTGCTGCACCATGGTCTGTTCGCCATAACAGATGCCGAACACCGGGACGCCCATCTGGAACACGGCGTCGTCGGCGCGGGGCGTCGTCGCCTCGTGCACGCTGGCGGGGCCGCCGGACAGGATGATGCCCTTGGGCGCATAGGCCTTGAGGCTTTCCTCGGTCACGGTATTGAACGGATGAATTTCGCAGTAGACACCTGATTCCCGGACCCGGCGCGCAATGAGCTGTGTCACCTGCGAGCCGAAATCGACGATCAGAATACGGTCGTGATGCTGGGTGATGTCAGACATGAGGTCTGATACTTGATTGCGCGCGAATTGAAAAGAGGGAACGGGCTTTCCGGACCCGGCCGATCACCCCGGTGTGCCCGAAGTTGACGCCCGCTTCGGAAAGAACACGTGAAACCGGGTGCCCGCACCGGGTTCGCTGTCGATGTCGATGCGGCCGCCATGCAGTTCGACCATCTCGAAACAGAGCTGCAGACCGAGGCCCGTGCCGGTTTCGCCGCCGGTTCCCCGGCGTGTCGTGTCGGCACCGAGATCGCGAAGGTTTTCAAGGGTCTCCGCGTCCATGCCGATGCCGTCGTCGGTGACGTGGAGCCACGTGCCGTCCGCTGCGTGCTCCAGCGTCATGGTAATCCGGCCGCCGGCGTCGGAGAATTTGACGGCATTGCTGAGCAGGTTGCGGGCGACGGTCTCGAACATGTGCGGGTCGACGACGGCGCGGGCGCCGTCGGGCAGGTCAACGGAGATATCCAGCGACTTCTGCGCCGCCATGGGCCGGAGAATTTCCGCCGTTTGCGTCAGCAATGCCGCCAAATCGGTTTCTTCCGGCGCGAATCGGATGTCGCCCCGCTGCAGGCGGCTCCAGGCCAGCAGGTTCTCCAGCAGCCGGTGCAGATTGGTTGCCGCGTCGTTCAGATCCTTGGAGTAGTCGACGATCTTCTCGCGGCTCATGGTGTCGGCCCGCCCCTTCAGGTAATCGGTGACGCCGATCAACGAACTGAACGGCCCGATCATGTCGTGGGCGACGATGGAGAAGAACTTGTCCTTCTGCCGGTTCAGGTGCTGCAGTTCTTCGTTGTTCCGCTTCAGCGCCTCCGTACGCGCCTCGACGAGATCCTCGAGTTCCGCTGTGTGCGTGTGCACGGCCTCGGCCATCTCGTCGAAGTTCCGACGCAGCCGCCCGAGCTGGTCCGAGTCGTCCTCGCCGGGCTCGTCGATTTCCAGCGTACCGTCCCGTTTGAACGCGGTGACCGCGTGATCGAGCCGGTCGATGCGTCGAAGCACCGTCCTGTCCAGCGCGATGCCGAGCGCCGTCAGGCTGACCGCCACGGCGAGCGCGACCAGCACCGCGAGCGGGATGAAATAGTGTCCGAAAACCAACGTCCGAAGCTCGATGACGGAGATGCTGAACCAGTTGATCTGCGGCATGAAGGACGCGCCGATCAGCATACGGCGGCCGTCGACATGCACGGATGCCGTTTGCGCCGTGTCGTGCGTGGCTTTCGCGTCTTCGAGCGCCCGCCGGACCTTGTCCCGGTCCTCGGGCGTATCGATGATATTGAAAATCGTGCTCTTGAGGTTGTCGGGCTTGGTCAGCGCATCGTGCTCGATAAGGCTGATGTCGGGATGCGCCTGAATGGCGCCGCTGGCGTCGACGTAGATCGTCGTCACGCCTTCGGGCTGGCGCTTCTGCAGGTCGTCGATGAAACCGGTCAGGTCGATCCCCGTGCCGACGATGCCCAGTACCTCGTCGGTTCCCGGATCGCGGATGTTGCAGTTGAACCACACCTTGGTTTCGCGGATTGCGCGGTCGAAGTCGATATTCAGGTAACACACGCCGGGCAACGCGGTGGTGCTGAAGTACCAGGCGTCGTCGGGGTTGTCCTCGGAAACGGTATATTTCACCAGGTCGTCGGGATCGGGCTCGCCTTTGTCGTCGAAGTAAAACCCCTTGGTGGCGTCCGGGACGAAGAACCAGCTTCCGCCCCGGAACATGGCCCGGTACCGCTCCAGGCTCTCCAGGCCCTTCGCCCGCAGGGATGCATTGTAGGGGGCGCGCGACCAGGCGATGACGTCCGGATCCCGGGCCAGCGCCTCGGCCAGCGTGAACTCGCGCGTCAGCGGCAATGCTGCGCGGGCGCGGTCCAGCAAAACCTGGTCGGCGGAAATCCGGTCGCCCAGTTCGTCGATCAGGTTCTGTGCCAGCAGCCAGAACACGAACAGCAGGCCGGCGCCGATCGCAATCGCGATCGGAACGGAGAGCGCGATGAACCGGTACCGGAGGTTGCCGCGGATGACGGGCGGCAGGAACTTAATCATTATGCCTTCCCTGACGGTTGCCGGCACGCTTACGCCCGTCGGCAGGTGACGGCCCCGCGTTGACGGTTAATTAACCATTTTATCACCGAATCGTCAGGCGTTGTCGAACGCGTTAAAATCACGATGCGATGAATGATGTGCGGAGGTTGCAGCCGGTGATGAATGACCGTTGCGATTGCAGAAATGCCGGTCTGGCGCTGGTGATTTCGGGCCTGATGCTCGGTCTGCCGATGCATGCGGCGGCGCAGGCGGAAGCGGAAACGCCGAAAGTGCGAATCACCAAGAAGGACTGCCAGCGGGTTGTCCGCCACCAGGCGAGCGCCGACGTCGCCTATCAGCCGGGCGTCGACGTGCGTGGTAATGCGGTCGCGCCGGCGGACGCGTCCGGCGGCTTCACGATTCCGATCCCGGACGTGTTCGAGTTCAACATCACCAAGGACCTGACGGCGTACCTGGACGGCCCCGAGGAGCAGCTCGAGGCCGAGAAGGCGGCGGCGATCGCCGCCGAACGGTCCGTCGCGGCGACGAATGCGGCGGTGGAATCGGCGTCGGCGTCGGTCGACAGCGCAGAAACCGTCTATAACGATGCCGTTGCCGAGGCCGAGGCGGCGCAGGCAGCGGCGGATGCCAATCCCAACGATGCAAACCTGGCGGCGGCGGCGACCGAGGCGCAGGCCGAAGCCGACGCGGCGGCAACCGGGCTGGCGACCACGCAGGCCGCATACGATGCGACGCAGACCGCAGCGACATCGGACGACGTGACCGGGGCGCTCACGGCCGCACAATCGTCTCTGGCGGCGGCGGAAGCGACCGCGTCGGCGGCGGGCCTTGACGAAGACGGGGTGGCGACGGCCACGGCGGATGCGTCGTCATCGGTATCGACGGCGCAACAGGCGGCGGCGGATTCGGCGGCAGCCGATACGGCGGCGTTGCAGGCGGCCGAGACGGTCGCCAAGAGCGCCGATATGAGCCTCAACGTCGGCACCGTGCGCTACAACATCAAAACCGGTGCCATGACCTTCAACGGCAAGCCGCTGACGGGTGCTTCCGAAGCCGATTTGGCGGCGCAATGCGAAGCCATGCTGAAGGCGAAGTAACCGGCGTATCGGCAGGGCAGCCGAACGTTGAATTCACGGAATATTATGGCATCCCCGGATTGAGTATTCTCACGGGTGCGTTAAGCTCGGGCTCATAAACAGGGCGGTTCACGCCAGCATAAGCTTAGGGAGCTACAATCGATGGACGGAAACGTGCACCCGCACGATGCATGGTCGCGGGCACTCTTCAAACAATTCAAGGACGCGGGCGTCAGGCTGTTCAGCTATATCCCCGATGCCGGTAACGCGCGGCTGGTGGAACTGGCGGACGCCGACAACGAAACCCGCACCGTGCTGCTGACCACCGAGGAGGAGGGTGTGTCCCTCGCCGCCGGCGCCGATCTGGTCGGCGAGCGGGCGGTGCTGATGATGCAGTCGTCCGGCGTCGGCAACTGCCCGAACTTCCTGTCGTTCGTGAAGGGCGGAAATTTTCCGATCCTGATGATGGTCTCCATGCGCGGCGACTACGGCGAGCAGAACCCGTGGCAATATCCGATGGGCGAGGCCGTCGAGCCGATCCTGGAGGCGATGGGCGTGCTGGTCTTCAAGGTCGAGCGCGCCGACGAACTGGAAGGCGCGGCGACCGCGGCCCTCGACACGGCGTTCAAGGCCGGCAAGTCGGCGGCCATCGTTTTGAGCCAGAAATTCCTGGGCGCCAAGGGCTTCTGACGGCGAAGCCGTCATCCCCGCCCAGGCGGGGATCTCGATGATAGGAACGAAGAACAATGACCGAAGTAACACTGAACCGTATCGGCGCACTGCCGCAGATTTTTCCGAACCCGGACGACTACCTGTTCGTGACCGGCCTCGCCGGGCCGGCGCGCGATGCCGCGGCGCTGACAGGCGACGGACCCAATACCTACACCATGGCCGGCTGCATGGGGGCGGCCATGACCATGGGCCTCGGCATGGCGCTGGGCGCGCCGGATCGCGAAGTGGTGGTGATCGCCGGTGACGGCGAGATGATGATGAACATCGGCTCCATGGCGACCATCGCCAGCCAGGCGCCGAAAAACCTGACGGTGGTCTGCGTCGACAACGGCGGGCACGGCGAAACCGGCGGCCAGGACGGGCATACGTCGGTGAAGACGGACCTTGCCAAGGTTGCCGAAGGCTTCGGGATCGGCAACATCCTGACGGTCTCGACCGAGGCCGGCCTCAAGGACGCGGCCGACTTCGTGAAGGCCGGCGAGGGGCCGCGCTTTCTGTGGCTCCGCGTCCTGCCCGGCGAGCCGACCAAATTCAAACGCAACATGAACCCGGCGGAATGCCGGGTGCGGTTCAGGGCGCATTACATGAGTGCCTGAACCGGCCCGACAGCCCCGCCCAGGCAAAGAAGGGGCAATCCAATGGCAATCGCAGCAAGGGCGTTCCTGACGCTTTTTGTTTTCTTTCACCTGATTCCCGCCGCGGCCGGGGACCAGGCCGGCGCGGACAAGACCGGCCGGGAAATCGACGTTTTCGATACGGCGGTACGTTATCCGGCGCCGAGTTGGCAGGACAAGCCGCGCCAGGGGGCGAGCGAAATCAACCGCCGGGAGGAGGACGCGTCGTTCGTGCTGGAACAGATCCCGAAGGGCGACACGTTCGAGGACTGGAGCAAGCTCTATGCCGTGCACGGGCAACTGGCGCCGAGTCTGGAATTTCCGACCTACGTGAACCGCAGCGTGGGCGTCTTTCTCAGGGTTTGCGGCAAGGAAAACTTCAAGTTCAAACCGCTGCAGAAGGCCGAAAGCACCTTTCTCATCCTGATCATGTGCGAGGATTCGCCGAACGGAAAAGACCTGGCGGGATACGGCCCCGGCGTCGGCGAGATCACGCTGATGGCCATGGCCCGGCCCTACGACACGTTCATCAAGGTCTATCATCACTGGCGTGGCGAGTCGTTCTCGACCGCGGACAAGTCGTCCTGGCCGGTGACGCCCGATAAGCTCAACATGATGATGGCGCGGTTCAAGAATATCGAGTATTCGCGTGCCAGGTAGACGGTCTGATCGCGTAAACAGCAGATCGTCGGGGCCGTCTTAGAAGCCAGCCTTCCTCACCTGTCCTCTCCTCCATATGTGGAGGAGAGGGACTCTTGCCGTATCGATGCGCTCCCCTAATCCCTCTCCCCCTATTTGGGGGAGAGGTTAGGTGAGGGGAAACGGTGAGGCCCTGCCCCCCCGTGCGAAGACGGGGATGTGGGGTTGTCAGTCATCATCCCCCGACGCTGCCACCTTCTTGGCTTCGTCCTTGTACTCTTCCTTGTAGAGCTCGGCGCCCTCCGCCTTGAACTTCTCGGACATCTCGTCCATGCCTTCCTTGGCGTAGTCGCGCACCAGGTTGGTGATCTCCATGGCGCAGAACTTGGGCCCGCACATGGAACAGAAGTGCGCCGTCTTGTGCGCCTCCTTGGGCAGGGTCTGGTCGTGAAAGTCGCGCGCCCGGTCGGGGTCGAGGCCGAGGTTGAACTGGTCTTCCCAGCGGAACTCGAAGCGCGCCCTGGAGAGCGCGTCGTCCCGGGCCGCGGCGCCCGGGTGCCCCTTGGCGAGATCGGCGGCGTGCGCCGCGATCTTGTAGGTGATCACCCCTTCCTTGACGTCGTTGCGGTCGGGCAGGCCCAGGTGTTCCTTGGGCGTCACATAACACAGCATCGCCGTGCCGTACCAGCCGATCATGGCGGCGCCGATCCCCGACGTGATGTGGTCGTAGCCGGGCGCGATGTCGGTGACGAGCGGGCCGAGCGTATAGAACGGCGCCTCGCCGCAGACATCGAGCTGCTTTTCCATGTTCAGCTTGATCTTGTGCATCGGCACGTGGCCGGGGCCTTCGATCATCACCTGGCAGCCCTTGTCCCAGGCGACCTTGGTCAGTTCGCCCAGCGTCTCCAGTTCGGCGAACTGCGCGGCGTCGTTGGCGTCGGCGCCGGAGCCGGGGCGGAACCCGTCACCGAGCGAGAACGCGACGTCGTAGGCGGCGCAGATGTCGCAGATTTCCTCGAACTTCTCGTAAAGGAAGCTCTCGGTGTGATGCGCCAGGCACCACTGCGAGATGATCGAGCCGCCACGGCTGACGATACCGGTCACCCGGTCGGCGGTCAGGTGGATGTGACGCAGGCGAATGCCGGCGTGGATGGTGAAGTAATCCACGCCCTGTTCGGCCTGCTCGATCAGGGTGTCGCGGTAGATCTCCCACGTCAGGTCCTCGGCGCGCTCCACCTTCTCCAGCGCCTGGTAGATCGGCACCGTGCCGATGGGGACGGGCGAGTTGCGGATGATCCATTCGCGGATATTGTGGATGTTGCGACCGGTCGACAGGTCCATGACCGTGTCGGCACCCCAGCGGATCGCCCACACCATCTTGTCGACCTCGTCGGCGACGGACGACGTCACCGCCGAGTTGCCGATGTTGGCGTTGATCTTGACCAGGAAATTGCGGCCGATGGCCATCGGCTCGGTTTCCGGGTGGTTGACGTTGTTGGGGATGATGGCGCGGCCGCGCGCGACCTCGTCGCGCACGAACTCGGGTGTCACGATGTCGGGGATCTCGGCGCCCCAGCGCTCGGCCTCGGCCTTCAGCTTGGCGAGTTCTTCCGGCGCGATCTCGCGCAGCATGTTCTCGCGGATGGCGACGAACTCCATCTCGGGCGTAACGATGCCCTGGCGCGCGTAGGCGAGCTGCGAGACGGATTTGACGCCCGCCTTGGCGCGGCGCGGCTGGTTGCGGGCCGGGAACTCGGGCACCAGCTTGTCGTCGCCGACATTACCGTTGTCCTCCGGTTTGACGTCGCGACCGGCATAGGCCTCGATATCGCCGCGCGCGTCGATCCAGGCTTCGCGGATACGGGGCAGGCCGGCCTCGATGTCGATCTCGCCCTTGGGATCGGTATAGATGCCGGACGTGTCGTAGACCGTCAGCGGCGGTTCGCCGGCGCTTTCGTGCACGTGAATCTGGCGCATCGGGACGCGCACGCCGCCGAGGCGCTCGCCGTCCACGTAAATTTTCTCGGAGGCCGGCAACGGGCCGTGCGTCACGTCTGCGGTTGCGGGTTTGCGAATAACGTTCATCCTGGGGTCCTCTCCAAAAAACGATTTCAAAGAGACCCGGGACGGTTTCAGGAAGGAAGAACGGGACTAACGTTCGGGTTCCGATCCCTACGCCGGTGTCACCCGGATCAGGTTCGACGGGTCACCACGGCCTCGACGTGCAACGTCGATAAGGTGGAATCTCAGCCCCTTGCCCGGGGCCCCCCGCGGAACGGTTAACACCCGGATGGTGGGTCTTTTCCCCGACCGGGTCAAGGGGGCACCGGCGGGGGCAGGCGGATAATGGACCCGAAAGGGGCTTGCCGGAATATTTTCGCCGCCCGGTTGATCCAGTCGGACGACGGCCGCGTAACAACTACAGATCGGCGGCGGCCAGCCCCCCTGACGTCATCTCCCCTGACGGTCGCCGGCGATCGCCTCCCTTGAGCCGCCGGGCCACGGCCCGGCGGCTCGACAATTTCCGCTAATGACGATTACGATGCCGCTGGACCGGTGACGGTCTATTCGGCGGCGGCCCGCATGGCCTGTTCCATATCGGGCGGCGCCAACCCGTCGCCGCCGAGATCGGCGTCGGTGATGACCTCGTCGCCCCATTCCTCGATGATCTGCCGCTGCGTCTTGCGAAGCTGCTCCAGTCGGCGCTCCGACATCACCTGAATGAACGAAGCAATGACCGGCGGCAGCGACAGATAGAGCGCCCAACCCATGCAGGCGCCGCCGTACATGACGGCAAGCGCGAACACGTCCGTCAGCAACGTCATCGCTTGTCCCAGGGAATGGTCCCCGAACCACAGGTCCATCAGGTACGGGAACACTCCGCAGAAATTCAGTCCGCCGACGCAGAACGTCGCGGAACGTTCCTCGGTCCGGTCGATGATCATCGCGACGAGGCCCGGCAACATGCCGAAGCCGACCAGCATCACCGTCGGCAACGCCACGATCAGCAGCAACATGAAGATCAACAGGCCCCAAATCAGTGCGCGCATGTCCGACCGTCCCTCACAGAATTTCCGAGAAGAACATGACCGTAACGGCGATCATGGTGGTGATGATCGAAATGGTTGCGGCGGTTTTCTGGCCGGTTTTCTCGGCCTTCTCCTGCAACTCGTTGTCCTTGCCTTCGATGCTGGCGATTTCATCGGCGCAGGCGCTGTACTCCTCGACCGCGTCGGCATATCCGTCCTGGTCTTCGCGGCGCTTCTCCGCGTTGTCGATCACGTCGAACATGTCCGGCAGGCTGCCGCGTCGCACCAGTTTGGGAATCTCCTTCTCCAGTTCGCGGCGCGTAGTGCGGCTGTGATAACCGTTGATCGCCGGCCCCATCAGGCCGCCGACCCAACTCGTCAGTCCGAACACGGGGTCGGCTTTCAGCTTCCATTGCAGGAACGCAAGCAGGCTCAGCATGCCGATCACGGCCGTGCTCTCCTTGCTGGCGGCAAGTGCCCGCAGGTGCGGGTGGATATCCTCGTTGAAGCGCGCCGCGATGAACGCGGCGATGTGCCGGTCCATCGGCTTGGTGTGCGTGTCGGTATGATTGGCCGCGCGGTCGAGCGCCGGCAGCAACTGGTCGATCTCGATGATGCCTTCCTCGATAATGAACTGGCTCTGGCACGACAGGCCGGGGTTCAGTTCGTAGAGGCAGCGCTCGAGGCCGAAGCCGGGATCGTTGTTGGCGAGCCAGACTTTCATCTGCGCGAACATCTGCGCGATTTCCAGGCTGTCGAGGAAGTTGGCCCGGTCGGATACCCAGAACTGGTAGATATCCCGGGTGATGATCTCAGTCAGGATCTGGACGTTGCCGTTGCGGATCACCTCCATGGCAAGCATCGGGCCGAAACCGTCGAGGTAGACCGAGACGCCCTTGTACCGGATCGGTCCGTAGGGATCCATGGCCGCGCAGCAGCGCGCGATCAGGTACTCCTCCGTGCCCTGATAGTCTTCCTTGTGGAAGTTGGCGGTGTCGACGTATCCCTTGAGGGTTTCGGAGAGGTTCCCTTCGCCGAGAGAGCGTTTCATCCAGGCGTGGAACGTTTCGTCCTTTAGCGTTTTGACGGCCTCCGGAATCTGCCGGTTAAAGGCATGCGCCAAGGTGCGGACGTTGGTGTGGTCGCGGCCGCCGAAGCGGAACGGCGTGTCGCCTTTGCGCGCGGGCTTTTTCTGTTGCGGCGTCTGTTTCAGGCCGTTCAGCCAGTTGGCGATCTCATCAAGCCCCCAGCGTTCGCCGGGATTGTCCGAGAGCAAACCGCGCAACGGCTCCAGCAGCGAGAGCGGAATGCGCGCGTTGCCGCAGATCGCGGCGTAGCTGCCGAGGTTGGTGCGGCGGAACAGCAGGTCCTCGCCCTTCATGCGCTCGATCGGATTGCCGCCGAGGGTCAGCACCACCAAAGAGGCACCGAGCGCATACATGTCGTCGACGGTCGAGCCTGTGCCGCGGCCGGCCGGATTGGCCAATGCGCGTTCCAGTGGCTCGTACATCAGCGGCTGGTCGAAACCTTCCGGCGCTGTGACGCAGTCACCGAGGACGATCTCCTGCATGTCCTCGTCAAGGAAGAAGATGTTGTCGGGCCGGACGGCGCGGTGGGCGAGATTGAGCGACCGGATATGTCTGAGGCCGTCGACGATCGGCTGAATGACCTTGCGCGGGATATCGTATTCCGTGATGCGCGTGTGGTTGGACCTGATCTGGTTAATAACCCGGCCGCCGACCGGGCGTTCGTAAATGATGATCATGGAGCGCTGGCCGATTACCGGCCAGAACACCGACTCGTAGTCGATCAACTCGAGAAGTCCGGGGCCCGGATTGGCCTTGAACTGCTTCATGACGCCGGTTCGGAGCGGTACTCCCGGCGTGCAGACAAGGGCGAACAGATCGCGCGACAGGTCATGGCGGTCTTCCGCCATGTAGGCCTTGGCATTCGGCGAATCTAGATCGGGCAGCGGCTTGCCGCCGTTGACCAAAAAGCGCTCACGAATAACGACCGAGCCGCCGCGCGGCGGTTCCGGCACGTTCATTTCGTCCGCGTCTGTAGGCTCTTCTGCCATCGCACGCGTCCTTAAAAGCATCACGCCTGGCGGCACTGTCGCACACCGGGCACCTTCGCCGAAAGAGTTTCTCTCCGGCTAATTGCTTATTGAATCGCCAAAAGTGCGTATTCGCAAGCTTTTCATGCGGTTTTCGGGGAGTATGGTTAACGTACCGCGACCGGATATGGTATTGAATGGGCCCCGAAAAAGTCCGCTGAATTGGCGGCCAGGGCTTTGTTCCTAGTCCTCGAACGGGTCGTGGACGAGGATCGTATCGTCGCGCTCGGGGCTCGTCGACAACAGCGCCACCGGCGCGTCGATCAGCTCCTCGATACGGCGGATGTACTTGATCGCGGTCGCCGGCAGATCGGCCCAGGAACGTGCGCCCTGGGTGCTTTCGTCCCAGCCTTCTAGGGTTTCGTAGATCGGGGTGACGCGTTCCTGACGCACCGTCGAGGCGGGCAGATGGCCGATCTTCTCCCCATCTATTTCATAACCGACACAGACCTTGAGTTCCTTCTCGCCGTCGAGCACGTCGAGTTTGGTGAGCGCGATGCCGTTAATGCCGTTAACCTTGACCGCCTGGCGCACCAGCACGGCGTCAAACCAGCCGCAACGACGTTTGCGCCCTGTGACGACGCCGAATTCCCGGCCCCGTTTACCCAGCCCCTCGCCGATGGCATCGGTCAACTCGGTCGGAAACGGACCTGAGCCGACACGCGTCGTATAGGCCTTGGTGATGCCGAGCACGTAGTCGATGGCGCCCGGGCCTTGACCGGAGCCGATCGCCGCCTGGCCGGCAACGGTGTTCGACGACGTGACGAACGGATAGGTGCCGTGGTCGATGTCGAGCATGGTGCCCTGCGCGCCCTCGAACAGGATGCGGTGGCCTTTGCGGCGCATCTCGTCCAGGTCCTGCCAGACGGTGGTCGCGAACGGCAGCAGCAGCGGCGCCATGTCGTTGAGTTCCTTGAGCAGGGCCGTCCCGTCCACCTCGGGCATGTCCATGCCGCGCAACAGCGCGTTGTGGTGGAACAGCAGCGCATCGACCTTGTCGGCCAGCACGTCGGCGTCGGCCAGATCGCCGACGCGGATCGCGCGGCGCGCGGTCTTGTCCTCGTAAGCCGGGCCGATGCCGCGCCCGGTCGTCCCGATCTTGGCCTTGCCGGCCGCCTGTTCGCGGGCCTGGTCGAGGTTCCGGTGCAGCGGCAGGATCAGCGGCGCGTTCTCGGCGATGCGCAGGTTATCCGGGCCGACCTCGACGCCGAGTTCCTTGATCTTTTCGATCTCGGCCATCAGCGCCCACGGATCGACGACGACGCCGTTGCCGATGATCGACAGCTTGCCCTTGCGCACGATCCCGGACGGCAGCAGGCTGAGCTTGTACGTGACACCGTCGATAACCAGGGTATGACCGGCGTTGTGCCCGCCCTGGAAGCGCACCACGACGTTGGCGCGTTCCGACAGCCAGTCGACGATCTTGCCTTTCCCTTCGTCACCCCATTGCGAGCCGATCACGACGACGTTGGCCATGCGAAAAGTCTCCTTCGGATTTAAATATCGCCGAGCGGCTTGGGTGCGCCGTCCAGCAGAATGTGGGTGCAGCCGAGACGAACCGCCTCGTCGGTGGCGCCGGCGCCCGAGGCGTGGCCTTCGATGGTCCGGTATCCGTCAGCGCGTAGGGCTTCTCCGGCGCCGCGTGCCGTGCCTTCCGGCAGATAGATCCGGGGCGCCGCGTCGGGCACCGTGAGAGCGCGGAGAATACTGTCCAGAAAGAGCGTGAAACCGGTCGCCGGCTCGCCGTCGGAATTGTCGGCGGCCTCATTAAGACCGGCAACATAGCGTCCGCCGGAGCCCAGTTCACCCCGCACTCGCGGTGCGAACAGGGTAAAGGTGACGCCGGTGTGGTATTCGAAGCCGCGGTTTTCGACCGCGTCCAGCGTCAGGTCGAGGGACGGATCGGCACGCTCGATCAATTGCACGATTTCCAGAAGGGTGTCGCGGGCGTCCGCGGCAGGGCCGTCGAGCGGCAACTGCGCGATCTTGGGGGCGACGGTTTCGCTCGGGCCGGAAGCGGCGAGCAACTGACTGAAAAGACGGCGCGCGTCGTCGCCGAGCGTGCCCGAGAGTTTTTTCACTTCCGCCGCGTCCTTGGCATCCAGCGCGGCGCGCAGCGCCGCCGCGGTGTCCGCGTCGAGTGCCATGTCGTTCATCACGTGCGGCACCAGCATCGGCTGACAGAGGTCGACCTTGATGTTGCCAATCCCCAGCATGGCGAGCGTTTCAGCGGCCATCAGCACCATTTCGGCATCGGCGCGGGTATCGTTGCTGCCGATCAACTCGGCGCCGGCCTGGCTGAACTGCCGTTCCGGGCGGAGTTGCGAGCCGCGGATGCGCAATACCTCGCCACCGTAGCAGAGCCTGAGCGGGCGCGGTTCGTGGGCGAGCCGGGTCGTGGCGATGCGCGCCGCCTGCGGGGTGATATCGGCGCGGAGCCCCATCATCCGTTGCGAGATCGGGTCCATCAGGCGAAACGTCTGCCCGGTCATGGCAGCGCCGGTTCCGGCGAGCAGGTTATCTTCGAACTCGACGAGCGGCGGTGCGATCCGGTCGAAACCGCGCTGCACGAAGGCCGCCACCAGCCGCTCGCGGACATCGATCTCGAATGCCGCGTTCGGGGGCAGCCCGTCCGTCAGTCCGGCGGGCAGAAGCGCTTTCTCCGTCGGTTTCGTCATAACAAGAAATCCCCCGGCGATGCCGGCTCAGCATGCCACATGAGCGGACGTTTCGTAACGGTTTTGCACATGAAGGGCAAGGACGGGCGCGGGGAGAAAGCGCCGGAAAACGGTTATTCCTCGTCGCGGACGGTTTTGCCGATGCTGCCGATGATCGGCTTGACCATGGACCGGTGCAGCGATTGATCCTCGCCGACCTCGAAATTGTCGGTAACGCTCCAGCCCTGCCAAAGCCGTTTGCCGTCGGTCCGGTCCTCAATCATCGCGTCGATGCGGAATTCGCTCGGCGCAACCTGGGTGATGCCCTTGTCGCGTTTCGGGTTCAGGAGGCCGCCACGCTGCGAGTCGAAGATATTGAGCCTGACATCCGGCGCATCCTTGCCGGTGTGGTTCTCGCTGTTCCTGATCTCGATCAACCGGTTCGGGCCGCCGCCGGACCACTTGCCCTCGGTGTCGCGGGCCTCGAAGCTCATAATCAGCCGCGCATTGTCGGTGACGTTGTATCCGGCGAGACGCAGTTCCTCTTCGAACAGTTTCTTGAGGCGCGTCACCTTTTCGGAATCGTCGAACGTTTCGACCGTGATGTCCCTGGTGTCGGGAATTTCCGCGTACGACACCGCGTTCAGGTCGATGCCTTGCGCGTTTGCGCCGGAAACGCAGAGCATCACGCTCAAGACGGCGCCGCCGAGGGCCGGAAACCCGAATCGCATGTACCTATCCCCAGAAAATGAAAGCCAGATTCAGGCTCAGGGAATCACCTTCCCCTGTGAGAGTCAACAAGGACTGCTCCGGGGAAACTCTTGCTGATCGCCGGAAAATCAGATGATGGCGTGGCGCACCTTGGCCGAGACCCATTCGCTGACGATCACCGTGCCGAGGATGACCAAAAGGATCAGCGACACCTGGGTCCAGGCGACAGTATTGATCGACGCGCTGAGCTGCAGGCCGATGCCGCCGGCGCCGACAAGGCCGAGAACGGTGGATTCCCGGATATTGATGTCCCAACGAAAAACCGAGATTCCGGCGAAGGCGGGGAGGATCTGCGGCACGATCCCGTAGTGCAGGATCTGCGGACCGGAAGCCCCGGTGGCGGTCACGGCTTCGACCTGGGTCGTGTCGATTTCCTCGATCGCCTCGTAAAGCAGCTTGGCGCAGAACCCGATGGACCGGAAGCCGATGGCCAGTACCCCCGCCAGCACGCCCGGGCCGATAATGGTGACCAGCATCAGCGCCCACAGCAACGAATTGATGGACCGCGACGAGACGATGATGAAAAGTGCCACCGGCCGGATGAAAACCGCCGACGGGGTCGTGTTGCGTGCCGCAAGAAAGGCGATCGGAAATGCCAGGATGACCGCCATCAGGGTGCCCAGCGTAGCGATATTGATGGTGTCCCATATGGCGAGCCAAAGCTGGTCCATGTAGTCCCAGGCCGGCGGCACCATGCGCGACGCCATGTCCCCGGCCTGGTGCGGCGCATCGTAGACGAAGGCCCAGATGGTCTTTTCCGAGACCAGCGACCAGCAATAGACGAACACCATCACGCAGGATAGCTGCACGGCCCAGATCGTCATCTGGGTTTTGCGGTCGCGGCGCTGCCAGAGCTTCGCCGAAGCGGCGTCGGTCACGGGCATGGTTACTGCACCCACTTTCTGATGTAGCTCGACGAATATTCGACGAACATCACGATGCCGATGATGATGAGCAGGATGGCCGCCGCGGAATCGAACTCGTAGCGGTCGAACGACGTCAGAAGCGTCGCGCCGATGCCGCCGCCGCCGACGATGCCGACGACCGCCGACTCGCGGAAATTGATGTCGAGGCGATACATGCCGAGGCCGATCATGCGCGGCATGACCTGCGGCTGGACCGCGTAGTTGAGCCACTGGAACCAGCCGGCGCCGGTCGCCTTGACCGCCTCCGCCTGCGACGGGTCCATATCCTCGATGTCCTCGGCGAGCAGCTTGCCGTAAAAGCCGATGGTGCCGATGGAAAGGGCGATGAACCCGGCGAACGGTCCGAAACCGAAGAGCTTGACCGCGAACAGCGCGATGATGATCTCCGGAAACGTCCGGGAAATCGCGAGGATGGCGCGCGACGCCAGATAAACCGGGCGGGGCGCCAGGTTTCTTGCCGCGCCGAGACCGACCGGAATCGACACGGCGATCCCGGCGACCGTCGAAATGATGGTGATCCAGAGGCTTTCCAGGATGCCGTCGACAATATCGCCCGCACGCGAAACGAAGTCCGGCGGAAAGAACGCGGCGACGAAGCGCTGGCCGCGCGGGATGCCGTCGGCAACCCGGCTCCAGTTGATGTCCATGGTGCCGAACGCGAGCGCGAGATAGATGGCGCCGCCGACGATCAGGCTCCAGCGCAGCAGCGAGCTTTCGATGAAGGGCGGTTTCTTCCAGCGGCGTCGGGACGTGGCGGTGGCGGTGTTCATGTCAGATGCCGGCGCTCAGTCGTTGCCGGAGGCGCGGTGAGGCACGGTATCGGCGCCGTCCTCGTCATCATCGTCGACCTTATCGATGGTCGCTTCCCAGTCTTCCTCGCCGTAAATCTGTGTCAGCACCTCCGATGAAAGGCCATCCGGCGGTCCGTCATAGACGATCTCGCCGAGTTGCAGGCCGACGATCCGTTCCGCGAACATCTGCGCCAGCAGGACGTCGTGGATGTTGATGATGGCGGAGAGTTTGCGCTCTTCGCACAATTCGCGAATCAGGCGCATGATCTGGCGTGATGTCTTGGGGTCGAGCGACGCCGTCGGCTCGTCGACCAGCAGTAATTCGGGTTGCTGGATCAGTGCGCGGCAGATGCCGACGCGCTGACGCTGGCCGCCGGACAGTTCGTCGGCGCGCTTGTCGACCATGTGGTCCAGACCGACCCGTTCGAGCAGGCGAAATGCTTCGTCGATGTCGGACTGCGGAAACTTGCGGAAATAGCTGCGCCAGAACGGGACGTATCCGAGCCGGCCCGACAACACGTTCTCCATGACCGTGAGCCGTTCGACGAGCGCATATTCCTGGAAGATCATGCCCATGCGGCGGCGGGCGCGGCGCAACGGCCCCTGGCTCAGCGACGTCAGTTCGAGTTCGTTCAGATAGATTTTGCCGGAGGTGGGCTCGACGAGCCTGTTAACGCACCGGATCAGTGTCGATTTGCCGGCGCCCGACGGGCCGATGAGGGCCATGACCTGACCGTCCGGCACCTCGAGGTTGACGCCCTGGAGCGCGGTGTCGCCGGTCTTGTATTGCTTGACGAGATCGACCAGTCGCAGCATTTGCCGTTCATCCCCCTATCGGGCGGGCGGGGCGCCGGCGGAAACACCGGTACCCCGCGACCCGTTCAACGCGACTGTTTACTTGCAGTCGTACTTGACGCCATTGGCGGCATCGATCTTGCGGATGATGTCCCAATCCTTCTTATGGCTGATCGGGATGAACTTGTCTTCTTTCTTGAACTCTTTCTTGAGTTCCGAGCCTTCCCACGGGAACGAGAAGAAGGCGTCCTTGATCTTGGCGGCGAGATCCGGATCGAGGTTGTGGGCATGACCGTACCCGGTGGTCGGGAACGTCTGCGACTTGTAGATCGAACGGATCTGCTCCTTCTTCACGACGTCGCGCGTGAACATCCGGTTCATCACCGAGTTGGCGACGGCGGCGGCCTCGTAGTCCTTGTTGGCAACGCCGAGGACCGAGTTGTCGTGCTTGCCGGAGAACGTGGTCTTGAAGTCCTCGTCGGCGATCAGGCCGAACTCCCCTTTGAGCAGCGCCGAGGGTGCCTTGAAGCCGGAGTTGGACGTCGGCGAGGTAAAGGCGAGGGTGCGGCCCTTGAGGTCGGCCGGCGACTTGATGCCGCTGTCGGCGGGCACGATCAGTTCCATTTCGTAGCCGTAGGAACCGTCGGCGGCCGCCATCATGGCGAACGGGACGAAACCGGCGCAGGCCACCGCAATAGGGTTAGAGCCGGTATTGAAACCGGCGACGTGCAGCCGGCCGGAACGCATGGCCTCGATCTGCGCGGCGTTCGACTGTACCGGGAAGAATACGACCTTCTTGCCGGTCTTTTCCGCCATGTGGTTGATGAACCCGTCCCACACCTTGGCGTAAACGGCCGGATCCTCGACCGGCGTGTAGGCGAAGATGATGGTGTCCGGGTCGGCGATCTTGCTCTTGTCCGTCGGCAGGTCGGCCGTCAGGTCGCCGTCCCTGTCGCAGTACTGTTTGTCGAGGAAACTGCGCGGGCAATCTTCGGCGCTGGCGGCGCCGCTGAACACGAGAAGGGCCGCTGCCAGCGCGGCGCCGAGTAACTTATTCATGGTAACCTCCCAATCTCCGATGCGTCCGCTATGTTTCGGTTTTTTGACAGCGGACTTTTCGATAGTGCAGTCATTTCGCGGTTGAATCCAGAGGGGATTGCACGCCGGCGCGTTTGATAGTTATCAATGCCGGCTCCATAATGTGGCTGCGCCGGCGGCGCCTATGGAGATGCTTGATGAGAGCCATGGTTGATGCCGCCTGGGCGTTCCGGCGTTATCAGGAAATACGCGGCCGTTTGCCCGAGGCGGCGTTTCGGGAAGCATCCGAACGGTGCGCCGGTCTCGGTGAAATCGCCGACCGGTTCGATGTTTTCGTGTTCGATTCGTTCGGCGTCCTCAACGTCGGCGAAACGGCGGTGCCGGGCGCGGCGGCGCGGATCGGCGAACTGCGCCGGACCGGCAAGAAGGTGCTGGTGCTGACCAACGCAGCGAGCCTGCCGGTGCTCGGCAGCGAGGCCAAGTACGCGGCGTTCGGTTTCGACTTTTCACCGGCCGAAATCGTCATGTCGCGGAGCCTGCTGGTCGCGGCGCTGGCGGAAAAGCAAAACGCCCTCCAGTGGGCAGTGGCGGCGCCAGCGGGCGCGGATATCGGCGATCTGCCCGGTCGGGTCCAACTGATTGATGACGCCGCGCTCTCGGAAGCGGACGGCTTCGTGCTTCTCAACAGCCGGGACTGGACCGATGACCGCCAGCGCGCGCTGGAAACGGCGCTCGCGGCAAAGCCGCGGCCGGTGCTGGTCGGCAACCCGGACCTGGTAGCGCCGCGAGAGAACGGCTTCACCCTGCAGCCGGGTGCCTATGCGCACGCCCTTGCCGATGCGGCGGGGATAGAACCGGTGTTCTTCGGCAAGCCATACGCCAATGCATTCGACGCCGTGCTGGACCGGATCGGCCCGGATGTCGCGCGACGCCGTATCCTGATGCTGGGCGATACGCTGCACACCGATATTCTCGGTGCTGCGGCGGTCGGGATGTCGACGGCGCTCGTCACCGGGCACGGTGTGCTCGCGGGCATGGATGTCGATGCCTGTATCGCCGTATCCGGTATCCGGCCCGACTATATCCTGCCTGAAATCTGAGCCTCGTCAGGCCAGCCGCGATATGTAAAATCCCCCGATGTGCAGTGAACGGACATTCAGGGCCGGCGTCGCCGCCGGTCACAAGGAAACCGCGGACGCCGCATTGGGCGTCTTGCGCGACGGCGGCAACGCCTTCGATGCGGCAATCGCCGCATTCCTGACGGCCTGTGTGGCGGAACCGGTGCTGGCGTCGCTCGGCGGCGGCGGCTTTTTGGTGGCGAAGCCGGCGGATGGCGATGTCGAGGTTTTCGATTTCTTCACCGAGACGCCGCTCAGGCGCCCGCAACGGGATGCGGTCGATTTCCGGCCCATCCATGCCGACTTCGGCACCACGCTGCAGGAATTTCATATCGGTATGGGGGCGGTGGCGACGCCGGGCGCGGCCGCCGGCATTTTCGAAGTGCACAAGGCGCTCGGCCGGATGCCGATGACGGCGTTGGTCGAGCCGGCGGCGGCGCTGGCAAGGTCGGGGATCGTCATTAACGATTTTCAGGTCTACCTGCTGGGTGTCGTCGGGCCGATCTACGTCGCGAGCTCTTCGGCCCGTGCCCAATTCTGCCGGTACGGCGGCGATGCCCTGCTGCGGTCGGGCGACCGCTATCATCCGGAGGATTTCGCCGGCTTCCTCGAAGCGTTGGCGAAAGAGGGTGCGGCTCTATTCTATAAGGGCGACGTCGCGGCCCGCATTGCCGCCATGGACGGTGTCACCATCGATAAGGACGACCTCGCGCGTTACAGCGTCGAACGGCGCCGGCCGCAACGGAGCCGCATCGCCGCCCACGACGTCTTTCTGAACCCGCCGCCGGCAATCGGCGGCGCGCTGATCGACTACATGCTGCGGTTCCTCGACGCTTCCGGGCTGGCGCCGGTCGACGGCGGCGGACTGCATCATACGCAGACGCTCGTTGCCGCCATGGATGCGTGCAACGCGCTCAGGAAGAAAAGCGGTATCGACATGCATCCGATCGAGGGCGCGAAAGCGCTTGACGAAGCGGCGTTGCACCCGCCTGCCTACCGCGGCACCACGCACATCAGTGTCGCCGACGCCGACGGCAATCTTGCGGCGCTGACGGTATCCAACGGGGAAGGGTGCGGCCACGTCGTACCGGGCACGGGCATGATGCTGAACAACATGCTGGGCGAGGACGACCTGAATGCGGCCGGGTTCTTCAACTGGCCGGAAGGGATCAGGATGTCGTCGATGATGACGCCGGGCGTGCTGGCGGCGCCGGACGATGCGTGGACCGCGTTCGGGTCCGGCGGCTCCAACCGGATCCGCACTGCGCTGACACAGGTTATTCTCAACCTGTGCCTTTACGGTCTTTCCGTCGGTGATGCGGTGACGGCGCCGCGCCTGCATCTGGAGGACGGCAAGCTGTCGGCGGAGCCGGATATCGCCTTGGAGGGCCTGGAATGGCCGGGCGAGACGCAGGCATGGCCGGCCCCGAATATGTTTTTCGGCGGCGCTCATGTGATCCGCCGCGATGCCGGGGGCACTGTTACCGGTGCCGGCGATCCGCGCCGCGACGGGGTGTTTCTGGGTCTCTAGAGATCGTCCGGGTTTTGCGTGTGGATCGGTTTTGTCGGCTGGCGGCGAGTGTCGTGACCGATGAACGCCAGAAGCAACTGCACGCCGACGATGATCGGCATCGCCGCCAGGATCACGGTACCCGCGGTCGCGGGGACGCCCGTGGCGATACTGCGCCACCAGTGAATGGCGCCGTATAGCCCGCCCGCGGGAACCAGCAGCATGCCCAGGATCAGTTCGAGCGAGGCGATTCCCACTTCCCGCACCAGGTACGTGTCGACCAGTCGGCGCCAGGTATTCCGCAAATGGCCGAACAGGAAGATGCCGAAGACCCGGTGCACCACGAGGTGGCTGATTTCCTCGCCGTATTTGGCGCGCATGGGCACGTCGCGAACCACCGCGTTCACACCGCTGAGCCGGTACAGCAAATCGGATTCGAAAAAGAAGCCCTTGGCGATATCGTCGAGTGGCAGTTGCCGGGCGACATTGGCGTGGATCGCCGTGAAGCCGTTGGTCGGGTCCATGATGTCCCAATAACCGCTCGACAACTTCGACATCAGCGTCAGGCCCATGTTGCCCATGAGCCGGACGAACGGCATGCCGCGCGCGGCGTCGCGCCGGTGCAACCGGTTGCCCTTGGTGTAGTCGGCTTCGTGATTGCGGATCGGCGTCACCAGCTTGCCGATCAGACCCGGGTCCATCTGCCCGTCGCCGTCGAGCTTGACGATCACGTCGCATCCGTCCTCGAGTGCCGCCTTGTACCCCGTCAGCGTGGCGCCACCGACACCCTGGTTGACGGGATTGCGGCAGACCTTGACGCGCGGATCCTTCGCATGTTCCTCGACGTGGTCGCCCGTGTTGTCGGGGCAGGCATCGTCGACCACATAGATCGACGATACGTCCGGGCCGATCCCCGACAGAACCTCCAGGACATGGTTCTTCTCGCGGTAGCACGGCACCACGACGGCGACCTTCAATTCCTCGGTTTCCGGGAGATCGTGTTTGTTATCGGCCATGAAAAGTCCTCAGATGTCCGGCGCACAATAGAGCACCGGGGAATCCCGCGGCAAGCGCCTCTGATGCGGTCTGCGCCGTGAATATCGGGCTGGTGCATTTCTCGGTTCGCAATGCCGTGAAATTAGGTCTAAGATAGAACCTATTAATCCGGTACCAAATCCGGAAACGGGAGAGACTGTGCTTTTGGGGGAGCGTGATGTCGGATAGTGAGGCATCGTCACTTGGCGAAATCCGTATTCTGGAAGGCTTGGACCCGGGCGAGATCGCTGCGCTCGAGAAGGCCTGCACGTGGCGGCGTTACGCCGATCATGAACAGATCATCGACCGCCAGAGCGATTCCACCGATATATTTTTCGTCGTCGAAGGCCGGGTCCGGGTCGTCAACTACTCCCTTTCCGGTAAGGAAATCACCCTCGAGGATCTGACCGAGGGTAGTCATTTCGGGGAATTGTCCGCGCTCGACGGGCAACCGCGTTCGGCCAGCGTCATGTCCCTCGACAATTGCCTGATCGCGGCGCTTTCGCAGGACCGGTTCCTGCAGCTGCTGAAAGGCAGCTCCGAGATTTCATTCCGGGTCCTGCGTTCGCTGGCGGGCATCATCCGGAATTCCACCGACCGCATCATGGACCTGAGCACGCTGGCCGCCAACAACCGGGTCCAGGCGGATCTGCTGCGCCAGGCCCGCAGCGGGTTGATCGGCGAGAACCAGGCCGAAATCCGGCCGATCCCGGTTCACGGCGATATCGCCAGCCGCGTTTCCACGACACGCGAGACGGTCGCCCGGGTGCTCAGCGATCTCGCGCGTCAGAACATCGTCGAGCGCAAGAAGAACGTGCTGCTGATCAAGGATCTCGCGCAGTTGCGCGAAATGGTCGAGGAAGTGCGCGGCGAATAATCGCACTGCACAGAAACCTCTCGAAATTCTTTTTCCCCGGCGTGAGCGCGGTCACAGACCGTTAACCATATTTTTGCCATTCTCGGTCCATAACCTGAGTTTGTCTGGTTGAAGGACCGGAGGATGAAAAATGGTGACCTGGAAGGCTTTCAGCCTTGCCCTGACGCTCATGATCTTGACGGTTATCCTGGCTTCCGAGTTGAATATCGGGTTGGTGCCCTTTTGACCTGCAACAGCTTTATGCTGGCGCGGAATAGGTCCGTCATCGGACTTAGCATTAATTGACTTGCTACCAGGAATATACGATGCTCAGCGGCACTTTTGAGGGGATGTCCAACCTGGAGCCCTCGCTTGAGCGACCCAAAAATAATGGCCTTCAGGGAAACAATTGATGGCGAGCAAAATTCTAATCGTTGAAGACAACGATCTTAACATGAAGTTGTTCAACGATCTTCTTCAGGCGCACGGCTATGAAACCGTTCAGACCGTCGACGGTCGGGACGCGCTGAAACTCGCGCGCGAGCATTCGCCGGACCTGATCCTGATGGATATCCAATTGCCGGAAATCTCCGGTCTCGAAGTCACCAAGATGCTCAAGGCCGACGATGACCTCAAGGGCATTCCGGTGATCGCGGTGACTGCGTTCGCCATGAAGGGCGACGAGGAAAAAATCCGCGAGGGCGGCTGCGAAGGCTATATTGCCAAGCCGATCTCCGTACCGCACTTCCTGGACACGGTGAAGAAATTCCTCAACTGATACCGGCCACGAGCCGGTTCGAAGTTTAATCTGCGCCGCTTTAAGGGCGGGCCGAGAAAACAAAAACGCGCCGCTTTTTGAGCGGCGCGTGGCGTTTTAGAGGGCTTTGCAGCCTTCTTATTTGATCTTCGCTTCCTTGAACATGACATGCTTGCGGACGACCGGGTCATACTTCCGCATCTGCATTTTCTCGGTCGAATTCCGCGGATTCTTCTTGGTGATGTAGAAGAAGCCGGTGTCCGCCGTGCTGACGAGACGAATTTGAATGGTCGCCGGTTTCGCCATGACTTTCGTGTCCTGTCCAAAATCAAAGAACGCCACGCGTTCGAAGAGGCGGCAAGATAGCGGCAAAGACGCCCAAGTCAAGGGGGGTTCGCCAAATTTCGGCAGAAACGAACCCTAGTTTGTCGCCTGTGCCGTCGCCGTCGTCATGCGCAGCGCCCGGGCATGCATGCGCTCGTTGAGGATCAGCCGTTTGGCGATTTCCAGGTCGAAGGGGCCGGACCGGTTTTCCGCCGGGCACCCGTCGCGGAGCTTGCGGCGTTCCTCGTCGCCGAGAAGTGCGCGGCGGCCCCAGGACACGGTCTTGGCGGCCCTCTCGCCCTCGAGCGCCCGTTCCAGGATGCCGGCGACATTGGCGACTTCGTGCTCGCCGCTGGTGCAGACCGTCGGCACCACGCCGAGACCGTGCAGATAATAGCCGGACGGCGCGACGAACTTCGACCACGTGAGGGTGATTTCGCCGTCGTTCGGAAGTCGGATCACCGTTTGCACGCTGCCCTTGCCGTACGACGACGTGCCGATGACTACGGCGCGGTCCCGGTCCTGTAGCGCGGCGGCGACGATCTCGGCGGCGGACGCCGACTTGCCGTCGATGATGACCACCAGCGGGCGCCCCTGGGCGATGTCGCGGCCGGCGGCCCGGTAGTGATGCAGGCTGTCCGGGTGGCGGCCGGACGTGCGCAGGATGTCGCCCTGGGTCAGCATCATGTCGGCGACTTCGATGGACTCCCTGAGGAGACCGCCCGGATTGCCGCGAAGATCGAGGATCAGACCGGCGAGCGGTGGCGCCTCGGGCACCAGCGCGCGATCAAGAACGCGTTCGAGGGAATTGGCGGTTTCCTGGTTGAAACTGGCAATGCGGGCGATGCCGATGCCATTCTCCACGTTCCAGGTCACGCTTTCGGGCACGATATGCGAGCGGGCGACGGCGATGGTGAAGGGCTGGACGGCTTCCGGCCTGGAAAGCGTCAGCGTGACCTGTGTGTGTACGGGGCCGCGGATCAGGCGGGTGATGTCGCTGCTTTGCAGGCCTTGAACGTCGCGGCCCGAGACCTTGACGATGCGGTCGCCGGGCCGCATGCCGCTCTCGGCTGCCGGCGTGCCTTCAAGTACCTTGGTCACGACGATAACGTCATTCTCGGTGCGGAAGCGGATACCGATCCCACCGAAACCGTCGCGGCGTGCCCGGTTCCGGGTGGCTTCCTTCATGCCGGCGTAACGGGAGAAAATATCCAGGTCCGACAGCGCGCCGTCGAATATGGCTTCGTAAATTTTTTCCGAAGACGCGGCGCGGATCTGGTCGGAATTTTCGCGCGCTTTCTCCGTCAGCGCGACCACCGCCGCCCCCCAGGCGCGGGCGTCGCTTTCCGCGGGCAATTGCATGCGGCCGATCTCTTCGCCGTATTCGTACATCACGAGTTCGCCGTTATCGTCGGCAAATGTAATCCCGGCATCGATGGCACCCAGACCGCGCAGGCCTTCGACACCGATACGGCGCAGTTCGACGGGTTCGATGTACTTGTCCGAGATATTGTCAAAACCGACGGTAATGACTTCGGCGGCGGCCGGCTGCGCGAACGACGCGTCCTGCGACGGTTGCTCCGTTCCCTGGATGGCGGCGCATGCCGAGAGCGCCAGGGCCGCGAACAGCCCGGCCATTTGCCGTAACGCTTTGATATTCCCAGTCATCGTCCGCATTTAAGCTTATCTTGGCGGCCGTGTATATGCCTGCCGTCACAGGAGCGTGCGGCGGGCTTTCAGCGCGAGCGCCCGCCCCGGCCTTTGTTTTTAGCGGGCTTTTGCCCGCCCGGGTCCGCGGCATTCCGTTTCTGGCGGCGCGACGCGCGGCTCTTGCCCTTGGCCTTTTTCGGCTTTTGCTTGCGCCCGGGGGCACCGGTCTGGGCCGGTCGGCCGCTCTTTCGGCCACCGGTTTGGGTGCCGCCGCCCATGATCTCGAACAGCATGCCGCCCGTGACGGGCGTGACTTCCTTGAGCGTCACCTCGACCCGGTCGCCGAGCCGAAACACGAGGCCGCCCTTGCGGCCGGTGAGCTGGTGGCGGTCCTCGTCGTGAACGTAGTAATCATCGGGCAGCGTCTTGATCGGTACCAGTCCGTCGGCACCGATGTCGTCGACGGTGATGAAGATGCCGAATCGCGTAACCCCGGATATCCGCGCCATGAAGGTGGCGCCGACCTTGTCCTTCATGAAGTACGCGCCGTAGCGGTCCATGGCGTCGCGCTCGGCGGCCTGGGCGCGCCGCTCGGTGATCGACAGATGCTCGCCGATCTTGGTGAAATCTCCTGGATCTTCGCCGAGTGCGCCGTCGTTCGGCGTCATGCCGCGGATCAGGGCGCGGTGCACCAGGAGGTCGGCGTAGCGCCGGATCGGCGACGTGAAATGGCAGTAGCGTTTCAACGCGAGGCCGAAGTGGCCGATATTCTCCGGGTCGTACATCGCCTGCGCCTGCGAGCGGAGCACGATATCGTTGACCATCTGCTGGTGCGGCGTGCCGTGCGCCTTCTTCAGTATCTGGTTGAAGCGGGCGGGTGAGAGTGTCTGGCCCTTGTCGAAGCGGATGTGCACGCTGTCCAATACTTCAGACAGCGCTTCGACCTTGGACATGGCGGGCTCGTCGTGCACCCGGTACATGCAGGGGCGTTTCTTCTCCTCCAGGAACTCGGCGGCGGCGACGTTGGCCAGCACCATGAACTCCTCGATCAGTTTGTGGCTGTCGAGCCTTTCACGCGGTTCGATTCCGGTGATGTCGCCGGCGTCGTTCAGGATCACGCGCCGCTCGCCGCTCTCGATCTCGAGCGCGCCGCGCGCTTCTCGGGCCTTGAGCAGAATATCGAAGGTGCCGTAGAGCGGTTCGATGACGCTTTCCATCAAGGGGGCCGTCGCGTCGTCCGGGTTGCCGTCGCGCGCGCGTTGTACCTGCTCGTAGGTGAGCCGTGCCTGCGAGCGCATCATGGCGCGCTTGAACCGTTTCGCCAGCAGATTGCCGTCGGTGTCGATCTTGAGATGGGCGACGAGGCACGGCCGGTCCTCGTCGGGCCGTAGCGAGCACCAGCCGTTGGACAACTGTTCCGGCAGCATCGGCACCACCCGGTCCGGGAAATAGACCGAGTTGCCGCGCTCGAACGCAGCCTTGTCCAGCGCATCGCCGGCCCGCACGTACCAGGCGACGTCGGCGATGGCGACGATCAGCTTGTAGCCGCCCGGGTTCTTGGGATCGTCGTCGGGTTCGGCGAACACCGCGTCGTCGAAGTCGCGGGCGTCGGCACCGTCGATGGTGACCAGCGGCAGGGTGCGCAGGTCGTCGCGCGGGCCGAGCGGTGCGGCTTTGGATTTTTCCGCCTGGCGCATGGCGGCGTCGGGGAAGGCTTCGGGTATCCCGTGCTGATGCACGCAGATCAGGCTGATCGCCGAAGCGCCTTCCGCTTCCGAGATCCGCTCCAGTACCCGGGCGCGCTTGAGGCCGAGGCGGGGGTGGGGACCGGCGATGCCCTGCGCGCGGACCAGTTCACCCGGCCGTGCCCCTTTGTCCTGCCCCTTGTCGATGATGAACTCGTAACGTTCGCGCTTGTCGACGGGACGGATGCGCAACTCGCCCTCGGCCTCGATGACGATGCCGAGGATGTCCGACGGCGCGGCGCCGATGCGGCGGATGATCTTGGCTTCGTAGCCGTCCTCGATCTTCTTCAGGCGCCCGAGAATGCGTTCGCCGGTGCCGGGCGCGGGGCCCGGCGTGCCGTCCGGGTTGACGTAGATCGTCGGCGGGGTCGCCGCGCTCTCCCATTTCACCGGACGCGCCAGCGTTTCGCCGTCGAGGTCGGTGCCGGTTATCTCGATGACGCAGACGTTGGGGAGCGTCTCGGGATCGTGCACCTTGTGGCCTCGGCCCGGCAGCAGGCTGCCCTCGTCCTTCATTTCCTTGAGAACCTTTTTGAGAGTCCGTTTCTGGTCGGCATCGAGCTTGAAGGCGCGGGCGATCTCGCGCTTGCCGACGCGGCCGTCCTGCGCGCGCACGAAATCGGCGATCTCCTGCTTGGACGGAAAGGGGGCGTCATTCATTGCTCGAAGGTAAGCGCGCGCCGGTCAGGTCACAAGGGGGCGGGCTACTCCGCCGCGTCGGAATCGGCGTCGGCTTTCTTTTTGGCTGCCGTTTTCTTCTTCGCGGCGGCTTTTTTCTTGGTCGCTGCCTTCTTGGTGCCGCCGCCCTTGCCGTTCGCGGATTTGGCGTCGATCAACTCGATGGCTTTATCGAGCGTCACGTCTTCCTTGGCCATATCCTTCGGCAGCCGGGCCATGGTCCGGCCCATCTGCACGAACGGTCCCCAGCGGCCGTCCTTGACCATGATCGGCTTCTTGCCCTTGGGATGCTTGCCGAGATCGATCGGCGGGTCCTTGCGCGGCTTGTCGCCCAAAAGGTCGACGGCACGGTTGAGCCCGATGGTCAGCACGTCGTCGGCGTCGTCCTTGAGCGACACGTATGTACCGCCGCATTGCAGGAACGGGCCGAAACGGCCGATGCCGGCACGGATTTCCATGCCCGAAACGGGATCGATGCCGACGAAGCGGGGCAGGGACAGAAGACCCAGCGCCTTCTCGATATCCATGTCGTCCGGGTTGATGCCTTTCGGCAGTGACGTGCGCTTGGGTTTGATTTTCTTCTTGCCCTCGACCTCTTCCTCGCCGAGCTGGATATAGGTGCCGTAGGGCCCCTGGCGCAGTGTCACGGCCTTGCCGGTTTCCGGATCGGCGCCGAGTTCCTTCGGCCCTTCGCCCAGCGAATTTTCCGCCGGATCGGCGCCCAAGGGCGTCGTGAAGTTACAGTCCGGATAGCGCGAGCAGCCGAGAAACGCGCCGTGCTTGCCGAGCTTGATGGACAACTGTCCTTCGCTACACTTGGGGCAGCTCCGCGGATCGGAGCCGTCGGCGCGTTCGGGGAAGAAGTGCGGCTTCAACTGCTCGTTGAGCACGTCGAGGACGTCGCGCACCCGAAGCTCCTGCGTTTCGTCGACCTTCTGCTTGAAGGCACGCCAGAAATCGATGAGTACCTGTTTCCAGTCAACGCGGCCGCCGGAGATGTCGTCGAGCTTTTCCTCCAACTCGGCGGTGAAGTCGTACTCCACGTAGCGCTCGAAGAAGCTGGCGAGGAACGTTGTGACCAGCCGGCCCCGGTCCTCTGGGATAAAGCGCCGCTTGTCGATATGTACGTAGTTGCGGTCCTGCAGCACGGAGATGATCGACGCGTAGGTCGACGGCCGGCCGATGCCGAGTTCTTCCAGCTTCTTGACCAGCGAGGCTTCGCTGTAACGCGGCGGCGGCTGGGTGAAGTGCTGTTCCGGCAGGGTTTCGGTCCGTTCCTGGCCCTCGTTCTCCTTCAGCTCGGGCAGGATGCGGGACTTCTCGTCATCGTCCGAGCCGTCGTCGCGGCCTTCGCGGTAGACCTTGATGAAGCCGTCAAAGGCGATTACCGAGCCGGTGGCGCGGAACGCGATCTTTCCATCGGACGACGTGATGTCGACCCCGACCTGGTCGAGGACGGCGGCTTCCATCTGGCTGGCGACGGTACGCTTCCAGATCAGCGTATAAAGCTTGAGCTGGTCCGGGCTCAGGTACTTGGCCAGCGAATCCGGCGTACGCCTGACGTCGGTCGGGCGGATTGCTTCGTGCGCTTCCTGGGCATTCTTGGCCTTCGACTTATATATACGCGGGCTTTCCGGCAGGTACTTGGAGCCGTAGTTCTCCTGGATCACGTTGCGGCTTGAGGCGACGGCCTCGCGCGCCATTTGCACGCCGTCGGTCCGCATGTAGGTGATCAGCCCCACGTTCTCGCCGCCGATGCGGACGCCCTCGTAAAGGCTCTGCGCGACCTGCATGGTCTTGCGGGCGCCGAAATAGAGCTTGCGAGACGCTTCCTGCTGCATTGTCGAGGTGGTGAACGGCGGCGACGGATAGCGGCGCGTCTGCTTGCGCTCGATCTCGCCGGTGGTGAAGCTTTCGGCCTCGATGGCGGCGGTCGCCTGGCCGGCCAGTTGCTCGGAGTTGATCGTGAACTTGTCGAGCTTCTCGCCGTTCATGCGCGTCAGCGAGGCCTTGAATTCGTCGCCGCGCGGCGTCCTGAACATGGCGTCGACGGTCCAGTACTCTTCCGGCCTGAACATCTCGATTTCGAGCTCGCGTTCGCAGATCAACCTGAGCGCCACGGACTGCACGCGGCCCGCCGAGCGCGACCCCGGCAGTTTGCGCCACAACACCGGCGACAGCGTGAAGCCGACCAGGTAATCGAGCGCACGGCGCGCCATGTAGGCGTTGACGAGTTCGTGGTCCAGCTCGCGCGGATGCTCGAATGCCTCCTGCACAGCGTCCTTGGTGATCTCGTTGAAGACGACGCGTTTTACGGGCTTGCCGTCGAGGAGCTTCTTGTCGTCCAGCACTTCTTTTATATGCCACGAGATGGCCTCGCCCTCGCGGTCCGGGTCGGTCGCGAGGTAGAGGGCGTCGGCCTTCTTGACCGCCTTGGCGATCTCGTCGACGTGCTTCTTGGAGCGGCTGTCGATTTCCCACGTCATCGCGAAGTCCTGGTCCGGCTCGACGGAACCGTTCTTGGACGGCAGGTCGCGGATGTGGCCATAGCTCGCGAGAACGGTGTAATCGTCCCCGAGGTACTTGTTGATCGTTTTGGCCTTTGCCGGCGATTCGACGACGACGACGCTAGACATGCTCACCTTTTGTAAAGTGCATACTTTAAGTCCCGGTCCGTTGCCGGAAACCGGGGCCGGGGAGAATTGGCGATATTTAACCCTGCCGTCAACAGGGGAAATCTCGAAGTATCTGCAAAGGACGTATCCGATAGGCAAAAAACAGTAGTAAAATCAAATGTTTGTAGGGCGGTAAAAATTTTTCGTGCGGCGTTGCGCCGGGTTTTGCCCTTCAGGAAGCGATCAGGGCGACGTGGTTCCCCGCCTGACGCTCGAGCCGGCCGGCGATTTCGAGTTCCAACAGGACGGCGTGAACGGCGGCGGCGGGGCAGCCCGTTTCGCGGATGACCGCATCGATGTCGGTGGGGCCGAAGCCCAGCGCCTGCAGTACCGGGTCCCGCGCCCGGTCGACCGCATGGACGGTGACGGACATTGTACTCTCGCCACGAAAACCGCCGTCACGGCGTTCGCCGAGCGCCGTTGCGGACATTTCCGAAAGCGTCCGGATCACGTCATCGGCATCCTCGGTCAGGACCGCGCCGTCGCGGATCAGGGCGTTTGAGCCCTTGACCCGCGGATCCTGCGGCGCGCCGGGAACAGCGAACACCTCGCGCCCCTGTTCGAGGGCCATGCGCGCGGTGATCAGCGAGCCGGATTTGGCCCCGGCCTCGAGCACGACGATGGCGCGCGCCATGCCGGAGATGATCCGGTTGCGGCGCGGAAAGTGCCGGGCCTGCGGTTGGGTGCCGATACTGACCTCGGTACAGAGGGCGCCGGTGCGGACCAGTCCGTCGTAAAGATCCTGGTTTTCGCGCGGATAACAGACATCGATACCGCCGCCCAGAACGGCGACGGTGCCGGTCTCGAGCGCGCCCGTGTGTGCCGCCGCGTCGATGCCGCGGGCCATGCCGGAAACGACAAGGTAGCCCGCCCGGCCGAGCCTGGCCGCCATCTCGCACGCAAACCGGCGGCCGTTGACGGACGCGTTCCTGGACCCGACGAGGGCCACCGCTTTCTTGGTGAGCAGTCCGGTGTGCCCGCGCACGAACAGCACCGGCGGTGCGTCGTCGATATGACCCAGGAGCGGCGGGTACCCGGCTTGGCCCCGGAACAGCATCTCGGCGCCGAGGGCCGTGACCTCGGCGATCTCGTCTTCGGCTTCGCTGCGGGTACAGATGCGGAGCGGTTTTTTGCGGCCACCGCGACCGGCGAGACCGGGCAGCGCATCGACCGCATCCCGCGCGTTGCCGTAACGCTCAAGCAGGCGCGCGAAGGTCACCGGACCGACATTTTCGGACCGGATCAGACGCAGCCGCGCCCGTTTTTCGGCCTCGTCCAGTGATGCGGCGCTCTCCGGCGCCGCTGCCGCGAGGGGCAGGCCCATGGCGTTTCCTTTCAGGTCTTGCGGACGTTATGAAAGGATCAGCCGCGGAATTCGGCCGGTTCGGGTCAGGTTTTCTTGCGCGACGAGCGGGCAAGGATCATCGCCGGAATGATGGCGATGATGAACGCCACCGAGATGATCATGAAAGTGTCCTGGAAACCGAAGGTGCGCGCCTGGGCATAGATGGCGCGGCTCAGGTAGTCGTAGGCGCCCCATTCCAGGGCATGGTGGGTCAGCCCGCCCTCGGAAAGCAGGCGGCGCACCTGTTCCAGCAACTCCCGGGTAAAATCGTTGCCGGAGGTCTGCGTCGCCGTCAGCCAGTCGGCGTGATGCGCGCTTCGGTACTCGATCAGCGCGGCGGTGATGTTGACGCCGAACGCGCCGCCCGACTGGCGGATGAAGTTGTAGGCCCCGGCGGCGGCATTGAGTTTCTCGGCCGAGATCGAGCGCATCGCGGCGCCGCCCAGGTTCGGCATGACGAGGCCGAGGGCAAGCCGGCTCATGACCGTCAGTCCGGCGATGGTCCAGAATGCGGTGTTCACGTCGGATGAGGAAATCATCCACGTGGCGGCGGCGAAGATGATGCACCCGGCGGTGATCGGGATGTGCGGCGGCACGTTGTCGGCCAGCTTGCCGGACAGCGGGATCAGGGTGAAAAGGAACAGGCCCGCCGGCACCAGCACCATCCCGGACTGGGTCGGTGAGAAGTACTGCACCGTCTGCACGAACACCGGGATCGCGTAATTGGTGGCGAAATTGCCGGCGCCGAAGGCGAAGCCGATGGCCATGGCGGCGGCGAATTTGGGATCGAGGAACAGGGTCGGGTCCAGCAATGGCGATTTTGATCGTCGCTGTGAATACAGGAAAAGCGCGAACGCGATGATGCCGATCGCCGCCGTCATCAATGTCAGGTCCGACGTCCAGCCCCAGCGGTGCCCGTTGCCGATGGCGCGCATGACCATGACGAGCGCCAGGCACACCAGGATGAAACCCGTCCAGTCGAACGGCGGCAGGCGCCTCTCGAACTTCTTGCTTGGCATGAAGATCAGGCCGCCGGTAAAGGCGATCACGACCAGTGGTAGCGGCATCAGGAAGGCGTGCCGCCAGGTCAGCCAGTCGATGGTTATGCCGCCGACCAGTGGACCGAAACTGGGTGCCAGCGTCACGCCGAGGCCGTACATGCCGACGGCGAAACCGCGCTGGCTTCTCGGAAACACGCTGACCATGGTTGCCAGCACCAGCGGCTGAATGATGCCGGCGGAAAAGCCCTGCATGATCCGGCCGATGATCAGCACGTCGATATTGGGGCTGAGCGCACAGACGAAGGCACCGACAACGAAGATGATCAGCGTGACGGCGTATGCCATGCGCTGGCCGAGCGCATTCACCATCCACGAATTGAGAAGCTGGCTCGCGACCATCGTCGACAGGAACGCCGTCGCCGCCCACTGCGCCACGTCCTGGCCGATGCCGTAGGCGCCCATGATGCTCGGCACCGCGACGTTGACGATTGTCGCCGACAGCACCATGCAAATGGCCCCGGTCAGGCCGCTGATGGTCACCAGCCAGCGGTACGCGGGACCGTAACGGTCGAATTGTCGTTGGACTGACGGATCGTCGAAGGTCTCGGCCAACGGCGGGGTTACTCTTGAACGGCGATCTTGACGACGACCATCATCCCGGGCCGCAGCCGCGGGTCGGTATTGTCGATGGCGATCCGGATCGGCAGGCGCTGCGTGATCTTGGTGAAGTTACCGCTCGGGTTCGGGGTCGGCAGAAGCGCAAACTGGCTGGTCGCGGCGGAACCAATATTCTCGACCTTGCCCGTGAACGCCTCGTCCGGATAGGCGTCGATATGGATGTCGACCGGCTGCCCGACCTCGAGCTTGCGGACGACGGTTTCCTTGACGTTGGCTTCGACCCAGACCTTTTCCGGGTTATGGGTCAGCAGAAGCCTCTGGCCCGGCGTCACGTATTCGCCGGTATCCACGAAGGTCTTGTCGATGACGCCGTTGAGCGGGCTTTTGATGGTGCGGTCGGAGATATCGAGGCGCTGGCGCTCGATACGGGCGCGGATTTCGGCCTCGCGCTGCTCCAGGACCAGCACGTCGCCGTCGATGACGTCGAGCCGTGCGCGGTCGGCCTCGACCTCGGCGATGCGCGCCCTGGCGGACTGAAGTTCGGCGACGGCGATGCGGTATTCGCGGTCGATCTGCTGATGCGCCTGTTCCGCCTGATCGAGCTGGCGCCGCGAGGCGACCTTGTCTTCGAACAGTTTCTGCGCGCGGTTGAGTTCCCGCTTGGCAAGTTCGAGCTGCGGACGCAGCGACGATACCACGACTTCCGCTGCGGAGACGCGGGCGCGCTCGGATTGCATCCGGCTCTCGACCTGGCTGGCGACAAGATTACGCTCGGCGGCGAGGCGCGTGCGCTCCGCGTTCGCCGCGGCGGCCTGCGCCTCCAGTTCGCTCAGCAGGATCCGCGACTCCCGGTCGTCGACCTGGACCAGAACCGTGCCTTCCTCGACCAGTTCGCCCTCGGCGGCGCGTATTTCCGTGATCCAGCCGGCGACGCGCGACGACACCGTGACCAGGTCGGCCTGGATTCGGGCGTCCTCCTCGTGTACGAAGGCGAGCCGTTTGTGAACTTCGGTAATGCCGAAATAGACGCCGGCGATCAGAACCAGAATGGCAATAACGAAGACCGGGCGGATGCGGCGTTTCGGCTTTTCTGCGCCCGGCGTGTCGGTTTCAAAGGCCTGACCGTCAGGTGCGACGCGGCCTTCAGCTTTGGATTCATCCGGCATTATGTTCTTCCCAAGTGCCCTGAATTCGGGTTTCTGATGACCCGGGCACATCAATAAGTTTGCATCCATAAATACGGTTTGGAAAGACCCCGGCGGGATTTTCTGCAAATTCAGGGTCTTGGGTGAGGTGCGAAAAACGCGCTTGAGCTTCCAGTAACTCGAACCTTTATGGTACCTTTCACAGATTGACTGGAGGTATGCCGTGCAGGCTGTTCAACGCGACTCCGACACCGAAACGCTGGCATTCGGTGTTTCCGGCATGACCTGTGCCGGATGTGCCAGCCGTGCCGAAAAGGCGCTCAAGGCGCTGCCGGGCCTGGAGGACGCACGCGTCGATTTCGCGACCGAACGCGCCGTCGTCGCACGCGGCCGCGTGCCCGCGAACGACATCAGGGCGGCCATCGTCGGCGCCGGGTTCGCTGCCGAACAGTCGGGGATCGAACTCGATATCGGCGGCATGACCTGTGCCGGCTGCGCCGCCAACGTTGAAAAGGCCTTGAATGCCGTGCCGGGCGTGATCGACGCCGAGGTCAACCTCGCCATGGAGCGCGCCCACGTGACCTGGCTCGGCCACGACGTTTCGAGCAGCGTTCTCGTCGAGGCGGTAGAAGCGGCGGGTTATCGCGCCGAGCCGCGTGCCACCGATGCCGAAATGCGCCGCGCGCAGGCGGCGCGTCAGGCTGAGGAAGAACGGCGACAGCTCAAACGCGAAACGGCAATGGTCGCGGTCTCGATTGCGCTGACGGCACCGCTGCTGGCGATGATGGTGCTGCCACCGCTCGGGATCGCCTATCACGTGCCGGCATGGCTGCAACTCGTGCTGGCGGCGCCGGTGCAGTTCTGGATAGGCGCCCGGTTCTATGTTGGCGCCTACCGGTCCCTGAAGGCGGGCAGCGGGAACATGGACGTGCTGGTGGCGCTCGGCACGTCGGCGGCGTTCGCGCTCAGCACCTGGATCGTCCTGACCGAGGGCATCGGCACCACCTCGCACCTTTATTACGAGGCGTCCGCCGTCGTGGTTACGCTGATCGTCGTCGGCAAGCTGATCGAGAGCCGCGCCAAGCGCGGCACGACGGAAGCGATCCGCAAGCTGATGGAGTTGCGCCCGGAAAGGGCACGTGTCGAACGCAACGGCACGGTGGCCGAAGTCGCCGTCGAGGACGTTGCCGTCGACGAGACGGTCATCGTCCGGCCCGGCGAACGTATTCCCGTCGATGGTGTGATCGAGGCCGGCACCTCGGATGCGGATGAATCCCTGATCACCGGCGAAAGCGAAGCGGTGCTGAAGCAGCCCGGCGACAAGGTGACCGGTGGCGCCATCAACGGCGCCGGTGAACTGCGCATCCGCGTCAGCCGCGTCGGCGAAGACACGACACTGGCCAAGATCGTCAGACTGGTCGAGAACGCGCAGTCGGGCAAGGCACCGGTGCAGCGGCTCGTCGACCGGGTCAGCGCGATCTTCGTGCCGGTCGTGGTCGGGATCGCGTTCGTCGCCTTTGCCGGGTGGATGACGGCCGGCGCCGGGTTCGAAGTGGCGGTCATCAATGCGGTTTCGGTGCTGGTCATCGCGTGCCCGTGCGCGCTTGGTCTTGCCACGCCGACGGCGATCGTCGCCGGCACCGGTGCTGCGGCGCGGGCCGGCATCCTGATCAAGGACGTCGCGGTGCTGGAGCAGGCCCACCGGGTCGACACGGTCGCTTTCGACAAGACCGGTACGCTGACCCGCGGCGAGCCGATGCTGACCGATGTTGTCGCACTGACGGGCGACGATGCCGGTGTGCTCGGCGTTGCCGCGGCGGTGCAGGCAGGTTCGGAACATCCGTTGGCCCGTGCCGTGCTGGCCGCCGCCGAGGAACGCGGCATTGCGTACGATCCGGCGACCGGCACACGTGCCCATGTCGGCCGGGGTGTCGAGGGCAACGTCGGCGGCGTGCGCGTGGTGATCGGCAATCGCGCCATGATGGCCGAGGCCGGCGTCGATCTCACGGCGGCCGAAGACGCGCTCGCGCGCCTGGAAACGGAAGGCAAGACAACCGTCGCTGTCGCCCGGGACGGCGCGGCAATCGGCGTGATGGCAATCCGCGACGAGGTTCGGCCGGAATCCCGGGCCGCCATCGATCTTCTGAAACGCCTGGGCGTCGGGTCGTTGATGCTGAGCGGCGACACACAACGTGTTGCCGAGGCCATCGGCGACGAGATCGGTCTCGGCGACGTGAAGGCCGGGCTGAAGCCTGAAGACAAGGTCGCGGCCCTCAGGTCGTTGCATGACGACGGTCGCCACACGGCGATGGTCGGCGACGGCATCAACGATGCACCGGCATTGGCGGCGGCGGACGTCGGGATCGCCATGGGGTCGGGCACCGACGCGGCGATGGAAACCGCGGGTATTACCCTCATGCGCCCGGATCCGCGCCTGGTCGCGGGGGCGGTGCAGATCGCACGCGCGACATGGCTCAGGATCCGCTGGAACCTGTTCTGGGCCTTCATATTCAACATCATCGGCCTGCCGCTGGCGGCGTTCGGCTATCTGACGCCGGCGGTCGCGGGCGCGGCCATGGCGATGAGTTCGATCACCGTCGTGACCAGCTCGCTGCTGCTGCGTGGCTGGCGTCCGTCGGGCCTTGAGAGCAGTACGGGAGGACAATCATGAACGTCCGTGAAGCCGCCGAGCGCAGCGGCCTGCCGGCGAAGACGGTCCGCTATTACGACGATATCGGTCTGGTGGTGCCGGACCGCCGCGCCAACGGCTATCGGGATTACGACGGCGATTCGGTACAGAAACTGGCGTTTCTAAAGCGCGCGCGGCAGCTCGGCTTTTCGATCGAGGACTGCCGTCAGCTTCTGTCGCTCTATGAAGACAAGGACCGCGCCAGCGCCGACGTGAAGGCGCTGGCGGAGTCCCATTTGAATGAAATTGATGTGCGATTGCAGGAGCTAAAGCACCTCAGGGACACCTTGAACCACCTTGTTCACGCCTGCCGCGGCGACGACAGGCCGGATTGCCCGATCCTCGCGGATTTGGCGAAAAATAAACAATAACAACCTTTAAGACCTTATCGGGAAACCCTTATTTCGCGTAAGAACGCGTTACGGCAAGATTCCGGAACACGTGGCGCACGCCACCGATTGACGTTCTGCGACCGAACAGGATTTCCCCTCGATGATCTCGCCCGTCCTCGCCAACGATCCCGGTGCCGATGCCGGCCAAGCGCCTCTGTTCATGCAGGGTGCCAACGTCCGGATGTTCTGGACGTATATGCAGTCGATCACGCCGCCCGGCGGCATGGCGAAAACGGCCGACTTCGACCTGATGGCCATTCACCGGCTGGCGCCGGATATGATCATCTGTGATTTCGACTACGAGACTTACCGGAACAGGCTTCGATTCGTCGGCACCCGGGTCGTCGACGTGCTCGGCGAGGAAACGACGGGCAGGTACCTGGACGAGGTGAACGTCGGTCCCTACCGCTCCCAGCAACTTGCCGCTTTCACGATGGCTGTCGCGTCGGGTTGGCCGCAGTGGACGCTGCTGCGTGTTCAGCGCGAGCGGGACGGTTCACTGGAACGAATCGCCAGACCGGGAATAACATGCGAACGGCTGGTGGTGCCGCTGGCCGGGCCCTCCGGAACCGTAAGGCAGCTTGCCGCGGTCATGGCTTACGCGGAAGGTGCGGGCGAGGGCACCGGGTTTGAACATCGCGAACTGGTGCCCGGCAAGTACTGACGATGCGGCGGCGGATCAGCCCTTGGATGCGACCAGCGTCGTCAGCATGTCGCCGAATTCGCTGAGCAACGAACTCAGTTCCGGCTCTTCGACCGCCTCGGCGGCACTGGCAAAATCCATCCACGTGCGGTCACGCTGGTTCTTCTCCGGCCAATCGTCGGAAACATGCGATACCGACATCGGATAGACGCGCACGCGGTAGGCATTGTCTTTCGGCTGGTCGATCTTGGAATAGGAATACGTGCCGATCTTGGACCCGGCGATTTCACCGCGAATGCCCGCTTCCTCGTATGCTTCGGCGAGCGCGGCCTGCTTCGCGGTCTGGCCCTCTTCGATCCCGCCCTTCGGCAGGACCCAGCGGCCACGGCCACGGGAGGTCACCATCAGGACTTTCGGCGTGCCGCCCTCGAAGCTGTACGCGAGGACCGCTGACTGCGGAATGTGATTCCTGTTTGCCATGAATATTGCCCAATTCAGAAACGTGACCGAATTTTCCCAGGATCGGTCATTTCCCTGCATATTATATGACCGAATTGTTCCGGTTATGCCTTTTTATTTGGTTAATCATATGACACTTTTATTGCAGTTAAAATCAATGCATATCTTCCCGGTCGCATCGAAACATCTGCCAAATACGCAGCGGACCCTCCCTCGGGAATGAATTTCTTCAACAACCAGCCTAAAGAGCCCAAGGATCTCAAGGCGCAGCCGCTCGACAAGGATCTCAAGCGGATCAATCAGCTCGAGCATGCCGCCAAGGAAGTCGGCACGAGCGTCTACAGCCTCGGCATGGGCATGCTGTTTCTGGTCGGCGTCTGGGTCTTCACATACGTCTACTCGGGCGGCGAGGCGACCGGCGTCCTGATCGCCGCCGCCGTCATCGGCGGCTATATGGCGATGAACATCGGCGCTAACGATGTCGCCAACAATGTCGGGCCGGCCGTCGGCTCCAAGGCGCTCAGCATGGCAGGTGCACTTGTCATCGCCGCCGTGTTCGAGGCCGCCGGCGCGATCATCGCCGGCGGTGAAGTGGTTTCGACGATTTCGAAAGGAATCGTCTCGACCGATTCCATCGCCGATGTGGATACCTTTATCTGGGCGATGATGGCGGCGCTGCTGTCGGCGGCGCTCTGGGTCAACCTCGCGACGTACCTGAGCGCGCCGGTATCGACCACGCATTCCATCGTCGGCGGCGTGATGGGGGCTGGGATCGCCGCCGCCGGCATGAGCGCCGTCAACTGGCCCGTGATGGGCGCGATCGCCGCGAGCTGGGTCATATCGCCGGTGCTGGGCGGCGTGATTGCGGCCGTCTTCCTGATTTTCATCAAGTGGGCGATCCTGTTCCGCCAGGACAAGATCGCCGCCGCCCGGCGCTGGGTGCCGGTGCTGGTGGGGATCATGGCGTCGGTGTTCTCCCTCTACCTGATGATCAAGGGCCTGAAGCGCATCTGGCGGCCGGACATCCCGACCATGATGCTCGTCGCGACGGCGGTATTGGCGATTTCCTACGGCTGGTCCCGGCAAATCGTCGCCAGGTCGTCCGCCGGGATGGAAAACAAGCGCAAGTCCGTGGCCAAGCTGTTCACACTGCCGCTGATCTGTTCCGCGGCGCTGCTCTCGTTCGCGCACGGGTCCAACGACGTCGCCAATGCGGTCGGTCCGTTGGCCGCCATCGTCAGTGCCGTCGATCTCGGCACGATCTCGACCGAGGCGGCGTTGCCGTTCTGGGTCTTGCTGATCGGCGCCATCGGCATTTCCATCGGGCTGGCGCTGTTCGGGCCCAAGATCATCAAGCTGGTCGGCGAGAAAATCACCAAGCTGAACCAGGTACGCGCGTTCTGCGTCGCGCTCTCGGCGGCGATCACCGTGATCATCGCGTCGGCGCTGGGCCTGCCGGTCAGTTCCACGCATATCGCCATCGGCGCCGTGTTCGGTGTCGGTTTCGTGCGCGAGGCGATCACTAACCGGGGCGGCGGCGGTGTCGCCGAGACCGGGCCGCTGGATCCGGCCGCGCTTACCGAACTTGACGAGGGCAAGTTGTTCAAGTCGTGGCGCAAGTACCGCAAGCGGCGGTTGGTGCGGCGCCAGCACATGTTATCCATCGCGGCGGCGTGGGTGGTGACGGTGCCGGCCTCGGCGTTCCTGGCCGCCGTGCTTTATTTCGTGATCTCGCAGCTCAACTGAGTACGTCCTGATTTTCGCTTGCCGTTCGGAGGTGCATCGGCCAAGAACGAGCGACAGGTGGGCCGATGCTATTCAATTCGTACACGTTTCTGTTCGCGTTCCTGCCGCTGACGCTCGCGGGGTTCTGGGTGTTCGCCACAAGGGGCAACGCGCGTGGCGCGATGCTGTGGCTGCTCGCCATGTCGTCGGTGTTCTACGGCTGGTGGAACCCGCTCTACCTGATCCTGCTGATCGGCTCCGTGGCGGCCAATTTCTGGATCGGCCTGCAGCTCGCGAACTCGGCCCGCGCCGGGATGCCGAACCGGGGGCTTCTGTTTGCAGGTGTCGCGCTGAACCTGGGATTGATCGGCTGGTTCAAGTATCTGGGCTTCTTCGCGGGTATCGCCGACGCGGTCGCCGGCACGGGGTTCGGCCCGGTCGAGGTGGCGCTGCCGCTCGCGATATCGTTCTTCACGTTTCAGCAGATCGCCTATCTGGTCGACTGCCATCGCGGTCTGGCGGGGGAGGGCGACGTCTTCAAGTATGCGCTCTTCGTGACCTTCTTCCCGCAGTTGATCGCCGGGCCCATCGTTCATCATGCCGAAGTCATGGGACAGTACGAGCGCGCGTTCGCGAAACGTATTTCGAGCCTCAATGCCGCCGTCGGCCTGACGCTGATCGCCGCCGGACTGTTCAAGAAAGTCGTGGTCGCCGATCATCTGGCGATTTATGCAACACCGGTCTTTAGCGACGCCGATGCCGGCGCCGCCGTCACGTTCGCGCGCGCCTGGTCCGGGACGCTGGCCTATACGCTGCAGATCTATTTCGATTTCTCCGGCTATTCGGACATGGCCGTGGGGCTGGCGCGGCTGTTCGGGGTGCGGCTGCCGATTAACTTCTTTTCGCCGTACCGCGCGACCAGCATCATCGATTTCTGGCGCCGCTGGCACATGACGCTGAGCCGGTTCCTGCGCGACTATCTCTATATTCCGCTTGGCGGCAGCCGCAAGGGGCCGCCACGGCGTTACGTCAACCTGATGATCACCATGCTGCTGGGCGGGTTATGGCACGGCGCGGGGTGGACCTTTGTCGTCTGGGGCGGTCTGCACGGCGCCTTCCTGGTCGTCAACCACGGCTGGCGGCGTTTCGGCTGGACCGGGAATGGAGTTGTCTACCGCGCATTCGCATGGACCGTCACCTTCCTCGCCGTGACGTTGGCGTGGGTGTTCTTCCGGGCCGAGACCTTCGCCGGCGCGCAGGTAATGCTCGCCGGCATGGCCGGGGTCAACGATGTGCTGCCGGCGCTGGGCCTGACCGAGGGCGAGGTGATGGCCGCGCAGGCGACCGGGCACCGGGCCTGGCGCTGGATTGCCGCAGCCGGCGCGGTCGCGGTGCTGATGCCGAACGTCTATCAACTGATGCGCCGCTACAGGCCCGTGCTCGGCGCGCCGGATATTCGCTACCGGTTGCCGGGCGGTATGAGCCCGGCATGGCGTGTCAGTCTGCCGTGGGCCGTCGGCGGCGGTGCGCTGGCGCTGGTCGCGCTGCTGATGCTGACCCAGGTCAGCGAATTCCTGTATTTCAGGTTCTGAGCCATGAAACGATCGGCGCGCAGGTATACCGGCATTTTCCTCGGCCTCGTGTTCGGGCTCTATGCGGCCGTGGGGACGTTCAACTTCGTCGTCGATCCGTTCGGCCTGTTTCCGGGTCCCGAGATCGAAGGCTTCAACGCCATCAAGGCCGATGTCGACAAGCACGTGCGCATGGTCAAGGCCTACCAGGTCCGGAAGCGCCGGCCGGCGGGCGTCATCGTCGGGTCGTCGCGGGCCTTGCTGGGTGTGCCGACGGATCATCCGGCATGGCCCGAGGATGCACGGCCCGTCTATAACCTGAGCCTTTACGGCGGATACCTTTATGAGGCGATGCGCTATTTCCAGCACGCGCTGGCGCTGGGCACGGTACAGCATGCGCTGTTGTCGGTGGATCTCTGGATGTTCGACCGGGACTGGGTGACCCGGCCCGGTTTCGACGAGGACCGCTTCCTCGTCGACCCGGACGGAAGCCCCAAAGACCCGGACGAGCTGGAGCCGCTGCGGACGCTGTTTTCGTGGGATGCGCTTCGCTCCAGCCTTCGCACCATCGGCCGTCAGGACCGGGACGATATCCTGGTGCAGCAGCCGGCGGGCGGCAGCGCATGGCGGAGCGACACGGCCTGGCTGCGTACGCGCGGCTCGCATCGCGCCCAGTTCGGCGTCATGGAGCACATGTTCGGCACCCAGGCCTGGCAGCCGGAACAGGACCGGCGCTGGGACATCACCGATCCCGACGATCCGACGTCGCCGCTCAGGATGTTTCGGCGCATGGTGCGCGACGCGCACGCCCACGAGGTGGATATGCGGATCGTGATCTCGCCCAGCCACGCCCGCATCTGGGAAGTGGTCCGTGCCGCCGGCATGTGGCAAACGTGGGAAGACTGGAAACGCGCATTGTTGCAGATCACCCTGGAAGAAGCCGAACGCGCCGGCAAGCTGCCGTATCCGCTTTGGGATTTCTCCGGCTACAACGCGATCACGACCGAGACGGTGCCGCGCGATCAATCGCCGATGCGCTGGTACACGGACGGCTCCCACTTCCGGCCCGAAGTCGGCGGTTTGATGCTGGAAAGGGTCTATGGGCCGCCATCAACGGAGGTGCCGCTGGATTTCGGCGTTCAACTCACGCCCGAAACCATCGACGGCGCGCTCGCCGGCATTCGCGAGAAACGGCGCGCCTATGCCGTGACCCATCCCGCGGATGTGGAGGAAGCGTCGAAATGGGCGAGCCCGTGAGCGCGCCGATATCCTTTCAAATCGCCGGTTTGGGCCGTAAGCTAGGCGGTAACGATAAGACAACGGACGCAAAGTCCGAGGGAGGAAGCGTGAAGCCCGGTTCGGCACGGAAGCCGCGGCAGGGTCGCGCTGGCCGAAAACTCAAGTTCGTCGACCAGCGTGACGCCTATGCTGCCATCGATCTCGGCACCAACAGTTGCCGGATGCTGATTGCCGTGCCCGACGATGCCGGGTTCAACGTGGTCGACGGATTTTCCCGGGTGGTCAGATTGGGCGAACGGGTATCGGAGACGGGGAAGTTTCAGCAGGCGGCGGTTGGCCGTACGATTTCCGCGTTGAAACACTGTGCCGAACGGATGGCGGTCCGCAACGTGATCCGGATTCGCGCCGTCGCGACCCAGGCTTGCCGGCAGGCTGCCGATTCCAGCGAATTCCTCTCCCGCGTTCGGGATGAAACCGGTCTCGGGCTCGAGATCATCGGCGCTGCCGAGGAAGCGGCGCTCACGGTGGCCGGTTGCGGCGATCTTTTGAACTCCGGATATGGCCATGCACTGGTGTTCGACATCGGCGGCGGTTCGACGGAAATCATCTGGGTCGAGACGCCGCGCGGCGAGCCGGCGCGTCTTCTGGACATGATCTCGTTGCCGTTCGGTGTCGTGTCGCTGCGTGACGAATACGGTGCCGAGGCCCTGCCGACGGATGACTTCCATGCGTTGCTGAAGCGGATCGACGATGCGCTGGCGCCGTTCGATGCCCGCAACCGGATTGCCGACGCCATCGCCGCCAACGACGTGCGCATGGTCGGTACGTCGGGCACCGTGACGACGCTGGGCGCGATGTACCTGGACCTGCCGCGCTACAAGCGCAACCGGGTCGACGGGCTGGAAATCCGTTTCGACAGCATCCGCCAGATCGGCGGCAAGCTGGCGGCGATGTCGTGCGAGGAACGGATCGCGCACCCGTGCCTGGGGCATGGCCGGGGCGATCTGATGCTGATGGGGCTCGCGTTGTTGCGGGCGATCTGCGCACGCTGGCCGGTCGGCAAGCTGGGCGTCGCCGACCGGGGAATCCGCGAGGGTATTCTCGCCGAACTGATGCTCGCCGACGGACATGACCGCTTCGGCCTGGGCCTCGACCGTGGCGACATTCCGCCGGACGCCCTTATCCGGGAAGGTGGCAATGGCCGATAAGCGGCGCGGCAAGAGCTCCGGCAACCGTGGACTGCACACCCGCGTCAAGACCGCCAAGGGACGCAAGCTGTCGTCGACGCGCTGGCTGCAGCGTCAGCTCAACGACCCCTACGTGCAGGAAGCGAAACGGCTCGGTTATCGGTCCCGTGCCGCCTTCAAACTGATCGAGCTCGACGACAAGTTCGGTTTTCTGAAGAAGAACGCCAAGGTGATCGACCTGGGTGCCGCGCCGGGCGGCTGGACGCAGGTGGCGATGGAAAGGATCGGCGAGGGCGGTCACGTGATCGGCATCGATCTGCTGGAGATGGAAGCCATTCCCGGCGCCGACCTGATCCAGGGAGATTTTCTCGACGACGATGCGCCGGAGCGGCTGAAGGCGCTTCTGGGCGGCCAGGCCGACGTGGTGCTGAGCGACATGGCCGCCGCCTCGACGGGGCACCCGCAAACCGATCACCTGCGCATCATGGGGCTGCTGGAGGTCGCCGCCGATTTCGCCGCCGATGTGCTGGCACCGGGTGGGGCCTTCGTCGGCAAGGTGCTGCAAGGCGGCACCGAAAACGAGTTGCTTGCCGCGCTGAAGCGAGACTTCAAGGCGGTCAAGCATGCCAAGCCGCCGGCCAGCCGCAGCGACTCGGCTGAGGTTTACGTGGTCGCGACTGGCTTCCGCGGCCGTAACGAGGGCGATTGACGGCGCGTTGCGGCCTCAGTCGCTCCGCGCTTGCCGGCGATTCGCGAAAACCGCGTCCGACAATGCTTTGCGTGCTTGTTTAAGACTTGGGCGTGTGTATGATGACGCGCCATCGCCACAGCGGTAATCGGAGGCGCAATGGCAACGCCCAAGATCGACGAAGCTCTCACATTTGACGACGTTTTGCTGGTGCCCCAGGCATCCAGCGTATTGCCCGCGAAGACGGACACCCGGACGCGGCTGACAAAATCGATTCCCCTCAACATCCCGCTGATTTCGGCGGCCATGGACACGGTCACCGAGCACGAACTGGCTATCGCCATGGCGCAGGCCGGCGGCATCGGCGTGCTACACAAGAACATGACGGTCGAAGAGCAGGCCGCCGAGGTGCGCCGGGTCAAGAAGTTCGAAAGCGGCATGGTTTCCGACCCGCTGACCATCTTCCCGGACCAGACGCTGTCCGATGCGCTCAGGCTCAAGGCCGAGACCGGTTTCTCAGGGATGCCCGTGGTCGAGCGCGATTCCGGCAAGCTGGTCGGTATCCTCACCAATCGCGACATTCGCTTTGCCGACAAGCCCGACCAGCCGGTCAGCGAACTGATGACCAGGAATACGCAGGAGATGCCTCTGATCACGGTCAGGGAAGGCGTCGACGGGACCGAAGCCCGCCGTCTCCTGCATCAATACCGGATCGAGCGGCTACTGGTGGTCGACGACGATTACCGCTGCATCGGCCTTATCACCGTCAAGGACATGGAAAAGGAAGAACGCTTCCCGCATGCCTGCAAGGATGAGCACGGACGGCTCCGGGTCGCCGCGGCCACGGGCGTCGGCGATGCCGGGCGCGAACGTGCCGAAGCGCTCATGGACGCGGGGTGCGACGTTATCGTCGTCGACACGGCGCACGGTCATTCCGAAGGCGTGCTGGGGTCGGTCGCGACGATCAAGAAGATGTCCAACTACGCCCAGGTCATCGCCGGCAACATCGCCACGCCCGACGGTGCCCGCGCGCTCATCGATGCCGGCGCCGACTGTGTCAAGATCGGCATCGGGCCCGGTACGATTTGCACCACGCGTATGATAGCGGGGGTCGGCATGCCGCAGTTCTCCGCCGTGATGGAGGCGTCCGAGGTCTGCCACAAGGCCGGTATCCCGTGCGTTGCCGACGGCGGCATAAAGTATTCCGGCGACATCGCCAAGGCCATCGCCGCCGGCGCCGACGCGGTGATGATCGGTTCGCTGTTCGCGGGCACCGACGAAAGCCCGGGCGAGGTGCTGCTGTTCCAGGGACGCTCCTACAAGGCCTATCGGGGCATGGGGTCGCTCGGCGCCATGGCGCGGGGCTCCGCCGACCGTTACTTCCAGGAGGAGGTATCGGACAATCTCAAGCTTGTCCCGGAAGGGGTCGAGGGCCGGGTGCCCTATAAGGGGCCGCTCGGCACCGTGATCCATCAACTGACGGGCGGGCTGCGCTCGGCGATGGGCTACACGGGCGCCGCCACAATCGAGGATTTGCGCAACAAGGCGACCTTCCGCCGTATCACCAATGCCGGATTGCGCGAAAGCCATGTCCACGACATCACCATCACTCGCGAGGCGCCCAATTACCGTTCCGACGGATAACGTGGGGCGGCGCGCGGCATGACCCCCGGCGCCCGCGTTCAGGCGACCATCGAGCTGCTGACGGAAATTCAGGCCGGCGACCAGCCGCCCGATCAGGTGATCGACGGCTATTTCCGGACCCGGCGTTACGCCGGCTCTGGCGACCGCCGCGATATCACGGGGCGCGTCTATGACATACTGCGCCGTGCCGCCAAGCTCGACTGGTGGATCGAGCGCACGGGGCTTCGCCTCGAACCGGCCCCCCGGCTGCGCGTCGTCGCGCACCTGATTCTCCAGGAACGCGCCCAGCCCGACGATTTCCGGTCGATGTTCTCCGGCGCCAAGCACTGCCCGGAACCGCTCACCGGCAAGGAAAGTTCGCTTTCCGATGCGCTCTACGGGCGGCCGATGCTGAACCGCGACATGCCCGATCACGTCCGCCTCGAATACCCGGAGTGGATGGACCGGTCGTTCCGCGCGCTGTGGGGCGATGCGTTGGAGAAGGAGATGTCGGCGCTAAATCAGCCGGCGCCCCTCGATCTTCGCGTCAACACGATCAAGGCGACGCCGGAAGAGGCACTGGCACGGCTGCAGGAAGACTATGTGACCTGCGCGCCGACGCCGTTGTCGCCGCTCGGTATCCGCGTCGATGGCAAGGTCAGGCTCGGCGGCACCCGGGCGTTCAAGGACGGTCTCGTAGACGTTCAGGACGAAGGGTCGCAACTGGTCTCGCTTCTCGTGGGGGCGAGGCCCGGCTACCGCGTCGTCGATTTCTGCGCCGGTGCCGGCGGCAAGACGCTGGCGCTTGCGGCGCAGATGGCGGATGCGGGCAAGATCGCCGGCCAGCTTTTCGCCCTGGATATCTCGAAATACCGGATGGACCGGATGGTGCCCAGGCTCAAGCGCGCCGGGGCGATGGCCGTGAAGCGGCGGGTGATCGCCGCCATCGACGCGCCGTGGATCGAGGAATTCGCGGGTACGGCCGACCGCGTGCTTTGCGATGTGCCATGCACGGGCACCGGAAGCTGGCGCCGTAATCCGGACGCACGCTGGCGGTTCACGCCGGAGAACCTCGCCGAGATCAGGGAGACTCAGCAGCGCATCCTGACCGACGCGGCGAAACTGGTGAAACCGGGCGGGCGGCTGATTTACGTCACGTGTTCATTGCTGCAGGAAGAAAACGAGCAGCAACTCGCCTGGTTCATGGAGCACGACCCGCGCTTCCAGCCGCTATCGATCGAGGATGTCTGGGCCAAGACCGTCGGCGGCCCGCCACCGCCGTCCGGGCCGTCGTTGAGACTGTCGCCGGCATCGACCGGCACGGACGGATTTTTCTGCACGGTGCTGGAACGGCAAAGTTAATGCCGGTCGTAACAAATTCTCAATATTTCGGCGGGACCATCATGACATCGTCACTGTCGGAGAGTTGACATGGATACGATGATGATGCCGGGCCCTGACGACGAAGAAGAACATCCGCTGCAGGGTCCGCACCCGACCGATATCCGGGGCCGTTAAAGCCCGGACACCAGAACGCCGTCAGCGCAGGCGTTCATGCCGTTCGAATTCGTTTTCGAGCTCTTCAAACTTGCGCCGCGCCTCAGAATCCTGGGCCAGTCCCTCCAGATTTTCCGCTTCGCAATGCAGGCATACCCGGTCGCGCGTCGATTTGGCGTCGCGGCTCCATTCGCCTTTCTCGGGTGCCAGTTTCGGCGCCTGCGGATAGCGCGAGCGCATGAAGTAGTAAAAACCGGCACGCTGCTTGTCGATGGCCTTGCAGAGATCGGTCGCCCGGCGCACGGCCTTGACGCCGGGGTCGAGATCGGCGTCCGCGTCGATGGGCATTGTCGGGAACTGGGGCTCGTCGTCTTCCGCCTGATCGTCGAGCCGTTCGGCGACCGCCGCAAGAGCTTCCGCGGCCTGACCCATCTGGCTGGCGTAGCTGTCGAGGTCTTCGCTGTTGAGATTGCCGCCGCCGGTACCGGAGGCGCCGCCAAAACCCGAACCATTGCGATCCGCTTCCGATTCGGCGCCCGTACCGCCACCATGGCCGCTACCGGTGCCCCTGGCCGGGCTGCCCGCTGCCGCCGTATCGTCCAGCACTTCCGGCGTTGTGTTGGCGGGATCGGCCTCATCCCGGGCCTCGTCCGGTTCGGGGGCTGAAGCGGGCGCCGGGATAACGCGCCGGGTGACATTTTCCATCTTCGCGCGCCGGCGTGTGGGGGCGGGCGCATCGTCCCTGACCACGGGCAGGCGAGGTTTTGCGCCAGCACGCGGCTTCTTCGTGCTGCCGAGCGACTCCACGTCGCCGTCACCTTCGTAGATCGCGACTTCCAACTCCAGCAACTGCCCGTTCTTGGCGCCGACATCGAGCCCCTTGAAAGGGTGCTCGTCGTCGTCGTCCGGCAGCTTGAAGGTCACGGTGCGGCCCGACGCACTGCTGTCGCCCCATCGCACGAGCCGGACCCGGTATTTGTTCTTATCGCTCAACAGACAACTCCCATATGGTAGTGTATGCTGCGAACGCCGTATCTCGTCAATGCGGCCAAGCTGCCGGACGATGACCGGCCTATGGGGAGAGGAGAGGGCGATGGCCGGTGTCATTGCAATCCTCAGCGACAAGTTCCAGGAACATCTGGAACGCCAGCGCAACCGTCCGTTCCTGGAGGGCGTGATGGCGGCCTGCGCACTGGTCGCGACAACGGACGGGGAAGTCAGCTTCGCCGAGCAGGTCCGGGTCGACCAGATCCTGCAGACCCTCGATCAGCTCAAGGTGTTCGATCCGCACGAAGGCGTCGATATCTTTCGCGATTTCTCGGACGCGATTATCGAGAATCCGCACGAGGGCCACGACAAGGCGCTCGCCGCCGTCGGCAAAGTATCCGAAGACCTGGAGGCGGGCGCCCTGTTGCTCCGGGTGTGCCTTGCCGTCAGCGAGGCCGACGGGGAGGTCAGCCTGGCCGACCAGATAGAGATCGTATCGATGTGTTCCCGCTTCGGTATCGATCCTGCCGACTGCGGGCTCTATATCGACATGCCTGTCGAGGAGTTCCTGGCCACCCGGGTCGACAAGAACGCTGGCTGAGCGCTCAGAGAATCCGGTCCTCCGCCGTTTCGTCGTCGTCGGCCGACAGTGAAAGCGCCGGTGTGGAAGTCGGCGCGGCAGGCATCAGTTCGATCCCGGCCTCGCTTAGCTCCTTGAGAGCGGCTTCGTTGACGGCGTAGCGCAGTTCGAAATAACGGCTCGACGGCACCCAGAAGCGGATTCCCAGCACAATGCCGCCGTATGCGAAATCGTGTACGCCGATTTCCGGATCCGGGCCGCCGGCGATGTCGGTCACGCCTTCGACGGCCTTTCTGAGCGCGGCCTTTGCCTTGGCGACGTCCTGGCCGCCCCGGATCGCGATCTTGGTCTGTACGACGCGGCGGGTTTCCGAATTGATGATGATCTGGCCGACGATCTCCTTGTTGGGGACCGTGATCTTCTCGCCGTCCTCACCGACCAGCACGGTGTGGGCGAGGGTGATTTCCTCGACGACGCCGCTCGCACCCTTGTTGACGGTGATCGTGTTGCCGACCACGAACGGCCTGGCGAGGATGATCGAGACGCCGGCACCGTAGTTCGACAGCGGTCCCTGGATCGCCACCGTGGCGCCGAACGCGCCGGCGCCCGCCAGCGCGATCAGCGGCGCGATGGAAACGCCGAAATTGCCGAGGGTGATAATGACCAGGAAGACGATGCAGACGATCTTGACCACGTTGCCGATGAAGCGCGCCAGCGTGACGTCGACGTTGCGGCCTTCCAGCATTTTTGTGACGCGCCCGCCGATCCACGACGCAACCTTGAGGCCGATAAGCAGAAAGACCAGCGCGCCCAGAAGCTGGAAGCCGTATTCGATCCCGAACTCGACCAGAAGATCCATGTATTTGGAGACCGTATCGAGATGCTCGCCGACAGCCCCTTCGAGGTTCTTGTCCATGCGGCCGGCCTATTTCGGTTCGACGACGACGGCGGTGCCGCTGGCGACGACGAACAGCATGCTCTTGTCGTCACCGGAAATCTCGTTGTAGGCGAGGTTCATGCCGATCACCGCGTTGGCGCCGACGAGCAGGGCCTCGCGCCTGAGTTCGGTGAGACAGGTCATGCGGGCGTCGCGCAGCACCTTTTGCGAAGATGTCGAGCGGCCGCCGAAGATATCCGTAATCGAGGCGAAGAAATCCTTGAACATGTTCATGCCAAAGACGCATTCGGCGGTGATCACGTCAATACGGTCGGTAACGCGGTACTCGGCCATGCCGTGTTCGGTGGTCAGGATGATGTCGCCCGCGAGTTTTTCGATCACTTCCTGCGGCAGTTCGTCATACTGTTTGTTGTCGATCAGTTCCTGAATCTGCTCTTCGCTTTTACCGAATAATCCGAACATGGCGGGCTCCTTTGCGACCGTTTCCGGGAGTATGCCACGGAATCCGCCACGCGAAACAGGTTCCGGGCCGATCGGCGCAGGGGACTTGCCGGAAGCGCCGGGATCGGACATCTTTTCGGTCCCGCCTTGAGGAGTTTCCATCCATGCCCGACGCCGTAACCAGCCCGAGAGACCATGTTGACGCTCTGGTCTCCAAAGCCGAGATCGTAAAAACGCCCTGCGGCGACGGCGACATGGTCTGGCAGGTGTGGGGTGAGGACACGGACAAGACGCCGCTTCTGCTGCTGCACGGCGGGTTCGGTTCGTGGACGCACTGGATCGCCAACGTCGAGGCGCTCTCGAAGACCCGCCGCGTCGTCACGTGTGACATGCCGGGGCTCGGTGACAGTGCGTCGGCGCCCGGCGAACTGACGCCGGGCAACTTGGCCGCGCCCGTCGTCGCCGGGCTGGATACGCTGTTCGGCCGGGGCGCGGTGTTCGATCTCGCGGGGTTCAGCTTCGGCGGCCTGATCGGGTCGCAGGTGGCCAAAGCGGTGGGCGAGCGCATGAAGACTTACGTAGCCGTCGGCGCCAGCGGTTTCGAGGCGCTGCATGTCCGGGTCGTTGGAATAGAAGTGCCGGAAAAGGACATGAGCGACGCGCGGAAGAACGAGATTCACCGCAACAATCTGCGGCTCCTGATGATCCATGACGAGGCCAAAATCGACGACCTCGCGATCTATACCCACCGCAAGAACGTGGCGCGCTCAAGGGTCCGGTCGCGTCCCATGTCGCTCGGCAATCACCTGGTCGACGCGGTGCCGGACATCAAGGCGCGGCTGGCCGGCATCTGGGGGGTGCATGACGCCACCGGCGGCGGGCGCGAACAGATTCTCAGGCGCCGAGACATCTTCGCCGAGTATCAGCCGGACGTGCCGTTCGTGATTATCGAGGATGTCGGCCACTGGGTGATGTACGAGGCGCCCGGCGAATTCGATGCGGCGTTGCTGGAGATTCTGGACGGCTGAAGTGCCTAATCCAGGGCGCGTTCCAGCCGCTTCCAGTCCCGGTCCGTCCCCGGCAGGCCGAACCTGAGCCACTCCGGGTTGCCGTCGAACATGCGGACCATGATGCCGGCGCGGCCGAGCTTTTCATGGATCGCAGGCGCGTCCGCCGAGCGGGCGAGGCGGTAGAGGGATGTGCCGCCGACGATCCCCATCCCGGCGCCGGTGAGCAGTTCGTCGAGGCGCTTGGCGTCACCGGTGAGGCGCTTGCGCGTCTTTTCCTGCCAGTCCATGTCGGCAAGGGCGCGCGCGCCGATGCCGAGGGCCGGGCCGGCGACGGCCCACGGGCCGAGGGCATGCTTCAGCAATTCCGTGTCGAATTCGGTGCTGACGGCGAAACCGAGCCGTAATCCGGCGAGGCCGAAGAACTTGCCGAACGAACGCAGCACGAGCAGCCCGGGGCGTCCCGTTTCCGGCGTCACCGATGTTTCCGGTGCGACGTCGGCAAATGCTTCGTCGACAATCAGCACGCCGCCGTGCGCTGCCAGACGGTCCGCCGTCTCCAGCAGCGCCGCCGGCGGGACGGTCCGGCCGTCTGGGTTGTTGGGGTTTACAACGATCACGACGTCGGCGTCCGCCGACTTGATGTCGTCGATGATTTCAACGCTATGACCTCGGTCGCTCCAGGATTTGGCATGTTCTTCGTACGTCGGGCCGAGAATCTGCACCCGGCATGCCGCGGGCGCGACCGGCAGCCACTGGATGATCGCCTGGGTCCCCGGCGCGGCGACAATCCCGGCGTCTTCCGGCACGCCGTAGCAGGCGCGCGCCGCGACGAGCAGCCGTGCCTCGTCCGATGCGGTCGGCAGCCGCCGCCAGACCTCCGCAATCTCCGAACCGACGGGATAGGACACCGGGTTGATGCCGGTCGAGAGATCGAGCCACCCGTGGGCGGGCGTGCCGAAGGCCTTCGCCGCCGCATCGATGTCGCCGCCGTGCCGCAGTTTCCCGGTCATTTCGCTCACAGACTGAACCAGATCATCGCAACGCCGGAGCACCATAAAACGATGTAGACGACGCGGTCGAATCCCCGGTCGCCGAGTTTCTCGTATAGTTTCCGGCCGACCCAGACACCGATGAGCGTGCCCGGCAGTGCGATCAGGGTGACGCGGCCGACCTCGAGCGTCATCAGGCCTCCGATCGATTGGCTGACGACGGCGGTCGTCAGGATCGACAGATTGAAGGCCTGAAAGACGCTGCGTTTCTCGTCCTTGCCCCAGGCGCGCAAACTCGCCCAAACCGTCGTCGGCACACCGGATAATCCTGCAAGACCGCCAAGTACGCCGCCCAGAAAGCCTATGCAGCCGTCGACGATCCTGCCGCCGAACCTGAGATTTGCGGGACGTCCGCGCATCAGCATGAAACTGCAGAATAAGATCAGGAAAATACCGATGAAGACCTTGAACATCTGCACCGTTACCAGCGGTAACAGCCAGGTCCCGAGCGGCACGCCGAAAAGGCCGCCGACGATAAACGGCATGACCCGGCGCCAGCTTATCGCATGCCAGATCTTCGGCAGCGTCTGTATTTGTCCGATGATGGAGCAGATGACGACCAACGGCGAGGCAACCACGGGCGGCAAGACATAGAGCCAGAACGTCAGTGCCGTCAGCCCGGTGCCGAAACCGGTCAATCCGTTGACCAGTCCGCCGGAGAGCGCGCCCGCGAGGACGATGATTTCCAGCGTCCCCATACTTATGGCGCCTGGCCGCCGCCCGCCATGTTATTCGTCCAGCCGTTTGGCGAGCGCGTCGGCGAAAGCGGTGACACTGGTTTCCATGGTCCGGCTGGTGTCCATGTTCTGGCGCGTTTCGGCAGCGTAAGGCGTTTCGCTGAGGAGTTCGAAAATCCATGCCGCGCCCTCGTGAAAGCCGCTGGTGACGCCGGCTTCGCCGAAGGTCTTGGCGATTTCCTCCATTTCGCCGACCCAACGTGCGCTGTCGGCCGGAAGCGCGGAAATCTTGCCGCGCATGTTTTCCAGCATCTGCTGCTGGGAATGTCCGAATTCGGCGATCAGATCATCCAGGAGCCCGTTACGTGCCGCGGTCAGCAGTACGGCGGTCCAGAGCGTCCAGCTTCCCTTGGTGGCGGCGGCGTAGACCATCTTCATGGCAGACGCCCTGCCGATCTCGTCGCCGAGCGGCAATACCTGGAACCCCATGCCATTCAGGCCCGTCATCGGCGTGACGTCGGGGCCCGAGACGTAGAACCGGGTATTCTTACTCTTGTTGGGAGCGAGGCCGATGATCCCGGCGTCGATGAACGTCGCGCCCTCGCTTGTGATCTTTTCGCCGGCTTGCGTGGCGGTGCCGGGCGAGATCGCGTTGCAATCGACGTAGACCGGCGTCTTGCCGGTGCGGCCCATGGCGGCAGCCACGTTCTCGGCAAGCCCGAGGGCGGCAGCCGGCGGCAGGATCGAGAGGATCATGTCGGCTTCGGCAACCGTCGCGTCCAGCTCGCCGGCGTCGCGTACGCGTCCCGCAGCCGCCAGCGCGTGCGAGCGTTCCGAGCGGCCGGCGAGCGACGTAATCGTCTCGAGTCCGTGCTCGCGCAACACGAGGCTGACGCCATGGCCCATGTCGCCCGGCATCAGGATGGCGATGGTCTTGATGCTCATACTGTTTTCCTTGCCGTTCAGGCGGCGAAGCCGGTGAGGACCTCGCCGGTGTTGCCGGGATGTGCGAGAGGCCCGTTTGCATCGGCGATGCGCGTACCGTTGATCCAGACCCCGTGGACGCCGACCGCGTCCGTTGTCAGTCGGTGTGCGCCCGCGGGCAGGTCGAAGACGCGATGCTTCGGGCCGCGGCCGACGGTCTCGGGATCGAACAGCAACAGATCGGCGGCGTAACCTTCCCGGATCAGGCCGCGGCCTTCGATTCCGTAGATGCCTGCCGGTTTGCCGGTCAGTTCGTGAACGGCGGCGGCGAGCGTCATTTTGCCGAGATCGCGCGCCCAATGGCCCAGCAGCCTGAGCCCGAACCCGGCATCGCAGAAAAAGGTCAGGTGCGCGCCCGCATCCGATAGCGCGACGGAGGCCGCCGGATGCACCAGCATCTTGCCGACCGCGTCCTCGTCGGAATTGAGCAGCACGGCGGTGAAGATCGTTTCCAGGTCCTCGTCGATGGCGATGTCGAGCATCAGATCGAGCGGATCGGCGCCCCGTTCCTCGGCGATGTCGGCGAGGGTGCGGTGTTCCATGTCGCGGTAGGTATCCGTTGCGGCCTCGGTGATCTCGATTTTGTGCCATTCGCCGTTGAACAGACGCACGCCGGCAGGCGTGGCCAGTTCGTCTTTCACCGCCTGACGCAGCGACGGGTCCCTGAGCTTTGCCTTGAGATCGTCGCCGGAGAGTTTCATCAGCGGCTGCCAGCTTTCGAAGCTTTCCAGCGGATAGGCGGACTTGAGCGTGAAATCCATGGTCAACGGACAGCACGAAACCTGGCCCCAAAGGTCCTGACCGCGCGCCCGGGCGTCCGCGATCCGAGCCAGTTCGTCGAGTGTCCCGGTCGGGTTGGTGGCATTGTGCAGCAGCGCCGCGATCATGATCGGGCGCCCCGTTTTTTTCGCCAGTTCCTCCAGATACGGCACGTCGGTGCGGTTGCCCTTGGTCAGCATGAAAATGCCGCGCCCGGACCTTGCCATGGCCTGTACCAGCGCCAACAATTCGTCGTCATCGGCGAGGCGGGACGGCATCGGCACACCGCCCCAGCCGTTGTGCTGCGGCGCGGTCGACGTGGCAAACCCGACGGCGCCGGCCGCCATCCCCTGTTCGACGATGGCACACATCTGGTCGATTTCTTCCCTGGTGGCCGCGCGTTCCGTCGCCGCCGATCCCATGACGTAAGTGCGGATCGAACTGTGGCCCAGGTAACACGCCACGTTCGGTATCACGCCCTTGCTTCGCAGCATGTCGACATATTCCGGAAAGGTTTCGAACGACCAGTCGATGCCTTCGCGGAGTGCGTCTAGCGACATGCCCTCGACCTGGGTCAGGTTTTTCATCACCAGGTCGCGGTCGCCTTCCTTGCAGGGTGCGATGGTGAAACCGCAATTGCCCATGACGACCGTGGTGACGCCGAGCGACGGCGAGGGACGAACGCCGGAATCCCATGTGATCTGAGCATCGAAGTGCGTGTGCGTGTCGATGATGCCGGGCATCAGCGCGAGGCCTGCGGCGTCGATCTCTTCCGCAGTCCCGGCGTCGAGGTCCTGGCCGACGGCGGCGACCCTGCCGTCCACCACGAGAACGTCGGTCCCCGGCCGGGCTTCCTCGCCCGAACCGTCATAAAGCGCCGCGTTGCGGATAACTAAAGACATGGCTTCTCCCCCATGGAGATATTTGTACGCGATGGGTTTCGGGCAAGCTTAATTGCGGCTTGCGGATGGGTCACGTCCGAAGCGGCAGGTTTATTTCAGGAACTCGATCTCGACGAAGGCGCACTCGAAGTCGTTGCCGTTGATGACGTCGTGCTCGACGCCGACTTCGCGAAAGTAGGGTACACCGTTCTGCATCGGCGCGATGGCGCGCTCGCCCGCGCCGGTGTCGATCTCGAGATGACCGTCGAACAACGGCACCACGACGTAATCGTACTCATGACGGTGCCAGCCGGTATTGTCTCCCTTCTTCTTGAAACGCCATTCCGTGACGCGCGTGCGCTCGTTCTCGATGAACATGGTCGGGATGGCGTTGCCGGGTTTGCCTGAGCACATGATGGAGGCCCTATTGCTTGTCGGAGTGACCGAGGTCCTTGCCCGGCGCGATGGCGTCGCGGATCAGTTGCTTGAGTTCCTTGCTTTCCGGGAACCGGCCCTCGGTCTTGCGGTCGAAGATCACGGTGCCGTCGGGCGTCTGGATGCGGAACGTGCCGCCTTCGTCCGGGACAAGTGTCAGCGCGCCCAGGTCGTCGGCGAACGTGAACAGCAACTCCTGTGCCATCCACGTCGCCCGCAGGACGAATCGGCAGGTGCGGCAGTAATGGATTTCGATGACGGGTTTGGACATGGGGCGGCTCCTGAATGACGGAAATTCTGTTGGCTTAAGCTTCACCGCCGGGCGGGCTTTGCGTCAACGCCGTTTTGATCAGCCCGAAGAACACGGCGGGCTGGGTGTTGCCCGCGAAACGCCAGCCCAGATGCCCGCCGCAGCCGCGGCAGAGGGCGAAGTTCCATTCGTAGCCGGGAAACCACGTGTGTTCGTCGGTGGGCTCGCCCACATCCTCGGCGCCCGGCGCCTCCTTGAAGCATGCGATCCGGAACACGCGCCCGGCCGGGTTGATGAAGACCCGCTCGTGCCCGCCGATATCGACCGCCCATCGCATGCGCGTCAGCAGATGCCCGCATTTGGCACAGTAAACGGCGTCATCGGTGCCGGCGTCGGCCTCGGTCTTTTTCTCTTCCTTTGGGGCTTTTTGCAGCATAAGCCATTATGGCACATCAGGCGGGCGGGTTGGCCTCTTCAGCCTCTTTCTTCTTCTCCGTTTTCTTCTGGCCGATCTTGCTTTCCTCGCCCTTGATGAGGCGGCGGATGTTGTCCTTGTGGCGGATCACGGAGAGGAGCGCGAGGCCCGCCGCCATGTAGGCGATGTCCTCGTTGGACGACATTTTCCAGGCGATCAGTGGGGACGCGGCGATCGATACGATCGACGCCAGCGACGAATACTTGAAGGTGCTGGCCACCACCAGCCAGACGCAGCAGGTCAGCACACCGACCGGCCACGACACCATCAAAAGCGCGCCCAGCGTGGTGGCGACGCCCTTGCCGCCCTTGAACCCGAGCCAGACCGGGAAGTTATGGCCGACAACGGCGGCGAAGGCGGCGACGATGCCGGCCAACTCGCTCATCTGCATGAAGATCAGCGCGGCGACGGCGCCCTTGGACGCATCGAGGACGAGCGTCAGGAAGGCGAGGAACTTGTTGCCGGTCCTGAGCACGTTGGTGGCGCCGATGTTCCCCGATCCGATCTCGCGGATATCGCCCATGCCGGCCATCTTCGTCAGCACCAGTCCCCACGGGATCGAGCCCAGCAAGTAGCCGCCGACGGCCGCGATCGCGGCCATCATGTTGGGGTCGAGGTTTTCCATGATGTCAGTCGGCCACGAAAACCGTGCGTCCGTCAATGACCGTGCGGGCGATGGCGCCCTGCACCAGACGGCCGTCGAAGGGCGTGTTCTTGGACTTCGACAGCAGTTTGTCGGCGTCGACTTTCCAGCCTTTTTCGGGATCGAACAGCATCAGGTCGGCAGGGCGGCCCTGCGCCAGTCTGCCGGTGCGGAGTTTCAGGAGGTCGGCCGGCGCTGCGGTCACGAACCTGAGTGCGTCCAGAAGCGGGACATGGCCGTTGTGGTGCAGTTCCAGCGTTACCGCCAGCAGGGTTTCCAGCCCGACGCCGCCACTGGCCGCCGCGCCGAACGGCAGGCGCTTGGATTCCTCGTCCTGCGGCGTGTGGTCGGAGGCGATGCAGTCGATGGTGCCGTCGACCAGCCCGTCGACGACGGCGCGGCGGTCGCCCTCGCTGCGCAGGGGCGGTGACAGCTTGGCGAAGGTCCGGTAATCGCCGATGGCGACCTCGTTGAGCGCGAAATACGGTGGCGACGTGTCGCAGGTAACCGGCAGGCCCTTGGCCTTCGCCTTGCGCACGACATCGACACTGTCGGCGGTGGAAACATGCGCGATGTGCAGGCGGCAGCCGGTAAGCTCGACCAGCCGGATATCGCGCTCGATCATGATGACCTCGGCTTCGCGCGGGATGCCGACCAGCCCGAGCCGCGTCGCCGTCTCGCCGGCGTTCATGGCGCCGCCGATGGACATCGACGGTTCTTCCGGGTGCTGGCAGATCAGCAAATCGAAGGTGCGCGCGTACATCATGGCGCGACGCATGACCTGCGCGTCGGCGACGGCGTTGAAGCCGTCGGTGAAGGCGACCGCACCGGATTCCGCGAGCAGGCCCAGTTCGGCGATTTCCTTGCCCTTCAGGCCCTTGGTCACGGCACCGTAGGGATAGACCTTGGAAAGGCCCTGCAGGCGCGCGCGGCGGGCGACGAATTCGACGACCGACATGTCGTCGATCACCGGTGCCGTATTGGGCAGGCAGACCATGGAGGTGATCCCGCCCTTGGTCGCGGCGCGGCCGGCGCTTTGCAGCGTTTCCTTGTAGTCCTCGCCGGGCTCGCCCAGGTGCACCCGCATGTCGATCAGGCCGGGCGCGAGGCACAGCCCGTCGCAGTCGATCACCGTCACGCCCTCGAGCGCGAGATCGGCCGTGATCTTGGGGCCGACCTGCTTGATCAGTTCCCCCTCGGTCAGCACGCCGCCGACCGTATCCAGCCCCGTCGCCGGGTCCAGTAGCCGGGCGCCGACATAGGCGACCCGGCCCGGTGTGCGGTCTCCCTTGAGCGCCATCAGAGGTTCCTCTGCAGGTGTTCTTCGAGGTTCGCGGTCAATATTTCGAGCGCCGCCATGCGCACCGCGACGCCCATCTCCACCTGTTCGTGGATGGCGCTGCGGCCGAAGTCGTCGGCCACCTCGCTGTCGATCTCGACGCCCCGGTTCATCGGCCCCGGGTGCATGATCAGCGCGTTCGGCTTGGCGCCTTCCAATTTGTCGTAGTCGAGGCCGAAGAAATGGAAGTACTCGCGGACCGAGGGCAGGTAGTTGCCGTCCATGCGTTCCTTCTGCAGGCGCAGCATCATGACGATGTCGCAGTCCTTGAGGCCTTCTCGCATGTCGTTGAAGACCTCGACGCCCATGTGTTCGATCCCGGTCGGGATCAGGGTGCGGGGCGCGATCAGGCGCACGCGCGCACCCATGGTCGTCAGCAGATGGATGTTCGACCGCGCGACCCGGCTGTGCAGGATATCGCCGCAGATGGCGATGCGGAGGCCCTGGATCTTGCCGACGCGGCGGCGAATCGTCAGTGCGTCCAGCAGCGCCTGCGTCGGGTGTTCGTGCGAGCCGTCGCCGGCGTTGATGACGGCGCAGTTCACTTTTTCGCTCAACAGCTTCACCGAGCCCGAGTCCGGGTGCCGGACCACGAGGACGTCCGGGTGCATGGCGTTGAGCGTCATCGCCGTGTCGATCAGGGTTTCGCCCTTTTTGACCGAACTCGTGGCGACGGACATGTTGATGACGTCGCCGCCGAGCCGCTTGCCGGCAAGCTCGAACGAGGTCCGGGTGCGGGTCGAATCCTCGAAAAACAGATTGATGATGGTACGCCCGCTCAGTACCGCCTTTTTCTTGTCGGCCTGGCGGTTCTGCTCGACATAGCTTTCGGCGCGGTCGAGAAGTGCAGTGATTTCAATGGGATTGAGGCCCTCGATACCGAGGAGATGCTTGTGCGGGAAGCCGAATGCACCGGGACCGTCGTTCATAGGCGCGCACTATATGTCCGGTTGCCCCGAAACCGCAAGCATCATGATCAACCTGTTGCTGAGCGTCATGCATGGCTTGAGTGCGCCGGATCGCGTAGTATGTTTCCGCCGATAATGATTCGGCATGATTTGCGGCGCGTGGCCGGGGGCGTGCGGCGGCGTGTGGCCATGGGCAGGGCCTCGGGAAAGGTTGATGGAAGAGTATCTGAAGGCTCACGACAGACTGGGCCGGCTCTTGAAGAAGGACTTCGTCTTCGTCGTCGGCGCGACGCGCTGGGGCACGTCCTGGGTGCAGCAGTGCATGGACACGCACCCGAAGATTCTCTGCAAGGGCGAGGGGCATTTCACCGACAGTCTGTTTCCCGGTCTCGCCAAGCTCGTCGACCAGTACAACCAGGACGCCGAGCGCATTGGCAACCGCATGCAGCTTGCGGGACTGCCCGGTAACGCGGCCGGGTTTACCTTCGACGACGTGGAATACCTGATGCGGACGGCGGTGATGCTGATGTTTCAGCGTTGGGTGCCGGAGGATCAGGACGACGAGATCACGTGCATCGGCGAGAAGACGCCGGAACATGTGCTGTCACTGGAGCTGCTGGACCGGTTGTTCCCGGACATGCGTATTGTGCACGTGGTGCGCGACGGCCGCGACGAGGCGGCGAGCGCCTGGGACTTCAATATGGGGATTTCCAAGGGCGAGTTTCCGCGCCGTTATCCGACCTTCGCCGACTTCGCCGAGACGTTCGCCCGCAACTGGTCGCGCTCCGTCGGCGCGGCCCGGCGCTTCGGGCGGCTGAACCGGCGGCGCTATTACCAGATCCGGGCCGAGGACCTGGTCGAGGAGCCGGCGCCCATCGTCCGGCGCCTGTTCCGGTTCTGCGACGTCGAGGACAAGGAGGATATCGTGCAGGCGGGCATCCGGCACGCCTACCAGATCGCGCCGCTCGACCTCGACCCCGGGGTCTGGCACCGGCGCTTCGACGACGACGCGACCCGGCGCTTCCACCGCCAGTCGGGGGAATTGCTGAAGCTGCTGAATTACACGGTGGCGGCGTAGGCCGCTAACCCAGCATCAGCCCCAATATCACCGGAAGGGTGACGATGGCGCCGAAATGCGTCGCGGTGACGATGGCGGCGGCGACCGGGGCGTCGCTACCCATCTGCCGCGACACCACGTAGCTTGTCGACGACGTCGGCAGGGCGGCGAAGATCACCGGCACCATGAGCGCGTATCCCTCCAGTCCCATCCAATAACAGAGCCCGTAGGTCAGCGCCGGTTGCAGGATCAGCTTGAACGTAGTGGCCAACACCACGGGCAGGTGCGCGTCGCGCACCGCGTGGACGGACAGTCCGGCGCCGACCGCCATAAGGCCCATCGGCAGCGCGGCGCGGCTCAGCAGTTCAAGCGTCGGGCCGATCACCGGCGGCAGGCCCCAGCCGGTGACATTGAACAATCCGCCGATCAGGCAGGCCTGGATCAGCGGGTTCTTGATGCTGTCGACGGCGACACCCTTCCAGCCGCGCGACCCGCCGGGCTTGTCGATCCACTTCAGGTGCCCCCAGACGCCGAGGAAGTTGATGGTGATGCCGACTGCAAACACGCTGACCGCCATGGCGCCGGTGGCGGCATCGCCGAAGATGCCGAGGACCACGGCAAAACCGACATAGGCGTTGGAGCGGAAGCCGCCCTGAAACACCGCGACGAAACGCTCCGGCCCCAGTTTCAGGGGGCCACGGAACGGGATCGCGGCGGCGGCGGTCAGGTGAATGCCGATGACGATGGCGGCGGCGATGGGGAGCGCGTAGCTCCAGTCGATACTGGCGTCCGAAATCTTGACGAACAGAAGCGCCGGGAACAGGCCGTTGAAGGTCAGTTTCTCGACGGCGCGCCAGAAATCGTCGATGAATCCGGCCTTCGCCTTCAGGAACACGCCGAAGGCGATGATCAGGAAGATCGGCGCGATGGCGGAAAACACATGATCCATCAACCGCGCCCGCCGATACTGTCGAGCGCGCCCTGCAGGATGTAGCTGGCGGCCATCTTGTCGACCACGTCCTTGCGGCGCTTGCGGGTCATGTCGGCCTCGTTGACGAGAAAACGTTCGATCGCCGACGTCGACAGCCGTTCGTCCCAGAACGCATAGGGCAGGCCGAGCCGGTCCGCGAATTCCCGGGTCAGGTCGCGGGTCGCCTGGGCGCGCGGACCCTCGGTGCCGTCCATGCTGACCGGCAGCCCGGCAACGAGTCCGCCGACCTCTTCCGCCTTCACCAGCGCCGCCATTTCGGCGATTACCGGTGCCAGTTTCTTGCCACGGGCAAGGGTTTTGACCGGGCTCGCGACCATGAACAACGGGTCGGAAATCGCCAGGCCGACCGTCTTGTCGCCGATATCGAGCCCCAGCAGGCGTGTGCCGTCCGGCATGGCGTCGATCAGCGACGAGAGGGTCGAATGCAGCATTTGCGCGGGCTTTCAGATAACGGGGCTGTGTCTGGTATGAAACGAAAGACTTGGATATCATAGACTTACGCGGATGACATCGCATTTTCGGCCGGGTCGGGGTACGGTCGGGATGTTGAAGCAGGGGGCAATCGATGAACGCCATCCGGCCACACGCGCGGCTTCGCCGCGTCCGGCAGGGAATACTGGGCGCCGCCGCCTTCGGTCTGGCGGCCATGGGCGTGCCCGAGTCCCGCGCTGCCGATATGGAGTTCATGGGCGTGTCCATCACGCCGGCGCCCGGCAAGTACCTGGTCGAGACCGACGTCAATGTGCGCGATGAACCGAGGACCGAGGGCAAGCGCCTGGGTGGCCTCAAGGCCGGCGAGGTCGTGGATGTCATCGGCCGCGCCGGCAATACGGTGTGGCTGGCGGTCGTCGAGGACGGCAAGCCGCTCGGCTTCGTCTACGGCACCGTGCTGTCGCCGGTCATCGACGGCGAGATCGAGGAAGACGTGACCGGCGAGATTCGCCTCGATACCCATCACCGCTGCGGCTTCCGGGTGCATTTCGTCGGCAAGGTCGGCGGCGATACCGAGGCCACCGACGACAGCATGCGGGCGTCGGATTACGAGGTCAGCGTGGTCTGCGAACGGCGCGGCAAGCGGATCCGCTTCCCGGCGCAGATGTTCATCACCGAGGTGCCCTTCGACGGTTCCAACAAGCGTCAGGTGTTCCAGATCAACGTCGATCTGCTGGATGTGGTGACGGGCATTCCCGACGTCTTTTCGACGATTATGATGTTCGATCTCGACAAGGGCCAGGTCCGCTTCGACGGGGTCACCGAGGACAGTTACGCACGCACCCAGGGGGCGCTCGAATCGCTGCCGGCGACGGGGGTGCGCCGGGCGCTGGCCTCGGCCCTGGAAATCGCCATGACGCGCTGGTCCGACAAGCTGTGGGACGACATTTTCGCAAAGGCGTCGTGACCCGTTAGCGTCTTTACGATCTCAGGACCGGGTGGTAGTTTCCGCGCCTGTTTTGACACCTTCCAAGTCCAACGGAGACCCAGATGTCGTTATCCAGGGACGATGTCCGCAAAATTGCGTTTCTGGTGCGAATCCGCGTGCCGGACGACCGTCTGGAGCCGCTTGCCGGTGAACTGAACAATATCGTCGGCTGGGTCGAGCAGTTGGGCGAAGTGAACACCGACGGCGTCGAGCCGATGACCAGCGTCGTCGATATGGAAACGCCCATGCGCAAGGACGAAGTCACGGACGGCGGCATTACCGATAAGGTCCTTTCCAACGCACCGGATGGCGAGGGGGCGTTCTACGGCGTGCCCAAGGTGGTGGAATGAGCGACCTTCGCGACTGGACCATCGCCTCGGCGTCCGATGCGCTCGAAAAGGGCGAGGTTTCGTCCGTCGAACTGACGGACGGTTTCATCGCCGCGATCGAAGCCGGGCGGTCACTGAACGCTTTCATCACCGAAACGCCCGAGATCGCCCGCGAGCGCGCCAGGGTCTCCGACGAGCGCCGCAAGAAGGGCGTGGCGCACGGCCCGATGGACGGCATCCCGATCGGAATGAAGGACCTGTTCTGCACCGAAGGCGTCAGGACCACGGCGGCGTCGCACATCCTCGACAATTTCGTGCCGGCCTACGAAAGCACTGTCAGCGCCAATCTGCGCGACGCCGGCGCGGTCATGCTGGGTAAGACCAACCTCGACGAGTTCGCCATGGGCTCGGCCAACATCACGTCCTATTTCGGGTCGGTGAAGAACCCGTGGACGCCGGAGGGCGCAAACGCGAATCTGGTCCCCGGCGGCTCGTCCGGCGGCTCGGTCGCTGCCGTTTCCGGCGGCCTTGCCATCGCCGCGACGGGGACCGACACCGGCGGCTCGATCCGTCAGCCGGCCTCGTTCACCGGTCTCGTCGGCATGAAGCCCACGTACGGCCGTTGTTCGCGCTGGGGCACGGTGGCGTTCGCGTCCAGTCTCGATCAGGCGGGGCCGCTGACGCGCACGGTCGAGGATGCGGCGATCATGCTGCAGGCGATGGCGGGCCATGACCCGAAGGACTCTACCTCGCTGCCGCTGGAGATGCCGGATTGCCGCGCCGCCTGCACCCGCGACGCCAGGGGGCTGCGCATCGGCATTCCCAGGGAATACACGCTCGACGGCATGCCCGAAGAAATCCAGAAACTGTGGGATCAGGGGGCGCAGTGGTTCCGCGACATGGGTGCCGAGGTCGTCGAGGTGTCGTTGCCGCACACCAAGTACGCGCTGCCGACCTATTACATCGTCGCGCCTGCGGAGGCGTCGTCGAACCTCGCGCGCTACGACGGCGTCCGTTACGGGTTCCGCAAGGATGGCGCCAGCCTCGACGAAATGTACGAACTCACCCGTGGCGAGGGCTTCGGCGCCGAGGTGCAGCGCCGCGTGCTGATCGGCACATATGTGCTCTCCGCCGGTTATTACGACGCTTATTACGTGAAGGCGCAGCAGGTCCGGACCCTGATCGCCGAGGACTTCAAACAAGTCTTCGCCGACGTCGACGTGCTGCTGACGCCGACGGCGCCCAGTGCCGCGTTTGCCGAGGGCGAGAAGATGGACGACCCCATCGCCATGTACCTGAACGACGTCTTTACGGTGCCGGCCTCGCTGGCCGGGCTGCCGGCGATCTCGGTGCCGGGCGGGCTCGACAAGGACGGCCTGCCGCTGGGCCTGCAGCTCATCACGGGCGTCTGTCAGGAAGAACTGCTGTTCCGCGCCGCCAGCGCGCTCGAAGAAGCGGCGGACTTCACCGCGCGTCCGGGAGATACGGCATGAGCTATCTCATCGAGGGGGAGACGGGCGACTGGGAAGTCGTCATCGGGCTCGAGGTGCACGCCCAGGCGATCACCAGGGCGAAGCTCTTTTCCGGCGCCCCGGCGACGTACGGCGCCGGGCCCAACGAGAACGTATCGCTGGTCGACGCGGCCATGCCGGGCATGCTGCCGGTCATCAACGAAATGGCCATCGAACAGGCGGTGCGCACGGGGCTTGGCCTGCGTGCCGCGATCAACAAATACTCGGTGTTCGAGCGGAAGAACTATTTCTACGCCGACCTGCCGCAGGGCTACCAGATCAGCCAGTACCAGCATCCCATCGTCGGCGAGGGCGTGGTGACGCTGGATCTGGCCGACGGGTCGACGCGCGACGTCGGAATCGAGCGCCTGCATCTGGAACAGGACGCCGGCAAGTCGATCCACGATCAGGACCCGAAGCGCTCGATGATCGATCTCAACCGTGCCGGCGTGGTACTGATGGAGATCGTATCCAAGCCCGACATGCGCTCGCCGGAAGAGGCGGGCGCATACCTGAAGAAGTTGCGCGCGATCCTGCGTTACCTCGGTACCTGCGACGGCAACATGGAGGAGGGCTCCATGCGTGCCGACGTCAACGTGTCGGTGCGTCCCAAAGGCGCGGACGAACTTCGTACCCGTGTCGAGGTCAAGAACGTCAACTCGGTCCGTTTTGTCATGCAGGCCATCGAGGTCGAGGCCGAGCGCCAGGTCGAGGTCTGGGAGGACGGCGGCGAGGTGGTGCAGGAAACGCGCCTGTTCGACCCGAACCGTGGCGAGACGCGGGCCATGCGGACCAAGGAATTCGCGCACGACTACCGTTATTTCCCCGATCCGGACCTGCTGCCGGTGCGCTTCGACGACGACTTCATCGCGCGCATCAAGGCGACGCTGCCGGAACTGCCGGACGACAAGAAAAACCGCTTCATCGACGATATGGGGCTTTCCGCCTACGACGCGGGCGTGCTCGTCGCCGACCGGGAAACGGCGGCGTATTTCGAGGAAGCGGCGAAAGGCCGCGATGCCAAGACCGTCGCCAACTGGTTGACCACGAACCTGTTCGGGGCGCTCAACAAGATGGACAAGGACATCGCCGAGAGCCCGGTCTCGGCCGTGCATCTGGGCGAACTGGTCGGGCTGATCGAGGACGAGACCATCTCGACAAAGATCGCCAAGGACGTGTTCGAGGAAATGCTCAAGACCTCCAAGGCGCCGGGCGACATCGTCGAGGAAAAGGGCCTCAAGCAGATCACGGATACCGGCGCCATCGAGGCGATTGTCGATCAGGTCATCGCCGACAACCCGGATCAGGCGGCCGACGTCAAAGGCGGCAACGAGAAAGCCATCGGCTGGTTCGTCGGCCAGGTCATGAAAGCATCGCAGGGCAAGGCCAACCCGGGTCAGGTCAATGGTCTCTTGCGCCAGAAGCTGCTGGGGTGATCGTTTCCTCGTCATCCTGAATCAAGTTGTCTAATTCCGAGTTTGCGGTCAAGGCTCCGTTGCCATTAGCCCATCGGTCGGGAGCAAGGTTGTCTACGAAGTCTGATCCGGATGATTTCCGGGCTTCACGATAGTGCTCTC
>JBNPEI010000003.1:0-286063 GCA_051117645.1 Rhodospirillales bacterium
AACCCCGCTCCGTAATCTGACGCACCGCGTCGCGCTTAAAATCGTCGCTGAAATTGGCTTTGCCCATAGTGGCCTCCTTGCCTCAAATTTAGGGAAGAAAGCGTCTACAAATCTAGGGGCACCTCACATTGCCGCCCACCCGTGCTCATCAGAACTCACCTTCTCGTGATATTTGAGGCATCCGACCACTGAGATCGGGTCTTCGGGGTCGAGTGAAAGATCGAAATCCATGCGCATTTCATTGGCGATGTCGATATCGATGCGCGTGATCGTCTTCTTTAGCCAACCCCACCACGCACGATAATCGTTCCGACAATCAGCCGGCAACTCGACGCCCTTGTATTGCGCGAGCCATTCGGCGTTCTCCAACTGCTTAAATGAAAGCCCTGTGCTTTCCATTTGCAGGCGCCCTGTCAAGCATAGACCGACGTTGAAAAACACTATATTTTCCCACAAAATGACAATCTAATTCAATATATAGATATCATTTAGATGACCACCGCTCACATGCACGACAAGGGACGGCGGCGATAGAACCCTATGACGAATGGCCTCCCCAATATGATCAGTAGCATCGTCGTCGACGTTCTGACCGGCGGCTCCTCAGGAGGTGCAGCGACGGTAGGCGCAGGGGCCGAAACTGCTCTGCGGCAGTTGCTGAGGAAGCGCCATGAAAGCGCACGGGATATTCTGCTAGAGGAGCTACGTGACGGCACTCGCACACTCGATGAAACCGGGGAAGTCGACGAGATTGTCGCGATCTTGGAAAGATACGCACGAGCAGCTCGTGAAGGCGCAGCCCGGCTCAACCTCCGACTTCTAGCAAAGGTGATCGCCGGCCAGGCCCATATAGGCAACCTCGTGGCCAGTGATTTTCTCTACTATTCGGATTTGCTCGCTTCCCTTCGCCGCGAAGAAATAGTCTTTTTAGCCGTACTCCATAGGCAGCGCATTTCAATTGAGAAAACCGATCCAACAGGTATCAGTCTCCTTGACCTCTGGCAGAGTGTTGGCACTGAGTTGATACCTAGTCTGTTCGCTGATGACGACTCGATGCGAGCAACTGCTACAGCTTTGACCCGAACAGGACTCATAATGATAAAGGACGCCACCATGGACGGCCTAAGTTACTTCACGACTACGCCAATCATGGACCGGCTCACGAGTTTACTTAATATCGACGACGCAATCGAAAAGGAAACCTCGTAGCGTCCGCTGCACAACAGTGCTACACAAACAGTCGAGGCGGCACTGAGGCCGCCTCGTGAACCCGTTGATTTCCAACAGATTTGGATTTTGGTAGCGGAGGAGGGATTTGAACCCCCGACACATGGATTATGATTCCACTGCTCTAACCAACTGAGCTACTCCGCCGCTGTGTTGGAGACCGGGGATTTACGGCGTTCGCGGCGGCCTGTCAAGGTATCCGGGACGACGCTGACCGGTCTTTCAGGCTCAGCCGTGCAGACCGCGCTGACGGTTTTTTGATTCCGCGCCGCGCCCAAACCGGCGTAGCATTTCAGGCCATCAGCAAAGGGAGGCCCGGATGCCCCGCGCCGCACGGTTTTTCGCCGTCATTGCCGCCTGTTTCATGGCCGTTCCCGCCCTGACCGGCCCGGCGCTGGCGGAGAAGGTCGACCTCGAACTGGTGCTGGCCGCCGACGGGTCCGGCTCCATCGACGACGACGAGTTGCGCCTGCAGCGCGAGGGCTACGCCGCCGCCATCACGCACCCGAAAATCCTGGACGCGATCAGAAGCGGTTTTCACCAGAAGATCGCCATCGCCTACGTCGAATGGGGCGCGCCGTGGTCGCAGCACACCATCGCCGACTGGACCGTGATCGACGGCCCCGACAGCGCCGCCCGCTTCGCCGCCGCACTGATCGCCGCGCCGCGCATGGCGGAGAGCTACAACTCGATCTCGGAGGCCATCGCGTATTCCGTCAACCTGATCGAGACCAACGCCTTCGAGGGCCGGCGCAAGATCATCGACATCTCCGGCGACGGGCCGCAGATCAACGGCCGCCCGCTGCCGGAAGCCAAGGCGATGGCCATGCTGGCGAACATCACCATCAACGCGCTCGTGGTCTACAAGCCGGACGGCCTGCTGACCGGGCCCTACGACGAGCCGCTGATCGACCATTACCGGGACGACGTGATCGGCGGGCGCGGCGCGTTCGCGCATGTCGCCGAGGGCCGCGAGCAGTTCGCCCCGGCCATCCTCAAAAAAATGATCCTCGAGATCGCCGAGGCGGTGCGGCGATAGCCCCTACTCCACCCCGATCGCCGGACCGGGCAGAATATACTTGGCGGGGGTGCCGCCGCCGGCGGCCTCGGCCGGGTCCTCGCCGGTGACGATGCGGCGCAGGAACGCCCGCGTGCCGGTGCCCGACGCGCTGAGGCGCCTGAGCTCGGCGACGTTCGCCTGTTCCGCGCGCCCGTCCTCGGTCAGCCACGGCCGGTCGGCAAGATCGCCGCTGGGCGCCGGACGCGGAACGGGCTCCGGGTCCTTGACCCAGTAATTGACCATCTCGGGCGCCTTGAAGTCGGGTTCGGCGAGCGGCGGCGGCGCCTCGAAGCGGCTCGGATGCGGACCGAAGTAATTGACCAGCCGGAGACTGTCCGAATGCTTCGGTTCCCGGTAGCACTGCACCGCGGCCAGCGATTTATAACAGTATGTCGGTTCCCAGTCGTGCACCTGACGCTCGTACTCGTCGACGTAACCGCACGCCGACAGCGACACCGCGAAGACCAGCGCAATCCCGATTTTTTTCAACATTTCGACCTCCTGGACCCATGCTGAATCCATGCTCCGGGGTCATAAATGCAGGATGGGTGCCAAAAAGGCGGGCTTAACGGCGAAAAGCCGCCCGGGGATCGTCCCCGGACGGCTTTCCGATCGGAATCAACAGGTTAAGACGCGTTAACCTTTAGCCGTTGACGTCGATGACCATGCGGCCGCGGATCTGGCCCTTCAGAATCTGCCCGGCGAGATCCGGCAAGTCGGCAAAGCCTGCCCGGTTGGTCACCTCGTCCAGCTTGTCCATCGGCAGTTCCTTCGAGAGCCGGTCCCAGGCGACGATGCGCCGCGCCTTCGGGCACGTCGCGCTGTCGATGCCGCAAAGGTTGATGCCGCGCAGCAGGAACGGCAGCACGGTGGTTTCCAGCTTGAACGAACCGGCGTTGCCGACGCTGGCGCAGGCGCCCCAGTAGGCGAGCGTCGCCAGCGCGTGGTGCAGGGTCGGGCCGCCGACGTTGTCGATGACCCCGGCCCAGCGTTCGCGCCCGAGCGGCCCCTTGGGCGGCTCCAGCAGCTCGTCGCGCTCGACGATGGTGGTGGCGCCGAGGCCCTTCAGGTAATCGTGCTGCTCGGGCCGCCCGGTCGAGGCCGCGACCTTGTAGCCGAGATTGGCAAGCACCGAGGTAGCGACCGAGCCGACGCCGCCGGCACCGCCGGTGACCAGCACTTCCTTGTCCGTGTCCCTGGACAGCTTGTGCTCTTCCAGCGTCATGATCGCCAGCATCGCCGTGAAGCCGGCGGTGCCGATCGACATCGCTTGTTCCAGCGAAATGCCCTTGGGCAGCGGCACCAGCCAGTCACCGTTGACGCGCGCCCGGGTCGCCATGCCGCCCCAGTGCACCTCGCCGACGCGCCAGCCGGTCAGGATCACCTCGTCGCCGGCCTTGAAGTCCGGGTGCGAGGAATCCTCGACCACGCCCGAGAAATCGATCCCCGGCACGTGCGGATAATCGCGCACCAGCTTGCCGATCCCGTTCAGGATCATGCCGTCCTTGTAGTTGAGGGTCGTGTACTTCACCGCCACGGTGACGTCGCCCTCCGGCAGGCGGTCGTTGGGCAGGGTTTCGAAGGCCGACGTGACCTTGCCGTCTGCGTCGGCGGTCAGCACCAGTGCATTGAATTCCGTATCGCTCATTCTTGTTCTCCTGGGGATTTTTCTGACCCAGACCTTACGCACACCCACGCTTAGGTCAATCCCTGCACCTTAAGTGGTTTAGGACGTTGCCGCTCACGGCGGTATTTCCTATCCTCGACCCAGCAGGAGAGGCCCGTTGAACGAACCCCAGATCGAACAGTCCCCCGCCCCGGACGACGACAACGAACCGCTGGAACTCGAATACCGCGACTACAAGTCCGGCCAGATTATCTTCGAACAGGGCGATATCGGCACCGAGGCCTATTTCGTCGATTCCGGCAAGGTCGAGATCGCACGCGGCGACGGCACCGCGGAAACGGTGCTGGCGGTAGTCAGCAAGGGCGAACTGTTGGGCGAAATGGCGCTGGTCGATGCCGAGGAGCGGATGGCGACGGCGCGCGCCATGGGCAAGACGACGCTGATCGTCGTCCCGAAACGGGTCTTCGACCGGGTCCTCCGGAAAAGCAATCCGATCGTCGTCGCGATGATGAAGACCCTGCTCCGCCGTCTCCGTTACGAAGGCGGCGCCACCGTCAAGAAGACGCTGGGGTAGTTCGCCGGTTCCAGCGCGACATCGGTATTCACTATCCCGTCTATCCCGGAACCGAAGCGGATGAAATCCGGTGAGGTATCCGGGACCCATTTTCGACCACGACGGATGGTTGCAGGTTCAGAAATGGGCCCTGGATCGCGCCCCGGACATGATCCGGGGCTTGTCCGGGGTAGACGGTATCGTTTTGCGATCAGACGTCCAGCTTCCAGCCGAGGGTTTCGCCGGCCATGAACGGGACCAGGGTGTCGCCGTTCCCGGCATCGACGCCGTCCGGCACCTGCCACGTTTCGCGCTTGAGCGTCACCGTGCCGGCATTCGGCGCGAGGCCGTAGAACGCCGGGCCGTTGAGGGACGCGAAAGCCTCGAGCTTGTCGAGCGCGTCCTCTTCCTCGAACACCGTGGCATAAACCTCCATCGCCACCGGTGCCGAATAGATACCGGCGCAGCCGCAGGCAGCTTCCTTCAGGTGCCGGGCGTGCGGCGCCGTGTCGGTCCCGAGGAAATAGCGCGGATCGCCCGATACCGCCGCCTTCCGGAGCGCGAGCCGGTGCGCCTCGCGCTTGGCGATGGGCAGGCAGTATAGGTGCGGGCGGATGCCGCCGCGGAAGATATCGGTCCTGTTGATCATCAGGTGATGCGCGGTGATGGTCGCGCCCAGCGTCCGGGGATCGCCGGCGGCGACGAAATCGACGGCTTCCTTGGTGGTGATGTGTTCGAGCACGATCTTCAGCCCCGGGAGTTTGGTCCGTAGCGGCTGCAGGATACGGTCGATGAACACGGCCTCGCGGTCGAAGATATCGATGTCCGCGTCCGTCACCTCGCCGTGGATCAGGAGCGGCAGGCCGATCTCCTGCATCGCCTCGAGGACCGGCATGACATTCGCCACATCCGTGACGCCCGAGGCGGAGTTGGTGGTGGCGCCCGCGGGATAGAGCTTCACGGCGCTGAACACGCCCTTTTCCGCGCCGGCACGCAGGTCCCGCGCGTCCGTCTCGTCGGTCAGGTAGGCCGTCATCAGCGGCGTGAACCCGGCGCTCTCGGGCGCGGCGGCCCGAATGCGGTCGCGGTAGGCCTCGGCGGCCTTGGTGTCGGTCACCGGCGGCACCAGGTTCGGCATGACGATGGCGCGGCCGAACACGTTTGCCGTCGCCGGCACCACGGCCCGCATCACGGCGTCGTCGCGGAAATGCACGTGCCAGTCGTCCGGGCGTTTGAGGGTGATGCGATCGGGTGCGGCCATGATTTTTAGCTCGCACGTTTCCGGCGGTCTGTCCAGACTTCCCGCAGGCCTTCAGCGTGTTAACATGGCCGAAACAGACGGGAGGATCCCGATATGCGCCCGATCGCCGTGCTTTTCGCCGTGTTGCTCGTGCTGCCCGCGCGCGCCGAAGGCCAGGACTCGCGCTATTCGACCTGGTCCGATCCGTCGGCGCAGGATTCCGCCGACGACCGGTCGCTGGACGAATTCATCGAGAAACTGAACAAGCTGATCGACGAGGCGGAAAAAGCCAAGGCCGCCGACCCGGTGTTCCTGCAGGACCTGCGCAACCTGGCAAGCGGCGCCGAAACGCCGTGGAACACGGTGGTCCTCGACGACAGTTTCGACGACGGCAATTACACGTCCAACCCGACCTGGGAGGTGCTTTCCGGCGAATACTTCATCGAAACCGGCTGGGGGCTCCGCAACCGGCTGATCACGGCGGTACAGGGCGAACAGTCGTCCAGCGGCGGCGATGATCTGGCGAAGACGATCATCGGCACCATCCTCAAGCGTGCCACCGGCCAGCAGGACACCGCCGGCGGGTCGGCGAGCAACGTCATCGTTACGCGCACCGACGTCAGCAACGCGTTCTCGCTGCAGATGGAACTGTCGTCGTGGGAGCCGGACGGCAATTTCGACGTCGGCGTCTTTCAGGGCGAGAAAGCGACGCTCGGCTACCGGCTGCTTTACGCGTCCGGCAAGGGCGTGCAACTGCATCGGATCGGCAGTTCCGGCTCCAGCGTGATCGCGACCTCGGAACCGCTGAGTATAGAGGACAAGAAATTCCACACCGTCACCTGGACGCGCGGCACGGACGGGATGATGCGGGTCAGCGTCGACGGCACCGAGATGCTTGCCGCCACCGACCGGGCGTTCTCCGATCCGTTCGACGGTGTGCGTATCTCCAACACGTCCGGCGACTTCATCGTCAAGCGGATCACGGCGAAGAGTCTCTAAACGAAACGTCTATCCCGGAACCGAGCCAGGATGAAATCCGGCGAGGTGTCCGGGACCCATTTTTAAATGTAACGGATGTTGCCGGTTCAGTGATAGGCCCCGGATCGCGCCCCGGACATGATCCGGGGCTTGTCCGGGGTAGACGGATTTATTTGCTGCTAAGGGTGTCAAAAACACTTCCCGACACGTCCGCGCCCTCGATATGGCGTTTGTGCCAGAGCGCGTAGAACAACAACGCCCATTGCGCGTGTCCGTTTTCCCGGCCCGACGTGAACAGGCCCTTCACCGCGTCGGGCTCGCAGATTTCGGCGACGCCCGGGTTGGCGGCGACCATCGGGCCGAGTTTGGCGCCCTGTCCGGCGATCCAGTCGCCCACCGGCACCGTGAAGCCACGTTTTTTGGAGAACGGTTTCGACGCCGGCAGCGCCGTCTCCAGCCATTTCCGCAGGATCCACTTGCCGGTGCCGTGCCGGACCTTGAGGTTGTCCGGCAGCCGAAACGCGAAGTCGGCAACGAACGGGTCGAGGAACGGTACACGGCCCTCGACGCCGTGCGCCATCAGGCAACGGTCGAGCTTGGTCAGCAGGTCGTTCGGCAGCCAGTCGGCGACGTCGACGGCCTGCGCGGCCTGCAGCCGCGAGCGTCCGTACTCCCCGGCTTCGGCCTCGGCGGCGGCGATGCCGTTGCGCCAGCCCATGGGCTCCTCGCGCAGCACGCCGGTGCCTTCGAGAATGTAGGAATGGCGCATCCGGCGCCCGCCGAAGATCGCGAAACGGCGCTGGCGCCGGTAACGCCCGTAGCCGGCGAACAGCTCGTCGCCGCCCTCGCCCGACAGCACGACCTTGAGCCCGCCCTCCTTCGCCTTGCGGGCCAGCATGTAGCTCGGCACCACGGCGTAATCCGCCGCCGGGTCGTCCATCGCCGCCGCGATGGCCGGCAGCTCGCGCCAGAAATCATCCTCGGTGACGGTGATTTCCTCGTGCTCGGCGCCACAGGCGCGGGCCACCACACGCGCGTGTTCGCGTTCGTCGTGGACGCCGGTGCCGGGAAAGCCCGCCGTCAGCGCGTGCACCGGCGACGGATTGAGACGCCGCATGACCGCCAGGATCACCGATGAATCGATCCCGCCGGACAGGAACATGCCGTAGGGCACGTCCGAACGCTGATGCACGTTGACCGCGTCGGTGATGATCCGGTCGAACTCGTAAAGCGCCTCGCCGCGTGACGATTTTGCGGGCGGCCCCGGCGGCAAGGCCGCCAACCTGACCCGTTCGGCAATGCGGCCCTGCCGGACGATCAGGGTCTCGCCGGGCAACACGCGATAGATGCCCGGAAACACCGTCTCCGCGCCGGTGGTGAACTGAAGCGCCAGCAACTCGTCGCGCTTGGCGGGCTCAATCGCGGGTTTCACCAGCCCGGCGGCAAGCAGCGCCTGCGGCTCGGAAGCGAAAACGAAGCCGTCCTCGGCGACGCCGTAATAAAGCGGCTTGATGCCGAACGGGTCGCGCGCCAGCACCAGCGCCCCGTCATCCGGATCGTGGATGGCAACGGCGTACATGCCGCGCAGGTGCTCGGCGAAGTCCATGCCGTGTTCGCGGTAGAGGTACAGCATCGACTCGCAATCCGAACCCGTCGCGTAGTCGATGTTCGACATTTGCTGGCGCAGCTCGACGTAGTTGTAGATTTCCCCGTTGGCAACGAGGGCAAGACGTCCCGCATCGTCGTCTTCAGGGGCATAGAGCGGCTGGTCCCCGGTTTCGAGGTCGATGATGGCAAGGCGCACCTGCATCATGGCGACGTCGCCGTCCGCGTAATCGCCGCGCCCGTCGGGCCCCCGGTGCTGGATCACCGCCGCCATGCGGTCGAGTACGGCGGTGGCGGGGGCCGTGCCGTCTGCGCTCATCAGCCCGGCGATCCCGCACATGGCTCAGCCCGTGACCTTGTCGAAGAAGGCGAGGTATTGCTCGACCACCTGCGCCTCGGTGAAGTTCTTTTCGTAGGCGTCGTGGCCCTGCCGGGCGAGGCGCTCGGCGAGATTGTCGTCGTCGAGCACGCCGCGAATCGCGCGGGCCATGAGGATCTCGTCGTCGGTAGGAACCAGGATGCCGGTCTCGCCGTTCTCGATCAGCATACCCGGGCCCATGGAATCGGCGGCGACCACGGGCAGGCCCTGGGACCACGCCTCGATCACCACGTTACCGAGCGGCTCGTGCCTGGACGGGCATACGAAAAGATCGCCGGACCGGAGCACGTTGGCGGTGTCGTCGCGCCAGCCCAGAAAGCGGACCCGGGGCTTGATCGCGAGTTCTTCGGCGAGCTTGATCAACTCTGCCTTCAAGGGGCCATCGCCGGCCAGCCACAGGTACGCGTTCGGCACCCGCGCCAGCGCCTTGAGCAATATGTCGAACGCCTTGTTCTCGTGCAGGCGGCCGAGCGCGACGATCAGCGGCACGCCCTTCGGCGTATAGAATTTCGCACGGTCGAGTGGTTCGCCGCGCTCATCGGACACGAAGTTGGACAGGTAGTGCGCCTTTTCGCCGGGCCACCCGTTCTCGATTAGGTACTCGACGATGTCCTCGGTGTTGCCGATCAGGTGATCGCAGTGCGCATAGTACTTGAGGTCGTAATAGCCGCCGAGCCGGGCCGCGTGCACGAACTCGCCCTTGGGGCACATGGTGGTCGCCCGGTTCATCCACGTCAGCACCACGTCCGGCTGATAGGCCGCGATCTCGCGCTTGAAAGCGCGCGGCGTCGCAAAGTCGAAGCGCCCGCCGAAGGCAAGTTGCACCGGCTCGATTCCGGCGTCCTGCAGCAACTTCGCGCGTGCCGGGTTCTCGCGAATGACGACTTTCTGGTCGAGACCGGCACGGTGCAACGCGATCACGAGGCGCACGAAAAACGCCTCGGCGCCGCCGAACTCCGCACCGGCCATGGCTTGCAGTACCTTCATGGGGTCGAAATCAACTCCTCGAATGCCGCCGCGGCCTGGGCCCAGCGCCATGATCTTTGAACGTCGAGCGCGCGCTCATGCTGCGCGCGCCAGAGCGCATCATCGGTGAGCAGCCGCCGTGCGGCAAGGGCGAAGGCGCCGTCGCCGGGGGCAATGAATCCGGTCTTGTCGTGGCGCACGCGTTCGGGCATCGAGCCGATGGGCTGGACCACGCAGGGCACGCCCATGCACTGCGCCTCGGCGATGGCGAGACAGAACGTCTCGTTGATGTCGCCACGATAGAGCATCACCCGCGCCAGACGCAGTTCGTCGATCAGCCGCGCCTTATCGACAGGCGCGCGGAGCCGGACGCCCTGCCCTTCGAGTTCCCGCGCCTTGTCCAGCACTTTACCCATGGCGTCGCCCTTGCGCGCACCGGCCGAGCCGTAGGTCGCGGCGCCGGCGAAGATATGCAATTCGGCGCCCGGCACATCGGGTTCGATATCCTTCGCCCAGCGTTCCAGCAGCCAGTCGAGCCCGCGCAGTGGATTGGACGTGAAGATCGCGCGCGGTCCGGGGGCGGCAGACGCGGGTTCGGCCTCGCAGAACCGGTCCGGCAGTCCGTAAGGGATGGTCCGGCGCCCGCCCGACGGCACCCACCCCGGCAGCGTCGCCGCATGATAGTCGCCGATGAACACGATCACCGGGCGACGGCGGATGAACTGCCAGAGATAACGCGCCTTCAGCATGTAGCGGCATGGATTATGGGTCCAGAAGACGGTCGTCTTCGCGCCCTCGCAGAGCTTCAGAAGCTTGTCGCCCCGGTTAGCGATATAGAGGTCCGCCGTCTCCGGCACGCCCGACGAAATCGGCCGCCACTTGACGCCGTTGTATTCGAGCGGCGCTTCGCAGTTGTTGTAGACGGTGACGTCGTGGCCGCGCGCCGCCAGCGTCTCGACGAGCTGGATGACGGCGCTTTCGGCGCCGCCCAGCGGCCCCCGCTCCGGTGTGCGGCCGTCGAACACGATCCCGTCATCGGCAAGGATGATGCGCGCCATCGCTCAGGAATCCTTCCGCATCTCGGCGGCCTTGATGTGCGAGATCAGCGGATAGAGCCCGGCACAGATGGCGATCAGCAGGCCGATGCCGCCCTCGCGATACCCCTTTCGGGACACGTAGCATTTGAAGAACCGCGAGAAGAACCGGCGCACATTGTTGGCCATGGAGCCGATGTCGCCGCTTTCGACCAGGTCTTTGGCGCGCGCCGTCGAATAGCTGTCGAGCCGCCTGATCATGTCCGAAATATCCCGGTCGACTTGATGCACGAGCCGGTTCTTGAGCATCGGGCCCCGGACGCCCGTCCAGTCGAGGGACGGGTGCACCCGCTGCATGCCCCAGCGTTTAACGCCTTTCCTGAACAATCCCGGATAGGCGGCCTTGCCGAACGACGCGCCCCAGCCGTGCCGGACCAGCCGCTTGCCGACATGGTTGTCGACGGGGATCTCGTGCCAGTCGTCCTTCGTCCTGTCGATGACGTCGCGGATTTCCCGGGCCAAATCGTCCGGCACCCGTTCGTCGGCGTCGATCTCGAATATCCACTGCCCGCGGCAGGCCTCGATCCCGGCGTTGCGGCGTTCGCCCTCGATCGACCAGTCGCCCTCGACGATACGGTCGGTGAATTCCCCGGCGATATCCTTGGAGCCGTCGGTGCACTTGTCCAGCAGCACCACGATCTCGTCAGCGAAGCCCAGCGTGGCGAGGCAGTCGCGTAACTGGTGTTCCTCGTTGTGCACGCTGATCACCGCGGAAAGGATGACCGGGTCCGTCACGCCGCCGCTTCCCGGGCCCGGGCCCACAGTTTGTTGGCCGCGTCCTCGGCCTGATCGACGGAAAGGCTGTCCATCAGGGTGTCCGTATTGCGGTGGTCGAAGTCGTCCGGGAATATCTCGTCGAAGCCCTTCGCCGACTGCACGTGATCGCAAAGCGGTCCCCACGGCGCATACTGTTCCGCCGGCGACGGGCCGAACAGGCCCAGCGTCGGAATGCCGCTCGCCGCCGCCAGATGCATCAGACCGGAATCATTTCCGACATAAAGCGCCGCGCGCTCGAGACACGCGCTGACGGTCAGCAGATCGATGTGGCCGACAAGGTCGAGAAGACGTTCCTGGGGTACCGATTCGATCACCGGCAGCGCCATCGGCCGTTCGTCGTCGCGCCCGAAGATCGCCACCCGCGCACCCGGCAGGATGCCGTTCGGCGCGGTCAGCCGCGAAATCAGCTCGGCGAACGCATGCCCGCGCCACTGCTTGCCGCGCCAGTTGGCGGTCGGGCCGATGGCGAGCACGGGCCCACCGTCCGGAATCAGGCGCTGGGCCGCCTCGCGCCGGGCGTCATCGACCCACAGCTTCGGCGCCGGCGGATCGTCCTCGGCACCGATGACCCTGGCCAGGGTGCGGACGCGGTGGCCGCCGTCGCGCGAACGGGTCATCCGGTATCGCTTTTTCGCGCCGATCAGATATGTCACGGGCGCGTTGCGAAGGTCGACCAGGATATCCCAGCGCGTGCCCACGGTCTGCGCCCACAGATACGCCCAGTGCAACGAGCCGAGCATCTTGTCGAGGACGATGATCCGCTCGAGCCCCGGCACACCCTCGAACAGGGATTCCGCTGCCGGGCCGCAGGCGACCGTCACCTTCAGGCCCGGATTCTCGTCCAGCAGCGTGGTGAGCACGCCCGTGGACAGGATCGCGTCGCCGACCCGCGTCGATGTAACGAATAACGCCCGCATGCGTCCCTTTCCCCTGATTCCCGACCCTTATAAGGGTGCGCCGGGGCAATGCAAACCCCGGCCCTTGCAAGGCCGGGGGGCCCGCCCCCATCTTACACGTCAGGGAACACGGGGTACGCCATGAAACGCATTCAACTGACCGGCCGCAGCATCATCCGTATTTCCGGCGAGGACAGCCGGACCTTCCTGCAGGGCCTGATTTCCAACGATATCGAGAAGGCCGACGGCACGCGCGGCATCTATGCGGCGCTGCTGACGCCGCAGGGCAAATTCCTCTCGGATTTCTTCATCGTCGCCGACGGCGCCGACCTGCTGCTGGACGGCCTCAAGAGCGACGCCGAGGCACTGATCAAGAAGCTCACCATGTTCAAGCTGCGCTCCAAGGCGACGCTCGAGGACGTGACGGATGATCATGCCGTCTACGCCCTGCTCGGCGACGGCGCGGCGGATATGCTGACCGACGGCAAGCAGACGAAAACCGAAGACGGTGCAATCCTTTACGCCGACCCGCGCCTTGCCGAGGCCGGCGTCCGCGTCCTCGCGCCCGCCGGCATGGATGCGACGGCGCTCGACGGCGAAAACGGCTCGGAGGACGATTACCAGAAACACCGCATTTCGCTGGGCCTGCCCGAGGCGCCGTTCGACCTGGAGAAGGAAAAATCGATCCTGCTGGAAAGCGGCTTCGACGAGCTTTCCGGCGTCGACTGGAACAAGGGCTGCTATATGGGCCAGGAACTGACGGCGCGGACCAAGTACCGCGGGCTCGTCAAGAAACGCCTGTTCCCGGTGACGCTGTCGCGCCCGGGCGTCGAACCCGGTACCGACGTGATGCAGGACGGCAAGGTCGTCGGCGAGATCCGCTCGGTCATGGACGACCGGGCCATCGCCATGCTGCGTCTCAAGGCGATCGGCGGCGGCGACATGAGCGCGGACAACGCCGTCGTCCACCCGGCGGCCCCGGAATGGATGCAATTGCCCGAAAGCGACGACGCGGAAGCGTGAGGCTTATCGCTACCCCACATTGTCATTCCCGCACCCGCCTACGCGGGCACAGGCTGCGGCGGGAATCCAACCACCCAGAAATTTGGGCCCCCGCCTGCGCGGGGGTGACGGGTTGTCCTTGCTCACGCTGCAGCTAAACCGATTGGCAGAAATCCCGCCACCCGCTAGCCTCTCCCGGTGATCATTCAGATACTCAGACGCGCGCCCCGGCTCCTGGCCCCGGTCGCCCGCATCTACGGGCACCGGCTGGATCAGTGCGGCGCCACCGCCAAAGGTGTGTTCTGGAAGGGCGAGCGATGGCAGGAACGCCGCTTCGAACGCCTGATCGAGATCTTCGAACCAGACGACATGGCGCGCGGCGGCGTCACCATCAACGACTTCGGCTGCGGCTACGGTGCGTTCTTCGACTATCTGGCGAAGTATCCGGTGATGAACGGCAGCGTCTATTACGGTTACGACATCGCGCAACCGATGATCGCCGCCTGCCGCGACCGCATCACCGACCCGCGCGCCAAGTTTCTGCGCAAGATGTGGGCGACCAAGCACGCCGATTACAGTTTCGCGTCGGGCACCTACAACCTGCACGGCAACGCCGACGACGCGCAGTGGTGGGAGTACGTGGAGGCGAGCCTGCGCCAGCTCTGGCACCGCACGGAAAAGGCGATGGCGTTCAACATGCTGCGCATCGACGAAGCCGAGCAGTTCCAGGGCCTCTATTACGTCGATCCGGAAACAGTGCTGAAGTTCTGCCGCACGCACCTGTCGGCGAACGTCGAGATGTTCGACGAGCGGCCGATGCCGGACGCCACGTTCTTCGTCAGGCGCTGACTTATGCTTCGAGACGCCCCGGATCAGGTCCGGGGCTCCTCAGCATGAGGCGGAATGAATGAACCTCATCTCGAGGAGACCCGCAGGGGCGTCTCGAAGGATGGGCAGTTACTCGGCGGCGTCGGCGCTGCTTTGCGGCGACGCGGCAATCCCGTCCCTGAGATCGTCAACCAGCGAGTCCACATAGGGCCTGAGCACCTGGATATCGCGCCAGACGCCGCGGTGAAAGCGAAGGTCGTCGCTGCCGTCGAACTTCCACGTCACGTACGCCGGGTTGCCCGGGAACGTGCGCGGCAGGTGTTCGGCGGTATCCTCGCCGATCATCACGACGACATCGATCAGTTTGTGCTTGGGGTCGGCGAACCCGTCCCAGTGCTTGGGCCACAGTCCCTCGTTGCCGAGACCGGCCAGGGTCAGCGCCGAAAGGGCGAATGAGTCCGCCTTGTCGGCGGGCGCGATCCCGGCGCTAAAGGCGCGCAGGCCGGGCTTGCGGCGGCTGCGCAACAGCGATTCTGCTATCAGCGAGTGACGCGCGTTGTCCGCACACACGAACAGCACGTTCGTCGTCACGCCTTGGGTTTGACACGTATCCATCGGCTTCTCCGATCTTTTCCATGACCGGAGTATGCCGAATGAGCCTGACTTGAAGATTACAACCCGTGATTTATTAGAAACCGCTCATATATACCGTTTATCCGGCGTCAGCGGCCGTCCGGACGGCGATCTTCTCGGCCAGTTGGCCGATCCCGTCCATGTCGCCCGGCACCATCTCCCAGTTCATGGTAAGACCGTCGCCGAGGTTGCGCGGGATCACGTGAAAATGGATGTGGAACACCGACTGCGCCGCGCCCTTGTCGTTGGCCTGCAGGATGTTGATGCCGTCGGGCGCGACCTCGTCGCGGACCGCGCGGGCGACCCGGCTGACGGAACCGAGCGTCGGACCCATCCAGTCGGCCGGTGCCTCGTAGATATTCGGCGTGTGGAACTTGGGGACGATCAGCGTGTGGCCGGCGGCAATCGGGTTGATGTCCATGAAGGCGAAGGTCTTGTCGTCCTCCCACACCTTGAAGCTCGGGATCTCGCCCCGGATGATCTTGCAGAAGATGCAGTCCGCATCGAGATGGTCGTGATCGGTCATGGTCAAATCTCCGGTGGTGCCGCGATGACGTCTTCATAGGCCGGGCGCGACGCGATGCGGCCGTCGTGTTCGAAAACATCCAGCGCGGCTTCGTAGGACTCCCTCGTGATCTCCACGTGCGGCGTCCAGTTACCGAGCTTCTGGTAATAGCCGATGGTCGCACCCAGCACCACGGGATCGATCGACGGGAAATACTCGGCGAGGATCGTCGCGGCGTCATCGGCCGGCGTCGCGATCAGCCACGCCCGCGCGTTGGCATAGGCCCGCGTGAACGCCTTCGCCATGTCGGTGCCGAGCCAGTCGCGCGTCGCCGCCAGCGACGAGAACGCGCACGGGCCGATGACGGGCCCGACGGCGGTGACGATGTGCCCGGCCCCGTCGTGTTCGAGCTGCTGCGGCGCCGGGCCCTGCAGATGGATGTAATCGCCGGCGCCGTCCTTGAAGGCATCGATCATGTCGGCGCCGGTGCCGGCGTTGACGATTTCCAGCTCGGCGAAATCCAGCCCGCTCTTGAAGCACGCGTACTTGAACATGCACAGCGGCTGCACGCTGGTCTGATCGACGATGACCCTGGCCCCAACCAGCTTGTCCCAGGTAAAATCCGGGTCCGCCTTCTGACCGGCAAGGAAGAAGCCGTCCATTTCGTTGACCTGGGCGAAGTGAACCTCGGGTGGCGTTTCGCCCTTCGATGCCGGGATGAAGCCCTGCGACGGCGCCGACTGCACGACGTGCGCCGAGCCATCGACAAGCGCGTCGACGGCGGACCTGCCGACCGGCGAATTGGACCATTCGTGATCGAGCCCCTCGTCCTTCAGGAACCCGCCCGCCATGGTCACGATCAGCGGACTGTAGAACGCCGAAAACCGCGAAAACTGGATGCTGATCTTGCTCATGGTACAAGCCCTCCCCTGCTTGTTGACGTGTCGTCTAGCCCTTCTCCGCCAGCGCCGCCTGTGCCGCCGCGAGACGCGCGATCGGCACCCGGTAGGGCGAGCACGATACATAAGTCAATCCGATGTCGTGGCAAAACCGAACGGACGCCGGGTCGCCGCCATGCTCGCCGCAGATGCCGAGCTTGATGTCGGGGCGCGCCTTGCGGCCGCGCTCGATGCCGATCCTGACCAGTTCGCCGACGCCTTGCGCGTCGATGGTCATGAAGGGATCGCCCTCCATCACGCCCTTGCGGTGATAGACGTCGAGGAACGGCGCCGCGTCGTCGCGCGAGAACCCGTAGGTGGTCTGCGTCAGGTCGTTGGTGCCGAACGAGAAGAACTCCGCCGTCTCGGCGATTTCCTCGGCCAGCAGGCAGGCGCGCGGCAGTTCGATCATGGTGCCGACCAGGTATTCGAAGTCGGCGCCGGTCTCTTTCTTGACGGCATCGGCGGTGCGGTTGACCACGTCCGCCATCATGTCGAGCTCGGATTTCATGCCGACCAGCGGGATCATCACCTCGGGCACCGCCTTGACGCCCTCCTTGCCGACGTTGACCGCCGCCTCGAAGATCGCGCGGGCCTGCATCTCGTAGACTTCCGGATAGGTGATGCCGAGCCGGCAGCCGCGGTGGCCCAGCATCGGGTTGGCCTCGTCGAGCTGGTTCTTGCGGATCTTGATGTCCTTCAGCGTCACGCCGGCGGCGGTCGCCACTTCCTGAAGCTCCTCCTCGGAATGGGGCAGGAACTCGTTCAGCGGCGGGTCCAGCAGCCGGATCGTGATCGGCCGCCCTTCCATGATCCGGAACAGGGTCTCGAAGTCCTCGCGCTGATAGGGCAGCAACTTGTCGACCGCCTTGCGGCGCTGTTCCTCGGTCGAGGACATGATCATTTCGCGCATGTGCACGATGCGCTCGGGCTCGAAGAACATGTGCTCGGTCCTGGAAAGACCGATGCCCTCGGCGCCGAACTTGCGCGCCGTCTCGGCATCCAGCGGCGTTTCCGCGTTGGCGCGCACGCCCATGGTGCGGAACTTGTCGACCCATTCCATCAGCTTGCCGAAATCGCCGGTCAGTTCCGGCAGGATCATGTCGACGGCGCCGTGCATGATCTGGCCGGTGGTGCCGTCCAGCGTGATCACGTCGCCTTCGTTGTAGGTGCGGCCCATGCACGTCAGCGTCTTGGAAATCGCGTCGACGCGAAGCTCGCCGGCACCCGACACGCACGGCCGCCCCATGCCGCGCGCGACCACGGCGGCGTGGCTGGTCATGCCGCCGCGTGTGGTCAGGATGCCCTCCGCCGCGTGCATGCCGCCGATGTCCTCCGGGCTGGTCTCCGTCCTGACCAGGATCACTGCCTTGCCGTCGCCCTTCCACTTCTCCGCATCCTCGGCGGTGAAGACGATGGCGCCCGTCGCCGCGCCGGGCGACGCCGGCAGGCCGCGCCCGACGACTTCCTTGTCGGCTTCGGGATCGAGCATCGGGTGCAGCAAGTGGTCGAGTTGCATCGGATCGACGCGTTTGACCGCCTCGGCATCCGTGATCAGGCCCTCGTCCACCATGTCGCAGGCGATCCTCAGCGCGGCCCGCGCCGTGCGCTTGCCGTTGCGGGTCTGCAGCATCCAGAGACGGTTCTGCTGGATGGTGAACTCCATGTCCTGCATGTCCTTGTAATGCGCTTCCAGCCTTTCGCGGATCGCGCACAGTTCGGCGAAAGTCTCGGGCATCGCCTCTTCCATGGACAGCAGCTCGCCGTGCGCCGCATCGCGCTCGGCACGCGTCAGGTTCTGCGGCGTGCGGATGCCCGCGACCACGTCCTCGCCCTGGGCGTTGATCAGGTACTCGCCGTAGAACGCGTTCTCGCCCGTCGACGGGTTGCGCGAGAAGCAGACACCGGTGGCGCAGTCGTCGCCCATGTTGCCGAACACCATGGCCTGCACGTTGACCGCCGTGCCCCAGCTCGCCGGGATGTCGTGCAGCCGCCGGTAGGTCTCGGCGCGCGGGTTCATCCACGAGCCGAACACGGCGCCGATGGCGCCCCAGAGCTGTTCGTGCGCGTCCTGCGGGAACGGCGCGTCCAGCACCTCGACGACGCGTTCCTTGTACATCGGCACGAGCTGTTTCCAGTCGTCCGCCGAAAGCTCGGTGTCGAGCCGGTAGCCGCGGTCGATCTTGTAGTTGTCGAGGATTTCCTCGAACTCGCCGTGATCGACGCCGAGCACCACGTCCGAATACATGGTGATGAAGCGGCGGTAACTGTCGAACGCGAAGCGCGCGTCGCCCGACTCGGCGGCCAGCGCCTCGACGGTGTCGTCGTTGAGGCCGAGGTTGAGGACGGTGTCCATCATGCCGGGCATCGACGCCCTGGCGCCGGAGCGGACGGAGACCAAAAGCGGCTTCTCGACGGAACCGAACTTGCGCCCGAGCGTCGTTTCGATCTTGCCGAGCGCGTCACCGACCTGCGCGTCCAGATCGGACGGATACGTCTTGTCGTTGTCGTAGTAGTGGGTGCAGACCCCGGTCGAGATGGTGAAGCCCGGCGGCACCGGCAGGCCGAGGTTCGACATCTCGGCCAGGTTGGCGCCCTTGCCGCCCAACAGGTTCTTCATGTCGGCGCTGCCGTCGGCCGACCCGTCCCCGAATGCGTATACCCACTTGGTCATCGCGATTTTCTCTCTTTCGCTCTCTTGTCATTCCCGCGAAAGCGGGAACCCACAACAACTGTGTAATTGGACCTCCGTCTGCACGGGGGTGACGATCCTGTTTTGTCTCTCCAACCGTCATTCCCGCGCAGGCGGGAATCCAAATCATCGGGCCTTTTGGCCCCCCGCCTTCGCGGGGGTGACTGGGTAACTACTTCCCCTCGATCTTCGAAAAGTCCGCGACCCCGTCGAGCGAGGCGCGGATGCCGTTCAAAAGCTTCAGCCGGTTGACCCGGAGCGCCGCGTCGTCGGCATTGACGGTGACGTCGTCGAAGAACGTGTCGACCGGCTTGCGCAGTCCGGCCAGTGCCTGCATGGCAGCGACAAAATCCTCGGCGGCGAGCGCATTGTCGATGGCCGGCCTGGCGTGATCGAGCGCGTCGGCCAGCGCCTTCTCGGCATCGTCGCTCAGCAGGCCCGGGTCGGGCGCGTCGCGGTATGCCGTGCCGTCCTTCTTCTCCTCGGCGCGGAGGATGTTGGCGGCGCGCTTGTAGGCGGTCAGCAGGTTATCGCCGTCGTCCGTCGCGAGAAATTCCTGCAGCGCCTCGACGCGCTTGATCAGGCGCACCAGATCGTCCTCGCCGCCGAGCGCGAACACGGCGTCGATCAGATCGTGCCGCACACCCTGCTCACGCAGATGCACCTTCAGGCGGTCGGCAATGAACGGCAAAACGTCGGAAACATTCTCTTTAAGAGGCAGCGGGCCTAATTCTGCCTTCGTTTTTTCACCTCGTCGAATCTGATCGATGACCGCTTCACGTTCGCCCCACATTTGCCAACAATAAGACCAAAAAGCTTCTTCAATCACTTCTGATAGGCTGACTTTCAGCTTGTTTTCCAAAATTAAGCGGATCAATCCCAGCGCCGCTCGGCGTATCGCGTAGGGGTCTTTGGAACCGGTCGGCTTTTCATCTTCACCGAAGAAGCCAACCATTTGATCAATCTTGTCGGCGAGCGCGACGCAGACGCTGACCGGGTTGGTCGGACAGGTATCGTTGGGGCCAAGCGGCGAATAGTGTTCGGCGATGGCGTCCGCAACCTCGGTGTTTTCACCGTCGTGCAAAGCATAATAACGTCCCATCAGACCCTGAAGCTCGGGGAACTCACCCACCATGCCGGTGGAAAGATCCGCCTTGGCAAGATGTGCAGCACGACGGACAGACTCTTCATTAAGTCCATCCATATATTCTGAGAACTGAACAGCTCGGTCTTCAATACGTTCCACTCTCTGCAACATATTCCCGAGCTTGGCGTGGAACACGCGATCCTTGAGGGCGTCGACGCGGCTTTCGAGGGTCGCGGCGCGGTCCTGGTCCCAGAAGAACTTGGCGTCCGACAGCCGCGCGCGCAGCACGCGTTCGTTGCCCGCCACCACCTGCTTGCCGCCGTCGTTGGTTTCCGTGTTGGCGACGACGACGAACCTATTGGCGAGCTTGCCGTCCTTATCGAGCGTCGAGAAGTACTTCTGGTGCGACCGCATGGAGGTCGAGAGCACCTCGTCCGGCAGATCCATGAACTCATCGTCGATGGTGCCCATCAGCACCACCGGCCATTCGACAAGGCCGGTCACTTCGTCCAGCAGCCCCGGATCGTCCTTGAGGCTCACACCCGCCTTGTCGCACAGCGCCCTGGCGTCGGCCTCAATCTTCGCCCGCCGCTCGGCAGGGTCGAGCATCACCTTGGCGTCGAGGAGCTTCTGTTTGTAATCGGCGAAGTCTTTGACCTCGAAAGGTTCCGGCGCGAGGAAGCGATGGCCGACGGTGATGTTGCTAGTAACGATACCGCGGCCTACTGGTTCATCGTCGTAAGGTTCAACTGAGAAATGAAGCGGCGTGCCGTCTACAAGGCCAATCATCGAATGCAATGGTCGAACCCAACGCACCCTACCCGTTCCCCAACGCATAGACTTTGGCCAGTTAAACTCTGAAAAGACATGCCCTAAAGCAAACGAACAGAACCTAGTCGCCTCATAACCTTTTCTTTCTATGATTGCGAAATAAAAAGTTCCTTTGGGCGTTTCGCGTTTCTCGATCACGGCGCCTTCAGGCAATGAGCTCTTGAAACCATTAATCGCTTGTTCCGGGGCATCGACCTTGGGGCCACGTTTCTCTTCAGAAGTGTCTGGCTGCTTGGAGGGGAGTCCTGTTACGACAAGAGTTAATCGTCTCGGCGTAAAGAAGCTCTCTGCTTTGTCGTACTCAATACCGAGATCATCAAAAACAAAGGTCACCAGGCGTTTCAGGTCCGCCGCCGCGCGCGCCTGCATGCGCGCCGGGATCTCCTCGGACAGGATTTCGAGGAGTAACTCAGGCATGGCCCCGCTCCAAACCCTTATCCGTCACCCCCGCGCAGGCGGGGGCCCAAACAAACAGATGTTTTGGATTCCCGCCTGCGCGGGAATGACGTTTAGTGGCGGGAACGACCGTCAAGTCCCCCTCACCTAACCTCTCCCCCTCCAAGGGGGAGAGGGATAAGCGGAGCTCTGCGTCGACGCGAGAGTCCCTCTCCCTTACGAAGTGGGGGAGAGGACAGGTGAGGGGGTTAATCATCACGACCCCTCCCCGCCGACGCCGTGCTGGCGCATCCATGCATCGGCGCAGCCCTTGGCGAGCGTGCGGACGCGGCCGATATAGGCCTGGCGCTCGGTCACCGAAATCACGCCGCGCGCGTCGAGCAGGTTGAAAAGATGCGACGCCTTGAGGCACTGGTCGTAGGCGGGCAGCACGAGGTCCCTGTTGCCGCCCGCTTCGAGCACCGCCATGCATTCGGCTTCCGCGTCCTCGAAGTGCTTGCGCACCATCTCGGTATTGGCGTGTTCGAAGTTGTAGCCGGAATATTCGACCTCGGCGCGGTGGAACACGTCGCCGTATGACTTCCCGCCAGCGTCGCGCGGAAGACCATTCCAGTCGAGGTCGTAGACGTTCTCGACCCCCTGCACGTACATGGCGAGCCGTTCGAGCCCGTAGGTCAGTTCGACCGGCACCGGGTTGCAGTCGTAGCCGCCGACCTGCTGAAAGTAGGTGAACTGGGTCACCTCCATGCCGTCGCACCAGACTTCCCAGCCGAGACCCCAGGCGCCCAGCGTCGGGCTTTCCCAGTCGTCCTCGACGAAGCGGATGTCGTGCATGTCCGGATTGATGCCGAGCACGTAGAGGCTTTTCAGGTACAGGTCCTGGATGTTCGCTGGGCTCGGCTTCATCAGCACCTGGTACTGGTAATAGTGCTGCAGGCGGTTCGGGTTCTCGCCGTAGCGGCCGTCGGTCGGGCGCCGGGACGGCTGCACGTAGGCGCAGTTCCAGACGTCGTCGGGGCGGCCGAGCGCGCGCAGCGTCGTCGCCGGATGGAACGTCCCCGCGCCCACTTCCATGTCGAACGGCTGCAGGATCACGCAGCCCTGACCGGCCCAGTAGCCTTGCAGCTTGAGGATCAGGTTCTGGAAGCAGGTTTCTTTGTCCGGTGCGTGCGCCATCGATGAGGTGTTCGGCTCCGTTTCGGTGCGATGCAACATACGGGCCGGGGGACCGGTGATCAAGGATTAGGGGCGGCCAAACCGCTCAGCCGGGATAGGGACAGTCCCTGCGTCCGCAGGACTTGGCGCCGACGCCCGCGACGAAGGCGTCGCAGACCGAACAGCGCACCATATCCTCGACCGGATCGGCGCTGCCTTCGGTCTCGCGCCGGGCCTCGCGCACCTGCTCGGCGCGTTTGCGGTCCTGCACGGCCTGGCGGCGCTGCAGGTATTTGAAGCCCTGCCACACGCCGAAGATGATCAGCGCCAGGACCAGCAGCTTGGGGAGTGAAAATCCGAACATCCGCTGTTTTACGGGTCCGGGGGATTCGCGGTCAAGGTTTTCCCCGTTTTCCTGCCCTACCCCTCGCCCGGCAGGGTCGACGACCCGTCGCCGATGGACAGCAGCGAGGCGTTGCCGCCGGACGCGGTGGTGTCGATGGACAGCGAGCGCTCGTGCACGAAGCGGTACAGGTAGTGCGGGCTGCCGGCGAGCGGCTGACCGGCGCCGAGATCGTCGGACGGGTCCTCGCGGAACGGGATCACCGGGCGGATCGCCGCGTCGGAGGCCGCCAGCACGCCGTTGATGGCGGCGGCAAGCGCGGCCGGCCCGGCAATGGCGACTCCCTCCAGTCCCTTGAGCGCGACCAGGTCGCCGAGGCTCGCATCCTTGCCGGCGGGAACGGCGGCGAGTGCCGCGTCGCCGACGCCGGCACCCCGGAACAGCTTGACGACCCGGTCCGCCACGCCCGCCTCCGGATGCCACACCAGGGCGGCGTTACCGGTCGCCAGCGCGGCGCCGGTCTCGGCGATCAGCGCGGCGGTGCCGCCGTCGCCGCCCGACGTCATGCAGAGCACCGGGCCGCGCGGGCTGAGGCTCAGTTCGTTCCGCTCCCCGGTCGGGCCGGGCAGGGCCTGGGCGTCGGCGAATTCGGCGTCCACGTGCGCCGCATAGGCGCGCAGATAGGCCGCCGCGCGCGCCGCGTCGTCGCCGGATAGGTCCGCCACGGCGCCGCTTTCCAGCGCATCGGCCACATCTTCAATCACATCGCAGCGGCGTTCCACGCTTTCCGGCCAGTCGCTCATCTTGCCCGGCAGGGTGGCGAGCGCGGCGCGGTCGACGCAGGCCTCATCCAGCGTCAGCGGCGCGTATTCGGGCGCCTCGGCGCCGTCGCCCGTCTCCGAGACAAAGCGGTGCAGGTAATGCGGCCCGCCGGCCTTGGGCCCGGTGCCGGAAAGCCCCTGCCCGCCGAACGGCTGCACGCCGACGATGGCGCCGATCTGGTTGCGGTTCACATACGTATTGCCGACCCTGGCGGCGGCGAACACGCGGCGCCAGTTGTCGTCGATCCGGGTGTGCACGCCCATGGTGAGCCCATAGCCGGTTCCGTTGATGGTCTCGACGACCTTCTCCAGCTTGTCGGATTTGTAGCGGACGACGTGCAGGATCGGTCCGAACACCTCGCGCTGGAGTTGGCTCAGGCTCTCGATCTCGAACGCCGCCGGGGTCACGAACGAGCCGTTCTCGGTGCCCGCTCCCAGCCTGGTGCGCATGATCTCGTTCCCCTCGCCCAGCATCCGCTTGATGTGGCCGTTCAGCATGTCCTGCGCCTCGGCATCGATGACCGGGCCGACGTCGGTCGAGATGAAGGCCGGGTCGGAGACGGTCAGTTCCTCCATGGCGCCGGCGATCATTCTGATGGTGCGCTCGGCGACGTCGTCCTGCACGAACATGACGCGTAGCGCCGAACAGCGCTGGCCCGCGCTCTGGAACGAGGAAATCATCACGTCGCGGGTCACTTGTTCCGTAAGTGCCGTGGAATCGACGATCATCGCATTCTGGCCGCCGGTCTCGGCGATCAGCGGCGGCATGGTGCCGGACCGCGACGCCAGCGTCCGGTTGATCAGCCGCGCGACCTCCGTCGAGCCGGTAAAGCAGACCCCGCCGACCCGGTCGTCGCGGACCAGCGCCGCGCCGACCCGGGCCCCGTCGCCCGGCAGCAGGTGCAGCACGTCGGCCGGGATGCCGGCCCTGTGCAAGAGGCGCACCGCCTCGGCGGCGATCACGGGCGTCTGCTCGGCGGGCTTGGCGAGCACCGCGTTGCCCGCCGCCAGCGCCGCCGTCACCTGACCGCAGAAGATCGCGAACGGGAAGTTCCAAGGCGAAATGCAGGTAAACACCCGGCCGCCCGTCATCTCGATCACTTTCCCGCCGGTGTCCGGGGCGCGCAGGCGCACGCCCTGACCAATGTCGTCGCGGGCGCGGATCGCGTAGTAACGGCAGAAGTCGATGGCCTCGCGGATTTCCGCCACGCCGTCCATGATCGATTTACCGGCCTCGGCGGTGCAGAGCGCCATCAGGCGCGGCATTTCGTCCTCCATCAGGTCGGCCGCGCGCTCCAGGCACTGCGCGCGCTCATGCGCCGGCCGGGCGGCCCAGCCGGGAGCCGCCTTTGTCGCCGACGCAATGGCCTTGTCGATATCCGCGTCGGTGGCTTCGGACGCGCTGCCGATCCGCTGCGCGTGGTTCTGCGGCGAGACCACGTCGCGGGACCGTTCCCCCGCCAGATCCTTGCCGTCGACGATGGGGCCGGCCTGCCACTCGGTCGCCAACACTTTCGGCATGTCGTCGGCCAGATCGCGCAGCACCGCGCGGTCGGTCAGGTCCATGCCACGGGCGTTGACGCGCCCGGCGCCGTAGATATCGCGCGGCATCGGGATACGCGGGTGCGGCTTGTGGGCATACCCCTTCACCTGCGCGACCGGGTCGGCGATAATCTCGGCGACCGGCGTTTCCGCGTCCTGCACGCGGTTGACGAACGACGAGTTGGCGCCGTTTTCCAGAAGCCTGCGGACGAGATAGGCGAGCAGGTCCTCGTGCTGGCCGACGGGGGCATAGATGCGGCAGCCGGTGCCGACACGGTCGCCCTCGATCGCCTGTTCGTAAAGTTCCTCGCCCATGCCGTGTAGGCGCTGGAATTCGAAATCGCGGTCGTTGCCGGCGAAATTCAGGACCGCGGCGATGGAATGCGCGTTGTGGGTCGCGAGCTGCGGATAGAACACATCCGTGTTGGCGAACAGCTTCTTGGCGCAGGCGAGATACGACACGTCCGTGTTAGCCTTGCGCGTATAGACCGGATAGCCCTTGAGGCCGAGTTCCTGGGCGCGCTTGATCTCCATGTCCCAGTACGCCCCCTTGACGAGGCGCACCATCAGGCGGCGTCCGTGCTTGCGGCACATGCCGGCGAGGTAATCGAGGACGAAGGGCGCGCGCTTCTGATAGGCCTGCACGACGACGCCGAAGCCCTGCCAGTCCTCGAGTTCCGGGTCGCCGGAGATGGCCTCGATGCAGTCCAGCGAGATGTCGAGCCGGTCGGCTTCCTCGGCGTCGATATTGAGGCCGATGTCGTACTTCGCCGCGTCGAGGCAGAGCGCGCGCAGCCTCGGCACCAGTTCATCCATGACCCTGCCGACGTGGCCGAGTTCGTATCTGGGATGCAGCGCCGACAGCTTCACGGAAATGCCCGGCCCCTTGTAGGGCCCGCGACCGGCCGCCGTCTCGCCGATCTTCCGGATCGCGGTCTTGTAAGCCTGGAAGTAGCGCTTGGCATCAATCATGGTCCGCGCCGCCTCGCCCAGCATGTCGTAGGAATAGCTGTAGCCCCGGCTTTCCCAGTCGCGGGCGCGCTCCAGCGCCTCCTCGATGGTGCGGCCCATGACGAACTGCTTGCCCATCACGCGCATCGCCTGGTTGACGCTTTCGCGCACCACCGGCTCGCCCAGCCGGGCGACCAGACGGCGCATGGCCGCATCCGGCGAGCGGCCCTTGTAACCGTGCATGTTGACGACCTGGCCGGTCATCATCAGCGCCCAGGTCGACGCGTTGACGAACAGCGACGATGAATGGCCGAGGTGCTTCTTCCAGTCCGCCGAGCCCAGTTTGTCGCGGATCAGCGCTTCGCGGGTGTCGTCGTCGGGGATGCGCAGCAGCGCCTCGGCGACGCACATCAACAGCACGCCTTCCTGCGTCGAAAGCCCGTACTCGTGCAGGAACGCGTCGATACCGCCCTTGTGCACGGTCTTGTCGCGCACAGCCTCGACCAGTGTGCGGGCATAGCTCTCGATACTGCCGAGGGCGTCGGCACCCAGGTCCAGTTCGCGCAACAGGCGCTCGACGCATTCGGTCTCGTCGGCGCGGTAGTGGGCGTCGATATCGGCACGGCCGTCGCCTTGATGGCTGTCGGCGGACTTGAAGATCATCGTCGGCATGGCGTTCCCCCGGGGCATTCCATCGGCCAGCTTCGCGGCCTTTCGTTCAGAACCGGTAACGGTCCCAGATCAGCCGTTCCTCGACGGCGGCGATCAGGCCGTCGGCCCAGACCGCGGTGTCGGGGCCGCTTTTGGCGCCGAAGCGGCGGCCGAACCAGCCCTTCTTCTGCTTGAAGACCGGCATACGAACCCGCTCACCGAAACGCAAGCGAAGCGTGTCGCGGATTTCGCCGATCTCGTCGGCGAGCCCCAGCTCGACGGCACGCCGGCCGGTCCAGAACGCGCCCGAGAACAGGTCCGGGTTGTCTTTCAGTCTGTCGCCGCGGCGGGACCGCACGTAATCCTGGAAACTGTCGTGCATGTCGCCCTGGATCTCCTTGAGCCGCGCCACGTCCGCTTTCTTTTCCGGCAGGAACGGATCCATGAAGGATTTCTTGTCGCCCGCCGTATGCAGGCGTCGCGTCACGCCGATCTTCTTGATCGCTTCCGAGAACCCGAGGCTCGACGAAATGACGCCGATGGAGCCGACGATGGAATTGTCGTCGACCACGATCTCGTCCGCCGCGCAGGCGAGCCAGTAACCGCCCGAGGCGGCCACGTCCTCGCAGAACGCGATGACTTTCTTGTCGTGTTCCTCGGCGAGAGCTCGGATGCGCTTGGCGATCAGCGCCGACTGCACCGGCGAGCCGCCGGGCGAATTGACGACCAGCGCCACGGCCTCGGCGCGCTTGATCTTGAACGCGCGCTCCAGAATTTCCGCGAGGCCTTCCAGCGTCAGGCCCTTGCGCATCGGGCCGACATTGCCGATGACGCCCGTCAAGGGCACCACCGGCACCAGCGGCGGCTTGTCGCCGGTGACGATTTCCCGGATCTTCGGGGTAACGGTATCGGATATGAATCCCATGTCGCGTGCTCCTGTGTTTACCCCCTCAAATCCAGACTAGGACATGGGCAGCGGCATTGCATCCCGCAAGACGGCCTCGGCTTCGGCGGTGAAACCGCCGTCCGCATGGTGAACGACCATGCGCGCTTCCGTGACGGTTCCGGCGGGTGCGCCTTTCACCGCCTGGACGATGGTGCGCTTCACGGGCCGGCCGTCGTCGACGGGCACGAGATCGAGACGCCTCACGTCCCCGAACCCGCCGTCGAGCAGGCCGAGGATTTCCGGCACCCGGTCGAAGCGGTGGATGATGCTGAGCGTCCCGCCGTCGCGGAGCCGGTCCGCCATGAAGCGGAGCCACGTCGCAAGGTCCGCCGTGCTCTCGACGCTCGCCAGCGCGCGTGCCTTGTCCTTCGGGACCTGGCCGTGCCGGGCATCAAGGAACGGCGGGTTGGACATGACGTAATCGAACAACCGCGTCTGCATCGCCTTGGCCGGATCGGCGACATCGCAGAGCTGGAACCTTACCCGGTCCTCCAGCCCGTTCCTGTGCGCGGCACGTCCGGCGAGCGCGATCAGGTTCGGCTGCATGTCGACGCCGAGCACCGTCGCATCCGGCACCCGCGCCGCGAGCGCCAACGTCGCCGCGCCGCTGCCGGTGCCGCAGTCGAGGACCTGGTCCTTGGCGCCCGCAGGTACGCAGGCCGCGAGCAGGATCGGATCGACGGCGGCGCGGAACCCGTCCTTCGGCTGCAACAGCGTCACGCGGCCGCCGAGGATGGCGTCCTCGGTAACCCGTTCCTCGGCCTCCTCCAGCACCGCCCAGGCGCGCCAGTAATCGTCGTCGCCGACCATGACACGCTGCAGCGCCGTCATGTTCATGGGTTCCAGCACCGAGGACGCGAAGGCGTCCAGCACCAGCGCCTCGATCCCGTCGGCGGCAAGCTCGGCCTGTAGGTAGGACAGGAACACCGGGTCGTTTGAGCGGGTAATTTCGCGCATCGAAATCCTGCCGTTCTCAGTTCTTGCCCACTGTAATAGCGGTCCGTATGCTTTGAAACCAGAGCGGCCCCATGGCCGTATAACGACGAACGGTCGACGGGCCGCACGGGTCAACCGGAGAGGATAAAAGCGTGGGTGTTGTCGTAAGCTTGGACGGGGAGCGCGATAAGCGGCCGTCCCTCGATGAACTGCATGCCCTGATTGCCGACGACCTGAAGGCGGTCAACGAAGAGATCGTCAACCGCATGCAGAGCCCGGTTGCGCTGATTCCGCAACTGGCGTCGCACATCGTCGCCGCCGGCGGCAAGCGGCTCCGGCCGATGTTGACGCTGGCGTCGTCCAAGCTATGCGGCTACGAGGGCGGCAACCGCCACGTGACGCTGGCGACCTGCGTCGAGTTCATCCACACCGCGACCCTGCTGCACGACGACGTCGTCGACGAGAGCGAACTGCGCCGCGGCATGCAGTCCGCCAACGCCATCTTCGGCAACAAGGCGAGCGTGCTGGTCGGCGACTTCCTGTTCTCGCGCTCGTTCGAGCTGATGGTCGAGGATGGCTCGCTCCGGGTGCTCAAGATCCTGAGCCGCGCCTCGTCGGTCATCGCCGAGGGCGAAGTGCTGCAGCTCATGACCACCAACGACACGGAAACCGGGGAAACCCAGTACCTGGAAGTCATCAAGTCGAAGACGGCGCAGCTTTTCGCCGCCGCCTGCCGCATCGGCGCCGTCGTCGCCGATCGTCCGAATGTCGAGGAGGACGCGCTCGAAGCGTTCGGCATGAACCTCGGCATCGTGTTCCAGTTGATCGACGACGTGCTGGATTACCGCGCCGATCAGGCCAAGCTCGGCAAGACCGTCGGCGACGATTTCCGCGAGGGCAAGATCACGCTGCCGGTGATCCTGGCGTTCCGCCGCGGCACCGAAGAGGAGCGCACGTTCTGGCGCCGCTGCCTCGAGGATCTGGAACAGGACGACAGCGATCTCGAACACGCCATCAAACTGATGAACAAGCACAATGCACTGACCGACAGCGTCGACCGGGCGCGCCACTACGGCGCCATCGCTCGCGACGCGCTCGGGATCTTCGACGATTGTGCGGAAAAGCGGGCGCTGCTCAACCTGATCGATTTCTGTATTCAGCGCGCCCACTAGGGCACGACTGTATTCAGCGCGCCCACTGAGCGCTGGACCTGTAGAGCCATCTTTCGAGACGCCCCGGATCAGATTCGGGGCTCCTCAAGATGAGGTTGCTGAAATATACGGATAATGCCTCATCCTGAGGGGCGACCCAAAAGGCGTTTTGGGGCGCGTCTCGAAGGATCAGGCCTTCTTGGCGTCCTCGCCGTCGTAGTCGGCAATCCCGGCATCGATGGCATAGCAGGCGAGCCGTACCGATTTCGGAATCTGCACGCTTTTGCCGTCGCGCTCGCCCTTTTCGTAGTACTGGATCATGCGCGGCTTGAGGCCGAGCATCTCCGCCACTTTCTTCTGCGACAGCTTGCGCTCCTTGCGCCACTTCCTGAATTTCTTGCCGTTCATCCCCGCTTGCTCCCCAGAGAGCCTCCGGAAAGTCCCCGTCATGCCCAGGTTACTCCCCCTCTGTCCGCCACACCGTAACATAAGTGAAATATGGCGGGCAGGCTCATTTTACGCACCAAGTGCGTTTACTCAAGCATTCCCGCGCGCTTTTCAAGACCCTGCCGGCGGCCCGGATTTTTTGCGTTTCCGGGCGCCACGGTTCTTGCTCTTGGGCAGTCGCAGGGCTATAAAGCCGCCGGTCCCGGACGGAGTGTAGCTCAGCCTGGTAGAGCACTGTCTTCGGGAGGCAGGGGCCGGAGGTTCAAATCCTCTCACTCCGACCAACGAAACCCCTCGTGCTTTGCGGCGCGGGGGGTTTTTCGTTCGTTCTCAGAAATCGCGGGCGGCGATGACGTAGACATGCGACCGCCCGCCGTCGCGCTCATAGATTTTCCGGGCAACCTCATGGATACGCGCCGACATCCGGTCGAAAGACGACAGGTATCCCCGTTCGTCCGGAGACGTGTCCGGAACCATGCGCAGCAGGGCATCCGCCTCCACGAAGAACGTGATCTCCAGGGCGCTGTCATGGCCCCAGAAGCGGATACGCCGCTGCGTGGCCTCGAACGCACGGCATTCATTTGGAAAAGTGAGTGACATCAATCTGGACCGAAACACGGCGTTATCGTTTCACGCTTTGCGTGCGACCGTGCGTTTGGCCTGGGCAACCGCATCGCTCAGGTTGCTGTACCGGAAGCCGTCGACATGAAAGCAGTCAACGGGAACATTCGTAATCCCGTATTTGATCATCGTTTCCTTGGATACCGTTTCATCGGCTTTACCGACGTTAGTTGATCTGGGTTCGATCATTTGTCCCTCCTCTGTAGACGTTCCGTGACGGATATCGGACGGCCTTCCGGCAGTGCCGATGTTATCCGGACCGGTCCCGGGTGCGGCGCTTGGCTTTCTGATCGCGCTGATCGCGGCGCACGAGGTTCTTAAGTTCCGACGCCAGTGTCGCGACGCTTTTCTCGGGTCTGATCTTGTCGATCCCGGCAAGGTCGAGTTCAATCCTGACGGTCGGAACGGAAACCGCGGATTTTTCGCCATTCGTGTCGGGATGGAACGATCTGTTCTCGATCTTCATGGCTTTGGCCTTTTTCATCGCCGGCGCGGCGACCGCATCCGCAACCGCGCCGATCCCGCTCGAACCCGAACCGAACCTGACGCCTGGTCGCGCGATGGGACATCTGTCGCCAGACGAAATTGTTGGACCGATAGAGAACGAAGCCCCATCGGACAGAAAACTTCACGAGTTCTTTGCGGTATCCTCGGCAGGCGCCGTCTTTGTCTGCGCTGTCGAACCGTCGCTGGCCGGCTTCACCGGTTTCGGCTTCTTCACCGCATCGGAAAATTGCTTGAAGGACATTCAATGCCTCTTTCATTTTGAATGGAAAAGATTTTCCATTGCCCGAAATAAATAGCACAAATTAAATACAAATACAACATACACGCCAATATTTTGCGATAAAATTGATATTTTATTTATATTGTCCAAGATATTTTTATACATTGTTTTATTCGTTTTTTGATGATTCTTTAATAATACTTTTTTATCTCATAATAATAATCGCCGACACGAACCCGCCCTGTGGTTCGTGGCCGATCCGTTCCATAGCCCGGAAAAATCCACTAAGCTGCCCGGGAAACCGGCGCGGACGACGCCGGGCAGGGAGCGAACCGATGAAGCGCGTCACGCTGACCTTCGACAACGGGCCGGAACCCGCCGTCACCCACGCGGTGCTGGACGAACTGGCGCAGCGCGGCATCAAGGCCGTGTTTTTCGTGATCGGCCGCAAGCTCGATACCGAAGCCGGCCTGGAGGCCGCCAGCCGGGCCCATGCCGAAGGCCATATCATCGGCAACCACACCTGGTCGCACACCACGCCGCTCGGCGAGATCTCGGGCGATCCGGCGATTGCCGTCAACGAGATCGGCCGCACCCAGGAGGCGATCGGCGCCTTCGCGCACGCCGACAAACCGTTCCGCCCGTTCGGCGGCGGCGGCGCGATCTCGGAGCGGCTCCTGAACAAACGCTGCTTCGATTTCCTGCAGGCCGACGGCTATTCATGCGTGCTGTGGAACAATGTCCCCGGCGACTGGAAGGATCCGGACGGCTGGGTCGAAACCGCGCTGGATACCCTGAAGAACCAGGACTGGTCGGTGGTCGTCATCCACGACATGGATACCGGCGCCATGAAACACCTGGCGCGGTTCCTCGACGCGCTCGCGGACATCGGCGTCGCGTACCGCCAGGACTTCCCCGAAGACTGCATGCCGATGGTCCGGGGCGAGGTGGTGCAGGATATGAGCGGCTACGTCAGCGCGCATATCTGACTTCTCTGACTTCGCGTTCAATATACATTTTTGGAATGTGTTATCCGGCCATGGCTGTTACACTCGCGGCATGGATACGCACACCGGCAGCAAAACCGACGTCGAAAGCTTTTTCGACCCGGATACCTTCACCCTCACCCACCTGGTCACGGACCCGGGCACGGGGAAATGCGCGCTGATCGACCCGGTGCTGGACTTCGATCCGAAGTCCGGGCGCACGTCGACCCGGTCCGCGGACCGGGCGCTGGCGCGGATCGAGGAGCGCCGCCTGACCCTCGAATGGGTGCTGGAAACGCACGTCCACGCCGACCACCTGAGCGCCGGCAGCCACATCCGCGAAAAGACCGGCGTGAAGATCGGCATCGGCGCCAACGTCCGCGCCGTGCAGAAAACCTTCACGGAGGTGTTCAATATCCCGGACGTCCGGACCGACGGCAGCCAGTTCGACCGGCTGTTCGACGAAGGCGAAGAGATCGCCGTCGGCGGTCTTACGGGGCATGTCATGTTCACGCCGGGCCACACGCCGGCCTGCGCGACCTACGTGTTCGGCGACGCGGCGTTTATCGGCGACACCCTGTTCGCGCCGGACTACGGCAGCGCGCGCTGCGATTTTCCGGGCGGCGACGGCGAGACGCTGTTCAACTCGATGCAGAAGATCCTCTCGCTGCCGGACGAAACCCGGCTGTTCCTCTGCCACGACTACCAGCCGGGCGGGCGCGAACTGGTGACCCACACCACCGTCGCCGAACAGCGCGCCAACAACGTGCACCTTACCGCCTGCAAGGACGCGGCAGCGTATGCCAGGATGCGCGCCGACAAGGACACGACGCTGTCGATGCCGGTGCTGATCCTGCCCTCGGTACAGGTCAACATCCGCGCCGGGCGCCTGCCGGACCCCGAGGACAACGGCACGCGCTACCTGAAACTGCCGCTGGATCTTCTCTAGAGCGCCTCCCGGCAACGCTGGAAGCCGGACCCGCCCCGTGCTATCGATGTGGCCATCGAGCGCGGCCCAGGCCGCCCGATTTCCGACAAGGGAGGACCCATGCGCAACGCCGTCATCGGCCTGATCATCGGGATCGTCGCCGGGATCGTTCTCGGCACCACCGTCATCGCCCCCCGGCTGGCACAGAACGTGAAGAAGGAAATCGGCCTCGCCGACGCCGACGCGCCCGAAAGCGGCGAAAGCGCCGCCCCGGCCGCGGATGCGGTTCCGGAAAAGGGCAAGCAAACCGCAGCCACGGCGACGCGCATCGACATGGCGAGCGCCTATGCCGAGGGCCTTGTCGGGCACGGCAGCCTCGCCAAGCGCCTGGAACGGAACGTCTGGCGCATTTCCGACGGCGCGCTGGAAATCCGCTTTCATCCGCCGGGCGCGCTGGTCAAGGAGGCGGAAGCCCTCGACGCCGTGATCTCGGGGGCGATCGGCGCCTATTTCACCGACATGGACTTGCTGGCCGAACGCGACCCATCGTTGACGCTGCTGGCGGGGCCGCCGTTCGGCGCCTCCGTCGCCGCCTACCTCGGCTGGATGGCGGAAGGCGGCGGCCGCGCGCACCTCACCGAACGGCTGGCGGAACAGGACCTCGGCGGCCTCGTCTGCGGGATCGTGCCGCACGCCGCCGGCGGCTGGTTCAAGAAGCCGCTCAAGACCGCCGGCGACATCAAGGGCAAGCGTATCCGCGCGTCCGGCGTGCAGGCGGAGCTTTACCGCAAGCTCGGCGCCGACGTGGTCGGGTTCTCGTACGCGGAAACCCTGATCGCCATGGAATCCGGCTTGCTCGACGGCGCGCAGATGTCCGCGCCGCACGTCGATCTCGCCCTGGGTGCGGTACGCGAAGGCTGGACATACTACGTGCCCGGCTGGCGTACGCCGGCGCGGGTCTTCGCGCTGGTTCTCAAGAAGGAGAAATGGGATGCCTTGAGCGATGTCCGGCACTCGCAGCTCGCAACGGCCTGCAGCGACAACATCCGCCACGCCATCGCCGAGGGCGAGGCGCTGCAGTTCAACGCCCTCAAGGACATCACCCGGAAAGGCGCCGACGTTCGCGCCTGGCCCGCCGAAGTGATCGACGCCATGCAAAAGACGTGGGACGAGACGGCGGCGGAAATGCAGAAGTCGTCACGCCCCTATTCGCGCATCCAGAAATCGTGGCGCCAGTTCATCAAGGACCAGTCGATCTGGGAGGAACTGGCGCGGCCGAAGTAGACCGCCACGGAACCCAGAACGGAAAACGCCGCTCCGGAGAGCGGCGTTTCCCTTGACTGCGGCTTTGTCGGCCTAAGCCTCGCCTGGGCCCTTGCCGCGGCGGCGCTGTATCACGATGATCCCGCCCAGCAGCACCAGCGCCGGGATCCAGAAGATTTCCTTCGGCAGGCGGTCGGCGGTCAGTTCGATGACCAGCACCTCCCAGTCGAAGTCGATCTTGGCCTTTTCCGCCGGGCTACCGAAGCCGACGTCGGCGACGATCATCTTGCCGTCGCGTTCCTCGAGGCCGAGACCGGCCTGCGACATCAGGCGCTCGGCACCGTCCTCCATTTTCTCGCCAAGCGGCAGGACGACGAACTTCTCGACCCTGTCGCCCGTGGCCAGGTTCTCGCCGCCGACCTTGACGCGGATCTCGGCGCCGGCCGGCATCTCGGCGGCCAGTTCCTGGATCTTCGCCGGGTCGACCTGCTCGTAGGGCGGCCACACCATGTCGAGCCAGAAACCCGGACGGAACAGCGTGAACGCGATCAGGATCAGCAGGACCGATTCATAGAATTTCGAACGCGCGAAGAAATATCCCTGCGTGCCCGCGGCGAACACCAGCATCGCCGCCGTCGCCACGATGAAGACGATGATCCCGTCCAGCCATCCGACGTCAATCAGCAGAAGATCGGTGTTGAAGATAAACAGGAACGGCAGCAGCACGGTGCGCAGGCTGTAGAAGAACGCCACGAACCCGGTCTTGAGCGGGTCGCCGCCGGAGACCGCTGCCGCCGCGAACGAGGCGAGCCCCACCGGCGGCGTCACGTCGGCCATGATCCCGAAGTAGAACACGAACAGGTGCACCGCGATCAGCGGCACGATCAGGCCTTCCTGCGCGCCGAGTTGCACCACGACGCCGGCCATCAGCGACGACACGACGATATAGTTCGCCGTCGTCGGCAGGCCCATGCCGAGGATCAGGCTGATGATGGCAACCAGGATCAGCATCACCATCAGGTGGCCGCCGGACAGGAACTCGACCAGTTCCGCCATGACCTGACCGATCCCGGTCAGTGACACCGCGCCGACGATGATGCCGGCGGTCGCCGTCGCGACGCCGATACCGATCATGTTGCGCGCACCGTCGGCCATGCCCATCAGCAGGTCGGCGACACCCGATTTGAACGCGGCCGCGTAATCGGTTTCGCCCCGGAACAGCGCCTTCAGCGGTTTCTGCGTCAGCACCTGGAAGATCAGCAGCGCCGTCGCCCAGAAGGCCGACAGGCCCGGCGACTTGCGCTCGATCATCAGGAACCACACCAGCACCACGATCGGCAGCAGGTAATGAAAACCGGTCTTGGCCGTCGGTCCCATTTCCGGCAGTTCGACGACTTCCGCGTTGGGATCGTCCAGTTCAAGGTCCGGGTACTGCGCCGCGAAGCGGATCAGTACCACATAGATCGCGACCAGAGCCACAGTCAGAACCCATCCGGCGTTGTCGCCGAATACGTCCTTCATCCAGCCGATGCCGAAGTACGTGACCACCGCCAGCACCGCCGTTACGGCGATACCGATCAGGAAGCCATTGACCTTCTGCATGACGGTCCGCATCGGGCCCGACTTGGGCAGCCCCTTCATGCCGTTCTTGGCCGCTTCGAGGTCCACCAGATAGAACAGCGCGATATAGGAAATGATCGCCGGCAGGAAGGCGTGCTTGACCACCTCCTGGTAGGAAATGCCGACGTACTCGACCATCAGGAACGCCGCCGCGCCCATGACCGGCGGCATGATCTGGCCGTTGACCGATGACGCCACCTCGACCGAACCCGCCTTTTCGGCGGAAAACCCGACCCGCTTCATCAACGGAATGGTGAAGGTCCCGGTGGTCACCACGTTGGCGATGGACGAACCCGAAATCAGGCCGGTCATCGCCGACGCCAGCACAGCCGCCTTTGCCGGGCCGCCGCGCAGGTGGCCGAGTGCCGCGAACGCGACCTTGATGAAGTAGTTACCCGCGCCCGCCTTGTCCAGAAGCGCGCCGAACAGCACGAACAGGAAGACGAAGCTGGTGGAGACACCCAGCGCGATACCGAACACGCCCTCCTGGGTGATCCACAGGTGCGACATCGCCTTGTTCATCGATGCCCCCTGCCAGGCGATCATCGAGGGCGCGTATTCGCCGAAGAAGATATACGCCGCGAAAATCATGGCGACGATCATCAGCGGCGGGCCGAGGGCGCGCCGCGTCGCTTCGAGCAGGCAGACGAGGCCGATGGCCGACACCACCAGGTCCGTCGTGGTCGGCAGCCCCGGACGGTTGGCCAGCGCGTCGGCGAAAACCGCCAGATAGGCGGCGCAGCCGGTGCCGATGAGGGCCAGCGCCCAGTCGGCGATCGGCACCCGGTCCTTGGGTGAATTCTTGAACGCCGGGTACGCCATGAAGGCGAGGAAGATGGCGAAGCTCAGGTGCGTCGGCCGGGTGTGCGAATTGTTGGGGATCGGGATCAGGTCCGCGAAGATAAACGGCAGCGGCGAGGCGATCCAGAGCTGGTAGAGAGACCAGCAGATCGCGACGATGGTCAGGAACTTGCCGATACCCCCCTCGGGATTCCGTCCGCCGGTGTCCGTCGATGCGACCAGTTCGTCGAGGTCGATTGCCGAGAGCTTGTTTTCCTCGGCGGTTTTCGGTTCGGCCATGTTCGTTTTTCCTTCTCGCCCCGCCGGTCTAACGCCGGCCCATTATTGCTCCCCAGCAATGCCCCGTTGCGGCGGTTATTGCCGCATTTTCTCTCTATCGCTTTTATGTCTCTATAACCAAAGAGGGCGGGGGCGGACCGCCGGGCCCGCCCCCAACCGAACCGAATTACATCAGGCCGGCTTCCTTGTAGTACTTGGCAGCACCGTCATGAAGCGGCGCCGACAGGGAGTCCTTGATCATTTCTTCTTTTTTCAGGACTTGGAACGCCGGGTGCAGCTTCTTGAAGGTGTCGAAGTTTTCGAACACCGCCTTGACCACGTGATACACGGTATTCGCATCGGTATTGGTCGAGCTCACGAACGTGGCGCCGACACCGTAGGTCTTGGTATCGTTCGGCGTCCCCGTGTACATGCCGCCCGGAATCGTCGCGGTGCGGTAGTAGGGCGCGTCCGCGACCAGCTTGTCGATCGCCGGGCCGGCGACCTCGACGAGGTTCGATTCGCACGACGTGGAGGCTTCCTTGATCGACCCCGACGGGTGACCGACCAGGAAGAAGAAGGCGTCGATCTTGTTGTCGCAAAGGGCCTGCGACTGCTCGGACGACTTGAACTCGGTCGCCAGTGCGAGGGCATCGTCACCGAAGCCGAGCGCTTCGGCCATGACTTCCCAGGACGCGCGGGTACCGGAACCCGGGTTACCGATGTTCACGCGCTTACCCTTGAGGTCCATGACCTTTTTGATGTTCGCGTCCTTGCGGGCGACGATGGTCACCGGTTCCGGGTGCACGGAGAAGACCGCGCGCAGTTCCTTGAACGCACCCTGGTCGGCGAACTTTGAGGTACCGTTGTAGGAGTGATACTGCCAGTCTGACTGGGCGACGCCCATGTCCAATTCGCCGGCGCGGATGGTGTTGATGTTGTACACCGAACCGCCGGTGGACTCGACGGAGCAGCGGATACCGTGTTCCTTGCGGCTCTTGTTCACCAGACGGCAAATCGCGCCGCCGGTCGGGTAATACACCCCGGTGACACCGCCGGTGCCGATCGAGATGAACTTCTGCGCGGCATCAGCCGTGCCGGCGCTGAGCGTAAGGCCGATAACGGCGGCACTCACCGCGAGGGTTTTCTTGAAGTGCATTATAACTCCTCCTTGAGATTTTGATCCAGTTAAGCTCACCAAATCGCTTAAGGCATCGGCGGCGGCTTTTTCTTCTCCTTACCGTCAATGCCGAATGACGGACGGCCCGTACGACCGGCCGGACATCGGCCGGACGAAATGCCCGGCCACTCGTTCGTCGCTTGTCCCAGCAAGAGGATCGACCGACGAGCGAATTCGTTGAAAACGTTGACTTTCCGCGGGACGCAGCAATCTGTCCGGCACGGAACCGGATGACGCATCTACCACTGTGCAAAGTCTCCCTGACGCGGTCATTTTAATCCCGTCCGTCATTGTTGAGAAAAAGTGTAGCATAGCGTCATTAACGTGCAAGACAGCGTTCCCCGCCGGTCCTCCCTATATGTTTCAATGGCTTATCTCGGCGATCGAGGTTTCGACAGCGTGTCCCAACTTGTCCACCAGCTCGTCCAGTTGCGCGTCCGTGATGATGAACGGCGGCGCGATCAGGATGTGGTCGCCGCGCACGCCGTCCGCCGTCGCGCCGCCCGGATAGCAGATCAGCCCGGCCTCGAACGCGTGTTTCTTGATCCGGGTATGCAGCTTGTCGGCCGGATCGAAGGTTTCCTTCGTGGCCCGGTCCCTGACCAGTTCCAGCCCCAGAAACAGGCCGCGCCCGCGGATGTCGCCGACGTGGGCGTGGTTGCCGAAACGCTCGTGCAGCTTGTCGACCAGCGCCGCACCCTGTGTCTTGACGGCGTCCAGCAGGTTCGCACCGTCGATCTTTTTCTGCACCGCCAGCGCACCGGCGCACGCCGTCGGATGGCCCATGTAGGTATGCCCGTGCTGGAATGCGCCCGAGCCCTCGATAAACGCATCATAAATCTTGTCCGTGACCATGGTCGCGCCGATCGGCTGATAGCCCGCGCCTAGCCCCTTGGCGATGCACACGATGTCGGGCACCACGCCGTCCTGCTCGCACGCGAACAGGCTGCCCGTGCGGCCCATGCCGCTCATCACCTCGTCGAGAATCATGACGACGCCGTGCTTGTCGCAGATTTCGCGGATACGCTTGAAGTAGCCCTTCACCGGCGGGATCACGCCGGCGGTCGCCCCGCCCACGGTCTCGGCGATGAACGCGGAGACGTTCTCGGGACCCAGACGCTCGATCTCCGCCTCGAGTTCATCGGCGACGCGAACGCCGTACTCTTCCTCGCTCTCGTCGTCGCGCTTGTCCCTGTACGCATAGCAGGGCGCGATCAGAGACGTTTCCACCAGTAGCGGCGCATAGGGCTCGCGCCGCCACACGTTACCGCCGACGGCGAGCGCGCCCAGCGTATTGCCGTGATAACTCTGGCGCCGGGCGATGTAGCGCGCGCGCTTCGGCTCGCCGCGCTCGAGGTGATACTGGCGCGCCATCTTGAGCGCGGCTTCGACGGCTTCGGAACCGCCGGAAACGAAATAGACCGCGCGCATGCCGGCGTTTTCGTCGCGCGGGCCGCGTTCGACCAGGTAATCCGCCAGTTCCTCGGCCGGACCCGACGTGAAGAAACCGGTGTGCGCGAACGGGATCTCGTCAAGCTGTGCCTTGATCGCGGCGATCACGTCCGGGTCGGAGTGACCGAGACACGACACCGCGGCGCCGCCGGAACCGTCCAGGTAGCGCTTGCCGTCGCTGTCGATGACGTAAATGCCGTCACCCCTGACCGCCTTCGGCAACGCCGATTTCGGCGCCCGGTGAAAAACGTGAGTTTCGGATGACATAAACAGGGCCTCCCAACCCGGCATACCCTTTATGAAGCGAACCATGTTTAATCCGACGTGGCAACTCCGCATCCGACACTCGGCGATTGCAGAGCGACCACCCCATGCTAGGATGCGGCTGCAATTTCGGAGACGACGATGGACCTCAAAGAACACATCCGGGGCATTCCCGATTTCCCGAAACCGGGCATTCTTTTCTACGACATCTCGACCCTGCTGGCGCACCCGGACGCATGGCAGGTGGCGCTTGGCCGGCTGGCGCATGTTGTCTCCAAGCACCAGCCGGACCTGCTGGCCGGGATCGAATCCCGCGGCTTCCTGGTCGCCGCACCATTGGCCGCCCGGCTCGGTCTCGGCTTCTGCATGATCCGCAAGGCCGGCAAGCTGCCGGGTGAGGTCGTCAGCCACGAATACGATCTCGAGTACGGCTCCGACACCATCCAGATCCAGGCCGACGCCGTCGCGCCGGGCCAGCGCGTCGTGGTGCTGGACGACCTGCTCGCCACCGGCGGTACGCTGGCGGCATCCGTCGCCCTGTTCGAGAAGGTCGGCGCCAAGGTGGTCGGCGCGGCCTGCATCATCGAGCTCAATTTCCTGGGCGGCCGCGACAAGGTCGGCATACCCGTCGACACGCTGATCCAGTACGATGACTAAGCATGGCTGATACCGCGACCTGGGATATTCTCGACCGCCGCACCATCGACGACTTGCGCGCCGACGGTGCGCCCGAGCGTATTCTCGGCGCGATGATGAGCGACGAGCCGACGCCCGAGGACCGGGCCCGGCGGATGACCGAGCTTGCGGTTGCCGGCAACGTGCAGAAGCTCCGTGTCGAAACCCACGATTTCCAGACCTGGGCCGAGAACCACGGCCTCCGGCGCCTCGTCAACGCGCTCGTCGAACTGGACCGGGTGCTGGCGCTGCCCGAGCGGGGGCAGGCGATCCTGCAGGCGCAGGCCCTGACCCGGCACATCCAGCGCACCCTCGACGGCGATATCGCCGCGTTCAAGCGGGCAATAACGTCGGGGTAACACTACGTTCCTGAAACCAGCTTTACCGCCTTCTTGATCACGGTCGGCAGGGCGTGGTCCGGAAAATCCTCCGGCCGGACCCAGAACCCGTCGGCGTTGGCGCGGGCGCGGCTCTTGCCGACCAACAAGCGGATCGTCAGCCGGAAGTGGGTAAAGACATGTACCGCCTCGCCTTCAGCCTGCCGCCAGTCCGTATCGAGCGGCTGGTGCGCCGCGATCTCGCCGGCGTCCGGCCAGTCCCCCTCCCGCCACGGCGTCGACGGCAGTTCCGTCATGCCGCCCAGAAGCCCGCTTTCCGGCCGCTTCCTGAGCAGCACGCCGCCGTTCGGGTTCTCGAGCCAGAACATGACGCAACGGCGCTCGGGCCTGGCCTTCTTCGGCGCCCGGGCCGGCAGCCGCTCCGGGGCGCCCGCCGCGCGCGCGGCGCAGTCGTCGGCGAGCGGACACAACAGACACCTGGGTGACCTGGGCGTACAGACGGTCGCCCCCAGGTCCATCATCGCCTGGGCGAAATCGCCGGGCCGACGCTCGCTCGCGAACGTCTCGGCCCTGGCCGCGATCTCCGGCTTGGCCCCGGGCAGCGGCGTTTCGATGTTGAACAGCCGTGCCGTCACCCGCTCGATATTGCCGTCGACCGGCATGGCGGCGCGGCCGAAGGCGATAGCGGCGATGGCGTTCGCCGTGTAGGGACCGATGCCCGGCAGCGCCTTCAGCCCCGCCACCGTGTCCGGGAACCGGCCGTCGTGCGCATCCGCGACGACACGGGCACACTTGTGCAGGTTGCGGGCGCGCGCGTAATAGCCGAGCCCCTGCCACGCCACCAGAACCTCGTCCAGGTCCGCCGCCGCCAGCGCGCCGACCGTCGGCCAGCGCGCCATGAAATCGCCAAAATAGGACCCGACGGTGGCCACCGTGGTCTGCTGCAGCATGATTTCCGAAAGCCAGACCTTGTAAGGGTCGGGCCGTTCCCCCGGCGCGGCACGCCACGGCAGATCGCGGCGGTGCGCGTCGTACCAGTCGAGGAGCTTTGAACGGATATGCTCGGGTTCGGCCATAACGTTACTATAGGTTATCTGTCTGCAGGCCATACTGCGCGGTTCCCGAGAACACAAGATCGCGAGCCGGCCCGCGGGCTCTTGCCCCGGTGGGGACGCGCCCGTACCATCCGGTTGCTGAACGCTTGAGCGCAACGGCAAAGATTCAGGAACACCGGTCCCGCATGGCACAATCCCCGTCCAATTCAGGTTACGCCGTGGCGCGCCGTGCGCGCAGCCAGCCGCTCAGCCGCGTCGTTTCCGGCCTGACCAAGAAGGCGCTGGATAAACGGGGCTTCGTCGACGCCGCGATCGTCAACGAATGGCCGGTGATCGCGGGCGAGCTGATCGGCTCGCACAGCCTGCCCGACCGCATCCGTTTTCCGCGCGACCGCGCGCAGCCGGGCACGCTCTACCTGTTGCTCGAAAACGGTGCGCTGGCGACCGAGGTCATGCACTTCCAGCCGATCCTGCTGGAACGCATCAACCGCTTTTTCGGCTTCAACGCCGTCGGCGACATCAAGATCATCCACGGGCCGCTGCCCAAACGCGACGCCGACAAGCGCCCGCCGCTGCCGGCGATCCGTCCTGAGCACCGCGCCGAAATCGAACAAAGCCTCGCCGGCGTCGGCGACGACGAGCTTCGGGACGTGCTGACACGGCTCGGCGAGAATGTCGCCCGCCGCCGCGAAGCCGATAACTGACAGAAGAATATTGAGAACGGAGATCGATCCATGCTGATTTCACGCCGCACGTTTTCGGCCCTCGGCCTTGCCGCCGCCGTCGCTCCCGCGTTTCCGTCGACCGCCGCCGCCAAGATCGTCGATACCGAAACGGCCATGACCGAACTGGTGCTGGGCAACGAAGACGCGCCCGTCGAGGTGATCGAGTACGCATCCCTCGCCTGCCCGGCCTGCAAGCATTTCCACGATAATGTCTTCCCGCAGATCAAGGCGGATTACATCGACACCGGCAAGATCAGGTTCGTCTACCGCGATTTCCCGACCAACACGCCGGCGCTGGCCGCGGCGATGATCGCGCGCTGCGCCGGGCCGGAGCGCCACAAGGGCATGATCGACATCTTCTTCGACACCCAGGGCCAGTGGGGCCGCTCGGAGAACCCGCTGCAGGCGCTGACCATGGTCGCGCGCATGGCCGGGCTCGGCCCCAAGGACGTCGACGAGTGCGTCCGCAATTCGGCGTTGATGAACGGCATCCAGAAAAAGGCGCAAACGGCGCATGAGGAGATGGGCGTCAACGCCACGCCGACCCTGATCGTCGCCGGCGAAATCGTCGAGGGCGCGATGGAGGTCGACAAGCTCAAGGCCGCCATCGACAAGGCGCTCAAGGGGCATTAAGTCCGTTTCTTCTACTGCGCGTCATTCCGGCGCAAGCCGGAATCCAGAGCCTCAGGAGTTGATATTTGCGGATTAACGCCCTGGACCCCGGCCGGCGCCGGGGTGACGGCACGAAAGAGTGTTCGTGCCGTCAACTTATCCCCAGAAATCAGCGCTGAAATGAGTCGACTCCGGCGCCGGCCGCCCCCTATAGTCCCACCATATGTTGTGTAAATGTGACAAAAAGACGCCATATTTACATAAAATGGGGTATAGTCAGGGCCTTAGGCCACTAACTTAAGGCCCAGCCGGCCGGGTTTCGGGAGCTATAACGAGCGTGCTGCACTTCAAGAAGTTGCGCCTGAGCGGTTTCAAATCCTTCGTCGAATCGACGACGCTGGACATCGATGCCGGCCTGACCGGGGTCGTCGGCCCCAACGGCTGCGGCAAGTCCAACCTCGTCGAGGCCCTGAAATGGGTGATGGGCGAGACCTCGGCCAAGCAGATGCGCGGCGGCGAGATGGACGACGTCATCTTCTCCGGCACCGACCGCCGCCCGCCCCGCAACGTCGCCGAGGTGGTGCTGACGCTGGACAACGCCCTCAAGGGCGCACCGACCCAGTTCGGCGACTCCGACGATCTCGAGATCGCGCGCCGCATCGAGCGCGAGAAAGGCTCCGTCTATAGGGTCAACGGCGCCGACGTGCGCGCCCGCGACGTGCAGTTGCTGTTCGCCGACCAGGCGACGGGATCGCGCTCCACGGCGCTGGTCAGCCAGGGCAAGATCGGCGCCGTCATCGCCGCCAAACCGACCGAACGCCGCCTGCTTCTGGAAGAAGCCGCCGGCATCCGCGGCCTGCATTCGCGCCGCCACGAGGCGGAACTCCGGCTCAAGGGCGCGGAAACCAACCTCGAACGGCTCGACGACATCCTGGTGACGCTGGAAACGCAGATGAACGGCCTCAAGAAGCAGGCCCGCCAGGCGACGCGCTACCGCAACCTTTCCGACCTGATCCGCACCGCCGAGGCAACGCTGTTCTATTTGCGCTGGACCACGGCGGAGAGCGAGCTCGAGCAGTACCGGATGCGCCTTTCCGAGGTCGAGGCCGAGGTCAGCCGGCTCGGCGTCATCGTCGGCGAGGCCGGCACCGAACAGGCCGAGGCCGCCGCCGATATCCCGGCGCTCCGCGACTCGGAAGCGTCCGCCGCCGCCGCCCTGCAGCGCCTGATCATCGCACGCGACGGCCTCGACGAGGAAGAGCAGCGGATCCAGGCCCAGGCCGAGGACACGCGGCGCCGGATCGAGGAGACCATCGCCGACACTACCCGCGAACAATCCCTCATTTCCGACGCCGAAGCGGCGCACACGCGGCTTGCCGAGGAACAGGCGGCGATCGAAGCCGCCCGCGAAGGCGAGGAGGAAAACCGCGCCAAGGCGCAGGAAGAACTCACCAACGCCGGCGTCGCCGTCGAGGCGCACGAGACCGAGCTTTCCGGCCTCACGCAGCGGGTCGCCGACACCGAAGCCCGGCGCGGCTCGCTGGAGCGGCGGCTAGAGGAACTGGGTCAACGCCAGACGCGCCTGACGGGCCGGCTCGACGAAATGCGGGCCGAACACGCCCGGCTCGAGGCCGATGCCCCGGAAGCGGACGCCATGAACGACGCCGAGGCGGACGTGACGCGCGCCCAGAGCGCCGTCGAGGACGCCCAGGCCGTGCTGGAAACCGCCGAACACGCGCACCGGCAGGCGGAAACCGACCGCGAAACCCGCCGCGCGACCCTCAACGAGGCGCGCGACGGCGCCACCAAGCTGCAGGCGGAGCGCGAGGCGCTTACCAAGCTGCTCGACACCGGCGATCCGGACATGTTCCCGCCGCTGATCGACGCCGTTTCCGTCGAACCCGGCTTCGAGGGCGCGCTCGGCACCGCGCTCGGCGACGAAATCGAGGCACCGATCGACGAGGCCGCGGCCATCCACTGGCGCGCGCTGCCGCCGATGACCGACGCCCCGGCGCTGCCGCATGGCGCGACCCCGCTCAGCCAATGGGTGCAGGCGCCGCCGGCTCTGGCGCGCCGTCTTTCGCAGATCGGCGTCGTCGATACGGTCGACGCGGCACGCAGTCTGATCCACCAGCTCCGGCCCGGTCAGCGGCTCGTGACTCGCGATGGCGCGCTGGTGCGCTGGGACGGCTACACCGTCGGCGCCGGCGCCACCACGTCGGCGGCGCGCCGGCTGGAACAGCGCAACCGGCTGCGTGAACTGGAAGGCCAGGCGGCGGGGGCCAACCGGCGTCTGTCCGAAGCCGACGCCGCGTTCGAGGACGCCCGCGCCGAGGTCGAGACCCGCGCCCAGGCCGTGCAGTCGGCCCGCGACGGGCTCAGGAACGCGGAAACCGCGCTCGGCGAGGCACGTGAAGTGCTGGCCGGCATCAAGGAAAAGATGGCCGCGCACGGCTCCAAGCTGGCCGCCGTCGCCGACCAGATCGCCGGCGTCGAGGCGGACCTGACGGAAGTCACCGGCCAGATCGAGGACGGTGGGCGTGAACTGACCGCGTTGCCGGACATCGACGGCGACCGGGCCCGGATCGAGACGCTCAGGGAAGAACTGAACGAGCGCCGCTCGCACCACATGGAGTGCCGCGCACGCCACGACGAGATCGAGCGCATGGCGCGCGAGCGTAACCAGCGCCTCGAAGCGATCACGCGCGAGACGCAGAGCTGGGGCGACCGCAAGCAGTCCTCCGAATCCCGTCTGGAGGAGCTGACGGCCCGGCGTGCCGAACTGGAAACCGTGCGCGAGGACCTGGCGCAGAAGCCGGCGGCGCTGAACGAGAAACGCCAGGCGCTTCTTACCGAAATCGAGACCGCCGAACGCAACCGCCGCGACGCCGCGGACAAGCTTCAGGTCGCGGAAACGCGCCTGGCCGAGGCCGACAAGCGGCTGCGCACCGTCGAGGCCGACATGGCGCGCGCCCGCGAGAACCGGGTCCGCGCCGAGGGCAGCGTCGAACAGGCGCTGCAGACCTGCCATTCCATCGCCGAGCGGGTCGACGACCGCCTCGAATGCCGCCCGGACCAGTTGTTCGAGATCGCCGGGCTCGATCCTGAAAAGGCGCTGCCCGACCTGGAGCAGACCGAACGCAAGGTCGAGCGCCTGCAACGCGAACGCGAAACCATGGGCCCGGTGAACCTCCGCGCCGAACAGGAAATGCGCGAACTGGAAGAGCAGATCGAGACCCTGAATACCGAGCGCGAGGACCTGATCAAGGCCATCGACAAGCTGCGCCGCGGCATCTCGGAACTGAACCGGGAGGGCCGCCAGCGGCTTTTGCAGTCGTTCGAGGAGGTGAACACGCACTTCCAGGAACTGTTCACCAAGCTGTTCGGCGGCGGCCACGCGCACCTGGAACTGACCGAGGCCGACGACCCGCTGGACGCGGGTCTCGAGATCATGGCGTCGCCGCCGGGCAAGAAGCTGCAGAACCTGACGCTGCTGTCGGGCGGCGAGCAGGCGCTGACAGCGCTGTCGCTGCTGTTCGCGGTGTTCCTGACCAACCCGGCGCCGATCTGCGTGCTCGACGAGGTCGATGCGCCGCTCGACGACGCCAACGTCGACCGCTTCTGCTCGATGCTGGAAGAGATGTCGAAACAGGAAAGCACGCGCTTCCTGATCATCACCCACCACCGCATGACCATGGCGCGGATGGACCGGCTCTACGGCGTCACCATGTCGGAACGCGGCGTCTCGCAGCTCGTCTCCGTTGACCTGCAGCAGGCCGAGGAAATCCGCGAGTCGGCTTGAACGACGTCGGCGCCCCCTGCTTCGAGACGCTCGCTTTGCTTGCTCCTCGGCATGAGGCGTGGATGGCGACCTCATCCTGAGGAGCGCGCAGCGCGTCTCGAAGGATGAGGGGCGAATCCCGCACCCGCGAAAACAGGGCTTGCGGGGCCCGGTTATTTTGCTACAACACCCCCGGACTTAAGGACGGGAAACGGGGTGGCATAGTCCATTTTTGAGGCGGTTGGCCGCCTCGGGGGACGTTTCATGGCATCCGACGACGACACCGGCCGAGGGCCCTCGGAAGACCTCGAAAGTTTCGGGCAGAAACTCAAAAAAGCCCGGGAAACCGAGGAATCCAGACGGCTCTGGAAAAAGCAGCTCAAAGAGCCGCCGAAGACGGCTCTAGGGCTTGCCTTTCGGGTGTCTGTCGAGTTAGTTTCCGCCGTGGCCGTGGGGCTGGCCATCGGCTGGGCCCTCGACGAGTGGCTGGGTACGCGTCCCTGGGTCATGGTGGCGTTCATCGTTTTGGGGTTCGCCGCCGGTGTCATGAACGTTTATCGGTTGGCCTCCGGTATGGGTAATACCGCGGGCTACAGACAAAAAGACGACGCGTCCGGAAAAAAAGCATCCGGGACGCCCGAGGAAGGGAAAGATCGAGGTGGCTGAGGGACAATCCCCACTCGCGCAGTTCGAGATCAAAACGCTCGTGGACATCAACGTCGCGGGCGTCGACGCATCCTTTACCAATTCATCGCTTTTCATGGTGCTGACGGTACTGACCGTCACCCTGTTCCTGGTCGGCGGCATGCGCCGGAGCGCGCTGGTACCGGGACGCTGGCAGTCGATGGCGGAACTCAGTTACGTGTTCATCGCCAACATGCTGAAGGACACGGTGGGCAACGAAGGCCGCCCGTACTTCCCGTTCATCTTCACGATTTTCATGTTCGTGCTGGTCGGCAACATGTGGGGCATGATGCCCTACTCGTTCACCTTCACGAGCCATATCGCCGTCACCTTCGCGATGGCGTTCTTCATTTTCGTCGGCGTGACCCTGATCGCCATCGCCAAGCACAAGCTGCACTTCCTGACGTTCTTCATGCCGCCGGGCGTGCCGATGTACATGGCGCCGCTGCTGATCCCGATCGAAATCATTTCCTACCTGTCGCGTCCGATCAGCCTTTCGGTGCGTCTGTTCGCCAACATGCTGGCGGGGCACACGCTGCTGAAGGTGTTCGCGGGCTTCATCATCTCGCTCGGGATCGCCGCCGGCTGGCTGCCGTTCCTGTTCGTCGTCGCGCTGACGGGCCTCGAATTCGTGATCGCCTTCCTGCAGGCGTTCGTGTTCGCCATTCTGACGTGCCTCTACCTGAACGATGCGCTGCATCTGCACTAAGGCACGCGGATAACCCTTTAACTGTTGAACCAAACTAGAAAGGATCTGACCCATGGAACTTGAAGCTGCAAAGCTCCTCGGTGCCGGCCTCGCCGTTATCGGCGTTATCGGTTCCGGTATCGGTATCGGTAACATCTTTGCTTCGTTCATCCAGGCCGTCGGCCGCAACCCGTCCGCTCAGGGCGCGGTGTTCCCGATGACGATGCTGGGCTTCGCGCTCGTCGAAGCCATCGCGCTGTTCGCGCTGGTTATCGCACTGGTCATTCTGTTCGGTTGATTTCCGGGCGGCCGCCCGGCCGCCCGCGGAATCCACCGCCTGAAGCGGGGATGTCATGCCTCAGTTAGACGTCACCACATACGCACCGCAGCTTGTCTGGCTGGCGATCACGTTCGGCGCGATGTTCCTCATCATGTGGAAGGTCGCGGTGCCGAAGATCTCCGACGCGCTGGAAACCCGGCAGATGCGGCTGGAAGACAACCTGAAGAAGGCCGAGGACCTGCAACGCGAGGCGGAAGCGACGCTTGCGTCTTACGAAAAGGCCCTCGCCGACGCGCGCGCGGAGGCGCACGCCGACATTCAGAAAATGCAGCAGCAACTCCAGGAAGCCGCCGCCAAGGAAGAGGCCGAACTGTCGGAGAAGCTCGACGCCCACATCGCCGAAAGCGAGAAGGCGATCGCCGCCGAGGTGGAGAAAGCGATGGAGAGCGTCCGTGACGTCGCCGTCGACGTCGCCGCCGACGCGATCCAGAAGCTGACCGGCGAAGCGCCCGCCAGCGGCAAGGTCGAGGGCGCCGTCGACGCCGTCATCGACGGCAAGGCCTGAGGGAGACCGATATGTTCAGCGATCCCACATTCTGGACCGCCGTCGCCGTCGTGCTGTTCATCGCCCTGGTCGCCAAGCCGGTGTCCAGGATGGCGACCAAGGCGCTCGACGAGCGGGCCGAAAAGATCAAGGCCGAACTGGACGAGGCCGAGCGCCTGCGCAACGAGGCGCAGGACCTGCTGGCCCAGTACCAGCGCAAGCAGCGTGACGCGGCAAAGGAAGCGGAAGCCATCATCGAGCACGCCAAGCAGGAAGCCGAGCGCATGGACCGCGAGGGCCGCGAGAAGCTGAAAGCGTCGCTGGCGCGCCGCGAAAAGCTTGCCATGGACCGGATCCAGATGGCCGAGCAGCACGCCGTCGAACGGGTCCGTGCCCGCGCCGTTGACGTCGCCATCGCCGCCACGAGCCAGGTGCTGAAAGACAGCCTCAGCGCCGACAAGGCCGACTCACTGGTCGACGATGCGATCAAGCAATTGCCGGGACGCCTCCACTAGGGCGAATCCGGAAGCGATTCAGAAGGGAGGCCTTTCGGCCTCCCTTTTTTTGTCCGCCGCCACGCTGAACTTGCAGCCCCCTCTTCTCTTGAGGTCCGGCGGCGCGTATAAGTGATGCATGAAGTTTCACGTCCTGCCACTCGCCGTGCTTGCCGCTGCGGTCCTGATCCCCGGACAGACACGGGCGCAGGCACCGTTCAACGGCGAGGTGCTGGTCGCCCCGCCGCCGCCCAACTGGACCGGCGGCGCACCCGAGAAGACCGAAACCGGCATTCGCCGCGAGTGGCGGCGCAGCTTCCTGACCGAAGGCGGCGTGGTCGAACGCGTCGTCATCACGCGCTCTGAAAACCAGAAAGACCGGGTCGCGCAACTCGCCGCGCGGGACCTCTCGAAGGCGATGACCGCCGGCTGCGCCAAACCGAAGATCTCCGAGATCAAGCGTGAGAAAGCCACGATCGGCACGACGGCGGCGTTCACGGCACGCTGCACGGCGGTCAAGGATACGCCGGCCGACACGGCGCTGTTCGCCATGGGCAAGGTCTTCATCGGCGATTTCCACACCTACGCCGTGCGCCGCGTCTGGATGGGGCACAAGGACGACCCGGGCAGCCCGGCCAACTCGCCCCGGACCGGCGAACAGTGGGCCGCTTTCTTTGCCCGCATTGCCGTCTGCAACACGCTGACCAGTCCGTGCGATTCGGCCCAGGCCGAGATCGTCCACGCACATCCGCGCTTCACCACTATGCGTGCGCTGCCGGTCGTGACCCGCCCCGTGATGGCGCCCGCCGACGCCCTGAAGGCGGCCCGCAGGATCGGTGACCTGACCGGGCGCGCCGAAGCCTGCGGCGAGGATGTCGAACCCCTGCTCGGCAAGATCGACCGCATGTTCGCGCACATTTCCGAGAACGATCAGGACTCGTCACGCGCCGTAAAAGCGTTCAGCACAGCCCGCGAGAAGGGCCTGAAGGCGCAGGACGCGAAAGCGAAGGCATCCTGCGGCGAGGTGCTGAGGACGTTCCGCCAGCACCCGAGCCGTGTCGGCGCCTTTTACCGCTATGCCCAGGAGTTCCTGTAAGCACCACATGACCGACACCATCAACATCATCGAAGCCGCCGGCACGCCCGCCGACATGGGCCGCCGGATCGGCGCCGCCGTCGCCCGTTCATTCAACGAGGCCGTGACCCTCAACCACGAATTCCGGCATACGCTGAAGCTGTTCGCCGGCAGCGACTACGTAAAAACGCTCCGGGACGCGGCGGCGCGCGCCTATCCACGCCACATGGCGGAACTCAAGGGCATGGCCGAGGCCATCGGCACGGATACGGAAACGCTCTTCATCTGGAACTGCCGGGGCGACCTCAGGTTCCCGCCGGAAACCGCGCAGGCACGCCTCGATGCGATGCAGGATGCCTGTACGACTGTGATGTCGGCCGGCGACTTCGAGGCCGGGATTCCGGCCGTCGTTGCCCACAACGAGGACGGCTCGGGCGACTTCATGGCGCACCGCTACTGGCTCAGGGCGCAACCCGATGACGCCCCCGGGTTCGAGAGCTATCTCTACCCCGGCATGCTGCCCGGACACAGCGTCGCGGTCACCGAGGCCGGTCTCGTGCAGACCACAAACAACATCCGCGCCGACGACCTGAAACCGGGCGTACCCCGGCACTTCATCTGCCGCGCCGTATTGGAGTCGGAAAGCATTCCGGACGTCATCGGCCATCTGCGCCGCCCGGACCGGGCATCCGGGTTCCATCACGGCATCGCCATGAAAGGCATCGAACAGCCCATGTCGATCGAGGCGCCGGCGTCGGCCAGCGTGATCCGTACCGTGGACGGCGCCCAGGGCCACGCGAACCACCTTCTCGACGGCCATTTCAAGTCGCTGGAGCAGACCGTCACGTCGTCCTCCGATCACCGCCAGCGCGCGGTCGACGGTTACCTCGCCGGCGGCGGCGATCCGAAGCAGGCAGAGAACATCCTGTTCCAGCGCGGCGGCGAGGGTGAGGAAAGCGTGCTCCGGCGCCCCGGCGACGGCGGCGACGATTACGGGTGCACGCTGGTGACGGCGGTATTCCGTGTCCATGCCGACCGTGTCGACTGGTCGGTGCATGCCGACCCGGATAATTTGGACACGATCAGCGGATCGTTCGGATCGTGACGTACTCCCCCCGTGCGGCTACGGCGAAGATGCCGCAACCGGTCCGCTCGCTGCTTTTGGTATAAACCTTTGAACGTATTCCGATCCCGCGCCCCCTAAGGATCGGCGTGATACGTCAGTTGGTATTGTAGACTTTAAGCAGTTGCAAAAAGTTCGTCTTTACGTCGTCGTCCTCGATCCGGTCGAGTTCCTTGGCAAGTTGAAGCGCACGCCGCGAGATTTTCTCGTCGTCGGCATTGTCGTCGCCAAGTCCTTCAAAAAAGAAGCTGACCGGCACGTCCAGTATGCCGCACATATCCCAGAGACGGCTGGAGCCGATCCGGTTTGTGCCTTTCTCGTACTTCTGCACTTGCTGGAAGCTGATACCGAGACGTTCACCCAATTGGGTTTGCGTAAGGCCACGCATAATGCGCACCTCTCGGAGGCGATGGCCGACATGAACGTCTGTTGGATGGGGCATTTTATTAGTCCTCCTAGGGAGATATTGGACCCTTGAATTCTATCGTTATAACAAAACCGGAAGTGTGACGGCACGCACAATTCCATATATCCGGCTATTCTTTAAACTCATTTTTTATAAAAGTTGCAATTGCCGATTATCCCCTTCGAGGATTTGCAACCATTGTTCCTCCGGAATTACCGTTACCCCGAGTTCCTCCGCCTTTTTACGTTTAGAACCTGCACCCGGACCAGCGATCACCAGGTCTGTTTTCTTGGAGACGGATCCCGCGACCTTGGCGCCCAGTTGCTCGGCCCGCGCCTTCGCTTCCGACCTGCTCATCGCCTCGAGGTTTCCGGTAAAGACCAGCGTCTTCCCGCTTATGACCGAATTCCCGGTATCGGCGGCGACGAAGTCCTCGATCTCCAGATCATCCTCCAGGTCCGACAGAACCTTCAGATTATGGTCCTCCGCAAAAAAGCCGATCAGGTCATCCGCCATCGACGGACCGATTCCGTCGATGTCGATCAGTTCGGCATAGGCGTCCGACTCCCGGTCCGCCGCGGCGATCATCGCTTCGCGCCAGTGCGTGAAGCTGCCGTACCGGCTGGCCAGCAGGCGCGCGGTCGCCTGCCCGACCTGACGTATCCCCAGTGAATAGATGAATCGTGCCAATTCTATGGCACGCCGATCCTCGATCGCGGCGAGCAGGTTCTCGACCGATTTCTCGCCCCACCCCTCGCGGCCGGCGATCTCGTCGCGTTTCGCCGCAAGCCGGAAGATGTCGGCCGGCGAATGGATGATGCCGTCCTGCCAGAACGTCTCGATGTGCTTGCCGCCGAACCCCTCGATATCGAAAGCGTCGCGCGAAACGAAATGCTTGAGCCGTTCGACCGCCTGCGCCGGACAGATCAGCCCGCCGGTGCAGCGCCATGCCGCCTGTCCTTCCTCGCGCACGGCAAGACTGCCGCACTCGGGGCACGTCTCCGGCATTTCGAAGGGCGGCGGCGCCGGTTTCGGCCGCGCGTCCAGGTCCACCTCCAGCACCTGCGGGATGACGTCCCCGGCCCGCTGGATCAACACCCGGTCACCGGCGCGGATATCCTTCTCGCGAATATAGTCCTCGTTGTGCAGCGTCGCGCGCTGCACAACGACGCCGCCGACGTTGATCGGTTCCAGGTGCGCAACCGGCGTCAGCGTGCCGGTGCGGCCGACCTGGATGCCGATGGCCTTGACCAGAGTCGTCGCCTTTTCGGCCGGGAACTTGTGCGCCGTCGCCCAGCGCGGCGCGCGGCTGACGAAGCCGAGCCGTTCCTGCCAGTCGAGCCGGTTGACCTTGTAGACGACCCCGTCGATATCGTAGTCGAGCGTCGCCCGTTCGGTGCCGAGCCTGTCGTATAGCGCCATCGTATCGTCGAGCGTCTTGCAGACGGCGGCGTACGGATTGACCGGAAAACCCCATTTCCTGAGCCGGTCGTAGAACGACCACTGATCCGGCCAGTCGATCCCGCCGCCGTAACCCTGCCCGTTCACGCCGCTGACGTAGCCCCAGGCATAAAGGAATATCCCGAGCGGGCGCGCCGCGGTGACGGACGGGTCCTTCTGGCGCAGCGATCCGGCGGCGGCGTTCCTCGGGTTGGCGAACACCTTGCCGCCGGCCTCGTCCTGACGCTTGTTGAGCGCGAGGAAATCGGACTTCGACATGTAAACCTCGCCGCGAACCTCGATCTCGGCCGGCGCGTTTTCGATGGTCTCCGGGATCTCGTCCAGCGTGCGCAGGTTTTCCGTCACATCCTCGCCCTCGCGGCCATCGCCACGGGTGGCACCCTGTACGAACTTTCCGTTCTCGTAACGGAGCGACACCGAAAGACCGTCGATCTTGGGTTCGGCGACGATCTCCACGGGTTCGTCCGCGCCCAGGCTCAGGAAACGCCGGATGCGGTCATAGAACTCGGCGACGTCTTCCGATGAAAAGGCGTTGCCCAGTGACAGCATGGGCGGGTTGTGACGGACCTTGCCGAATCCTTGCGCGACCGCCGCGCCGATGCGCCTGGACGGGCTGTCGTCGCGCACCAGGTCGGGGAAGCGCGCCTCGATCTCGTCGTTGCGTTTCCGGAGCGCGTCATAGTCGGCATCCGATACCTCGGGCGCGTCTTCCTGGTAGTAGGCAGCGTCGTGCGCCGCGATCTCTCTGGCCAGCGCCTCCAGTTCCACCGCCGCATCGGGCTTCAGAAGCTCGCCGACCGGCACCGTGCGAAGCTCGCTCTCCGGATTTGCGTCGCTCACGCCGCGGCCCCTTTCAAAAGGCTATCGGCGGCGGCGCGCGCCTCGCTGGTGACTTTTTCGCCGGACAGCATACGGGCGATCTCCTCGCGCCGTTCTTCGCCAGAGAGCGGCACGACTTCGGTCCGCATGCCGTCGCCCTCGGCCCCCTTGCGAACGTAAAGGTGCCGCGACCCCTTGGCGGCGACCTGCGGCGAGTGGGTAACGACGAAAATCTGCGCCGCCGCGCCGAGACGCTGCAACCGCTCGCCGACCGCCGCCGCGACGGCACCGCCGATCCCGGCGTCGACCTCGTCGAAGACAAGGACCGGCACCGGATCGGCCTCGGCCAGCACGACCTTGAGCGCCAGCATGAAGCGCGCCAGTTCACCCCCCGACGCGATCTTGTTCAGGGGCCCGGGTTCGCTGCCCGGGTTGGTGGCGACGCTGAAGGCGACCCGGTCGATGCCGTGCGCCGCCCACTTTTCCTCGTCGAGCGGGGCCACGCCTGTTTCGAAGCGCGCCTGTCCGAGTTTCAGGGGCGCCAGTTCGCCGGCCATCGCCGTATCGAGGGTCTTCGCCGCCTTCTTGCGCGCCGCGCTGAGTTTTCCGGCTGCGTCCCGGTACGCCTGTTTCGCTTTCTCCAGTTCGGCTTTCAAACGCTTCACGTTCTCGCCGCCGGCATCGACGTCGGCCAGGTCGGCTTCCAGTTTCGCCTGCACGTCAGCCAGCGCATCCACTTCGCAATGGTGCTTGCGGGCCAGCGCCCGGAGCGCGAACAAACGCTCCTCCGCCGCCTCCAGGGCCTGCGGGTCCATATCCAGATCGGCCTGGGCACGCTCCAGAAAGCCACCCGCATCGGCGACCTCGGAAAGCGCGCGCTGCAGGGCGCCCAGCGTATCGTCGAGGCGGCCGCCGGCCTTGCCCGACGCGCGCTCGATCTCCGTCAGCGCCCGGCCCAGCGTTTCGTCGGCGCCGCCATCGCCGTTGATGGCCTCCATGGCGGCGGTAATCGCCGTTGAAATCTGCTCGCCGTGCTGCAGCATGCGGCGTTGTTCGGCAAGCGCGGTTTCCTCGCCCGCGACCGGCGCCAGTTTGGCAAGCTCGTCGACGGCATGGCGCAGAAATTCCTCGTTCTCGCGCGCCATCCGGCTCGCCTCTTCGGCCGCCGAGAGCGACGCCTGCATGTCGCGAAGCGTGGCGAACGCCCCTCCCACGTCGTGCAACAGGTCATCGAAATCGCCGCAGGCGTCCAGCAGCGCCCGGTGCCCCGCGGGATCGAGCAGACGCTGCGTCTCGAACTGGCCGTGGATCTCCACCAGATGCTCGCCGATCCGTTTCAGGAGTCCGACACTGACCGGCTGATCGTTGACGAAGGACTTGGTACGCCCGTCGGTACCCAGCACGCGCCTTAGAATCAGCAGGTCCTCGGCGGCGTCGAGACCGCCTTCCTCCAGTTCGGCGCGGGACGGGTGGTCGGTCGGCACCTCGAACACCGCGCTGACGCTCGCCTGATCCGCCCCCTTCCTCAACAGCCGCGCCTCGGCACGATAACCGAGCGCCAGACCCAGCGCGTCGAGGACAATGGATTTACCGGCCCCCGTCTCACCGGTCAAAACGGCGAGACCGGGAGAAAACTCAAGGTCGAGCTTGTCGATCAGGACCACGTTTCGGATCGACAGCCGGGTCAGCATGGGCGTTGATCTCCCGGAAACGTCGGCGTCAGTACGCTCACCAAACTTTATACCAGGGTTGTTCTGCGGGTTCGGTCTTCGGCTTGTCCTCGAAAAGGAAATAGGAATCCGAATACCAATCGCTGCCGGGGAAGTTATGACCCAGCACCGACGCCGTCTTGCGCGCCTCGCTGGTCACGCCGAGTGCCAGATACGCTTCGGTCAGCCGGTGCAAGGCTTCCGGTACGTGCGTCGTCGTTTCATACTTTTCCACGACCGTGCGGAAACGGTTGATCGCCGCCAGATAATGTTTCTGGTTCAGGTAGTAGCGGCCGATCTCCATCTCCTTGCCGGCAAGATGGTCATACGTCAGGTCGATCTTGATCTTGGCATCGCGCGCGTACTCGGAATCGGGGAACCGCTTCATGACTTCATTGAGCGCATCCAGCGCCAGTTCGGTCATTTTCTGGTCCCGCGCCACGTCCGAAATCTGTTCGTAATAGGAAAGCGCCTTCAGGTAATAGGCATAGGCGACGTCCCGGTTCGCCGGGTGCAGTTGCGTGAAGCGGTCGAGGGCGATGATCGCGTCGTCGTAACGATTGGACTGGTAATAGGAATAGGCCGCCATAAGCTGGGCCTTGGTCGCCCAGACCGAATACGGGTGCTGACGCTCGACCTCGTCGAACTCGCTCGCGGCACGTTTATAGTACCCGTCCTGCATCAGGTTCATGGCGGTATTGTAGATTTCCGAGACCGGGCGCTCGACGTACTCGGGCTCTTCCTTGATCGTGCACGCGGCCGCCGTCAGCGCCACAAGCGCCAACGCCATCGAAACCTTCAACGACCGGTAAACACGAAGCATCGGTTTGCCATTCCCATTCCTGCAAAGGCTGGAGCAGTGCGCGAGTATATCACGCACGACACAAGAATCCGCAAGGGCAGAGACAGGGCGAAACGCGTGAATTTTCAGTCGAAACTGCTGAAATCGGCGTCCCCGGGACGCCTTGGGGAACTCAGAGCGCGGCGGCCATCGGCTCAGCTTCAAGCCCGCCGTCAACGGCGTCGAGCACCGCCTCGCCGCGCAGCACGTCCCATTCCCATGCGGATTCGTCCGCGAGAAGGGCCTTGACCAGCTTGTTGTTGGCGGCGTGCCCCGAGCAAACGCCTTCGAAGCGGCCGATGATCGGCGCACCGGCGAGATACAGGTCGCCGATCGCGTCCAGCGCCTTGTGGCGCACGAATTCGTCGTCGAAACGGAGACCGTCTTCGTTCATGACGCCGTCGTGACCGACGACGATCGCGTTGTCGAGCGAACCGCCCTTGGCAAGGCCGGCTTCCCAAAGCGCCTCGACCTCGTGCAGGAAGCCGAAGGTACGTGCCTTCGCGAGTTCCTTGCGGAACGCGCCGTTGACGACCTTGAGGCTCATTTCCTGACGGTTGACGACGGTGCTGTCGAAATCGATCTCAAAATCGATGATCTGGGTGTCGGCGGGGGAAATCGCGACGTGGCCGGAGCCGTAGGTAACCTCGACCCGCTTGAGAACGCGGATCACGCGGCGCGGCGCATCCTGCTCGACGATCCCGGCGCATTCGATGAGGAACACGAACGGCTCTGAACTGCCGTCCATGATCGGTACTTCGGCGCCGTTCAGCTCGATCTCGACGTTGTCGATGCCGCAGCCGGCCAAGGCGGCCATGACATGCTCGACGGTGCCGACGGTGATCCCATCCTCGTTACCGAGCAGCGAGCAAAGCCGCGTGTCGACGACACGGTCGAACCGCGCCGGAATCACCGCGCCCTTGCCCTTGATGTCGGTGCGGCGGAAAACGACGCCTGTATTCACCGGCGCCGGCTTCATGGTCATCGAGATTTTTTCGCCGGAGTGCAGGCCGACCCCGGTGCAATTGATCGAAGATTTCAGCGTACGTTGACGAACCACAGGCTCATTCGCGTCGAGTTCCGTCATCGCGGCGTCATCATTCTGATCGAACATATTCTCTTTAACCCCCGAGCGCTTGGCGCCCCTTATGTTTTGTCGGTTTATTGATGATCGGTGTAGCAAGCGATGCCGATCCACTCAAATCAACAATTGTTTCGGAATGTTACTTTTTTCGTATTTAAAAACAATTACTTATATGTGCGTTTGAAACGATGGTAATTCGCGGACCGAACAGCGAAAGGGGCGCCCGAAGGCGCCCCTTTCCGTGATAGGAGCGATTCACGGCCGCCGATCAGTTGGCCTGGCGGCGCAGGAACGCCGGAATGTCGAGCAGATCGTCGTCATCCTCGGTGGATTCCTGGATGCGGTCTTCGGGTTCGAGACCGCCGAGCGTCGGCTGCGGCATGGCCTGCGTTCCGGACTGACCCACCACGGCGCGGGCCGGCCCGCCGCTCGGGGTCATGATCCGCTCCGCCTTGGGCTCGCCGTTATCGCGGGACGGCGCCGCCGGTTCGGTGCGCTGACCGCTGCCGGTGACGCGGTCGATAGCCGCCTTGCCGGTGCCGGTGACCAGTTCGAACAGGCTCGACCTGGATTTTGCGGCCGGTTTCTTTTCTGCCGGTTCCTTGCCACCGTTGATCAGATCGGCTTCCGCCATCGGATCGGCTTTCTCGGCGACCTCGCGTTTGTCGTCGTCGACACCGGCGGCCGGTTTCGGGATGAAGGCGTCGGTCGCGCCGACCTTCGGCGTCGCGGCGACCGGCGTTTCCGGTTCCTCCGCAGCAGCCGCCGGCTTCGGCGCGTCTTCCTGTTCCGCCGCGGCAGCAGCGGCGGCAGGTTTCGGCGCCTCGTCGTCCTCGATCGGCAGTTCCTCTTCGGCGTCGTCCGCCGCTTCGTCGGCAACCGCCTTAAGGTCCGATTCCGCTTCTTCCTCGACCTCGGCAGCGGCTGCCGCCGGTCGCGGCGTATCCTTGATCTCGAACGCGGGCGCGTCCTCGATGTCGGTCTGCGCGTCGCCGTCCGTCTCGGCAGCCGCCGGTTCGGCGGCAGCAGCAGCGGGCTTCGGCGTTTCCTCGGCGGCCGCCGGCGCGGGCTGCGCGGCGGGCACCCGGCGGGTCGGTTCCGGCGCCGCTTCGGCTTTCGGCGCTTCCGGCTGAATCCGGCGCGGTTCGGCCCGCTCGGATACCGTCAGCACTTGCGGACGCGGCTGCTCGGCGGCGATCGCGTCGATGCCCGTGGCGACCACGGAAACGCGCATCAGACCTTCCAGTTCCTGGTCGAAGGCGGAACCGATGATGATGTGCGCATCGTTGTCGACTTCGTCGCGGATACGGTTCGCCGCCTCGTCGACTTCGAACAGCGTGATATCCATGCCGCCGGTGATATTGATGAGTACGCCCTTGGCGCCCTTCATCGACGAATCGTCCAGCAGCGGATTGTTGATGGCCGCTTCGGCGGCTTCGAGCGCGCGGCGTTCGCCGTTGGCCTCGCCGGTGCCCATCATCGCCTTGCCCATCTCGCCCATGACCGAGCGAATGTCCGCGAAGTCCAGGTTGATCAGGCCCGGCATGGTCATCAGGTCGGTGACGCCACGAACGCCCGAATACAGGACCTCGTCGGCCATCGCGAAGGCGTCGGCGAAGGTCGTGTTCTCATTGGCGATCCGGAACAGGTTCTGGTTCGGAATGATAATCAGGGTGTCGACGAAGCTTTCCAGATCCTGGATGCCCGCTTCGGCGATGCGCATGCGGTGCGATCCTTCGAACTGGAAAGGCTTGGTGACCACGGCGACCGTCAGGATGCCGCGTTCCTTGGCCGCCTTGGCGATAACCGGCGCCGCACCCGTACCGGTGCCGCCGCCCATGCCCGCCGCGACGAACACCATGTGCGCACCGTCGAGTTCTTCCATCACGCGTTCGAGGCTTTCCTCGGCGGCGATGCGGCCGACGTCGGGACGCGAGCCGGCACCCAGGCCTTCGGTGACGTCGGCGCCGAGTTGCACGCGGCGATCCGTCTTGGCCCGAACCAGCGCCTGCGCGTCGGTGTTGGCGACGACGAAGTCGACACCCTGCAGGTCCTTGGCGATCATGTTGTTGACGGCATTGCCGCCAGCCCCGCCGACACCGAGTACGGTGATGCGCGGCTTCAATTCCGGGGAATCCGCTCCCTCGGGGACGCTAATGTTGATACTCATGTCAATCTCCGCTCCTATCGGTTTGATGTGACCTCTTGACCTCTCCACCCCGCGACGTGGCGCGGAGCGTTCGGAATTCCGTTAATCCACCCATTAAAAATTCTCCCTCAACCAATGCCCGATGCGGCCCAACAGGCCGTTGGGCGACGGCGTCAGGTTCATTTCCGCCTCGATCGGCACTTCCGCCGCGGCGACGGCGTACTGCAGAAGCCCCGACGCGGCCGCAAACGCCGGCCCGGCGACGGCCTCGGCCAGACCTTCGACCGGGCGCGGGCTGGCAAGCCGCACGTGATGGGAAAAGGCCTGGGACGCCATCTCCGAGATGCCGGTAAGCTGGGACGTGCCGCCGGTCAGCACGACGCGGCCGGCGAGTTGCGCAAACCCCGCCTTCTCGAGGCGTTCGTGCGCCAGGTCGATGATCTCCTCGACACGCGGACGGATAATGCCGACCAGCATCGAACGCGGGACCTGCACGGTGCCGGTTTCGTCGTTCTCGCCGACCAGTGGCACCTGGATCACCTCTGCATCGTCGGACGCCGACGGCAGGCAGGTGCCGTAAAGATTCTTCATGCGCTCGGCATGACCGAACGGGGTCGAAAGACCGCGCGCGATGTCGTTGGTGATGTGGTTCCCGCCGACCGGAATAATATCGGTGTGTACCAGTTCGCCATCAAAGAACAGGGCGATGCCGGTGGTGCCGCCACCGATGTCGATACACGCCGCGCCCATCTTCTTCTCGTCGTCGACGAGACACGAGAGCGCGGAGGCGAACGGCGACATGACCATGCCGTCGACATGCAGATGGCAGCGCTCGACAACAGCGTGCAGGTTCCGGAGCGGCGCTGTCTGCGCCGTCACCACGTGCACGTTGACGCCCAGCGTCTCGCCGTACATGCCGATCGGGTCACGCACGCCGCGGTTGCCGTCGACGGTAAAGCCGACCGGAATCTTGTGCACGATCTCGCGGTCTTCCGGCATGTCCTTCAAAAGCACCGCCGGATCCATTAGCCGGCGCATGTCGTGCTCGGTGATGCCGTGCCCGCCGATCGAGACCTCGCACGACACCAGTTTGGATTTCGGCTTGCCGACCGAAACGTTGATGACGACGCGGTCGATGTTGTCGCCGGCCATCTGTTCGGCGCGCTCGACGGCGGCGCGGATCGCGTGTTCGGCGGCATCCATATCGACGACGGCGCCGGAACGGATACCGTTCGCCTGATGCGTGCCGATACCGATCACCTTGGGGCCGGACGCGCCGTAGGGGCCGCGGTCTACGTGCGGCTTGGCGATCAGGCAGCAGATCTTGGTAGTGCCGATATCAAGCGCGGCCACGAACCCCGATCTTGGTTTCAGCGATGCCCCGTTTCTCTTCATTCGCGTTTCTCTCTTAACCCCAACTCGTATTCGCTACGTTTCCTGGCCGCTGCCCTTGGGCCCGGTCTTGACGATCAACCGGTCCGGGATGCGCAGGTCCAGGACCGTCACGTTCTTGTCCAGCACCTTGTGATTACGGTGATAGGTGGCGAGCCGTTGCCATGCCCCCAGCGCGTCGTCTTCCGGCAAGCGCACGTCGATGCCACCCTTCAGATGCAGGTTCCAGCGCCGGTTGCCGACCCAGGTCGCGGCCCGGACCTCCTGCATCAGCGTGGGCTCGGTGCCCAGCAGCGCAAGCAACGCCGCCGCCTGGGCCTCGGCGCCGTCGCCGACGACGACCAGCAGATCGGCATAGGGCTCCAGGCCGTCGTCCAGAATGACCGCGCCGTCGGCGTCGATCAGGTTCAGTTTGCCGTCCTTCTGCCACAGTGCCAGCGGCTCGCGCTCGACGATGCTGATAAGGATGGTATCGGGCAGCATGCGCTCGATGGTCGATGCACGGACCCACGGCAGGACCTCGAGACGTTCCTTCGCGGCGTTGATGTCGAAGGCAAGGATCGGCGCGCCGCGCGACACGTTGAGCGCCTTGATCAGGGTCTCGCGGTCGGTCTGCTGACGCCCGGATACCATCACCTCCTGGACCCGGAAGCCCATCGACGCGGTCGCCGAAATCGCGGTCCAACGCGCAGTTTCGTAAACACGCTTGGCGCTGCCGGACGTAATCGCCCACCAGCCACCGCCGGCGGCAGTCCCCATGATGATGGCGGCCGCAAGCGGAATGAACCAGGTACGGCGCCACAAAGGACGAACCCGGGGGCGCGGCTGCGGACGCGCACGTTCGGCCCCGCTTTTCGTCTTCTGCTTACGCCCAAAAATCATACGTCGCACTCCGCGTTGTCGACCATCCAGGTCACCAGTTCGGGGAAGGAAATGCCCGCGTACTCCGCCTGCTCCGGCACAAGCGACGTCGCCGTCATGCCGGGCTGGGTATTGACCTCCAGGAGATAGAGCCGATCGCCGTCGTATCGGAAGTCGGCCCTGGAGATTCCCCGGCATCCGAGAGTCCGGTGCGCCTGCAGGGCCAGGGCCATGCAGGCATCGAACGTCTCGGTATCCAGCTCGGCGGGAAGAACGTGCTTCGATCCCCCTTGAGCATATTTAGCGTCGTAATCGTAAAAATTTCGTTCCGTTGTGATGTCCGTGACGGTCAGCGGCTTGTCGCCCATGACGACAACGGTCAGTTCCCGCCCGTCGATGAACTCCTCGACCATGACCCGGTCGCCGTGCGGCCAGCCTGTGCCCTCGAAGCTGAGCGCGTTGTCGCCCTCGCGGATGATGTGCACACCAACGCTGGAGCCTTCGTTGCAGGGCTTAATGACATAGGGCCTGGGCATCGGATCGCCGGCGCGGATGTCGTCCTCGCTGGCGACCACGTGGTGGGCGACCGGCAGGCCCGCATCGACGAACAGGCGCTTCGCCGTCGGCTTGTCCATCGCCAGCGCTGAGGCCAGCAGCCCCGAATGCGTATAGGGAATACCGAGAATGTTGAGCAGCCCCTGCACGCAGCCGTCCTCACCCCAGCGGCCGTGCAACGCGTTGAACACCACGTCAGGCTTCGGATAGAGCCGCGTGATCAGTGCCCCCATATCGCGCTGCACGTCGATCGAGGTCACGTCGAAGCCGGCTTCCTTGAGGGCCTTCGCACACGCCGCGCCGCTGGCGAGCGAGACCTCGCGTTCCGCCGACCATCCGCCCATCAGTACCGCGACGTGTCTGGTCATGGCTGCACCTCCTCGGGGCCGTTCGATGTCGTTATGCCGAGGCGGCGGATTTCCCACCGAAGCTCGATCCCGGAATTCTCCATCACGCGACGGCGCACTTCCTCGCCGAGACGCTCCAGATCGCCGGCCGTCGCGTTGCCGGTATTGATCAGGAAATTCGTGTGCGCGGGCGACACCTGCGCGCTGCCGACGGTCAAGCCGCGGCAACCCGCCTTGTCGATCAGTTCCCAGGCCTTGTGTCCGTCCGGGTTGGCGAAGGTCGACCCGCCGGTACGCTCGCGCACCGGCTGCGACGATTCGCGCTGCACCTGGATATCCTTCATGCGCGCCTTGATGACGGTTACATCGCCGGCCCTGCCCTTGAGTACCGCGGACGTGAAGATGAAATCGTCCGGCACATTCGTATGGCGGTAGGCGAACCCCATGTCGGCGGCGGAAAGCGTATGTAGATTTCCCTCGCCGTCGACGGCGGCCGCACTTTCGAAGACATCGGCGATTTCGGTCCCGTAGGCACCGGCATTCATGCGCAGCGCACCGCCCAGCGTCCCCGGGATGCCGACCATGAACTCGAGACCGCCAATCCCGGCTTCCGCCGCACGCCTGGCCACGTTGATGTCGGCCGCCGCCGCGCCGGCACGAACCTCGTCGTCTTCCGCTTCGATATTCGCAAACGGCTTGCCGAGCCGGATCACGACACCCGGCACGCCCCCGTCGCGGACCAAGATGTTCGACGTGCCGCCGATGACGGTGATGCCGGCATCTTCGGGGCGATTGGCCATGAAGTGCGTGAGGTCGTCGAGGTCTGCGGGCTCGAACAATACTTCCGCCGGGCCGCCGACCCGGAACCAAGTATAACGCGCCAAGGGCTCGTCGGCACGAAGACGGCCGCGGACGGCGGGCATGCGCTCGATCAGGTGCGGCGTGCGTCTCTCAGCGGCCATCATTCGCAGCCTCCCGCGCTTTGCCGCGCAGTGTTTCCAGCTCGCCCGGCAGCGCGTTGGCCCAGGCGGAAATACTGCCGGCGCCCAGGCACACGACGAAGTCGCCCTCGCCCGCCATGCCGTCGATGGTCGCGGCCAGGGCATCGGCACCTTCGAGCGCGACGACGGTGCGGTGACCGCGCTCGCGCAGCCCGGCGACCAGCGCATCCCTGTCGATGCCCGGAATCGGCTCCTCGCCGGCCGGATAGACGTCGGCGACCACGACCGCGTCGGCGGCGTTGAAGCAGGTGCAGAAATCCTCGAACAGGTCGCGGAGCCGCGTGTAGCGGTGCGGCTGCACGACGGCGATGACGTGGTTCGGCGCCACGTCGCGGGCCGCTTTCAGGACCGCGGCAATCTCCACCGGGTGGTGCCCGTAATCGTCGATGACCGTGATGCCGTCGACGGTGCCGGTATGGGTAAAACGCCGCTTCACGCCCTTGAACCCGGATAGTGCCCGGTTCAGCACGGCGTCCGGCAACCCCATTTCGGAGGCGATGGCAACGGCGGCCAACGCGTTCTGCACGTTGTGCAACCCGTGCATGGCCAGCTTGAGGTCCTTGATTTCGCGGCTCTCGCCGGTCTTGCGGTTGGAGATCGTGACGTCGTAGGTCGTGCCCTCCGGTGCCGTCCTGACGTTTTCCGCGCGCACGTCGGCCTGCGGGCTGAACCCGTAGGTAACGATCCTGCGGTCGGAAACCCGCGGAATCATCGCCTGTACCTCGGCGTGATCGATACACAGCGCCGCGAAACCGTAAAACGGGATGTTCTCGACGAAGGCGTCGAAGGCGCGCCTCAAGGCCTCGAAGTCGCCATAATGATCCAGATGCTCCGGGTCGATGTTGGTGACGACCGCAATGGCGGCGGGCAGCTTCAGGAAGGTGCCGTCGGACTCGTCAGCCTCGCAGACCATCCAATCGCCGTCGCCCAGCCGCGCATTGCTCCCCCAGGCGTTGATGATGCCGCCGTTGATCACGGTCGGATCCATGTCGGCGGCCTCGAGGACCGCCGCGATCAGCGATGTCGTCGTTGTCTTTCCATGCGTGCCGCCGATGGCGATCGACCACTTGAGGCGCATCAGTTCGCCCAGCATCTCGGCGCGGCGCACCACCGGGATCAGTTTCTCGCGTGCGGCGCGGACCTCCGGGTTATCCTTCTTGACCGCCGACGAGATGACCACCACGGTCGCGTCGGCTACGTTCTCGGCGGCGTGGCCGATGGCGACATCGATCCCCATGTCACGCAGCCGCTTGACGTTGGCGCTTTCGGCAATGTCGGAACCCTGCACACTGTAGCCCAGGTTGTGCAGGATCTCGGCGATGCCGCTCATGCCGATGCCGCCGATACCGACGAAATGCAGGGTGCCGATGTTGAGCGGGATCGATCTGACGCCGGAGTTCATGCCGCCTCCCGCGCGTCCGCGCCGTTTTCGCCGTTGAGAGTCGCCTCGACGAGCGACGCCAGCCGTTCCGTCGCATCCGGACGGCCCGCTTTCAGCGCCGCTTCCGCCGCCTTTTCCAACAGCATCGGCATGCCGAACATGGACTCAAGCCGGGACGCCAGGCTTTCCGCCGTGAAATCCGGCTCGGGAATCAGCCAGCCGGCGCCGACCTCGTCGACCGCATGTGCATTCAATGACTGATGGTCGTCGATGGCGTAACGGTACGGCACCAGCAGCGCCGGACGGCCGGCTGCCAGCAGTTCCGCGACCGTCGACGCGCCGGACCGCGAGATCACCAGATGCGCCGCCGTCAGTCGTTCCGGCACGTCGTCGAAGAAACTCGCAAGTTCCGCGTCGATCTTCAGGCGCTTGTAGGCGCCGCGAACGTTCTCGAGGTCTTCCGGGCGGCATTGCTGGGTGATGTTGAGCCGCCCTCTGAGTTTATCAGACAGCCTGCCCATGGCTTCTGGGATCACCTCGCTCAGGACGCGCGCGCCCTGCGAACCGCCCAGCACCAGGATATTGAACGGCCGGTCGTCGGTGAAACTCGGATAGGGCGTGTCGCGGACATCAAGGATACTGGTCCGGACCGGCATGCCGGTGTGTGTCACCTTGCTTTCGGCGCGCGTCGGAATGCCCCGGCTTTCCGGAAACGATACGGCGATGGCTTTCGCTCGGTCGGCGAGCAGCCGGTTGGCGCGGCCAAGGATCGCGTTCTGTTCGTGCAGCACCGTCGGGATGCCCGCGAAACCGGCCGCCATCATGGTCGGGATCGAGGCATAACCGCCGAAACCGACTACGGCGCTGGGCTTGATGTCCTTCAGGAGCGACCGCGCCTGCAACGTGCCGAGCCCCAGTTCGGCGACGCTCCGGACCTTGGCCAGCGGTCCCTTGCCGGCGATGCCGCCGGCGCGGATGCGATGCGTCTCGATCTCGCCCAGCGCGCCGCCGTAGGCATCGCCACGCCGGTCGGTGACCAGTGCGAGACGGTGTCCGCGCGCCATCAGCTCACGGGCGAGTGCTTCGGCCGGAAAGACGTGTCCGCCGGTACCGCCGGCGGCGAGGACGATGAGACGGCTATCGGCCATAGGCGCCACCTCCCTCCTCGGGCCGCTCGCGGGTCAGCGCCAACACCATGCCCATACCGATGGCGAGCGCCAGCGTCGACGACCCGCCATAGGAAATGAACGGCAGCGTCATGCCCTTGGGCGGGATCAGGCTGACCGAGGACGCCATGTTGATCAGCGCCTGGACGGCGAATTGTGACAGCAGCCCCGTCACCGCCAGCAGGACGAACAGGTCGTCGCGCTTCATGACGCGGCCGAAACCGCGCAGCACGACGAAGGCGAACAGTCCGACCAGCACGAGGCAGGCGAGGAGCCCGAACTCCTCGCCGGTCACAGCGAAGATGAAATCAGCATGCGCGTCGGGCAGCACTTCCTTGACCCGGCCCTCGCCCGGACCGCGCCCGGCGATGCCACCGCGCTGGAAGGCCTCGATGGCGCGCGATGCCTGATAGCCGATGTCGGCGTCCGGTCCGAAGAACCGGTCGACGCGAAGCTGCACGTGATCGAAGGTAAAGTACGCACCAACACCGGCACCGACGAACAGCAGACCGATCAGCGCGACGAAGATCAGCGGCAGCCCGGCGACGAAGAACTGCGTGCCCCAGACCACGGAAACGACGATGGTCATGCCGACGTCCGGCTGCATCAACAGGATCGCGACGGTCACGAGATACAGCGCGATCGACATCTGGAAGCCGGGGAAACGGTCGTCCATGCGCTGACGCGCGAACAGCCACGCGGCGACGACGGCAAGACCGGGTTTGACGAACTCGGACGGCTGCAGCGAGAAACTGCCGATGGAAAGCCAGCGCGTGGCGCCCTTGATCTCGGCGCCGAACACCAGCGTCAGCAACATCAGCAACAATGACACCACCGTCGTCAGGATGCCGAGACGCCGCACCCCCTTGAGCGACATCAGCGACACGCCGAAGATGGTTAATGCACCGAGGGTCAAAAAAACCGCCTGGCGCTTGATGAAGTGAAACGATCCCACGTCGATGCGCTCGGCGACGGCGGGCGACGCGGCCAGCGTCATCACCCCGCCGATTGCGAGCAGCAGTGCGATGGCGGCCAGCGTCCAGCGGTCGACGGTCCACCACCAGCGGCCGAGAAGGCTTGTGTCGGTGCGGTTCAGTGCGCTCATGCGCCGCCTCCCGAGCCCGGGAAGATGCCCTGTTCCTCGAGCGGATCGACGTGTTCGCCCGGCAGGTCCTCGACAAGGTCCTTGAACGCATCGCCGCGGGCTTCGAAATCCGAAAACTGATCGAACGAGGCGCAGGCCGGCGACAGCAGGACGACGGCACCCGGCAGGCCGGCTTTTTTCGCGTCGTCGAAGGCCGCCTTGGTGGCGGTTTCGATATCGCCCGAGATCGTGAACGGCACACGACCGTCAAGTTCCTGCGAGAACTGCATCGCCGCCTCACCGATCAGGTAGGCCTTGCGGATGCGGTCGAAATAGGGGTCGCACGCCTTGAGCCCGCCTTCCTTGGGACGGCCGCCGGCGATCCAGTAGATATCGTCGTAGCACGCCAGCGCGCGCGCCGCGGCCTCACCGTTGGTGGCCTTGGAATCGTTGACAAAGCCGATGCCGTCGACCAGTTCCACCGGCTCCTGCCGATGCACAAGCCCCGGATAACTGTTGATGCAGGCCATCACCGCGTGCGGCTGGATACCGGTCATCTTGCACGCGGCATAGGCCGCCGCCGCGTTCTGCCAGTTGTGCACGCCCTGCAGGCTGGGCACGGTCTTCAGGTCCATGACCTGGGTTTCCTTGCCCTCGGTGTCGTCGGTCAGAATGCCGTCGATGACGTAGACGCCGCCGTGCACACGCTCCTTGCCCGAGATCCCGACGACAAGCTGCTCGTCCTTCTCGTACAGTTCCTCGTAGATCTTGCGGCTGAATTCATCGTCGACGCCGACGACCGCCGTCCGCGGTTTGGTCTGGCGATGAAAGATCAGTTTCTTGGCGGCAATATAGCCGTCCATACCGCCGTGCCGGTCGAGGTGATCGGCGCTGATGTTCAGAAGCACACCGACGTCGAAGGTGATCGAGAAGGTGAGCTCCAACTGATAGGACGACATTTCGAGCACGTACGTGCCGCCTTCGCCCAGCGGGTCGAGCGCGCAGGCCGGCATGCCGAGGTTGCCACCGATCTCGGCGTCGCGGCCGCCGACCTGAAAGATATGGCCGATCAGTGCCGTCGTCGTCGATTTACCGTTGGTTCCGGTGATGCCGACGAAGGATGCGTCGCGCTGCGTCCGCGCCAGCAGCTCTACGTCGCCGATCACCTCGCAACCCGCCTCGCGCGCCATGCGTACCACCGGATGTGGTTCCGGGTGGGTATGCGGAATACCCGGGCTCAGGATCAGCGACGTCACCTCGCGCCAGTCGATGGTGGTCAGGTCGACGATCTCGATGCCTTCCTCCTCGGCGGCGCGTTCGCGGGCGTCCTCGTTGTCGTCCCAGGCCCAGACCTCGGCACCGCCCCGGTAGAGCGCCTTGGCCGCGGCCAGGCCGCTGCGCCCCAGTCCGAGGACGGGCACGGGCAAACCGGTAAACGGGAAAACTTCGATCATGCGCGCCTACCTCAGCTTCAACGTGGCAAGGCCGGCGAGCGCCAGGATCATGGCGATGATCCAGAAACGGATGACGATGGTCGATTCCGCCCAGCCTTTTTTCTCGAAATGATGATGCAGCGGCGCCATGGCGAAGACGCGCCGCCCGGTCAGTTTGTAGGACACCACCTGCACGATCACGGAAACGGTTTCCAGCACGAACAGACCGCCGACGATGGCCAGCACCAGTTCGTGCTTGGTGACGACGCTGACCGCGCCGAGCGCGCCGCCCAGCGCCAGCGAGCCGGTGTCGCCCATGAACACCTTGGCCGGCGGCGCGTTGAACCAGAGAAAGCCGAGCGCGCTGCCGACCAGAGCGCCACACAGCACCGCAAGCTCCCCCGAACCGGGCACGTAATGGATCTGCAGGTAGTTGGAGAAGATCGTGTTCCCGGCAAGATACGCGATCATGCCGAACACGCCGGCGGCGATCATCACCGGGACGATGGCGAGGCCGTCGAGACCGTCGGTCAGGTTGACCGCGTTGGACGACCCGACCATGACCAGGATCGCGAAGATCACGAACAGCCAGCCGAGGTTGAGCAACAGATCCTTGAAGAACGGCACCGCCAAGGTCGTCTGCAACGAGCCCGGCAGATGACTCAGCACCCAGAACGCGGCAACCGCCGCAATGGCGAGCTGCAGCGCCATCTTGAGCCTGCCGGAAAGCCCCTTGGAGTTGCGCTTGGAAACCTTCAGAAAATCGTCGAGAAACCCGATGATGCCGAAACCGACGGTCACGCCGAGCACCGCCCAGATATAGGGGTTAGTCAGGTCGGCCCAGAGGATCGTCGATGAGCAGACCGCAAGCAGGATCAGCACACCGCCCATGGTCGGCGTGCCTTTCTTGGTCAGCAGGTGCCCCTCCGGCCCGTCGTCGCGGATCGGCTGTCCCTGCTTCTGGCGCGCGCGCAACAATTCGATCATCACCGGGCCGAACAGGAACGAAACGATCAGCGCCGTCATGATCGCGCCGCCGGTACGGAAGGTGATGTAGCGGAAGACGTTCAGGGCCCCGAACTGATCGGCGAGCGGATAGAGGATATGAAACAGCATGCCTACGCGCCTCCCTCGCCGTTCGACGCAGTGCCCATGGCGCGGATGGCATCCACGACCTTCGACATGTGCGCGCCGGCCGACCCCTTGACGAGCACGAGATCGCCGGACCGGAGCTTGTTTGTGACCTGGTTCACGAGCTGCGCCGACGTGCCTGCACGCCCCCCGTGCAGATCGTCGGGCAATTCTTCGAGAATGTCGGACATGTACTGACCGCAGGCGAAGACCAGGTCGAAATCGTGCTTCCTGATATCTTCGGCGAGAGCCATGTGCTCGTCCCGCGAACGGCTCCCGAGCTCGAGCATGTCGCCCAGCACCACGACACGGCGCCCGCCGCGGCCGGGCTTGGTGGCCGCCAGCACGTCGAACGCGGCGCGCACGGCAACCGGACTTGCGTTGTAGGTTTCGTCGATAACGCCGAGGCTGCCGTCTTCGAGTTTCACGGTGAAGAACTGCCCGCGCCCCTTGGTCGGGGTCACATCGGCAAGCGCGGCGGCTGCTTTTTCGAGATCGGCGCCAAGCGAGCTTGCCGCCGCCAGCACGGCGATGGAATTCAAGGCCCAGTGCTTGCCGCGCATGGCGATCCGGTACTTGAGATGCTGCGAGCCGACGGTGGCCTCGACCCGGGCGCCAGTGGCATCGGGTTCGTACGCCAGCAGCCGCGCGTTCGAGAACGAGTGCACGCCGAATCCCCAGATCATTTTGGCGCCGGCGGCACGGGCCTTCTCGGCCAGGCGGTCGAAATGCGGATTGTCGCGGTTCAGCACCGCCGCACCGCCCTCCGCGAGGCCGTCGAAGACCTCGGCCTTGGCATCTGCGATGCCCTCGACGTTCTCGAAATATTCGATATGCACCGGCGCCACGGTGGTGATGAGCCCGACGTGCGGCCGTGCCAGCCGGGAGAGCGGGGAGATCTCGCCGGCATGGTTCATGCCCATCTCGAAGACACCGTAGTTGCAATCCGCGGGCATGCGCGCCAGCGACAGCGGCAGGCCGAAATGATTGTTGAGGTTGCCGGCGGTCGCCGCGACCTTGCCCTGGCAACCGAGCGCGGCGGCGAGCATTTCCTTGGTGCCGGTCTTACCGACGCTGCCGGTGACGGCGCAAATCCTGGCGTTCGAGCGCACCCGCGCCGCGGCGGCGAGATCGCGCAGCCCCTGAACCGTGTCCTGGACCTTGAGCAGGCGTCCCGGCGGCACTTCGGTCTCGAAGCGCTGCTCGACCATGGCCGCGGCCGCACCGCCGTCGAGCGCCGCGGCAACGTGATCATGACCGTCGTGATTGGGGCCTTTGAGGGCCGTAAACAGGTCGCCCGGTTCCAGCGACCGGCTGTCGATGGATACACCCGAGGCGGTCCACTCGCCGGCGACGGCCCCGCCCGTGGCCTCGGCGGCGGCGCTGGCGGTCCAGAGCGGTTCGCGCAGTGTGCCTGCCATGCTCAATCCTCCGCCTTCGCGAGGCCGAGGGTGGCCATTGCTTCGGTCACGTCGTCGAACGGTAATACCCGGTCACCGACGACCTGGCCCTGTTCGTGCCCCTTGCCGGCAATCACCAGCACGTCGCCCTTGCCGAGCCCGTCGACAGCGGCGGCGATGGCATCGCGGCGGCCACCGATCTCGACCGCGCCGGGCGCGCCGGCCATGGTCTGCTTGCGGATCGAAGCCGCGTCCTCGGTGCGCGGGTTGTCGTCGGTGACGATCACCACATCGGCGTACCTGGTCGCGGCCGCGCCCATTTCCGGGCGCTTGCCGGAATCGCGGTCGCCGCCGCAGCCGAACACGACGTGCACCCGTCCCTCGGCATGGGGGCGAACGGCCTGAAGAACCGTCTCCAGCGCATCCGGCGTGTGCGCGTAGTCGACGTAGACGCCGGCACCGCTTTCGTGCGCGCCGCAGAACTGCATACGGCCGGGCGCCGCCTTGAGCGTTGCGAGGCCTGGAACTGCTTTTTCCAGGTCGATTCCAAGGGCGCCGGCGAGACCGAGCGCGACCATCGCGTTCGAGGCCTGGAACGTCCCGATCAGCGGAAGCTGGAGGTCGTGCCGCGTGCCACCGATCTCGACCGAGAGATCGAGGCCCGCCGGCACAGGCTCGGCATCGATGATACGCAGATCGCAGGCCTTGTCGCTGCCGACGGCAACAACCTCGAGACCGCGGCGCCGCGCCGCACCGGCGAAGGCTTCGGCGAAACGGGCGTCCATGTTGACCACGGCCTGCCCGCCTTCGACGGTCAGCACGTCGAACAAGCGCAGCTTGGCGGCGAGGTAGGCGTCTTCGGTGCCATGATAATCCAAATGATCCCGGCTCAGATTGGTGAAAGCGCAGGCGCGGACACGCACACCGTCGAGGCGGCGCTGATCGAGACCGTGGCTCGATGCCTCGATCACCAGATGATCGACCCCTGCCTGGGCGAGCGTTTTGAGGTCGCGGTGCAGGTCGGCGGGGTCGGGCGTGGTGAGCGCACCGGAGATCTCCGAGAGGACGCGGCCGTCTGCCGCCGTGCCGAGCATGCCGAGGGTCCCGGCACTGGCGGCGGGCAGACCCGCCCGGTTCAGGAGCTGACGCGCGAACCAGGCGACGGAAGTCTTGCCGTTGGTCCCGGTGACGGCGCCGATGTGTGCCGGTTGCTGCCCATAAAAAGCGGCGGCCAGCAGCGCGTACCGGCGCCGGGGATCCAGTTCTCGAACGACGGGGATATCGATTGCCGGCAGGTCCGCATCGTCGATGGGCACGATGATCGCCGACGCACCCCTGGCGGCCGCGTCCGCGATGAACCGCCGGCCGTCGGTCTTGGAGCCCGGCAGCGCCGCGAACACGAAACCCGGTTCGACGCGCCGCGAGTCGCAGGTCACCCCTGTGATCTCGATACGGCTGAGTGCGTCGTCCATGGCGTTCAAAGTGTCTTCATCCCAAAAATCATTGAGCCGCAAAGGCCTGCTCCAGCGCTTCACGGGTCTTGCGTGCGATACGTTCGTCCGGGGTTTCGCCCGGCGGCGGCTCGGCTTTTCGCTTCGGCACCGGCGGCGGTGGCGGCACCTTGATCTCCATCGACGCCGGCGGCTTCAGGGTGCTCGCCGGCCGGACGACACCGCTCGAGACGGATGCTTTCTTGACCATCGCATCGGCGGCGATCTTCGGTTTCAGGCGTTCGTCGTCGATGGGCGGCAGCGGTACGGGTTCCCTGTCGGCAGCCGTCGGCGCAATGCCGAGCAACGGCCCAATCTGCGACACGACCCGTTTGACGACGGGCGCCGCGACCCAGCCGCCGGTCGCGTAGTTGAAGGTCCGCTTGTTACCGACCGGCTCGTCGACCATGGCGAACACCACGTAACGCGGATCGTGGATCGGGAACGCGCCGACGAACGACGACATCAGGGCTTTCTTGCGGTATGTCCCGGCGAACTGTTTTTCCGCCGTGCCGGTCTTGCCGCCGACGAAATATCCCGGCGCGTCGGCCTTGCGGCCCGTGCCCTTGGCGACAACCAGGCGCATCAACTGGCGCATCTTTTCGGACGTCTCCTTGGACAGGATACGCTCACCCGCGACCGGCGTGCCTTTCTCGTGTTTCAGCAACGTCGCCGGACGCAGCACGCCGCCGTTGACCAGCGACCCGATGGCCGCCGCCAGTTGCACCGGCGTTACCGCGATCCCGTGCCCGTAGGAAATAGTCATCGTGTTGATTTCACGCCAGGTGCCGGGTGACAGCGGATGACCGATTTCCGGCAGTTCCAGCGCGGCGTCGCGCAGCAGGCCGAATTTCTTCAGATACGCCTGCTGCCCCGGACCGCCGACGTCGACCGCCATCTTGGCGGCGCCGATGTTGGAGGAATGCACGATGATCTCGGGCACGCTCAGCCAGCGCTTCTCGGGATGAAAGTCCGAGATCGTGAAGCGCGCGATACGGATCGGCTTGGTGGCGTCGTAGCCGCCCTGCATATCGACGGTGCCGCTGTCGAGCGCCATTGCCGCCGTGAACAGCTTGAAGGTCGAGCCCATCTCGTAGACGCCCTTGGTGGCGCGGTTGAAGCGCGCCTCGCCGACATAGCTCGACCGGTCGTTGGGGTCGAAATCGGGGAGAGACACCAGCGCGATGGTCTCGCCGGTCCGCACGTCGAAGACGACACCAGCGCCACCCAAGGCCTTGAATTCGGTTACCGCGGCCGAAAGCTCGGCACGCAGGATCGACTGCACGCGCACGTCGAGCGACAGCGGCAGAGGCTTGGCGCTCTGGCGCAGGCGCTGGTCGAAATAAGCTTCGACCCCGGATATACCGTTGCCGTCGATGTCGGTGGCGCCCAGCACGTGCGCACTCAGCGGACCGTGCGGATAGATGCGGCGCTCTTCCTCGATAAAGTCGAAACCGGGCAGACCGAGCCGGTTGGCGTCGAGCTGCTGCTCCGGCGTCAGGTTGCGCTTGACCCAGATGAAGCGGCCGCCGCCGGCCAGGTTACGGGCGAGTTTCCCGGCGTCGATCCCGGGGAACATGCCGGCGATCTTTTCGGCGGCAGCTTCCGGGTCGATGACCTCGGACGGGTCGGCATAGAGCGACGCGGTCGGCAGGCTGGAGGCCAGCACCACACCGTTGCGGTCGACGATGTCGGCACGGCTGACCAGCGGCGGCGGCTGCGTCGCCAGCGTCGCGCGGTCGTCCTGCTCGGTCTCGCCGATGACGGTGAGGTCGACGAGCCGGGCGCCGATGCCGGCGAAGGCAATGGCGATCACGGCGGCGGTCACGAGAAGCCGGTTGCGGCCGGTCTCAAGCGCCTGCTTGCCGAAACCCTCGATACGGCGATGTTCGCTCGCCGGCGGAAGCTGGCGGTCGGTCATTGCACGTTCTCCGTCTTCGCCGCTTCCGTTTCCGCCGCCACGTCCTCGGGCCGTTTCGGCAGCTCATCCAGAATGCGGTCGGCGCTGCCGATGCGTTCGGCGTCCAGCGGCCCCACTTCCAGGTATTTGCCCGCCAGCGTACGCAGACGCGACGGCTGGTTCAGGTGCGACCATTCGGACTTGAGGACATGAATGCTTTCTTGGGTTTCGACGATCTCGCGGCCGAGATCGCGCATCTGATCGTCCAGGTCCTGGACCCGGTACTTGATGACGAACAGCGCCACACTGGCGGCGGCGGCCAGCAGCAAAAGCAACAGGGTCGAGCGTTTGATGATCATACCGGTCCCCTCACGCCGCTTCCGCCAGCGGCGCGGCGGTGCGGATGCCCCAGCGCAGCCGCGCCGAACGGGCGCGCGGATTGCGGGCGACCTCGGCGTCGGTCGGCACGCGGCCGCGCCGTTCCGGCACCTCGAAAATTTCGGCAGCCATGCCGCCCTGCACCGGCAGGTGACGCGACGGCTGCGGGCCTGCGCCGCTCCGCTCCTGGAAAAACGTCTTCAGGCGACGGTCCTCCAGCGAGTGGAACGAGACCGCGGCCAGACGGCCACCCTCGCGCAACAGCGCGGCGGCGGCAGCCAGGCCGCGGTCCAGCTCGGCCAGCTCCTCGTTGACGTAGATCCGCAGCGCCTGGAACGTGCGCGTGGCCGGATCGATGCCATCCTTTGAACGCCGGACCACGCGGCGCACCAGTTCGGCCAACTGGCCGGTGCGGGTGATCGGCGATTGTTCGCGAAGCTCGACGATGGCGCGCGCGATCTTGCGCGACGCGCGTTCCTCGCCGTAGCGATAGATAATGTCCGCCAGTTCCTTTTCGGCGAGGCGGTTGACGGCGTCCGCCGCGCTCATGCCGTCCTTGTCCATACGCATGTCGAGCGGCCCGTCGAAGCGGAACGAAAAGCCACGCGCCGGGTCGTCGATCTGCATCGACGACACGCCGAGGTCGAGGGCGATGCCGTCGACCTGCGTGACGCCGACGTCGGCCAGGGTTTCCCGCATATCGCCGAAGCGGCCGTTCAGGACCGTCAGGCGGTTGCCGTATCCGGCGGCCATTTCATTCCCGGCATGGGCGGCGTCCGGGTCGCGATCGATTCCCCAGACGGTGCAGTCGGCGGCTTCGAGAAGGGCACGCGCGTACCCGCCGGCACCGAACGTCGCATCCACGTAGACCGCCCCGTCACGCGGCGCGAGCACATCCACCACGTCATCCAGCAGCACCGGGATATGTTTTTCCGTCATCGTTTCAGCCCTCCCCGGCGTCGCTTGGGCGGCGCAGCTTGAGGGTGAGGCCGCGAGTCCGGGCCCGCTCGAACGCCGGCTTGCGCGCGTCCGTGTAGGCTTTCGGCGCCCACATCTGGAAGGTGCGGCCGCGGCCGACGAAAGTGATCTCGTCCTTGATCCCGACACCGCCCAGGAATTCCTCGGGAACGACGACCCGCCCCTCGCCGTCGAACGGCAGGCGCTGCGCGCTTTCGACGATGATGGAAAGGTCGTCCTGTTCGTCGGAGAACATCGGCAGGTCTTCGAGGCTGTCGACGATGCGCTCCATGAAACTCTCGGCGCAGGCCTCAAGCGCGGACTGACGGAAAGACGGAAACACGTAGACGCCCTGAAAGCTCTCGCTTTCGAACAGCGCCCTGAAAGTCTTCGGTACCGAAACGCGGCCTTTTTTATCGACCTTGTTGGTATGTGTTCCCGTAAAGACGCCCATTTAGGGCTCCTTAATTCCAACGCGTTACAAACGGCTTCTGCCGCCTCCCCCCTTAAGCATGGCCGCACTCGGCCTGACATGCCTTTTATGGGATAATTTGGGATATCATGGGTTTCTATGGGCGTCAATGGGTTCCGTCCTCTTATGGTTAACGAAAGCCTAGGATATCCGCGCCTTCCAGCGTGCCGTTATGGCCCCCGCTGATGTCGAAACGATGAGTGGATTTGGGTCTTTTCGAGGCGGGGTATATTCAAAATGGAACCCGGGCGCGCGGCGGTTGCCGCACGCCCGGGACAGGAATTCAAGCCAGACGGTCTGTAAGCCGGGTTCTGTCCCCGCCAAAAGGCGATGGATGACCATTCATCTGGGACGCCCGTTGCCGGACGCCTCGCGCAACCTACCCGGACGACAGTGCGGGGATGCACCTGCGGCGAACCGCGATCGTCCCTATTCGGTTTTGCTCCCGGTGGGGTTTACCGTGCCCCGGACGTTACCGCCCGGGCGGTGCGCTCTTACCGCACCCTTTCACCCTTACCCGCCTTCGCACGAGGCTTCGGCGAGCGGTTTGCTTTCTGTGGCACTTTCCCTAGGGTCGCCCCCGCCGGGCGTTACCCGGCACCGTATCCCCGTGGAGCCCGGACTTTCCTCCCTTCGCACCTTTCGGACAGCGAAGAGCGGTCATCCGACCGTCTGGCCGGCGGACATTATATAAGAGCGGCGACGGCGGCAATAGCACGGCGCGTTTCCCCGTCCGCAGCGCCATCGACGCGCGATGGCCGGAAATGGCGCTGGAACGCGGTGACCGCCGCACTTTCGTCGGTAACGTCATAGCCGATCCTGGACAGCAGCGCGGACACCTCGCCGATCCCGCACGGCGCGGGCAGGTGTTCCGTGTCCGGCCAGAGCCCGACCCCGGCCTCGGCCAGCATGGCCCAATCGAACTTCTCGCCCGGGTCCTGTTTTCGCGCCGGCGCCACGTCGGCATGGCCGACCACGTTCCGGGCCGCGATACCATGACGCGTGACGATTTCCTTCGCGAGCGGCACCAGGGCCCGCATCTGCGCATCCGGGAAATCGCGGTAGCTCCATTCATGGCCCGGGTTGACCAGTTCGATGCCGACCGAACGGCTGTTGATGTTGCTTTCGCCGCGCCACGATGCGACGCCCGCGTGCCAGGCACGCGCGGCCTCCTCGACCAGGCGATGAACCGTGCCGTCTTCGTCTATCAGATAGTGTGCGCTGACCTTCGCCTCGGGATCGCAAAGGCGTTCCAGCGCGTCGGTGCACGAGTTCATGCCGGTGTAGTGCAGCACCAGCATGTCGATGGCCGTGCCCTCGCGGCCGTTGAAGTTGGGCGAACGCCAGGTGGGTTCCATGTCGCGGCTCATGACGGCGGCCCCTCCAGCGTCGAGGTGCGCCGCGCACGCCGCGCCAGCACCATCTGACGGACGGTGATCAGCGACACGCCGCCCAGGATCATGCCGCCGCCGATCAGCTTGGTCAGCGTCAATTCGTCCCCCATGATCGTCACGCCGCTTGCCACCGCGATCAGCGGCACCAGCAGATTATAGGGCGCCACCGCGGTCACGTCATAGCGGTTGAGCAGCCAGTACCAGAGACCGTATCCGGCGATCGAACTGGCCAGCGTCATATAGGCGAGACCGTACCAGAAATTCGGCGTCGCCGAGGTGACACGGGCGAGTTGGTCGGCCTCGAACAAGAATGAAAGCCCAAGCGCGACCGGCGCGACAATGAGACCCATCCAGGCGATGAGACTGAATGCGGACACGCCGGGAATCTGCTTGGCGCGGATCGACCCCAGCGCCCACATGGAGGCGGCAACGACGAGAATCATCAACGCCGTCACATCGACGCCCGCCGTCGGCACGCCGATCAGGATGACGATACCGGTGAACGCCAGCGCCATGCCGGCCATGCGCCAGATGCCGAACGTCTCCCCCAACATCAGCCACGCCAGCAACACGACGAACGGCGTGCCCAGTTGCAGCACGATGCCCGTGGTCGAGATGTCGAGAAACTGGATCGCATAGAACATGATCGCGAAGTGTCCGACGCCCATGATCAGGGCGTAACCGGCGATATCCTTCGTGCGTGCTTTCGGGACACGCAGAAACGGCGACAACAGGATCGCCAGCAGTGCAAACCGCATCGACGTGACGAAATAGGGTGGCACTTCCGTCACCGCGACCTTCACGGCGACAAAATTGCACCCCCAGAGAGTCACGGTCGCAAGCGCGGCGAGGACGCCGATCAGCGGCATGGCAATTCCTCTTTTTACGCCGCCTCGCCCTTCGAGACGGATGCCCCGCATCCTCCTCAGGGTGAGGCAGACATGCAATCCTCATCTTGAGGAGCATGCCTCGCACGCGTCTCGAAAGATGAGCGATAGATGGGGAAACTCAGTTAAATCCGCGGGCTTTCTTGATGCGGTCGTAGGCGTCGTTGATCTTGGCCAGCTTCTCGTTGGCCAGTTCGATAAATTCCTCGGGCATGCCCTTGGCCATCAGCGTGTCGGGATGGTTTTCGCGCACCAGGTCGCGGTACGCCTTTTTGACATCCGCGTCGGAGGCATCCTTGGCGATGCCCAGGATTTCGTACGCGTCGTCGGCGCGGAACGAGCGCCCGCCCTGGCCCTGCCAGCCGCCCAAATAGATCGTCTGCAGCCGGTCGAAGTCGCGGTCGGTGAAGCCGAACAGCAGCGCCACCTTGCGCAGATAGTCGACCTCGCCCGGATGGATGACGCCGTCGGCCTTGGCGATGTGGAACTGCGCGCCGATGATCTCTTCCAGAATGTGCCAATCGCCCTTGAACATCTCGCCGATCTGTTCGGCGTAGGGTTCGAACCCTTCGGCGCTTTCCTTCGCCTCGTCGAAGATCGCGGCGACGGTGGGCACGTCCTCCGGTTCGATGTGAAAGAGCTGCTTGAAGGCGTCGACCTCGTCGCGCGTCACACGGCCGTCGGCCTTGGCCATCTTCGCCGACAGCACGATGACGGCGGTCGTGAAGGCGACCTGCTTGTCGTCCTGGTTCAACTCGCCCGGTTTTTTCCTGTCGACCACGTGGTGACCGGCGACGGCGCCGATCAGCGCACCGATGGGACCGCCGACGGCAAACCCGGCGACACCGCCGATGACCTTGCCCCATACGCTCATGCGCTGCGCTTACCCCCCGCTTACGTTGTTCGACCCGATCCGGCCCGCGAGCGGCAGCTTGAGCGCCGGGCTGGCGAGGTCGACCCCGAACGTGAGGCCGAGGATGTTGACCTCGACCCCTTCTTCCCTGGCGGCGAGAATACCAAGCAGGCCGAACAATGACACCTGGTAACCGGTGCCGCTGGGCGCTTGGGCGAAGATCTTCCCGTCGGGAATATAATCCTTGCCGATCGCCGTCGGCGGCAGGTCGAGGCGCAATTCGGGCACCGCGCGCGCGACATGCGCCGTGAACGTGTTGGAATTCGGCCCCGGCCAGACGGCGTAGCTCTCGTTGTAGGGATAGCTCTTGGCAGCGGCATCCACCTTTTCGATCAGGTCATCGACACCTTCGCCGCGGATATCGGCGAGGACCGTCGGCGCCGCGCCGTACCAGCGCCCGTCCGGCGCGCGGGACGAGATCGCCAGCGCGTCGCCGCCGCGATACGCGCGCCAGCCCATGATCTCGTAGATCGTGAAGCGCGGCGCGTCGGTCGGCTTGACCGCGATCCACGTGTGAATCCCGAAATAGCCGCGCCAGTTATATGCCCGCGCGCCGTAGACCTGGATTACCGGCTCGCGCACCTCGGCCGGGTTAGGCGCGATCCCGACTGATTCGCGGCTGGCCGTGCGCCAGTCGGCGTGCACCTTATGCCGGTCCAGCGCCGGAAGCACGGACCCCGCCGCCACCAGCGCGAATATCAGGGCCGCCCGCCGCCAGAATTTCCAAGTTCGCAAATCCCTCTACTCCGTCCGTCGATCCAAAAGCCGTCGAAACACCGGCTTCAGAATAATGGGCATAATGTATATGGGGAACTGCCCAACCGCAAAAAAGAGCGGTAAGTCCGGATCGACACTGGCCGGCAAAACGGCCAGAATTATGGCAAGATTGCGGGTTCCGGAAATGAACCCGGCGCTGAGCGCGGCGCGCCGTCCCGCCCCCGGCACGGCGAAGATGAAAACCACGTAGCTGACGATCATCATCCCGACGTAGACCAGGAACGAGAGACCGGTGACGAAGGCGATATAGCCCGGGTCGCCGACGAGACGCGCCGTGATCCCGTCCATGATGCCGATCGCGAAGCCGATCAGCAGCACCACCGACACCGCATCGAACAGCGCCCCCGAGCGTTCGACCCGGGTCCCGCCGGCGATGCGGCGCACGGCCCACGCGGCGACGGCGGCCGACAGCACCAGCGTCACCATCCGCGCCATCATGGCGAGGGGGTCGGCGCCGATGTCGAAACCCAGGAGCGTCAGCGCCGCCAGCGGCAGGGTAATCGGCACCAGGAGCGTGGCGATCACCAGCACGATCAGCAACAGCGCGCCGTCGAGCCCGAACATGATGCCCAACGTCGGCGTCGAGAACAGCGACGACGAAGCGGCGGTCAGGATCAGCGCCGCCTCCAGCCCCGGCCGCAACTCGACGCCCATGAGGATCAGGGTCATCAGTACCGGCGTGACGATCAGCATCCAGACGAGTAACGCCATGATCAGGACCGGCCGGCGCATACGCTCGACCAGGTCGCTGAATTCGATTCTCAGCATGGCCAGGAACAGGAGCCCCCAGACCGCGACCGCGAGCAGCGGCCTGAGCGCGGCGGCGAGATCCGGGAGCAGCAACCCCAGGAACACGCCCCCCGCCATCGCCTGCGGCGCGTAGCGGCTGAGAAAATCGAGCACCTTTCGCAGTACGTCCAAACCCGTCCCCCGTCTTGCCGTTCACGACCGTTTCGTGCATCGATACCGGACCCGGCAGCAAACAGCGGCAAGTGGAGACCGTCCCGGCGCATGGATCAAGCACAACAAGCCCCGCCCCGGCAGGCATTGACGTTCAACGCGACGCGGGGGCCGTTCGCTCGATTGCTGCTGGTGAACTCCCTGCTGTCACTGCTGACCCTCGGCATCTACCGGTTCTGGGCCAAGACCAACATTCGCCGTTATTTCTGGCGCAACGTGTCGTTCCTCGACGATCCGCTGGAATATACCGGCACCGGCGGCGAACTGTTCGTCGGCTTCCTGATCGTCATCGCCGTGCTGTTTCCGCTCGGCCTCGTCTACGGCGCCATCAACACGCTGGTGCCGCCGCAGCAGCCGGAAATGCACATCGCGCTGGAGGTCGCATATTACACCGTGCTGTTCGCGCTGCTGCAGATCGGCTTCTACCGCATGTGGCGCTACCGCATGAGCCGGACCCGCTGGCGCGGCGTGCGCTTCGGCCTCGACGGCTCGACCTGGGCTTACCTGCGGCTGGCTGCCGGCTGGACGGTGCTGACGGTCCTCACGCTGGGCGCGGCGTACCCGTGGATGCAAATCGATCTCTGGCGTTATCAGATGCACCACACGCGCCTGGGCGATCAGGCGTTCCGGTTCGAGGGCGACGCCGGGAAACTGTTCCTTGCCTGGACCCCGGTATTCGCCGCCGTTCTGATCCACGCCGGCATCGCGGTCTGGGGCATCCTGGAGTTCGGCGTCGGCGAACAGGTGCGGATCGACAGCCTCGACATCGAACAGCGCGACACGGTCGCCATCGTCGGCGGCCTGTCGATTTTCACCATCGTCATCGCGTTCTTCGGCTTCATGTTCTATCGGGTGCGTCAGGCGCGGCTGCAGATTTCCGGCCTCAGGTTCGGCGACGCGGTGTTCCGCTCCCGGCTGCCGTTCTGGTGGTTGTTCCTGATCGGTGCGGTCTGCATCGTCGTTATCCTCGCGATCTTCGCCGTATTGCTTGGCGTGTTCGCGCCGTCGCTGATCGGCAACGGTGCGCATTTCCGGTACGGCGTGACGGATCCCGCGACGATCACCGACCTGTTCGGCTTCATTGCCGCGATGTTCGTCACCGTGGTGTTGATCGTGCCGTTCATCTGGACGCTGGTCTTCAGGTTCGAGGTCGCCAGACAACTCGTCAGGACGACGGCCATCGACAATCCGCAGGTGCTGGAGCAGGCCGCGCAGGCCGAGGGCGAGAGCCCCCGCACCGGCGAAGGTCTGGCCGACGCACTCGACATCGGCGGCTTCTGAATGGGCAAATCCGTTTCATACAACGACGGCAAGACGGCGCTCCGGCGCAAGGTGCTGGCCGAGATCTCGGGAGACGACCTGGTTCTGACCGACCAGGCGTTCCGGGAAATCGCCCGCTGGCCGCTTGCCGACATCCGCTATGTCGATCCCGGACACCGCCGTCCGCCGATCCGGCTCCGCCTTGCCGGCAGCGACGCGCGCCTGAGCCTCGACGGCGGCGACGACGGCGGCTGGCTGACCCACAAATGTCCCAACCTGACGAAACGCGACGCCGGTGCCGTCAAATGGCCGACGTGGGTCGCGGCCGGCGTCCTCGCGGTCGCCTCGCTCGCCGGGATCTTCGTCTACCTGCTGCCGGCGGCATCGAGCGCCATCGTCGGCCTCGTGCCGCCGGGGATGGAGCAGAATATCGGCCGCGAGTCCCGCGAACAGTTGATGGCGCTGCTGGGCCGCGTGCGCGACGGCACCGAGCATATCGAGTGCACCGACCCGCGCGCCTACGGCATCCTCAAGAAACGCGCCGACGAGCTGGCGACCCTGATGGAAACGCCGTTCCCGGTCCGCGTCAGCGTGGTGCGGGTTCCCGTCGCCAACGCCCTTGCACTGCCGGGCGGCGAGGTGGTGATCCTGTCGGGCCTGATCGACAAGGCGAAAAGCGGCGACGAGGTGATCGGCGTGCTGGCGCACGAAATAGCCCATGTCGCCCGGCGCGACCCGTTGCAGGTCTCGATCAAGCAAACCGGCGCGGCGCTGATGATCAGCCTCATGGTCGGCGACGTGTTCGGGGGCGCGGCGCTGGGCGGTCTGGTCACCGGGCTGATCGAGAGCGGCTACAGCCGCGACGCGGAAGCGGCCGCCGACTTCATCGCCGTCACCGCGCTCAACCAGCTCGGCCTCACGGCGCGGCCGCTGGCGGATTTCGTCGAGCGCATCGAAAAGGAAACGCCGCTCTCGGACGTTATACCGTCGTTCCTCAACACCCATCCGGGCGGCGCCGAGCGCGGGCGCGGCATCCGCGAACTTTCCCAGGGGGTGGGCCGCGCCATGAGCGGCTACGAGTGGGAAACGCTCCGCAAAATCTGCGGATAACACGGTTAATATATAAATAGGTCGGGTGTGCGACCGATCACAGACGCGGCGGCTGTCTTCGTCTCTAATGGTTAACGTCCAGACTTGAGATCGTGCTCAGAACGGGCCCGGCTCCAAGACAAAAGGAGGCAGTTATGAAGTTACGAATGAAAGAAATCATGAACGAAACTGTCGGTGCCGCCCTTGGTACAAGTGTCGGCGTCTGCGTGATCGGCTACGGGGTTCTCAGCCTGATCACCAACAGTCTCGAGGCGCTGTTCTAATTAGCCTCGCGGCCGTTACGGACGTTCGATAACGGGATCTCGCGTGACGTCACGCACGTGACTATCCACGCAACGCCTCTGGGCCCAGAGCACGTATCGATTTCAGAAATTCCCGTTTGCGGTCCTTGTCGTCTTCGTCCATTTCGAACTCGAGCGCGAAACCGTCGGGTACTTTGCGCCGGACATAGCCCTGCCGGTGTCCGATCCCTTCCATGTGCAACTGCACGAACTGGTTATTGTCGAACACCGCGTCGGACATGCCAGTGACCGCGGCGCCCGATTCCGACACATCCTGAAGATGGCCTTCGAACGATTGGCCGGCGACGCTGCCGTGGACGCGCGCGTCGACGGCGTAACGCGGTGCGGCGCGGTTGTCGTTGGTGAAGTGCCCCATGTCCCAATCCCGGTCATCGTCGATCCGACACGGGTGAAACATACCATGCCTCGGCGCGGGGCAGAATATCCGTGTTTCCCACACCGGTGCAGGATTGAACTTACGCCTCGGGCGCGTGGCCGTGATTATCCCACGGGCGCGTGCCCGATAATGCGGGTATGGCGCTCGACGTAGGCGTCCCAGCACGACGGATTGACGAGGCGCGGCGCGCGCTTGCCGTTCAGCACCTCGATCCACTGCTCGGCACTCCACTTCGCCATGTTGTAGTTGCAGACGTCCGTGATGCCCGCCGCGTGCGGCGTCATCAGCACATTCTGGAACTGCATCAGCGGATGGCCCGGTCCCGGCGGTTCCTCGTCGAAAACGTCGACACCGGCACCGTCGATCTGCCCTTTGGCGAGGGCGTCGACCAGCGCCGCCTCGTCGTGGACGAAGTGCCGGGCGGTGGTGATGAAGTACGCACCCGGCTTCATCATGGCGAACGCGTCGGCACCGATCATGCCGCGGGTCTCCCTGGTCAGCGGACAATGCACGGAAATGAAGTCGGACGTCCGGAACAGGGTCTCGAAATCCGTTTTCTCGGCGTCGCGGTCCGCGAAGTCATGCTCGGAGATATAGGGGTCACAGGCGATCACGCGCATGTTCAGGGCGTGCCGCGCGATCTTCGCCGTGCGCCGGCCGATCTGGCCCAGTCCGACGATGCCGAGGGTCTTTCCCGTGGTCTCAAGGCCCGGATACGCCATGCGGTCGAGGCCCGGCGCTTCGCGCATCATGCGGTCGTGACGGATCATGTTCTTGCCGAGCGCCAGGATCATGCCGATGGCATGCTGCGCGACGCTGTCGGAATTGGCGCCGGAATTGTTCATGACCATGATCCCCAGGTCCGTCGCCGCGGCGTCGTCACAGGCATCGTAGCCGGCTCCCATCGACGAGACCGCCAGCAGGTTCGGGCATTTTTCCATGAACGCGCGGTCCGGGCGCCAGCGCGGCTGCATTTCCGTCTTGGCCAGCATCTGGTAGCCGTGCGCGTCCTTCATGACGTCGAAGACTTTTTCCTCGTCGTCGTCCTGTTCCAGGCGGATCAGTTCGATGCCCGGTGCGTTTTCCAGGATTTCCACGGCGATCGGATGAGCCCACGTGTCGAAGTACACGAGGCGGCGGGTGTTGGTGGTCATTTTTTCGTTTCTCCCCTAAGCGCGCCATAAATTGCTGCGCCGGGGCGGATTGGTCAAGCTTGCGCGGTCTGTTTCGCCGCGATCTCCAGCGCCATCTCGGCGACGCGGGCCAGGATCGGCCGTGACGGATCCGCGATGTAGCTCGCCGTATAATGAAGCGGCGTCGGATACCAGTCGCTCTCGACCTCGATCAGGCGGCCGTCCTTGAGCGCGTTCGCCGCGAACACGCGCGGGATCGAAGCGATACCGAGACCGCGTTCGGCCATGCGCTGGATCGCCGACAGCGACGACGACGGGAAAAGCCGAAACGGCTTCGTGCCTCTGGATCGAAGTGCCTCGTTGATTTCGAAGAAGGGCCGCGTATTGCGGGGGAACGACAGGATCGGAAAGGCCTGCATGTCATGCAATGTCATCTGCACCGGGCCTCTGACCCCGGGTTCGGGCCGCATCACCCAGACGAGCGGATAATTGCCCAATGGCGTGTTCATCACGGTGTATTCCGACACCGGCCCCATCAGGAACGCGATATCGATTGCATGCTCGACCAGGTCGTTACGGAGGTTCGAGGTCACGTCGACGGATATCTCGACCTCTAGTGCCGGGTATGCCGCCTGCAATTCAGCCAGCAGATCCGGAAGCCACGTCTGTACGATGGTTTCCGCCGCACCTAACCGCAGCAGGCCGACTACATCCGGAGGCACACCGGCCCGGTCCTTCATCGCCTGCACGCCGGCGAGCGTTTCCTCGGCGAGGCCGATCAGGTCGCGCCCGGATGCGGTCAACCGCACCTCGCCGCCGTCGCGCGAAAACAACTCGACCCTGAGTTCGGCCTCCAGATTGGCGATGCGGCTGGAGATCGCCGGCTGCGTCGTGAACAGGCGCTCGGCGGTTTTCGAAAAACTGCCGAGCCGCGCAACCCAGAGGAAGGCTTCCAACTGCTTGAGATTCATGGCTTTTCAACGCCGCCGATCATATCTACGATCTATAAATTATTTTTATGCATATGTCTAAAAATTATAAATTAGACTTTTCCCCGCTCTTTTTGCTTAGTTTTCTATCGACAGGGGCCGACATATGCGTTGGCATACCGAGGTGGGGAGGATTCATGGGCAACGTCGCCGAGGCCCAAAGGGCCGTTTCGTACATGTCTTATGCGGATTTCGACGGGATGAGCGCCGCCGAAGCGCGCGCCCGATTCCGCACCAATGACTACATCGGCCACACCGCCGGGATCGCCCCCGGCATGCTCCAGGGCAATGTGGTCATCCTGCCCGCCGAATATGCCCTCGACTTCGCGCGCTACTGCCAGCGCAACCCGCAGCCGTGTCCGCTGATCGGCGTCTCCGACACCGGCGATCCGATGATGCGGACGCTGGGCGACGGCATCGACATCCGCACCGACGTGCCGCTTTACCGCGTCTACGAAAACGGTGAATTGGTCGACGAGGTTCCCGACATTGCCGCGCTCTGGCGCGACGATTTCGTGGCCTTCGCCATCGGTTGTTCCTTCTCCTTCGAGGATGCGTTGATGGCCGACGGAATCCGGCTGCGCCACATCGACGAGAACAGGACCGTCGGCATGTACGTGACCAACCTCATGACCGAGCCGGCGGGACCGTTCTCGGGCGGCATGGTGGTGTCCATGCGCCCGCTCAGCACGGCCGACGCGATCCGCGCCAGCGCGGTCTGCGCCCGTTTTCCGCACGCGCACGGCCAGCCGGTGCACATTGGCGACCCGGCCGCGATCGGAATCAACGACATCGACGCCCCCGACTGGGGCGAAACGACCGAATTCAGGGACGGAGAGGTTCCCGTCTTCTGGGCTTGCGGCGTGACGCCGCAAAATGCCGTCAGATCGGCGAAGCCGTCGATCTGCATCACCCATGCCCCGGGCAGGATGCTGGTAACGGACGTACCGGCCTGGGCAACGGATTCCAAGAAACCGACCTCATGAACATATAGGGAGACTTACGAATGAGACGTCTACAAACCATCGGACTTGCCTGTGCCTTCGGCATCGCGGCGATCACCGCCACAAGCCCGGCATCGGCCGCTGACGTAACCATCAAGGCCGTCGGCACCTGGGGCAACCTGACCAACTATCAGAAACACGAAGGCCCGTTCTGGAACGAAGTTATCGGCAAGGTCTCCGGCGGCTCCATCAAGGGCGAAATCAAGCCGCAGACCGACCTCGGCCTCAAGGGCTTCGAAATCATGCGCCTTTTGAAGCAGGGCGTGTTCAACTACGCGCACGGCGTAATGGGCTACGTGTCGGCGGAAAACGCGATGTTCGACGGTGTCGATCTGTCGTCGCTGGCGCAGGACATCGAGACCGAGCGCAAGGTCGTCGACGCCTACATGCCGGTCATGGCCGAGAAGTTCGAGGAGATCTACGACTCGAAGCTGATGCAGCTCTATCCGTTCCCGAGCCAGAACCTGTGGTGCAATGCCGAGATCAACTCGATTGATGACCTGAAGGGCAAGAAGATCCGCACCTACACCGCGTCGCTCGCCGATTTCGTTCAGGGCGTCGGCGGCACGTCCGTCACCGTGGCCTTCGCGGAAGTCATCCCGGCGCTGCAGAAAGGCGTCGTCGACTGCGGCATCACCGGCACCATGCCGGCCTATAACGCCAAGTGGTACCAGGCCGCGACGCACGCCTACACCATGCGCGTCGGCTGGGGCCTCGCGTTCGGCGCCATCAGCCTGGACACGTGGAACAGCCTTTCCGCCGACCAGCAGAAGACGCTGCAGACCGAAATCGACAAGCTGACGGAACGCATGTGGGAAGAAACCGCCAAGGAAGACGCGCTGGCGATCCAGTGCCTGACCGGCGATAGCTGCCCGCTCGGCCCGACCGGCGGCATGAAGCTCGTCGAGCCGTCCGCGGAAGACATCAAGAAGCAGAAGAAAATCGCGCAGGATGTCGTCGTCAAGAACTGGGCGGACCGTTGCAGCGCCGAGTGCGTTGAAACGTGGAACGAAGTCGTCGGCCCGATCGTCGACATCACCGCCAAGAAGTAAGTCATGCAACGACTGGCCGGGAGAGCGAATGTTCTTCCGGCCAGTGCTTTTCCCGGAGCACGCACGTGAATTTTCTCGATAAGACCTTGAAAGGCCTGGACGGGATCGGTTTGCGCCTGGTTTGGCTGGGCGGCGCGCTTCTGGTCCTCGCCGCATTGATCGTCACCGTCGACGTGATCCTGCGCAAGCTGTTCAATATTTCGATGGCCGGTTCCGACGAACTGTCGGGGTATGCCTTCGCCATCGCCACCAGCCTGTCGCTGTCCTATGCGTTTCTGCATCGCGCCAATATGCGCGTCGACGCGCTTTATCAGCATCTGCCGATTTGGCTTCGCTGCACGCTGGACATCGTCGGCAACATTCTGTTGATCACTTTCATCGGCTACGTGACGTGGCGCGCCTCTTTGCTGCTCGCCGACACGTACGCCAACCAGTCGCGGTCCATTTCGCCGCTGCAGACGCCCCTCGCCATTCCGCAAACGGCATGGTTCGTGGGGCTGGTGCTGTTCGTCGTCACCGGAACGGTGATGACGATCTCGTCGCTGGTATCGTACATCAAGCGCGACTGGGTCGCCGTGCACAAGAAGATGGGCATCAAGTCCCTCGACGAACAGATCGAAGAAGAGAGCTGAGACCGCCGCCATGATGATCCAAGCAATCGCTATCCTGATGGGGCTGGTCATTCTCAGCGTGCCGATCGCCGCCGTGCTCGGCTGGCTCGGGCTGTTCATGTCCAACTTCCATTCGTTCATGCCGCTGCACCTGGCGATCGGCGACATCTTCTGGCAGAACTCGATCGAGTTCCTGCTGGTCGCCATCCCGATGTTCGTGCTGATGGGCGAAATCCTGCTGCGCGCCGGCATCACGGAACGCATGTACGAAGGCATGGTGCAGTGGCTGGGCTGGCTGCCGGGCGGCCTGATGCACTCCAATATCGGTGCCTGCGCGCTGTTCGCCGCGACGTCGGGTTCCAGCGTCGCGACAGCGGCGACCATCGGCACCGTGGCACTGCCGGAGGTCGAGAAACGCGGCTACAACGAACGGCTCTTCCTCGGCACCATCGCCGCCGGCGGCACGCTCGGCATCCTGATTCCACCGTCGATCAACCTGATTATCTACGGCCTGCTGACCGACACGTCGGTGCCGGAACTCTACCTCGCCGGCTTCCTCCCCGGGCTCCTGCTCGCGCTCCTGTTCATGACGACCGTCGCCATCGCGTGTTTTTTCCGCCCCAAGTGGGACGGCGACCCGGTGCCGCAGGACTGGGGCGCCAAGATTCGCTCACTGTCAGGTCTGTTGCCGCCGCTCGGCATCTTCCTGGTCGTCGTCGGCTCGATCTACGCCGGCGTCGCGACGCCGACCGAAGGTGCGTCGCTCGGCGTGATCGCCTCGCTCATGCTGGCGGCGCAGAACCGCACCCTCACGGTCGAAATGCTGAAGCTCGCCTTCGAGGGAACGATGCGCACCACCGCGATGATCATGCTGATCATCCTCGCGGCGATCTTTCTCAACTTCATTCTCGCCGCAGTCGGGCTGACCCAGGCGCTGACCGACTTCATCACCGGTCTCGGCCTGAGCCCGATGCAGACGATGTTCATGATCGTCGTCTTCTACATCATCCTCGGGTGTTTCATGGAAACGCTGTCGATGCTGCTGACGACGGCGCCGCTGATCGCGCCGGTGGTGATCCAGCTCGGGTTCGACCCGGTCTGGTTCGGGATCGTGCTGATGGTGCTGCTGGAGGCGGCCCTGATCACGCCACCCATTGGGATCAACCTTTATGTCGTGCAGGGCATCCGGAAACGCGGCGGCCTCAACGACGTGATGATAGGCACATTGCCATTCGTGCTCGCCATGTTCGCCATGGTCGGACTGCTGCTCGCATTCCCCGACATCGCGCTCTGGCTGCCGAATCTGTTCTACTGATTTTGACTTTTTGAAGGGTTTCACGCCCGACGTGTGCCCAGCGTATTGGAGACTATTGCCATGTGGCAGATCTGGATCGACCGGGGCGGCACCTTCACCGACCTCGTAGCCCGCAAACCGAACGGTGACCTGATCACCCACAAGCTGCTTTCGGAAAACCCGGAACAGTACGAGGACGCAGCGCTGCAGGGCATCCGCGACCTGCTCGGTCTGGACAAGACCGATGCGATCCCGCCCGGCAAGGTCCAGGCCGTGAAGATGGGCACCACCGTCGCCACCAACGCGCTCCTGGAACGCAAGGGCGACCGCACGGCGCTCGTCATCACCAAAGGGTTCGGCGACGCGCTCCGGATCGGTTATCAGAACCGGCCCAGACTGTTCGACATGCACATCAAGCTGCCGGAACTGGTTTACGAACGCGTGCTGGAGGCCGACGAACGCATGACCGTCGACGGCGAAGTGCTGACGCCACTCGACGAGGACGCACTGCGCACCGGCCTGCAGGAAATTTACGATGACGGCATCCGTTCCGTCGCCATCGCCTTCCTGCACGGCTACAAGCACACGGCGCACGAAACCAAGGCCGGCGAGATCGCCAAAGAGATCGGCTTCACGCAGATTTCGATCTCGCATCAGGTGAGCCCGCTGATCAAGCTGGTGTCGCGCGGCGACACGACCGTGGTCGACGCTTACCTGTCGCCGATCCTGAGGCGTTACGTCGACCGCGTCGCGGCCGACCTGGAAGCCGACGGCAAGGACGGCCCGCACCTGATGTTCATGCAGTCGAACGGCGGGCTTACCGACGCCAAGCTGTTCCAGGGCAAGGACAGCATCCTGTCCGGTCCCGCCGGCGGTGTCGTCGGCATGGTCAGGACGGCGCAGATCGCCGGTTTCGACAACATCATCGGCTTCGACATGGGCGGCACATCGACCGATGTCGCGCACTTCGACGGCGAATACGAACGCTCGCTCGAGAACGTGGTCGCCGGGGTCCGCATGCGCGCGCCGATGATGCACATCCACACCGTCGCCGCCGGCGGCGGTTCGATCCTGGTGTTCGACGGCGCGCGGTTCCGCGTCGGCCCCGAAAGCGCCGGGGCCAACCCGGGCCCCGCGTGCTACCGCCGCGGCGGACCGCTGGCGGTCACCGACTGCAACGTCATGCTGGGCAAGATCCAGCCGCAGTATTTCCCGAGCGTGTTCGGCCCCGACGCCGACCAGCCGCTCGACGGCGAGGTGGTGAAGGAACAGTTCGCGGCACTCGCCGAACGCATCGCCCGGGACACCGGTGAAGCGAAACGCACGCCCGAGGATATCGCCGAGGGGTTCCTGACCATCGCGGTCGAGAACATGGCCAACGCCATCAAGCAGATTTCCGTGCAGCGCGGTTACGACATCACGAACTACGTGCTCAACTGCTTCGGCGGCGCCGGCGGCCAGCACGCATGCCTGGTGGCCGACGCACTCGGCATGAAGACCGTGTTCATTCATCCGTTCGCGGGCGTCCTTTCGGCCTACGGGATGGGCCTTGCGGACATCCGCGCGCTCAGGGAACGCTCCGTGCAGGAGCCGCTCGACGACGACGCAGTCGGACGCGTCATCCCGACGCTCGACGAGATGGCGGCGGACGCACGCGCCGAGGTTACGTCCCAGGGCATCGCGGACAAGAACATCACCGAGCATCGCCGCGTGCACCTGCGTTACGAGGGCACCGACAGCGCGCTCGTGGTCACGCTCGCTGATGCCGCCGCCATGGCCGCCGAGTTCGAGGACCTGCACCGGCTCCGCTTCGGGTTCGTGCCGGAGGGCCGCAAGCTGGTCATGGAGGCGCTCGCGACCGAAGTCGTCGGCGCCACCGAGTCCATGATCGACCCGGAAATGAAGGAAAGCGCCGACGGCCGGAAGATCACACCCAGGGACACCGTCCGCATGTATTCCGCCGGCGAACACCACGACACGCCGGTCTACACGCGCGACACGTTCCTGCCCGGCGATACGGTCGAGGGGCCGGCGGTCATCACCGAGGACACGGCGACCACCGTCGTCGAACCCGGCTGGCAGGCGTATCTGAATTCGCGCGGGCACCTGATCTTGAAACGCTTCAAGGAACGCCCGCAGACCTTCGCCGTCGGCACAGAGGCCGACCCGGTGATGCTCGAGATCTTCAACAACCTGTTCATGAACATCGCCGAACAGATGGGCGCGACGCTCGCCAACACGGCGTATTCGGTGAACATCAAGGAGCGGCTCGACTTCTCCTGCGCGATCTTCGATATCGAGGGCAACCTCGTCGCCAATGCGCCGCACATGCCGGTGCACCTGGGCTCCATGGGCGAAAGCATCAAGACCGTTATCCGCGAGAACGCGGGCACCATGAAACCCGGCAACGTCTACGCGCTGAACGCGCCCTATAACGGCGGCACGCACCTGCCCGACGTCACCGTGATCACGCCGGTGTTCGACGAGGCCGGCAAGGACATCCTGTTCTACGTCGGCTCGCGCGGCCACCAGGCTGACATCGGCGGGCGCACGCCGGGCTCGGCGCCGCCGGATTCGACACACATCGACGACGAAGGCGTGCTGATCGACAACTTCCTCCTGGTCGAGGAAGGCAAGCTCCGCGAAAAGGAAACCTACGATCTGCTGAAGTCCGGCAAGTATCCGTGCCGCAACCCAATGCAGAACATGGCCGACCTGACGGCGCAAATCGCCGCCAACGAAACCGGCGTGCGCGAGCTCAGGAAGATGATCTCGCACTTCGGTCTCGACGTGGTGCATGCCTACATGGGCCACGTGCAGGATAATGCCGAGGAAAGCGTCCGGCGCGTGCTCGACGTGCTGGCCGACGGCGAGTTCACCTACCCGCTCGACAACGGCGACCAGATTCAGGTCAGGATCAAGGTCAACCGCGAGGCCCGCGAGGCGGTCATCGACTTCACCGGCACCTCGCCGCAGGGCAATCACAACTACAATGCGCCGCTCGCGGTCTGCAAGGCGGCGGTGCTGTACGTGTTCCGCACGCTGGTGGATGATGAAATTCCCTTGAACGAGGGCTGCCTGAAGCCGCTCAAGATCGAGGTGCCGAAAAAATCGATCATCAGCCCCGAGTATCCGGCGGCCGTGATCGCCGGCAACACTGAGGTCTCGCAGTGCATCACCGACGCGCTTTACGGCGCGCTCGGGGTGATGGCATCGGCGCAGGGGACGATGAACAACTTCGTCTACGGCAACGACGTCTATCAGAACTACGAGACGATCTGCGGCGGCACCGGTGCCGGCGAAACCTTCGACGGCTGCGATGCGGTGCATTCGCACATGACCAACACGCGCATGACGGACACCGAGGTCCTGGAGAATCGCTTCCCGGTCCGGGTCGAGGAGTTCTCGATTCGCCGCGGTTCCGGCGGCGACGGCAAGCATCACGGCGGTAATGGCGTTGTCCGCCGCATGCGGTTCCTCGAAACCATGACGGCGACGACCCTGTCCAGCCACCGGCACACGGACCCCTGGGGGCTCAAGGGCGGCAAGCCCGGCAAGCGGGGCGAGAATTCCGTGATCCGCGCTGACGGCAGCGTCGAGCGCTTGCGCGGTAACGACGAAACCGAGATGAACCCGGACGACGTTTTCGAATTGCGGACCCCTGGCGGCGGCGGTTACGGCGCGCCGGACGAGTAATCCGGCGCCCGCAAGGGCTTAAAAAATCATGCGGATTCAGCGGATTTTAACGCTAAATCTTGTATGCCAAACGGCAAACCGGTATTTTTTATCCGAATCGCCTGGCGGCGCTTCCGCGTGCGCCATGCGATCCGGGACAGGGAATCAGGAGCAGCGTTTTGCCCATCAAGCGGCTAACCATCTGTCTATCCATTGCCGCCGCCGTTGCCGGATTGTCGACACACGCTGCCGGCAATCCGCTCGAGATCGAGCTGACCGGTCTGGTGAACAACCACCCGCAGATCAAGGCCGCCGAAAAATCGCTGCAATCGTCCCGTAAGGGCGTGGACGCTGCGGTCGCCGATTTCTATCCGGTCGTCTCGGTGACCGGCGATGTGGGGTACGAGGATATCGACAGCCCGTCGACCCGAAGCGACAACGCGCCGAACGGCAACGATTTCGGCCGCACCCGCAACACCGCGTCACTGACCGTCACGCAGAACCTGTTTAACGGCTATGCCACCGCGTCGGCGGTCCGCACGGCCCGCCTCAACCGCGAGCTTGCGCAAATTTCGTTCGAGGGCACGCGCCAGAACACGATCTTCGAAGGCATTCAGGTCTATATCGACGTGTTGCGGCAACGCCGCCTGATCGAGCTTGCGCGCGAGAACGAAGCGACCATTCAGCGCCAGCTCAACCTCGAGGATGAACGGGTGCAGCGCGGTTCCGGTGTCGCGGTCGACGTGCTGCAGGCCAAATCCCGGCTGCAGATCGCCAAGGAGCGCCGCGTCAACTTCGAGGGCGCGCTCGAGGACGCGATCAGCCGCTACACCCAGGTCTTCGGCCATCCGCCGGACGTGGAGGCGATGCTCGACCCCGAGCCGCCCATCGAACTGATCCCCAGCGAGCTTTCGAAATCCATCGATATTGCCGTGATCGAAAATCCGGCCGTCGGCAACTCCGGCACGTCGGTCGAAGTGGCGCGCGAACGCCGCCGCACGGTGCGCGCGGAACTGTTCCCGTCGGTCGATCTCGAAGGGTCCTACAACTACGAAAAGCACAGCAACGCGGTGCTCGGCACGCGGCGCGATTATTCGCTGGTCGTTTCCAGCACCTGGGACCTGTTCACCGGTTTCTCGACCCGCGCGTCGATGGCGCAGGCGGCCTACGACTATCATGCCTCGAAGGACCAGCACGACCACACGGTCCGCAAAGTGATCGAACAATCAAAACTCGCCTGGCAATCCCTGCTGACGGCGCGCGAACGGCTCGAACTGCTGGAGAACGCGGTCAACATCGCGTCCGAAGTGTTCGAAAGCCGCAAGAAGCTGCGCGAAGCCGGTAAGGAAACGGTGATCAACGTTCTCGACGCCGAGAACGAGGTCAACAACGCGCAGATCAACTACACCTCTGCGTTCTACGACGAACGCCTCGCCGTCTATCAGCTCCTGCTTGCCATGGGCCGCCTGGACAGCAAGAACCTGTCGCTCGGCTTCTAGCGGGCCGCCCCATGTCCCTTCTGGTCAGTTTCGAAGATATCCAGGACGCCCGTGCACGGCTGCACCCTGCCGTGCGCCGCACACCGATCATTCCCGTCGCCCGCGACAGCACGGAAATCGGTGCGGAAACCCTTTCCGTGAAATGCGAGAACCTGCAGGTCACGGGCGCCTACAAGATCCGCGCCGCCTTCACCATGCTCGACCGCCTCGGCACCGAGCAGAAGTCGAAGGGCGTGATCCTCGCCTCAAGCGGCAATTTCGCGCAGGCGTTCGCCTTCGCCGGACGGCTGCTGAACGTGCCGATCGCCGTCGTCATGCTGCGCGAGACCAGCGCCTACAAGGTCCAGGCGACGGAAGGCCACGGTGCCGAGGTCGTCTTCTGCGACGATGCGCTCGACCGTCAGCCGATGGTCGAACGGGTCGCCGAAGAACGCGGCATGACCGCCATCGACACCTGGGAGGAATACTGGATCACCGCCGGGCACGCCTCACTCGGCATGGAAATCTGCGAGGACGCCGGAGACCTGGAGCAGGTTCTGGTGCCGGTGTCGTCGGGCGGCGTTGCCGGCGGCGTCGCGGCGGCGGTCAAGCACATGCGGCCCGACGTCAAGGTGATCGGCGTGCAGCCGGAGCGCGCCAACGCGGCTTACGTCTCGCGACAAGCCGGCGAACCGACCGCCATCGATTACTGGGACAGCATCGCCGACGGGCTTTCCGCGCGCCGGCCCGGCGAGCGGCCGTTCGCGCACATCGAGGCGTACATGGACGACATCGTGCTGGTTTCCGAGAACGATATCGGCCGCGCCTTCGTGACCCTGCTGACCCGCGCCAAGTTGCTGGGCGAGGCGGCCGGCGTCGTCGCCAGCGCCGCGTTTCTTGCGGGCAAGGTCGATACCTCGCTGAAGACCGTCGCCGCGCTCACCGGCGGGAACCTTACCCAGGACAGCATACAAAAGCTTTACGCTCTCGCCGACGGCTGACCGCCTGCTTCAAGAACCCGGACGCAGAAAGGCCCGGTCAAAGACCGGGCCTTTCCTCGGGAACGCCGGGTTAACTCCGACGCCCTGGGGGAAATCAGGAACCCCCGTTGGACGCAGAACCGGCGAGGGTCTCTCCCGAAATCTTGTTATGGGGCATTGCGCGAACAAGTGCTGTTACCTGGATCACACGGAGCATCTTGATCACCTGCAGTCGACCTAGGCGTCCAATTCGAAGGGACGGTCGTACCAGGACGGTTCGACGAAGATGCCGATACTGGACTCGCCCGGATTCTTCATGCGAAAGGAGGCCTGCTGGCCCTCGGCGAACCGCATGGTGCGTGCCGTCAGTTCGCGGGCCTGTCCGTCGGCGATTTCGTAGATCTTGAGTTTGCCGAGTTCCGGCCACATCTCGCCGCGGTTGACGACCTTGAAGGACGCCACGTTGTTCACGCAGCCGCTGATGATCTCGATGTTGACGTTACCGCCGGCGGCCTGGGCGAGATCGACCGAATTAACCTCGACGCCCTGCTTTTCGCTCAGCGGTACCGGGATGGCGCGTTGCTGGGCCGCGGCGACGCCGACGGCGCCGACAACGGTGGCGAATATGGCGATAACGGCGAGAAATCTATACACGGCAGTCATTTCCTCAGGCTCTCCGGCGGGTTCAATCCGTCGTTGGCTCAAGAAATAGACGCGCTATGTAATACCCGTATGTCGCCGTCGTTAGCGAATGTTACAAAGTGTAAAAACGGTGCTGAGCGGGACTCTCAGTCTTTCAGCGCCGCCATGAAATGGCCCAGCAGACCGTCGATCCTGGCCTGGTCGATCCAGCGGAAAACACCGACGATATCCAGCGTCTGATCGATCCAGATCAGGTTCGACCCGGCACCGAGCGCGAAGAAACTGGTCTCCGGCGCGTGCGGGTAATAGGTCTTGTCGGTGTTCAGCCACCAGAGGAAACCATAGACCTTGTAGATATCGATGGGTGTCCGCATGGCGGTGACCCAATCGGCATCGAGCAGCCGCTTGCCGTTCCACTCGCCGCCGCGCGCGATCAGCAGGCCGAAGCGCGCATGATCAAAAGTATCGATCCAGAGGCCGCCCCCCCAGTGCGTGCCGCCAGGAACCGACACCATCACCTTGTCGTCGACCAGTACGCCGGAATTCTCGTAGCCGTGCCACGTCCAGCCGTCGGAAGCGCCGATGGGATCCATGATCCGTTCCTTGAGGACCTCGGGCAGCGGGCGGCGGAACATATGCAACAGCGCCAGCGAGAACACGTTGACCCGGACGTCGTTGTATTCCCAGAACGTGCCCGGCGTTTCGAGCGGCCGTTTCCGGCCCTTTCGCTCATTGGTCGAATCGGCGCCGACCTCGCGGTAATGATCGACCTGGTCCGGCTTGTCGAAGAGCGTGCCCGACCATTCGCTGGTCTGCGTCAACAGGTGCCGCCACGTGATTTTGGAATTATGCTCGTCCTGAAATTCGGGAATACCGACATCGCCGGACACCGGCGCATCGATGTCCTTGATCAAGCCGTCGGCGACGGCAATGCCGCAGAGCACCGCAAGGTAGCTCTTGGCGATGGAAAACGTCATGTCGACACGGCCGGGATCGCCCCAGCTTGCCGCGATCTCGCCGCCCCTCAGCAGCAGGCCCGCCGGCCCGCCGCGCGGCTTGAGCGGCCCCAGGAACGCGTTCCAGGGTTCGGGTTCGATCTGCGTCAGGCCGGGAACGTTGCCGGCATCCTCCAGATCGCGCGGCCACGGACTTTCATGGGCTTCGGCGAAAGCGATGGCATCCTTGATCTTGTCCGCATCGAAACCCAGTTCATCGGGATCGCGGGTCTGCCACGCACCCGCGCCGGATGCCGGCGGCACATATGTATTGGTCGTCACTTGGATCATCCTCAGGAAGCATTTTCGAGGCGCTCAGCCTAGCACAGCGGCGCCGTCGGCCAAGGCCTGAGTTTTATATACCGCCGACATACAACATTGCCTATGATGACACAATAAATCAGGGAGAGTCTCATGCAGCGATGGCTTCGACTAGGTCTTGTGACGGGTCTCCTGCTCGGCGCCGTCAGCACCCACAGCCCCGCCCACGCCGAAGACCTGCGGTTCTTCAAGATCGCGTCGGGTTCGAGTGGCGGCACGTATTTTCCCGTCGCGTCGCTGCTCGCCCGGGTCATATCCAATCCGCCCGGCGCCAAATCCTGTGCCAACGGCGGCAATTGCGGCGTCCCGGACCTGACGGCGACGGCGCAAAGCTCGAACGGTTCGGTCGACAACGTCGATCTCCTTCTGGCAAGGAAATACCCGTCCGCCATCGCGCAGGCAGACGTCGCATACTGGTCGTACTCCGGCACCGGGCCATTCCGTACTCGTAAACCGAATGAACTGCTATGCGTCATCACCAGCCTTTATCCGGAGGACGTTCATCTGGTCGCCGGCAAGGGCACCGGCATCAACGAGATTGCGGATATCGCCGGCAAACGGGTGGCGATCGGCAAGCGGAATTCCGGCGCGCTCTTGGGCGCGCAGCTCCTGGTCCGTGCCTACGGGCTCGAGGAAGGCAAGCACTTCACGCCCTCGTTCCTGAACTTCCTGGGCGCGCAGGATGCCTTGAAAGCCGGCCAGATCGACGCCTTCATCACCGTCGCCGGGCATCCGTCCAGCGCCATCGCCGAGATGATCAAGTCCCATGGCGCCCATCTTGTACAGATCGTCGGCAAGGGGCGCGACGTGCTGGCTGAGAAATCACCCTTCTACACCAAGTCGACGATACCCGCCGGCGTTTACCCGGGCCAGGATGCGGCGGTCGACACACTTGCGGTCAACGCACTGTGGCTGGCCCGGACCGACCTCGATCAGAACTTCATCTATAAGGTCACCAAGGCTTTCTGGGAAAACAAGTTCGCCCGCTCGATCCTCGACGGTGGACATCCCAAGGGCAAATCCATAACCTTGGCATCATCGTTCGATGGTGTGCCCATCCCGCTCTGCGTCGGCGCACAAAACTATTACAAGGAAATCGGCCGGCTTAAATGACGTCTCCGAATCTACTGACTGCAAGCGAAGCCGCCGACGCGATTCGCAAGGGTGAATTTACGTCGCGGGATCTCGTCGATGCCTGCATCTCACGCGCCGAGGCCCGCGACGACGACGTCGGCGCCTGGACATACCTGAACCCGTGCATTGCCCGCGATCAGGCCGAGAACTGCGATCAGGCACAGGCCGAGGGCCGGGACCTCGGACCGCTGCACGGCGTGCCGGTCGGTCTCAAGGACATCATCGATACCGCCGACATGCCGACCGAAAACGGCTCGGCACTGTTCGAGGGACGCCGGCCCGTCGCCGACAGCACCATCGCCCGGCTGCTGCGAAAGGCGGGTGCCGTCATCATGGGCAAGACGGTGACCACGGAGTTCGCGCTGTCCGCCCCCGGCAAGACGAAAAACCCGCACAATCCAGCGCACACGCCGGGCGGTTCGTCGTCCGGTTCCGCCGCCGCCGTCGCCGATCACCAGGTGCCGCTTTCCGTCGGCACCCAGACCGGCGGCTCGATGATCCGCCCCGCGTCCTATTGCGGCATTCACGGCTACAAGCCGACGTTCGGCTCGATCTCACGGGCCGGTATGTTCCCGCTGGCACGGCCGCTGGATCATCCCGGCATCTACGCGCGCTCTATCGATGACATCGCGCTGATGGGCGACGTGCTGATGGTCAAGGACCCGGCAGATCTCGACATGCGCGGACATCCGCGCGGCAATCTGGCCGACGCCCTCGCTGCGCCCGAAAGCACCCCGCCGCGGATCGCGTTCGTACGCGGTCCGATGTGGCAACACGCCGAGCCGTACCTGGGCGACGTGATGGCGGACGCCGTCAAAAGGCTGGGCGAACACGCGCACGAGGTCGAGATGACCGGCGTCTTCGACGATGCCCTCGACTGCCACATGACCGTGATGATCGCCAACGTGCACGCCAACATCGGCGATTACTGCCGCGACCACGCCGACAAGGTCAGGGACGAAACCCGCCGCCGCGCCGAACAGGGCGAGAAAGTCGCCGCGACGGACTACATCAAGGCCATTGAGTTCCGCGATACCATCGCTGCCGCCCTTGACCGCATGTTCGGCGGTTACGACGTATTGATTACCGCGGGCGCGACAGGCGAAGCGCCGGAAGGCCTGGAAAGCACCGGCGACGCCGCATTCCAGCGCTTGTGGACGTTACTCGGCGTGCCCACGGTGACACTGCCGAAACTGCAGGGCCCCAAGGGACTGCCCATCGGATTGCAGGTCGTCGGCCGCCATGGCCATGACGGCGACCTGCTGCGCCATGCCCGCTGGATAGAGGAGGCATTTTGACTGCCGACGTAAACAAGGAGCGGCTCTGGAATTCGCTCATGACGCTCGCCGAGATCGGCGCCACGCCCAAGGGCGGCGTACGCCGGATCGCGCTGACCGACGAAGACAGGCGCGCCCGCGACCTGTTCTGTGACTGGGCCCGGGACGCCGGCTGCGACATCCGGGTCGACGCCATCGGCAATATCTTCGCCCGCCGTCCGGGCCGCAACCCGGACGCGGCGCCCATCGCCACCGGCAGCCATATCGACAGCCAGCCGCTGGGCGGCAAATTCGACGGCGCCTATGGCGTCATGGCCGGGCTTGAGGTCGTGCGCGCGCTCAATGACGCCGGGTTCGAGACCGAGGCCCCCATCGAGGTTATCGACTGGACCGACGAGGAAGGCGCCCGCTTCGCCGCCGGATGTATCGGATCCGGGGTATTCTCCGGCATCCGCAAGCTTGATGAGGCGCTGGCGCTCGCCGACGCCGAGGGCATTACCGTCGGCAACGCCCTCACCGAGATCGGCTATGCCGGGCCGGAGCCGGCGGGCGCGACCAAATTCGGCGCCTATTTCGAGGCACATATCGAGCAGGGTCCGATTCTGGAAGCGGAAGGGCTCTCCGTCGGCGCGGTGCTGGGCGCGCAGGGCCAGCGTTGCTTCGTCGTCACGGTCGAGGGCGTCGACGGTCACGCCGGCACACTGCCTATGGCAAAACGCCGGGATGCCTTCGTCGGCACGGCAAAAATGACGGTCGCGTTGAACGACCTCGCGACGACCTATGAGCCGGCCGCGGTGATCACCGTCGGCCATGTCCGCGTGGTGCCGAATTCACGCAATACGGTGCCGGGCAAGACGGTCTTCACGATCGACAGCCGTCACCCGGACGCGGCAACACTCGAGCGGATGGAAGCGGACATGACCCGCGTCTGCCGGGAGATTGCCGACGCCTCGGGCCTCACCGTCGATTTCGAAACCGTGACGCGGGCCGAGCCTGTCGTTTTCGACGCCGCCTGCGTCGAAGCCGTGCGGGACGCCTGCCGCAAGCGCCAGATCCGCTTCATGGACATCCATTCCGGTGCCGGGCACGACGCCTGCAAGGTCGCCGCGGTCGCGCCCGCGGGGATGGTCTTCGTACCCTGTGTCGACGGGATCAGTCACAACGAGATGGAAGCGGCGCACGCCGACGATCTCGCCGTCGGCGCGCAGGTGTTGCTAGATTCGATGCTGGCTTACGCCCGATAGATTACGAGCCGGACTTCGGTTTCGGCTTTTCCGTCACGTCGGCCATTTTCTTGGAAATCTGCTCGAACTGGTATTCCGGGATGATATAGGCCCAGCCGTCGGCACGCGCGTTGATGGCCTCGGCCTGTTTCGCGGCGTCGGATGACGTGTCGTCGCCGAGGTACTTGGCCTTGATGGTCATGTAACGCTTATCGTCCTGCTGCCACATATGCGTGGTGACCTGAATGGCGTCGGTGGTGAAGAAGTCGGTGACGTAGGCCTCGGCCGGGTCCAACTCGACGCTATCGCGTCTGCGCACGTCGTTGAGGACGAAGCCGCCCAGCACGGCAGCGATATTGCGGGGCGCGAACTCGCTTTTCAGTTTCATCCCTTCCGGCATGTTCTCGAACGCGAAGTCGCCGGTAACGCCCTTCTGCGGTATGACGATCAGCTTCTCGCCGTCCGGATGCGTCACTTCGGCGCGCTGGATACGTTCCGGCTTGATATCGACGATGTCGCGCTTGAGCCAGTCGCGCGGCTCGACGCCGATGTCCACCAGCCCGCGCACGAGCCAGGTCTGATCCTCGCCCGGACGGCGCACGTACATGCCGCCTGTCGTCGTCTCCGGCAGGAAAAAGTTGGCGCGGCCGACGATCAGGTCCGCCATCACCTCGCCGGATCCGTTCTTGAGCGTGACCTTTTGCGAGCTCGATTTCTTTTCCGACGGATCGCCCAGGTTCAGCGCCGCGAACTTGGCGGGCCGGTTGGTCTTGCGGTCCAGAAGCTCCATGTTCGAAAGCCCGAAAATGACCTTGCTGACCAGATTGGCGTGCACCGGATAGCCACCGCTTTCCTTCAGACGCCACGTGTCGCCGTCGCGGACAAAGGTCAGGGTCCTGCCGGTTTGGAGCACGACCACTTCCTGTACGTTCTCGGCGGTATCCAGGAGTTCCGGGAACAGCCGCTGGCCCTCGAAGTTGGTGGCGCGGAAGTCGACCCGGCTCGAAACGCCGTAGGCGGCGGCCGCCACGCTGACGATGGCAGCGACGATCAGGATACTGACGGTTCTGGGTGTCATGCTCGCCCCCTATCCTTCCTGCTTGGCCAGATGGAACCGGCGCGCGCGGCGCGTGCGGCTGACTACCAGCCAGACCAGCGCGATCGCGCCCAAGAGCAACGGAATGGCCGCGATGTTAATGAACTTCAGCAGCGCATCCAGATTGTCGATGTCCTTGCGCAGCTCGTACTGCACGTCGCGCAGTTCCTTGCGGAGCCGCACCATCTCGCGGCGGTATTCCTCGGCCTTGGCCTTGTCGGCCGGGCCGATCACCAGTTCGCCGCCGGCCTGCTCGCGGTTGAGCAGATTGGCGAGTTCGGTCTTGATGGTTTCGATCTGATCGGCGAGTTGCTGTTCCTTGGCGCGGAACTTCTGCTCGGCCTTCTTGCGCACCTCGTCGACGTAGGTGAACGGACGGAACGCTTCCGAACGCGCGCGCAGGCTCATCAGCGCCGTACCGCCGCTCAGGTTCTCAAGCGCGTTGACGGCGAAATCCGCGTTGTTGGCAAACGGCACGCTGAAGGTCTGGCCGAACAACTGCCGCGATTCCATCCAGAACTGTTCGTGCAGCATGTCGACGTCGGACGCCACGACGACACTGATGTCGTTCTCCGCCTTGGCGACGTGATCCTCGGCCTTCGGCAGGTCGGGCGTTTCCTCCTCGCCTTCTTTCAGCTTCGGCGGACCGTCGGGGAATGCCGTCGACGGCTTGCCGAGCACGCGCGCGGCGACCGTCTTCTTCTCGCCCGAGGGTTCGAACTCGCGGAACATCCCGACCACGTCCGGGTTGGTCCGCACCTTCTCGACGTCGATCTCCATCGACTGCGGCGACGAGGTGATCAGCGGCTCGATGGTCGTGCCCTTGTCGGCAAGCGGTTCCAGGATACCGGCATTGGCCAGCGTGATGCGCTGCAGATCGGCGGTGATGGCGTCTTCGCTCTTGAAATACTTGGGCAGGACCGAGAGCCAGGTGACATAGTCGGTAACCGCCGTCTGGCCGCGCAGGTTGACGTTGACGCGGCGCGCCTGCTCGACGTCGCCCAGCACCTTGCCCTCGACGAGCTCGAGACCCCAGGCGTTGAGGATCGTGTCGAAATCCGACGGGCCTGCATTGCCGCGGCCGCGCGCCATGGCGACGTCGATTTCCGAGTTCTCGTCGACGAACACCAATGCCTTGCCGCCCTTCAGCACGAACTGGTCGATGGCATACATCAAGTGATCGTTGATGCCCTTGGGATGGACGATCAGCAGCGCGTCGACATTTTCCGGGATCGTCTTGTCGCTGACGGCGATGGTCGTCACCTCGAAGAACTCGCGAACCTGTTCCAGGAACGCCCACGACTGGCCGCCCTGCACGCGGGGGCCGCCGGCGACGGGCAGGCCGGCGATCAGGCCGACCAAAGGCTTGTCGTCCTGTGCCAGCTTGAAGACCATCTTGGAAAGATCGTATTCGAGGAAGCTCTCGCGTTCCGGGCTCAGGTAGGCGATCCGTTCCATCTCGTCGACGCTGTTGGTGGCGACGAGTCCAAAGTAACCGAGATCGCCGGTGTTATCGAGCGGCACGCCCTGCAAACCGAACGAGACGGCGAGGTCTTCCTCGTCAGTGAACGGTTCCGGGCTGTAGAGTTCGAGCTGGATCTTGCCGCCTGAAATGTCGACGTAGCGTTCCAGCAGCTCGCGCACCCGGTCGGCATAAGTCGCATGGCCGGGGTTGCGCTCGGTGAGGCGCTTGGAGACGAACAGACGCACCGTGATCGGCTCGTCGATGTTCTGGAGGATTTCGCGCGTGCCGTCACTGAGGGTGAACAGGTTCTCCTCGGTCAGGTCGGCCTCGAGCCCCCGGAACGTGGTGTTGGCGAAGATATTGACGGCGAGGAAGATCACCACCGCGAGGACGGCGGACAGCCCCGCGAGTTTTCCACGATCGATGCCGGCGAGAAACTTCATGATACGCCTCATCGTCCCTTGTTGATTTCAACGGCAATGATGTTCAGGAACAGCCACATCACGATCAGCGACCCGAAGAACACCACGTCCTTTATATCGATGACGCCCTGAGTCACCGCCTGGAAATGGGTCAGGAAGCTCATCGAGCGCAGTGCGTCCACGAACACGTCGGGGGCCCAGCCCTGGAAGAAGTTGAGCACCAGTTGCGCGCCGGACATGGTGAACAGGAAGCACACCGTGGCGGCGATGATGAAGGCGATCACCTGATTCTTGGTCAGCGACGAGATGCAGGCGCTGATCGCAAGAAACGCGCCGGCCATGACGAAGCTGCCGATGTAGCTGGCGAGGATGACGCCGTTGTCCGGATCGCCCAGCACGTTGACGGTGATCCACATCGGGAACGTCAGCGCCAGCGCCAGGCCGCAAAAGGCCCAGGCGGCGACGAACTTGCCGAGCACCGCATCCAGCGTCGAGACCGGCAGGGTCATCAGAAGCTCGATGGTGCCGGTCTTGCGCTCCTCAGCCCAGAGCCGCATACCGATGGCCGGCACCAGAAGCAGGAACAGCCACGGATGGTAGGCGAAGAACGGCGACAGGTCGGCGTAGCCGCGGCTGAAGAAGCCGCCGACATAGAACGCGAAGGCGCCGGTCAGCGCCAGGAAGATGACGATGAACACGAGCGCCAGCGGCGTCGCGAAGTAGCCCTTGAACTCGCGTTTGCCGATGATCCAGATATTACGCATGCGGCGCCTCCGCCGTTTCCTTGCCCGGGCCGCGCGTGATGTCGCGGAACACGGCATCGAGCGCACCCTTCTCGGTCTTCAGTTCGGACACCGGATGTCCCTTGTCCTTGAGAAGCGCCGCCACGTCGGGCGCGATCGGCGCACCTGACTTCGACAGCACGCTGAAATCGCAGTAGCCGTCGACGGTCTGGCCCTGCTTCACCTCGCCGACCGCATCCAGGGTCTTGAGATCGCCGGCGACCGCATTGGCGGCGGCGGCGGCAACGCGAAGATGCACGGCGTTATGCAGCGGCGAACGCTTCAACAGGTCCTCCGGCGTGCCGTCGGCGAGGATCTTGCCGCGCGCGATAATGACGGCGCGCGAGCAGACCGCCTCGACCTCTTCCAGAATATGCGTCGAGATGACGACCGCCTTGTCGGCGGCCATGCGCTGGATCAGCGAGCGGACCTGGTGCTTCTGGTTGGGGTCAAGCCCGTCGGTCGGCTCGTCGAGGATCAGCACCGGCGGGTTGTGCAGGATCGCCTGCGCCAGGCCGACGCGGCGCTTGAACCCCTTGGAAAGGGTCTCGATGGGCTGGTCGAGCACGCCCTCGATCTCGACCCGCTGGATGGTCTCGTCGATGGCCGTCGCGCGTGCCTTGCCGCTGAGCGCGCGTACGTCGGCGATGAAGTTCAGAAATCCGCGCGGCGTCATGTCGCCGTAGCAGGGCGCCCCTTCGGGCAGGTAACCGATACGTTTCTTGACGCTGACCGGATCGGCGACGACATCGAAGCCGTCGACCGTGGCGCTGCCCTCGGTCGGCGCCAGGAAACCTGTGACCATCTTCATGGTGGTCGACTTGCCGGCCCCGTTCGGTCCCAGAAACCCCAAAACCTCGCCGCGGCTGACCTTCATGTCGATACCGTCGACGGCCGTCAAAGGCCCGAACCGCTTCGACAAGCGCGAAAGGGCGATCATTTCCGCCATGCCTTCGAACTCCCTGCGTCGTTCTTTTGCGACAAAAAATAGAACGCCGAAATGACGTTTCAAGTCCCTGCACGGAACCGGATATCTGCCGCGCGATGAGGACTTAACATATTGACCGGAAAAGAAAAGGGCGGATTCCGGCGCTTACGGGTTTGTGTTTTTTTCAGAGGATCGACTGGCCGGTTTTCTCCCAGTCGGCGAGAAACGCCGCCAGCCCCTTGTCGGTCAGCGGATGCTTGAACATCTGCTTGAGCACGCCGGGCGGCACCGTCGCCACATGGGCGCCGAGACGGGCCGCGTCGACCACGTGTACCGGGTTGCGCACCGAAGCGACCAGCACCTCGGTGCGGAAATCGTAATTGGCGTAGATTTCGCAGATTTCGGCGATCAGGCCCATGCCGTCCTGGCCGATATCGTCGAGCCGGCCGACGAAGGGCGAAATGAACGCCGCGCCCGCCTTCGCCGCGAGGATCGCCTGCGCCGCCGAGAAGCAGAGCGTCACGTTGACCGAGGCGCCATCGTCCGAAAGCGCCTTGCAGGCCTGGATACCGTCTTCCGTCAGCGGCACCTTGATGGTCACGTTGTCGGCGATGGCGCGAAGTTTGGCGGCCTCGGCCAGCATGCCCTCTGCATCCGTCGCCGTCACTTCCGCGGACACGGGGCCAGCGACCAGATCACAGATTTCCTTGATGGCTTCCGACATGTCGCGGCCCGACTTGGCGATCAGGGACGGGTTCGTGGTCACTCCGTCCACGAGACCGAGATCGTTCAGCGCGCGGATTTCCGCGACATCGGCGGTATCGACGAAGAATTTCATCTACTTGCTCCTCCCAGTGGCAGGCATCATCCGGAATGGCGGCGGGGAAATCAAGCCTAGTCGGTCTTGGCGGGTTGCCCGGCCGGCTTCTGCCACGGCTGCGCCTCGCAGTCGGGCATGTCGGCGTCGGGCCACATGCTCTTGACCGCGCAGGTGAAGCGGTTGCCGTCTTCCGCTGTGGACAGGAACGCGAACACGCCGAGCCAGACGAAAAAGGTCACGACGGCCAGCGTCCTGATCGCCGCGGCGACCTTTTCGCGGCCCGTGAACGCCGCCAGCCGTTTGCGGTTCTTGGCAAACGTCTCCATCACCCACACAATCATGTGGATGGGTTGGCGCAGGTACGCGACGATCCATCTCTTGAGCTTGTTCTTGTCCATGTTCGGGCTTCGGTTATCCGGTCCGGCGGTTTAAATCGGGAGACGATCCTTGCTGACGATCAAACGCCTGTCCTACGACGACGCGGCCATCCTTATAAAAGGTGCGGAGAAAAAAGCCCAGAAAATCGGCGTGCCGATGTGCATTGCGGTCACCGACGACTGCGGCTACCTGATCGCCTTCAAGCGCATGGACGGGGCCAAGGAGCTTTCGACCACGCTGGCCCAGGACAAGGCCCATACCTCGGCGATTTCCAAGAAAGCGACCGCCGACTACAACGCCGCCGCCGTGCCCGGCAATCTTACGAACGGTATCCAGACGGCGGCCGGCGGCCGGTTTTCGACCGTGGGCGGGGGCATTCCGGTGGTGGTGAAGGGCGCGGTTGTCGGCGCCATCGGATTGTCCGGCGGCGCTGCCGAGCAGGACATGGAATGCGCCGAGGCGGCACTCAAGGCGTTTTTGAAAACTCAGTCCCGGCGTGCGGCGCGTTCGTCGCGGATATCCTCGTAAAGGCCGTAAACGGCGGCGGCGCAGACAATGACGACGATGACTGCGAACGGCAAGGAGCCGATCGATTCCGCAAGCCCGCCGACGAACAGCAGGAATATCGCCGTGCCGATGACCCCTGTGATGATACTATCCATAGCTTCCACCCTTATCGTTCAGACCAGTATGGCATAATCGGCGCTCTTTGTCGCGCCGTTCCGTCTCAATCTTCCGCCGCCTCGTCGACGCGGCGCGTCAACCACGCCGCCGTTCTCAGAAGGCGTGCGTCGTCGCCCTTCTTGCCGACAAGCTGCACGCCGAGCGGCATCCCCGCCTCGCCTTCCATGAGCGGCAGCGTCACCGCCGGCAGGCCGGTGAAGGTCCAGAGCGTGTTGAAGGCCGGACTGCCCGTGGCGTCCAGTCCGACCGGCGCCTCGCCCGGCGTCGCCGGCGTGATGATCGCCTCGAAATTCTCGAACAACGCATCGAATCCGCGTTCGAACAGCTCGATGCGCTCGATACCGAGGTTGTAGTCGACCGCCAGCACCTTCTGGCCGCGCTCGATCATTTCCGTGAGTTGCGGGCTGAATTGCTCCGGCGCGCGCTGAAAATCATGCGCGAAATTCTTGGCGAGATCCGCTTCCATGACGCGGCGGTGCCACTCGAACACCTCGTCGTAAACCTCGTCCAGCGGCATTTCCTCGCAGCGGTCTCCGAGAAAACCGGTGAGTTCCGCGAACGCCGCCTTCGTGCCCTCCTCGGCCTGGTCCCACGCCGGCGACTTGACGAAGGCGAGCCTGGGCGCCATCGGCGGTTCGGCAGCCGCGGCGCCGACAAGGCCGGGCGCGGCTTCCGGCCGCATGCATGGATCCGCGGGGTCGTAGCCGATGACGGCTTCCGCCATAAGGGCCGCATCGGCGAGCGAGCGCGCGAACACGCCCGGCTGGTCGAGCGGCGGCGACTGCTTCAGCATACCACTGCGGGAAATCATGCCGAATGACGGCTTGTAACCGACAACGCCGCAGAACGCGGCCGGACGGATGACCGAACCATTGGTCTGCGTGCCGAGCGCCGCCGGCACCATCAGCGATGCGACGGCTGCCGCGGAGCCGCTCGAAGAGCCGCCGGGCGTGCGTTTTTCGTCATGCGGGTTGGTCGTCTTGCCGGGCGCGTAAACCGCGAACTCGGTGGTCACGGTCTTGCCCATGATTACCGCACCGGCCGCCCGCAGCCGGGCCACGGCGAACGCATCGTCGAGCGCGTGCCGCCCCGCATGGATGGGCGAGCCCAGCTCCGTCGGATAGTCGTGCGTATCGATGATGTCCTTGATGCCGACGGGGACACCATTCAACGGGCCGGTCGGCCTGCCGTCGTAGCGACGCTTGTCACAGGCCCTCGCCTGTTCCAGCGCCTGTTCCTCGTCAAGGTGCGCCCATGCCTGAACCGTCGGTTCGAACTCGGCAATCCGCGCCAGGCAGGATTGCACGAGTTCTTCCGATTTCACCTCGCCATCGCGGATGGCGCGCGCGGCATCCGCCGCGCCGAGAGAAAAGGCTCCTTGCATGATTACGCTCCGCCTACCGTGATCAGCCCGGCCCGAAGAAGAACTCCGGCAGGAACAGGGCGATGCCCGGGAAGTTGTAGAGCAGCACCATCGAGAAAATGACGATCAACAGGTACGGCATGATCCCCGAGAAGATCTGCATCAACTGCACGTGCGGCGGCGCCACGCCCTTCAGGTAGTATGCCGCCATCGCCATTGGCGGCGTCAGGAACGAGGTCTGCAGGTTCAGCGCCACCAGCATGCCGAAGAACACCGGTTCCACATGGAAATGTTCCAGCAGCGGCAGGAAGATCGGCACGAAGATGATGATGATCTCGGTCCATTCCAGCGGCCAGCCGAGAAGGAAGATGATGGCCTGGGCCAACACCAGGAAGCCGACCGTGCCGACATCCAGATGCAGGAACCAGTCCTTGATGATGTCGTGGCCGCCGAGATAGGAGAACACCGACGCGAACGTCCACGAGCCGATGAACAGCCAGCACACCATCGCCGACGTCTTGGCCGTCAGGTAGACCGCCTCTTTCAGACGTTCCCATGACAGCGACCGGTAAAGCGCGGCGAGGAGCAGGCCACCCGCGGCCCCCACCGCGGCGGCTTCGGCCGGCGTCGCGAGGCCCATCAGGATCGCGCCCAGCACCGACATGATCAGCACCGCGAGCGGGATGAACGACGTCATCAGTTCGTAGGCGACATGTCCGATGGAAACATCCACGGTTTCCGGTTTCGGCGCCAGCTTGGGATTGATGGTGGCGCGCGTCACCACATAGATCATGTAGAAGCCGGCCAGCATCAGGCCCGGGAACATGGCCGCCGCATAAAGCCTGAGCGGCGAGATTTCCGCGATCGCCGCGTAGACGATCAGCATGATCGACGGCGGGATCAGGATACCGAGGCAGCCGCCGGCGCAGATCACGCCGGAGGCGAACTTGACATCGTACTTGGCTTCCAGCATCGCCGGGAACGCGAGCATTCCCATCAGCGTCACGACGGCGCCGATGATGCCGGTCGCGGTCGCGAACACCGCGCACGTCGCCAGCGCCGCCACCGCCATGGAGCCCGGCAGATGCCGGGCGGCCAACTGGAACGAGAAAAACAGCCGGTTCACGATGTTCGCCCGTTCGACGATATAGCCCATAAATAGGAATAGAGGCACCGCGACCAGGACGTCGTTCGACATCACCGAGAACGAGTTCTGCACGAACAGGTCGAAGATCCGGTTATCGAACAGACTCTTCATGCGCAGCGGGTCAAAATAGGCGTAATACCCAAATCCGAGGCCCATGGCGATCAGGGTAAACGCGATCGGGAAGCCCAGCAGGACCACTAGGATGAACAGGCCAAGCATCATGATGGCAATCTGCGGGTCGGTCATTGCTTGGTCTCCGGATGCGCAACTTCGGTTTCTTGCTGTTTAAGGTCTTCCTTCTCGTGCAAGAGCATGGTTTCCATTTCCTGCACGTCGTGCAGGCGGGGCGGCCAGCGGCCGTCGCGCATGCACTGTATGCAGCGCACCGCCTCGGCGATGCCCTGCAACAGAAGCAACAACCCGGAAATCGGGATCAGCGTCTTGAAGAAATAAATCTGGATGCGCGCCGGACTGGACCAGCTCACTTCCTTATAGAACCAGGCGTCGGCGGCGTAATGGTATCCGTAATAAACCAGACACAGCGCACCCGGAATGAGGAAAATGATGTAAAGCAGGAGATCGATCCCGGCCTGCCATTTCAGCGGCATCAGTCGATAAACGACATCCCCCCGGACGTGCGCGTCCTGCGACAGCGCATAGGCGCCGGCCATCATGAACAGTGCACCGTACATCTGGACGCTCATGTCGAATGCCCACACGGTCGGCGCATTCAATACATAGCGCACGAACACCTCGTAACACGTCGAAAGCGTCAGGATCATGATACACCAGGCGAACGTCTTGCCGCTCCAGGCGCTCAGGCTGTCGATCAAATGAAGTATCCGGGTCATGTCCCCAACCTCGGGTAGTTATGACGAAAACTGTACGGTCAAGGGGCGGCACCACAAGCGGCGCCGCCCCAAACCGTAAACGCTCGGCTCACGCTGCTTAGAAAGCCTTACCGAAGTAATGCTCGTAAGCGGCCTGATAATCCGGTGCGTTGGTGAGCGAGTAGGCGCCATGACGCTTCGCCCACGCTTTTTGCGAGTCGACGACCTTCTTGAAGAACGGGTCTTCCTTGCTGATCCGGTCGATGACGACGTCCCATGCCTTGAGCTGGTCTTTCATGACCGAGGTCGGCGTGCGGTAGACGTTGACACCGAACTTCTCTTTGAGAACCACGAGGTCCGCCGAGTAGCGTTCCATCGCCTTCCACGCCATGTCGGTCGAGGCGGCTTCGGACGCGTATTCGAGGATCGCGCGCTGTTCTTCGGCGAGGTTGTCGAAGAGCGTCTTGTTGTAGATGACCTCGAAGCACTCCTGCGACTGGTGGAACGAGCCCAGGTGATAGTGTTTGGACACGTCCTGCATGCCGAAGTCCTTGTCCGACGTCGGGTTGTTGAACTCGGCCGCGTCGATGAGGCCCGACTTCATGGCCGGCTGGATTTCACCGCCCGGCAACTGAACGACGGACATGCCCATTTCCTGCAGAACGTCAGCCGCGAGACCAACGGTGCGGTACTTGAGGCCCTTCATCTGCGAGGAGTCCTTGATCTCTTCCTTGAACCAGCCGAGCGGCTGTGCCGGCATCGGGCCGGTGAAGAAGCCGACCAGGTCGAGTTTCAGCTTGTCGTGCATCAACTCGTAGTAGAGTTCCTTACCGCCGCCGTAGGCGATCCAGCCCATCAGTTCGTTGGCCGACCAGCCGAAGCACGGACCGGTACCGAACAGCGACGCCACCGGCGACTTCGAATACCAGTACGCGGTCACGAGGTGCGCACCGTCGAGCACGCCCTTGTGAACGGCGGTCTGCATTTCGGCCGTCTTGACGACGGCACCGACGCCCAGCAGGTCGATCTTCATCGCGCCGCCCGACATCTTGTTGACGCGGTTGACGTAGTCCTGAGCCATTTCGAGGAAGATACCGCCGCCCCAGGCTGCCTGAACCTTAAGGGTGGTGGCGGCTTTGGCGACATGCGGCGCCGCTACGGTCGCCGCGGCTGCACCGGTGGCCGCAAGGGCGGAACCCTTGAGGAATTTCCGGCGCGATACAGTTTCGGTTTTCTTGGACATATAGTTTCTCCCAAAGTTTCGTTTGCCCCTTGCCACACCCCGGTCGAAGCCGGCATGTGCGCGGAACCTTTGTCATGAAGAGAGCCGAATGCTTTCGCCCCTCCCTGCTACGGGTCTTTTACAAAAATCCGTGATGTGCCGGACAAATGGCGGGGACCCAACCCTGTTATCTACTGTTGCCTGTTGTTCAGCGGCTTATTCTCATTATTGAACCTTAAATTACGTCTCTTGGCTACCAGCGTCAACGATATGGTATACCACCGACCAAATCAGGCGACCCGATCGCCCGGTTCCCGGCCGGCGAAGATGGCGTCCAGATTGTCCAACGCCCGGAATCCCATGGCGTCTCGCGTGTCCTTGGTGGCGCTGCCGATATGCGGCAACAGGAAAATGTTGTCGAGTTCGCGGTAGCCCGGATGAATGTCCGCCGGCTCGCCGTTGTAGACGTCGAGCCCCGCCGCCGCCAGTTTGCCGGATTTGAGCGCGTCGATCAGGGCGTCGTCATCGATGACGACGCCGCGGCTGGTATTCACGACGATGGCGCCATCGGGCAGCTTGGCGATCTTGTCGGCGTTCAGCAGACCTCTCGTCTCGGCCGTCGCCGGACAGTGGATCGAGAGCACGTCCGCATTGGCGAGCAGGCTGTCGACATCGGCGTGGAACGTCGCCCCCTGCTCCAGATCCGGACTCAGTTGCTTGCGGTTGTAGTAATGAATTTCCATGTCGAAGCCGCGCGCGCGCTGGGCGGCGACGCGGCCGACCCGGCCCATGCCGATGACCCCGAAGCGCTTGCCGGTGGTCTGGGTGCCGACCATGAAAGCGGGGCTCCAGTCCTTCCATTGCTTCGACCGCACCAGGCGCTCGCCTTCCGACGCGCGCCGGGCCGCGCCCAGCATCAGCAGGATGGCGATCTCGGCGGTGGCGTCGGACAGCACGTCCGGCGTGTTGGTGACGATGATGCCCTTCTTTTTCGCCGCTTCGGTATCGACGTGATCGTAGCCGACCGAGAAATTGGCGATGGCCTTGACCCGGTCGGAGAGTTTTTCGATCACGTCGGCGGTGAAATGTTCCGAATGGCAGGGCAGGATCGCGTCCGCCTTGGCGGACAGTTCGATCAGTTCGTCGGAAGTATAGAGCTTGTCGTCGGGATTGAGGATCGGATTGTAATCGCGCTGGAGCCGGGCCTCGACGGCATCCGGCAGCTTGCGTCCGACTAGAACGGTCGGTTTGTCCGACATCTTCCCCCCGTGGAATTCCGGTGCATTATGGTCTTGTCCATATGTTGTTCGCAGGCTCCTGAGGGTCAATGATTTTTTCTGTGGACACGCACGGCAAGCGTGCACCTACAGGTAGCGCCCGCGCTCCATGATCTCGAGCGTATATTCCCGGCACGTCATCCCGGCGGCCCTGGCCCGCCGCATGCGCCTGAGCACGATCTCGCGGGGCGCCGATCCGGAAATGGTGCTGATCGAACTGCCGCCGGGCAAGACCGCTGGCTTCCCCGCGGCGAGTTACACCGTCATGCGTGGGCATTCCGTCTGGGTGATGAGGGGACGGCTGACGATCCGTGAAGCGGACGAGAACACGGTCCTTGACGCCGACGATTGCCTGGCCTTCGATCTCTCAGCGCCGAAGGACTGTGCGTTCTCCAATCCGTCGCCGGATGAACCCGCTCACTACCTAGTGAGCCTGGTCAGACGATAGTGCCTATTAGTGTGCCGCAACGGCTCGGATCCAGGCCGCGATCTTCTCTGCCGCCACGTCGGGCGCGCTCTTGTGGTCGGTATCCGGTTCGTACATTTCCAGCATCGGCGTCGGTGGCAGTTGCCGGAAGCGCGCGTGCTTACCGCGCAGCAACCCCTTGTAATCATTGACCGGGACCACGTTCAGCACCGGCAAACCGGAAGGCAGACGGTCATAGGCCCGAACTTGGTTTAAGGGGCTCTGCGTTGAGAACCACGCCTTGTAATGCCGGGGCGTGGTGCGGATCGTAAAGTCCCCTTTCGAACCTTCGAAGTCCGCGAAGTCGCCCACCTCGTCACCCTTGCCGGCTTCGATCATGCCGTCCGCCTCGGCGAGGCTCAGCGCCACTTTCTTCTGCCAGAAGTCGGAAGCGACATTGCCGCCGGGTGCTATGAGGACCAAGCCGGTCACAGGGCGCTCGGCCGCATAGTGGGCCGCGAACAGCGCGCCCAGGCTGTGCCCGGCGACGAAGATTCTGGTGACGCCGCTCTCCTTCATGGCGGCAAACGCCGCGCCGATCTCGGCAACGCCATCTTCAGGCGACGCGCCGTATTCCCGATGCTTTGACCAGGGCATCTCAAGATTGGCGACGGCGAACCCCTCCCGCTCCAGGTACGCGGCGAGCGGCTTCACCAGCCCGTTCGGCATGCCGCCCTTGCCGTGCAGCACGACGACGCCGATATCGGCGGCCAGGGCCAGGCGACCCGGCAGCAGCACCGCCAAGACCACGGCGAGACCGAGAATCAACGCTCCGAAAGTCCGACGACGACGCATTGCCTCGATCTCCGCTTGTTCAGATAAGGACGGCCTCGCCGTCATGGGGGTATTCTACCGGAAATCCGTCGCGACGGATGGGAAATCGTTCGTCGCGTCGAAACCGCTTAACCCCCGGGTCGCCTGAATTTCCTGCGCGCTTTCTCTACCTTGGCCCGGATCACGCAGCCTTCCGCGTGATCGTTGACCAGGCCCATCGCCTGCATGAAGGCGAACACCGTGGTCGGGCCGACGAACTTCCAGCCACGTTTCTTGAGATCCTTCGAGATCGCCACCGAGGTCGGCGAGGTCGACATGCTCTGCGGCCGCTTCACCTCCCCCGGGTCGGGCTCGCGCGACCAGAAGTAGGCGGCGAGCGATCCTTCCTGCTCGACCATCTCCAGCGCGCACCGGGCGTTGTTGATGGCGGCCTCGATCTTGCCCCGGTGGCGGATGATGCCGGCATCCTGCAACAGCCGTTCGACATCCTTTTCCGTGAATTTTGCCACCTTGCGGAAGTCGAAGCCCTTGAAGGCTTTGCGGAAATTTTCGCGTTTGGCGAGGATGGTGCGCCAGCTCAGCCCGGACTGGAATCCTTCGAGGCAGATCTTTTCGAACAGCCGGATGTCGTCATCGACCGGGTAGCCCCATTCGTTGTCGTGGTAGGGGAAGAAGTCGTCCGTCTGCGCGCACCAGCCGCAGCGCGGCTGGCCGTCCGGGCCCGGAATGGTCTCGCTCATGTTGTTCGTTCCTTGTCATGCGGCACGGGTGCCCGCCGCACGCGCGCCCGCTCACCACTGGCGGCAAACGTACTTCATGTCCATGAATTCTTCCATGCCGAAGCGGGAGCCTTCGCGGCCGAGGCCGGAGTCCTTGACGCCGCCGAACGGGATCGGCGGGCCCGTGAGCTTGGTGCGATTGACGGCGACCATGCCGAACTGCAGGCCGCGGCTGAACTTGTAAATACGCCGCGGGTCCATGGTATGCAGGTACGCCGCCAGCCCGTAGCCCGTGGCGTTGGCGCGTTTGAGCACGTCGGCCTCGTCGTCGAACGGCAGCACCGCGGCGACCGGGCCGAAGGTTTCGTCGGTGAGGATTTCGGCGTCGTCCGGCACGTCGGTGAGCAGCGTCGGCTGGAAGAAATTGTCGCCGGCGTCGTGGCGCCCGCCGCCGACCGCGACCTTCGCGCCCTTGGCCCTGGCGTCCTCAACGTGCTCGATCTGTTTGTCGACGGCGGCCGCGTTCATCAGCGGACCGATGTCGCAGTCCTCGAGCCCCGGACCGACCGTCAGGTTCCGGATCTCATCCGCAAACCGCGTACAGAATTCGTCGTAGACGCTGCGGTGCACGAAGAACCGGTTCGCCGCCAGGCAGTCCTGACCGCTGGTCGCGAACTTGGCCTTCACGGCCTCCGAGACCGCGAGGTCCATGTCGGCGTCGTCGAACAGCAGGAACGGCGCGTGCCCGCCCAGTTCCAGCACCAGATGCTTCATGGTGTCGGCGGCCTTGCGGTAGAGCATCTTGCCGACCCGGGTCGAGCCGGTGAACGACAGCACGCGGACGCGCGGATCGTCCATCCACGGCGAGACCACCGTCTCCGGTTCGCCGGCGACGACGTTGAAGGTCCCTTTCGGGAATTCGGCCATCTCCGCCAGCCGGGCCAGCGCCAGCGCCGACAGCGGCGTTTCGTGCGACGGGTGCGCAACGACCGTACACCCGGCGGCAAGCGCCGCGGACGCCTTGCGGGTCAGCATCGCGGCGGGGAAGTTCCACGGCGTCACCAGCGCGGCGACGCCCTTGGGCTCGCGCCAGACCTCCATCTCCGCGTCCTCGAGGTGCGAGGTGACGGACTCGATGTTGGGGCGCTTGGCTTCCTCGGCGTAAAACTCGACGAACGACGCCGCGTAGTCGATCTCGCCCCGCGCTTCGGATAGCGGCTTGCCCTGCTCCACCGACATGATCCGGGCCAGGTCTTCCTTGTTGGCCAGCATCAGGTCGTACCAGCGCTTGAGGTAGCCGGACCGCACCTGCGGCAGCGCCCAGCCCCAGTCCGGGAACGCCGCGTCGGCGGCATCGACGGCGGCGGTGCTCTCGGCGGCCGCGAGCGAGGACACCGTCGCCACGTATGAGCCGTCGGCGGGGTCGGTGACGTCGAACGTGGCGCCCGATCCGTTCGCGGTCCACGCGCCGCCGATGTAGCTCTCGGATCTCAGCAGGTCCATGTCGTCCAGGAGGGACGCGAAGCGTTTGTCGAAGTTCTTGTGTTCCGAAGACATCCAGCACCCGTTTTTCCGATGGGAAGCGGCGGGGGACGATCCGCCCGCACGAAGAGCCTGAGCGGCACCGCCGGCGCGTCGGACGCACCCACGGCGGTATGGGCTCAGGCCCGGTTTTGATTGCGGTCTAGGGGTAACACGGCGCCCGGCGGGGGTTCAACCGGGGTGGGGAACAAGTCATAATCCTGTTCATTCTTGCAACTCTAAATTTGCAATACCTAGCCTTTCGAATTTAAGGTTCCACTCTTCATTTGTCACCGCAGGAGGATCCATGTATGCCCAGCAAAAACGAAACACAGAAGAAGCGAGGAAGCTTCGGAAGGAAGGTGGCAAGTGGCTGAAGGGTCTCCGCAAAGCTGCCGGTCTGACGCAACGCGAACTGGCCAACAAGGTGGGCCTTGACTACTACACCTTCATCTCCCAAGTGGAGAACGGAACCGGTCGAGTCCCCCCGGACATGCTGGAGAAGTACGCGGAAGCGGTCGGCATGTCGTCCTTTGACTTCACGAAACGATTGATCTCTTATTACGACCCGTTCACATTTAAGGCACTGTGGGGTAAGGGCGACTATCCGCACAAAATCCACCACATCGCGTAAAGTCGAAACGAGAGCCTCTCGGCTCCCTGATCGACAACTTCCTGAAATCATTGGGGAAATTTGGTGGGCGCACAAGGACTCGAACCTTGGACCCGCTGATTAAGAGTCAGCTGCTCTACCAACTGAGCTATGCGCCCCCAATGCGGGCCGGGTTATCGTGAACGCCCAGCCCTCTCGGAGAGCGGCGGATATAGCAAACCCCGCGCGATCCCGCAAGATTCCTTGAAGCGCTCAAATCAGCCCCGATGGCCCTACAGCCCCTCCGCCTCGCCCCTGCGGCCGACCGGTACATCGCGGTGCACGCCGACCCCGATGATGAGCCCGAAGCCGATCATCAGCGTCAGCATCACCGTGCCGCCGTAACTGACCAGCGGCAGCGGCACGCCGACGACCGGGATCAGCCCGGTCACCATGGCGATGTTGATGAACACATAGAGGAAGAACGTCGTCGTGATACCGCCCGCCACCAGCCGCCCGAACTGGTTCCGCGACTTGACGGCGATGACGATCCCGTAGGTGACGATCAACGCATAGAGCAAGATCAGCCCGAGCCCGCCGACGAGGCCGAATTCCTCGGCCAGCATCGTGAAGATGAAGTCGGTCTGCATTTCCGGCAGGAAGTGCAGATGGCTTTGCGGGCCGAGCATGAAGCCCTTGCCCATGAGCCCGCCGGAGCCGAGCGCGATCTTCGACTGGATGATGTGATAGCCGGCGCCGAGCGGGTCGGTCTCGGGATTCAAAAACGTCAGCACCCGCTTTTTCTGGTAGCCGTGCAGGAACTGCCAGGCGATCGGCGCCGCGGCCAGCGCGCCGATGCCGATGACCGCGAACTTCCACAGCCTGACCCCGGCCAGGAACAGCACCGCGCCGCCGGTCATCGCCACCATGATCGCGGTGCCGAGGTCGGGCTGGCGCAGGATCAGTATGGTCGGCGCGACGATCAGCGCGATCGGCACGATCAGCCGCGGGATCGAGCCGATATCCTCCATCGCGCTGGCGTTGAAATAGCGCGCCAGCGCCAGCACCAGGAAGATCTTCATCAGTTCCGAGGGCTGGATGTTGACGAAGCCCAGCGACAGCCAGCGCTGCGCCCCCATGCCGACGAAGCCCGCAGCCTCGACCGCGACCAGCAATCCCAGCGCCAGGAAATACAGCACATAGGCATAGCGGAGCCAGATGCGGATATTGACGGTGGCGACGACGATCATCACCCCGACCGCGAACGCGAAGCGCAGCATCTGGCGCTCGGCCCACGGCTGCATGTTGCCGCCGGCGGCGGAATAAAGCATGGCGAAACCGACCGCGGCGACGAGCCCGATCAACAGCACCAGCAGCCAGTTGATGGAGATCAGCTTGCGCGCCAGCGTCAGTTCGGGGGTGGAGAGGCCCGAGCGCATCATGTGCCGTCCTCCGCCCGGGTCGCCAGTTCGGTCTGCACGGGGGCGCCGTCCGTCGTTCCGGCCGACGCCTGCTCGCCGGGACGCGGCGGCTGGCCGTTGCCGGCGATGGCGACGCCGGGCCCGGCCGAGCCCCGGTTATAGGCCTCGACCAGCACGTCCCTGGCGATCGGCGCCGCCGTCGACGAGCCGCCGCCGCCGTGTTCGACGACGACCGAAATCGCATAGCGCGGGTTCTCGACCGGCGCGAAACCGATGAACAACGCGTGGTCGCGGTACTTCCACGGCAGGTCCTCGTTCTTGCGCACGCCCTGCTCGCGTTCGAGCTTGGAAATCCTGCGCACCTGCACGGTACCGGTCTTGCCGGCCATGGGAAAATCCTCGACCCCCGTCGCCGAGCGGCGCGCGGTGCCGGTCGGATGGTTGACGACCCGGTTCATGGCCTCGGTGACGAGCGAGAGGTGGCCCGGCGGAATGTTCATGGACGGAATGGCCGCGGGCTGACGGCGCGCCTCGGGCGTATTGCCGATGGCCCGGGTCAGGTGCGGCTTGATGGCGCGGCCGCCGTTGGCAAGCCTTGCCGTCATCAACGCCAGTTGCAGCGGCGTCAGCAGCACGAAACCCTGGCCGATGCCGGCGATCACCGTCTCGCCCTGGTGCCAGGGCTCGTCGCGGGTCGCGCGCTTCCAGTCACGGGTCGGGATCAGGCCGCCCTGCTCGCCGGGCAGGTCGATCCCGGTCGGCGCGTCGAGGCCGAACTTGCGCGCCGTCGCGGCGATACGGTCGATGCCGGTGCGCTTGGCGATCTCGTAGAAATAGACGTCGCAGCTCTCGGTGATCGCCTCCATGGCGTCGACGAAACCGTGACCGCGCCGTTTCCAGCAGTGGAACTTGGCGTCGCCCAACTCGTACTCGCCGGAACAGTGCACCTTGTGGTCGGGCGAGATCACGCCCTTTTCCAGCGCCGCCAGCAGCACCATCATCTTGAACGTCGAGCCCGGCGAATAGACGCCGGCGATCGACTTGTTGATCAGCGGCGACCGCTCGTTATTGACCAGGCGCTGCCACTCGGCGGAGCTGAGGCCGCGGTTGAAGTCGTTGGAATCGTAAGCCGGGTTCGACACCATCGCCAGCACGTCGCCGTTGCGCACGTCCATGACGACCACCGACGCGCTCTCGTCGCCCAGGCGCTTGGCGATATATTCCTGCAGGCCCATGTCGAGGGTCAGCGTGACCTCGGCGCCGGGCTGGCCCTCGCGGCGGGAAAGCTCGCGGATCATGCGGCCGAAGGCGTTGACCTCGACCTCCGAACTGCCGCCGGTGCCGCGCAGGTCCATGTCGTGCACCTTTTCGATGCCGGCGCGGCCGACGCGGAATCCGGGCAGCTTCAACAGCGGGTCGTCGTCCAGATCGTTCTCCGATACCGCGGCGACGTAACCCAGAACGTGCGCCGCATCGGGCCCGTAGGGATAGCGGCGGCTGCGGCCGACGTCGATCATCAGCCCCGGCAGGTCGGGGGCGTTGATCTCGATCCGGGCCACCTCCGACCAGCTCAGGTTCTCTTTCAGCGTCACCGGCACGAAGGCGCGGTTGCGGCGCACCTCGCGGATGATGCGGCGCTTGTCGCCGTCCGTCAGCGTGACGATCTTCTGGACGTGTTCCAGCACCTCGTCGATCTCGCTGCCCTTGACGTCCTCGGGCACGAGCTGCAGGCGGTAGTTCTGCTGGTTCTCCGCCAGCGGGCGGCCGAACCGGTCGATGATGCGCCCCCTGGGCGGCGCGAGAAGCCTGAGGTTGATGCGGTTCTCGTCGGCCAGCGTCGCGTAGCGGTCGGCCTCGACCACCTGCAGGTAATACAGCCGCCCGGCGAGCGCCGTCAGCAGCACCGCCTTGCCCCCGGCCAGCATCGCGGCGCGGCGGGTGAATATCTTGTGGCGGTCCGAATCCCTGTTCATTGCCCTACTCGACCTGCAGGAAAGCCTGCTGCCAGCGCGTAAACAGCCACGCCAGCACCGGGAACACGGCGACGGTGAGGCCGAACTGGTAAAGCGCCGAGCGCGCCTGGATCACCTCGCCCATGACCACCGACAGCACCAGCCACTCCAGCGCCAACGCACCGGCGGCGACGAACAGGAAACCGATCCAGACGATGACGAACGACTTGCCGAAGAAGAACGAGCGCTGCGCCAGCGCCGCGCCCTGCACCATCAGGAAAATCAGCGCGCTGACCCCGACCGGCAACCCCGACAGGAAATCGTGCAAGAGCCCGATCAGGAACACCGCCGCCGAGGGCATCAGGTCGGGCCGGTAGACGGCCCAGAAATAGATTCCGATCATCGCCAGCAGGGGTGCGACCTGCGCAAAGCCCGGAATATGGACCGGGATCGCGCCGATCACCACCAGCACGAACGTCAGCGCGAACGGCGTCAGGTCCCGGGCGAATTTGTCGATGCGGTGCCAGAACGTCGGTTTCATCGCCTTAGATTACCTCGATTTCTCGCCGCGCCCGGCCTTGAACTCGATGATCCCGTCGAGGCCGTAATCCAGCACCTGGACGATTTCCAGGCGCGCCGGGTCGACGAACGGCTCGACCTCGATGCCGCTCTCTCCGGCGACGCTGACGACACCGATCGGCAGCCCCGGCGGCAGCGCACCGCCGTGCCCCGACGTCACGATCCGGTCGCCCGGTGCCGCCACCACGTCCGGCGGCAGATGCACGAGACGCAGTGTCTCGCCATTGGTGCCGGCGACCACGCCGCGCACCCGAGAGCTTTCGATCACCACGGGAATGCGCGAGTTCAGGTCGGCCAGCAACAGCAGCCTGGACGAGTGCAGCCCCACTTCCTGCACGCGCCCGACCAGTCCGGCGCCGGTGATCACGGCCTGGCCCTTGCGCACCCCGTCGCGCGAACCGGCGTTGAGGATCATGGTGCGCGCGAAGGCGCCGCCGCTGTCGCCGATGACCCGCGCGGAAATGCTTTGGGTGCTCGGCGCCGGCACGAAGTTCAGCAATTCGCGCAGCGCCTTGTTCTCGGTTTCAAGCTTGCGGGCGATGGCCTGCCACTGCAGAAGCCGGTCCTGGCTGGCGCGCAGGCGGGCGTTCTCTTCGCGCAGCGCCAACAGCGTCTTGCCCTCGCCGATCATGTCGTGCGCCACGTCGAGCGGACGCGACACCGCGTCCAGGATCGGCGCCACCGCGTCGGTGACGTGCGCCCGCGCGCGTTCGAACGCCGCCGGCTCCATTTTTCCGACGAGCATGAGGGCCGCCGCTGTCACGATCAGGCCGATGTACGCAAAACGCTGTGCAAAGGTCCGGACCGGCGCGGCAATACGGCTGATGGAACGTTCGCGGTCGTTCAAACCGAATCACCCAGTCTTCGCGTTGATGCCCAGGAATCGCGGCCGAACCGCGAAGGTCATCCGGCCACAGTAAACTTCTTTAACCTGACCACTGCATGACGACGTACCGGAATTTACGCCGGGATCAGTACATGGTCGTCAGGACGTCCTTCAGACGTTTCATTTCCTCGAGCGCGCGGCCGGTTCCCAGGACCACGCAGCTCAGCGGATCGTCGGCGATCGACACCGGCAGGCCGGTGGAATGCCTAAGCACGAAATCGATGTTGCCGAGAAGCGCGCCACCGCCCGTCAGCACGATGCCCTTGTCGACGATGTCGGCTGCCAGTTCCGGCGCCGTGTGTTCGAGGGCGACCTTGACCGCCTCTATGATGGCGCCGACCGGTTCCGACAGGCTCTCGGCGATCTGTCTTTCCGAGATTACCAGTTCCTTGGGCACGCCGTTCATCAGGTCGCGACCCTTGATTTCCATGGTGCGACCATCGCCGTCGTCGGGCGGACAGGCGGAGCCGATTTCTTCCTTGATGCGCGCTGCCGAGCCTTCGCCGACCAGCAGGTTATGGTTCCTGCGGATATAGGCGATGATAGCCTCGTCCATCTTGTCGCCGCCGACGCGGACCGAGCGCGAATAGACGATACCGCCGAGCGAGAGCACCGCAACCTCGGTGGTACCGCCGCCGATGTCGACGACCATCGAGCCCGTGGGCTCGGTCACCGGCAGGCCGGCGCCGATGGCGGCGGCCATCGGTTCCTCGATCAAATACACCTTCCGCGCGCCGGCGCTTTCGGCGCTCTCCTGAATGGCGCGGCGTTCGACGGCGGTCGAGCCGGACGGCACGCAGACCACGACCAGGGGGCTCGCGAAGGTGCGGCGGTTGTGCACCTTGCGGATGAAGTACTTGATCATCTCCTCGGCGACTTCGAAGTCGGCGATGACCCCGTCGCGCAGGGGCCGGATGGCGCGGATGTTGCCCGGCGTCCGGCCCAGCATCTGTTTGGCTTCCTCGCCGACGGCCAGGACCTGTTTCTTGCCCTTTACCTCGGCGATGGCGACGACGGACGGTTCGTTGAGGACGATCCCGCGGCCCTTGACGTACACCAGCGTGTTCGCCGTCCCGAGGTCGATCGCCATATCGGCGGAGAGAAATCCGAAAAGTCTCGAAAGCATAGACTCAAATATCCAATACAGCCTTATAGTTCATCGAATCCGGCACCCCCGCGTTTATAGAAAACGGCGACCGTCATTACTAGGCCGAAAGCGCTTCGGGCGCGGTTTTTTGTCTTTTTACCAATAGTTTGTTCAAAGCCATGATGTAGGCGCGGCAGCTCGCCACGAGGGTGTCGGTATCGGCAGCCATGCCGTTGACGGTACGGCCCGCCTCCTCAAGTCGTACCGACACCTCGGCCTGCGCGTCTGTGCCCTCGGTCACAGCATGCACCTGATAGAGTTGCAGCCGCGCGTCGTGCGGGAACAACGTCTTGATGCAATTGAAAGCCGCGTCCACCGGGCCGTCGCCGATGGCGTCGCAGGATTCCTCCCGGCCCAGGACACGCATGGTCATCGCCGCCTTGGGCGGGTTGTGCACGGTACCGCAGTTGACCTCGAGCGAGACCAGCGCCAGCGCTTCCTCGGCGCCCGAGCCCTGGTCGTCGATCAGCGCGACGATGTCCTCGTCGAAGACCTCCTTCTTCAGGTCGGCCAGGTCCTTGAAACGCTTGAACGCCGCCTGCAGGGCGTTGTCGCCCAGGTCATAGCCGAGATCGCGGGCCTTTTCCTTGAACGCGTGGCGGCCGGAATGCTTGCCCAGGACGATGTTCGACTTGGTCAACCCGACCGATTCTGGCGTCATGATCTCGTATGTTTCAGCGTTCTTCAGGACTCCGTCCTGATGGATGCCGCTCTCGTGGGCGAATGCGTTGGCGCCGACGATGGCCTTGTTGGGCTGCACCTGGAAGCCGGTGATCGACGACAGAAGTCTTGAGGCCTTCATGATGTGTTCGGTGACGATGTTGGTCGTGTACGGCATGACGTCGGCGCGGGTCCTGAGCGCCATGACGATTTCCTCCATCGACGCGTTGCCGGCGCGCTCGCCGATGCCGTTGATGGTGCATTCGACCTGCCGCGCACCGGCCGTGACGGCGGCCAGCGAGTTGGCCACGGCGAGGCCCAAGTCATTGTGGCAATGGACGGAAATCACCGCCTTGTCGATGTTGGGCACGCGGTTCATGAGCATCCCGATCAAGGCGCCGAACTCGTCCGGCACGGCATAGCCGACGGTATCGGGGATGTTGATCGTGGTGGCGCCGGCGTCGATGGCGCTTTCGACGCAGCGGCACAGGAAATCGTGCTCGGTGCGCGACCCGTCCTCCGGCGACCATTCGACGTCGTCGGTGTAGGTGCGCGCGTGCGAAACGCTGTCGATGACCGCCTGGTGCACGGCGTCGGGCTCCATCTGCAGCTTGAATTTCATGTGCAGCGGCGAGGTGGAAATGAAGGTGTGGATCCGTTTGCGCTCGGCCGGTTTCAGGGCCTCGGCGGCGCGGTCGATGTCGCCCCTGGTGGCACGCGAAAGCCCGCAGATCGTGGCACCCCGGACGGTCTTGGCGATCTCGTTGACGGCCTCGAAATCGCCCGTGGAAGCGATCGGGAAGCCGGCCTCGATGACGTCGACGCCCATGCCCGCCAGAACCTCGGCGACACGGAGCTTTTCCTCCAGGTTCATCGAGCAGCCGGGCGACTGCTCGCCGTCCCTCAGCGTCGTGTCGAAAATGACGACGCGGTCCTTTTCCTGGCCTGTTGCCATAACGCACCCCTCGTTTGTCCGGAACCGGGACAATTCCGTCTCCGGACAGTGTCACGATAGCGTTTCCATAAGCTTAACGCCCGAAAACGCAAGGAAAAAGGCGGGAATTTAGGGAACCAGCCTAGTCCAAAAGAAAAACGGCCCCGGTTGCCCGGGGCCGTTTTCGTTTTCATCCCCCTCTCCTTCGAGACGCGCTACGCGCTCCTCAGGATGAGGGGGGTATTTATTCTCGCCTCATCCTGAGGAGCCCCGGACACCGTCCGGGGCGTCTCGAAGGATGGGGCGACGGAAGCCCGCTCGTCGAGATCCCGGCTTTCACCGGGATGATCCGGCGATGCCGGATCAGTTCTTGGTCTTGTCGACGAGCTGGTTCTCGGCGATCCACGGCATCATGGCGCGGAGCTTCTCGCCGACCACTTCGACGCCGTGTTCGGCGGCGAGGCGGCGCGACGCCTTGAAGCTGGCCTGGCCGGTCGCGTTCTCGGTCATGAAGTCCTTCACGAAGCGGCCGGTCTGGATGTCCGTCAGAATGTCCTTCATGCGCTGCTTGGTTTCGGCCGTGATGACGCGCGGACCGGAGGCGTAATCCCCGTATTCTGCGGTGTTGGAGACCGAATAGCGCATGTTGGCGATGCCGCCCTCGTAGATCAGATCGACGATCAGCTTGACCTCGTGGCAGCACTCGAAATACGCCATTTCCGGCGCGTAACCGGCTTCGACAAGGGTTTCGTAGCCGGCCATGATAAGGTGCGAGAGACCGCCGCAGAGCACCGCCTGCTCGCCGAACAGGTCGGTTTCGCATTCCTCGCGGAAGGTGGTTTCGATGATGCCGGAACGGCCGCCGCCGATGCCAGACGCGTAGCTGAGCGCGACTTCGAGGGCATTGCCGGTGCCGTCCTGGTGCACCGCCACGAGGCACGGCACGCCGGCGCCGCGGACGTATTCGGAACGCACCGTGTGGCCCGGGCCCTTGGGCGCGATCATGAAGACGTCGAGGTCGGGGCGCGGTTCGATCAACTGGAAATGAACGTTGAGGCCGTGCGCGAACGCCAGCGCGGCGCCTTCCTGCAGGTTGTCGGCCAGGTGGTCGCGGTAAAGCGCGGCCTGGCCTTCGTCCGGCGTCAGCACCATGACCACGTCGGCCCATTTGGCGGCGTCGGCCGGGCTCATGACCTTGAGGCCCTCGCCCTCGGCCTTCTTGGCGCTGCCGGACCCTTCACGCAGGCCGATGGCCACTTCGGCGACGCCGCTGTCGCGGAGGTTGAGGGCATGGGCGTGGCCCTGGCTGCCGTAGCCGATAACGGCGACCTTCTTGCCTTTGATCAGGTTAACGTCCGCGTCACGGTCGTAGTAAACTCGCATTTTTCTCTCCCCTGAGATCTGGGTGTTTCTTCGATGAATTCGTAATCCGCCGGATTTTCAGGGTTTTTACAGCCCCTCGACACCGCGCGCAATGGCGGCGACGCCGGTCCGGGAAATGTCGACGAGGCCGAGCGGCCGCATCAGGTCGATGAACGCGTTGAGCTTGCCGGTGTCGCCGACGATCTCGAAAACGAAGCTCTCGTTGGTGCTGTCGACGACGCGGGCGCGGAAGATGTCGGCGATACGCAGGCTTTCGACACGCTTCTCGCCGGTGCCGGCGACCTTGACCAGCGCCAGTTCGCGCTCGACGTGCGGGCCGTCGAGGGTCAGGTCGGAGACCTTGTGCACCGGCACCAGCCGGCCGAGCTGCGCCTTGATCTGCTCGATGATCATTTCCGTGCCCGAGGTGACGATGGTGATCCGCGAGATCGCCTTTTCGATGTCGACCTCGGCGACGGTCAGGCTCTCGATGTTGTAGCCGCGTCCGGAAAACAGGCCGATGACGCGGGCCAGCACACCCGGCTCGTTGTCCACCAACACCGAGATCGTGTGGAAGTTGATTTCCTTATCGATTGTCATGCTTCTTGTCCTTGTTACGAGGGGATGGCCGCCGCCGCTCAGACGAGGACCATGCCCTCTTCCGACACCGGCTTATCGGCCTTGTCGTCGGGGCCCAGAAGCATTTCGTTGTGCGCCGCGCCCGACGGGATCATCGGGAAGCAGTTCTCGGCCGGATCGACCTGGACATCGGCGATGACCGGCCGGTCGATCTCGATCATCTCCTTGAGGAGGTCGTCGACCTCGCCCGGCTTGGTGGTGCGCAGGCCGACCATGCCGAAGGTGTCGGCCAGCTTGACGAAGTCGGGCAGGCTGTCCATGTAGCTTTCCGCATAGCGCCCGCCGTGCAGCAGCTCCTGCCACTGGCGCACCATGCCCATGTAAAAATTATTCAAAATCAGACACTTAACGGGCAATCGATATTGTGCGATGGTCGACAGTTCCTGCATGTTCATGAGAAACGACGCCTCGCCGGAAATATCGATGACGAGGCTTTCCGGGTGCGCGATCTGCACGCCCATGGCCGCCGGCAGGCCATAGCCCATGGTGCCGAGGCCGCCCGACGTCATCCAGCGGTTGGGCTCGTCGAAACCGAGGTACTGGGCCGCCCACATCTGGTGCTGGCCGACCTCGGTGGTGAAATAGACGTCCTTGTCCCGGGTCATCTCATTCAGGCGCTGCAGCACGTACTGCGGCTTGATCAGGTCGTCGCCCTGGGTGAACTTCAGCGACTCGATGGCGCGCCAGTCGGCGATCTGCGCCCACCACTTGTCGAGCGCCTTGGCGTCCGGCTTGCACTTCTTGTCCTTCCAGACCTTGATCATGTCCCTGAGAACGTGCGTCACGTCGCCGACGATTGGAATGTCGACCTTGACGTTCTTATTGATCGAACTCGGGTCGATATCGATGTGGATCTTCTTGGCGCCGGGCGCGAACGCGTCCAGCCGCCCGGTGATACGGTCGTCGAAGCGCGCGCCGACAGCCACCATCACGTCGCAGTCGTGCATGGTCATGTTGGCTTCGTAGGTGCCGTGCATCCCCAGCATGCCGAGGAACTGCTTGTCCGACGCCGGAAACGCGCCCAGGCCCATCAGGGTCAGCGTGCACGGATAACCGGTTTCGCGCACGAACTCGGTCAGCAGCCTGGAGGCCTCGGGCCCGGAATTGATGACGCCGCCGCCGCAGTAGAACACCGGCTTCTTGGCGCCGGCGATGAGGTCGACGGCAGCCTCGATCCTGTCGGCTTCCGGCTCCCGGCGCGGCTGGTACTTGAAAGCTTCGAGCTGGTCCGGCGGCGTATAATCCTCGAGCGCCATGCAGACGTCCTTCGGCAGGTCGACGACGACCGGCCCGGGGCGGCCCGACTGCGCGACGTGGAACGCCTCGTGCATGACCTTGGACAGGTTCTTCACGTCCTTCACAAGGTAGTTGTGCTTGGTGCAGGGCCGCGTGATGCCGGTGGTGTCGCATTCCTGGAAGGCGTCGTTGCCGATCAGGTGCGTCGGCACCTGGCCGGTCAGGCAGACGATCGGGATGCTGTCCATGAGCGCGTCGGTGAGGCCCGTCACCGCGTTGGTCGCGCCGGGCCCCGACGTCACCAGCACGACGCCGACCTTGCCGGTCGAGCGCGCGTAGCCCTCGGCCGCGTGCACAGCGCCACCTTCCTGACGGACCAGGATGTGGCGGATCTGGTTCTGCTGAAAGATCGCATCGTAGATCGGAAGCACGGCGCCGCCCGGATAGCCGAATACGACTTCGACACCCTGATCGGCCAGGGCCTTCAGGATGATCTCAGCGCCGGTGATTTTCGTCGTACTCATCAGTCCGTTCCTTGTGCGTTCAGCAAACAATAATCGACGGTCGGCAACCGCGGCCCCCGACCGTCCAAAACCGTGTCATAGAGCCCCCGCCCAGTGGGAGCGGCGGCAACCTAGAGTGTCACGCCCCGGGGGTCAACAAAAACTTGCGAATAAATGAAAAGATTCTCTCGTTATCTCTTTCCGAAAATTTCTCATCCACGATCAAATCCGTACGAATCTGACGCCTGAACCACGTCATCTGCCGCTTGGCGAGCTGCCGGGACGCCGTTTTCGCCTTGCCGACCGCGGTCTCCAGGTCGATCTCGCCATCCAGGTGCCGCAGCAGTTCGGCGACACCGACCGCGCGCATCGCCGGCAGGTCCGGCGCCAGGCCCAGGTCCCTGAACGCCCTGGCCTCGTCGAGCGCGCCCAGTTCCATCATCCGCTCGAAGCGCGCGTCGATGGCGGTGTACATTTCATCGCGCGGCGGCATCAGCAAAACCGTCGCATAATCAGCGGTATAGCCGGGTCCGGGAGGCTGCTCCGCCTGCCACGACGTGAGCGTGCGGCCGGTCTCGGCAAACACCGCGGCGGCGCGGACGAGGCGCTGGCGGTCGGTGTCGGGCAGGCGTTCGGCGGCTTCCGCGTCGACCGCGGCGAGTTCGGCGCGGAACGCCCGGCCGCTGATCGCATCGTAGTGCGCGCCGATCCGCGTCACGATTTCCGCTGGAATTTCAGGGACTTCCGCCAGCCCCTCGGTCAACGCCTTGAGGTATAATCCGGTGCCGCCGGCGATGACCGGCACACGGCCGCGGGCATGGATATCGGACAGCACCCCCTGCGCCATGCCAAGCCAGCGCCCGGCCGAGCAGCGTGCCGACGCGGCGAGGCAGCCGAACAGGTGATGCGGCACGCCTTCGGTCTCGGCCGCCGTGGGCCGCGCGGTCAATATGCATAATTCTGCATAAACCTGCATGGAGTCCGCGTTGACCACCTCGCCGTTAACCAATTTAGCCGCATTCAAGGCCAATTCGGTCTTCCCGCTCGCGGTCGGCCCGGCGATGATGACAACCGGCTTTAAATCGTCCAACGTGTGCCTCTCGATCACGACAAAATTTCCCCCGGAGCCGGTCCGCATGCAATCCGTCCTGACCCTGATCGCACCCGAGGCGGCCCCGCTCGGCGACCGCATTGTTGGCGAAGTTCGCGCCGCCCTCAACACCCTTGGGGCGGAAACCGGCCAGCCGGTCTGGTTATGCGACGGTATCGCCGCCGACATCGGCTTCGAAATGATCGCCGCCGACCAGGCCGAGGCGGCGGCGCGCGACGCCGCCGGACGGGCTCCCGTCGACGTCATCGCCCAAGACGCGGACATGCGCCGCAAGAAGCTGCTGCTCGCCGACATGGACAGCACCATCGTCACCGGCGAGACGCTGGACGACCTCGCGGCGTACGCCGGGCTCGGCGACGAGATCGCGGCGATCACGGCACGCGCCATGAACGGCGAGCTGGATTTCAAGGACGCGCTCAGGGAACGGGTCGGCATGCTGAAGGGGCTCGCCGCCGAGACCCTGGAGAGCGCCTACCGGCAGGTCGAACTGTCGCCGGGCGCCGAGACCCTGGTCCGCACCATGGCGGCAGCGGGCGCGCATTGCGTGCTGGTGTCGGGCGGGTTTAAATACTTCACGTCGCGGGTCGCCGGGCGCTGCGGCTTTCACACCGATCTCTCCAACGAGTTCGTGATCGAGGACGGCAAACTCACGGGCGCGGTCGTCGAGCCGATCCTCGACAAGGACGTCAAGCTCAAGACCCTGATCGGGCGCGCCGCCGAACACGGCCTGTCGCTGGCGGAAACGCTCAGCATCGGCGACGGCGCCAACGACCTGCCGATGCTGAAGGCCGCCGGGCTCGGCGTCGCCTACCGCGGCAAGCCGTCGGTCCGTGCCGACGCGCCGGCACGGCTCGATCACGCCGACCTCACCGGGCTTCTCTATGCGCAGGGATACCGGGCCGGGGAATTCGTGCGGTGATATAAAACCGTCATCCCGGCCGGAGCGCTTAGCGCGGAGAGCCGGGACCCATTTCCGAGCTTGTCGCGAACCGCTCCATGGGTCCCGGGCCGTAAGCCTCGCGCTCTCAGCCTATCCGGCTGCGGGCTCGGCTAACGCCCGGGATGACGCTGTTGTTTATGCGTCAATCACCCCTTGTCGATGCGGATGGCGACGAAGCGCAGCCCCTGCTGGCTTTCGACGCGGAGCAGCACGGACTTCCGGCCCTGGGCCTTGGCTTCGTCGACCTTGCGGGTCACGTCGTCGGGGGTCGAGACGTCGGCCTGACTGACCTGGATGATGCGGTCGCCCGGCTGCAGGCCCTTCTCGGCGGCGGGGCCGGCGGCGTCGACATCGGTCACCACCACGCCCTTGGCGTTCTCGCCCAGCTTGAAGCGCTCGCGCATGCCCTGGTCGAGCGCCGCGACCTTGAGGCCCAGCCCCTCGACCGGACGCTCGGCGCCGGTGTTCTGCGGGTCCGCCGACGCCACCTCGGCCGGCGCTTCCTTGAGCGTGCCGACGGTCACCTTGACGGTTTTCTTCTCGGTCTCGCGCCAGACCACCACGTCGACCGTGGTGTCGGGCTCAACGTCGGCGACGATGCGCGGCAGGCGGCGCATTTCCGGCACGTCGACGCCGCCGAATTCGAGGATCACGTCACCGGCCTTGATGTCCGAATTGGCCGCCGGGCCGTCCTCGACGACGCTCGCGACCATCGCGCCCTTGGCCTCCGAAAGCCCCAGGCTCTCGGCGATTTCCGGCGTCACCGACTGGATGTGCACGCCGAGCCAGCCGCGCCGCACCTCGCCGTTCTTGATCAGTTGGCGGATCACCGGCGACGCGGTCGAGGTCGGCACCGCGAAGCCGATACCGACGCTGCCGCCGGTCGGCGAGAAGATCGCCGTGTTGACGCCGATCACCTCGCCGTCGAGGTTGAACATCGGCCCGCCCGAGTTGCCGCGGTTGATCGAGGCGTCGGTCTGCAAATAGTCGTCGTACGGGCCGGAATTGATATCGCGGCCGCGCGCCGAGATGATCCCCGCCGTCACCGTGCCGCCGAGACCGAACGGGTTGCCGATGGCAACGATCCAGTCGCCGACCTCTATCTTGTCGGAATCGCCGATATCCGCGACCGGCAGGTCGCCGTCGTACTCGACCTTCAAGACGGCGATGTCGGTCTTCGGGTCGCGCCCGACGATCTCCGCCTTGAGCCGCGTGTCGTCGTGCAGGATCACCGAGATCTCGTCGGCGTCCTGAATCACGTGGTTGTTGGTGACGATGAAGCCCTTGGGATCAACGATGAAGCCGGAGCCCAGCGAGGTCGCCTTGCGCGAGCGATTTTGCGGCTGGTTGCGCTCGAAGAAGTCCTTGAAGAAATCCTCGAACGGCGAGCCCGGCGGCAGTTGCGGAATGTCGAGGCCGGGGCCGCCGTTGACCGTCTGCGTGGTCGAGATGTTGACGACGGTCGGCAGCAACTTCTTGGCCAGCGCCGAGAAACTCTCCGGCGCCGCCTTGGCGAACGCGCCCGAGGCCTGCAGCGCGATGGCCATCGCCGCCAGCACCGCGAGGATGCGGGCCAGCCAGATCGCGGCCTGGGATTGGTTTTCGGCTTTGGCAATCGCCTTCGATCGGGCGCGGACGCGGTCGTGTTTCATCGTCGGAAATACCTCTGCTTTGAATCGCTAAACAATAATGTGCACGGCTGGGCGCGGCTCGTCCAGTTACGGTAGAAATGTGTCGGCAAAGTGGCCGTGTCCAGTGCTTTGGGGAAAATCCGTTCGACAGTCGCTGCCCCCTCACCTGTCCTCTCCCCCACTTCGTGGTGGAGAGGAACTCTCGACGACATGCCGCAGCTAGTCCCTCTCCCCTTTCGGGGGAGAGGTTAGGTGAGGGGGACCTGAACCGCCGTCGACCCCGCCCCATTGACCCGCGTGCCGGGACTTTCCACGTGAAGGGCTGGGACGAACCCGAGGCAACGCTTGGGCGGGCGCGGAAACGCCGCCCGTCCGCCGACACCGGAAGGAGCGCACCGCCATGAGCCTGTGGAAGATCGAACCGGTCGCCCAGCCCGACGACCCGCGCTGGCTGAGCCACCGCATGTGGAACGAGGTCATCGTCCGCGCCGGCAGCGCCGGGGAGGCGCTGCGCCTCGCCGTCGCCATGGACAAGCGCGAGCAAACCGACGTCGACACCGTCGGCAACGAATCGCAGGCGCTGACCAGCGGCCTCAGCGACGAGAAACTCTACGCCGTCAAACCGCTCGACCCGCAAGCGGACCCCCGCACGTTCGAGGCCGACGGCCCCGACGGGGTGCTGTTCGCCGAACTGGGCCGGGAAGGCGAAGCGCCCTAGGCGCGATGACACCGCCGGCGTTCGTGACTGCCGGCGACCTTCAATCGATGCGGCGGCGTGGCCGTCGACGGGACCGGCAGGTATAAGAACGTATGGCTGATTTCCTCGCCTACAGCGGCCTGTTCGGCGTCTCGTTCCTGGCCGCGACGATCCTGCCCGCCCAGTCGGAGATCGGCCTCGCCGGGATGATCCTCGCCGAGGGGTATTCGATCCCGCTGCTGATCGCCGTCGCCAGCGCCGGCAACACGCTGGGCGCGGTCGTCAACTGGGCGCTCGGGCGCGGCGTCGACAGGCTGCACGACAAGAAATGGTTTCCGGTGACGCCGGCGCAGCTCGACAGGGCGACCGGGTGGTACCGCAGGTACGGCCGCTGGAGCCTGCTGCTGAGCTGGGCACCGTTCGTCGGCGATCCGCTGACGCTCGCGGCGGGCGTTCTGCGCGAGCCGCTGTGGTCGTTCCTTCTGCTGGTCACCCTCGCCAAGACCGGGCGCTACATCACCGTCGCGGCGATCACCATGAACTGGGTGTGAGCGCCAGGCGCTCGCCAGCGCCACCGGCTAGGCGATCGTCAGCGCCACCGAGGTGACGGCGACCACGGCCGCGGCAATGCCGACGCCGAGCGCGTAATAGGTGCCGCGCCCGCGCGTGCCCTGGCGCATCTCGGCGGTTTCGAGTTCTTCGGGTTTCTTCGCGGTTGCCGGATTTCGATGATAGTCGGTCATTGGTCCTCCTTGACGTGTCGGACGAATGCGGCGCCGCCGCGCGGGCGGCGCACCCCGTTACCCTTGAGGTGGTTTTTTGGCCGCGCCGTGTAAAGCCCCGGCCGGGACGCCCCGTCTCAGAGCCCATCCAGGAATTAACGATTGGCTGTGCCGCAGCGAAAATTTGCCGGTTCCAGGAGCGAGGAGGAAGGACATGCCGGGCATGTTCGACGACGAGCGACGCCGAAACGGCGGGTTTGCGCGCGGCCCCTTCGGGGTTGGGCCGAAATCGTCCCTGAAGGCGTCAAAAAGCGTCGGCCGTATACCCCGATACGCCCTTCGCTTTTTTCCTGTTCAGGAACGATTTCGGGCGCCAACGCAGACAACCGTTAATTCCTGGATGGGCTCTCAGGCCGCCGAGATCGCCTCGAGGCCGGCCGTCTCGACCCGTTCGGAAACGTCGCGCAGGCCCTGGATCGCCGCCTGGTAGCGCGCGCTGTCGCCGCCCTCGATACAGGCGACGTAGATCTGCCGGCTGAACGCGGGGGCGCTTCCGACGACGTGCAGCGCGCCCGCCGCCAGATCGGCATGGACCGAGCGCACCGGCAGGTACGCCGAACCGCCGTTGCGCTTGATGTGATGATAGGCGAGCGGGCCGTGGTTGACGGCGATCGCCGGGGCGTCGACGTGCGGAAAGGCGTCCTTGTGCTCGGTGCGGAAGCGGCTGCCCCAGTCGACGAACAGGTAGCCGTCCTCCCACGGGCCGGCGGTCGCCGGGTCGGACGACACCAGCACCAGGGTATCCTCCATCAGCTTTTCGACGACCGTGCCCGCGCGCTTGAGCGGGTTGCAGGTGACGGTCATGTCGACGGCGCCGTCCACCAGCATCGCCGAGAGCGCCGCCTCCGAGTCGACGTCGATGCGGAGCTTGATGTCGGGCAGCGCCGCACGCGCCCAAGCCAGCCAGCGCGCCATCAGCCGCTCCAGCAGCGTGAACTCGACGCCGATCGCCAGCATGGCGCTGAACTGCCCGGGCAGGCCGACGTTGTGGTGCGCCTGTTCCCAGGTCCGCACCAGCTTTTCGGCGTAGGGCCTGAACTGCGTACCGGCCGGGGTCGGCGTCGCGCCGGCCTTGGTGCGGACGAACAGCGGCTGGCCGAGCAGGTCCTCGAGCTGTTTGACCCGGGTGCTGACGGTCGACTGGGTGACGCACAGACGCTCGGACGCCTTGATGAAGCTGCCGACGTCGCAGATCACCAGAAACGTGTGCGCGAGGGTGATGTCCATCCGGATGCTCCCGCTTGTGGCGCCACGATCATACGCCGCCGGGCCGTGTTTAACTATCGAAAATGCAAAACTTATCTATCGATAAAATTCGATATATCAATATACAGGAGTGCGGTATATTCCACCCATGCCGGCAACAGGGCCGGACAAGATCATCGGCTTCTCCCGACTTCGCCAAAAGGCACTCAAATGATGAAACCGAGCAAACCCGCGTCGCAAGCCAAACCGGCAACGAAACCCGCCGGCGCCCCCCAGCAAGCTGGCAAAAGCGGCACGTCGTCCATCAAGAAAAAGTGAAAGCTTAATCGCTTTCCGTGGCCTCTCGCCGCGAACACCAACTAGGTCGTGCGCGCGAACAGCCGCAGATTGATGAAAAGGCCGCCGGTCCAAGCCGGCGGCCTTTGACGTTGCGGCACCGCTTGGCGGAAGGCGCCCCCCTACCCCCGGACCAGCCAGACGATGACGACGCCAGCCGCCGCGGCGCCGATGCCGAACGCCCTCAGCGTCGACGGCGGCTGCGCCAGGACGTGCAGCATCATCTTCTTCATGGCGTCGGGAAACAGCGCATAGCAAACGCCCTCGATCACGATGGCGAGACCGAGGGCGGTTAGGAATTCCGTCATTGGGTTTCCCATTGCGATCTAGAAATCATTCATCCTTCGAGACGCTCGCATGCGCTCGCTCCTCAGGATGAGGATATATGACCGCCTCATCCTGAGGAGCCCCGGATCAAATCCGGGGCGTCTCGAAGGATGCGCATCAGAGACTTAGTTGTACTCTTTCGGCACCGGGGTCGCTTCGTTGAAGTAGCGGAAGAACTCGCTGTCCGGCGACAGCACCATCGTCGTGCCGTCGTCGAAGGCGCCTTCGTACGCTTCCATCGAGCGGTAGAAGTTGAAGAACTCCGGATCCTGGCCGAACGCGTCGCCGAGGATCTTGTTCTTCGTCCCCTCGCCCTCACCACGCAGGATTTGCGCCGTCCGGTTGGCCTCGGCGAAGATCACGGTACGCTGGCGGTCGGCCTCGGCCTGGATGGTCAGCTTCTGCTCCTCCCCCTGGGCACGGATTTCGGCGGCCTGGGCAATACGGTCGGAGCGCATCCGGTTATAGACCGACTGCAGGGTCGCGTCCGGCAGGTCGGTGCGGCCGATCCTGAGATCGACCAGCGTGACGCCGAAGTTCGGGGCCTGCTGCTTGAGGATCCGGAAGATCTTGTTCATCACCTCGACGCGCTTCGGCGACAGCATTTCCGCGAGCGAGACCTTGGCGACCTCGGCACGGACCGCGGAGTTGAGCTGCGAGCCGAACACCTGGCGGAAGTTACGGTCGGTCTGCGCGACCTTCAGGAACTCCAGCGGGTCGACGATCTTGTAGCGCGCGAAGCTGTCGACGTTGATCCGCTTCTGGTCCGCCAGCAGCACTTCCTGCGACTGCGGGTCGAGATCGAGGATACGGTTGTCGACGTAGCGCACGTTCTGGATGAACGGAATCTTGAACTTCAGGCCGGGCTCGCTTTCGACGCGGACCGGGTTACCGAACTGCAGGACCAGTGCCTGCTGGGTCTGGTGCACGGTGAACGCGGCGCTGTAGAACGCGATCCCGCCGAGGATGACGAGAACCCCGATGATGGCGAGAGACTTTTTCATTGCTGCTGGCTCCCTTCGCTTTGGCCGCGCTTCTGCAGTTCGTTAAGCGGCAGGTAGGGCACGACGCCCTGGCCGCCGCTGCCGCCGACGCCCTTGTCGATGATCACCTTGTTGGCGCTGCGCAGCACCTGCTGCATACGCTCCAGGTACAGACGCCGCGTGGTGACGTCCTTGGCCGCCTTGTAGGTCTCATAGACCGACAGGAAGCGGGCCGCTTCACCCTCGGCTTCCTTGATCACCTGCTCCTTGTAGGCTTTCGCCGCGGCGAGGCGCTTCTCGGCCTCACCCTTGGCGCGGGGCACGATGTCGTTCTTGTAGGCGTTGGCCTCGTTGACCAGGCGCTCCTGATCCTGTTTGGCCCGCTGCACGTCGTTGAAGGCGTCGATGACCTCCTGCGGCGGGTCGGCGACCTGCAGCTTGGTCTGGGTGATCAGGATGCCGGCGCCGTAGTCGTCGAGAATCTGCTGCAGCAGCGTCTGCGTGTCCGCCTCGACCTTCTGACGGCCGGTTGTCAGCACGCTTTCCAGCGTCGCCTGGCCGGCGACCTCGCGGAGCGCGCTTTCGGCGGCGATCTTCACGGTGCCTTCCGGATCGCGGATGTTGAACAGGAAGTTGGCCGCGTCCTTGATCTGCCACTGGATGTCGAAATCGATGTCGACCACGTTCTGGTCGCCGGTCAGCATCAGGCTTTCGCTGGGCACGTCGCGCTGGGCGCGGCTGCCGCCGCCCTCGCCGCGGTAGCCGATCTGAATGGTGTTAATGCGCGTCACGTTCGGGGTATAGACCGTGCCGATCGGCGACGGCAGCCAGTAATTCAGGCCGGGCGCGGTCTGCTGCACGTATTCGCCGAACAGGAGCTCGACGCCCTGCTGCTCGGGCTGCACCCGGTAGAAGCCGCTGCCGAGCCAGACCGCAACGACCGCGATCAGCACCAGAACGATGCCCTTGGCGCCGCCGCCGCCGCCGGGGATGAAACGTTTTATGCGCTCCTGGGCGCGGCGCAGGGTTTCCTCGAGATCGGGGGGCTGCATGCCACCGCCGCCACCGCCGCCGGGCCGGCCGCCGCCGCCACCCCAAGGGCCTTGACCGCCGCCGCCACCGCCGCCCCACGGGCCGCCTTGTTTGTTCCAAGCCATGTAAATCCTACCCTTGCTTTTGACCCGGCCCGGCTGCATCCATATGGGCATCCGGCGGGTCATTGTATTTTCGCCCTTGCGCGTTAACGACGAGGCATTAACTACAGGGGCATTCAGGCGGTTCGCGTTATAAGCCAGCGAGGCCGCCCTGACAAACATAGTCGTTAATTCCGGCGACTGGTAGAGTCGCGGAAAACCTACACAGATATCGGTTCGTAACGGGGAGTTTGCAACCATGGCCGAGGTCACCAACGACGACATTCTTGCAACGCTCAAGGGTGTCACCGATCCGATCAGCGGCAACGACCTTGTCAGCGCCGGGATCATTCAGGGTTTGCAGACCAAGGACGGCAACGTCGCTTTCGCGATCGAGGTCCCCGCCGAGAGGGGCGGCGAGATGGAGCCGCTGCGCAAGGAAGCCGAGGACAAGGTGTTCGCGCTGCCCGGCGTGGTGTCGGCGACGGTAGTGCTGACCGCCGAACGCCCGCAAGGCGCCGCCGAACAGCAGCAGGCGCCGAAACAGGGCGGTCATGCCCCGCAGCAGGGCACCGAACTGCTGCCCGGCGTCAAATCGATCGTCGCCGTGGCGTCGGGCAAGGGCGGCGTCGGCAAATCGACGACCGCGATCAACATCGCCATGGGCCTCGCCGCCGGCGGCCACTCGGTCGGGATTCTCGACGCCGACATCTACGGCCCCTCGATGCCGCGCATGATGGGCATTTCCGGGCGGCCGAATTCCGCCGACGGCAAGACCCTCGATCCGATGGAGAACTACGGCGTCAAGGTCATGTCGATCGGCTTCATGATCGACGAGGAAACGCCGATGATCTGGCGCGGCCCGATGGTGCAATCGGCGCTCGAACAGATGATGCGCGACGTCAACTGGGGCGAGCTCGACGTGCTGGTGGTCGACATGCCGCCGGGCACCGGCGACGCGCAGCTCACCATGGCGCAGCGGGTGCCGCTGACGGGTGCGGTCATCGTGTCGACGCCGCAGGACATCGCGCTCCTCGACGCGCGCAAGGGCCTCAACATGTTCCGCAAGGTCGACGTGCCGGTGTTCGGCATCGTCGAGAACATGAGCTACTTCCTGTGCCCCGACAACGGCAAGAAGTACGACATTTTCGGCCACGGCGGTGCCAAGCGCGAGGCCGAGCGGCTCGGCGTCGACTTCCTGGGCGAGGTGCCGATCGAGATCGACATCCGCGAGATGTCGGACAAGGGCACGCCGATCACGGTCGCCGCCCCCGACAGCCAGAGCGCGATCAACTACCGCGCCATCGCCGACAAGGTCTGGGCCAGCATCGAGAAAGCCACCGGCGGCGCACGCCGCCAGCCCAACATCGTCATCCAGTAGGCGGCATCCGGTGTCCGCCCGCCCGACCATTTTCAAAAGCATCGTCCGGGCGGCGGCGCTTGCAGGTCTCATTCTGCTCGCAACCGGTGCGGCGACGGCGGAGACCGTGGTCGCGCTGCCGGGCGCCGAATGCAAGGAAGTGCGCCAGACGCTGGAGCTCTACGTGCCGATCGCGCCCGGCTTCCGCCAGATCGAGATGCCGTTTCCGGACAACGAGGAGAAGATCGAGGGGACGCTTTGCCGCCTCGTCGCCGTCGGCACCGGCGTGCACATCGAGAACGAGCAGATCCGCACGCTCAAGGACATGCAGGGTTACGTGAAGGGCGCGCTGACCGAGGCCGGCTGGCGCGCCACCGAACAGACCGAGCGCTTCAAGGGCAGATCGAAACACGGCCGGCACGTGTTCGCGCTGACCCGCAACAACGCGATCTGCGTCACCACCATCCAGGTCGGCATGGTGCCGGGCGTCGAGGCGCCGCGCGCCGCGCTCGAGGACGGCGCGGTCTATCTCGGCTCCCTGAAACCGCACCAGCGCGAATGGTGGATCGCGGTCGACTGTTTTCATTTCTAAGGCGACACACCCGCAATCGTCATCCCGGGCGTTATCCGAGCCAAAACCGCAAGGCTTTGAGGGCGAGGGTTATGACCCGGGACCCATGGAACAGGGAACCGACAATAGGTCCCGGACCGCTGGCTTTCCCGGCCTCGCTCCCGCTCGGGGGAAATCCGCGTCCGGGATGACGGCGGTGGTGCACAACCCCTTGACCGCGCCTCCCTCTCTCCCAACGTTTTAGGAACGCAGGTCCGGTGACGGCTGATAGGAGCACGCCCATGCCCGTCCGGTTACTCGTCTTTCTCTGCCTTCTTGCCGTGCCGCCCGGCGCCGCGCTGGCGGCCGATCCGTCGCAATCCGAGCTCGTCGAAGAACTGCGCGGGGGCGGCTACACCATCTATTTCCGCCACGCCGCCACCGACTGGTCGCAGCCGGACCGGGTCGGCAAAGCGGGCGACTGGCGAAGCTGCGACGGCACGCGCATGCGCCAGTTGTCCGACGCGGGACGGGAAACCGCGAAACGCGTCGGCGCGGCGATGCAGGCGCTGAAAATCCCGGTCGGCGAGGTGCTGTCGAGCGAGTACTGCCGCGCCGTCGAAACGGCGGAACTGCTCGACGTCGGCCCGGTCACGACAACCCCGGACATCATGAACCTGCGCGCGGCCGAGTACGTCGGCGGCCACGACGCGGCCGTCGGTGCCTACCGCGCCATCATCGCGAAGCCGCCGCCCGAGGGCGCCAACCGGGTGATCGCCGCGCACGGCAACCTGTCGCGCGCCGCGACCGGCGCCTATCCGGGCGAAGGCGGCGCGGTGATCATCATGGCCGACCCGGCGGCCGAGCACGGCTTCCGCGTCATCGGCATGCTGGACCCCGACGACTGGGCGCGGCTGGCGGGGCAGTAGGCGCCGACGCCCGACAATTGTTGAACCGTCATCCCGGGCATTACCCGAGCAGAAGCCGTCAGGCTTCGCGCGCGAGGGTTATGACCCGGGACCCATGGTCGACGCAGGCTGAAATCCGTTGATAGGTCCCGGATCGCTGGCTTTCCCGGCCTCGCTCCCGCTCGGGGGAAATCCGCGTCCGGGATGACGGTCAGTTTTGTCCGGTGCCACCCACGTGCTCACAGAAACTTCTTCGCCAGATCGACCGTCGATTTGCGGCCGAACGACTTTTTGTGGCGCCGGAGCCAGTTGGTGGTCGCCGTGCGGCCACGCTGGTTGAGGTACGCCAGCACATCCCAGTGCGGCTCAAGATGGCTGTCGGGATGCAGCTCGCCGGTGTAGCGCGCACCGTCCAGCATGTGAAAGCGGTGGTCCAGGATCCTGAGTGCCAGCGGATCCGTCTGCACCGAACGCCCGTTGGCCATGCGGCGCACGGTTTCGATCAGTTCGACCTCTTTCCTGAGCGGCTGCGAGAACATGATGCGGTTGACGTTGCCCTGGATGGCCTTCGCCCCCGTCGGCACGTCGGCGCCGTTGTCCGGCGTCAGGCGCACGATCATCGTGTCGGCGGCCTCGCAGTGCTCGATCAGCGGCAGCAGCGGCGGGTTCGCCGAATAGCCGCCGTCCCAGTAGTAACGCCCGCCGATGCGGACGGCGTGACGGTAAATGGGCAGGCACGCCGACGCCAGCACCGCGTCGATACCGATTTCATCGCCCGTGAAAATGCGCCCGCGCCCGGTGCGCGCCTCGGTCGCGTTGATGAACAGCCGCACCGGCGCGTGCCGGCGGAGCCCGTCGAAATCGATCAGGTCGCCGAGGATGCGCCTGAGCGGATCGATATCGAGCGGATTGAATTCATAGGGCGACATCACGCGCGAGACGGCGCGGATGAAAATATGCGCCGGCGTCGGCCCGGACTGCGGCGGCGCCGTGTCCGGTTGCGTATCCAGGTAGCGCGCCACCGGCATGTAGCCGTGCGACGCGTTGACGGCGCGCCAGACCTGGTCGAGCTTTTTACGCGCGCCGTCGGCGTTCGCTTCCATGAGGCCGGCGGCCAGCGCCACCGCGTTGACGGCGCCCGCGGACGTGCCGCTGATGCCGTCGATCCGGTGTTCGTCCAGTTCAAGCAGCCGGTCGAGCACGCCCCACGTGAAGGCCCCGTGAGCGCCGCCACCCTGAAGCGCCAGATTGAGGCGGTTCTTCTGGTGGCGGCGCCTGGGGAGATAGTGCTTGGGCGGGACCGTGTCTCCGGCCTCCGGCGCCTTTCCGGTCTTTGCCTCAGTGCGGTCTGGCGGCGGGATGGATTCCCGGGTTCGCGACGAGGGCGCGAAAGCCGTGTCCCGCGTGCACCAGCGCCTGAGCCAGGGCACGAAACGCGGCACCGAACATGCTGCGGATGGCTTCGGCGCGCATTTCCTCCGCTTCGCGGGTGAAACGCGCAATCTCTTCGGGCGTGAGCTCCTTGTAGGCGATGCCGCCGATGATCGGTTTCATCTGTAAAACTCCTGTGATCAGAATTTCCTCTGATATTGCGTTGCAACATCAGTTGTTGCATTGCAATATAATCGAGGTCGGGAGTCGCCGGAATCCCCTCGTTGATCACAACGCCTTTGCGTCCGGCGCACATGTACACGGAGCTGTCATGGATATCGCCAACCAGATGATTCTATTCGCGAAAGTCGTCGACACCGGGGGGTTTTCGGCGGCCGCGCGGACGCTCGGCCTGACCCCGTCGGCGGTCAGCCGGCAGATCGGCAACCTCGAGGACCGGCTCGGCGCCCGGCTCCTCAACCGCTCGACCCGGCGCGTGTCGCTGACCGATGTCGGGCGCGAGTTCCACGCCCGCTGCGCCGAGATCGCGCGTAGCGTCGAGGACGCCGAGGCACTGGTCGCGACCCGGCTCGACCATCCCCAGGGCACGCTCCGGATCTCCGCCACGTCCGCCTTCGCGAAAGCGCAAATCCTGCCGATCCTGCCCGCGTTCCTGGCCGACAACAGGGACCTCAAGCTGTCGATCGAGCTCACCGACCGCGAAATCGACCTGATCGGCGAGAACATCGACGTCGCAATCCGCTTCACCGAACAGATCTCGGATACCTCGATGGTGGCGAGGAAGCTCGCCTCGAACCAGCGTATCTTCTGCGCCGCGCCGGACTACATCCGGCGCCACGGCGAACCGATGACGCCCGAGGACCTCGCCGATCACAACTGCCTCCGGCTCTCGACCGTCGAGAAGTTCAACAACTGGGTGATGAACGACGGGCACTCGAAGGTGTCCCGGCGCATCACCGGCAACTTCGAGACCAACAGCTCGGACGCGCTGTTTCACGCCGCCCTCGACGGGCTCGGTATCGCCAAGCTGTCGACCTACCTTGCCAACGACGCCCTCGACGACGGGCGGCTGGTGCGCGTGCTGCCGGACTACGCCGAGGACGCCTCCGACGTTCTCGCCATCTACCCCAACCGCCGCAACCTGTCGCCCAACGTCCGCGCCTTCGTCGACTTCCTGGCGGTGCAGTTCGGCAAGGTGCCGCCGTGGGAGCGCGACAAGCGGAAGGATAAATCCGCCGCGTGATTGCTGCGTTGCTGCGTCTCGAAGGATGAGCGGAGGCTCCCCTCACGAAAACGTGTCGCCGCCCGTTGGCCTGCCGGTGCTTTCCCGTTTTTGCGGGCGCGGTTCCTGGTTTAGTTTGTAACCGTCAGAACGGTCCCGGCTTGCCAACGGTCAAAGGAGTTTCCCATGGCGAATGTTCTCGGTCTCGCAGGCAGCCTGCGCAAAGGGTCCTTCAATGCCGGACTGCTGCGCGCCGCGGCCGAGGAAAGTCCGAAAGGGCTTTCCATCACAATCGGCACGATTGCCGGTGTGCCGCTGTACGACGGCGACGACGAAGCCGCGAACGGCCTGCCCGATGCGGTTCAGGCACTCCAGGCGCAACTCGCCGACGCCGACGCGCTGCTGCTGGTGACGCCGGAATACAACAACGGCATTCCGGGCGTGTTCAAGAACGCCATCGACTGGATGTCGCGCGGCGACGGCCTCAATTACTTCAAGGGGAAACCGGTGGCGGTCATCGGCGCCTCGCCGGGCGGCTTCGGCACGACGATGGCGCAGGCGCACTGGCTGCCGGTGCTGCGCACGCTCGGCACGCGGCCCTGGTTCGAAGGCCGGCTCATGGTGTCGCGCGCCGGGCAGGTCTTCGATGACGGCGGCAACCTGACGGACGACAAGACCCGCGACGCGATGCGCACGTTCCTGTCGGGTTTCGCGGCAAGCCTCGGCTAGCACTCCCGCCTCGGCGCACCGCATCGCGTCACCCCCGGACGCGGCGTCTTTACCGCTTTACCTGTCATTCCGGCGCAGGCCGCAATCCAGAGCGACCTGTAGCGTCTGGCCAAGTTGACGTCGGTCTTGCAGCCCTGGGCCCCGGCCTTCGCCGGGGTGACGACGACGTAACGGCATGGATTCCAACCCCCTCACGAAAACGTTGGTGCTGTGCGGTACGCATCCGCTAGCGTGCCGCAGGACCGGGTGGTAGATTTACGGTCTGTCTGACTGAACATGGAACCCCTGCATGCAGCACCGTTACCTCCTGGTTGTCCGCTTCGTGCTGATCAACGCCGTCGCCGCGGCAATGCTCGCCGCCGCCTGGCTGCAGGGCTGGCTCGACGGCATCCTCAATGAAAAGTTCTGGGAACTCTCGGCGCTGATCTTCCTGGTGTTCCTCTACGGTCTCGCCATCTGCGCGCACCGGGTGTGGACGCACAGCATCGAACTGAACGGCATCAAGGCCGGCCGCCCCGAACCGGAAAGCTGGGCCGGGCGCTACCTCGCCGACGTCGCCGGTGCGGCGCCGCAAAGCCGGCAGATGCTGGCCGACGGGTTTCGCCTTAAGATCACCAACCGGGTCGCGATCGTGCGGCACATCGCCAACGCGCTGGTGTTCCTGGGGCTGATCGGCACGGTGATCGGCTTCATCATCGCGCTTTCGGGGGTCGAGCCGGAAAGCGCCGGCAAGGCCGAGAACGTCGCCGCCATGGTGGCGACCCTGATCAGCGGCATGTCGGTGGCGCTCTACACCACGCTCACCGGCGCCATCCTCTATACGTGGCTGACCATATCGTACCGGATCCTGGTGACCGGCGCGGTCGACCTGATCACCGCCACCGTCGAGCTCGGAGAGGCCCGTGGAAGGGCTGGATGAACTGGACGACGACGCTGCGGGGACCGTCTTCCGCGACGTCATCCTGCTGGCGCTGATCGGCTTCGTCGCCATGGTCATCATGCTGTTGCCGCACGTGGTGCCGGAGAAAAAACGCACCGAGGACCAGAAGGCGCCCGGCAACGTCATCGTCGAGATGCACTGGCCGTCCGACATCGCCGCCGACGTCGATCTCTGGGTGCAGGCGCCGGACGAACTGCCGGTCGGGTTCTGGAACCAGGGCGGGCAGACCTTCAACCTGCTGCGCGACGACCTCGGCACCGAGGGCGACGCCACCAACGAGAATTTCGAGATCAGCTATTCGCGCGGCATCCCGGCCGGCGAGTACATCGTCAACGTGCACATGTACGGCCCCGCGCCGCCGGACCGGACAGTGCCGGTCAACGTCACGGTCAGCGTCCGCAAGCAGTTCGACGAGGCGCACCAGATTTTGTCGACGGACCTGGAACTGCGCCACCGCGGCCAGGAGGAAACGGCGTTCCGGTTCCGCCTGACCGACACCGGCGACCTCGTCGACGGCAGTGTCTCGACCCTGCGCCGGCCGCTGATCACCGGCCACGGCGTCATGGGCAACTAAGGGCATGCTTGCTTCTCCTCATCCTGAGGAGCCCCGGACCTGATCCGGGGCGTCTCGAAGGACGAGGAAAAGAGCAGGGCCAGGAAGGAAACCGAGCCATGGATATCCTGATCTACATCTTCGCCGCCGCCGCCGTCATTACCGCCGGTCTGGCGGCGCTGGCGATCTGGGCGCCGCGCCCGACACCGGTCAGGATCGCGGCACTCATTGTCGCGGTGCTGTTCCTGCCCATCGCCTACGTGCAGTCGCTGGAGATGCTATCCCGGCCCAAGCCGGTCAGCTTCGAATGGTTCGAGCGGTCGCAGGACACGGCGCAGGTGCTGAGCGTCAGCTTCGACGAGGGACGCACGATCTATCTCTGGCTCAGGATGCCGGGCGACGTCGAACCCCGCGCCTACGAGATCCCGTGGAACATCCGCCTCGCCGAAAAGCTCGAGGACGCGGTCGACGACGCCGTGCGGAAGAACTCGACGATCCTCCTCAAGGAGCCGTTCTACCGCCGCTCCATGGACGAATGGGGGGACCTGAACGTCGAGATCGTCCCGCCGCCGCTGCCGCCGCAGAAATTGCCCCCCGCGATGCCGCCCAAAGTCTTCAATCCGAGGAAGGGGGACAGTATCTAGGGGCGGTTATGGCTCTGGAAAGACATGCGGACCTGAGCGGGCGGCCCGCCGCAGTCAGGCCATGCATAGGTCGCTGGCGCGTCTCCGCTGCGCCGTTTCGATGGCCTTGGACCTGCGGTCCGGACCGAAAAAGTCCGTCGTCTTGACGAACGATTTTCTCGAATCGATCAGTTTGCAAAGATGCTGATAGATCGTTTTCGGCGAGTACGGCTTGGCGAGAAAATCCGATGTTCCATTGTCGCGCGCCGTAACCACGTTCGCATACTCCGTCATCGACGTCGTAATGATGACCGGTACGAAAACGTTGCGGCTTTCGGCATCCCGCCGCATACGCGACAGCAGCCGCAGACCTTCGTACCCGGGCGCCCAGTCGATGATCACGACGTCCGGGCTGTTGTTCTGAAAGGATTGCCATGCATCCTCGATCTCGCCGGCATCGATAATCTGCCCGACCTTGAACGTGCGCAGGATGCTCTTGATGGTCAGACGGAGAAAGGAGTTCCGCTCGGCAACCAGCACCACTAGCGACGACAAATCGTACTGTTTCATGCTCATGCCTTCCCAAAACAACCTTGCCGAGAACCGGTCGGGGGGAGAGTCATATATTCAACCGGAAGAATATATTGGTGTTTGTACTTAGTCGTTTCTACTTAGTCCTTGAGCAATGACGCGGCTCGCGCCCGCATCCGCGCGCCCCTTGCCCCCCGGGACGGGGCGGGTATCCTCCCGGCGGGAGGATTTTCGATGAACTACGAAGCCCTGTTCGCGGCGCACGCCGGCAAGGTGGTGCGGGTCGGCCTGGTCGGCGTCGGCGATTTCGGCGCCACCCTGCTGGCGCAGTCGCGCGCCATGCCCAACATGGAGATCACCGTCGCCTGCGACAGGGACGTGCCGCGCATGGAGCGTGCCGTCGCCGGCGCCGGCCTGTCCGCCGATAACCTTTTCATGACCGACGACATCACGGGCGCCGATGTCCCCGGTTTCGACGTGCTGGTAGAGGCGACCGGGCACCCCGAAGCCGCCGCCAAGATCGCCGCGTGGGCGATCGGCAAGGGGCGCCACGTGGTCATGGCGTCGAAGGAGACCGCCGTCGTCGTCGGCCCGGTCCTGCACCGCATGGCGGTTGATGCCGGCGTCGTCTACACCGAGGTCGAGGGCGACCAGCCGAGCCTGCTGATCGGGCTGGTGAGCTGGGCCCGCACGCTGGGTCTCGAGGTGCGCATGGCCGGCAAGGCGAGCGAGTACGATTTCGTGCTCGAACCGGACGACGTCCTCAACTGGTGCGGCGAGCGGAAAACCGGCGCCGGCCTGGCCGCGCTCTGGGAACGGCGCGGCGAGAGCTGGCAGGAACTGACCGGGCGCCGCCGCGCCCGGCTCCACGCCGCCGGCTTCCCCGATCACGTGGTCAGCGACTTGTGCGAGATGGGTGTCGTCGCCAACGCCACCGGGCTGATGCCGGACCGCGCCGATTTCCACGCGCCGCTGCTGCGCGCGGTCGAGGTCGCCGACGCCTTCCAGCCCGCCGCCGACGGCGGGCTGCTGACCGGCGAAGGCCGGATTGACGTCTTCAACTGCTTCCGCCGCCATGACGAGCAGAGCTTCGCCGGCGGTGTCTTCGTCGTTGTCGGCTGCGAGGATCCGGCGACCTGGGAACTGCTGGCGCAGAAAGGCCATGTCGTGGCCGGCAACCGCAAGGCCGCCATGCTGTCGGTGCCGCAACACCTGCTGGGCGTCGAGGCGCCGGTGTCGATCCTCGCGGCGGGGCTTCTGGGCCTGCCGACGGGCGCGCACGATCCGCAGCCCCGCGTCGATCTGGTGGCGCGCACCGGGCGCGATTTCAAGAAGGGCGAGACGCTGGCGATCACCAACATCCACAAGCACGAGGTCAAGGGCCTGGAACCGAAACTGATCCCCGCGGCGGCGCTCAGCGGCGACGGCCCGGTCCCCTATTACCTGGCGACCGGACGCACCCTGGCCCGCGACGTCGCCGCCGGAGAGCTTCTGAGCGAGAGCATGTTCGAACCGGCGCCGGAGACGGCGCTGCAGCGGCTGCGGCGCCGGCAGGACGAGGTGTTCGGTCTCAGGAAACAGTGATCCTTCGAGACACTCGCGTCCGCTCGTTCCTCAGCTAACCACGTAAACGCAAACGCGGTGGCACTTGTCCGGTTCCGAGAGCGGCATCATGGTCATCTCCGGCGTCTGCTCGGCGAACCGCCACTGCCCCCGGCCTTCCAGGTCCTCGATCACCGGGCGGAACGGCGCGTCGCTGCCGTTGTCGACCCGGACCGAGAAAATCACCGGCCCGCCCGGGCGCGTCACCCGGACCAGCTCGTAAAGACACGACGCCGGTGCATGGCCCGGCGTCAGCGCGCCGACGATCAGCGTCGCCGCGAACCGGTCGTCGGCAAAGTCGAGGTCGTCGCCGAGCCGCATGGTGCGGAGCTCGCTGTAGACGCCTTTGCCTGCCGCGACCTTCAGCATCTCGTCGGAAAGATCGATGCCGGTGATGTTCTCGAAACCGAGCAGCCCGATCAGGTCGCCGACCATGCCGGTGCCGGCGGCCGCATCGAGGACCGGGTCCGTGCCTTCCGGCGCGTAGCGGGCAAGCAGCGCAGCGGCCAGCGGCGGGCCGCGGTAGCCGGCCTCGTAAAGGTCGGCCTCGTAGGTCGCGGCCCAGCCGGCATAGGCGGCAGCGGTTTCTTCGTCGGTCTCCGCAGCGTAGACGCGGTCGTACCAGTTTTCCCCGGTGTCCGTCACATCAACCGCCGAACATCTTTTTCAGGTTGTCGAGGCCGGTCTGGTAAACCTCCTCAATCGCCTTGACGGCGTCGTTGTCGGGCATGCCGGCGGCTTCGAACTCGCTCGACCATTCGACGGTGGCGTTCTCGCCCTCGCCGGTGACCTTGATGGTCGAGACGTAGTTCTTCACCGGCAGCGGGCTGTCGACAATCGAATACGTGTAGGTGCGCGAGTGGTCGTCCATCTCCTCCAGCTTCTCGACGATGGCGCCGCCGCCGACCAGCTTGAGGCGCCGCGCCTGGCCCTTCTTGCTGAGTTCGGATTTCTCGACACCCGGGTGCCAGTCGGGCAGCGCGTTGAAGCGGCCGATCAGTTGCCAGACCTGATCGGCGGAGACATTCAGTTTTTCCGACATGGTGACTTTGGGCATGACGGTTCCTCCGATACGTTGTTGTTATGGATTTCATTATAGCGGATTAGGGCCGCACTTTCGATGACGTCACAAAACCGGCACCACAATTTCATCGACGTGAACGGCATCCGGATGCACGTCGTGCGCGCGGGCACGCCCGGTAAACCGGCGCTGATCCTGCTGCACGGCTGGCCCGAGTTCTGGTTCACGTGGTCCAAGATCATCCCGGCGCTGGCCGAGGACTACGACGTCATCGCCCCGGACCTGCGCGGTTTCGGCGACACGGAAAAGCCGAAAGGCGCGGCGCTGGAGAGCTACCGGCTCGAGGATCACGTCGCCGATATCCTCGGCCTCATCGACGCGCTGGGGCTGGACCGCGCCGGCATCGTCAGCCACGACGTCGGCGCCATGGTGACGCAACCGCTGGCGCAGGCGGCGCCGGAGAAAATCAGCGGGCTGTTCTTCTTCAACTGCCCCTACCCCGGCATCGGCACGCGCTGGTGCGCGCCGAAGCACCTCAACGATATCTGGTACCAGGGCTTTCACCAGCAGCCGTGGGCGGCCGACCTGCTGGCCACCAGCCGCGATGCGGTGCGGATCTATTTCGGCAACATGCTGCGCGACTGGGCGTTTGATCCCGAGAGCTTCACCGACGACGACGTCGAGGCCTGGACCGACAACTTCCAGAAGCCCGGCAACCTGCAGGGCGGCTTCAACTGGTATTCGGCGATCTTCCCGCGCCGCCTCGCGATCATGGAAGGCACCGCGCCGGCACCGGTGCCGATCGGCGTCCCGACGTGCGTGCGCTGGGGCGAGCATGAGCCGTTCATGCTGATCGAGTACGCCGACCGGCTCGGCGAATATTTCACCGACCTCGACTTCGCGCCCGCGCCCGGCGCCGGGCATTTCGTGCACTGGGAAACGCCGGACTTCGCGGTCCGTGAGATCAAGGCTTTCTTCAGCCGACTTTAGAGTCGGGCATATTCGCCCTTACGACTCGAAATGCCGATCACGGTCCTGCCAGAGTTCGAGCAACGCCATCAGGATGACGAAACCTCCCAGCACGTAGTGCGTGACCGCAAGCGTCCCGCCGTAGCCGAACAGGTACGGCGATGCCGCGATCCATGCACCGCAAGCTAGTTCCAGGGTTTCTTCCCAGCGCCGCAGCCACATGACCTGCAAAAGGCCCAGCATGCAGATGAACACGCCGGCGATACCGGCATTGATGATGACGTACTCGCCGACACCGGCCGAACCGAAGACCGGAGAGATGACGATCAGCGCACCGAGGGATGCGGAGACCAGATCCTCCCATTCGCGGTGCACGCCGAACCATCGGGATTGAAGTGAATGCGACATGACAGTTCCTCCAGTAAATGACGACTGACAAAAACCAACGCCCATCTGAGGAAGTGTCCGGTGATGTGAACGGCCCCCCTTTTGACGGGCGTTCGGCACACCTTTTTAACAAGGTTGTATTGTATTACTTTTGCATTGTGGTGGCAACGCGAATCTCTGGCGCAAAAGGGGTCGGCCGAACATCGAATGCTTGCCGAGATACGGCATTGCCGTATAATATTCTCAATGGACGTGACCTACGATCCGGACAAGGATGCGGCAAACCGGCAAAAGCACGGCCTCTCGTTACGGTTCGGCGCCGATGTACTCGCCGACCCGAACGTCCTGGATTTCCCCGACATTCGCCACGACTACGGGGAAGACCGCTGGATCGCATATGGTCAGACCGACGGTCGCATTTATGTCTGTGTATATGTCGAGCGCGACCGGGACATTCGAATTATTTCGGTAAGGAAAGCCAATGACCGGGAAGAAAAAAGATACCACGCCGAACCTAGGTGAACCTGACGCGGATGCGCCGATGACCGACGCCGAGTTCGCCCGCGCCATGTCGGTGCGGCAGGCACGCAAGGCGCGCAAGGCGTCCGGTCTGACGCAGGATGCGTTCGCGGCGCGTTACGGGATTCCGGTTGCGACGGTCCGCGATTGGGAACAGGGCCGCCGCGCACCGGACGCCGCCGCCGCGTCTTACCTCAAGGTTATTGCCCACAACCCGGAGATGATCGCCGAAACCCTGAAGGCCGAAAACGGCTGAACCCGCAGTTTTCTAAAGCTTCCGCTCCAGCGTGACGAAGCTGTAGGCGGGGCCGTCGGGGGTCTCCGGCGGGTGGCGTTCGCGGAAGCTCTCTTCCCACTCGGCGGTGTCGATCTCCGGGAACAGGGTGTCGCCGTCGACGTCGGCGTGCACTTCCGTCAGTTCGATGACGTCAGCGTCGCGCATCAGTTCGGCGAAAATCTCGCCGCCGCCGATGATCATCGCCTTTTCGGCGTCGTCCCGGCGGCACATCTCCAGCGCGCCCTCGATGGTCGTGACCGTCTCCGCGCCCTCGAACGCGGCGTCTTCGGCGCGGGTGATGACGACGTTGCGGCGTCCCGGCAGCGGGAACGGCAGGCTTTCCCACGTCTTCCGGCCCATGATCACCGGATGGCCCATGGTCACCTTCTTGAAGTGCTTGAGGTCGGCCGAGATTTTCCACGGCAGGTCGCCGTCGCGGCCGATAACGCGGTTTTCCGACATGGCGACGACGAGGACGATTTCCATGATGTCTCCTTGAAGCGCCTCGCCCTTCGAGACGCCCCGGATCAGGTCCGGGGCTCCTCAGGGTGAGGCAAAAAACAAACCCTCATGCTGAGGAGCGCGCGAATGCGAGCGTCTCGAAGCATGCCGGTCAATACTCAAACCGCGATCGGCGCCTTGATATGCGGATGCGCCTCGTAGCCCTCCAGCGTGAAGTCCTCGTATTTGAAGCCGGCGATGTCGGTGACGTCCGGATTGATGATCATTCGCGGCAGCGGTAGCGGCGTGCGGGTCAGTTGCAAATCCGCCTGGTCGAGGTGATTGGCGTAAAGGTGCGCGTCGCCCAGCGTGTGCACGAAGGTGCCGGGTTCGAGCCCCGTGACCTGCGCCATCATCATAGTCAGGAGCGCGTAGGACGCGATGTTGAACGGCACGCCCAGGAACACGTCGCAGGAGCGCTGGTAGAGCTGGCAGTTGAGGCGCCCGTCCATGACCTGGAACTGGAACAGGCAGTGGCACGGCGGCAGGGCCATGTCCTCGATATCCGCCGGGTTCCAGGCCGAGACCACCATGCGCCGCGAATTCGGCTTCTCTTTGATCTCGCGGATCACCCAATCGATCTGATCGATGGCGCGCCCGTCCGGCGTCGCCCACGAGCGCCACTGGCGGCCGTAGACCGGGCCGAGCTCGCCGGTCTCGTCGGCCCACTCGTCCCAGATCGAGACACCGTGATCATTGAGGTACTTGATGTTGGTGTCGCCGGCGAGGAACCACAGAAGCTCGTGGATGATCGATTTCAGGTGCAGCTTCTTGGTGGTCAGCAGCGGAAAGCCGTCCGCGAGGTCGAAGCGCATCTGGTAGCCGAACACGGCCTGCGTGCCGGTGCCGGTGCGGTCGCCGCGAAACGTGCCGGTGTCGCGGATGTGGCGAAGAAGGTCGAGGTACTGCTGCATGCGCCGAGTTTACGCGGGCGCGCCGCCGGCTGCCAACACCTCGCGGGCGGCCTGCTCGCATCTTTCCGGCGTCAGTTGCCCGAGGCAATGGTATCTGCCGTTTTCGAGCGGATGGATGCACTGTCCCAGGCACCCGGCGCAGTCGATCTCCGGCACCTCGAAGCGGACGTTTTCTGGCATCATGCGCGAATCATAGGGCACGCTGTCGACGACGTGCGCGGCGGAAGCCAGGCACAGCGTCGGCGCGCCGCACCCGACCGCGAGATGCATGACCGAGGTATCGACGGAAACCACCAGTGCCGCGCCCCTGAGCAACGCCGCCTTGGCCAGCAAATCGCCGTGGTCGACGCGGACACCCGGCATCGCCACGAGCGCGCCGTGCTGCGGCGCGCGCGCCGTATCGCCCGGCCCCGCCGAGACGACGACGTCGTGGGTGTCCCGGAACGCCTCGGCGATGGCGGTGAAGACCTCGGGCGCCGCCTCGCGCTCCGGGATCGCCGAATAGGGATGCAGCACGATATGCGGGCGGTCTCCCGTGACCGGGGCCGGCAGGTACCCGTGATCGAAGATCACCCGGGGCGGCGGCGGGCTCTTGCCGGAGAGCGCGTTGGCCAGTTCCCACCAGCGGATCAGCCGGTGCGCCATCGCGGGCTCGGGCTCGACCCAGGTCGTGTACCAGTCCCGGTGCGCCTGCAGCGCCGCGTCGTGCTTGGGCCAGGTACGCGGGCTGAGCGCGGCGCGTTCGGGCGCACCCGACGCCATGATCATCACGTCGTCGACCGTCGGCAGTCGCAGGTGATCGGTGCTGATCGCCGCGCGCACCCCGAAATCGCGGATCTGCCGGCAGACCGCGATCCGGTACATAGGCGAACGGATGAATTTGCGGTAGTCGACCGGCATCATGCGGACGCGTTCCGGAAACAGGAAGCTGGCAAAGCGGCTATCGGACCGCACCACCAGCGTCACCGGTTCCTCTTCGGGCACCAGTTGGACGAAGCGGTGCACGATCAGCGAGAACAGGATGGTGTCGCCGAGCCCGCCGCTCGATATCAGCAACAGCCCGCGCTTTTCCGGCCGGGCCTTGGCGGCCATGCCGCGGATCACGTTCTCGGTGATTTTCTGGACGATCGACAGCGGCTCTCTCCCTACCCCACCGGCGCATTCTAGCCGTCAACCTGCTGCGCGCAATCCAACTCAGTCGTCATCCCGGACATTAGCCGAACCCGGAAACTTCCAGTTTCCGGATGAGAGGCTTATGATCCGGGACCCATGGGCGCCACCCACTCCTTTCTTCAAAATGGGTCCCGGGTCTCGCCGGCGAACGCCGTCTCGCCCGGGATGACGAGATTGCCGGTAAGCGCACCCTCCTGCGCCTACCCCCCCATCCACCTTGCGAAACGGCACGGTTAAGCGCATATTACGGGTGCCGGTTCGTCCGGCTATGGTGATAAACGCTTATCGGAATAAGCGTAGCGGACCCGGGGGCAGTGCCCGGCACCTCCACCAAGTTTTCCTGTCCCGATACGGGGCAAGTTGATGGGGGTGAAACAGGATCGACGCGCGTAGTAAAGGATAAGTTTTTACCCGGCATGGTTCCGCCGTTACCGGGCCATTTTCACAAGTGCCAACGACAATGACGCACTTGCGGTCGCGGCCTAACACGCCATAACGACCACGGGGTTCGGGGGGCACCTGGCAACAGAAGCCCCCCACTTCTTTTCAGATATGCGACGCCTTGATGCTTCGAGACGGCCTGCGGCCTCCTCAGCATGAGGCTGACAATTTCCTCATCCTGAGGCGCGGGCAACGCGAGCGTCTCGAAGGATAACGGTCGCACCCTATTCTGCCTTTAACCACCCGGTCATAGCGTCTACATTAACCCTATGATTGATGAAGACAGCGATATTCTCCGGTACGACCTCTGGATCGAGGACGCGCTCCGCGGCGTCATCCGCCGCTCGCTCACGACCGTCGAGGAAATGGGCCTGCCCGGCGATCATCATTTCTACATCACGTTCCGCACCGACCACCCGGACGTCGACATCGCCGACTGGTTGCGCGCGGAATACCCGGAAGAAATGACCATCGTCATGCAGCACCAGTTCGAGAGCCTGACCGTCGCCGAGGACGGTTTCGCCATCAAGCTCCGCTTCGGCGGCCGGCCCGAGTACCTGTCGGTGCCGTTCGACGCCATCACGTCGTTCGCCGACCCGTCGGTGAGCTTCGGCCTGCAGCTCAAGTCCGTCGACCTCGACGACGATGAAGACGAGGACGAGCTGACACCCGAGGAACTGGGCATCGACCCGACGGCGCGGCTCAACGACACCGGCCTGGACGACCCGGCCGACGGCGACGACGCGCCGAAGACCGGCGAGGTCATCGCGCTCGATTCGTTCCGCAAGAAACAAACCTGACCACGGCGTCCGGGCGGACGTCCCGGCGCCGATTGCCAAACCAGTGAGCCAGGACGATTGCCATGAGCGACTACGTGCACCACACCATGTTCCCGCTGGGGCCTGACGAGACCCCGTACCGCAAACTCACCGACGAGTATGTCAGCGTCGAGAAGTTCGGCGACGAGGAAATCGTCAGGATCGACCCGAAAGCGCTGACGCTTTTGACGTTCGAGGCGTTCAAGGACGTCTCGCACCTGCTGCGTCCCGGGCACCTGCAACAGCTCCGGAACATCCTCGACGACCCGGAAGCCTCCGACAACGACCGTTTCGTCGCGTTCGACCTGCTGAAGAACGCCAACATCGCGGCCGGCGGCATCCTGCCCATGTGCCAGGACACCGGCACCGCCATCGTCATGGGCAAGAAGGGCCAGAACGTCTGGACCGGCGGCGGCGACGAGGCGGCGGTCTCGGAAGGCGTCAAGAAAACCTACATGGAAACCAATCTGCGCTATTCGCAGGTCTCGCCGGTCGACATGTTCGCCGAGGTCAACACTGGCGACAACCTGCCCGCCCAGATCGACCTCTACGCCGACGAGGGCGACGCCTACAAGTTCCAGTTCATCGCCAAGGGCGGCGGCTCCGCGAACAAGACGTTCCTGTATCAGGAGACCAAGGCGCTCCTGAACGAGAAGCGCCTGACCGAGTTCCTGGACGAGAAGATCAGGACGCTCGGCACCGCCGCGTGCCCGCCCTACCACCTCGCCATCGTCATCGGCGGCACCTCGGCGGAAGCCAACCTCAAGACCGTCAAGATGGCCTCGACGCGCTATTACGACGCGCTGCCCACCAACGGCGGCAACCACGGCCAGGCGTTCCGCGACCTGGACTGGGAGGAACGCGTCCTCAAGATGACCCAGTCGATGGGCATCGGCGCCCAGTTCGGCGGCAAGTACTTCTGCCACGACGTCCGCGTCATCCGCCTGCCGCGCCACGGCGCCTCGTGCCCGGTCGGCATCGGCGTAAGCTGCTCGGCGGACCGGCAGATGAACGGCAAGATCACCAGGGACGGCGTGTTCCTCGAACAACTCGAACACAACCCGGCCAGGTACCTGCCGGACATCACGACGGAAACTCTCGGCGGCGACGTGGTCGAGATCGACCTCAGGCGTCCCATGAAAGAGGTGCTCGCCGAACTGAGCCAGTATCCGGTCAAGACGCGGCTATCGCTGACCGGCACGCTGATCGTCGCGCGCGACATCGCGCACGCCAAGCTGCAGGAACGCCTCGACGCCGGCGAGGGCCTGCCGCAGTATTTCAAGGACCATCCGGTCTATTACGCGGGTCCCGCCAAGACGCCGGAAGGCTATGCGTCGGGTTCGTTCGGGCCGACCACGGCGGGCCGCATGGACAGCTACGTCGAGCAGTTCCAGGCCGCCGGCGGCTCCATGATCATGCTCGCCAAGGGCAACAGATCGAAAGCCGTGACGGATGCATGCAAGGCGCACGGCGGGTTCTACCTCGGCTCCATCGGCGGCCCGGCGGCGCGCCTCGCCCAGGACTGCATCACCAAGGTCGAACTGCTGGAATACGAAGAACTCGGCATGGAAGCGATCTGGAAGATCGAGATCGAGAACTTCCCCGCCTTCATCGTCGTCGACGACAAGGGCAACGACTTCTTCGCCGAGTTCAAGAAGCCGGTCCCGGCATAAATATCGTAGCTACTTAACGTCATCCCGGACGCGATGGCCGTCCAAATCGATGATTTGGTAACGGGCATCAGCGATCCGGGACCCATGGCGCCATCGCACCAAGCATCTGGAATAGGCCCCGGCTCTCCGCTACGCTGCGGCCGGGATGACGAATTGAGAACAAGTCCGATGACCGATACTCCATCATGTCCCTGCTGACCGCCCTTGCCGTCGGCCTCGGCCTCGCCGCGGACGCGTTCGCGGCGTCGGTGTCGCGCGGCTGCCTGGTGCGCGAGCGGGTCGGCATGTATGCGCTGCTGATGGCGGTGCTGTTCGGCGGTTTCCAGGCGCTGATGCCGTGGATCGGCTGGCAGGCCGGCGCCCCGGCGCAGAAGATGATCGCCGCGTGGGATCACTGGGTCGCGTTCGCGATCCTGTTCGGCATCGGCGCCAAAACCATCCACGAGGGCCTGAGCGGCGGCGATGAGGAAACCGGCAACGCCGGCGGACGCCCCGGCAACCGGCAACTGGCCCTGGCCGCGCTGGTCGTCACGGCGATCGCCACCAGCATCGACGCCCTCGCCGCCGGGTTCGGATTCGCGCTGGTGACCGGCGATCTGTGGCTGATGATCGCCGTCACCGGCGCCGTCACGTTCGCGCTGTCGTGGGCGGGCGTGCACCTGGGGTACCGCATCTCGGCGCTGGTCGGACGGCGCGTCGAGATCGTCGGCGGTGCGATCCTGATCCTCATCGGCGCCAATATTCTCTACCGGCATCTGTCGGCATAGAAAGCAACCGTGATATAACGCGTCATCCTGGACGCGATGACGTGGGGAGAGTGAAACACATGACAGACAAACGCACCGAAACATCCGCGGCGGTCCAGGATATCCGCGAAGCCCTGGCCAGCCAGCATGTCGACAGCGGCCGCAGCCTGACCCAGACGCTGGCCGTCGCCTGCCGCATCCTCGCCGCCAACGGCCACGGCAGCGGCCTCGCCGGACAAATGACGGCGCGGGGCGACACACCGGGCACCATGTGGACACTGCCCTACGGCATGGGCTTCGAGGAGGTGACCGCTTCCGACTACCTGCTGGTCGACAACGACCTCAAGGTTATTGACGGCAAGGGCACGCCGAATCCCGCTAACCGGTTTCATCTGCATGTCTATGCCGTCCGAGACGACATTGACGCCATCGTGCACACGCACCCGCTGAACTGCTCGGCGCTGTCGATGATCGGCGAGCCGCTGAAACCGATGCACATGGACACCTCCATGTTCTACGGCGACGTCGCGTTTCTGCCGCGCTGGCCGGGCATCCCGTTCGGCGACGAGGAAGGCGAGATCATCTCCGAGGCGCTCGGCGACAAGAACGCGATCCTGCTGGCGCATCACGGGCAACTGTGCGCGGCGCCGACGGTCGAGGCGGCCTGCGTCATGGGCGTTTTCATCGAACGCGCGGCCGAGATGCAACTGAAGGCCATGGCGGCGGGCGACATCAAGGAGATCGAACCCGATCTCGGACGCGAGGCTCACGACTGGCGTCACGCCCCGGAGGCCATGCGTACGACATTCGAGTACTTTGCGCGCCGGGCGCTGACTGGAAACGACGACTGTTTACGGTAGGAATCATGTCGGACAAACGCATCGAGAAAGACAGCATCGGCGAGATCGAGGTCCCGGCCGACAGGTACTGGGGCGCGCAGACCGAGCGCTCGAAACGCAACTTCCCGATCGGCGACCAACGGGAGCGCATGCCGGTCGAGCTGATCCGCGCCTTCGCGATCCAGAAGGAAGCGGCGGCGCGGGCCAACCTGGGTCTCGGCGTCCTCGACGAAAAGATCGGCGCCGCGATCAGCCAGGCGGCATCGGAAGTTTCCGACGGCAAGCTCGACGATCATTTTCCGCTGGTGATCTGGCAGACGGGGTCGGGCACCCAGACCAACATGAACCTGAACGAGGTGATCTCCAACCGCGCCATCGAGATCATGGGCGGGGACATGGGCACGAAGTCGCCGGTGCACCCGAACGACCACGTGAACATGTCGCAGTCGTCCAACGACAGCTTTCCGACCGCCATGCACATCGCCATCGCGCTGGAAACCACCGAACGGCTGATGCCGTCGCTGGACGGCCTCGAAAAGAGCCTTGCCGCCAAGGCCGACGCCTTCAAGGATCTGGTCAAGATCGGCCGCACGCATTTGCAGGACGCAACGCCGATGACGCTGGGCCAGGAATTTTCCGGCTACGCGCACATGGTCGCCGAAAACATCGAACGGCTGAAGAAATCGCTCAACCAGATTTACGAACTGGCGCAGGGCGGCACCGCCGTCGGCACCGGGCTCAACGCGCCGGACGGCTTCGACGTGCTGTTCGCCGAGGAAGCCGCCTCGATCACCGGCTTGCCGTTCCGCACCTGCCCCAACAAGTTCTATGCGCTCGCCAGCGAGGACGCGCTGGTGAACATGGCCGGCAAGCTCAACACCATCGCCGCCAGCCTGATGAAGATCGCCAACGACATCCGGCTCTTGGGCTCGGGGCCGCGCTCCGGGCTCGGCGAACTGATCCTGCCCGCCAACGAGCCCGGCTCGTCGATCATGCCGGGCAAGGTCAACCCGACGCAGGCCGAGGCGCTGACGCAGGTGTGTGCGCAGGTCATGGGCAACGCGACGACCGTTTCCGTTGCGGCGTCGCACGGGCACCTGGAGCTCAACGTCTTCAAGCCGGTGATCGCGGCGGCGCTGCTGCGCTCGATCCGGCTGCTGGCCGACGCGGCGCAGAGCTTCCGCGTGCGCTGCGTCGACGGCATCGAGGCGGACGAGGCACGCCTGACCGAGCTGACCGAACGCTCGCTGATGCTGGTCACCGCGCTGACGCCGGAAATCGGCTACGACAAGGCCGCCGAGATCGCCAAGAAGGCGCACGCCGAGGGCACGACGTTGAAACAGGCCGCCCTCGCCCTCAACTATCTCGATGAAGCGAAATTCGACGAACTGGTCCGTCCGGAAACCATGACCGGCAGCAAATAAGGGGGAAGACATGACAGGCGTCACCATCGTCACCGGCGGGTCCCGCGGCATCGGCGCCGCGACCGCGAAACTGGTCGCAAGCCACGGCCATGCGGTCTGCGTCAATTACGTCAACGACAAGGAAGCCGCCGACCGTGTGGTCGCCGACATCGCGGCGGCGGGCGGCAAGGCCATCGCCGTCAGGGCCGACACCGCCAACGAGGCCGAAGTTGTGGCCATGTTCGAGACCATGGACAGGGAACTCGGCCCCGTCACCGGGCTGGTCAACAACGCCGGCATCAACGGCGAGCGCAAGCGCGTCGAGGAACTGACGCCCGACGAGATCAAACGGCTTTTGGATGTCAATGTGCTGGGCTGCATGATCTGCGCCCGCGAGGCCATCAGGCGGATGTCGACCCGGCACGGCGGTGACGGCGGCGCCATCGTCAACGTCTCAAGCGGGTCGGCCAACCTCGGCAACCCGGGGATCGGCGTCTTGTACGCCACGTCCAAGGGCGCGCTCAACTCGTTTACCATCGGCCTCAGCCAGGAAGTCGCCGCCGAGGGCATCCGCGTCAACACCGTCGCCCCGGGCATGACCAAGACCGACATGCCGGGCGCCGACCGCATCAAGGCGCAGGCGGAGAAGATCCCCATGGGCCGGGTCGCGGAGCCCGACGAAATCGCCGAGGCGATCTGGTTCCTGCTTTCCGACAAGGCCGGCTATATCGCCGGCGCCAACATCCGGGTCGGCGGCGGCAGGCTCTGAGCGTGACGGCCTACCTCACCGACGGCCCTGCGTCGGCATCCCTGACGCTGGCGCTGGCGCACGGCGCCGGGGCGCCGATGGACAGTGACTGGATGAACATGCTTGCGGACGCGGTCGCCGGAAAAGGCTTCCGCGTCGTGCGGTTCGAGTTCCCCTACATGGCCGAGCGCCGCGAGACCCGCAAGAAACGCCCGCCCAATCCGCAGCGCATCCTCGAGGAAACGTGGCGCGCGGTGATCGACGACCTGGGCGCGGACAGGCTGGTGATCGGCGGCAAATCCATGGGCGGGCGCATGGCGAGCCTGGTCGCGGACGAGGCCGGCGTGCGCGGCCTCGTCTGCCTCGGCTATCCGTTCCATCCGCCGGGCAGGCCGGACAAGCTCAGGACCGAACACCTGGCGGACCTCAGAACCCCGGCGCTGATCTGCCAGGGCGAGCGCGACCCGTTCGGCACACGGGACGAGGTGCCGGGCTACACGCTTTCGAAGAAGATCAAGCTGCACTGGGCGCCGGACGGCGATCACGGCCTCAAACCGCGCAAGAAATCCGGCCACACCGAGGAAGGGAACATCGCCGCCGCGGTCGACGCCATCGCGGATTTCATGGAGACTTTATAAATAGTCATCCCGGACGCGAAGGCCGTCCAAATCCGAATGGATTTGGTTACGGGCGTCAGCGATCCGGGACCCATGGATGTGTCAGAAACAAACATAGAAATGGGTCCCGGGCCTCGACGCGCAACGCGCGCCTCGCCCGGGATGACGAAACAATGAAGGCGTATTGGCGAACGGCGCGGAAAGCCCTAGCATCCCCGGAAGGGAGGCGGACATGAAACTCGACCATATCAACGTCTGGACCGACGACCTGGCGGCGACGACCGCGTTCTTCACCGACATCCTCGGCCTCGAGGTCGGCTTCCGCCCTGATTTCAGGTTTCCCGGCGCCTGGCTCTACGGCGACGGCGGCGGGCCGGCCATCGTGCACCTTGTCGAGGCCGCCCCCGAGAAAGGCGGCACCGGGCCGCTCGATCACATCGCCTTTCGCGGCGACGACTTCGATGGCCTGACCGCCAGGCTCAAGGAACGCGGGTTCGAGTACGAAGTCCGTGTGATCCCCAATACCGGCGACCGACAGGTGTTCTTCGTCGCGCCCTTCGGGCTCAAGATCGAGGTCAACCACCCGCCCGAGACCGCATGAGCGGCGATCCCACAGCCATCCGGAAGCGCTCCGTCAACATCGCCGGTCACGCCACCAGCGTGTCGCTGGAGGATGCGTTCTGGACGCGCCTCAACGCCATCGCCAAGCGGCACCGCACCAGCCTGAGTGCGATCATCCGCGAGATCGACGAAACGCGCACCGGCAACCTGTCGAGCGCGCTCCGCGTGTTCGTGCTTGAAAACTGCCCGAAGGATTGAAAGCCCGCCGTTCATCCTTCGAGACGCGGCTTTGCCTCTCCTCAGGATGAGGAGGTATTGTTCGTGATCCGCCTCATCCTGAGGAGGCCCGAACGGGCCGTCTCGAAGGACTGAGGCGGCGTTCGTCCCCGCTACTTCAGCAACTGTTTGAGAATATCCCGGGGATCAAGTTTTTTCTGCTGCTGCGGGGCCTGCTGCGGCGGCGGTTCCGCGCCCTCGGTGCCGCTGCCCGTCTGGGACGGCGGTTCGGACTGCGTGCTTGTCCCGCCCGAGCCCGAGCCCCCGGTGACACCGCCGAGGATTCCCTGGATCAGCCCGCCGACGCCGGGCGCCTTCTTTTCCAGCTTATCGAGGCCGGGCACTTTGATGCCCTCGCCGCCGGCGCTGCCGGCGCCGCCGAACGACTGGATCTTGACGTTCGGCTTGTCGATGTTACCGGTGATCTGGAACGGAATGTCGCTCGGCAGCCGCGCCACGTTGGCCAGCACCGTGCCCAGCAGTCCCTGATCGACCGACAGTTTGCCGCCGATGTTCATCGACCACAGCGGCAGGTTGATGTCGCCGGAAATGTCCCCTTCGTAGATATTAGACAGGATCTTGGTATCCGGCGTGTTGAGGGTGCCGTTGGAGATCGTGAACGAACTGGTGACGTCGGTCTCGCCGATCCTGGTCTTGCCGCCGGCGCCGACGAGGGCGCCGAGACCGGTGTTCAGCACCTCGAACACCTGCATCAGCGGCCCCAGCGCGAGGCCGATCACCGGCAGGTCGGACAACGAACTCTGTCCCTTGATGCCCCTGACCTCGATCGCACCCTTGCCGTCAAGGTCGCGGATCCAGTCGGCGACGCTGCCGCCCGTCGTGCCGACGTCGATCCGGGACGTGAGCTTGCCGGTGGTGCCGGCGATGCCCGCGGCTTTGGACGCGGCGCCGATATCCATCCCGCCGACGGTGAAAAGGCCGGCCAGTTGCGGCGTCTCGCCGGACGCGTCGACCTTGGCCGTCGACTTCACGGAGCCGCCGAAGACCACACCCGACAGCTCGTTGACGCTGAGGACGCCCTTGTCGATACCGGCCAGGAGCCTGGCGCCGTCGAGATTGTATTCGTGATACGAAATCCGCGGCGCCGTGAAGGTAATGTCCGCGTCCGCCGCATTGAGCCCGGAAAGGTCGATCGGCGTCTCCGGCCAGCGCTCCGAGATCGACGCGATCAGGTGCCTGAAATCGACGCGGCCGCTTTCCGGCACGATGAAACGCGCCGGGATTACCCGTGCCGGTTTCGGCGCCAGCGCCGCGGATTTCTGCGTCGGCAGGAAAGGATCGACGGTCACGTTGCCGGCTGAAAGCGTCGTCGTCACCTTTGGCCGTTCGCCGGCGAGGTGCACCGTGCCCTCGCCGTTGATCTTCACGGCGCCGAGGGCGGCGGCCAGCCTGGAGAACGAGAACGCATCCAGGCCGCCCTTGACGGTTGTCGAGAGATCCATGCCGCCGATGTCGCCCGATGGCCGGTAGTTCATGCCGAGCTTCCTGAGCAGGCCGGCGGTGTCGCCGTGCCTGAACCGGAGCCCGAGATCGAACATGTTTGCGGGATCGAGAAGTTTGAGGTTGCCGTCCGCTTCCAAGGTCGCCGCCATCGCCTTGACCGACGAATTGAGCGACGGCTCCAGCAGGTTACCGTTGATGTTGGCCGCAACGTCGATTTTGCCGAGGGTCTTGGCCGGGACCGGCAGTTCCGCGCCCGCCAGCGCCGCCAGCTTCGCCGGATCGCGCATCTCGGCCTTAACCTCGAGCCCCTTCGCCGTCGGCGTCCGGTCAAGACCGAGCAGCGACCCCGTTACCGAGACTCCGGTGGAAAGCGCGTCGGCGACCGAGAACTTGCGGATCGTCAGGTCGCCGCCCACCAGCGAGATATCGGCGGCGACGTCGCGGATCGGGATGCCCTGCGTCGTCAACCGCCCGACGTTGGCGCGCAGGTTGGCGTCGAACGATCCCAACGCTTTCAGGCCGTCCAACGGACCGGCGGATTGCGATGGTGCCGTTGTCTGGCTGCTGCCGGCGCCGTCGCCCGAAGCCTGGCCGCCGCCGCTCTTGGGTGCCTCTTCCTTATTGGCCGGCGCGTCGGCGAGATAGGCATCGAGGTCGATCTGGTCGACGGAGACGGACGCGCCGATACCGATTCTCTCGCGAAGGGCGACGGTCGCGGCACCGTTGATGTTGGTTTTGTCGAAGGACAGCGCCAGCTTGCGCACCGACAGCGTGCCCGGCGTGAAGCCGGCGTCGACGTTGAGGCTGAGCGCGCCCGGTTTGCCCGGTTTGAGGACCGAGGTATCGGCGCCGGCCCAATTCATCAGCGCCTGCGGATCGGCGATCTCGCCCTGCACCTGCCCGTCGAAGGCGGGTTTGCCGTCGCGCGCGGTCAGGAACCCGAACGCCGCCATGTCGCTGCCACCGGGTCCCTTGAGCGAGAGCTGCGTCAGGTTGAATTCGCCGTTGGCAAGCTCGGCATTGAGCACGGTGTTGGTGAACTTGCCGCCCTTCAGCGACACCTCGCCGATGTTGAAGGCAACCGATGCGGCGATTCCCTTGGGCAGCGCAAACGGCGCCACGTCGCCGGATTCCGTTGCGGGCGCCGTCTCGGGCGCGTCGGCCGCACCGCTGCCGCTGCCGCCGGGTTTGCTTTCCGCCGCCGGGGCGGCCTTATCCGTCAGCCACGGATCGGCGTCGACCTTGTCGATGGTCATGGACGCGTTGATCTTCGGCACGCCGTTGAAACTGCCGCTGACCTTGCCGGTGCCCTTGGCGCCGCCGAAGTCGAGCGCGAGATCGTCGAGCACCAGCGACGCCACCGAAGCATCGAGCGCGCCGGAAAGCTTGAGCGGCTGGCTCAGCGGCTTGGGCAGCGAGGCGCCGTCGGCAAGCGCGCTCACGACCCGGCCCACATCGGGGCTCTGCAGGTTGAGCGTACCCTTGAACCTGGGCTGCTGGTCGAGGCCGAGCACGGTCCCGGCAAGCGTCAGCCTGGCGCTCTCGCCGCCGATCATCAGCGACAGATCGAGCGGGAACGTACGCCCGCCGACGATCTCGCCGATATCGGCGTCGAGGCCGAGGCGCATACCCTTGGCGACAAACGAACCTTGGGCACGGAACGGCCCGTCGGTCAGCGACGCCGCCACAAGGTTCATGTCGATGTCGGTGATCTGCTCCTTAACCTTGGAGCCCGCGTCCTGGTACGTCAGCGACCCGTCGACGATCTCGAAATTGCCGACCGCGATGGCCGGCCCGGCGCCGCCGCCATTCGCCGGCGCGTCGGCGGATGCCACCGGCGCGGTGTCCTCGGGGCTCGCCTTGGGCGGCGTGATTCGCCAGGTCGCACGACCGTCGGCGAGGACTTCCAGGAAGATCTGCGGCTCGACCAGGCGCACGGTCTCGATGCTGATGTTCCCGCCGATCAGCGGCGCCAGCGCGATCCGCACCTCGACCGAGCGTAGCGACGCCAGGTCGGGCGACTGCGCGCCCTCGATGCTGCCGAGCGAGACTTTCTCCGCGACCAGCCGGGGCGCCGGCAGCACCTTGAGGTCGATGTCGCCGGCGATAACCAGCTCACGGCCGGTCAGGTTGCGGACCTGGTTGGCAATCTCGGGCTTGTAGGCGTTCCAGTCGATGACGTTGGGAACGATCAGCACGGCGGCGGCCAACAGGCCGAAAAGTCCGCCGATTACCCAGAGAATTTTCTTCACGGAGTTGTCTCCAGTCCCGGATTCATTGTTGCCGTTCGATGCCGGTTCCGCTTCCGGTCCGCATCGTAGCGAGTCCGGCAAGAGCGGGCAATCGGCAGCGCGTCACGGTTCCGTGACACGGTCCTGCGTCACGTCATGCGACGACGACGGCGCGGAAGTCGTTCACGTTGGTGTACGTCGGACCGGTCACCAGCAGATCGCCGGTATTGTAGAAAAGCGTGTAAGCGTCATTGTCGTCCAGCGCATCGGCGACGCTGAGGCCGGTCGCCAGCGCGCGCGCCATGGTCGTCGGATCGACGAAGGCTCCGGCGTTGTCCTCGGAACCGTCGACGCCGTCGGTGTCGCAGGCGACGGCGTAGATACCCTCGGCCGCATCCAGCGCCTCGGCGACGCCCAGCAGGTATTCGGTGTTGCGCCCGCCACGCCCGTTGCCGGTCATGGTAACCGTCGTCTCGCCGCCCGACAGGATGACGCAGGGCGCGGCCTCGGGCCCGTCTCCGGCCTTGCACGCGAGGGCCAGTCTGGCGTGCTCGCGGCCAACCTCGCGGGCCTCGCCCTCGACCCGGTCGCCGAGATCGACGACGCCGTAACCGGCCTGGCGCGCGACCTCGGCCGCGGCTTCGATGCTCTTGTCCGGCTTGGCGGCGAAGATGACCTCGTTGCCGTCGAACAGCGCGTCGCCCGGCTTCGGCGTTTCCGACGCCGCCTCGTTCAGGTGACGCATCACGCTTTCCGGCAGCTCGAGGCCGTATTTCTCCACCACCGCCAGCGCATCGGCGAAGCTCGTCGGGTCCGGCACCGTCGGCCCGGAACCGATGACCGCCGGGTCGTCCCCCGGCACGTCGGAAATGAGGATGCTCAGCACGCGCGCCGGATGCGCGGCGGCGGTGAGACGCCCGCCCTTGATCGCCGAAATATGCTTGCGGAGTGTGTTCATCTCGCCGATGTCGGCGCCGCAACGCAGAAGCTGGCGGTTCACTTCCTGCTTTTCTTCGAACGTGATGCCGTCCGCCGGCGCGGTCAGCAGCGCCGAGCCGCCGCCGGACATGAGCGCGATCACCAGGTCGTCGCCGGCCGCGCCCTCCGCCATCTCGAGGATACGGCGCGCCGCCTCCCGACCGGCTGCGTCCGGCACCGGATGCGCGGCGAGCACGATCTCGACACGGTCGCAGGCAACCTCGTAGCCGTAGCGGGTAACGACGAGCCCGGAAAGATCGGTATCGGGCCACGCCGTTTCGATGGCCCGTGCCATTGCCGCCGAAGCCTTGCCGGCGCCTAGCACGACGGCTTTCTTCGGTGCTTCGGGAAGTATCGGCGGCACCCGGACGCTCGGGTCGGCGGCGCGGATCGCGGCATCGGCAAGCTGTCTCAGCAGCGCTTTCGGATCGGGCATCGGTATCGGGTCCTACAGGCGGATGATCTTGCCGGGGTTCATGATGTTCCCGGGATCCAGCGCGCGCTTGATGTCGCGCATGACGGAAAGCGCCTCGCCGTGCTCGGCCTCGAGGAAACCGATCTTGCCGTAGCCGACGCCGTGTTCGCCGGTGCAGGTGCCGTCCATGGCCAGCGCGCGCATCACCATGCGTTCGTTGAGCGCCTCGGCACGTGCCATTTCTTCGGCGTCGTCGGGATCGACGGCGATCACCAGGTGGAAGTTGCCGTCGCCGACGTGGCCGACGATGGGCGCGATCAGACCGCTTTCGGCGATGTCCTTCTTGGTTTCCAGGATGCACTCGGCAAGACGGGAAATCGGCACGCAGACATCGGTGGCGATGCCCTTGGCGCCGGGCCTGAGCGCGATGCCGGCGTAATACGCGTCATGGCGCGCCTGCCACAGTCTGGAGCGGTCCTCGGCCTTGCGCGCCCACTTGAATTCGGCGGCACCGAAATCCGCGGCGATGGCCTCAACCTGTTCGACCTGTTCGACGACGCCACGCTCGGAGCCGTGGAATTCGAAGAACAGGGTCGGCTGCACCGGATAATCCAGATCCGAATACCGGTTGCAGGCGTCCATCTGCACCTCGTCCAGAAGCTCGATGCGCGCCACCGGCACGCCCGACTGGATGGTCAGGATCACCGTGTTGACCGCGCTTTCCAGGTCGGGGAACGAGCACACCGCCGCCGACACGGCTTCGGGGATGCCATAAAGCCGGAGCGTCACCTCGGTAACGATGCCGAGCGTCCCTTCCGAGCCGACGAACAGGCGCGTCAGGTCGTACCCGGCGGAGGTCTTCTTGGCGCGCTTGGCGGTGCGGATCACGCGGCCGTCGGCGAGCACCACCTCGAGCGACAGCACGTTCTCGCGCATGGTGCCGTAGCGCACCGCGTTGGTGCCCGACGCGCGGGTCGCGGTCATGCCGCCCAGCGAAGCGTCGGCGCCCGGATCGATCGGGAAAAACAGGCCGGTATCGCGCAGGTATTCGTTCAACTGCTTGCGGGTCACGCCCGGCTGCACCCGGCAGTCCAGGTCCTCGGCATTGACGGCGAGCACCTCGTTCATCTGCGAAACGTCGATGCAGACGCCGCCCTCGAGCGCCGCCACGTGGCCTTCCAGCGAGGTGCCGGTGCCGAACGGCACGATCGGTACGCCGCGCTCGGCACAGGCGGCGACCACACGCGACACCTCGTCGGTGGACTGCGCGAAAACGACGGCGTCCGGCGGAATACAGGGATGGAACGATTCGTCCTTGCCGTGCTGTTCGCGGACCGCATCGGCGGTCGACACGCGGTCGCCGACGATCCGGCGCAAAGCGTCCAGAAGCTGATCGTCGACCCGGCTCTTGGCGGCGGTCGTCATCGGTGTTCCTTCCATGGCTTCAATGTAGGACGCCTTAGCGGATTCCGCAAAGGCCGATGGCATGTTATCGTGACCGCATGCTGTACCTGATCTGCGCCGTCATCTGGCCGATTGCATTCGCCGCGCTCTACTTCGTTTATCCGGTCCTGTTTCCGGACAAACCGCCGCTCGACGAGGGCTGGATATTCCTGATCGGGCTTCTGGGCATGGCGGCGTTCACGTTCGCCGGCGCGCTGCGCATTCTCGGCTTTCTCCGCAACGACAAACTGAGACGCGAGAAATCGCGCGCCGACGCCGCCAACGACGACCCGGGATTCTAGAATCCTGCCGCTCAGGTCTTATTGGCCTCGATCGCCCGCCTCAGCGCTTCCATTTGCTCGTCGAGACCGGGCATGGTCGGGTGGATTTCCTTAACCTGGATCAGCACGTCGAGCGCCTGCGCCTCCAGGCCCTCGGCCTCGTAGATCATCGCCAGGCCCGACAGCGCGCCGAAATGCCGGGGCTCGAGCGCGAGGGTCTTCTGGATATCGTGCACCGACGTCTCGTAATCGCCCATGTAGTAGGCGACCGTGGCGCGTTTGTTCCAGCCCTCGGCGAACTCGGGCGCGATGTCGGTCACACGCGTGAAATAGGCGAGTGCCTGTTTGAGGCGCCCGGAATTCATCGATATCACGCCCTGGGCGAACGGCGCGCTCGCCTCGCGGTTGTCGGGCAGGCTCCAGATTTTCCAGATTCTGCGCTCCGCCTCGGCGGCTTCGGATGGGCTCCGAGCTGTTTGAAGCTTGTCGAACAGGGACGGCAGCAACATGCTGTCCTGATCTGCGGCGGCGGGCGCCGAACAGATCAGCAAGGCGACGGCAAGCGCCTGACGAACCCTTTTCATTATCCTGATATGGGGCCTACGCCGGGTCCGGACAAGTTCCGTCAAAGCGCCTTCACCGGCAGTCGCACCGTCACGCAGGTGCCCTTACCTGCCTCGCTCTCGATCTCCAGTTTTCCGCCGTGCGCCTCGATCAGCGACTTGACGATGGTCAGGCCGAGGCCGGTACCTGTGCCGGCGATGTGCGGATTGGTGCGCGACTGCGAGAACGGCTCGGTAATCGTCGCCAGTTGGTCGGCGGCGATGCCGATGCCGGTGTCGGCAACGGCGAACGTGAACATCTTGCCGTCCGACGCGGCCGTGACCGTGATGCCGCCTTCGGGGTTCGTGAACTTGACCGCGTTCGACAGAAGATTGAGCACGATCTGGTAGACCGAGCGTTTGTCGGCATAAAGCGGCGGCAGGTCCGCCGGAATGTCCTGCTTCAGGCTCAGGCTTTTCTTGCGTAGCTGCGTCTCGACGCTGCGGATGCCGTCACCGAGCACGTCGCGGAACGGGAATTCTTCCGGATGCATCTGCCGCTTCGACGCCTCGATCGCCGAGAAATCGAGGATGTCGTTGACCAGGTCGAGCATGTGCCGCCCGCTGCGGTGAATGTCCTCGGCATAGGCCACGTAGCTGTCGGTCCCGAGCTTGCCGAAATACTGCTCCTTGAGCATTTCGCTGAAGCCGATGATCGCGTTCAACGGCGTCCGGAACTCGTGACTCATGGTGGCCAGGAACTCGGACTTGGCGCGGTTCGCCTGCTCGGATGCCATCAGGGCGTCGTTGAGCGCCTTCTGGCTTTTCTTGCGTTCGGTGACGTCGCGGCCGACCCCCCGGTAGCCGATGAACGTGCCGTTCTCGTCGAACGTCGGCCGGGCACTGATCGAGAGGAAAACCTTGCTGCCGTCGGGCTTGACGCGGGAATGCTCGAAATCCCGGTACGGCAGCCGGTTGCGCATGCTCTGGAGCATCGCCTCGTATTGCGCCGGATCGGACTCGGGTGCGCCACCCTCCTCGCGCGTCTTGCCCAGAAGCTGTTCCGGCGGCACCCCCGTAACCTCCTCGAACCTGGGCGAGAAATAGGCGAACCTGAGCTTGTCGTCGGTCTCGAAAAACCAGTCCGAGCTGATGTCCGCCCAGTCGGCGAGGCGGCGCTGCGTCGCGCGTAACTCGGCATTGCGCTGCATCAATTGGAACAGCATCAGCGGCAGGGCAATCGAGAAAACCAGCCCGAACAGCAGCATCATCTTGCCGCCGGTCGCGGTAAAATCGCCGGTCGCCAGGCTCGTCGGTGCAATCTCGATCGTCCATTGCCGGTTGCCGACGCTCACGGTCCTGACCGCGGAACCGGCGAGATGCCGGCCCGGATGATTTTCGTAGATGACGGCTTCCCAGTCGGAAACGTGCAGGTCGTAGTCCGACAGGTTTTCGATCGGCAGCGCGCTCTCGATCAGGCTGTCGGCGCGGAACACGATGTTGATGAAGCCGTCGAGCGCGCCGTCGTGGAAAACCGGCAAATAGACGACGAAACCCCGTCCCCCCTGCGCCAGGTCGATCGGCGGCGTGACCTGGAACTCCCGGATCCTTTCGGCGGCGCGTAGCGCCGGTCCGGCGACCGGATGCTCGCGGACATTCAGGCCCAGCGCGCCTTCGTTCCCCTTGACCGGATTGATCCATTTGATGACGCCATCGGCACCGACCCAGTTGATCGCCTGGATATCCGTGAAGCGTTGCAGCTTGGGTTTGACGATGGCCGCGAAATCGCCGGGATCGTTCGAACTGGACTCGATCCATTCCTGACGGATCAGTTGCCCCAGCACCAGCCGCACGTCGAGGTGCGCGGCGAGATGCGCGGCGACGAACCCGATCCGCTCGTCGGTCTCGGAAATCTGCTGCGAAAGCTCGAACTTCTTGATCTCGATCCAGACGTACGCGGTGGAGGAAAGCAGCAGGACGAACACCACCAGCGGTACGATGACCACGTGATTGGCGAGCCGCAACAACCGGCTTTTTCCGCCCAGACTATCCGTTCCCGTCATATACCGTGCCTGATTACAGGAGTCCCCAGTGTATACGGCCCGGACGCCCGAACGGACGCCCCGGCAAGATCGATGGTGTCACGAATCCGGCACAAAAACCATGCCGCGATACGTCGGCACAACCTCCGCGGGATCAGGTGTCGGGCAGCAATGCCGGGCGCGGCCCGCCGGTGGCCCAGTCCAGAAGCTCGACCGTGTGCAGCACCGGCGGCGCGTCCGGGCCGTCCATGGCGGCCTCGATCTGCGTCAGGCAGCCGATGTTGCCGGTGGCGATGCACGCCGCGTCGAGGCGGCGCAGGTTTGCCGCCTTGCGTTCGCCGAGTTCCGCCGCCCACTCGGGCTGCATGATGTTGTAGGTGCCCGCCGAGCCGCAGCAGAGATGGGATTCGGCCGGCTCCGTCACCTCGAACCCGGCGTCGCGCAGCAGCGTCACCGGCCCGGTCTTGAGCTGCTGGCCGTGCTGCATGGAGCACGCGGAATGGTACGCGACCTTCGGGCGCGCCGCGCCGGTCAGCTTCGAGAGCCCGAGTTCCGTCAGCACCTCGGAAACGTCGCGGGTCTTTTCGGAAACCGCCCGGGCGCGGCTCGCCCACGCCGGATCGTTCCGGAGCATCCAGCCGTAATCCTTGACCGTGGTGCCGCAGCCGGACGCATTGATGACGACGGCGTCGATGGTGCCGTGCGTTTTCTCGGCCTCTTCCCACGCCGAAATGTTGCGCCGGGCCGCGTCGTGGCCCTGCTTTTCCAGGCCCATGTGATGCACCAGCGCGCCGCAACAGCCGATGCCGTCGGCGATGACCACCTCGCAGCCGAGCCGGTTGAGGAGCCGCACCGTGGATTCGTTGATGGCCGGGCGCAGCACCTGCTGCGCGCAGCCGGTCAAGAGCGTGACGCGCATCCGCGTTTCACCTTGCGCCTTATGGACCTGCGCATGATCGACCGAGTTGGGTCCGGCGATGTTCGTCGGCGCCAGGTCGAGCATGGCACGCAGACGCCCCGGCATCAGTTTGCGGAACGGACGGCCGAGCGCGGCGCCCAGCAGCGCCAGCCGGAACATGCCGGGATAGGGCAACACGCGCGCCAGCAGCCAGCGGAGCGCGCGGTCCGGCAAGGGCCGGGTGTAGGTTTCCTGCACGTACGCACGGCCGTAATCGACCAGATGCATGTAATCGACGCTGGCCGGACAGGTCGTCATGCAGGACAGGCACGAAAGGCAGCGGTCGAGATGCTTGGCGAGCTTGGGCGTCGCCGGCTGGCCGCTCTCGAACGCCTCCTTCATCAAGTAGATGCGGCCGCGCGGGCTGTCCAGTTCGTCGCCCTTCAGCACATAGGTCGGGCACGTCGCCGTGCAGAAGCCGCAGTGCACGCATTTCCGGAGAATGTCGTTGGCGGCCTCGATATTGGGGTCGGCCAGTTGCGCGATCGAGAAGTTAGTCTGCATGTTTCGCTCAGACCCCCGGATACATCCGGCCCGGGTTCAGCACACCCTCGGGGTCGAAGCCTTCCTTGATGTTTTTCGTGAGACCAGCCTCGGCATCCGACTGCGGCTGCATCACCGGCACCTCGCCGCGGATGTCGGCGGGCGCACGGACCAGCGTTGCGTGGCCGCCCGCTTCGGCGACCGCGGCGCGGATCACCTCGGCGCCGGCGTTGACGACTGGCGCCAGCGCCAGCCAGATCTGCCCGCCGCCCCAGTCGTAGAACACCTCGCCCTTGAGGGATTCAAGTATGAACAGCGCGATCCGGGAGCCGTCCGCCGGCGGCACGGAAATCCGCCACACGTAGGGCAGATCGTCACGGCCGACGAACGGCCGCACGTCGCGCACTTCGCGCCAGAAGGTTTTGGAGTTGGTGGTGTGCAGTTCCTCGATCCGGCCAAAGTCCTTGATCTCGTCTGTGAGCGCTTGCGCGCGGTGCTCGACCGAGGGCCCCGGCCCTTCGAGCCGGAGCGCGGTGACGCCGCCGCCGCTTTCCGACACGTAATCGACCGCCGAGGTGCCGGCAGCGACCGCCGGCAGGTGCGCGGCGCCGGAAACGTCGTGCGACGAGCCGAGCGCCTTCGACATCGCCTTCATGGCGCCGTGGTCGTAGACCCCGTCGGCGCGCCAGCCGACCAGTAGCGTGCGGATTTTCTCCGGCTGCGGCAGCACCTTGAGCGTCACGTGCGACATCACCGCCAGCGTGCCGAACGAGCCCGCCATGAGCTTGGAGAGATCGAAACCGGTGACGTTCTTGACCACCGTGCCGCCGGACTTGAACACCTCGCCGCGCCCGGACACGGCGTGAAAGCCGAGCACGTGATCGCGCGCCGCGCCCTCCTTGATGCGCCGGGGGCCAGCCAGATTGGTGGCGACGATGCCGCCGATGGTGCCCTTGTCGACACCCGAGCCCAGCAGGGGCCCGAGATCCGGCGGCTCGAACGAGAACTGCTGGCCCTTCTCGTCAAGCGTCGCGGTCAGCTCGGCCATCGGGGTGCCCGCTTTCGCCGTCACGAACAGTTCCGCCGGCTCGTAGGTCATGACCCCGGCCATGGCGGAAAGATCGAGCGTGCCCGCCGTCTGCATGGGCCGGCCGAAGTGGCGCTTGGTGCCGCCCGCGATCACCTCCATCGGCGTCTTTTCCAAGACCGCCCATTTCACGGCATCGAGCAACTGATCTTCGGTTTCGGGGCGGAACGTTTCGGGCATTTAACAAGCATCCACTATATTGTCTTTTATCGATCTCTTTTGATGAGCGTACTGAATAGACCGTTTATTGATTCCTGTTTCATATAGAAATAGCATTGAGACACTAATTTCATCCAAAATGGGATTATCATTATGCGCCGAGACACAATAATACAGATCATTTTTGACTATGTTACGGCTTACCGTTGGGGCACATTTTCTTTTAGTACTGCTGCAGCCGAATATCTGGCCGAAGATGTGGCTGACCGCATTTTGAGACGAACTGATGACGCAGACGAGCAAGTAAAAATTATCTACCAAGCAACACAAAATATCGGGCCGGTAATTTCTGCTCTGAGAAGCAGGTATGGTGATTCCACGCTTTCTGAGCAACGAATGATAGAAGCCAAATCGGTTGGCGCTTTCTGCGGTGTGTTCCCTTGGTGTTAGAAATAGAAAAATGGATACCCAAACCAGTAAATCTTTTGATTTTGCCAACGAGCTTACCAAACAGGTCATGGCTCTCTCCGCAGCCATCATCGCTCTTTCTGCAACATTCTTTGAAAAGATAGCGGGTTCAAGTAGCGAGTTCATTATCTTCATATATTTATCATGGGCTCTCTTCATTCTCTCGATCTTCTTAGGTTTTTTGTGCTTAGGAGCCTTAACATCAGCTCTACATGATCAGAAGGGTCCAGTTAGAGAACCCACAATCTGGTGCGCGCCGGTATTAAGCCTTTCAATACTCCAACAACTTGCTTTCATTGCTGCGATGATTTGCTTCGTGGTCTATGCAGCCGTATCTCTCCCTGATTAGCTATGTATTGATCAGAATCTCGGAATGTCGGGAAACGGCAGCTTGCCGTGATGAATGTGCATCTTGCCCAGCTCGGCGCAGCGGTGCAGTTCCGGATAGACCTTGCCGGGGTTCAGCAGGTGCCCGGGGTCGAACGCGCACTTCACGCGCTGCTGCTGCTTGAGGTCGTCCTCGGTGAACATGGTGCCCATCAGGTCGCGCTTCTCGACGCCGATGCCGTGCTCGCCCGACAGCACGCCGCCGACCTCGACGCACAGCGTCAGGATGTCGGCGCAGAGCCTTTCGGCGGTTTCCAGCTCGCCGGGCTGGTTGGCGTCGAACAGCACCAGCGGATGCAGGTTGCCGTCGCCGGCGTGGAACACGTTGGCGACGCGGAGCCCGTGCTTTTCGGAAAGACCCTGCATGCGCTCCAGCACCTCGGCCAGTTTCTTGCGCGGGATCGTGCCGTCGACGCAGATGTAGTCGGGCGAGATGCGGCCGATCGCCGGGAACGCGTTCTTGCGCCCGGACCAGAAGCGCATGCGCTCCTCTTCGCCCTCGGAAATGCGGATGGTCGTCGCATTGCAGGCGCGGGCGATGGTCTCGACCCGGCCGACCAGATGCTCGACCTCGGCCTCGGGCCCGTCGAGCTCGACGATCATCAGGCCCTCGACGTCGAGCGGATAGCCCGCGTGCACGAAATCCTCGGTGGCGTGGATGGTCGGCTTGTCCATCAGTTCCATGCCGCCCGGGATGATGCCGTCGGCGATCACGTCGGCGACGCACTTGCCGGCGTCGATCATGGTCGGGAACCCGATCAGCAGCGCGCGCGCCACTTCCGGTTTGCGGAGAATGCGTACAGTGACTTCGGTAATCACGCCCAGCAGCCCCTCGGACCCGGTGATCACGCCCAGCAGGTCGTAGCCGCCGGCGTCCAGGTGCTTGCCGCCGAAGCGCACGACGTCGCCGTTCATCAGCACCATTTCGACGCCGAGCACGTTATTGGTGGTAAGCCCGTATTTCAGGCAGTGCACGCCGCCCGAGTTCTCGGCCACATTGCCGCCGATGGAGCACGCGATCTGCGATGACGGATCGGGGGCGTAATAGAAACCGGCGTGCTCGACCGCCTGCGTGATGCCGAGGTTGGTGACGCCCGGCTGGGTGATGACGCAGCGGTTCTCGAAATCGATATCGAGGATCTTCTTGAACTTGGAAAGCCCCAGCGTGATCGCGTCGGCGAGCGGCATGGCGCCGCCGGAAAGCCCGGTGCCGGCGCCGCGCGGCACGATCTTGATGTCGTTCGCGTGACAGTATTTGAGGACGGCCGAAACCTGTTCGGTGGTTTCCGGCAGCACCACGATCAGCGGCAGTTGCTTGTAGGCCATCAGGCCGTCGCAGTCGAAGGCGCGCAATTCCTCGTCGGTGTCGATGACGCCCTCGCCCGGCACGATCTCGCGCAACGCGGCGGCAAGCTCGGCACGCCGCGCGATAACGGTTTCATCCGGTTTCGGCATCTCCACGGATCGATCTCCCGACACTTTTTGCTGTGTTCTTATGTAGGGTTTCAGTCTGCCACGTAAAACCCGGGACGTCACCTTCGCTCGGGGCGTTTCGTTCAGGCCGTCTTGGGTTGCGTGCCGGACAGGTTCTCGCGGATCGGCCAGTGCACCAGCGCGGCGCCGAAGCCGACGACGATCCCGGCCCACCAGATCGGATCGTAGGACCCGGTGGTGTCGTAGAAATAGCCGCCCAGCCAGACGCCGAGGAAACTGCCGACCTGGTGGCTGAAGAAGACGATGCCGAACAGCGTCCCCATGTAGCGCGGGCCGAACATGTAGGCCACCAGTCCCGACGTCAGCGGCACGGTCGACAGCCACAACAGCCCCATGGCGGCGGAGAACAGGAGCACGCTGACGGCCGTTACCGGCAGCGAGATGAAGGCGATGATCACGAACGCGCGGGCGATATAGAGGTACGCCAGCAGGTTTTTCTTGCGGTACTTGTCGCCGAGGCTGCCCGCCGTGTAGCTGCCGATGATGTTGAAGAACCCGATGATCGCCAGCGACCACGCACCCCACTGCGCGTCGAAACCGAGGTCCATCAGATACGACGGCATGTGCACGGTGATGAAGGCGACGTGAAAGCCGCAGACGAAGAAGCCGAGGGTCAGTAGCCAGTAATCGCGGTGTCCGGACGCCTGCCTGAGCGCCGCCATCAGGCCGGGGTTGGCCCCGGCCACGGTTTCGGCGGCGGCCTCGGGGTCCGGCTTGCCGGCGAGCGCCACGGCGCACACCAGCATGATCAGCGCGCTCGCGGCCAGGATCATCAGCGCCGGCAGCCATTCCATGCCGGCGGTCATCAGGCCCTGGATGCCCGGTACCACGGTGCACTGGCCGAGCGCGCCGGCGGCGGTGACGACGCCGAGGCCCCAGGTCCGGCGTTCCGGCGGCAACGCCCGGGCGACGGCGCCGAGCACGACGGCAAGGCCGCTCGCGGCCTGCGCCATGCCGATCATGATGCCGGCCGAGAGGTTGAGGGTCAGCGGGTCCGTGGCGTAGCCCATCAGCGCGATGCCGCCCGCGTACAGGAGCCCGCCCAGCACGATGACGCGCCCGGCGCCCCATTTTTCGGCGACGGCGCTGGCGAACGGCTGGCCGGCACCCCACAGCAGGTTCTGCACCGCCATGGCGAAGGCGAACACCTCGCGCCCGGTGCCCAGTTCGACGCTGATCGGCGTCAGGAACAGGCCGAAGCTGGCGCGTAGTCCGAACACCAGAAGAATCACCATGGCGCCGGCGGCGAGCACCACCATCGGGGTGCGCCAGACGGGCTTGGGTTGAGCTTGGGTGTCGCTCATGCGGGGTCTCCGGAAAGGCGGCCGGCGCGGTGCCGACCGGTTATCCGGACATTAGCCGACACCCGTTCCGGCGGCAATTCGCGGGCGCCGGAATTATTGTCACGGGAATAATTCTCTCCGGGCGCTAATCGGATCGCCGGAACGCGGACAAACGAAAACCGCGCCCGTGGCGGCACGGACGCGGCCAAGGAATCGTTCAGGCGCGGATCAGCCCTGGCGGGCCTTGAAGCGCGGATTGCGTTTGTTGATGACGTAGACCCGGCCACGGCGGCGCACGATACGGCAGCCTTTTTCACGCAGCTTGGCCGACTTCAACGAGTTTCTGATCTTCATAACCCGATCCCCGGCAAACAAATAACGGCGGAACAAATAAATAGCCTCCCGGACAGCCCGGGAGACGAAAGCGGGCGGAACATACGGGCCCCCCGGGGGGCTGTCAACGGGGAATAAAGGTTTTTGAGGCCCGGAAATACGCGCCTTCGCTGCCTTGCATCGCGATTTTCGCCCTCTATGCTGCCATAGGACTTCCTGGAACCGCCAAATACCCCCTGGAGGCGCATCCATGTCAGAGCCGACACCCGGCGCGACGTCCGGCGCACCCGAACCCGGCCCTGAGGCCCGGAAAGCCGCCGAGAACCTGCGCGGCATCCTGTGGATGCTGGCGTCGACCATCTGCCTCGCCTCCATGCACACCACGATCAGCTATGTTTCCGACACCGTGCATCCGTTCGTGGTGGTGTTCTGCCGGCTCCTGTTCGCGCTCATCGTGGTGCTGCCGTTCTTCGTCAGGCACGGCACGGCGCCGCTGAAGACCGAACGCCTCGGCATGCTGATTCTCCGGGGCGTGCTGAATTTCTGCGCCATGGTGGCGTTCTTCACCGCGCTCAGCCTGTCGCCGATCGCCGACATCACGGCGCTGTCGTTCACGGCGCCGCTGTTCGCGACCCTGCTCGCCGTGATCATCCTCAAGGAACGGCTCGGCTGGCGCCGGATCGCCGCCATCGTCGCCGGGTTCTGCGGCACGCTGCTGGTGCTGCGCCCGGGGTTCGAGGAAATCAGTACCGGATATTTCCTGGTGCTGCTGTCCTCGACGTTCTGGGGCGCCTGCGTGATCATCATCAAGAACCTGTCCAAGACCGAATCGTCGGTCACCATCACCACGTACATGTCGCTGGTGATGGCGCCGCTGGCGCTGGTGCCGGCGCTGTTCGTGTGGTCGTGGCCGAGCGCCTTCGATCTCGGGCTCCTGGTGCTGCTCGGGCTGCTCGGCGGCTGCGGCCAGTTGTGCGTCAGCCAGTCTCTCAAGCACGCCGAGACCCACGTCGTCATGCCGTTCGATTTCGTGCGCCTGTTGTGGGTGTCGATCACCGGATTCGTGCTGTTCGCCGAGGTGCCGGACGCCTTCGTCTGGGGCGGCGGCGCGCTGATCTTCGGATCGACCGCCTACATCACGATCCGCGAGCACCAGAAACGCAAGAAGATCGCCGGCGAGCTTACCGGCGACGAGGTCATTCGCTGAATTCGTCGAACAGCTCGCGGGCGCGCACCGTGAGCCAGTCCATGAAATCCTCCGGATTACGCTCGAGATAGGTATCGGCGAGCTGACGGCGCCGGTTCGGGGCGGCGGCGAGACGTTCGACGATAACCCAGCGGTTCCACTCCGTGATCGCCCCCCATTCGGGATCGGCGAGGTTGGTGTTGGGCAGCCGGTAGTGATAGGTCGGCCGCGCCTTGATCAGCGGATCGTCGACCCGGGCGCGGACGCGCCCCTCGTCCAGGTGTGCGAACAAGGGCAGCATGTCGAGCTCGCGGTTGCGGGTCGGATTGTCGGTAATGAAGTCGTCGATGAGGTTATCCATGTCCGGCGCGTAGCCGGGCGCCAGGATGCGGCGCGCGTAATCCGCCGGAAACGGATCGACGTAGGGCAAGAGCCACCGGAGCGGATCGACGCGGATGCGCCGTCTCAGGAGCGGCGACATCAGGATATAGGCCTGCAGCACGGAGAGGATATCCTCGGCCTTGAGCGACGCCGCCTCCGGGTTCAGTTGCAGGCCGAAGGCGTAGCTGAGGCCGTCCTCGGTCCCCTCGGCGCCGGCATCCCTGAGCGCGTCGATGAGCCGGTCGAAGTCCGGGAGGGCGTCCAGCGGTGCCGGCGGGCCGACGATCTCGGTCGGCACGAAGCCGCTGGAAAGATCGCCGATGATCTCCTTGGCCTTTTTCTCGAAGTCGTCGGCTTCCGATTTCGGATGCACCATCTGCGCATCCAGTTCGATCTCGAAATCGCCGATTCCCGTGCCGGTGACCTTGCGGACGTGCGGGCTGGGCCGTTCGATGCGCCCGCCGAAGGTCTGCTCGACCAGTTCCGCGGCGCGGTCCAGATCGAGCCCGCCGAACTCGATCTCGACGCCGATGCGGCGGGGTTCGCCGGCGTCGTTGGTTGTCTTCGGCGGCTGGCGCTGCTGGCTCATAATTTGAATATAAGGGGGCGGGGCCCGCTGCAAAAGCCCACGGCGCGATTGATCGCCGGGCCGGAACCTGCATAACCTCTCGCATGGACGAAACTTCCACCCCGCTCGGCGACCACCGCCACCTGTTCGACCTCGAGGACGGCGTCGTGTTTTTGAACGCCGCGTCGAAGTCGATGCTGCTGAAGGCGTCCGTCGAAGCCGGGAGAACCGGCGCCGCCGCCAAGGGCCGGCCGTGGCGGATCGACGAGCCGGGCCGGTACACACAGGCCGACGACATCCGCGACCGCTTCGCCAGCCTGATCGGCGCCACCGGCGACGACATCGCGATCCAGCCCGCAGCCAGCTACGGTGTGGCGACGGCGGCGAAGAACCTGACCGCGAAGCCCGGCGAGCGCATCCTGGTGATCGAGGGACAGTTCCCGTCCAACGTTTATGCCTGGCAGCGCCTCGCCGAACGCAGCGGCGCCGTCCTCGATACCGTTTCGTGGCCCGAGGACGGTGACTGGACGGCGGCCGTCATGGACCGGATCGACGACAACGTCGCCATCGCCGCGCTGCCGCCGTGCCACTGGACCGACGGCTCGCTGGTGGATCTGACCGTCATCGGCCCGGCGCTGAAGAACGTGGGCGCGACATTCCTTGTCGACGCCACGCAGTGGGTCGGCGCAGTGCCCATCGACGTGAACGCGATCGGCGCGGACTATCTGGTCTGCGCCGCCTACAAGTGGCTCCTGGGGCCCTACGGCCTGTCGTTCATGTACGCCGCACCCGAGCGTCAATCGGGCCTGCCGCTGGAAGACCACCTGTTCAACCACGGCGGCGTCGACAGCATCACCGGCGGGCTCGGCTATCCCGCCGCGTTCACCAAGGGCGCGCGCCGCTTCGACGCCGGCGAGTTCCTGAACCTGATCACCCTGCCGATGATCCAGGTCGCGCTGAAACAGTTGCAGGACTGGGACCCGGCGCGCATCGGCGCCGCCATCCGCCCGGTCACGGCCCGAATCGCCGAGGGAGCAGACGCCCTCGGCCTCGACGCCGCGCCCGAGGCTTTCCGCGCGCCGCATATCCTGGGGCTCCGGCGCCGGGGCGGGTTCCCCGCCGACATCGCGGCGCGTCTGGCGTCGGAGAACGTGCACGTCAGCGCCCGCGGCGGCGCCGTCCGCGTCAGCCCGCATCTCTGTAACGGGATCGAGGATGCGGACGCGTTTTTGTCGCGAATCGATAAAGTGATACACAAGACCTAGATCGGTCCGGCTTTAGACTTATTTAACCCTGTTTTTCCGCACAGCCGATGCGAGAATGATTACTTTTACATTTAATTCAATGAGTTAAGACGTTAACAATTATTCCGATTATGTGACTGCGCTCACAGCCAGAAGAAAAGGAATACCCTATAAATAGTGTCATCAAGGTTCGGAATGAGTTGTTACCTCCGGGCCCACGAACAGGCAAACCGCCGGCGACGGCGGGGCGCAAAGCCACCGGCCTCAGTGCTCTGAAAACGAGGCAGCGGAGCTACCGAAGGGAAAGGGAATAAGACAATGTGGATTTCCGACATTATCAGTTCCAAGCGCTGGTTCTTCATCAGTCTCCTGATCACGCTGCTGGTTCCGGGCGCGGTGCTGGCGACCCTCAGCTTCTATGCCGAGGACATGTCCCAGGAAGAGGCGCTGGAAGTCGCCGCCGTCGCGGTCAAGAACTACATCGACGAAAATCCGCCGCGCCAGGGCTGGCAGGCCACCAAGGTCTACGTCAGCCAGGACATGAACCTGATGGTCGACGTGCACGTGCCGCGCTTCGACCACGCCGAAGTCATCCGCACCCGCTCGGAACGGATCAAGTATTCCTACCTGAAACTGGCCTGCCCGCCGGACGGCGCCTGGGTCTACGAATGGATGATCGGCGACAACCGGATCTGGATCAACCTGCATCACCACGGCAATTCGCTCCTCGCCGCGCCGTGCCCGAACAACCAGTCGAAGGGGTTCTTCAACTCCTGACGCCTCCACACCCGACGCACCTTCCCTGAGAGAAAGAGGCCCGCTCCGGGCCTCTTTTTCTTTGAGCCGCCCCGGCCGCTGCGGTTATATGGCTGCCGTTCAGGCATGGAGGACCGAGATGCGCGCGATGATCTTCGAAACCACCGACGGGCCGGACGCCCTGAAGGCCGCCGACAGGCCGGTCCCCGAGCCCGGCCCGGGCGAGGTTCTGGTGCGGATCGGCGCCGCCTCGATCAACTACCGCGACCTGCTGATCGCCAAGGGCGGCTACCGCAAACGCCAGAAACAGACGGACCTGGTGCCGCTGTCCGACGGTGCCGGCACGGTCGAGGCCGTCGGTCCCGGTGTCGACGAATTCAAGCCCGGCGACCGGGTGACCGCGTGCTTCTTCCTCGACTGGCCGGCGGGTCAGGCGACAGAGCACGCCATGGAAAGCGACAGCGGCCGCGCCCGGGACGGCATGCTCCAGGAATACCGCGTGATCCCCGTTTCCGGCCTCGTCAAAACGCCCGCCAACCTGACTGACGCCGAGGCGGCGAGCCTGACCTGCGCCGGGCTGACGGCATGGTCGGCGATCGTGCGTCTCGGCCACGCGCAGCCGGGCGACACGGTGCTGACCCAGGGCACCGGCGGGGTCTCGCTGTTCGCATTGCAGTTCGCCAAGATGAACGGCTGCCGCGTCGCGATCACTTCGTCATCGGACGAAAAGCTCGAGCGCGCCCGCGACCTCGGTGCCGATCACGGCGTCAACTACGGGACGACCGAGGAATGGGGCAAGCCCGCCAAGGACTGGGCGATGAGTACCGGGGGCGGCGACGGCGTCGACAACGTGGTCGAACTGGGCGGCACGGAAACCATGAAGCAGTCGCTGATCGCGGTCCGGCCCGGCGGCACGCTCAGCCTGATCGGCGTGCTTTCCGGCGCCACCACCGGCAACGTCCTGCTGCCGTTCATCGTCAGCCGCGACGTGCGCCTGCAGGGCGTGACCGTCGGCCCGAAGGACGCCATGCAGCAGATGTGCAGGGCCATCGAAGCCGCCGCCATGAAGCCCGTGATCGACAAGGTGTTCCCGCTTACAGACGCCGCCGAGGCGTATCGCCATCTCGCGTCCGGCAAGCACTTCGGCAAGGTCTGCATTTCGGTTTCCGGGGACTGACGCGCGTGACGCCGGCCCCGGCCGCTTTCGTCGCGCGCCCGCTCAGGGGTGTCATGTTCTCGCTGGTGGCGGCGGCGCTGCTGGCGGCCACCTCGATGCTCGCCAAGCTGCTCGGCAACGACCTGTTCGGCCCGCCGCTGCACCCGCTGCAGGTCTCGGCGGGACGCTTCATGTTCGCGTTCTCGGCGCTGGTCGTGGTGGCGCCGTTCCTGAAGCTGCGCTTCGACAAGGGGACGCCGTACCGCTGGCACTTCCTGCGCTCGACGCTGGGCTGGCTCGGCGTCAGTTGCACCTTCGCCGCGGCGGCCCAAATGCCGCTCGCCGAGGCCACCGCGATCAGCTTCCTGAGCCCGATCTGGACGATGATCTTCGCGATCCCGTTCCTGGGCGAAAAGGTCGGGCCGGTACGCTGGTCGGCGGCGGCGATCTCGATGATCGGTGCGCTGATCCTGATCCGCCCCGGCACCGAGGCGTTCCAGTTCGCGGCGATCCTGGCGCTCGCCGCGGCGGTGCTGATCGGCCTCGAGATGGTCGTCATCAAACGGCTTTCCGGGGGCGAACCCGCGATCCGTATCCTGTTCATCAACAACGCTTTCGGCGCCACGGTGTCGCTGAGCGTCGCGTCGTTCGTCTGGATCGCGCCCACGGCCGAGCAATGGATGCTGATGATCGCGCTCGGCCTGATCATGGTGACGGCGCAGTCGTGCTTCATCCAGGCCATGAAGTCGGCGGACGCCAGTTTCACGGTGCCGTTCTTCTACACCACGCTGGTGTTCGCGGCGGTCTACGATTTCGGACTGTTCGGCGTGATCCCGGAAGTGCTGAGTTGGCTCGGCGCGGCGGTCATCATCGCCGGCGCGCTGTTCCTGGCGTATCGCGAGCGGCAGTTGCAGCGGCGCGCGCGTTAACGCACCGCCGTTCCCGGAAATTCGAGCCGCACCCGGAGACCCGGCTCGTTGTCGCCGAGCTTGAGGTCGGCGCCGTGCAGCTTGGCGACGGCGGCGACCAGCGACAGGCCGAGCCCGCTGCCGGGCGTCGAGCGGCTGCTTTCCAGACGCACGAAGCGGTCGAGCACGCGTTCGCGTTCCGCTTCCGGAATGCCGTCGCCGCTGTCGGAAACCTCGATATACGGCCGGCCGTCTAACCGGCCCGCCCGGACATGGACCGTGCCACCCTCGGGCGTGTACTTGAGGGCGTTGTCGAGCAGGTTGACCACCGCCTGCGAGATCAGGTTCGGGTTGCCGCGTACGTTCAGATCCCAGGCGATGTCGGCCTCGAGGACGAGACCCGCCTCCTCCGCCGCCGGCTCGTAAAGCTCGACCACGTCGGCGATCCGCGCCGTCAGATCCACGGTGTCGAGCTTGGAGCGGTCGAGGCCGGATTCCGCCTCGCCGATCAGCAGCAGCGCGTTGAAGGTCTTCAGAAGTTCGTCGGTTTCGGCCATGGTTTCGGTCAGCGCGTCGCGGTAGGTCTCCTTGTCCTCGTCGGACATCAGCGTCACCTCGAGGCGCGCACGCAACCGGTTCAGCGGTGAGCGCAGATCGTGCGCAATGTTGTCGGTGACCTGGCGCAGGCCGGTCATCAGCGCCTCGATCCGGTCGAGCATGTCGTTGAGGTTGCGGGCCAGGCGGTCCAGTTCGTCGTCGGTGCCGCTGACCGGCACGCGGCGCGACATGTCGCCGTCCATGATTTCGCCCGCGGTCTTGTTGACGCTATCGACGCGGCGCAGCCAGTGCCGGGCCATCAGCAGCCCGCCGCCGAGGCCCAGCGCCAGCGCCAGCGCACCGATCCAGATCATCGACTGGCGCATGCGCTGTTCGAGCCGGACCTGATCCTGGACGTCGTAGCCGACCAGCAGGTGGAAGCCGCCGGGCAGCACCAGATGCCGCGCATGCGCCCGGTGCTCGACCATGCGGCTGCCGATCTGACGCTGGTAGTCGAAATCGATCCACTCGCCGGGCTGAGTCTCGGCCGGCCACGAATTGAGGTTGCCGGCGATCGGGCCACGATTCGGATCGGTCAGCAGGTACAGGCTCAGGCGCTGGCCCTGCGAGCGTTCCTGGATTACCTCGGTAAGCCCGAACAGCCCGGCCTGGCGGTAGTGCTCGGCAAGGCCGGTGATCTCGACCTCGATGGTTTCCTCGGTCTGCTCGGCAACGAATACCGCCGTGTTCCAGTAGAGAAGCGCGAACAGCATGGTCACGGAGGCGAGAGACAGCACCGCGTAACCGATGGCCATGCGGAACCAGGACGTTCGGATCAGGCGGCCGCTAACCAGGCGCATGCAGACGGTACCCGGCGCCGCGGACGGTCTCCAGAAGCTGGGTGTCGAAGCCCTTGTCGATCTTGCCGCGGAGCCGGCTGATGTGGACGTCGATGACGTTGGTCTGCGGATCGAAGTGATAGTCCCAGACGTTCTCCAGCAGCATCGACCGGGTAACGACCCGGTTCGCGTTGCGCATCAGGTATTCGAGCAGCTTGAACTCGCGCGGCTGCAGGTCGATCTTCTCACCGCCGCGTGTCACGTTGCGGGTGATCAGGTCCATTTCCAGGTCGCCGCAGGACAGCTTGGCCTGTGTGTCCGGCGCCCCCTTGCGGCGCCCCAAGGCCTCGACCCGGGCCAGCAGCTCAGCCATGGCAAACGGCTTGACCAGATAATCGTCGCCGCCGGCGCGCAGCCCGGCGACCCGGTCGTCGACCTTGCCGAGCGCGCTCAGGAACAGCACCGGCGTCGCCATGCCCTGGGCACGCAACTGCTCGACCATCTGCAGACCGTCCAGTTTCGGCATCATGCGGTCGACGATCAGCACCTCGTGCGCTTCGGAGGCGATGCCCAGCGCATCCTCGCCGTTGTCGGCGACATCGACGACGTGGCCCGCTTCCTTGAGCGCCTTGGCGATGAACGACGCCGAGTATTTGTCGTCCTCGACCAGCAGAATCCGCATCGGTGTTCCCCGTTTATCCGACATCATTTAGTCCCATTGCCACGAAACCGCCAACCCCGAACATGAAAATAACGAACGGGCGGCACCGGAGATTTCCGGATACCGCCCGCCCGTCAGGGAGGAGAAACAGCGGGACCGGCCGCTAGGGGGAGGCACGGCCGGTCCCTGGGGGCGAGGCCGCCAAATCAGGCGGCCCCTACGGGGATTGCGATAAAGCGCTGCCCGCCGTTCCGCTTGACCAGGGCCAGCACGGACTTGCGCCCGTCCTTGCGCGCCTGGCTCAGGCTTTGCGTCAGGTCCTGCGGCGTCACGATGTCCTTGCCGCCGGCCTTGGTCAGCACGTCGCCGCGGCGCAGGCCCTTCTCGGCGGCCGGGCTGCCCGGCTTGACGCCGGCCACGACGACACCCTTGGTGTCCTCGGGCATGCCCAGTTCACGGGCGATCTCCGGGGTCAGCGGCTGCACGGCAAGGCCGAGCTTGTCCTCGATGCCGTCGGACGGCTGGGCGTCGTTCTTGGCGACGTTCTTGCTCACGGGCTGGGTACCGATCTCGACGGAAAGCTCGACCCGATCGCCGTCACGCCAGACGACGATCTTGCTGTCCTTGCCGGGATCGATATCGGCGATCACCCGCGGCAGTTCGCGCAGTTCCTCGATCCGCTCACCGTCGACCGACAGGATCACGTCACCGGCCTTCATGCCGGCACGGTGTGCCGGGCTGTCGGCGTTGACGTCGGCGACCAGCGCACCTTCGCTGGATGTCAGGCCGAGGCCGTCGGCGATGTCATCGCTGACCGGCTGGATCGAGACGCCGAGCCAGCCGCGTTCGACAGTGCCCTTGGTCTTGAGATCGGCGACAACCTTCTCGGCGATGGCCGAGGGGATCGCGAAACCGATGCCGACGTTGCCGCCGTTGGGCGAGAAGATGGCCGCGTTGACCCCGACCACGTTACCGTTGACGTCGAACGCCGGCCCGCCGGAGTTGCCGCGGTTGATCGGCGCGTCGATCTGCAGGAAGTCGTCATAAGGTCCGGCACCGATGGTACGGCCGCGCGCCGACACGATTCCGGTATTGACCGAATGGCCGAGACCGAACGGGTTGCCGACGGTCAGCACCCAGTCGCCGACCCGGACGTCGTCGGACTTGCCGAACTTCACGAACGGGACCGGCTTGTCGGTGTCGATCTTGATCAGCGCCAGATCGGTCTTTTCGTCGACGCCGACCAGTTCGGCCTTGGCTTCCGTGCCGTCCTTGAAGGTGACCATGATCTCGTCGGCCTCACCGACAACGTGGTTGTTGGTGACGATGTGGCCCTCGGCATCGATCACGAAGCCGGAACCGGCGCCGATCCGCTTCTGTCCCTGACCGTGACCGTCCGGGCCGCCGAAGCGCTGTCCGCCCGGCCCTTCCGGCATGTTGAAGTAGCGCTCGAAGAACTCGCGCATGTTGCCGGGGACGTTGTCCATCTGGTTCATGACCGGTTTCGCCGAAGACGACACCTGGATATTGACGACCGCCGGCGACACGCGCTCGACGAGGTCGGCAAAGCTGGCCGGCATCGCGCGGTCCACGGACTTCGCGGTAATGCTGTTTTCCGGCGTCTTCGCCTGCAGCGGCAGCGCGATCGCGCCGGCGGCGAAGACTGCCGCGCCCAGCGTCGCGATGGCAACGGTCCGCGTGCGCCGCGCCCGGCGGTTCCCGGGGGTCGTTTCCTTGTTCGGCATCTTGTGTGCAAGCATGTTTTCAATTCCTCGCAAATTCGTCGTATTCGTTCGTGGCTTTAACCGCCACACACCTGCAACGTAGGCAGGTCGACATTACGAGGGTATTTCCAGAGCATTAAATCTCGTTCATGTTCGGAACATGACAGACATCAGCGCAACGTTCGGCGCCGCCGCGATCATCGTCCTCGCCGGCCTGGTCCTGCAGGGATGGACGGCGGCGCGGACATCGCGCGCGCTCGGCGAGCGGATGTCGCTGGCGCTGTTCGTCGCGGCGCTGGCGCTGGGCGCACGTGGCGGCGCCGCGCTGTTCGGGCTGCTGCCGACCGACGTCATGGGCGAGATCGTGATCCTCGCCGCCTCCGGCGCGCTGCTGGCGGCGAGCTACCTGCACCGTCCGTCGGCGGCCGATCCGGAGCTGTTCGCGAGAAACATGATCGACACGTCGCCGAAGCCGATCATGATCAAGCGCGCCACCGGCGAATACGAATACGTCAATCTCTCCTTCGAGAATGCTTTCGGCGTTTCGAGCGAGGACGTCATCGGCCGCAAAGCCGAGGAAATCTGGGACGACAATCTGAGCCTGGCGGCGATGGAGGCCGACAGGCAGGTTATCCGGACCGGCCAGCCAAGCGCCCACAAGGTGATCTTCACGCTGCCCGGCAGCGAGCCGCAGGACTGGCTGATCAACAAGTTCCCGATTCCCATGCCCGATGGCCGCGCCGCCATCGCCACCGTCTATACCGAGTTCTCCGAGCAAGTTGCGCTCGAGCGCCGGCTGGCGGAGAGCGAGGCGCGCATCCAGACGCTGCTCGACAACTCGCCGACGCCGATCTACTTCAAGGACCGCGACCTGCGGTTCGTCATGGCCAACCGGCGTTACCTGGAAGTCTACGGCGTGACCCTGGATCAGGTGCGGGGCCTGACCTCCGAGGAGATCTTCGGCGGCGGCCGGGGCGATGCGTTCATCGCCCACGACCGCGAGGTGATGGAAGATCGCAAGCTGATCACGCACGAGGAAAAGATCGACGACGCCACGTTCCTGACGTCGAAGTTCCCGATCATCGACAGCGAGGGCGAACTGATCGGCGTCGGCGGAATCGAGACCAACATCACCGACCGGGTCGAGGTCGAGCGCGCGTACCGCCAGGCGCGCGACGAGGCGGAGGCGTCCAACCGCTCGAAATCGGCGTTCCTCGCCAATATGTCGCACGAACTGCGCACGCCGCTGAACTCGATCATCGGGTTCTCGGACAGCCTGCTCGCCGGCACGCTCGGCGAAATCGAGAACCCGACGCACCGGGAATACCTCTCGATCATCCGCGACGGCGGCGAGCACCTGCTGCAACTGATCAACGATATCCTCGACCTGTCCCGGATCGAGGCCGGCAAGCTGCAACTGGAGGAAGGCGCCGTCGACCTGCACACCGTATTCAGCGATTCCATCCGCCTGACCGCGGAGCGCGCCGGCAGCGCGGGCATATACATCGAAAACCGCATTCCCGAGAAACTGCCGGAAGTCTTCGCCGACGAACGGCAACTGCGCCAGGTTCTGATCAACCTGCTCTCCAACGCCATCAAGTTCACGGAAGCCGGCGGCCGCATAACCGCCTCCGCCGGACCGGCGAACGACGGCGGTATTGAAATCCGCATCGAGGACACCGGCGTCGGCATCGACGCCGAGAACCTCAAACTCGTGCAGCAGCCGTTCGTACAGGTCGCCGACGCCATGACGCGGCGGCACAAGGGCTCCGGCCTCGGGCTCGCCATCGTCAAGTCGATCATCGACATGCACGGCGGCACGTTCACGCTGGAAAGCGAGGTCGACAAGGGCACGACGGCGATCATCACGCTGCCGGCGGACCGGGTTCTGAAAGACGAAACCTGATTCAACAACAAAACCGAACCGGCGGCGCGCACGTATCAGGGCTATGAACGCCTTTTGCCGCCGCATCGCCGTTTCCCTGGGCACCGCCGTGCTCGCCCTTGGGTTGCCGACCGGCCCGGGCGTTGCCGGGGCTGAAACCTTCGACCCCGTCGCCGCCTACGGACCGGAAATCGTTTTCGACGTTTTCCGCAAGGGCGAGCGCATCGGCGCCCACAGAGTGGTATTCCGGCGCGACAACGGCGACCTGATCGCGGAAAGCCGGTTCGCCATCAAGGTCACGGTGCTGGGCCTGCCGGTGTATACTTACGAGTACACGTCCACCGGCCGCTGGCGGGACGGCATGCTGATGCGCCTCGAGGCACGCACCGACGACGACGGCACCGTCAGCACGGTCGGTGCGGAACACCACGACGGCGCCCTGAAAGTACGGGGTGACGGCGTCCGCGCCGTCGCGCCCGCGGGGATATATCCGACGACGCACTGGAACCCGGGCGTGATCGGCGCTCGGCAGGTGCTGAACACCATCACCGGCCGCATCAACAGCGTCCGCATGCGGCGTATCGGCAGCGAGGACGTCGCCACCGGCACCTCGAACCGCGCCGCCCGGCATTTCGCTTACGAGGGCGAACTGGAAACCGAGGTCTGGTACGACATGAAGGGACGCTGGGTGAAAATGCGGTTCGCCGGCAAGGACGGCGTGCCGATCGAGTACCGGTGCCGCATCTGCGGCGGCATGCCGCACGATTTCAAAACCGACGCCGGTGCAGAACAGGGAATGCTGTGATGAAGGGCTTCGATGCGTATTGCGATTTCCTCGAACGGGTGTCCGCGACGAACCTCGCCGAGTTGGAGACGCTCGTCTCGCCCGACGTTCATTTCAAGGACCCGTTCAACGACGTCGCCGGCAAGGCGGCGATGCGTACCGTCTTCGAGGATATGTTCGAGCACGTCCGGGACCTGGAATTCACCATCCATCACCGCATGAGCGACGGCGAGGTCTGCGTGATCCTGTGGACGCTGTCCGGGCGCATCATGAATCGCGACTGGTCGGTCGACGGCGCCAGCCGGCTTCGATTTAACGACGACGGGCTGCTGACCGAGCACATCGATCACTGGGACGCGGCCGCCGGTCTTTACGAGAAGATGCCGGGGATCGGCTGGTTCATCCGGCGTCTCAGGAAACGCCTCGAAGCGGCGCCGTGACCCGGCCGTCGCCGTTCACCAAAGGTTGACTGGAAAAGTCCGCCGAAAAGCGCCACCTTTTCCATGCGGGCGCGAAAGCCCGCGTATAAATCAATCAGGGGAGACTTCCATAATGTTCAAGAATGTTCTCGGTGGCGCGTGCGTCGCCGCCGCTTTGACCCTCGGCAGCGCCGGGTCCGTCCACGCCGCCGCCGACGTCCAGTGGTACGGACAGGCGGCGTTCAAGATCACCGCCGCCAGCGGCACCGTGGTGCTTGTCGATCCGTTCATTTCCAAGAACCCGAAAACGCCGGACGACCTCAAGGACCTTTCCAAGATCGGCAAGGTCGACATGATCCTGGTCACGCACGGCCACGGCGATCACGTCGGCGATACCGTGGCGCTCGCCAAGCAGACCGGCGCCAAGGTCCTGATCAACGCCGACATGGGCCGCACTTTCGCGACGCTCGGCTGGCTCGACATGAAACAGATGATCCGCTTCAACAAGTCGGGCCCGGTCAAGGTCGGCGACGTCACGGTCACCATGACCCGCGCCGAACACAGCTCGGAAGTCAGCTTCAAGGACGAGAACGGCAAGGAGACCATGCACCCGGGCGGTGAGCCGGCCGGCTACATCATCGAACTCGCCGACGGTCAGAAGTTCTATCATGCCGGCGACACCGGCGTGTTCGCCGACATGGCCTTCATCGGGTCCTACTACAACCCGGACGTGGCGCTGCTGCCGATCGGCGGGCATTTCACCATGGATCCGGCACACGCGGCCTATGCCGTCAAGAACCTGCTGAAAACGAAAACGGTGGTGCCGATGCACTACGGCACGTTCCCGCCGCTGAAGGGCACGCCGGAGGAATTCAAGGCGGCGCTCGGTGATTTCGCCACCGACGTGGTGGTCATGCAGCCGGGCGACATCCGCAAGTTCTGAGTTCACGACACGACGAACGTAACTGTCTCCTCATCCTTCGAGACGGCCTTTTCGGCCTCCTCAGGATGAGGAGACTTTTTGGCATTCCTGAATACCCTCATCCTGAGGAGACCCGGATTTGATCCGGGGCGTCTCGAAGGATGATCGCTGCACCGCTATCCGGCGCTCGTTGTTCCCGCGCCGTCAGCCGGCGCCGTCAGCCGGCGCCGTGCAGCATGATGTGTTTCTTGATCAGGTCGGCGAGGTTGCGGGCCCCCATCTTCTCCATGACCTTGGCGCGGTGCACTTCGACAGTGCGCTGCGAGATGTCGAGTTCGTAGGCGATCTGCTTGTTCATGGCGCCGTCGACGACGAGCTTATAGACGTCGACCTCGCGCGGCGTCAGCGAGCCGTAGTCGGCGCGCGCCTGGGCGCTGTCCTCGGCGTCCTGCACCTGCTTCCGGCGCGCTTCCATGGCGCGGTTGACGCTCTCCAGCAGGGCCTTGTTGTCGATCGGCTTTTCGTGGAAATCGAACGCCCCTTCCTTCATCGCCTGGATCGCCATCGGCACGTCGCCGTGCGCGGTGGCGAGGATGATCGGCACCGTGATGCCGTCGGCGTTGAGTTTCCCGAGCAGTTCGAGCCCGCTCATGCGCGGCATGCGGACATCGAGGATAAGACACCCCGCGTTCTCCGGATCGAACCCGTCGAGGAACTGCTGCGCGCCAGCGTGGCTCTGCCACGGCAGGTCCACGGAATCCATCAGATCCTGAAACAGCTCGCGGTTGGCGGCGTTGTCGTCGATGATGTGAACGATGTATCCGGTCATTACAAAAGCCTGCCCAGTCTGCTATCGAGAGTCGTCCGCACCGCGTCGATGAAGTCGTTGACCTTGATCGGCTTGGCAAAGAAGGCGTCGACGCCGGCGTCCTCGCACCGGGCACGGATATCTTCCTGCACGTCACCGGTGAGCGCGAAGATCGGGATGTTGCGGATCGTGTGCACCGAGCGGATGTAGCGCGTCGCGTCGATGCCGTTCATGCCGCCCAGATTGATGTCCATGACGATCAGGTCGGGCAGTTGTTCGAGCGCCATTGCGATCCCCTCCTCCGCCGAGGTTGCGGTGATCATCTCGACGTCGGTGTATTCGCCGAGCATATCTTCCATCAGGCGCACGTTGGAATCGATGTCCTCGATATAGAGCACGAGGCCTTGTGCCCGCTTGTCGACGTCGACCGGCCCCGCCTCCAGAAGCCCGTCCGGGTCGCCCGGCGGTTCCGTCCGCGGCAGGTCGATCCAGAACTCGGAGCCCTGGCCTTCGGCACTCTCGAAATCGAGCACGCCCTTCATCGCGTTGATCAGCAGCCGGGTCAGCGCCAAGCCGACGCCAGAACCCTCGATCCCCGTCTCCTCGCGGCCGAGCCGGGAGAACGGGCGGAACATCTCGTGCTGGCGGCCCTCGGGAATGCCGAGGCCGGTATCGCCGACGACGATGCGGACCAGGTCGCTTTTAAAGGGTTTGATCTGGATCCAGATCTTGCCGCCTGGCGTGTTGTACTTGCAGGCGTTGTTGAGGAGGTTGATCAGGCACTGCTTGGCGCGCAGGAAATCGCACTTCACGCCCAGTGGATCGAGATCCGGGTCGGTCCGGTCCTCGAAGGCGAGGCCTTCCTGATCGATCGCCGGCTTGACCATCTCCAGGCTTTCGTAGACCAGATCGTCGACCGCCACCGCCTCGATGTTGAGATCGAGCTTGCCGGTCTCGATCTTCGACAGGTCGAGCACGTCGTTGATCAGTCCCAGCAGGTGCCGCCCGCCCTGCAGGATATGCTTGACCTGCTTGGCCTGGCGCGCGCTGAGCTCGTCCTTCTTGCTGTCGAGCAGGAGCTGTCCGAAACCGATGATCGAATTGAGCGGCGTGCGCAGCTCGTGGCTCATCTGCGTCAGGAATCTGCTTTTCTGGGTGCTGCCCAGTTCGGCGATGGTCTTGGCGTGCTCGAGCTCGGCGGTGCGCTGGCGGACCAGGGCGTCGAGTTCCTGGTTCACGTCCTGCAGTTGCGTGACCTCGTTGCGCGCACTGCCGATGATGTCGTTGATCAGGCCGGCGAGCGCCATCAGCTCCGGGTCCTCGCCGGCGAGGTTGAGCTGGCCCGGTTCGGAGCGGTCGCGGGCAAGACGCAACTGCCCGATCAGCGTCACCAGGGCGCTTCTCAGGTCGGGCTGCATCGTTACGCGTTTGGCGGCGTTGCTCATGTCGCGCGCGGCACTCCCAGGTCACAGGGGCCGGGCAGCGGCCGCAGGCCGGCCGCCGATAGACCCTGATGCCATATTATCAGGGTTGCGGCGCGCGGCAATCACGCGTCTTTAGCGGCTTGAAACCGGAAACGGAATCACGGTTAACCGAAACTTTACGGGCGGCGGCGGATGATCGTCCGAGACCGAACCGAAGGATCAGACGAGAGGCCCGACATGCAACGCGACCGCGCCCCGAAATCGACCCGGATTGCGCAACTGCTGGCGATCGCCGAGAGCGCCGACAACGACGAGGCGGCGGCGGCGTTTTTGCTGGCCAAACGCCTCATGGCCAAGAACGGCCAGAGCCTCGGCGCGATGCTTCGCCCCGCCGGCGAATGGCCGCACCTCGCCGATGAGGCCGGCCGGGCGCGCCTCGCCAAGGTGCTGGGGCTGACCGATTCCGACAAGGAGGGCGAGAGCGTCGCCGCGTTCCTGATGGCAGTGCGGCTGATGAAACGGCTCGGCCTCGCGTTTTCGGACATCATGGCCGCCGTCGGCGGAGCCAAAGCGGACGACCGCACGTTCTCCGAAGCCGACATGCGCCTCTACCGCTCCGCCGAGATCGAGATGATGTCGCTCAGGAACCGCCTCAACCGCCTGCAGGGTAAACTCGCGCACACGGACGGGGAACTGAAGCGCTACCGCGCCGCGTTCAACGAGCTGATGGACGCGAGCTGGTCGCTGCACGGCCGCGACGGGGCGACGGTTTATAACTGAATTTTCAAAGACCTAAGCGTATCAGTTTAGTCTATTTTTTGACAATAAGGGTAACAATCAACGCAGTTAGTGCCGCACCAGCGAAAAAGGCCAGAGCACCATCATTTCTCTTCTTTGATTTGGCCGTAAGTATATTGAAGTCACGATCTTTTAGCTCCGCAGCCAATTCATCTGCCCTCTTAAGAATGTCACCGGCAGTAGTTCCAAGTTCCAACGCTACGGAATGAAGTTGTTCCGTATTAATCACGGATTCCCCTCGCTCAATCCTGGACCAGGAAGACTGGCTCAAATTCTGGGACTTAGCCAGTGTCGCCTGATCAATCTTTTTCTCTTCTCGGAGGAGCACAATGATACTGCCAACGATCGCTGCATAGGTCGTACTCGGGGTAAGCTTATCAGTTGACATTATTGCATATACCCTTTAAACGCATATTATGACTAAATGGATAATCTCAGGATAAAGGAATATTCTATGAGTACAACAGATATACCCGTCGGTGCAATCCTAGTTATCGACATGTCGGGCTACCACCATTACGGCATTTATATGGGCAACGGTCATGTCGCTCACAACTCGAAACAAACTGGAATGGTATGCATCGAACCGCTACACAGTTTTCTCGAAGGCAAACCGTTAAGATATCAGGCACCAGAACAGCCTGTGCAGGCAGATCTGCTATTCGAAAAGATTATCCCCAAACTGGGAGAAAAGTACTCGCTATTCAGTAACAACTGCGAACATTTCGTATCGTCAACTACAAACGACCAACCAAGCAGTTCCCAAGTGAACGCTGTTGCCATCGGCGCAATATTGGGCTTAGCGTACGGCTTTATCTCGAATCGCCCGTTACAACAGGTTATTAGTCTTGCGGTGTCAGGTGCTTACGCCTCCATTGCCCTGCAAAACTCAATCACCAACTCAAAATTGCGGTCGCACACAAACGGCTGATCAGTGCTGTAACGTGCTGGCAAACAAAAGCCCCTCTCCGAAGGGATATCGTCGCCGCAACCGCATTTAAAGCGGCTTTCCCTCCCATACCGACGCGAGGCTGCCGGCCATCCGCACGGATTTCCCCCTCCTCCAAACCTACCGACGATTGCACCATTGCGTCGTTGCACTTGATCCCGCGCGCGTGCGGGTGCTTACTATGCAGTAACAACGATGCCGCCGCGAAGGCGGGCACCATCCGATCGAACTCTTTGTACGACCCGGGAACAGGCGGGGGGATGGTTTGAGACCGGAGTTGATGGATATCCTGACGGCCGTCGAGGCCGCGTCAACGCCTGCGGACCTGCAGGCGCTGATGGAGAACGTCGTCCAGGATTTCGGCTTCGGCGGCTATTCGTACCACAAATACAATCCCGCCGACGGCGACATCGAGTACTTCGGCCAGTGGCCGGACGAATGGCTCAAGCGGTACGACGAAAATCATTACGTCGATATCGACCCCGTCGCCGAACGACTGCTGCGCTCGGTCACGCCGTTCACCTGGCGCGAAGCGCTTCTCGACCGCCCCGTGAACGCGCCCGAGCGGCTGGTCATGAACGAGGCGCGGGATTTCGGCATCACCGACGGCGCGGAAATCCCGATCCACGAGGCCGGCTTCGGACTGGCGACACTGTCGGTGTTCTCCTCCGATCCCAACGCGTTCCAGGAGGCCTGGAAGCACAACAGGCACGAGTTCCACCTGTTCAGCCTCTATTTCCACGAAAAATACAGCAGCCTCGAGCCGGAACCGGCGACGGTGCCGGAACCGCACCTGACCAAGCGCGAGCGCGAATGCCTGGTGCTCACCAGCCGCGGCAACACCGCCTGGGAAATCGGCAACATCCTGTCGATCTCGGAACGGACGGCGAAACAGCACCTGACCAGCGCGGCCCGGAAACTGGGCAGCTATTCGAAGCACCACGCGGTGGTCAAGGCGATCCTGACGCGGCTGATCCTGCCGTGAATCGCGGTATTTTCCTTTAATTCGGGCAACATGGCGCCGCCTGCGCCTTCTGGTTGCACCCGGTCCGCCTTTAGGCGGACTGCTTTTGTCCGGCAATACCGCTTGAATTGTCCCTGCGATTTAGCAGGGGGCAACGATGATCGACCTAATCACTTCGCAGAACGCCAATCAGCATAGCCGATTACTCAGCGAGATGTTTCGTCTCCGCCACCGGATCTTCAAGGAACAGTTGGGCTGGAACGTCGAGGGCACCAACGGCGAGGAACGGGACCAGTTCGACCGGCCGGATACGGCCTACCTCATCGTTTCGGACGAGACCAACCGCGTCATAGGCGCCTGGCGGCTGCTGCCGACGACGCGCCCGTACATGGCGTCGTCGGTGTTCCGGCAGTTGTTCGGCGACACCGAACCGCCGAGCGCCGCCGGCATCTGGGAATGCAGCCGCTTCGTGGTCGACCCGCCGGAACGGCATGCGAGCGCGACCGGCATCGACCTGGCGACGGCGTCGCTGCTGGTCGGGATCACCGAGTTCGCCGTCGCCTACAACGTGCGCGAAATCATCTCCGTCGAAACGCCGGCGGTGGCGCGCCTGCATGCGCGGGCACGCGGACGCAGGCCGGTGTGGCGAAGCGCCGTGCAATCGCTCGGCGATACGCGGGCACTGGTCGCACGGTACGACATCGACGGCGAACTGCTCGTGTCGCTCCGCGAAAAATACTGCACCCAGGCGCCGATCATCCGGCAGATGGCGCTGTGGGATCAGGCGGCGGCGGCCTGACGGGAAAGACGAACTGAATGGCCCGTCAAAACACCCTGCGGCTCGCCGAGAGCTTTCGACACGCAATCACCTACCTGATCGGAGAAGCCAATCGGAGCGGCTTCGATCGCGTCGGCGCCTCGCTGGAAAAGGTCAACGAGGCCGTCGACGAAGAGCTCGACCTTAGAGGCTTTCAGGAAAGCAACAACGCGCCCCATGGGGACCGGGACCTCAAGGCACAGAGCATGAGGGAGAACTAGTCATGGCACTGAGCGCTGTAAAAACATCGACACGAACACCGACGATATCGGAGCTGCAAAAGGCGCAGATATCGCTGTCGGCGAAGACCCCCCGTTCGCGGGAAATGGCAAAGGACCGGACCGAGGTCATTAACGGCGCCATGGCGGCGTCCGGCGTGTGCCCGCCGCCGATCTTCATCGGCCGGAACGACGGCGCCTATTTCGAGGATATCGACGGCAATCATTACATCGATACCTGCATGGGGTTCGGCGTGCATGTGCTGGGCCACCGGCCGCCGGCCGTCGAACAGGCGCTCCGCGACCAGATCAAGCGCGGCTGGCACTTCAGCCTGCGCGGCGAGGATCAACTGGCCTATGCGCGCCTGATCCAGGCCGCGGCGAAATCGAACGAGCGCGTCGTGTTCTGCAATACCGGCACCGAGGCCACGATGTACGCGATCCGCGCCGCGCGGGCCATGACCGGCAAGTCGAAGGTCGCGCTGTTCGACATCAGCTATCACGGCGCCCACGACAGCGTCCTCATCTGGGAAACGCCGGGCTCGGCGCCGGGCGATCCGCAACCCACGACATTGGGCCACGGCATCCCGAGCGGCGTGCTGGACGACGTCATGCTGCTGCCGTACCGGCATCCGGCGGCCCTCAAGCGGATCCGCGACAACGCCGACGATCTCGCCGCCGTCCTCGTCGAACCCGTGCAGGGCTCGCGCCCGGACGGCGACGTCGCGGACTTCCTGCGCGAGTTGCGCGAGCTGTGCGACGAGTTGGGCCTGATCCTGATCTTCGACGAAGTGCTGACCGGCTTCCGCCTGTCCTACGGCGGCGCCCAAGAACGCTTCCGGGTGCAGGCGGACATCACGACCTACGGCAAGGCCGTTGCCGGCGGCCTGCCGATCGGAATCGTCGCCGGCCGCAAGGACCTGATGGAATCGTTCGGCGATTTCATGTCGCCGAAGGGGATTTTCTTCGGCGGCACGTTCTCCGGCAATCCGCTCAGCATCGCGGCCGGCCTCGGCGCCCTCCGGCACCTCAGAAGCCATCCCGAGGTCTATGACCATATCGACCGCCTCACGGCACGGCTGACGGCTGCGTTCAACGGTTACTGCGAGAAGAACGGGTACACGGCACGCATCGTGAGCTGCGGGTCGATGTGGCAGATCTTCTTCGGCGAGGAGGCGATCACCGACTTCGGAGACACGTCGGTTACCGCCGAGAGCGCGTTCTACATGCACTGCCTGAACGCCGGTATCTTCATTCACGCCACGCACCGGTGTTACTTCTCGGCGGCGCATACCGACAAGCACGTCGACGCGATCTTCTCCACGTTCGTCAATGCGCTGGAAATGGTGCGTGCAGATGGCCTCGCTTGATCAGATCCGCCGTATCGACGGCGCCCCGCGGCCGAAGGCGGCAAGACCATGACCGGCGGCGGCGAGACCTACCAGAACCTGCTCATCGCCGCGGCGGAAATGCATTACCTGGCGGCCGAGGAAACGGACAGCGAAACCAAGATGCGCATGACCGTGCTCGCGCTCGACCTGGAACGCATGGCCGACGACCTCAAGCCCGGCGACGCCAAGATCAACGGCGAGGACGAGACGAGACGGCAGCCGGACCTGCGGCTGGTGCACGACGCGAACAGAGGCGGATCGGATTAGGGACCGCACGTAGTTGTTGGAAGACGCTCCGCGTCCAAACAAAAACCCGGGCTTTAGGCCCGGGTTTTCGGTGGTGGGCGCGCCCGCGCGCATTGTGCGCTCTCGTGTATATTTGTCGCACCCAAACAAAAACCCGGGCTTTAGGCCCGGGTTTTCGATGGTGGGCGCGACTGGGATTGAACCAGTGACCCCTACGATGTCAACGTAGTGCTCTCCCGCTGAGCTACGCGCCCTCGGGGACGAAAACGCCCCGTCAGGGGGGCGTTTATATCGATTTCACGCGGCAATGCAAGCCGTCAGCGCAAAGATTCCGCTGCCCACTTGCCAGCCCCCGGCGGGGGCGGTTTAATTACCGGCGATTCCCGGGGACGCCGCCCCGCGGCGGCATGCCGGGAAGCCTTTCAACGGCGCAAACGGGCAGAAGGCGCGATTTGGACGCATGACCGACGACGATATCCAGCCGAACCTCTCGGAAGACGACCTGATCCCCGGTTTCGACATCCTCGGGCCGGAAACGCTCACGTCTCCGGTGGTCTTCGCCTCGCCGCATTCGGGCCGGCGCTATCCGGCCGGGTTTCTCGAGGCCTCGAAGCTCGACGACAGGGCAATCCGCCGCTCGGAAGACGCCTTCGTCGACGACCTGTTCGCCGCCGCCGTGGATTACGGCGCGCCGCTGTTGCGCGCGCATTTCCCGCGCGCCTACGTCGACGTCAACCGCGAGCCCTACGAGCTCGACCCGGACATGTTCCATTCGGCGCTGCCGGGCTGGGTCAACACCACCTCGCCCAGGGTCAACGCCGGCCTCGGCACGGTCGCCAAGATCGTCGCGGGCGGTGCCGAAATCTATGCCGACACGCTCGATTTCGACGAGGCGGTGCGGCGCATCGAGACCCATTACAAACCCTATCACGCGGCGCTGCAGGGCCTGATCGACGACGCCCTTTCGGCGTTCGGGCGCTGTCTCGTGATCGACTGCCATTCCATGCCGTCGATGGCCCTGCCGAGCGCCAACACCAGCTTCGGCAACCCGGACATCGTGCTGGGCGACTGCCACGGTTCGTCCTGCGTCCGCGAGATCACGCATATCGCCGAGCGCACGCTCAGGGACCTGGGGCTGTCGGTCCAGCGCAACAAGCCCTATGCCGGCGGCTACACGACGCGGCATTACGCACAGCACCACATGGGCGTGCAGACCCTGCAGATCGAGATCAACCGCGCCCTTTACATGGACGAGGTCAACATCCGCCGGCTGCCCGAATTCGGCCGCCTGGCCGAGCGCATGCGAGTGCTGATCGCCGGCCTCAGCGACCTGGCGCCGGACGTGCTGGCGCCGCCGCTGGCCGCGGAATAGGCGCCCGGCGTTGAGTGCCCCCGAACTGCTGATCCGGGACCGCACCGACGCCGACATGGCGCGGATCACGGAAATCTACACCCATCACGTGCTCAACGGCGCCTCGAGCTGGGAACTGACGCCGCCGGACGTCGCCGAGATGACGAAACGCGCACACGCGCTCCGGGACGCGGGATATCCGTACCTGGTCGCCGAAGTCGAGGGCCGCGTGGTGGGCTACGCCTACGCCGGTGCCTACCGGCCCCGGCCCGCCTATCGCAACACCGTCGAGCATTCGATCTACATCGACGACACGGTCAGGCGCGGCGGCATCGGCCGCCGGCTGCTGGAGGAACTGATCGAGACCTTGACGGACCTCGGTTTCCGGCAGTTGATCGCCATCGTCGGCGACGCCGAGAACCGCCAGTCCATCGAATTTCACGAAAAGATGGGCTTTACCCATGTCGGCCATGTGAAGAACATCGGCTTCAAGTTCGGGCGCTGGATGGACCAGATCATCCTGCAGATGCCGCTGGGCCCCGGCGCCGACACCCCGCCCGACCGCGACTGAGCCCGAAAACAGGCACCCAGTGCGGATTTCGCACTGCACCACGACTCTCATTACTGCAACGCAAAAAAAGGGCCGCGCCATCGGCACGGCCCGAGTATTTGGGAGGAAACATCCAAGTTTGCAGCAGCTTAGTGACAATATGAAATCGCCATTCCGTTGCTGCAATGCACAAATTAAAGGCTTTTCTCGCAGTTGCAAACAAAAAAGTCATTTTTTTTCGAGTTAGGTAATTCTTGCCCGGAAACGTGACGTTTTTGCCACGTTCCTATGACCATCCTGCCCACCCGGAAAAACCCCGGTCCCGCCGCTGCGTTAACAGTTCTTTGATTTTATTGGCGGAATCTTGGTTAACGCGGCGATACGCCGTTGGCATCTCGTTTGCTTATGGATGGGTGGGAAAAGGAGCGGGACGTTGCGGATCAACCGGGAAACACGCGCCTGGATCATACTGTTCGGCACCACCATCGGCGTTGCCGTCATCATGCTGGCGACGGCGACGATGGCGCTGTCGGACGTCCGGCTGTCGGAAGCCGCCGAGGAACGCGCGTTCGCCATCTGCGAGCGGGCGACCCAGCGCTGGGAGCGCATCTCCGAGGTGCCGGACAAACTGCTGACCGCCATCTCGCTGGCCGAATCGGGACGCTGGTCGGCGCGCCACGGTCAGGTGCGCGCCTGGCCGTGGACGGTAACGTCCGGCGGGCCCGGCAGCTATTTCAGCACCAGGGCCGAGGCCATGGACGAAGTCCGGCGCCTGCAGGCCGCCGGTGTCGAGAACATCGACGTCGGCTGCATGCAGGTGAACCTGCATTTCCACGGCCATAATTTCGACGACGCGGCCGCCGCCATGGACCCGGACATCAACGTCGCCTACGCCGCCGAGTTCCTGACCGCGCTTCGCGGCACATCCGAGACCTGGGCCGAGGCCGCCGGGTACTATCATTCGCGCACGCCGGAACGCACCGAGTACTACCGCGGCAAGGTCGAGAAGTTCTGGGCCGGGCTCACCGACGGCCGGCCGCAGGAGACCGAGGTCGCCGCCCGCACACCGGCGCCGGCCAGCGAGCCCGAGACCTTCACCATCACCCCCATCGACCGCAAGCGCACCGCCGAGTTGAACGCGCGCTTCGACAAACTGAAGACGGCGGCGCGGCAACTGCGCGACGACATGGACCCGGAACTCCGCCGCCAGAAGCAGTTGGAGGCGTGGCGCACGGCGCGTGGCCGGGCCTCGCAACTGGCGCACATCTTGGCGGTACGCAAGGCCGAACTGGCCGCCAAGCGGGAACGCGAGCTTGAGAACGCCTTCAAGACCGACCGTTCGGAGCGCTTCGCCGAGAACCGCCGCAAACAGCTCGCCGAGTGGCGCGAACGGGTGTCGTCGGGCAGCCTCGAAATCGGGAACTAACATATCACGGTCATCCCGGGCGCGACTTTCGTCCGATCTCCGATCGGCAAGGAAAGTCAGCGACCCGGGACCTATTTCCACCATCACGCCAGGCCGCGACATGGGTCCCGGCTCTCCCCCGGATCAAGTCCGGGGTTCGGCCGGGATGACGGTATGGTTATGGGGCCGGCGCCGAAGTAAATGCCGGCGGCTCAGAAAGACCTGGGCATGCCGAGCACGTGCTCGGCGATGTACGAAAGAATGAGGTTGGCCGAGATCGGCGCCGTCCGGTAGAGCCGCGTTTCGCGGAACTTGCGCTCGATGTCGTATTCCTCGGCGAAGGCGAAGCCGCCGTAGGTCTGCATACAGGTATCCGCGGCGTGCCACGACGCATCCGCCGCCAAAAGCTTGGCCATGTTGGCCTCCGCACCGCACGGCACACCGGCGTCGAACTTCTCGGCGGCCTTGACCGACATCAGCGCCGCGGCCTCGGTCTCCGCGTAGCACTGCGCAATCGGAAACTGGATACCCTGGTTCTGGCCGATCGGCCGGTCGAAGACCCGGCGCTCCTTGGCGTAGCCGCTCGCCTTCTCGATAAACCAGCGCGCGTCGCCGATGCATTCGTGGGCGATCAGGATGCGCTCCGCGTTCATACCGTCGAGGATGTAGCGAAAGCCCTTCCCTTCCTCGCCGATCAGGCTGTCGGCCGGGATTCGAAGATCGTCGAAGAACACTTCCGTGGTGTTGTGGTTGAGCATGGCGCGGATCGGCTTGATGGTGAGGCCGTTGCCGAGCGCTTCGCGCATGTCGACGAGGAAGATCGACATGCCGTCGTGCGGTTTCTTGCCTTCGTCGCGGGGCGCCGTGCGCGCCAGCAAAAGCATTAGGTCGGAATGCTCGGCCCGCGACGTCCACACCTTCTGGCCGTTGACCACGTACTGATCGCCGTCCTTCACCGCCGTGGTGCGGATACGCGACGTGTCGGTGCCGCTGGTCGGTTCCGTCACACCGAACGCCTGCAGCCGGAGCGAACCGTCGGCGATGCCGGGCAGGTAGGCCTGTTTCTGGTCCTCGGAGCCGTGCCGCAAGAGCGCGCCCATGATGTACATCTGCGCGTGGCAGGCGGCGCCGTTGCCGCCCGATCTGTGCACGGTCTCGAGGATCGTCGCCGCCTCGCGGATACCGAGGCCGGAGCCGCCGTATTCCTCGGGGATCAGGCAACCCAGATAGCCCGCATCGGTCAGCGCCTTCACGAACGCGGTCGGATAGGCCCGCTCGCGGTCCAGTTCGCGCCAGTATTCGCCGGGGAAATCCGCGCACAGCTTTTCGACACTGTCGCGGATCGCTTGTAATTCGTCGTCGGAGGTCTGATCTTTCATGGAACCGGTTTACACCACAGTTTCGGATTTAGAAACTGCACATGGGCATTCGCATGCCATACGGCAACGGCCGCATTCAACGGGGAGGAAACCATGCTGAAACTCTACGACGCGCCGGTCTCGGGCAACTGCCACAAGGTCCGCCTGATGCTCTCGATCCTCGGGGTCGAGTACGAGAAGGTGCCGGTCAGCCTGCCGGACGGCGAACAGAAGACGCCCGAATACCTGGCCATCCATCCGCTCGGCAAGGTGCCGGCCATCGACGACGGCGGCATCCAGGTCTGGGACTCACAGGCGATCCTCGTCTACCTCGCCACCAAGTACGGCAACACGGACTGGTATCCGGACGACGCCGAGGGCCGCGCCCAGGTGCATTCGTGGCTGTCCGTCGCCGCCAACGAGATGTTCAACGGTCCGGCGATCGCGCGCGCCATGATCATCTTCAACCGCGAGGGCGATCAGGAGAAGGTGCGGAAAGCCGGCGAAGCGACGCTCGCCGTGGTGAACGGCTGGCTGGAAAGCCGCGACTGGCTCGCCTGCGGCCGTCCGACCATCGCCGACATCGCCGTCTATCCCTACGCCGCACTGGCCTGGGAAGGCCACGTCGACATGTCGGCCTATCCGGCGATGAACGCCTGGATCAAGCGGGTCGAGGCGCTGCCCGGCTACGTCGGCATGAAGAACATGCCGCGGCCTGAGTAAATGTAAAACCACTGAGACACGATGTGGCCTCGTCCTTCGAGACGGCGCTCCGCGCCTCCTCAGGATGAGGCTACAAGCTCAAAACATGGCCCTCATCCTGAGGAGCCCGCAACAGCGGGCGTCTCGAAGGATGTGCCTGAACTGGCCACTAATCCTTGAGCCGGTAGCCGGTGCGGAAGATCCACCAGATCAGCACCAGGCAGATACCGAGGAACAGCAGCGACATCAGGAAGCTGGCGATCACCGGCACGTCGCCGGCGCCGTAGAAGCTCCAACGGAAACCGCTGACGAGATAGACCACCGGGTTCAGCAGGCTGATCTTCTGCCAGATCGGCGGCAGCATATCGATGGAATAGAAGGTGCCGCCCAGGAACGTCAGCGGCGTGATCACCAGAAGCGGCACGATCTGCAGCTTTTCGAAACCGTCGGCCCAGATGCCGATAATGAAGCCCAGCAGCGAGAACGTGACCGAAGTCAGGACCAGGAACCCGGCCATCACCAACGGGTGCGCGACCTGCAGGTCGACGAAGAACCCGGCGGTGGCGAGTATGATGGTGCCCAGGATCATGGACTTGGTCGCCGCCGCCCCGGCGTAGCCGACGACGATCTCCAGGTACGACACCGGTGCCGAAAGGATCTCGTAGATCGTGCCGGAGAAGCGCGGGAAATAGATGCCGAACGAGGCGTTCGACACGCTCTGCGTCAGCAGGCTCAGCATGATCAGGCCGGGTACGATGAACGAGCCGTAGCTGACCCCGTCGACTTCAGTGATGCGGGACCCGATGGCGGCACCGAAAACGATGAAATAAAGGGACGTGGAGAGCACCGGCGAGACGATGCTCTGCATCAGGGTGCGCCCGGTGCGCGCCATTTCGAATTTGTAGATGGCGAGGATGCCGCGCAGGTTCATGCGGTTCTCTCCTCGTGCACGAGATTGACGAAGATATCCTCGAGCGAGCGCTCGGAGGTCTCGATATCGCTGAAGCGGATGCCGGCCTTGCCCAGATCGCCCAACAAACCGGTAATCCCGGTGCGGTCGGCGCTGGTATCGTAAGTGTAGACCAGTGCCATGCCGTCGTCGGAAAGTTCGACGCAGTGCTTCTCCCACAGGTCTTCCGGCACCTTATCGAGCTTTTTCTGCAGCAGGATACGGAGTTCCTTCTGCCCGAGCTTGCGCATCAGCGCGTTCTTCTCCTCGACGAGAATGATCTCGCCCTTGCGGATGACGCCGATCCGGTCGGCCATCATCTCCGCTTCCTCGATGTAGTGCGTGGTCAGGATGATGGTGACGCCGCTCTGCTGCAGGTCGCGCACCACGTTCCACATGTCTTTCCTCAGTTCCACGTCGACGCCCGCCGTCGGTTCGTCGAGGAACAGGATCGAAGGCTCGTGCGACAGTGCCTTGGCGATCAGCACGCGGCGCTTCATGCCGCCCGAGAGCGTCATGATGCGGCTGTCCTTCTTTTCCCAGAGCGAGAGCTGCCTGAGAATCTTCTCGATGTGCACCGGATCGGGGGCCTTGCCGAACAGCCCGCGCGAGAACGAGACCGTGTCCCATACGGTTTCGAAGGCATCGGTGGTCAGTTCCTGCGGCACCAGGCCGATGCGCGACCGGGTTTCCCGGTAATCCTTGACGATGTCGAAGCCGTCGGCGGTGACCGAACCTTCGGTCGCGTTGACGATGCCGCAGACGATGCTGATCAGCGTCGTCTTGCCGGCGCCGTTCGGGCCCAACAGCGCGAATATTTCGCCCTTCTCGATCTCGAGATCGATGTCCTTCAGGGCCTGAAAACCACCCTTGTAGGATTTCTGGAGGTTCTTGATCTGGATCACCGGTTGCATGCGGGCTTAATTAGTCTCCCCGCGCCCGGATGGAAACCCCTGAACAAATTTTTCAAGAACCGATTGGGATTGTGCCAATGCGTGCCCCCATGCCGACCGGAGGCAGTCCGCCGGCAAACCGCCGACATCGCGCGCCAACAGGACCGGAATTACGTCTCAAATGATCGAGATGAACTTCGTAACCAGCCGCGCCGCGGCAACGATAATGGCTTGCTGATCCGCCGCCTGATCGATCTCGCGGCGGATCACCTGCATCTGCTCGATATCCTCTTCGGTGATGGAATTCCCGGATTTCATCAGCTCGATCCGGGCGTCGCGCCAACGGTCGATAGCCATTTCGATCTGCGGTTCCAACTCCAGCCGCTCCGCCGGACCGGCCAACGTGTGCCGTTTCATGAGTTCACGAACCGCCGCTTCGGCTTCGTCGGCAAATCTTTCCTCGGCTTCATCCATATCTCCTGCCTCCCTTTACTTCGCCGGCATATTGCACGGCGTTTCTTTAGCGCCGAACTCCATCGCCAGCACCCTTTTCCAATGGTCGTCGTCCTTGAGCTTCGTCTGCACCGCGGTCAGTTGCTTGGATGCCTGCTCCAGGTTGAACACATTGGACTGGGTAATGACCTCGAGCGCTTTGCCGGTTACGGCGAGCAAGGTCGCGACATCGTACGTATTGAACTTCTGCGCCGCTTCGACAGCCGCCATCCCGGCCGTCGCCGCCACCGCGGCCTGCGCCACAGCCTTCTCGTTCAATTTGCGCTGTTCGCGTGCCAGGGCGTCGAATTGCGTGATGATGACCGCGACCTCGGCGTCATTCTTGTTCTTCAAGGCGTCGTTCAACCTGGTCTGCAACTGGCTTTCTTTCTGGAGAAACGGAACCGGATTATTTTTCAGATACAATCCCATCTTCACCATATCGTCAGCCAGCCGCGCTCCCTTTTCGGCGGCACATTCAATCAGGCCGCGGTCCACCAGGTAACTGCCGTCGGGCAGGTTCACGAACATCGCCGCGAATCGGTCGTACCCGATCTGCACGTCGGCGAAATTGGCAGCGACGCTGTTACGGATTCTGCGTTCACCGGTATTCAGCCACCCGAGAACCGCCGCCGAATCTACGAAGTTGTCGGTGCCGTATCGAATAGCCGTGTTTTCAATTGCTGCTTCGATGCGCTGTTCGTCGGTAACGGCCAACTTCGTGCTCGATGCGACAAAAAGTTCTTCGAACGCCTCGATCGCTTTCGTCGATTCAGCGCGAAACAGGTTGGCCGCGTTCAGCAGGGCTTGCGCTTTTTCCTTGGTGCAGGCGGTCAGCGTGGCTAGGACACATATTCCAACAATCGCCGGAAATAACTTCCGAGATAATTTAGACATTAGAATCACTCCCCGATTACCCGTTTCAAGTGTATCAGGAAGTTGCGCTAAAATGTAGTTTGTTTTAGCCCCAGAGTTCCGGCTTCGACGGATGGATTTTTCCGCCCGTGAAATCGAGGCCGGGTTTGCGGTCCTCTTTCAGCAGCAGCGGCCCGTCGAGGTCGACGATCTTCACGCCCTGCGCCACCAGCACCGCCGGCGCCATGGCCAAGGACGTGCCGACCATGCAGCCGACCATAATGCCGAAGCCGAACGCTTCGGCCCTTTGCTTGACGACCAGCGCCTCGGTCAGCCCGCCGGTCTTGTCGAGCTTGATGTTGATCATGTCGTACTTGCCGACGAGCCCTTCGAGATCGGCCGATGTGTGCAGCGCTTCGTCGGCGCAGAGTGCGACCGGGCTTTCGATGCCGCGCAGTCCCTCGTCGTCGCCGGCGGGCACCGGCTGTTCCAGCATCTCGACGCCGATGTCCTTCAGGTAGGCGCCCTTGGCGGCGACGATCTCCGGCGTCCAGCCTTCGTTCGGGTCGACGATCAGCCGCGCGTCCGGCGCACCGGCGCGAATGGCGTCAAGCCGCGCCTCGATGTCTTCGGCGTCCATCTTGATTTTCAGGAGCGGCGCAGCCTTCAACTCGCCGGCACGCGCCCCCATTTCGTCCGGCGTACCGATACCGATGGTCTCAGCCGTGATCTCCGGATTGAGCGGCCCGAGACCCGAGAGCGACGCCACCGACGTCCGCGTCTGCTTGGCGCGCAGGTCCCAGAGCGCGCAATCGACGGCATTCCGGGCCGCGCCCGCCGCCATCAGCGACTGCAATTCCGCGTTGGCGGCATCGCCTTCGATGGCGCGGCGCACCGCTTCGATCTCGGCGACCACGCTTTCCGTGGTTTCGTCGTAGCGTGGATAGGGCACGCACTCGCCCCAGCCCCGAACACCGCCTTCCGTGATCTCGACGACGACCACGTCGGCCGCCGTCTTGACGCCGCGCGAGATCGCGAACGGGCGCGCCAGCGGCCAACTCTCGGCGCGGATCGTCAGTTCACGCGCCATGCTCAGAGATTATCGACGATCTTGGCGACGCCGGTGCGGACGGCATCGACCGTGGGCAGCCCCATGCTGTCCTCGGTTTCCTTCAGGAGTTTTTCCGCCGCCGCGTCGTCGAGACTCTTGGTGTTGATGGAAATCCCCACGACCTTGACGTCCGGGTTGACGTTCCGGGCCGCCCACAGGCCGGCGTCGATCACCTCCTGGAAGCTCGGCAGCGGCTTGTCGCCGAGTCCGCGCGCGGTCTTGCGCGCCGCGTCGTGGCAGATCACCAGCGCATCGGGCTGCGAACCGTGGATCAGGCCCAGTGTCACGCCAGCATAGGAGGTGTGATAGAGCGAGCCCTGCCCCTCGACCACGTGCCAGTGGTCCGGATCCGCGTCCGGCGACAGCCATTCCGCGGCGCCGGAAATGAAGTCGGCGATCACCGCGTCGACGGAAACGCCGTTGCCGGCGATGAAAATCCCGGTCTGGCCGGTCGCGGCGAAGGTCGACTTGATGCCGCGGCTTTCGAGTTCGCGCCAGATCGCCAGCGACGTGTACATCTTGCCGACCGAAACGTCGGTGCCGATGGTCAGCAACCGTTTGCCGGTGCGTTTCTTGCCGCTGGCGACATCGAAATCGCGCGTCGGGTGGCGCACGTCGGTGAGCGTACGGCCGTGTTTTTCGGCGGCCTCGGCGATCTTAGGATTCGAGGCGAGCTTGCGGTGCAGGCCGCTGGCCACATCCATGCCGTTCTCGATGCACTGGACGATCGGCGCGACCCAGTTGTCCGGGATGATGCCGCCGCGGTTGGCGATGCCGACGATCAGCGTGCCGCAGCCGGCGTCCTTGGCCTCGGCCGGGCTCATATCCGGCAGCTTCAGATCGGCCTTGCAGCCGTCGAGCCGGAGCTGGCCGACGCACCATTCCGGGCGCCAGTCCCTGACGCCGATGGCCGTCTTGGCCGCAAGTTCGTCGGGCGCATCGCCCAGAAACATCAGGTACGGTGTACGAAACGCCATGCCACATCCTCTCCCGGTGATTTCGGTCTTTCGCCGCAGTCTGTCCGAACGGTCCCGTCGCGTCTAGGGTCCAGTCCCGCCGCAACGGTGGTATCAGCGTGCGTTCGGCGTTGACCGGGGCGGCATTACCGGAGATAAAAAGTCCATGGCAAACGTAATCAAAGCGCCCGATCCCGTGATCATTCCGGTCGCCGGATCGGATGACACCTTTCCCGTCCACCGCATCTTCTGCGTCGGCCGGAACTACGCCGAGCACGCCCGCGAAATGGGTCACGACCCGGACCGCGAGCCGCCGTTCTTTTTCGAGAAGCACCCGAGCGCGCTGTTGTTCGCGCCGACGCCGGACGGGGCCGAATTCCCCTATCCGCAGAAATCCGAGGACGTGCACCACGAGGTCGAACTGGTGGTCGGACTGGCCAGGGGCGGCAATGACATTTCCGTCGAGCACGCCTTCGATCATGTCTGGGGGTACGCCGTCGGGATCGATATGACGCGCCGCGACCTGCAGGGCGAGGCCAAGAAGGCGGGCCGGCCGTGGGAAATCGGCAAATCCTTCGACAACGCGGCGCCCATCGGCATGTTCCATGCCGTCGCCGAAGCCGGCCACATGGCCGAGGGGCACATCCGCCTCGACGTCAATGGCGAGCGCCGCCAGGACGGCAATATGAACGCGATGATCTGGAAAATCCCGGAGACCATCTCGTATCTGTCGGCGCTGTTCACCCTGCAGCCCGGCGACCTGATCATGACCGGCACGCCGGCCGGTGTCGGCCCGGTCAAGAAAGGCGACGTGCTCGAAGGGCACATCGAGGGGCTCAGCTCCATCCGGGTCACCGTCACCTGAAGTCATCCCGGCATGTCCCGGTGACAGGGACGGCCGAGGGGGAACCATGAACACCAGTCCCACACAACCGAGCGCGGGACAGGTTGGCGTCGCCACGGCGATGCTCATCCTGACGCCCTTGTTCTGGGCCGGGCACAGCGTCGTCGCCCGCATCATCGCCAACGAGATCCCGACGTTCACGCTGGTCAGCACGCGCTGGCTGGTGGCGTTCGTCATCCTGATGGCGTTCGTCGCACCGACCGTGTGGTCACAGCGCTGGCTGCTGGTGCGGCACTGGCGCCATGTGCTGCTGACCGGCCTGATCGGCCCGGCGCTGTTCCCGTGCCTACTCTACACCGGTCTCAAGACGACGACGGTCACCAACACCTCGATCATCCAGACGTCGGTGCCGGGCCTGGTGCCGTTCATCGCGTGGCTTTTGCTGAAGGACCGGGTCACGTGGCAGCAGGTAGCCGGGATTCTGATATCGTCCGTCGGCGTGCTGCTGATCGTGACGCGGGGCAATCCGCTCGCCGTCGCAGACGTCGAATTCGTGCCGGGCGATCTGGTGATCCTGTGTGCGTTCACGGCATGGGCGCTCTATACGGTGGTGGTCCGCATGAAGCCGGCGCAGATGCATCCCAATACGCTGCTGGCGTCGAGCATGCTGATCGGCGGGCTCGCCACTTTGCCGCTCTGGATGTGGGAGCATTCGCAGGGCATGTATTTCCCGATGACGGCACAGTCGGCATGGGCGTTCGGCTACATCATGCTGTTCCCGACGCTGCTGGCGTATTTCTTCTACAACCACGCCATCAGCATCGTCGGTCCGACCAAGGCGGGTCTGGCATCGCACCTGGTGCCGCCGCTCGGCATCTGCCTCGGCGTGATTTTCCTGAACGAGAGTTTCGGCACCTTCCACGCGGTCAGTTTCGCGGTGATCCTGACCGGCGTCGTGCTGGTTATTCGGGGCGGTGCGTCTTCCAGTAGTCGAGCGCGAGCCTGAGCGCGTCGTCCCGCGCCATGCCGGGCTTGATCGCCGGCTGATAGAGCGCGCGCAACAGCCAGCGGTCGTGCTCGGTCAACTCGAAGTAGCGGCTGGAATCGTTGAAGATCGACGGGCTGACGGCATTGGAATCGTTGGGCAGCCCCAGTATCTGCGTGATCTCCTCGACCGCGCAGGCGCGGTGATAGCTGACCGGGTGACGCGACGGAAACGCGATCACGGCGGCGACGATCTCGCCCTTCTTGGTGAAATAGTTGGCGAAGCAGGTCGAGTTTTGCACCATCCAGCGGACCTTCTCCTCGTCGTCCTTCCAGTACTTGGCAAGTTCCCCGGGCATGTCCTTGTCGTCCATGTAATAGAGGATGACGTTGACGTTCTTGCGGTCGAAATCGGCGGGCAGTTCGCCCGCCTTTTGTTTGGCGAACGAATAGTAGAGTTCGATCCGGTGCCCGGTGGTCTCGCTCAGGTCCCGGGCGACGTCGTCGATGAAGGTTTCCAGATGCGCCGGGTAGTCCTTGCCCTGGATACCCATCAGCATCGGCTTGGCCCACTTGCGGACATGGTCGTATTTCTGCCCGCTGTATTCATTGCCGAAGGCGATGACGTCGAAATTCCTGAGCAGATCGGCGTTCGAAAAGCTTTCGTCGGCAAAGGACGAAACCGGGCTCAGGACCAGAAATAGGGCAAACATAAAGCGTGGCATGCCGGGAATTTGCCCGAATAATCAGGCGATTGCCAGCGTTTCGCGTGTTTGCCGGCGGATGCCCGCGCCCCGCAATCGTCGCGAAATTGCCTTATTCCGAGCCATAAATCGCCACACCCGGAGACGACATTGGTCATGGGTAAACAAGCGTCCCCGCGCTTGGTTTCTCCACCTCTCCCCCCCAACCGACTGAGGGGATCGCCAAACGGCGGTCCCCTCATTTTTTCTGGCCCCTCATCCTGTCCTTCTCCCAAGGGAGAAGGAACTCTCGTATTCACACCCCTCTCCCTGAGAGAGGTTAGGTGAGGGGATCAGCGTGCTAAATCCAGCAGCAGCTTCGCCACCTCGCGCGGCCGCTCGATCATCATCATGTGCCCGGTCCTTTCGAGCACCGTCGGCGTCACGTCGGCAAGCGTCTCAAGAAGCCGCCCGGCGTTCTTGAGCGGCGTCATCTTGTCCTCGTCGCCCGAGATCAACGCGGCGGATGCCTCGACCTTGGCGGCGGCGGCAAGCGCATCTTTGTACGCATCGCAGGCCTTGAGGTCCGACGCCAGCACACCGGGCCTGGCATCCATCAGCAACCGTTCCGCGGCCCCCATGGCCCACAGCCCCGGATGCAGATGCCCGCCGGTATGCGCAATCGTGCCGAAACCCCAGTCGGTGATCAGCTCAGGGGCCAGCCTGCCGCCCGCTTCCGCCGCCGCGATCAGATCCGGGTGCACGGGCATCTCGGCGGCCGCGCCCAGCAGCCCGACGGAGCGCACTTTCTCCGGATGCCGTGCGGCGAGTTCGAGGGTAACGAGCGCACCCATGGAATGCCCCGCGACCGCCGCGTGCCCGACGCCCGCGGCGTCCATGAATACCGCCACCCAGTCGGCCATGTCCACGACCGTTGCGAGCGCGTCGCCTGCGGAATGGCCGTGCCCCGGCAGGTCGAGCGCCAGCACGCGGATACCCCGGTGCGCGAGATAGCGGCTCTGCAACTGCCAGACCGTGCCGTCCATGCCGGCGCCGTGGATCAGTACGAGGACCGGCGCGCCGTCGGACGCGTCCGTGCCGCCGGTCGCCGCGTGCGCCTTTTTGCCGTTAACGGTGAGTTCCATGGCTCACCCCCGCTGCGAGGCGCGGAGCCCCGCTTTCAGGTCGGCGATGATGTCGTCCACGCTCTCGATCCCGACCGAGATGCGAATCAGGTTTTCGCCGATGCCGGCGGCCGCCAAGGCCTCCGCGCTCATCTGCTGGTGCGTCGTCGAGCCGGGATGGATGACCAGCGTCTTGGCGTCGCCGACGTTGGCAAGGTGCGACGCGAGCTTGACGTTCTCGATGAACCTGCGGCCGGCCTCGCGCCCGCCCTTTATGCCGAAACTGAGGATCGCGCCGGCCCCCTTGGGCAGGAGCTCTTTCGCCAGATCGTGATCCGGGTGCGACGGCACGGACGGGTGGTTGACCCACTCGACCTCCTCCGCCTCGTCCAGGAACGCCGCGACCTTGATCGCGTTCTCGACGTGGCGCTGCATCCGGAGCGGCAGCGTCTCCGTCCCCTGGATGAGGTGGAACCCGTTGGCCGGGCTCATGCAGGCGCCGAAGTCCTTCATCCCTTCGGCGCGCATGCGCATGATCATCGCTTGGGTCCCGAACTCCTCGGCGAAGTCGATACCGGCATAGCCGTCATAGGGTTCGGTCAGCGTCGGGAACTTGCCGCTGGCTTCCCAGTCGAAGGCACCGGAGTCGACCACGATGCCGCCGATAGCGATGCCGTGCCCGCCGATGAACTTGGTGAGCGAATGCATCACGATATCGGCGCCATGCTCGAACGGCTTCATCAGGTAAGGCGTCGTGAAGGTGCTGTCGATCATCAGCGGCACGCCGGCCGCGTGGGCGATCTCGGCGATGACGGGAATGTTCATGACCTCGATCCCCGGGTTGCCCAGCGTCTCGCCGAACACGAGCCGCGTTTCCGGTTTGATCGCTTTTTTGAACGCGGCAGGGTCGCGCGGATTGACGAACGTGGTCTCGATCCCGAAGCGCGGCAGGGTATAGCTGAACAGATTGTGCGTGCCACCGTACAACGATCCCGATGAGACGATATGCCCGCCCTTGTCCATCAGCGTCGCGATGGCGAGGAAGATCGCCGCCATGCCGCTCGCCGTGCAGACCCCGCCGACGCCGCCTTCGAGCGCTGCGATGCGTTCTTCCAGCACCGCGACCGTCGGGTTCGAGAGGCGCGAATAGATATGTCCCGGTTGCTCCAGGTTATAGAGCGCCGCCGCGTGGTCAGTGTCGTCGAAGACATAGGACGTGGTCTGGTAGATCGGCACCGCGCGCGAGCCGGTCGCCGCATCGGGCTGATGCCCCGCGTGCAGGCTGAGCGTTTCGAGGTCGTAGAACTTCGGCTGGACCATGGTCCCCTCCCCATCGATGCCTCTCCTTCGAGACACCCCGGACCAGGTCCGGGGCTCCTCAGGATGAGGCCATTTCGAGATTCCTCCTCATGCTGAGGAAGCGCTGTAGGCGCTGTCTCGAAGCATGCGGACTTTACAATTCCGACCCCTCTCATTAGGCAGATGCCTCGAAGCCGTCAAACGAATCCCCGCCGGGGTGGAGAGAGGATCGTCATGAGCCGCAAGATCGAATCCGTCGCCGTGCTGGGCGCGGGCACCATGGGCACCGGAATCGCCGGGCTGGCCGCCGAAAAGGACTGCAGGGTGCTGCTGCTGGATGTCTCGATGGAGGCCGCCGAAAAGGCGCTGGAACGCATCACGGGCGGCCGTCCGCCGGCCATCGACACGCCGGGCAAGGAAGCCAACATCACGCTCGGCACGCTCGACGATGACCTGGAGAGGATCGCGGACTACGACTGGATCTGCGAAGCGGTGATCGAGGACCTGGAAACCAAGCGCAAACTGTTCGAGCGGTTCGAGCCCTTGCGCAAGGACGGCTCGGTCGTCTCGACCAACACGTCGGGCATCCCGCTCAGGGACATCACCGCGGGCATGCCGGACCGGTTGTTGGGTGACGTCGCCGTCACGCACTTCTTCAACCCGGTGAAGATCATGAAACTCTGCGAACTGGTGCCGGGTGCAAAGACCGACGCCGACGTGATCGACGCGTTCCGCCAATACCTGAGCGCCGTCATGGGCAAGGGCGTGGTCAACGCCAAGGACACCGTCAACTTCATCGGCAACCGCATCGGCTGCTTCTGGATGCTCAAGGGCCTGCACGCGGCGACGGACGCGCGCAAGGCGGGGCTTTCGCAGGAGCGCATCGACGCGCTGATGTCGGCCCCCATGGGCCTGCCGCCGACCGGACTTTACGGGCTCATCGACCTGATCGGCCTGGATATCATGGACTTCGTCGGCAAGAACCTCGAAATCAACCTGCCCGAAGCCGACGCCGGAAGACCGTTCACGAAATTCCCGGCCGCCGAACGGGCGATGTTGGAACGCGGCCAACTCGGCCGCAAGACGGGCGGCGGGTTCTACAAGCTGACCAAGCTCGACGACGGCTCGCGCAAGAAGGAGACCTTCGACCTCGACGCCGGCGACTGGCGCGATGCCGAGGAGGTCACGGTCGACGCGGGCCCCGACGTGATGCTGACCGACACCGCCGACGGAAAATTCTGCTGGGACATCATGGGCGCCACGCTCGCCTACGCCGCCGACTTGGTCCCTGAAATCTCGGACGACATCGTCAACGTCGACCGCGCCATGCGCTGGGGGTTCGCCTGGGGCCGTGGCCCGTTCGAACTGCTGGACGCGCTGGGCCCCAAGGCGTTCCTCGCCAAGTGCCGCGCGGACGGCCACGCACCGAAGATGCTTGAGGTGCTGGAAAGCGCCGGCGCGGAGACGTTCTACCGCAATGACGGTGCCGAATACCTCGGCCTCGACGGGCAGTATCATCCCGTCCCAGTGGCATAAGTTTACCCCCTCACCTAGCCTCTCCCCCCCTGAAAGGGGGAGAGGGATAAGGAAGTCTCTGCGTTTGTACGTGAGTCCCTCTCCCCCACTTAAGTGGGGGAGAGGTTAGGTGAGGAGGTGTTTGTCGAAATCAGATTTTCGACAGCGTCTTGCGGAGCTTGTCGATCATCTCGTCGATGTGTTTTTCCTCGGCCACGAACGGCGGCGCGATGATGCCGCTGTCGCCGGTGAACTTCACGTGCAGCCCGCTCCAGAACAGGTCCTTCTGAAGCTGCGTGCCGAGCGCGCCGGGCCCGCCCTGCGGCTTGACCTCGACCGCGCCCAGGAGCCCGTAGCTGCGGATATCCTTCAGGCATTCCAGGTCCTTGAGGCTGTGCAGCGCTTCGCCGAAGTACCCCGAAAGCTGACCGGCACGCTCGAACAGGTTGTCCTGCTGATAGATATCCTGCGTCGCGTTGCCGGCCGCGCACGCCGCCGGGTGACCGGAATACGTGTAGCCGTGGAAGAACTCGATGGCATTCTCCGGCGCGGCGCCGGTGATGGTCTCGTAGATCTCGTCCTTGACCGCGACCGCGCCCATCGGCTGCGCGCCGTTGGTCAGCGCCTTGGCCATGGTCATGATATCCGGCGTGACGCCGAAGGCATCGGCGGCAAAGGCGTGGCCGAGGCGGCCGAACCCGGTGATGACCTCGTCGAACACCAGAAGGATGCCATGCTGGTCGCAGATCTCGCGGAGGCGCTCCAGGTAGCCCACCGGCGGCACCAGGCAGCCGGTGGATCCGGCGATCGGCTCGACGAACACGGCGGCGATGGTCGACCCGCCATAGGTCTCGCAGTGACGCGCCAGATCCTCGGCGAGTTCGGCGCCGCGTTCCGGCTGGCCGGGAACGAAGACGTTCTCCTCCATCCAGGTGTGGCGCATGGTGACCACGTTCGGCATCACGTTGGTGAAGGTCTCGCGGTTCTTGACCATGCCGGCGAGGCTGACGCCGCCGATGTTGACGCCGTGGTAGGCGCGCTCGCGCGACACGAAACGGTTGCGGTGGCCGTCGCCCTTGGCACGGTGATAGGCCATGGCGATCTTGAGCGCGGTGTCGATGGACTCCGACCCCGAGTTGACGAAGAACACGTGGTTGATCGGTTCCGGCGTGATGCGCGCGACCTTGGACGCCAGTTCGAACGAGCCCGGATGGCCCATCTGGAACGGCGGCGTGTAGTCGTTGGTGAGAAGCTGGTCGCGCACCGCCTCGGCGATTTCCGGCCGGCCGTGGCCGAGCGGCACGCAGAACAGGCCGCTTGAACCGTCGATCACGGTGCCGCCCTTGTGGTCGATGAAGTACATTCCTTCCGCCTTCACGACGAGCCGGGGATTGGCCTTGAAGTCCCGGTTCCCGGTAAACGGCATCCAGTGTTGCTCGAGCGAGTTCGTCGTGAATTCCATGGGACCCTCCACAATGCGGGGCCTGCGCCGCCAGGGCGCCGCGCCCGCCATAAAACTTGCATGATCACCGGCTTATACAGGGCCCTAAGGCCCCGGTCAGCCGAAATTCCAATACTGGGAGCGTAGACGTTTGACCTGGACCCACAATAGGGCCAGATTCCCCTATTGTGCCGGACCACGACGGGGCCAACTGGCGCAAACCGGGGGGCAAATCACGTGCGCGACGCGATCTTTCATCTCAAGCGCAACAGGAATATCAGCCTGCAGGCGCAGATCAGGGAGACCCTGGTCGACGCCATCCTCGGCGGGCAACTGCTGGGCGGCGAGCCGCTGCCGTCGAGCCGCCGCATGGCCGAGAACCTGGGCGTGTCGCGAAACACCGTGGTGCTGGCCTACCAGAACCTGGTCGACGACGGCTATCTGATCGCGCGCGAGCGCAGCGGCTATTACGTGAACGAGGAAATGTGCGGCCAGGCCGTGCCGCCGCCGGCGCCGCGCCCGCACATCGCAGAGAAGGAACCGGACTGGGAAAAACGCTTCCGCGTCCATCCGGGCCGCCAGGAGAACATCGAAAAGACCATCGACTGGCCGTCGTACCCGTACCCGTTCGTCTACGGGCAGGTCGACCAGCAGCTTTTCCCGCTCGCGGCATGGCGCGAATGCGCGCGCCAGGCGCTGGGCCGCCGCGCCATGGACGCGTGGACCGGCGACCGCCTGATCCACGACGACCCGATGCTGATCGAGCAGATCCGGACGCACATCCTGCCCCGACGCGGCATCAACGCGAGCGCCGAACAGATCCTCGTCACGCTCGGCGCGCAGAACGCGCTCTATATTATTGCCAGCCTGCTGTTCACCGAGGCAACCACGGTCGGCGTCGAGGACCCGGGCTATCCGGATTTCTTCAACATCGCGCGCCTCAAGACCGGCCGCGTCCGCGCCATCGCCGTCGACCAGCACGGCCTGCCGGCGGACGAACGCATCGACGCCTGCGATTACCTGTATGTGACGCCGAGCCACCAGTTCCCGACCACCGCGACCATGCCGCTCGAACGCCGCGAGGACCTGCTGGCCCGCGCCGAGACCGACGACATCGTCCTGATCGAGGACGACTACGAGTTCGAGACCAATTACGTCGGCCGCCAGACGCCCGCGCTCAAATCCATGGACGAGGCCGGACGGGTGATCTACGTCGGCTCGCTGTCGAAGTCCCTGTTCCCGGGATTGCGCCTCGGCTACATGGTGGCGTCGAAACGGCTGATCGAAGAGGCGCGCGCGCTCCGGCGCCTGATGCTGCGCCACCCGCCGACGGTCAACCAGCGCCAGACGGCGCTGTTCCTGTCGCTCGGTCACCACGACGCGCTGATCCACCGGCTGCACCGCGAGTTCCACACCCGCTGGGAAGCGATGGACCATGCCCTGCAGCACTACCTGCCGGCATCGGCCACCAAGCCCGGCTTCGGCGGCACCAGTTTCTGGGTCAAGGGCCCGGACACGCTGGACGCCCAGGAACTGGCCGGGCGCGCCAAATCGGAAGGCGTACTGATCGAGCCCGGCCGCGTGCATTTCCTGGGCAACGACCGGCCAAGAAACTACTTCCGCCTCGCCTTCTCGTCGCTACCGACGGAGCGGATCGAGCCCGGCGTCCGCATCCTCAGCGAACTGATCTATGGGTTCGGGCGGCTTTGAACGCGCCGTCCCATCTTGACCGGGAGCCCCCGCCGGGCCTCTAATACACGCAATAACGGCCGTAAACGGTCTCGTTACATGGAAACGGGGGCTCTGCCCCGGCTTGGGAGAAGACAAACATGACCACCAAAACCCGGATCGAGGTCCGGCCCATGACCGGCGCACTGGGCGCCGAAATCTTCGGCGTTGACATCGCCAGGATGGACGACGCGACCTTCGAGGAAATCTACGCAGCGTGGCTGGAACATCTGGTCGTCTTTTTCCGCGATCAGGACATCACGCCGGAACAGCAGCTCGCCTTCGCGCACCGCTTCGGCGAAATCCACACGCACCCCTATATGAAGGGCCTCGACGACTATCCGGAAATCCTCGAGATCGTGAAGGAGCCGAAGGACACCTACACCTTCGGCAACGTCTGGCACACCGACCAGATGTTCACGCCCAGACCGGCCAAGGCGACGATCCTCTATGCCAAGGAAACCCCGGCCGCCGGCGGCGACACCATGTTCGCCAACATGTATATGGCCTACGATCACATGTCGGCACCGATGAAACAGATGCTCGCGGGCGTGAAAACCTTCAACGCCGGCGCCAAGCGCAAGTACAACGACGAACGCTCGCGCGCCGAACGCTATGCCGGCACGTCGGCGATGGCCGACAAGGTGCGCGACCCCGGCAACCAGATCACGGAATCGCAGCACCCGGTGATCCGCACGCACCCGGAGACCGGCAAGAAGGGGCTCTACATCGGCAGCCACACGCAATCGCTCGACGGGTTCACCGACGAGGAATCGGCGCCGATGGTCGACTACCTGCAGGCCTACTCGACGAAGCCCGATTTTACCTGCCGCTTCCGCTGGGCGCCGGGTTCGATGGCGATCTGGGACAACCGCTGCACGCAGCACCTGGCCCTCGCCGACTACAACGGCCACCGCCGCTGCATGCACCGCATCACGATCTGCGGCGACGAACCCTTCTGATTTCAAGGACTGAATTATGACCAAACGCATCGCCATCATGGGCTGTGGCGCGCTCGGCGGTTATGTCGGCGGCTACCTGACCCGGGACGGCTTCGACATCACCATGATCGACCCGTGGCCGGACCACGTCGCCGCCATGCGCGATCCGGGCCTGAAACTGGAAGGCGTGACCGACGAGGAATGCTTCAACGTCAAATGCAACACGGTACTGCAGTCCGACCTGCCCGCGCCGGGTGACATCGATCCCTTCGACATCGTCTTCATCGCCGTCAAATCCTACGACACGCGGGCGGCGGCGGAATTCGTGAAACCGTACCTTGCGCCTGACGGCGGCTTCGCGGTGTCGCTGCAGAACGGCATCAACGAGCACCTGATCGCGGACGTGCTGGGCGCCGAACGCACCGTCGGCTGCATCGCCAGCCAGATATCCCTGTCGCTGCCGGGCCCCGGCAACATCCAGCGCAAGATCAAGAAGGGCGGCGACCAGCACACCGTGTTCCGGGTCGGCGAAATGGGCGGCGCCGTGACGCCGCGCGTCGAGGAGGTCGCGGGTATGCTCTCCGTCATCGACAGCACGCTCGCCACCGGCAACCTGATGGGCGAACGCTGGTCCAAGCTCGCCGCCAACGCCATGCGCAATCCCGTCTCGGCGGCGACCCAGCAGGGCGCCAACACCAACGACAAGGACGCGCACATCCGCCGCATCACCATCGGTCTTGCCGCCGAAGCGGTGCGCGTCGCCCGCGCCGAGGGTGCGGACCTGGTCAAGATCATGGGGCTCTCGCCCGACGACCTCGTCGGCGCCGACGAAGGCGACGAGGCGGCAAGCAAGACCGTGCTCGACAAATTCCATGCCGACATGGCGCGCCGCAAGGACAGCCAGCGGCCGTCGATGGCGCAGGACGTGGAGAAAGGCCGGCCGACGGAAATCGACCACATCAACGGCCTGATCGCCGACCGCGGCAAGGCGCACGGCATCCCGACGCCGCTGAACGACGGCATCCGCGCCGTCATCAAGGCGATCGAGGCGGGCACCGTCAAACCGGGGCCCGAGACACTCCAAGGTCTTTGAGGTTAGACTGCACGTATGCTGAGCGATCATCCGTTCGAGGTGCCGCACGCCCTCATCGAAAAGGCCAAGGCCCTGCCCCCCGTCGCGATGGCCGTCGCCGGCGCCGATCATCCGGTGGCGCTGGAAAGCGCCAGGCGGGCGGCGGAAGCGGGCCTGATCGTCCCGACGCTGGTCGGCGACAAGGCCGATATCGAGCGCATCGCCCGTGATCTCGGCTGGGACATCACCGGCATCCGGATCGTGCAATCGAAGCCCGAGGCGCACGCCGCCGACGCCGCCGTGCAACTGGCGTCCGCGAACGAGGTGCAGTCCTTGATGAAGGGGCAACTGCATACCGACAGCATCATGCGCGCGATCGTTCAGCGCGACGCCGGGCTCAGGACCGACCGGCGCATCAGCCACGTCTTTCACATGACGGCCCCCGGCTCCGACAAGGTGCTGATGATCACCGACGCCTCTGTCAACGTGGCGCCGGACGAAAAGACGCTGCTGCACATCGTGCAGAATTCGGTCGATCTGGCGCACGCGCTCGGCTATGAGATGCCCAAAGTGGCGATGCTGTCGGGCTCGGAAAGCGTGATCGAGAGCATGCCGTCGACCGTGCTGGCGCGCAGGATCGTCGAGCTTGCCAACACCGGCGAAGTGCCGGGCGCGCACGTCGATGGGCCGTTCGCGTTCGACAACGCGGTCTCGCCCGAGGCCGCCAAGCTCAAGGGCATATCCGGCCCCGTCGCCGGCCAGGCCGACATCCTGGTGACGCCCAACATCGAAATGGGCAACGGGCTGTTCAAGATGCTGGTCTATTTCCGCTCCGCGCTGGCCGCCGGCGTGGTGCTGGGCGCCAAGGTGCCGGTGGTCCTCACCAGCCGCGCCGACCCGCCGGAAGCGCGCTTCGCCGCCTGCGCCATCGCGCAGTTGCGGGCGAATTATCACGCCTAACAATTCATACTTCGAGACGCCCCGAACCAGGTCCGGACGTTAATCTGTCGACCGGGTATGTCGCAGATTAGTCAGGCGCAGACGTCATACCCTCCCGTCATCCCGGGCGAGACGGCACATGCCGGCGAGACCCGGGACCCATGGCCCAACTTGGCGAAATGTCTGAATAGGTCCCGGATCGCTGGCTTTCCTAGCCTCGCTCGCGCTCGCAGGAAACCCGCGTCCGGGATGACGATGGGAGAGAGAGTCAACTCCGGGTTAGCATCAGTCAACCGGCCTTACTGCTTCAATGACCGTATCCATAGGCGAAGCTGACATTGAACATGGGCTTTTGACAGCCCGTTCACAAACCCACGAGTTAGTGCAAACTCGGCCCGGCCTCGTCGTCGTCGTCAATGTCGTCCTCGTCCGGTGCGTCCGGGCACGGCCCGGCCTGGTGCGAGATCATGCGCCGGTTGCCGTTCTCGAGGATGAACGCGTTGAGCGCGATCAGCGCGCCGCCGCCGAGCGTCTCGTAGCATGTCACCAAGGCGAACGCGTCATAGCTGATGACGCGCGGCGAATGCATCTGCATATCCGAGACACCGGGGTCGGCGAGAATGTGATCCCAGCTCCGCATGATCTCGGCGCGGTCGTAGATCGGCGTCGCGCCGGGATGCAGGCACACCACCGGCGCTTCCCACGCCCAGACATTGTTCATCGCCTCGACGTCGCCGGACGCGAACGCGGCATAGAACGCGTCGTTGGCGAACAGGATCTTCTCCTCGTCCGGATGCCGCCCCGCCATCAGAGCTCGCTCAGTTTGCGGCCCGGCGCGATGTCGTCCGGGTCGATGCGGATTTCGATCAGCGCCATCTTGTCGCCCTTGAGCGCGTCCTCCAGCGCCGGGCGGAAAGCGGCGGTCTCGGTTACCAGGTAGCCCTTGCCGCCGTAGGCCTCGCACACCGCCGGGAAGTCCGGGTTGACGATGTCGGTCGCCGAAATCCGGTCCGGGAAACGCCGCTCCTGGTGCATGCGGATGGTGCCGTACATCGAATTATTGATGACGATAAAGAGGCACTTCGCCCCGTACTGCAGCGCCGTGCCCAACTCGTTGCAGTTCATCTGGAAACAACCGTCGCCGGCGAACGAGACCACCACCCGGTCGGGGTGCATCAGCTTGGCCGCGACCGCCGCCGGCACGCCGTAGCCCATGGCCCCCGACGTCGGCGCCAGTTGCGTGCCCGGCTTGCCGTAACGGTAGAAACGGTGCACCCAGATCGAATAGTTGCCAGCGCCGTTGGTGACGATGGCGTCATCGGGCAGCAGTTCGCGCACGGTTTCCATGACGGCGCCCATGTCGACGGCGCTGTCCGACGTCGCCGGCGTGGTGAAGTCGATGTAATCGCCGTGCGCGGCCCTGGCGTCGTCGGCCCAGGCGCCGCTGTCGACCGGGTCCATCTCGGCGCAGGCCGCGAGGAACTGCGTCACGTCGGCGTGGATCGGCAGTTCGGCGGCGTAGACCCGGTTCAGTTCCTCGCCGGACGGATGCACGTGCACCAACGGCTGGTCCGGGTGCAGCGGCTTCAGAAGCTCGTAACCGCCGGTGGTCATTTCGCCCAGCCGCGGGCCGATGACGATCAGCGGATCGGCGGTCCTGACGCGCTCCACCAGTTTCGGGTCGGCGCCGATGCCGACGTGCCCGGCATAAAGCGGATGATTGTTGTCGAAGCAGTCCTGGCGGCGGAACGCGCAGGCGACCGGCAGGTCGTTGGCCTCGGCGAACCGGGTCAGGGCCTCCGTCGCCGCCGGGGTCCAGCCGCCGCCGCCGACCATCACCAGCGGGCGCGTGGCCCTGGCGAGCCGTTCGCGGAACTTCGCCACGTCCGCCGCCGCCACGCCCGGCCGGGCGATGGTGACGGCCCTGGTTTCCGGCGCCTCGGCCTCGGCCGCCAGCATGTCTTCCGGGAGCGCCAGCACCACCGGGCCCGGCCGCCCGGCGAGCGCGGTCTGGAACGCGCGCGACATGTATTCCGGCACGCGCGAGGTATCCTCGATCTCGGCGACCCATTTCGCCATCTGCCCGAACATGCGGCGGTAGTCGATCTCCTGGAACGCCTCGCGGTCGGCCTGGTCGCGGGCGACCTGCCCGATCAGCACGATCATCGGCGTCGAATCTTGGAACCCCGTGTGCACGCCGATCGAGGCGTGCGTCGCCCCCGGCCCGCGCGTCACCATGACGACGCCCGGCTTGCCGGTCAGCTTGCCGTAGGCCTCGGCCATGTTGGCGGCGCCGCCTTCGTTACGGCAGACCGTAACCTGGATGCGGTTGGAAACGTCGTAGAGTGCGTCGAGGACCGCCAGATAGCTCTCGCCCGGCACGCAAAACACCCTGTCGATGCTGTTGGCGACAAGCGCCTCCACCACCATCTGACCGCCCGTTCTCATTGATTGTCGTCCTTCCCCGAGTTGGTTTTCAGCATCTTCGCGAAGCGCCCCGGCCTTTGCAATGCCCCGAAGCGGCAAACGCCGAAAGTTGGCCCCGGTTTTGCTCATTACAGGGCATTACGGGAGAAACCAACGGTCAGCCCGGCATTTTGCCCGCGATTTAGGCATTTTCCGTCCCGGACTGATCAAGGTCTATGCAGTGAAGCGGCCCGACACGGGCTTGGGAGAGCCTTGGGCCGCTTCGACAACTCGGAGGAAACACTATGTCGGGTATCAAAAACCGGTGCGGCGGCGCGCTTCTGGCGCTGGCCACCATCTTCATTGCGTCGCCCGCAGCGGCGCAGGAACTGAGCGGCGCCAACACGGCGTGGATTCTCACGTCGACGGCGCTCGTGCTGTTCATGACGCTGCCGGGCCTCGCGCTTTTCTACGGCGGCCTGGTGCGGGCCAAGAATGTGCTGTCGGTGCTGATGCACTGCTTCGCCATTGCCTGCATGGCCTCGCTGTTGTGGCTGTTCGGCGTTTACAGCCTCGCCTTCGACGAGGGCAACGCACTGGTCGGGGGCCTCGGCAAGGTGATGCTTTCGGGCGTCGGCTTCGACACCCTCGCCGGCGACATTCCGGAAAGCGTGTTCTTCATGTTCCAGATGACGTTCGCCATCATCACGCCGGCGCTGATCGTCGGCGCCTATGTCGAGCGCATCAAGTTCTCGGCGGTGATGCTGATCAGCGCGCTGTGGCTGATCGTCGTCTACGCGCCCGTCTGCCACTGGGTGTGGGGCGGCGGCTGGCTCGCCGAGATGGGCATCATGGACTTCGCGGGCGGCCTCGTCGTGCACGCCACCGCCGGCACCTCGGCGCTGGTGATCGTCATGATCCTCGGCGCACGCCCCGGGTTCCCGACACAACTGCATCCGCCGCACAGTCCGTCGATGACCATGATCGGCGCGGCCATGCTGTGGGTCGGCTGGTTCGGCTTCAACGCCGGCAGCGCGCTCGCCGCGGACGGCGGCGCCGGCATGGCGATGGCGGTGACGCACATCTCGGCGGCGACGGCGTCGCTGGTGTGGGCGTTCATCGAATGGAAGAAGTTCGGCAAGCCGAGCCTCGTCGGCATCGTCACCGGCATGGTCGCGGGCCTCGCCACGATTACCCCGGCGTCCGGTTTCGTCGGTCCCATCGGCGGGCTCTGCATCGGGCTCCTGGGCGGTTTCGTCTGTTACTGGGCGGTCGGGCTCGTGAAGGAAAAACTGCAGATCGACGACTCCCTCGACGTCTTCGCCGTGCACGGTGTCGGCGGCATCCTCGGGACCCTGGCGGCGGCGGTGTTCGTCACCGACGGCCTCGGCGGCGCCGGTCTGGCCGACGGCATGACGGTCGGCTCGCAACTCGGCGTGCAGGCGACGGGCGTCGTCGCCACGGTCGTGTGGTCGGCGGTCGCGACGGCGGTCATCGTTTTCGTGGTCCGGGCCATCTGCGGTCTGCGTGCCGACGACGACGAGATGGAAGTCGGCCTCGACCTTTCGTATCACGGTGAACGTGACTACAATCTCTAACCCGCGGACAGAGGAGAGAACCGATGAAAATGATCATGGCAGTCATCAAACCGTTCAAGCTCGACGCTGTCCGTACGGCGCTGACCGAACTGGGGATCGAGGGCATGACCGTTTCCGAGGTCAAGGGCTTCGGCCGCCAGAAGGGTCAGACGGAGATTTACCGGGGCGCGGAATACAACGTCGAATTCGTGCCCAAGGTCCGGCTCGAAATCGTCGTCGATGACGAACGCGCCGAACGCGTGGTCGAAGCGGTCAGCAGCGCCGCCCAGACCGGCAAGATCGGCGACGGCAAGATCTTCGTCATGGACGTCGGCCAGGCGGTCCGCATCCGCACCGGCGAAACCGGCAACGACGCGCTTTAGCGTTTACACGACAACGTCATCCCGGGCGCGGCTTTCCTCCGATCTCTGATCGGCGAGGAAAGTCAGCGGCCCGGGACCTATTTCCAAATCAAGACCTGAGGCGACCATGGGCCCCGGCTCTCTCCCCGGTTCAAGACCGGGGCTCGGCCGGGATGACGGCTTGTGTCGACGTTACGCCAGCGGCTCGACCTTGGCGGCGCAGTACTTGAACTCGGGGATCTTGCCGATCGGGTCGAGCTGCGGGTTGGTGAGCTCGTTGGCCGCCGCCTCGACATAGGCGAACGGGATAAAGATCGAACCCGGCGACACCGCGTTGTCGGCGCGCACCGCGATCTCGATCTGGCCGCGGCGCGTCGACACCTTGACCTTGTCGCCCGGCTCGATGCCGAACCTGGCGATGTCAATGGTGTTCATCTGCACCGACGGCGTCGGCTGCACCTGATCGAGCACATAGGACCGCCGCGTCATGGCGCCGGTGTGCCAGTGCTCGAGCTGGCGGCCCGTAATCAGGATATACGGGAACTGCTTGTCCGGCATTTCGTTGGGCGGCGTCACCTCGGCCGGCACGAACTTGCCGAGGCCGTCGTCGGTGGCGAAACGGTCGGCGAAGACGATCTCCTCGCCCGGATGATCCGGTGCCGGACACGGATAGGTAACCGAGTTCTCCTTCTTGAGGCGCTCCCACGTGATGTTGTCGAGTGACGGCATCGCCTCCTTCATCTCGGCGAATACGTCGGCCGGGTTCCTGTATTTCCACTTTAGGCCCATGGCCTTGGCGATCTGGATGGTGATCCACCAGTCCGGCCGCGCCTCGCCCGGCGCATCCAGCGCCTTCCGGCCCATCTGCACCTGGCGGTTGGTGTTCGACACCGTGCCGTCCTTCTCGGGCCACGCCGTTGCCGGCAGCACCACGTCGGCGTACATCGCCGTTTCGGTCAGGAAAATGTCCTGCACCACGAGGTGATCCAGCTTGGCGAGCGCCTCGCGGGCGTGGGTGGCGTCCGGATCCGACATCGCCGGATTCTCGCCCATGATGTACATGCCGCAGATGTCGCCGTCGTGAATCGCGTGCACGATCTCGACCACGGTGAGGCCCGGGTTGGGGTCGAGCTCGGCGCCCCACAGGTCCTCGAATCGATGCCGGATGTCGGCGTTGCCGACCTTCATGTAATCCGGAAACACCATCGGGATCAGGCCGGCATCCGACGCGCCCTGCACGTTGTTCTGACCGCGGAGCGGGTGCAGCCCGGTGCCGGGACGGCCGGTGTGGCCGGTCATCAGCGCCAGCGAGATCAGGCAGCGCGCATTGTCGGTGCCGTGCGTGTGCTGCGACACGCCCATGCCCCAGAAGATGATCGAACGCCCGGCGGTCGCGTACTTGCGCGCCACCGTGCGAAGCTCGTCGGCATCGATGCCGCAGACATCGGCCATCTTCTCCGGCGAGAAATCCTTGAGGTGCTTCCGCATGTTCTTGAAGCCCTCGGTATGCGACTGGATGTACTGCTGATCGAATAGCCCTTCCTCGACGATCACGTGCATGATCGCGTTCAGCATGGCGACGTCGGAACCGGACTTGAACTGCAGCATGTGCGACGCGTGCCGTTTCAGCGCCTGGCCGCGCGGATCCATGACGATCAGCTCGGCGCCGCGCTTGGCGGCCTGCTTGAAGTACGTCGCCGCGACCGGATGGTTCTCGACCGGGTTGGCGCCGATGACGACGATGACGTCGGAATCCCTGACCGCCGTGAACGGTGCGGTCACCGCGCCGGAACCGATGCATTCCATGAGCGCCGCCACCGACGACGCGTGGCAGAGCCGCGTGCAGTGATCGACGTTGTTCGACTTGAATCCGGTGCGCACCAGCTTCTGGAACAGGTACGCCTCCTCGTTCGAGCACTTGGCGGAACCGAACCCGGCGAGGCCCTTCGGCCCGTGCTCGGCGCGGATGTCCTTCAGCCCCTTGGCCGCCATCTTCAGCGCCTCGTCCCACGTTGCCTCGCGGAAGTGCGTCCACGGGTTGCGCGGGTCGATGTTGAGACCCTTGGGCTTGCCGGGCTTGCGGATCATCGGCCTGGTGAGCCGTTCCGGGCTGGTCACGTAATCGAAACCGAAGCGGCCCTTGACGCACAGGCGGTTCTCGTTGGCCTTGCCGCCGGCGCCGTCGACCCACGCGATCTCGTCCGCGCCGGTCTTGCTGTTCTTCTTGACGTTATAAGTGATCTGGCAGCCGACGCCGCAATACGGGCACACGGACTGCACCTGCTTGTCGGCCTTGCGGGCACCACGGCCCTTTTCGTCGACGATGGTCCGGGGCATCAGCGCACCGGTCGGGCACGCCTGCACGCACTCACCGCAGGCGACGCAGGTCGAATTGCCCATCGGGTCATCGAAGTCGAACACGATCTTGGCGTCGTGGCCGCGCGACGCCATGCCGATGACGTCGTTGACCTGCACCTCGCGGCAGGCGCGGACGCACAGGTTGCAGTGGATGCAGGCATCCAGGTTGACCGCCATCGCCGAGTGCGACACGTCCGGCTTCGGCCGTTTGCCGCGGGGGAAGCGCGACGTCTTGACGTTCATCGCCCTGGTCCACTTGATGAACTCGGACTCCGTGTCGTGCGCGTCTTTCATCTTCGGCTGGTCGGCCATCAGAAGCTCGATCACCATCTTGCGCGAGGTTTTCGCGCGTTCGGAATCGGTGATGACCTTCATGCCGTCGGCCGGCGTCCTGACGCACGACGCGGCCAGCACGCGCTCGCCCTCGATCTCGACCATGCAGGCACGGCAGTTGCCGTCGGCCCGGTAACCGGGCGCGTCCTTCCAGCACAGGTGCGGGATGGTCGTGCCCTGGCGCTTGGCCACCTGCCAGATGGTCTCGCCGGGCTCGGCCGTGACGTCCTTGCCGTCGAGGGTGAAGGTGATCTTGTCCGCCATCACGAAACGTCCTTCTTGAAGTATTTCATCACCGAGCGGATCGGGTTCGGCGCCGCCTGCCCCAGACCGCAGATCGATGCATCCGCCATCGCCGTCGACAGTTCGCCGAGCAGCTTGGTATTCCATTTTTTCTCGCCCATCAGCTTAACAGCTTTCTCGCATCCGACGCGACAGGGCGTACACTGTCCGCAGCTCTCGTCTTCGAAGAACTTGAGGAGGTTTACGGACACATCCCTCATGTGATCCTTGTCGGAAAGGATCACAACCGCGTGCGAGCCGACGAAGTGGCCGTGCTTTTCGAGTTGCCCGAAGTCCAGCGGCAGGTCGCCCATGCTGGCCGGCATGATGCCGCCCGAAGGCCCGCCCGGCAGGAAGCCCTTGAAGGTATGCCCGTCGAGCATGCCGCCGCAGGCCTCGATCAGTTCCTCCGCCGTCGCCCCCGCCGCCGTCAGCACCACGCCCGGGTTCCTGACGCGCCCCGATACGGAATAGGACCGGTTGCCCTTGTGCCCTTCGCGGCCCTGCTTGATGAACCAGTCCGCACCCCGGCGCAGGATCTCCGGCATCCAGTAGACGGTCTCGACATTGTGGACCAGGGTCGGCCGGTCGAACACGCCGACCTGCGCGACGTAGGGCGGACGGTGGCGCGGCAGGCCGCGCTTGCCCTCGATGCTCTCGATCATCGCGCTTTCCTCGCCGCAGATATAGGCGCCGGCGCCGCGGCGGAGTTCGACGTACCCAGGCTCGATGATCCCTTTCTTTTCGAGGAGGGCAATCTCCTTCCGGAGCACCTCGAGGATCGCCGGGTATTCGTCGCGGAGATAGATATAGACGCGCGCCGCCTCGACGCCCCAGGCACCGATCAGCGTCCCTTCGAGGAACTGGTGCGGCCGGGTCTCCATATACAGCTTGTCCTTGAAGGTACCGGGTTCGCCCTCATCGGCGTTGATGCACATGTAGCGCGGCCCCTCGCCGGCGCGGACGAAGCCCCACTTGCGCCCGGACGGGAACCCGGCGCCGCCGAGGCCGCGCAGGCCCGCTTCGAGCAGCGTCTCGATCACCTCATCCGGGGTCTTCTTGCCCTTGCGCAAATCCTTCAGGACCTTGTAGCCGCCTTCCTTCACGTAGGCATCGAAGCTCTGGTACTTCTCGCGCTTCGGCTTCACGTCACGCGCGCGCGCCGCCTTAAGAAGCGACTGCACCGACACGTGGCCGGTGTAGTTCTTGCCGATCGCCGCGGCGGGCGCCTTGTCGCAGAGTCCCATGCAGGGCGCGTGCACGACGCGCAGGTACCTGGGTGCCTTCTTGCCCAGCGATTTGATGATGTCCTTGGCGCCAGCCATTTCGCAGCTCAGGGAATCGCAGACGCGGATGGTGACTTCCGGCGGCGCGTCCTCGCCTTCGCGCACCACGTCGAAGTGGTGATAGAAGGTCGCGACCTCGTAGACCTCGGCCATGGCGAGCTTCATTTCCTCGGCCAGCGCCGCCAGGTGCGCCGCCGACAGGTGCCCGTACTTGTCCTGGATCAGGTGCAGGTGCTCGATCAGCAGGTCGCGTGACCGCGACTTGCCCTTGAGAAGCTTCTGCACCTCCGCCCGGGCGTCGGGCTGAACCTGGCGGCCCTTCGGGAACGCGCGCCCTTTCTTGCGGTTGCCACTGCCGGGGCGCTTCGGTTTGGTTTTTCTTTTTTCGAAAGTATCCATATTGCGGCTTAACCTACTTCACCAATGGCAACAATTTTTTGAAGGCGTCCGTACCGGCCTTGCCGAGCCATTCGAACACAACCATTTCCGTCGTCACAATCCCCGCGCCGCAGGCGCCGAGCCGTTCCAGGCACGCCTGCTCGCTTTCCGGCGTGCGGGACGACGTGGCGTCGGTGACGACGAATACCTCGTAGTCCTCGTCCATCAGGTTGGCCGCCGTCTGCATGACGCAGATGTGCGCCTCCATCCCGGCGATCACCGCCTGCTTGCGGCCGAGCGCGCGGAACGTATCCGCGAAGCGCGTATCCTCCATGCACGAGAAATGCATCTTTTCCAGCACCGGCAGGCCTTCCGAGACGCCGGCGATTTCCTTGACCGTGCGGCCCAGGCCCTTCGGGTACTGCTCGGTCAGCAGCACGGGAATTTCCAGCTCGCGGGCGACGGTGATCAGCAGCTTCGCGTTCCTGAGGGTGCGCGCCGGGGCCTGCATCGCCGGCACCAGCCGTTCCTGCATGTCGATGACAATCAGACAAGAATCTTCGGGCCTGATCAGCATGGTTGCCGCCCATTGGTGTTTCCCCTGTCGCCATTCTGGTCGATGGCATGCCTGAGACCATATGGTGTGCCCGGCCCGGCGGTCAAACCGCTAAACGCCCCCGTCACGGTTTCCGACATTAGGCAGCCGCCACACAGCCGGCCATCGCTTGGGCGACATCGTCTACGTTCTGGACGACGCATACCCCCGCCGATTTGAGCGCCGCGTTCTTTGTGGCGGCGTTGCCGCTGCCGAACACCGAGAGCGTGCCGGCGTGACCCATCCGCCGCTGCGGCGGCGCGTGGCGCCCGACGACAAGGGAGACGACGGGCTTGGCGGTCCTGGCGGCTTTCAGATAGGCCGCCGCCTGCTCCTCCTCGTTACCGCCGATCTCGCCGATCAGGACGACACCACACGTGTCCGGATCGTTCATGAACAGTTCGAGGCAACGGGTAAAACCGGTCCCGTGCACCGGATCGCCGCCGATGCCGACCGTCGTCGACTGACCGAGCCCGATGGCCGAGAGTCCGGCGACCACTTCGCTGGTCAGCGATGCGGACCGGGACGCGACGCCGATGTTGCCGGGCTTCGCATCCGCCGTCGACATAACGCCGATCTTGCACTGCCCCGGCGTCAGCACGCCTTGGGAGTTGGGGCCGACCAGTTCGCTCTTCGATCCCTTGAGGGCGTCCTTGACGCGGATCATGTCGAGCACCGGGATACGTTCGGTGACGCAGACGATCAGCGGCATCTCGGCCTCGATCGCCTCGATCATCGCGACGGCGGCGTTGTGCGCGGGGACCATGATCATGGTGGCGTTGGCACCGGTCTCCGCCATGGCGTCGCGGACGCTGTCGAACACCGGGCGGCCGATATGTTTCCTGCCGCCCTTGCCCGGCCTAACCCCGCCGACGACGTCGGTGCCGTAGGTCATCGCCTGATCGGTGTAGAACGTGCCGGAGCGGCCGGTCATGCCCTGGACGATCAGCCTGGTGTTTCTGTCGCAAAGAATGCTCATATCCCGATCCTCCTTCAGGCGGCGCGGCTGGTCGCCGCGGCGAGCGCGGCGTCGATGGCCTCGCCGATGGTGTCGCGGCGCAGGTGCGGCACGTTCCTGTCGACCAGCATCTGCCGCGCATAGTCGGCGTTGTGACCGGCAAGGCGGGTTACCACCGGCACCTTGCGCTCCGACCAGGCGAGCGCCAGCGCCAGGGCCTCGGCGACGGTGTCGCAGGGCGTCATGCCGCCGCCGTGGATATTGACGAGGATCGACTTCACCGCCGGGTCGTTCAGCAGGATACCGATGCCGCGCGCCACCTGCAGGCTGGTCGCCGTGGTGCGGATATCCATGAAGTTGGCGGCCCGGCCGCCGGCATCCGCGATCATGTCCTGGGTCGCCAGCGCGAGACCGGCGCCGTTGACGACGACACCGATATTGCCGTCGAGACGCACAAGGTTGATCTCGTCCTTCTGCGCCTGCATCTCGATCTCGTCGCCGCCGGCGCTCGACGCGAGGCCGGCGAACTCCGGATGACGGAACAGCGCGTTGTTGTCGATGCCGACCTTGGCGTCGACGGCGGCGAACGTGCCGTCGCGGGTCAGGGTCAGGGGATTGATCTCGATCAGGGTCGCGTCGATGCGCCGGAAGACCTCGATCAGCGCGGCGATGATCTCGCGCGCTTGTGCCGCCGCCCCGCCCTTGATGCCAAGCCGGTCGAGAAACGCCGCGCATGCGGTTTCATCGACGCCGCCGTCCGAATTTACGGGCAGGGTTTCGACGATCCCGGGCTCGCGCGCGACCCGGTCCTCGAAATCGACGCCGCCGCTTTGCGAACCGAGCACGACGATCCGCGCCTCGGCCTGATCGACGAGGACGGCAAGAAAAAAGTCACGCTCGGAATCGACCGCGGTCTCGACATAGACGCGCTCGACGGTCTCGCCTTCCGGGCCGGTCTGCTGGGTGACGAGGCGCGTGCCGAGCAGGCGTTTCGCGATCTCGGCGACCTTGCTCGGTGCCGGTGCCAGTTCGACACCGCCCGCGAGCCCACGGCCGCCGGCGAGGATCTGCGCCTTCACCGCGACCTTGTGACCGGGCAGTGCCTTGGCCGCCGCTTCCGCCTCCTCGGGCGTGGCAGCGATGCGGCCTTCCGGCACGGGCACGCCGTACTGCGCCAGGATTTCCTTGGCTTCGTATTCGTACAGGTTCATGGGCCACCTCCCGCGTGGATGGGGATAACTCCCGCATTCGATTGTTTTTGCGCTTTTTTTGCTTGCAATCGCGCACGCATTTGTCATTCAATCTGGTATACCATATACCAGTTACAATTTTTCGGCAATTCAAAAAACTGCAGAAAACCGAGGGTTACGGGAGGCGTTTTGGGTGCAGCGCAGCAAAATTTGGGGCCCATTCCGTTGTTGCGGCGCCGATTTAAGTGGCATATGGTATACCAAGAACAAACGTGCTGGCCGAATGGCTCCCGGCGTGATCTAACGGTCCGGGGAACATTTGCAAGGACCAGCATTCAGGAGGGGGCGATGGCGCGGAGCTTGAAGCTCAAGGCAGTCGGCACGAATTTCAGTCTCAAGGATCACATCTACGAGGTCTTGAAGGACGCCATCACCGGCATGAACATCTACGATGCCGATGCCGACCTGAAACTCGAAGAACGCAAGATGGCCGAACAGCTCGGCATCTCCCGCACCCCGATCCGCGAAGCCCTGGCGCGCCTTGAACAGGAAGGCTTCGTCGACATCCAGCCGCGCAAGGGCATCTTCATCAAGCGCAAGTCGCTCGAGGAAGTGCTGGAGATGATCACCGTCTGGGCGGCGCTGGAAAGCATGGCCGCGCGGCTCACCACCGAGCACGCCTCGGACGACGAGATCTCCTCGCTGCGGCGCATGGTCGCCGACTACACCAAGAACGAAGCGCGCGAGCACATGGACGAATATTCGGAAGCCAACATCCGCTTCCACCGCCGCATCCTGGAGCTTTCCAAGTGCTCGATGCTGCACTCCATCGCCGACGGGCTGTTCCTGCACATGCGGGCGATCCGCGCCCGCGCCATGGCCGAAGCCGACCGGGTCAGCCTGTCGGTCGACGATCACATGCACATCATCGACGCGCTGGAAAAACGCGACGGCGATCTTTCGAGCAAGCTGGTCCGCGAACACACCATGCGGCTGCATGCGCACATCCGTAAGAACTGGCACGAATTCACGGATCTGAGCGAAGCCGAGCCGGAACCGGCGGCGACGCCGGCCGGCAAATCGAAACGCAAATCAACGGGCTGAAACCGGCCCAACGACCACGGAGGGAACGACATGTCGTCGACCGCGACGGAACTCAAGGAAGAAGAAGGCGCCCAGGAGGCCCCGCTGACGGACGGATTCCATCTGGTTATCGATGCGCTCAAGCTGAACGACATCAACACCATATATAATGTGCCCGGCATCCCGATCACCGACCTCGGCCGCTTCATGCAGGCGGAAGGCATGCGCGTGCTGTCGTTCCGCCACGAACAGCATGCGGGTTACGCCGCCGCCATCGCCGGCTACCTGACGCAGAAACCCGGCGTGTGCCTGACGGTTTCCGCGCCCGGCTTCCTCAACGGCCTCACGGCGCTCGCGCACGCCACCACCAACTGCTACCCGATGATCCTGATTTCCGGCTCGTCGGAGCGCGAGATCGTCGACCTGATGCAGGGCGATTACGAGGAGATGGACCAGCTCGCCATCGCCAGGCCGCACTGCAAGGCCGCCTACCGTATTCTGCACGCCGAGGACATCGGCATCGGCATCGCGCGCGCCATCCGCGCCGCGGTCTCGGGCCGTCCCGGCGGCGTCTATCTCGATTTGCCGGCCCAGCTTCTGGGCCAGGTCATGGATGCAGCGGCCGGCGAGAAATCGCTGGTCAAGGTCATCGACCCTGCACCGGCGCAGCTCCCTGCACCCGAGGCTGTGACGCGCGCTCTCGACGTCCTCAAAGACGCCAAGCGCCCGCTGATCATCCTCGGGAAGGGCGCGGCCTACGCACAGGTCGACGACGATATCCGCAAGCTCGTGGAAATCAGCGGCATGCCCTACATCGCCATGAGCATGGCCAAGGGTTTGCTGCCGGACGACCATGACCAGTACGCCGGCGCCGCCCGCTCCCTCGTGCTCAAGGAATCGGACACCGTCCTGCTGATCGGCGCCCGGCTCAACTGGCTCCTCAGTCACGGCAAGGGCAAGGCCTGGGGCGAGGCGCCGAAGAAATTCGTGCACATCGACATCGAGCCCAAGGAAATGGACAGTAACGTCGAAATCGCGGCGCCGCTGGTCGGCGACATCGGGTCGTGCGTCCGCGCGCTGCTCGACGGCATGGGCAAGAACTGGAAAACGCCGCCCGCGGACTGGACCGACGCGGTCAAGGCGAAGCGCGACGCCAATGTCGAGAAAATGGCGCCGAGGCTGCAGAACAACAACGTGCCGATGGACTTCCACGGCGCGCTGGGGGCGCTCAAGCGCATCATGAAGGAACGTCCGGACACGGTCCTCGTCAACGAGGGCGCCAACACCCTCGACTTCGCGCGCTCGATCATCGACATCTACAAACCGCGCAAGCGCCTCGACGTCGGTACCTGGGGCGTCATGGGCATCGGCATGGGCCAGGCCATCGCGGCGGCGGTGGAAACCGGCGAGCGCGTGCTCTGCGTCGAGGGCGACAGCGCCTTCGGGTTCTCCGGCATGGAGATCGAGACCATCTGCCGCTACAACCTGCCGGTCTGCGTCGTCGTCTTCAACAACGGCGGCATCTACCGGGGCACCGACCAGAACCCGTCGGGCAACGGCGATGTCGCCACCACGGTGTTCGTCAAGGACGCCCGCTACGACAAGATGATGGAAGCCTTCGGCGGCGTCGGCGTCAACGCCACGTCGCCCGACGAACTGAACCAGGCGGTCAACGCGGCGCTGGATTCCGGCAAGCCGACGCTGATCAACGCCGTCATCGACGAGAAGGCAGGCACCGAGAGCGGCCGCATCGGCAATCTCAATCCGCAAAGCGTCGTCAACAAGAAATAACAGTGTGCGTCCGCACCTTTCTGTATAGGAGCCCCCGATGAAAGCTCTCGAAGGCATCAAGATCCTGGATTTCACGCACGTCCAGTCCGGCCCCACCTGCACCCAGTTGCTGGCATGGTTCGGCGCCGATGTCATCAAGGTGGAACGGCCCGGTGTCGGCGACGCGACCCGCAAGCAGCTCGTCGACGTGCCGGGCGCGGACTCGCTCTATTTCACCATGCTCAACCACAACAAGCGCTCAATCGAACTCAATTCGAAGAACGAAACCGGCAAGGAAGTGCTGGAACGCCTGATCAAGACCTGCGACGTGCTGGTCGAGAATTTCGCGCCGGGCGCGCTCGACCGCATGGGCTTTTCGTGGGAACGCGTGCACGAACTGAACCCGCGCATGATCATGGCGTCGGTCAAGGGCTTCGGCCCCGGCAAGTACGCGGACTGCAAGGTCTACGAGAACGTCGCGCAGTGCGCCGGCGGCTCGGCGTCGACGACCGGTTTCCTGGACGGCCTGCCGACCGTGACCGGCGCGCAGATCGGCGATTCCGGGACCGGGCTGCACCTGGCGTTAGGCATCTGCGCGGCGCTTCTGCAGCGCGAGAAAACCGGCAAGGGTCAGAAGGTGCTGGCCGCCATGCAGGACGGCGTGGTCAATCTGTGCCGCGTCAAGCTGCGCGACCAGCAGCGCCTCAAGGCGGGCCCGCTCAAGGAATACTCGCAGTACGGCGAAGGCATCGCGTTCGGCGAGGCGACGCCCCGCGCCGGCAACGACTCCGGCGGCGGCCAGCCGGGCCGCATCCTGAAATGCAAGGGCTGGGAGACGGATCCCAACGCCTACACCTACTTCATCACCCAGGCCGCGGTCTGGGAACATATCTGCGACGTCATCGGCGAGCCCGACTGGAAAACCAGGGAAGGCTACGCGACGCCGCCGGAACGTCTCGACAAGCTGACCGAGATTTTCGAACGCATCGAGCAATGGACCATGACCAAGACCAAGTTCGAGGTCATGGACATCTGCAACCCGCTCAACATCCCGGTGGGGCCGATCCTCAGCATGAAGGAAATCGCCGAGGACGAGGGCCTGCGCGCCACGGGGACGATCGTCGAGGTCGATCACCCGGAACGCGGCGCGTACCTGTCGGTCGGCTGCCCGATCAAGCTGTCGGACAGCCCGGTCGATGTGGAGCGGTCGCCGCTGCTGGGCGAACACACCGAGGAAATCCTGACGCAGGTGCTCGGCTACGAGGGCGAGGAGCTTGAACGCATCAAGGCCTCCGGCGCCGTCGGCGAGGCCAAGGCGGCCGCAGAATAAGAAAAGACGCCCGGATCGCAAACCGGGCGCGAGACAGAAAATTCAAGGGGATGCCGTTCCGGCGGCGTCCGAGCAGGAGAGGACATTATGCGCGTTATCGTTATGGGACAGCAGGCGTTCGGTCAGGCCGCGCTTGAGAAGATTCTCGAGCATGGCCAGGACGAGGTCGTCGCCGTCTACACCGCCCCCGACAAGGAGGGCAAGCCGGTCGACCCGATGAAACAGGCGGCGCTCGACAACGGCCTGCCGCTCTATCAACCCGACAATTTCAAGGACGAGGCGGTGCTGGCAGAAATGCGCGCGCTGAATGCCGACGTGATGATCATGGCCTACGTGATCATCTTCGTGCCGGAAGCGGCGCGCGACATCCCGAAGATGGGCTCGATCTGCTTCCACCCGTCACTGCTGCCGCTGCACCGTGGCCCGAGTTCGATCAACTGGCCGATCATCTGGGGCTCGACCAAATCGGGCCTGAGCTGGTTTTACCCGACCGACGGCCTCGACGAGGGCGACATCCTGCTGCAGAAGGAGGTCGACATCGGCCCCGACGACACGCTCGGCGACATCTACTTCAAGAAGATCTTCCCGCTCGGCATCGAGTCGGTGATCGAGGTGCTGGAGATGTACCGCGCCGGCAACCTGGTGCGCATGCAGCAGGACGAGAGCAAGGCCACCTATGAAAGCTGGTGCCGCAAGAAGGACGCCGAGATCGACTGGTCGAAGCCGGTCGCCGACGTCTACAACCTGATCCGCGGCACCAACCCGCAGCCCGGCGCCTGGACCACGGTCGCCGGCAACGAGGTCAAAATCTATGACGTCGCCAAGCAAGACGGCGGCGGCACCCCCGGCGATGTCGTTTCCGTGGGCGAGGACGGCGTTGTCGTACAAGCGGACGGCGGACGCATCCTCGTAAAACGGGTTCGTGCCGACGGCGGCAAAGTGCCCGCCGCCGAATGGGCCGCCGAAGCCGGCATCGAAGCCGGCCGGAAATTCGGCGCCTGACGGCAGGCATGACAGGAAACACTCAGGATCGAAAGTTTGTGAACCATGGCTAAAACCGATATCGAAATCGCCCGTGAAGCCTCGCCGAAGCACATCAACGAGATCGGCGCCAAGCTCGGCATCGACGCCGAGCACCTGCTGCCCTACGGCCACGACAAGGCCAAGGTGTCTGCCGACTTCATCAAGTCACTCGAAGGCCGAGACGACGGCAAGCTGATCCTGGTGACGGCGATCAACCCGACGCCGGCCGGCGAAGGCAAGACGACCACGACCGTCGGCCTCGGCGACGGCCTCAACCGCATCGGCAAGAAGGCGACCATCTGCATCCGTGAAGCCTCGCTCGGCCCGAACTTCGGCATGAAGGGCGGCGCCGCCGGCGGCGGTTACGCGCAGGTCATCCCGATGGAGGACATGAACCTTCATTTCACCGGCGACTTCCACGCCATCACGTCGGCGCACAACCTGCTTTCGGCGATGATCGACAATCACATCTACTGGGGCAACGAGCAGGAAATCGACATCCGCCGCGTTGTCTGGCGACGCGTGCTGGATATGAACGACCGCGCGTTGCGCGAGATCGTCTGCTCGCTGGGCGGCGTCGCCAACGGCTTCCCGCGCGAGGCCGGGTTCGACATCACGGTCGCCTCCGAAGTGATGGCGATCTTGTGCCTGGCGGCCGACCTCGCCGACCTGGAACGGCGCCTGGGCGACATGATCGTTGCTTACCGCCGCGACCGCTCGCCGGTCTACTGCCGCGACATCAAGGCCGAAGGCTCGATGGCCGTGCTTCTGAAGGATGCAATGCAGCCGAACCTGGTGCAGACGCTCGAAAACAACCCGGCCTTCGTGCACGGCGGTCCGTTCGCCAACATCGCGCACGGCTGCAACTCGGTGGTCGCCACCAAGACGGCGCTCAAGCTCGCCGACTACGTGGTCACCGAAGCCGGCTTCGGCGCCGACCTGGGGGCCGAGAAATTCTTCGACATCAAGTGCCGCAAGGCGGGACTGAAGCCAAACGCCGTCGTGATCGTCGCCACCATCCGCGCCCTCAAGTCGAACGGCGGCGTTGGCAAGGAGGACCTCAACAACGAGAACGTCGACGCCCTCAAGAAGGGCTGCCCGAATCTGGGCCGCCACCTGGAGAACCTGAAGAAGTTCGGCGTGCCGGCGGTGGTCGCGATCAACAACTTCCACACCGACACCGACGCCGAGGTCGAGGCGGTCAAGGAGTTCGTCGCCTCGCAGGGTGCCGAAGCGATCCTCTGCGAACACTGGGCCAAGGGCTCGGAAGGCACCGAGGAACTCGCCAGGAAAGTCGTCGAGGTGGTCGACAGCGGCAAGGCCGACTTCAAGCCGCTTTATCCGGACGACATGCCGCTGCTGGAAAAGATCAACATGGTGGCCAAGGAGATTTACCGTGCCGACGAGGTGCTGGCCGACACCAAGATCCGCAACCAGCTCAAGGACTGGGAAGACCAGGGCTACGGCAACCTGCCGGTCTGCATGGCGAAGACGCAGTACTCGTTCTCGACCGATCCGGGCCTCAAGGGCGCACCGACCGGTCATAGCGTGCCGATCCGCGAAGTCCGCATCTCGGCCGGCGCCGGCTTTATCGTCGTCGTCACCGGCGAGATCATGACCATGCCGGGGCTGCCGCGGAAACCCGCATCGGAGTCGATCAAACTCAACGCCGAAGGGCTCATCGAGGGCCTGTTCTGAGGAGGGCGATGTAAATGGCGTTCCGCACCATACTCGTGCCGATCCGCGGCGACGGCCGCGGCGAGTCCGTGCTGGATCACGCCTGCGCGTTGGGACGTCACTTCAACGCGCACATCCGCGCCATTCATTGCAGACCGAGACCGCAGGACCTGATGCCGTTCGGCGTCGCCGTGCCGACGCTGGTCAAGGATCAGATCGCCGCCTCGGCGAAGGACATCGCCGACGACGAGGTGGAACGGCTCAAGGGACTGTTCGACGCATACGTCGAGAAGCGCAGCATCAAGGTCTGCGATACGCGCCCGCCGACCCACGACACCCTGACCATTTCCTGGAGCGTCCACGACGGCCGCCAGGCCGATGTGATCAGCGTCGAGGGCCGCCTCGCCAGTGTCGTCGCGGTGGCGCAGCCGGACCACGATTCCAACCTCGGCCAGAACACGCTGGAAGCGGCCCTGCTGAACACCGGACGGCCGGTGCTGCTGTGCCCGAAACGCGAGGTCGGTTCGCTCGGCGACAGTGTCGCCATCGCCTGGAACGGGTCGGCGGAATCGAGCCGCGCCATCGCCGCCTGCGGTTCGATCATCGCCGCGGCGAAATCGGTGATGGTGCTTTCCGCCGAGGATGCCGAGAATCTGGACCTGACGGCGGACGACCTGATCGTGCACCTGAAGGATCACGAAATCGACGCCACGGCGAAAAGCGTGACATCGAAAGGATCGACACTGGGCGAGAGCCTGCTGAAGGCCGCCAGGGACAGCGGCGCCGACGTCATCATCATGGGCGCCTACGGCCGCAGCCGCGGCCGCGCCATGGTCATGGGCAGCGTTACCCAGTGGATTATCGACAATACGGACATGCCGGTGCTTTTCGTCCATTAGCGCCGCGAATTTACGAAAGAAAGCTTTAATTTGAATTGAATAGGACGCGTTAACTAACTTATCATTGGTATACCTAACACCAAGATTAGGTCCCTCAAGGGCAACGCCGCCGCCAAGAAGCGGTTCGACATCAACATCCAACTTTGACCGTGTTGCCGGTCTCAGGGTTGCTATTGGCGCCGGCAGCGAATTGTAACTTGGGAGGTTATAATGGCTATCACTAGACGTCATATCCTTGGTTTGGCCGGTGCACTCAGTATCGGCGCAATGGTTGCCGGCCTGCCCGGCACGGCTGCCGCGTGGGAGCCGACGAAACCGATCGACTTCATCATCATGGCCGGTAAGGGCGGCGGTGCCGACAAGATGGCCCGGCTGATGCAGGCGATCGTGGAATCCGAAAAAATGGCTTCGAAGCCGTTGGTGCCGATCAACAAGTCCGGCGGTTCGGGGGCGGAAGCCCTGATCGCGGCAAAAGGCGCCAACGACCCGGATCACACCATCATGGTGACCCTGAACTCGTTCTTCACGACGCCGCTGCGCCAGCCGAAGCTGGGCATCGACATCATGACGTTCGCACCTGTCGGCCGCATGGCGGAAGACACGTTCCTGCTCTGGGTGCACAAGGATTCCGGCATCAAGACGTTCGAGGCGTTCCTCGAAAAAGCGAAGGCGGAAGGCAACAACTGGGTCATGGGCGGCACCGGCAAGGCCCAGGAAGACGAACTGCTGACCGAATTCCTCAACATCAACTACGGCCTGAAGATCAAGTACGTGCCGTACAAGGGCGGCGGCACCGTCGCCAAGCAGTTGGCCGGCAAGCACATCAACTCCAGCGTCAACAACCCGTCCGAGGCTCTCGGTTTCTACGAGTCGGGCGACGTCGTGCCGCTGGTGACGTTCACCGCCGACCGCCTGCCGCTGTTCCCGGACGTGCCGACCCTCAAGGAAAAGGGCCAGGACTTCTCGTACGGGATGCAGCGTGCCGTCGTTGGTGCTCCCGGCATGAGCGCCGATGCGCTGAAGTACTACCAGGACCTTTTCTCCAAGGTCTACGCTTCGGAGAAATGGCAGAAGTACCGGAAGGACAAGTCGCTGTTCGGCGATGAGCTGAAGGGTGAGCCGCTGAAGGCTTACTGGGACGCGCAGCGCGAGCGGCACCGGAAGATGCTGAAGGAAATGGGTGCGATCGAGTAAGCATCCGATTCCAAAGAACGAAGAACTGACAGTGCATCAAAAGATCGGGAGCAGGCGTTCATTATGAGACGTGCGGAAATTATCACGGCCGGGTTAATGGCGCTTCTCTCGATCTACTTGATGTACAAAAGTACGGAACTCGACATCGGTTACGTCAGGGGCGAAGGCCCGGGTGGCGGGTTCTGGCCGTTCTGGCTCTCGGCGGGCATGCTGGGTACCTGTATCTGGATCGCCATCAACTGGTACCTGAAAAAATCGCCGCCGTCGCAGTCCACGGAAGAATACCTCGACAGCTACGGCTTCCGCATGCTGCTGCTTGTCGGCGGTGGCGTCACCGGGTTCATCGCGCTGTGCCATATTCTCGGCTTTTACGGCGCTATTCTCGTTTTCCTGATTTATTACATCCGGTTCCTCGGGCGTCATGGTTGGCCGGCCACGCTGGCCATCGCCACCATCACGCCGGTCGTCACATTCCTGTTTTTCGATATCGCGATGCGGATCGTGCTGCCGAAGGGTTATCTCGAGCCGCTGTTCCTACCGCTTTACGACTTTTTCTTCTGAACCGTCAACCGGGCGACATCTGGCAACGACCAAAGGATAGAGCGACAACACCATGGAAATTATCGGGCATCTGATCGACGGCGTTTTCATCGCGCTCGAACCTCTCAATATCCTGTTGATGCTCATCGGCGTCGCGCTCGGCTTGTTCATCGGCGCCATGCCGGGGCTGGGCTCGGTCAACGGGGTCGCCATCCTGCTGCCGGCGACGTTCCTGGTGCCGCCGGCATCGGCGATGATCTTCCTCGCCGCGATCTACTACGGCGCCATGTACGGCGGTGCCATATCGTCGATCACGCTCGGCATACCGGGCGCCTCGACGGCAGTCGCGACCACCTTCGACGGGCGCCCGCTGGCGCTCAAGGGGCGCGCCGATCTGGCGCTCGTCACGGCGGCCCTGGCCTCGTTCGTCGGCGGGTCGGTCGCCAACGTGCTGTTCACCGCCTTCGCGCCGCCGCTGGCCTCCGTCGCCCTCGACTTCGGCGATCCGGAAATCTTCGCGCTGATGCTGCTGGCGTTCTCAACCTTCGTCGGGCTCGGCGGCGACGATATTCCGAAGACGCTGTTCTCGATCTTCTTCGGCCTCGTCATGGCGGCGGTCGGCCTCGACATCATGACCGGCGAACCGCGCCTGATCTTCGGCGACATCACCGGGTTCATGCACGGCATCAACTTCCTGGTGCTGGCCATCGGCATCTACGGCATCGGCGAGATGCTGTGGACCATCGACACCACGCGCGGCAACCTGACGATGACCGAGGCGGTACTGTCTGTGAACCGCATCCTGAAAGCGTGCAAGGAATCGATTCGCGCCTGGAAGGGCACCGCCATCGGCTCGTTCCTGGGCTTTTTCGTCGGCATCTTGCCGGCCGCGGGCGCGACGCCCGGCTCGCTGATGGCCTACGGCGTGACGAAGATGGTGTCCAAGAACCCGAAGGAATTCGGCAAAGGCCACGTCGGCGGCGTCGCCGCGCCGGAAGCCGCCAACAACTCGGCTTCCACCGGCGCCATGCTGCCGATGCTGACGCTGGGCATTCCGGGGTCGCCGACGACGGCGATCCTGCTCGGCGGGATGGTGATCTGGGGCCTGCAGCCGGGACCGCTGCTGTTCCAGACTCAGACCGAGTTCGTCTGGGGCCTGATCGGCTCGTTCTATATCTCGAACCTGTTCGCGCTGCTGGTGAACCTGGCGTTCATCCCGCTGTTCATCTGGATGCTGAAAATGCCGTTCACGATCCTGGCGCCGATGATCTTCGTGCTGTCGGTGGTCGGCGGATACGCGGCAACCCAGGACATGCACGACGTCTGGCTGATGCTGATTTTCGGAATCGGCGCGTACCTGCTGCGTAAGCTCGATTACCCTGTCGCACCGGCGGTGCTGGCCATTGTGCTGGGGCCGATCGCGGAACCGAAACTGCGCCAGTCGCTGCTGTTCTCGAACGGCGATCCGATGATCTTCCTGACCCGGCCGATCGCCGGCCCGATCACGGTGATCGCGATCATCCTGATACTGCTGCCGCTGTTCAAGCTGATCCGCGACAAGATCAAGGCCCATAGGGCCGCGGCGGGCTAATACCAACTTGCACGGCCGCGGCCCGGCCTTGTAATCCGCGGCGCGGTTAACGACGTAAGAGGTTCATGACGAAACCACCGAAAAGGGGCGCCATGTATCTCCATCGATTGTTGATCATCGTGTTCGCGGCGTTCGCGCCGCTCGCGGCGGAAGCCAACCCGATCCTGTGGTCGAAATTGCACGAGCCGGGACATTTCGCCATCATGCGCCACGCCACGGCACCCGGCTACGGCGACCCGGACAACTTCCAGATCGGCAACTGTTCGACGCAGCGCAACCTCAGCGACCAGGGCCGCGAAGAGGCCAAGGCCGTCGGGCTCGACGCCAAGGCCGGCACCATCAACGAGGCACTCGTCTATTCGAGCCAGTGGTGCCGGTGCCTGGAAACGGCGCGCGCCCTGGATCTGGGCCCGGTGCAGGAACTGCCGGCGCTGAACTCGTTCTTCCAGCGCCGCGAGGACAAGGCCGGCAACATGAAGGCGCTGCGCAAGTTCATCGCCGACGCCGCAATCAGGGAATCGTACCAACCGATCGTCCTGGTGACGCACCAGGTGACCATCCGCACACTGACCGGTGTCGGCACCAGCCAGGGCGAGACGGTGATCTTCCGGCACGTGGGCGGCGGCGAAATCGAGGTCGTGGGAACGATCCCGCCGCCGGCCTGACGCGTTATCCGGGTTAGCTTGCGAGCCTTTGGCGCGGGCTGTCGCCCGATTGCCGGGGGCCGCGTGCCGATACCTGATTGCCGTTCTTCGATTTTCCCCGGCGCCATTTGGGCCGGCGTTTCGATTTGACCGGCTGAGCGTCGCGCTCGCCACGCTCACCGCGTTGCGGACGCGACGGTTGTTCGGCTTGTTCGCGCGTCCCGGCGGGTGCGCTTTCGGGCGCCCCGTCACGCGCAACAGCGTTGCCGATCAGACGTTCGATATCGCGCAACAGGCCGCGCTCGGCATGTTCGCAGAGCGAGATCGCGATTCCGCTTTTGCCCGCGCGTGCGGTGCGGCCGATCCGGTGCACATAGGCTTCCGGCACGTTCGGCAGCTCGTAATTGACGACATGCGAGACGTCGTCGATATCGATGCCGCGCGCGGCGATGTCGGTCGCGACGAGGATCTTGGTCTTTCTGTCGCGAAACGCCGCCAGCGTGCGTTCGCGCTGCGGCTGACTCTTGTTGCCGTGAATGGCCCCGGAATTGATGCCGGCTTTCTGCAGAAACTCGCAGACCTTATCGGCGCCGCGCTTGGTGCGGGTAAACACGATGGCGCGTTCCACATCCTTGCCGCGCAGAATGCCGACGAGGGCATCGCGTTTCTGGTCCCGTTCGACATGCATGACGCTCTGGTCGATGCGTTCGATGGGGCGCGACGTCGGCGCCACGGAGATTTCGGACGGGTTATCGAGGAAATCGTTGGCCAGCGCGCGGATCTGCTTCGGCATGGTCGCCGACAGCAGCAACGTCTGCCGCTCTTTGGGCAGTTTCGCGAGAATCTTGCGGATCGTCGGCATGAAGCCGAGATCGAGCATCTGGTCAGCCTCGTCGAGGATGACCGTTTCCGTCGCATCGAGACGCACGGCGCCGGTCTGCACGTGATCGAGCAGGCGGCCCGGCGTGGCAACGACGATATCCGTGCCGCGCGCCATGGCGCGGATTTGCCCGCCCGGCTTGACGCCGCCCAGGATTACGGTCACGGAGACACGCATGTTGCTGCCGTAGGTGCGGATGCTGCCGGCGATCTGCGAGGCAAGCTCGCGCGTCGGCGCCATGATCAGCGCCGAACAGGTTTTTGCGGCCGGGCGCTGGCGCTGGGCGTGAATGCGGTTCAGCAGCGGCAGCACGAAGGCCGCCGTCTTGCCGGTGCCCGTCTGGGCGATGCCGACGATGTCCTTGCCGGACGTCATCAGCGGAATGACCTGCGCCTGGATCGGCGTCGGTTGGGTGTAGCCTTCGTTCGTAACGGCGCGAAGGATGGGCTCGGCGAGGCCGAGTTCGTTGAAGTGTTTCAAAATACAACTTTCACATATAGCCGCCTGCCGGAATCCAGTCGGGACCCGGTGGCGTCTGGTTTTCAATTTGGGAGCTTGCGTAGATCAGCAACCATGTTCGTGTGCCGGTTGGGGCACGGCCGCTTATGTCCATCGGATGCGGCGACTGCTGACAACAGATGAGGTCATCTACACGCAGTAATGTGAAGGGGTTGTGTCACGCCCCCCGGGGAATAGCAAGCTTATTCGCATCCGCAGCAAAAATCAGCCGGCGGCCTCCTTCAGCATTTCGCGGGCGATGATGAGTTGCTGGATCTGCGACGTGCCCTCGTAGAGCCGGTACAGGCGCACATCGCGGTAGAAACGCTCAATCCCGTAGTCCGCGATGTAGCCGGCGCCGCCGTGAATCTGCACCGCCCGGTCGGCGACGCGGCCGACCATTTCCGAGCAGTAGTACTTGCAGATCGCCGCCAGCTTGGTGATGTTCTCGCCTCCGTCCTTGCGCCGCGCCGCATCCATCACCATCGACCTGGCGGCATAGATTTCCGTTTCGCAATCGGCCAGCATCGCCTGCACCAACTGGAAGTCCGAAATCGGTTTGCCGAACTGCTTGCGCTCCAGCGCATAGGCCAGGCAATCGCGGACCAGGCGTTCGGCGTTGCCGATGCAGCTCGCGGAAATGGTCAGGCGACCCCGGTCCAGCACCTTCATCGCGGTCTTGAAGCCCCTGCCCTCCTCGGGACCGATGAGCGCGCTCGCCGGCACACGGCAGTTGTCGAAGATGACGTCGCACACGGGCGCACCCTGCTGACCCATTTTCTTGTAGGGTTTGCCGAGCGACAGGCCGTCCGTGCCCCGCTCGACGAGGAACGCGGAAATCCCGCCGGCGCCCTTGTTATCCGGGTCGGTCCGGGCCATCACGGTGAAGACGCCGGCGTTGGGCGCATTGGTGATGAAGCGCTTGGTGCCGTTCAGCAAGTACGCGTTGCCGTCCTTTTTCGCCGTGGTCCGGAGCGACGCCGCGTCGGAGCCCGAATCCGGTTCCGTCAGCGCGAACGAACCGACCAGTTCGCCGGTCGCCATCCGGGGCAGGTATTTCTGTTTCTGCTCGTCCGAACCGTCGATGACGATGCCCTGGCTGCCGATACCGTTGTTGGTGCCGAAGGTCGAGCGGAAGGCCGGCGAGGTGTGGCCGATCTCGGTGATGACGCGCACCTCCTCCTCGACGCTCAACCCCAGCCCGCCGTACTCTTCCGGGATCGACAGGCCGAACAGACCCAGGTCCTTCATCTCCTGCACGATACCGGCCGGCATCTCGTCGTTGTCGCCGACTTCGGCCTCGAGCGGGATCAGCCGTTCGTCCACGAACCGGGACACGGTATCCAGCAATTGATTGAAAGTATCCTCGTCCAACGCCATTGTTCGCTCCCTCGGTCGGCGGATCGCCTTTTGATCATTAATTCCGCCTTGCAGAATATAGTTCCATTTATGCTTTGGCGAGGATAAGTTTAACGAACGACTTGCCGCAGCGGCCCGTTCGCGTTATCCCCGCCGCGACACCACATTTTATTTTGCTATGCGGAACAGGTACGTTTGCCCATGCCCAGATTCCCGAACACCGCCATGCTCGACGGCGACGACGACGGCAAGGACCGCCGCTTCGTCACGGCCCTGGCGCGCGGCCTCGACGTGTTGCGCTGCTTCCAGCAGGGCGACGTCGGTCTCGGCAACCTGGAAATCGCCAAACGCACCGGCCTGCCGAAACCGACCATCTCGCGTCTCACATATACCCTGACGCAACTCGGCTACCTGACCTATTCCGAACAGCACGGCACCTACCAGCTCGGCCCCGGCGTGCTGCAGCTCGGCTACGCGATGCTGTCGGGCCTCGACTTCCGCGAACGCGCCAAGCCCCTGATGCAGGAAATGGCCAACACCGTCGACGCCACGATCGCGCTGGGCGCACGCGACCGCCTGAACCTGGTCTACCTGGAATCCTGCAGGGGTCCGGGGGCGGTCACCCTCAGGATCGACGTCGGTTCGCAGATCCCAATCTCGGTGACGTCCATGGGCCGGGCGCTTTTGTCGGCGCTGCCGGACGACGAGCGCAACTTCCTGCTCGAACACATCGAAAAGAAATGTGCCGACGCCAAGGAATTCGCCAAGATCAAGAAAGGAGTCGACAAGGCCATCGACGACATCCGGACACGCGGCTTTTCCATGTCGCTCGGCGAATGGCGCTCGGAGGTCAACGCCGTCGGCGTACCGCTGATCGCGCGCGACAACCGGGTGTTCGCGCTCAACTGCGGCGGCCCGGCGTTCCGGGTCTCCAAGGAATATCTGGAAAAGGAATGCGGTCCGCGCCTCGTCGAGCTGGCGCAGCGGATCGCCGCGCTTTCGTAGATCTTACCTAGGTCTTCGGGACCACCAGCGCGTCCAGCGCCACGGCGCCCTCACCCTCCGGCAACACCACGAACGGGTTCAGGTCGACGCTCGCCAGCCTGTCGGCGTTGGCGGCGGCGAACCGGGACAGGGCGACCAGCGCATCGGCGAGCGCGTCCATGTCGGCGGCCGGTTTGCCACGCACACCCCGCAAGAGCTTCGCGCCTTTCGTCTCCTCGATCATCCGCACCGCTTCCGCCTTATCGAAGGGGGCGAGGCGGAACGAGACGTCCTTGAACACCTCGACGAAGACGCCCCCGAGCCCGAACATGACGGCCGGCCCGAACACCGGGTCGATCTGCACGCCGAGGATCGCCTCGACACCGCCCGAGACCATCGGTGCGACGATCACGCCCTCGTCGCCGGCGTCGGGATTGGCACGCCGGACACAAGCGAGGATTTCTCCGTAGGCGGCGGCCGCGTCCTGGGGCGTATCGATCCCCAGCATGACGCCGCCGATCTCGGTCTTGTGCGCGAACGCCGCCCCGTTGATCTTGAGCGCGATCGGGCAGCCGAGTTTCGCCGCCGCCTCGGCAGCTTCGTCGGCGGAACGGCAGAGCGCCGCCTCGACGACGGGCAGTCCGGCGGCCTGCAGCAACTCGCGCGACTCCCATTCACTGAGCATGCGCGCCGGAATATCGGCAGGCGCGGGAAGTTTACCGGCCGCAGCCATCGGCGGACGCTGGAACCCCTCGCCGATCCGCGTCACGGCGGCGATGGCGCCAATGGCACGGCACGGATCCTCGAAGATCAGGTAACCGGCGTTGCTGTAGGTATCGACCATCTCCCGGTCGCCGACCAGCGACAGGATCAGGAGCCGGTCCGGGAATTTCCGGCGGATGGCGTCGAGTTCCTTCAACAACGGCTCGACCACGTAGGGCGAGCACGCCGCGAGCGTGAAGAACGCAACGGCGGAATCATAACCGCCCTTGTCCAGCATGATGTCGAAGTTGACGCCGACGAGGCTCAGGTCGTTGAAGAACTGCGCCGTGGTGTCGACCGGATTGAGAGCGGACGCGAACGGCAGTTTCTCTTTCAACAGCTTCTGCGCCTCGGGAGGCATCGGCGCCACGTCGAGGCCAAGCTTCACCGCGTGATCCGCCATCTGCACGCCGACGCCGCCGGAGATCGTCACCAGGCCGACCCGGCCCGCCTTGGGGAAAATCCCCGCCGTGCAGGCGTAGGCCGCGTCCAGCATGTCCTCGGTGGTCTGTGCCCTGTAGACTCCCAGTTGCCGGAACACGGCGTCGTAGATCTCGTCCGCGCCGGCCAGCGACGCAGTGTGTGAGGCGGCGGCGGCAGCACCCTCCTCGCTCTGGCCCACTTTGAGAAAGATCACCGGTTTTCGGTTGGCGCGTGCCTTTTCGAGGGCGCGGATCAGCGCCGGCCCGTCCTTGACCCCTTCGGCATAAGCGCAGATGACCTTGATGTCGTCGCGGTCGGCGGCCCAGTCGATGCATTCCGCGACCGTCACGTCGCACTCGTTGCCGGTGGTGACGACGTGGCTGACGCCGAGCCCGCGGCCCTTGCACACCGCAAACAGGTGCGTCCCGTAGGCGCCCGACTGGCTGATGATGGCGAGCGGCCCCGGCGGCGGATAGCCCTGATCGCCGGTCGACGAAAACGTCGCGAAGAAGCGGCTGTGGAAATTGAGAACCCCGAGACAGTTGGGCCCCAAAAGGCGCATGCCGGTGCGTTTCGCGAACGCGGTCAGCTCGTCCTGCGCCGAGATACCGGCATCGCCGACCTCGGCGAACCCGGAACTGAAGACGATGGCCGATTTGACGCCGCATTCGGCGCAGTCCTCGAGGGTTTCCAGCACCAGCCTGGCGGGTACCGCGATCAGCGCGCAGTCGATGGGCTTGCCGATATCCTTGATGGATTTGTAGGCGTCGACGCCCTGGACCTTCTCCCGGTTCGGATTGACCGGATAGAAAGGCCCCTCGTACCCCCATTTGATCAGATAGCGAAGCGGCCGGCCGCCGATCCGGCCCGGGTCGTCGGACGCCCCGATGATGGCCACGCTCTTCGGGCCGACCAGGGCCTCCAATCCAGCTCGCGGATCGTTCATTTGACGTTCTCTCCCCAACTCGCGCCGGATTTCGATGCCCGGCTTTCTCTTACATTCGGGTGCTTTCCGGCGGAAAATCACCCTCTGATTGCTTTACATGCGATCCGAAAAAATGCAAAACTTAATTTTACTATGCAAAACAGGCGAGGTTATACCGGATCGCATTCTCCAAGTTTCGAACTGCAATCAAAAATACCGTTGGGAGGTACAAATGAAAACGAAGACGATGGGAGCGCTCTGCGCAGCGCTGGTCATTTCCGGCGCGGTCGCCGCGAATGCCGCGGAAGTCAAACTTCCGAAGAACATGGCGTGGACCGCCTATAACACCGGCACCACCGGCTACAACCAGTCCGTGGCCATCGGCAAGGCCCTCAAGGACAAGTACGGCGTCACGCTGCGCGTGGTGCCGGGCAAGAACGACATTTCGCGCCTGACACCGGTGAAAGCCGGCAAGGTCGGTTATTCCGCCAACGGCATCGCGACGTTCTTCGCGTCCGAAGGCGTGTTCCAGTTCGCCGATCCGGCGTGGGGCCCGATGCCGATCCGCGTGCTGCTGTCGGCCAGCGGCTCGGCCGGCCTGAGTGTCGCCGTCGCCGCCGACAAGGGGATCAAGACCTATGCCGATCTGAAGGGCAAACGCGTCGGCTACGTGCGTGGCGGCGATGCGCTCAATGTCGGGATCGAGGGCATGCTGGCCTGCGGCGGCCTGACCTGGGCCGACGTCGAGAAGGTCGAGTTCCCGGGGTACGGCGCGGCGTGGGAAGGCATGGTCAACGACCAGGTCGACGCCATGTTCGCCTCGACGCTGTCCGGCCCGACCAAGAAACTCGAAGCCAGCCCGCGCGGCATCTACTGGCCGCCGACCCCGCACGGCGACGACAAGTGCTGGGACGGTATCAAGAAAGTCGCGCCCTACTTCGTGCCGCGCATGGTCACCAAGGGCACCGGCATTTCGGCCGAGAAGCCCTATGAAGGTCCGGCCTATCCGTATCCGATCCTGATGACGTTTGCGTCGCAGGACACCACCGAGGTCTATTCCCTGACCCGCGCGCTGGTCGAGGAGTACGACAACTACTCCAACGCCGAACCGGCGGCCAAGGGCTGGGCGCTCGAGAACCAGCTTCTCGACTGGGTCGTGCCGTTCCATGACGGCGCGGTAATGTACCTGAAGGAAGCCGGTGTCTGGACCGACGCCCACCAGGCACACAACGACAAGCTCATCGAGCGCCAGAAGGTGCTGGCCGACGCCTGGGCCGGCATGGATAAGGGAATGGAAGGCGACGCCTTCACCAAGAAGTGGCTTGAGGTGCGTGCTGCCGCGCTCTCGAAAGCCGGCTTCGATCCCATATGGAAGTAACCGATAAGGACGACGAGCAGCCGGCGGCCGAGCGCCACCGGCAGCTCAATCTGTTCTGGAGGTCGGTCGCCCTTGTGGCGGCCGTCCTTACCATTGTGCTTGCCGTCGATCAGGTGCGCCTGATCTTCGGCATGCAGTGGCTCGGCGGCATCATCAAGCTGTCGAACCACTATCTCTATGCGATCCTCGGCCTGCTATTACCGCTGACGTTCATCTTCTTCCCGGCAAGCGGCAAGGTGCGGCACCCGGGCGTACCGTGGCACGACGCGCTCTTGTGTGTCGTCACTTTCGCGACCTGCGTTTTCTTCTTTTTCAATTCGACGACCATCGTCGACCACGGCTGGGAATTCGTCGCGCCCGACCACGCGATCTATGTCAGCTACGTGCTTTGGGCGCTGACGCTCGAGGCCGTGCGCCGCGCCGGCGGCTTCGCGATCTTCGCGATCGTCACCGTCATTTCCGTGTATCCGATATTCGCCGAATCCATGCCCGGACCGATCTCCGGCCTCGCCAGCACCTGGGGCGAAACGGCGGCCTATCACACCATGAGCATCGAGAGCATTCTCGGCATCCCGATGCGCGCCTTCGCGGAACTGGTGATCGGCTTCCTCATCTTCGGCGTCGCCCTGCAACACACGGGCGGCGGCCGGTTCTTCCTCAACCTCGCGTTCGCGCTGCTGGGCGGCGTGCGCGGCGGCGCCGCCAAGGTCGCGATCTTCTCGAGCGGCCTGATGGGATCCATGAGCGGCAGCGTCATCACCAACGTGCTGACTACCGGCGTCATGACCATCCCGGCGATGCGCCGCACCGGGTTTCAGCCGCACTACGCGGCCGGGGTCGAGGCCTGCGCCTCCACGGGCGGCGTGCTGATGCCGCCGGTCATGGGCGCGACGGCATTCATCATGGCAACGATCATCGAGGTGCCCTACGTCGACATCGCCATCGCCGCCGTGGTGCCTTCGGGGCTCTATTTCTTCGGGCTGTTCATGCAGATCGATTCCTACGCCGCGCGCATGAAGCTCGAAGGCCTGCCCAAGACTGAACTGCCGAAGCTCGGCGAGACGCTGCGCGAAGGCTGGTACTTCGTTTTCGTGTTCGCGATGCTGATCGTGATGCTGGTCTACCTGCGCCGGGAAGCCCTGGCGCCCTTCTACGCGACCGCGATGCTGCTGTTCCTGAACCAGGTGTTCCCGTCAGGCCGCTGGGGGATCGACGATCTCAAGAAGTTCCTCACCGCCGTCGCGCGTCTGCTGACCGAGTTGACGGCGATCCTTGCCGCCGTCGGGCTGATCGTCGGCGCCCTGTCGATGACCGGCATGGCGGGCACGCTGGTCAACGACCTCGTCTTCCTGGCCGGCGGCTCGACGCTGACGCTGCTGGTGATGGGGGCCATCACCAGTTTCATCATGGGCATCGGCATGACGGTCACGGCGGCCTATATCTTCCTCGCCGTGGTGCTGGCGCCGGCGCTGATTCAGGGCGGGCTGTCGCCGATGGCGGTGCACCTGTTCATCCTTTACTGGGGCATGCTGTCGTTCATCACGCCACCGGTCGCGCTCGGCGCCTATGCCGCGGCGGCCCTCGCCAAGGCGACGCCGATGCGTACCGGTCTCGAGGCCATGCGTCTCGGCAGCATCATCTATTTCATTCCGTTCTTCTTCGTACTCAACCCGTCGCTGATCCTGCAGGGCACGCTCACCAGCATCCTCGCGCACATCACATCGGCGTTCGTCGGCGTCTGGTTCGTCGCCGGGGCGCTCCAGGGATATCAGATCGGGTTCGGACGGCTCGACAAGTGCGGCGCCCTGCAGTGGCCCGTGCGCGCGCTGATGGTGCTGGCGGGCATGAGCCTGGCGACGCCGGGCGGCGGCCTGTTGCCGTGGACCAACATGGAGGGCATGGTGGCATCCGTCGTGATGCTGGCCGCGGCCGTTGTCCTGTTCTTCCTCGGCACCACGATGCTCAAGAACGGCGCGACGCAGAAACAATAAGACGGAGGGACGTTTGAGCGCGCAGGAACTATTCGACCTCACGGGCAAGGTCGCGCTGATTACCGGGTCGACCAAGGGTATCGGCAAGGAGATCGCCAAGGTGTTCGCAAGTGCGGGCGCCAAGGTCGTGGTCTCCAGCCGCAAGCCGGAACGTTGCGAGGAAACCGCCGCCGAGATCCGCGATGCCGGCGGCGAGGTTCTGCCGATCCCGTGCAACATTTCCGACAAGGAACAGATCAAGGCGCTCGTCGACGCGACCCTGGCCGCATGGAAGAAGATCGACATCCTCGTCTGCAATGCCGCCGTGAACCCCTATTTCGGGCCGCTTTCCGGCATCACGCAGGATGCCTACGACAAGATCATGGACGTCAACATCGGCTCCAACCTGTGGCTCTGCAACATGGTCATTCCGCAGATGGCGGAACGCAAGGACGGCGCAGTGATCATCGTCTCGAGCATCGGCGGGCTGAAGGGCAGCGAGAACCTGGGCGCCTACGGCATTTCCAAGGCCGCCGACATGCAGCTCGCGCGCAATCTCGCCGTCGAGTGGGGACCATCGAACATTCGCGCCAACTGCATCGCGCCGGGACTGGTGAAGACGGATTTCGCACGCGCGCTGTGGGAAGACCCGGAACGGACCAGGCGTGCGCTCGCCGCCTATCCGATCGGCCGCCTGGGCGAACCCGAAGACATCGCCGGCGCGGCGCTGTTCCTGGCGTCCAAGGCCGGCAGCTTCGTCAACGGGCACACGCTGGTGGTCGACGGCGGCAGCACCATCGGCTCCGGCAGCTATAGCTGAGAATCAGAGCCCCGCGAGGGCGCGGCCCTTGTCGGTGAGACCGGCGATCCGGTCGCCAAAATGCGCGAACCGTTCGTCCTGTGTCTGGCCGCGCAGGTAGCGGATATATATCTGCTGCAAAATGACGGCGATCTTGAAGACCCCGAACACCTGGTACCAGTGCACGTCGGTACAATCGAGACCGGTCTTTGCCGCGTAGCGTTCGATCACGTCGGCGCGGGTCGGAAAGCCCGCGTTCCATGTCGGCATCGAGGCCCCGAGAATCCATGCCGGGTCATCATCCGCCTGGCCCCAGAACGTCAGCACGTAACCGAGGTCGGAGAGCGGATCACCCCGGGTGCACATATCCCAGTCCAGCACCGCGCGCGGCACCGCCGGATCGCCGGCATCGAGCAGCATGTTGTCGAGCTTGAAATCGTTGTGCAGCAGTGTCGCGCGCTGGCTTTCCGGGATGCGGCCGTGCAGCCAGTCGATGACCATGTCCATTACCGGATTGGCTTCGTGGACGGCGGCGCGCCAGCGCTTGGTCCAGCCGACCAACTGCCGCTCGATGAAACCGTCCGGACGGCCGAGATCGCCGAGGCCGGGCTCCTCCGGATCGACACCGTGCAGGTCCGCCAGCGTGTCGATCAGCATCGTGCCCATGCGTGCCAGCAGGTCTTCGGGCCAGTCGCGGTCGTCCGGCAGTTCGCGCCTGACAACGATCCCGTTGCGCCGCTCCAGCACGTGAAACGGTGCGCCGATGATGTCCTCGTCCTCGCAAACGGCGAAACTGCGCGGCGCCAGCGGGAATGCCTGCCAGAGGTCCTTGAGGACCCGGTGCTCGCGTTTCATGTCGTGGGCCGATGGCGCGACCGGCCCGAGCGGCGGGCGGCGCAGCACGTACTCCGTATCGCCGAAGCAAACCAGATAGGTCAGGTTGGCGTGACCGCCGCCGAACTGGGCGAGCGAGAATTCACCTTCAGTTTCCGGCAGAAACGCGCGCAACCACGGTTCGAGCCGCGTCGTGTCGATCCGCTCGTCGTCCCGGATTGCAATAACTTCCCTGTCGGGCGTCGTCATCGGTCTGCTCAGACGACCTCGAACAGGCCCGCCGCGCCCATGCCGCCGCCGACGCACATGGTGACGACGACGTTCCTGGCGCCGCGCCGCTTGCCCTCGATCAGGATGTGACCGGCAAGACGCGCACCGGTCATGCCGAACGGGTGACCGATGGCGATGGAGCCGCCGTTGACATTGAGCCTGTCGTTGGGGATGCCGAGCTTGTCGCGACAATAGAGCACCTGCGACGCGAAGGCCTCGTTCAGCTCCCACAAATCGATGTCGTCCATGGTCATGCCAAAACGCTCCAACAGGCGCGGCACGGCGAACACGGGGCCGATGCCCATCTCGTCCGGCTCGCAGCCGGCGACCGTGAACCCCTTGAAGATGCCAAGCGGCTTGAGCCCCCGCTTCTCCGCTTCTTTCGCGTCCATGACGACGCAGGCCGACGCGCCGTCGGAAAGCTGGCTGGCGTTGCCGGCGGTGATGAAATTGCCCTCGCCCATCACCGGTTGCAGCTTCCGCAACCCTTCGATATTGGTGTCAGGGCGGTTGCCCTCGTCCCGGTCCAGCGTCACTTCCTGATCGGAAACGTCGCCGGTCTCCTTGTTCTTTACTTCCTTGATCGTGGTGATCGGCACGATCTCGTCGTCGAAATAGCCCGCCTGCTGGGCGATGGCACAGCGCTGCTGGCTCTGCAGGCCGTATTCGTCCTGGGCTTCGCGGCTGACGCCGTAACGCTTGGCGACCAGATCGGCGGTATCGATCATGCTCATCCAGAGTTCCGGCTTGTGTTCCATCAGCCAGTCTTCCTCGAAATAGTGCCGGTTGAGGCTCGGCTGCACGAGGCTGACGGACTCGACGCCGCCGGCAACCATCACCGGCACGCGGTCGACGATGACGCGCTGCGCCGCCATGGCGATGGCCTGCAGGCCCGACGAACAGAACCTGTTGACCGTGGTGCCCGACGTCGTCACCGGTAGCCCGGCGCGATACGCCGAAAGACGCGCGATGTTCTTGCCGGTCGCGCCTTCCGGATAGCCGCAGCCGATGATCACATCTTCGATCTCTTCGGGGTCGACGCCGGCGCGTTCGACCGCCGCCTCGATGCAGTGCGCCTGCATGACCGCGCCATGGGTCTTGTTGAACGCGCCCCGGTAAGCTTTGCCGATCGGCGTGCGGGCCGTGGATACGATGACGGCTTCGGTCATGGTCTCTCCCTCTAAGGTCTCGTTATTTCGGCTGATAGTCGGCGAACGACTTGCCGGACTTGGCCAGTTCCTCCAGCAGCGGCGCCGGGCGCAGCAGGTCGCCGTGCGCATCGTGCAGCCGCTTCATGGTTTCGTGGATTTTACCGACCCCGGTCAGGTCTGCAAAGAACATGGGCCCGCCTTTGCCGATGGGATAGCCGTAACCGTGCACCCAGACGAGGTCGATGTCGCTCGGGCGTGTCGCGATCCCCTCTTCCAGAATCTTCGCGCCTTCGTTGATCAGGGTATACATGCAACGTTCCATGATCTCCTGATCCGTTACCTCGCGGCGCGTGATGCCCATCTCCGCCGACACGCCTTCGATCAATTCGGCGATCTCGGGGTCCGGCTCCGGCGTGCGGCTGCCCTCGGCGTACCTGTACCAACCCATGCCGTTCTTCTGACCGTGCCGGCCCATCTCGACGATACGGTCGGCGATGGTCGACGAATAGCGCTCGTTGCTCGGAAAGCGTTCGCGGCGGTGCTTCCTGACCATATAGCCGACGTCGAGCCCGGCCAGATCGCCCATGGCGAACGGTCCCATGGGAAAACCGAAATCGTAGACGATCTTGTCGATCTGTTCCGGCAACGCGCCTTCTTCCAGCAGGAATTCCGCCTGCGAACGGTAGCGGTAAAGCATGCGGTTGCCGACGAAACCGTCGCAGACCTCGACCATGACGCCGACCTTGCCGATGTCCTTGGAAAGTTTCATCACCGTCGCCTGAACCTCGGGCGAGGTCGCCTTGCCGCGCACGTTTTCCATCAGTTTCATGATGTTGGCGGGCGAAAAGAAGTGCGTCCCGACCACGTCGGCGGGCCGCCCGGTCGCCGACGCGATCTCGTCGATATCCAGCGATGAGGTATTGGTGGCGAGGATCGCACCCGGCTTGCAGACGGCGTCAAGCTGGCCGAAGACCTTCTTCTTCAGGTCCATGTCCTCGAACACGGCCTCGACGACGATGTCGGCGTCCGCGAGGTCCGCGTAATCGACGGTGCCCGAGAACCGGCCCATGCAGGCGTCCATTTCCTCCTGCGTGATGCGGCCCCGTTTGACGCTGCTTTCATAAGTCTTCTTCGTCGCCGCGAGGCCGGCATCCAGCGCGTCGTGGTTCTGTTCCAGGACGGTGACCGGGAACCCGCCGCCCGCGAAACTCATGGCGATGCCGCGCCCCATGGTGCCGCAACCGATGACGGCGACCTTCTCGATGGGGCGCAGCGCGGTGTCCTTGTCCACGCCCGGCAGCTTGTGTGCCTGGCGTTCGGCGAAGAACAGATGCCGCTGCGCTTTCGACTGATCCGACTGCACCAGTTCGTCGAAATTCTTGCGCTCCAGCTTCATGCCCTCGGCGACGCTGAGGCTCATGGCGGCCTCGACCGCGTCGATGCAGCGTTCCGGCGCGATCAGGCCGCGCGAGCGCTTGGCGATCTTCCCCCGGTAGGCGTCGAGCGTTTCCCTAGCACCCTCGGCCGCGATCTGCATATCCGCGACCCGGCGCGGTCCCTTGCTGTCCTTGATCAGGCCGTTGGCGAAGTCGACGGCGCCCTCGACCAGGTCGCCCGGCACGATGGCGTCCAGGAACCCGAGGTCGAGCGCCTTTTCCGCGTCCACGTATTCGCCCGACAGAATGATATCGAGTGCCGGCGCGATGCCGATCAGGCGCGGCAGACGCTGCGTGCCGCCGGCACCGGGCAAGAGGCCCAGATTGATCTCCGGCAGGCCGAAGCGCGCCGACCTGTCGCCGACCCGGTAGTGGCAGCCGAGAGAGATTTCGCAGCCGCCGCCGACCGCCGTGCCGTGAATGGCGACCACGACCGGCTTGTCGCTGGCCTCGAGGCGGTTGATGAGGACCGACAGCGATGGCTCTTTCCTGGGCTTGCCGAATTCCGTGATGTCGGCGCCGCCGCAGAAGCAGCGGTTGCGCCCGGCGAGCACGATGCATTTGACGGCATCGTCGGCTTCCGCCTTGTCGATGGCGGCGGCGACACCCTCGCGGACCGCGATCCCGAGCGCGTTGACCGGCGGGTTATCGAGCGCGATCAGGGCGACGGCGCCATGGATTTCGTAGTCGACGGGACCTGTCATCGGATGTCCTTGTTTTTGAAACTTGCTTTTGCACAGCGAAATTGCAGTATGATGCGGGGCTGCGGGGTTGTCCAGCCCGCGCGGCGCGCCGGGTCCCAGTTTTCGCGCATCGGGCGCCGCAAGGCCAGCCCGGTTGATGAAGGCTGCACTTCCGGCGAAAGTCCGGCAAACTGCGGCAAACCATACCAAGGCAGGAAAACCATGAATTTCGATTTCTCAGAACGCATCGAGCACCTTCGCAGCCAGTTGACGGCCTTCATGGACGAACACGTCTATCCGAACGAGAAGGTCTTTATCGAACAGCTTGAGGCCGGCGACCGCTGGACCACCCCGCCGGTCATGGAGGAGATGAAGGCAAAGGCGAAGAAAGCCGGGCTCTGGAACCTGTTCCTGCCGGAGGCCGAATACGGCGCCGGGCTGACCAACCTGGAATACGCGCCTCTTTGCGAAATCATGGGCCGCTCACCGATCGGCCCCGAGGTTTTCAACTGCGCCGCGCCCGACACCGGCAACATGGAGGTGCTGGTTCGCTACGGCACCGACGAACAGAAAGAGCGCTGGCTGAAGCCGTTGCTGGACGGGGAAATCCGCTCGGCGTTTGCGATGACCGAGCCCGACGTGGCCTCGTCGGACGCGACCAATATCCAATCCCGGATCGAACGCGACGGCGACGAATACGTCCTGAACGGCCGCAAGTGGTGGACCTCGGGCGCCGGCGACCACCGCTGCGAGATCTTCATTTTCATGGGCAAGTCCGACCCGGACGCCGAAAAATACCGCCAGCAGTCGATGATCCTGGTGCCGCGCGACACGCCGGGCTTGAAACTGATCCGCCCGCTGACCGTGTTCGGTTACGACCATGCGCCGCACGGCCACTTCGAAGTAGACTTCGACAATGTGCGCGTGCCGGCGGCCAACATGATCCTCGGCGAGGGGCGCGGTTTCGAGATCGCGCAGGGACGCCTGGGCCCCGGGCGCATCCACCACTGCATGCGCCTTATCGGCGTCGCCGAACGCTCGCTCGAAGCCATGTGCGCGCGCGCCAAGCAACGCGTCGCCTTCGGCAAGCCCTTGTCCGAACAGGGCGTGGTGATGGACGCCATCTCGCGATCCCGGATCGAGATCGAGCAGGCGCGGCTGCTGACCCTCAAGGCGGCCTACATGATGGATACGGTCGGCAACAAGGTGGCGCGCTCCGAGATCGCCATGATCAAGGTGATCGCACCGCAGATGGCCTGCGACGTCATCGACCGGGCGATCCAGGTGCACGGCGGCGGCGGCGTCTCCGAGGATTTCGGCCTCGCCTACGCCTGGGCCAAGACGCGTAGCCTGCGCCTCGCCGACGGCCCCGACGAGGTACATCGCACGTCGCTCGCCAAGATGGAACTCAAGAAGCAGAGCCCGCGCTGGATCTACAGCGAATAGGCCAGACGTCATCCGGACGCAACCGGCGGGCCGGCGCAGCATGCACTCAGCTACAATATGATTATTTTTTAATCATTAGTATAATATTGTATAATTTATATGCATTAATTCGAACGAACTTTTCGATAGCAAAGCCGCCGATGCATCGGACTCACGTCCGGATTCCTGACGTGAGTCCAGCGGCTTAGACAACCCATCCACATTTTCTGACGGCCTCTCCGGCAAATGGCCCCGTTTTTGCGATGCAACGGTGCAGTGCAACAACAACCCTATGGGGAGAGGCTAATATGAGGTCATATCTCAAAACACTTCTGGGGGCGACGGCCATCGCGGGCGTAACGCTCGCGGGCGCGACCGCCCATGCCGCCGAGACCATCAAGGTCGGTATTCTTCACTCGCTTTCGGGCACCATGGCGATCAGCGAAACCACGCTGAAGGACGTCATGCTGATGCTCATCGAAGAGCAGAACAAGAAAGGCGGCGTTCTCGGCAAGAAGCTCGAACCGGTCGTCGTCGACCCGGCGTCGAACTGGCCGCTGTTCGCGGAAAAAGCGCGCGAGCTCATTTCCGTCAACAAGGTCGACGTGGTCTTCGGCTGCTGGACGTCGGTATCGCGCAAGTCGGTGCTGCCGGTGTTCGAGGAGCTGAACAGCATTCTCTTTTATCCGGTGCAGTACGAGGGCGAGGAAAGCCAGCGTAACGTGTTCTACACCGGCGCCGCGCCGAACCAGCAGGCCATCCCGGCCGTCGAATACCTGATGAACGAAGGCGTCGAACGCTGGGTTCTCGCCGGGACCGACTACGTCTATCCGCGCACGACCAACAAGATCCTCGAGGCCTATCTCAAGGACAAGGGCGTGGCCACCGACGACATCATGATCAACTACACGCCGTTCGGTCATTCCGACTGGCAGACGATCGTCTCCGACATCAAGAAGTTCGGTTCCGCCGGCAAGAAGACCGCCGTGGTCTCGACCATCAACGGCGACGCCAACGTGCCGTTCTACAAGGAACTCGGCAACCAGGGCATCAAGGCCGAAGACATTCCGGTGGTCGCCTTCTCCGTCGGCGAGGAAGAACTGGCCGGTCTCGACACCGGTCCGCTGGTGGGTCACCTCGCGGCGTGGAACTACTTCCAGTCCGTCGACAGCCCGGAAAACGCCGCGTTCATCAAGACCTGGAAAGCCTTCACCAAGAACCCGAAACGCGTTTCCAACGACCCGATGGAAGCCCACTACATCGGCTTCAACATGTGGGTTAAGGCCGTCGAGATCGCCGGCACCACGGCGCCTGATGCGGTCATCGACTCGCTCATCGGCGTGACGGTCCCGAACCTCACGGGCGGTTATTCGGCGATGATGCCGAACCACCACATCACCAAGCCGGTCCTGATCGGCGAGGTGCAGGGCGACGGCCAGTTCGAAACCGTGTCCTCGACGCCGGGCCTGGTCCCGGGCGACGCCTGGTCGGACTTCCTGCCGGGTTCGAAGGACCTGATCAGCGATTGGCGTGCGCCTCTGTCGTGCGGCAACTTCAACACCAAGACCGGCAAGTGCGGCGGTCAAGGCAGCTAAGCACCCGGATCGTCCGGGGGTGGCCGCGCGCCACCCCCGGGCGGCCCTACTTCTCATCGTTTAGATGCCGGAACTGCCTCGATGAACACGTTTCCAAAGACCCGCGCCTCGTTATTTCTTTTCCTGTTTAGTCTTTTCATGTTTGCCCCGGCCGCGCCGGTGCACGCCGACGAACTGGCCGACAAGATCAACCAGCTTGCCGAAGGCGGCTTCAACGACCGCCAGAAGGTGATCGGCGAACTGGCGGCCACCGGCGACGGTCGTGTCGTCCCGGCCCTGGAAGCCCTCGGCGACGGTCTCCTTTATCAGCAGAAACTCGGCGGCAAGGTCTTTATCGTCGAGCGCGCCGGTGGCAATTTCAAACTCACCGATCCGCTGACCCTCGAGCCCGCCGGCGAAATGCCGAAAGCGGCGCTCGAGAAAATCAAGGTCAACAACAGGCTGCGCCGCGCCGTCCGCGATGCGCTGGGCGGCCTGCAACTCAATTCCAGGAAACCCGCAGACCGCATGGCCGCCGCGGAAGCGGTGTTCCAGTCGCGGGATCCGGACGCCATTCCGCTCCTGGAGACCGCTCTCGAAAAGGAAACCAAGGCGGACGTCAGGAAGGTCATGACGGAAGCGCGCGCGGCCGCGGTGCTGTCGAGCGACCTCGACGAAGCCGAAAAACTCGCCGCCATCAAGGTTATCGAGACCCGGTCCGGCCGCGACTCACGCTCGCTTCTGCTCAACTTCGCCGGCAACGCCGAGGGCAAGCTGAAGTCGGCCGCCGAGTCCGCGGCCGGCATCATCGAACGCGAACTTGCCGCGTGGGCGGCGGCGCAGAACGTCTGGTACGGCCTGTCGTTGGGCTCGGTCCTGTTGCTGGCCGCCATCGGGCTCGCCATCACCTTCGGCGTGATGGGCGTCATCAACATGGCGCACGGCGAAATGGTGATGCTCGGCGCCTATACCACGTTCGTGGTGCAGGACATCATCCGCACCTCGTACCCGCAATTGTTCGAGGTCTCGCTGCTGATTTCGATCCCGCTCGCGTTCCTTGTTGCCGGCGCCGTCGGCGTCGCCATCGAACGCGGCATCATCCGCTTCCTCTACGGACGCCCGCTGGAGACCCTGCTCGCGACATGGGGGATCTCGCTAGCACTGCAGCAGACCGTGCGCTCGATCTTCGGACCGACCAACCAGGAGGTCGGCACACCGGACTTCATGTCGGGCGCGTTCGAGATCGGCCAGATGACGATCACCTATAACCGGCTCTATATCCTGGTCTTCGCGCTCGTGGTGCTGGCGGCGCTGATGCTGGTCATGAAACGTACGCCCTACGGGCTACAGATGCGCGCCGTGACGCAGAACCGCGGCATGGCCGGCGCCATGGGCATCCGTACCGACTGGGTCGACGCACTGACCTTCGGCCTCGGCTCGGGGATCGCCGGGATCGCCGGTGTGGCGCTCAGCCAGATCGACAACGTCAGCCCCAACCTCGGCCAGTCCTACATCATCGATAGTTTCATGGTCGTCGTCTTCGGCGGCGTCGGCAACCTGTGGGGCACGCTGGTCGGCGCCATGACGCTGGGCGTCGCCAACAAGTTCCTCGAACCCTACGCCGGCGCGGTGCTCGGGAAGATCGTGGTGCTGGTGTTCATCATCCTGTTCATCCAGAAGAAGCCGCGCGGTATGTTCGCCCTTAAGGGCCGGGCGGTGGAAGCATGATGACCAACTTCATCGCCGGCGCGCTCGGCGTCCGTTCCTACGTCTTCATCGCCGTCATCGCGGCGATCGTCGTCGTCATCGGGTTCCTCAACCTGGCGATGCCGGAAACCAGCCCGCTCTATATGTCGAGCTACGTCGTGTCGCTGTTCGGTAAGTACCTCTGCTACGCCATGCTGGCGCTGGCCATCGACCTGGTGTGGGGATTCTGCGGCGTGCTGTCGCTGGGCCACGGCGCGTTCTTCGCACTCGGCGGCTACGCCATGGGCATGTACCTGATGCGCCAGATCGGCAGCCGCGGCGTCTACGGCCATCCGGTGCTGCCGGATTTCATGGTGTTCCTGAACTGGCAGGAGTTGCCGTGGTACTGGTACGGCTTCGACATGTTCTGGTTCGCCGCGCTGATGGCGGTGCTGGTGCCCGGCGCCCTCGCCTTTGCGTTCGGCTGGTTCGCCTTTCGCTCGCGGGTGACCGGCGTTTATCTCTCGATCATCACGCAGGCCATGACCTTCGCGCTTTTGCTCGCGTTCTTCCGGAACGACATGGGCTTCGGCGGCAACAACGGGCTTACCGACTTCAAGGACATCCTCGGCTTCGACGTGCAGTCGGACACCACCCGCGTCGGCCTGTTCGCCGCCAGCGGCACCGCGCTGATCGCCGCGTTCCTGCTGGCGCAGGCGATCGTCACCTCCAAGCTCGGCAAGATCCTGATCGGGGTCCGCGACGCCGAGAGCCGGACCCGCTTCCTCGGTTACCGGGTCGAGCACTACAAGCTGTTCGTCTGGGTGCTGTCGGCGATGATCTCAGGCATCGCCGGCGCGCTTTACGTGCCGCAGGTCGGCATCATCAACCCCTCCGAATTCGCCCCCGCCAACTCCATCGAGGCGGTGGTCTGGGTCGCCGTCGGCGGCCGCGGCACGCTGGTCGGCGCCGCACTCGGCGCGGTGCTGGTCAACGGCGCCAAAACGATCTTCACCGGCGTCATGCCGGAATTCTGGCTGTTCGCGCTGGGCGCGCTGTTCATCGCTGTGACGCTGTTCCTGCCCAAGGGCATCCTCGGCCTCGCCAATCAGATCATGGCGAAGCGCCGCGAACGCCGGGCGACCGCGGGCCAGCCGCAACCGCAGGAGGCCGACTGATGACCCAGGCAGGCGATACGCTTCTTTATCTCGACAACGTCTCGGTCAGCTTCGACGGCTTCAAGGCGCTGAACGCGCTCTCGCTCTATATCGCCGAAGGCGAGATGCGCGCCATCATCGGCCCCAACGGCGCCGGCAAGACGACCATGATGGACGTGATCACCGGCAAGACCCGGCCCGATATGGGCACCGTCGCCTTCGGCAAGGATATCGATCTCACCAAGCTGGACGAGGCCGCCATCGCCACGCTGGGCATCGGCCGCAAGTTCCAGAAGCCGACGGTTTTCGAAAGCCACACGGTCTATGACAACATCCTGCTCGCGCTGGACCGGCCGCGCGGCGTGCTGAGCACGCTGTTCGGCAAGTCGAACGGAACGGATCACAAGCGCGTCGACGAGATCCTCGAGATCACGCGGCTCGGCGATCTCAGTGCGGAACTGGGCGCCAATCTGTCGCACGGCCAGAAACAGTGGCTGGAGATCGGCATGCTGCTGGCGCAGGACCCGATGCTCCTTTTGGTCGACGAACCGGCGGCCGGCATGACCGATGCGGAAACCGCGGACACGGCGCGGCTGCTGAAGGAAATCGCGAAGGATCACTCGGTTGTCGTCGTCGAACACGATATGGACTTCGTCCGCGATCTCGGCGTCAAGGTCACGGTGCTGCACGAAGGCCGCGTGCTGGCGGAAGGTTCGCTCGACCAGGTCAGCGCCAACCAGGAAGTCATCGACGTGTATTTGGGGCGCTGATCATGCTGACTGTCGAGAATGTCGATCTGTTCTACGGTGCCGCGCAGGCCCTGAAGAGCGTGTCCATGCAGGCGGAAACCGGCAAGGTCACCTGTGTCATGGGCCGCAACGGCGTCGGCAAGACGAGCCTGATGCGCGCGGTCGTCGGCCAGCAACCGCTGACGCGCGGCGCGGTCAGGTGGGACGACACGGATATCTCAACGCTTCCAGTGTTCGAGCGCGCGCGGCGCGGCATCGCCTTCGTGCCGCAGGGGCGCGAAATCTTCTCGCTGCTGTCGGTCGAGGAAAACCTGGAAACCGGCTATGCCTGCCTGCCGCGCGGCAAGCGCCGGGTCCCGGACGAGGTGTTCGATCTGTTCCCGGTGCTGAAGGACATGCTCCGGCGCCGTGGTGGCGACCTGTCGGGCGGCCAGCAGCAGCAGCTCGCCATCGGCCGCGCGCTGGTGACGCGGCCCAAGCTGCTGATTCTCGACGAACCGACCGAGGGCATTCAGCCTTCCATCATCCAGGACATCGGCCGGGCGATCTCGTATCTCAGGGACACCGGCGACATGGCTATCGTGCTGGTCGAGCAGTATTTTGAGTTTGCGCGCGACCTCGCGGACCGCTTCACTGTCATGGACAGGGGCGAGGTCGTCCTCGCCGGCGACAAGGCGGATATGAACGAGACCGATGTTCGACGACACCTCACCGTTTGATTCCGCCGCCGCACCGGTTCTGCAGCGAACCAAAGGCACCGCCGCGTGCGCCTTCAAGAAACGCGGCGATAAAACGGTTCTCGGCCGTCTGCACCAATCGGGCTCGTTCAAGGTCCGGCTGCCGCGCCTCGATCCCGGCCAGGCGCCGGAAGCGGTGCTGCTCAACACGGCGGGCGGTCTGACGGGCGGCGACAAGCTCGCGTTCGAGGGGGAACTGGCCGAAGGCTGCGAGGCTGTTTTCACGACACAGGCAAGCGAACGCGCATATCGCGCACTCTCGGACGACGCGCGCGTCACGACCCGCCTCAGAGCCGGTACCGGCAGCACCCTCGCCTGGCTGCCGCAGGAGACCATCCTGTTCGACGGCGCGCGGCTCAAGCGCAGCTTCGACGTCGATCTCGACGGCGATGCAACGCTGATCGCGCACGAATCCGCCGTCTTCGGCCGCGCCGCCATGGGCGAGGTCATGAACACGGGCGCGTTCTCGGACGTCTGGCGCGTGCGCCGCGACGGCAGGCTGATCCACGCCGACGCGCTCCGGATCGGGGGACCGGTCGCCGATACCTTGGCGAATGCCGCGACACTCGGAAACGCACGCGCCATGGCGACGATTCTTTACGCCGCACCGGACGCGGAACGGCGCCTGGAAGGCACGCGCGACATCATCGACGGCATCTCGCCCGCCATCGGCATCGCGGGGGCCAGCGCCTGGTCGGAAAAGCTGGTGATCCGCGCCGTCGCCGATACGGGCGCCGGCCTGCGCCGGATCGTCGAACCGTTGATTACCGGACTGCGCGGCGGCAAACCCATGCCCCGTGTCTGGTCGACATAAAAGAGTGAGGAGAGGGACATGAACCTGACCCCCAGGGAGAAGGACAAGTTGCTGGTGTCGATGGCAGCGATGGTCGCAAGGCGCCGGCTCGAGCGCGGCGTCAAGCTGAACCATCCGGAGGCGATCGCACTGATCACGGATTTCGTAATCGAGGGCGCGCGCGACGGCAAATCCGTCGCCGAGTTGATGGAGACCGGTGCGAACGTGATCACCCGCGATCAGGTGATGGAGGGCATCGCCGAGATGATCCACGACGTGCAGGTCGAGGCGACCTTCCCCGACGGCACCAAGCTCGTCACCGTCCACGAACCGATCCGCTGATGTTTATGACCCTTGCCGTTTTCCAGTCGTCATTCCCGCGCAGGCGGGAACCCAAAACAGCCGCCCGTTGGACCCCCGCCTTCGCGGGGGTGACGGGTTGTTCGCAAACCAAGGGAGATTTCAAATGATCCCCGGAGAAATCATCCCCGCCGTGGGCGAGATCGAGCTCAACGCCGGTCAGCCGACCGTCACCATCGAGGTCGCCAACACCGGCGACCGTCCGGTCCAGGTCGGGAGTCACTATCATTTCTACGAGACCAACCCGGGCCTCGAATTCGACCGCGAGAAGGCACGCGGCATGCGCCTCGATATCGCGTCGGGGACCGCGGTCCGTTTCGAGCCGGGGCAGACCCGCGAGGTGACACTGGTGCCGCTGCTGGGCGGACGCGAGGTCTACGGCTTCAACCAGAAAATCATGGGGGGTCTCGATGCCGGCTAAAATCTCACGCGCCGCCTATGCGGACATGTTCGGCCCGACCACGGGCGATAAGGTCAGGCTCGCCGATACCGAGTTGTTCGTCGAGGTCGAGCAGGACTACACCACCTACGGCGAGGAAGTGAAGTTCGGCGGCGGCAAGGTGCTGCGCGACGGCATGGGCCAGTCGCAGACGCCGCGCGCGCTGGGCGCAGTCGACACCGTCATCACCAACGCGCTGATCGTCGATTACTGGGGCGTCGTGAAGGCTGACGTCGGTCTACGCGACGGCCGTATCGTCGGCATCGGCAAGGCCGGCAATCCGGACACCCAGCCGAACGTCGACATCGTCGTCGGCCCGGGCACCGAGGCCATCGCCGGCGAAGGCAAGATCCTCACCGCCGGCGGCTTCGATGCGCACATTCACTTCATCTGCCCGCAGCAGATCGAGGAAGCGCTGATGTCCGGCGTCACCACCATGCTGGGCGGCGGCACCGGGCCGGCGACGGGCACCAACGCCACCACCTGCACGCCGGGACCGTGGCACATCGGCCGCATGATCCAGGCGGCGGACGCCTTCCCGATGAACCTGGCGTTCTCGGGCAAGGGCAACGCGTCGAAGCCGGAGGGGCTTTACGAGCAGGTGCTGGCGGGCGCGTGTTCGCTGAAACTGCACGAGGACTGGGGCACGACGCCGGGCGCCATCGACTGCTGCCTCACCGTCGCCGACCAGATGGACGTTCAGGTGATGATCCACACCGACACCCTGAACGAGTCCGGTTTCGTCGAGAACACGGTGGCGTCGTTCAAGGGGCGCACCATTCACGCCTTCCACACCGAGGGCGCCGGCGGCGGCCATGCACCGGACATCATCAAGGTCTGCGGCGAGGAGAACGTCATCCCGTCGTCCACCAACCCGACGCGGCCCTACACGGTCAACACCATCGACGAGCATCTGGATATGCTGATGGTGTGCCATCACCTCGATAACCGCATCCCGGAAGACGTCGCCTTCGCCGAAAGCCGCATCCGCCGCGAGACCATCGCCGCCGAGGATATCCTGCACGACATGGGCGCGTTCTCGATCATCGCATCGGACAGCCAGGCCATGGGCCGGGTCGGCGAGGTGCTGATCCGCACCTGGCAGACCGCCGACAAGATGAAACGCCAGCGCGGCGCTTTGCCAGAGGAAACCGGCGATAACGACAACATGCGGGTGAAGCGTTATATCGCCAAGTACACCATCAACCCGGCCATCGCGCACGGTATGGCGGCGCACATCGGCTCGATCGAGGTCGGCAAGCGTGCCGATCTCGTACTGTGGTCGCCGGCGTTCTTCGGCGTCAAACCGGACATGATCCTACTGGGCGGCACCATTGCGGCGGCGCAGATGGGCGATCCGAATGCCTCGATCCCGACACCGCAGCCGGTCCACTACCGGCCCATGTTCGGATCATACGGCAAGTCGCTGACGGCAAGCGGGGTCACGTTCGTCTCGCAAGCGGCCATGGAGCAGGGCCTGAAACAGATACTGGGCGTCTCCAAGGAATTCCTGCCCGTCGCCAACACGCGCGGCGGGATTTCCAAGAAATCCATGGTGCTGAACGACTACCTGCCGAAGATCGACGTCGATCCCGAAACCTACGAGGTGCGGGCCGACGGAAACCTGCTGACCTGCGAGCCGGCCGCCGAACTGGCCATGGCGCAACGCTACTTCCTGTACTGAGGGCATGATGCTGCACGCGCGCGAAATCAGACGCCAAGGCGAGTGGGACGGGATCGCCATCGACACCGTGGTGCTCGGCTATGACGACCGCTACCGCCGCCGCATGACGATGACGGGCACCGGCGGGCTCACGTTCGTGCTCGACATGCCGAAAGCCCAGGTGCTCGCCGACGGGGACGCGCTGGTGCTCGATGACGGGCACCTCGTCGCGGTCAAGGCCGCCGCCGAGCCGCTGCTGGAGATTACCTGTGCCGACCCGGTGCACCTCGCCAAGATCGCCTGGCATCTCGGCAACCGGCATCTGCCGGCGCAGATCGACGGCCAACGCATCCTGATCCGCGAGGACCACGTCATCGCCGACATGGTGCGCGGCCTGGGGGCCGAGGTGAAGCACGTCGAGGCCCCGTTCACCCCCGAAGGCGGCGCCTACGCGGGCGGCGGGCATCGCCATCACCACGGCGATGACGACGATCATGGCCACACCCATCACCACGCGGGGCACCGGCATGGATAATGCCGCCCTTTACCGTTTGATGGCGTGGCTGTCGCCGTCCTATCCGGTGGGCGCCTTCGCCTATTCGCACGGTATCGAGTGGGCGGTCGAGGACGGTCGCGTCACCGGCGAGGCGGCATTGGCGGCGTGGGCCGAGAGCATCGTCCGGCATGGCTCGGGCTGGTCGGACGCCGTTCTGTTCGCGCACGCCCATGCCTGTGCCGGCGAAGTGTCGAGACTGGCCGAGGTCAACGATTTCGCCATCGCCCTCACGCCGTCCGCCGAACGTCATCTGGAAACGACGGCGCAGGGAACGGCCTTCGTAAAGGCGACGAAGGATGCGTGGCCGTGGCCGGACATGGAGGCGGGCATCGAGGCGCTCGGGTCAAAGGTTGCCTACCCGGTCGCGGTCGCGATGGCGGCGTCGGCGCACGGCATTCCCCTTGCCGCCGCGCTCAATGCCTACCTGCACGGCTTTGCGGCAAATCTCGTTTCCGCCGGCGTGCGGTTGATCCCGCTGGGACAAAGCGCCGGACAGCGGGTGCTGGCCGGGCTCGAGAACGCCATCACCGAAACGGCGGCCGCGGCCGAAAACGCGTCCTTTGATGACGTCGGCGGCATCGCGGTCACGAGCGACATCGCCGCCATGCAACACGAAACCCAGTACACGAGGTTATTCAGATCATGAGTTCTTCCGTTAACGGGCCCCTCCGGGTCGGCATCGGCGGGCCGGTCGGCTCGGGCAAGACCGCGCTGATGGAGCGGCTTTGCCAGACGTTCCGCGACGTCTACGACATCTGCGCCATCACCAACGACATCTATACCAAGGAAGACGCGCTGATCCTGACCCGCGCCGGCGCGCTGCCGGAAGAACGCATCATGGGTGTCGAGACCGGCGGCTGCCCGCACACGGCGATCCGCGAGGACGCGTCGATCAACCTCGCCGCCATCGATACCATGAACGAGAAGTTCCCGGACCTCGACGTGATCCTGATCGAATCCGGCGGCGACAATCTGGCGGCCACCTTCTCGCCGGAACTGGCCGACATTACCATTTATGTGATCGACGTCTCGGCCGGCGAGAAGATCCCCCGCAAGGGCGGTCCCGGTATCACACGCTCCGATCTTCTGGTCATCAACAAGACCGACCTGGCGCCGCTGGTCGGCGCCTCGCTGGAGGTCATGGACAGCGACACCAAACGCATGCGCGGCGACCGGCCTTACGTTTTTTCCAACATGAAGACCAAGGAAGGGCTCGATACCATCGCCGGCTTCATCGTCGCCGCCGGCGGACTGGATGCCGATAAGGCGAAATCCGCTTCATCCTGACCTTCTCCGGAAGGGAAGAGGGATGATTGCAACCGCGCGTTAGTGCGGGTCCCGTCTTGACTATTTTGGAAGCGCGAATCCGGGTGACAGGAACAGTCATGCCCCCCGGTTATGGAAGCCCGGCGCTTGACGAAATTGGCACAGGGCCAAACATCATCTAGTCTGGACCATCCGCAATCAGCAGGTGCCGGCACTTGGACGAAACCCTTACCGATCTGGTCGAAACCACGATTCACAGCGGCGATCTTTATCTGCAGATCGCCGCGGTCATCGTCACCGCCGTCGTTTCATGGCTGATCTCCCGGGTTCTCAGGCGCCGTATCGAGAAGATCAGCGCAGAGGACACGCAGCAGGAAACGGGCCGAATCAAGGCCCGGGTCGCACAGGTCGGCAGCGCCACCTATCACCTGCGCGAGCTCATCTTCCCGGTCACCAACGCGATCCTGCTCGGCATCGCCGTCGCCGTCTCCCGCGAATTCTTCAACCAGCAATGGCTCGTACAGTTCGTCCAGGGCATCAACTTCCTGTCCATCGCCTATATCGCGGCGACACGGATTTCGACCACCCAGACGGTCCGGTACTTCACGCTGCTGGTGCTCGTGCCGTTGATCGTCATTTATGCCATCGGCCTCCTGGACGACCTGGTGCAGGTGACCGACAGCATCGGCTTCTCGCTCGGCAACATCGAGTTCACGCTCTATGCGCTGGGGCGGACGGTCATCTTCGGCGCCGTCCTGTTCTGGATCGGACGCCTTTCGAACCAGCGCGGCTCGGATTTCATCCGGCGCCGCCAGACGCTCACGGAAACCACCAAGGAACTGGCCCTCAAGACGTTCCAGATCGCGCTTTTCGTCCTCATCGCGCTGGTCATCCTGCAGATCGCCGGGATCGACCTGACCGCGCTCGTCGTGTTCGGCGGCGCCATCGGCGTCGGGCTCGGTTTCGGGTTGCAGCAGATCGCATCGAACTTCATTTCCGGCATCATCATCCTGCTCGACCGCTCGATCGCCATCGGCGACTACATCGAACTGGAAGACGGCCGCGCCGGCACGCTCCGGGAACTGACCATGCGCTCGGCCACGCTCGAGACCTACGACGGTAAGGACATCATGGTCCCGAACGAGCGGTTCATCACCACCGCGTTCACCAACTGGACCCACAACAACCAGAAGCAGCGCTACCCGATCGTGTTCGAGGTCGCCTACGGCACGGATCTGGAGAAACTGTTCACCATCCTGCGCGAGGTCGTGGCGTCGCATCCCCGTGTTTTGAGCGGCGACGACCTGCCGATCGAGGAACGCCCGGACGCCGAGGTACAGGGCTTCAACGACAGCGGCATCGAAATCCTGGTCGAATTCTGGATGGAGGGCGTCGACGACGGCAAGAACCGCGTCGGCGGCGATTTGCTGTTCATGATCTACCAGGCGCTGATGGAGAACGACATCGAAATCCCGTTCCCGCAGCGCGAGGTCACGATCAAGGAAGACCGCCGCAAGAAACCGTAAGTCAGAAGTTGCCGCTCAGGAACATGAACACCCGGGGCTCCTTGCCGTCGCCGCCGATCTCGTCCGCCGGCCGGGTCAGCGGCGTCGCCAACTCGACACCGGTAATGAACGACTCGCCAAGACCGGCACGAACGCCAACCCCGGCCGATGTCAGCGACTCGTGGTCGCTCGCGTAGCCGTTTTCCGCCGTTTCCCAGACCACCCCACCGTCGTAGAAGCCGTAGAACTGATAGGACGACAGCCAGTCGTTATCCAGGTTATCGCCGAATTGCAGTTCCACGGATCCGGCGGCACCGTGCGTTCCCGAGATCTCGCCAGCATCGTAACCGCGTCCGTAGAGGTATCCGCCGAGTGAAAACTCCTCGTTCGACAACAGACGTTGATCGGCGACCTGCCCGGCAACGGAAACCTTGACTGCCCAGTAGTCGGACAACAACTGGCGACGGTCGGCACGCGCGTAAATCTTGGTGAAGACCGGCCGCCCGCCGCTGCGTGAGCGCTGCGGCGCCAGCCGGTCACTGTCGTCCAGGCCGAGCCCGCGGCTGATCCAAAGCGTGCCGTAGTTGGCGCCTTTCATGCCGTCTTCATAGTACCCTTCGAGCCCGCCCCGAAGCACCTGCAACCGGTCCTCGAAATCGTAGACGCCGAAGTCGAACTGTTTCTGGCGCGACGCGTCGAGCCTGCCGTGCAGATTGAGGTTCTCGGCGCGGCCACGTACGATCGGATGCGAAATACCGATGCCGGCGCGCGTCGACTGGCTGTTCAGGTCGTTGTCCTCTTCGGCGGCACCGGCATCGATGGTGGAATAGGATCCGGAGACGCTGACCGTCGTTCCCTCCGTGCCGAGCGCCCACTGTTGCGCCAGTTCCACGTACGCCAGTTCGTTCGGCGACGACGGAATGGTAAAGACGCCCATACGCGTACTGTCGCGTCCGGTCAGCCAGCCGTTCGCCGTCGCGCTGACGTAGGCCTGATCGCGGCCGATGGAGCGTGTCCCCCGGTTATCGATGTTGAAGAACGCACTGACCGGCTTTTTCGTCACCGAAACGTCGAGCGCATAGATCCCCTTGTCATCGTCGACCCGGCGCACCTGGCCGCGCGCATCGATGCCGGGCAGGTCGTTCATCAAGAGCAGATAGCGCTCCACGGTGTTGACGTTGGCCGGCCGCGCATCGTCGGTGATCTTGTCGCCGTAGGGCCGCAGCATATTCTTCTGCTCGGCGGTTTCGGCCTCCAGTTTGACTTCGGTAATTTTTCCCTCGATCACCCGGATCGTGAGAACGCCGAACTCGAGGTTTTGCGTTTCGACGACGGCGCGGCTCAGGAAGTAACCGTTCTCACGATAAAATCCGGTCACATCGCTTGCGATTTTCCGGACGTCTTCGGTGCTGATCTCGCGGGCAAGTAGCTGTTCGTAGAATTTCGTAAAATCCGCCGACCGGTACACGGTGTTGCCGATGAACGTCACGGCGGACAAGACAAAGCGGTTTTGGTCGGGAATCTCCGGATTTTGTATGGTCGTGTCAGGTTGGAACGGGCGCGTCGATTCCCCCTTATGGGGTTGCGCCGCGTCGCGTTGCTGGATGCGTTCCTCGACACGGCCCGGGTCGGACGTCGACTGCGATTGCACGGGGAGCGCGAGTGCAAAAAAAATCAAGCCCGGAAACAGACTCAACCATCTGAAATTTATGGAAAAATCACTCAACTAAACCTCGTGTGATTGGCATCATATCTCAAGGGTGCTTATTCGATCATACTGGCGAGTTGGCGGTGAGATCACAGGCGGTTTTAGAAACACTCAAATACCCTAAGTTAAGTGCGGACATTGGTGCTTCATTGCACTCAATCCCGCTTTACCGAACCATAATTTGTCTATACCCCCAACAAGGACACGATTTGTTCCCAGTTCCACAAATATTAGGGTCGAAATCATTGAATAAATCGCTAATAACATTTCGGATTTTGATCCTGATACTTGGTTGCATCCTTATTCCGCTCGAAGCTGGCGCGCAATCGGTGGATGCCGCCTATTCACCGGACACGGCCTGGGTCATTACGTCCGTCAATGGCAACGCGCGTGTCCGATCGCTGGACGCAACGGTCAATCCCGCATCGGAAGGCGCCCGGCTGGCGGAAGGCATGACCGTCACCACCGGCGACGCCAGCCGGATGGTCCTGACCCGGGCCGGCGACACCATCACCGTGTCGCCGAACAGCGCGTTCAGCGTCGGCCCGGATACGCCGAACGCATCGTCGCCCAGTATTCTCCAGACCCTCGGCACGCTTCTGTTCAGCATCGATTCCAGCGCCGGCCCGAGGAACTTCCAGGTGCGCACGCCTTACCTGGCGGCGGTCATCAAGGGCACCGTGTTCTCCGTCAGCGTCACGCCCGAGGGCAGCGCGCTGCACGTCACCGAAGGTCTCGTCCAGGTTGCCGATCTCGCCACCGGACAGACCGGCCTTGTCGCCGTCGGACAGACCGCGCGCGTCACGTCGAGCGGCGGCGGCGGCCTGAACATCGACCGCGGCGACGGCACCGGCAGCTCCGAGCCGAAGAAGGAAGGCAACAACCAGGAAAAGGAAGAGGGTAATAAGGAGAAGAAGGTCGAAGCCGAAACCGGAGACGGGAACGCCTCCACCTCAAATGGCAACGGAAATGCGAACGGCAAAACGAATAACCGGGCCGATGCCGAGGGGAACGGCAAGAGAAATGGCAAGGCTCGCGGATTGGCAACCGGTAGAGGCAACGGCAATTCGAATGCGCGCGGCCTGAGGATCGAATCAGCAATCGATGTCGGGGTCGGCAATGTTGCAGAGAACACCGGCGGACTCGTATCGATGTCGGCGCCGGGGCATAATCAGGCAAACCCCGGGGATGCCAGATACAACGCCCCCGGACAAAGCCGCAACAACGTTAGTGCCGGGGGCCCAAAAGTGGATACAGTCGCCGCAGTGCAAAGTAATGCAAATGGCAATGGGAACGGCAACGCCGGCGGCAACCCGAACGCGGGTGGCGGCAATCCGAATGCCGGGGGCGGCAACCCGAACGCCGGGGGCGGAAATCCGAACGCCGGGGGCGGCAACCCGAATGCCGGGGGCGGAAATCCGAATGCCGGGGGCGGCAACCCGAATGCCGGGGGCGGCAATCCGAATGCCGGGGGCGGAAATCCGAATGCCGGGGGCGGAAATCCGAACGCCGGGGGCGGCAATCCGAACGCCGGGGGCGGCAATCCGAACGCCGGGGGCGGCAACCCGAACGCCGGGGGCGGCAACCCGAACGCCGGGGGCGGCAACCCGAACGCCGGGGGCGGCAACCCGAATGCCGGGGGCGGCAATCCGAACGCCGGGGGCGGGAATGGGAACGGCAACAGCTAATGGCAAGCCGAGGTGGGAACACGCTTGGAGACATCTGAAGATACCGGATTGATCCGGGTTTTTCGAAACATCAACGCGCAATGGCTGCATTTCGCGGGCATGCTCGTGCTGTTGCTGGGCCTTTATGCGCTCGGCATCATTTCGGGAATCGACCGGACCCTGATCGACCTCCGTTACAACCTGTTCCCGCGCGACGCCTCCGGTCAGGTCGTCATCGTCCAGATCGATTCCAGAAGCATTCAGGAGCTCGGCGAATGGCCCTGGTCCCGCGCCATGCATGCGGAAGCCATCGATAACCTGTCCGAGGCCGGGGCCGCGCGTATCGGGGTCGACATCGACTTCAGTTCCTATTCCAGCGAAGACGCCGACCAGCGCTTAATCGGCGCCGTTCGCGAGTCGGATGCCAGGATCGTGCTGCCCGTGTTCAAACAGTGGTCATCGGCGCGCGGCAACGAGGTGACCACCACCGCGCCGATCCGCGAACTCGCCGAGCATGCCAAGCTGGCCTCAGTCAACATCACCCCGGCGCCGGACGGCCTGGTCCGGGAATACGACCGCCTGCATGCCTGGAAAGACAACTTCGTGCCGGCCTTCGCGGCAGAGGCGATCGGCCGCACCACGGAAGGCACGGGCTCCTTCACCATCGATTACGCCATCCGGCCCGAGACGATCCCGAGAATATCGTTCGTCGATCTGGTCCGCGGCACGTTCGACCCGAAGACGGTCGAGGGGAAGTATGTCATTATCGGCGCCACCGCGCTTGAGCTGGGCGACGAAATCGCCGTTCCCCTCTACGGTGCACTGAGCGGATCCGAGCTGCAGGCCATCGCCGCGGAATCCATCCTGATGCAGCGCGCCATCACACAGCCCGACGTTCTTGTCGTGCTTGCGGCGGCCCTCATCGTCGGCGTGCTGATGAGCGGCGTGTTCGTCAGGTTGCCGCACGTCCGGGGCACGATCGTCTTCGTCGCCGCCGCGGCCGTGATCGTCACCGTACCGATGGTCCTTCAGGTCTACATGCCCGTCGACATGCCGGTCGGGGCGACGCTCGTCACCACCGCCTATTGCTATATCCACGGCCTGACCAGGCAACTGGACATGCAGGCGCTGGTCGTCTTCAAGCGCTCGGCCGAGATCCGCGAACGCCGGGCGCTCAACGAAGCCATCGCCGACAACAGCTTCACCGGGATCATCGTTGCCGACCACGAAGGCACGGTCCGCTTCGCCAACAAGGCGGCCGCCGACATGCTGAAGGTTTCCAAGGATGACCTGATCGACCGCGCGGCGGCGGGTGTGATCCTGCCGCTCGACGACGTCGATCTCGACGAACCGACGAGCGCCAACGCGCGAATCTTCACGGCCCTGAAGGTCGGCGGCGACAATACGCTGCCGGTCGAGATCGGCATTTCCAATGTCGAGATCGAACCGGATGCCGGCCCGTTCGAACGCCGCACGGCATCGCGGCGGTTCACCGTCTACGCGATCAGCGACATTTCCGAATTCAAGCAGACCGAGGAAGTGCTGAGCAAGGCGGCCGAACACGCGATCGAGGCGAACCGGTCGAAGAACGAGTTCATCGCCAACATGTCGCATGAACTGAGAACGCCGCTGAACGCCATTCTCGGCTTTTCGGAAGCGATCAAGGCGGAAATTTTCGGTCCGGTCGGCTCGGTGCAGTACAAGAGCTACGCCGACGACATCTTCACCAGCGGCTCGCACCTGCTGGCCATCATCAACGACCTCCTCGAAGTGTCACGGCTGGCCGCCGGCAAGACCGAAATCAACACGGCGGCCATCGACTTCAAGAACGTGGTCAACGAATGCCTGCGTATCGCAACGGGCTATCCCGGGGCCGACCGGCTGGATATCTCCTACGATATCGACGAGCAGATCGATACGCTTTGGACCGACGAGCGGATCATCAAGCAGATCATCCTCAATCTGTTGTCCAATGCGATCAAGTTCACGCCGTCCGGCGGCACGATCAATTTCACGGCCATACTGACGCGCGCCGGCGGCACCGAGATCGTGGTCGAGGATACGGGCATCGGCATCCCGCCGGATCAGGTCGAGCGGGTCATGGAGCCGTTCCACCAGGTCGAGGGCACGATGCAGCGCAGCTACCACGGCAGCGGTCTCGGCCTGCACCTCGTCAAATCCCAGGTCGCGCTGCTCGGCGGCACACTGGCGATCGAGAGCACGCTCGGACAAGGCACGCGCATCATCATCCGGTTCCCGCCGGAAAACACGGTCAAAACCGGCAAGATCGTACAGATGGACCCGCGTTCATAATTCGGGAGAGCCGCATAATTACCTTGCCAGCAGAATGGCGCCGTAACGGATGGTGAACAAGCCGAACGCGGCACACCATCCGGCCCCGCCGATCATCAGCAGGGTGTCGAACCCCGCCGGCCACAGGGCCGCTGCGACGCGGGCCGCCGCCGCAGCGAAACCAAGAATATAGATCGCCGTCGTCCATCGGTCGGCGGCGAGTGCACGGCCCGTGTGGCCGAGTGTCGCGCGCGTCATCACGGCCAGGATCATGCCGCCCATGGCGCCCGCAGTGAGAGCGTGCAGACCGGCGGATTCCGGTATTTCGGCGACGAAGTATGGAAGGCCCAGCAAGACCAGCCCGACCGGCACCCAGACGTAGCCGGCGTGCAAGCTCCAGACCAGCGGCTCGGCGAACGTACGCACCCCCTGCCAGCGCGCGAACCGAACGCAGTTACCGATGCCAGCCGCCAGAAGCATCGCACCCGACATAAGTTGATCCGGTGCGAATGTCCACGCACCGAGGCCGGCGGCCGTCAATGCCAACACAACACCGTCGAAGCGCCCGAACGGGCTCGGGCGTTGCGGCACGCCCCGCTTGGCCAGCCAGTTGCCGGTGAAACTGGGAATGATCCGGCCGCCGATCAGGGCAATCAGCAGCGCGATCACGGAAATGCCGGCACGGATACCGAGATCGTAGCTCCCGATAAGCCCCAGCGCCTCGAGGTGTGTGACGACATTGGCGGCAACCAGCAGTCCGATCGCGGCAACCACGGGCAGGTTGCGCCAGTTCCGGCCGGCCAGGATCTCGCGGACGACGACTCCTAGCAGTACCGCCAGAAACGACACGTCGATGACGGCGGCGAGTTCCGGACCGATCACCGCACCTGCAGCCATGGCCGCACGTCCTGCCAGCCACAACACGAACAGTCCGACAAGCGGCCATCCCTGCAACGGCATGCGTCCGGTCCAGTTCGGAATGGCGGTCAGCAGGAATCCCGCAACCGCCGCTGCCAGCGCCCCGAAGATCATCTCGTGCGCGTGCCAGTGCATCGGAGACATGACTGCCCCCGGCAATCCGATCCGCCCCATCAGAACGAGAATCCAGACGACCAGGAGCACGGCGGCACTCACGCCGGCCGCCAAAAAGAACGGACGAAACCCCTGCTTGAACAATGCAATACCATGCCACGGCCGATAGCGCGGAATACCCGCGCGCGCGGCGGCCGCTTCGGACGGTGTGCTCATCGCGCGTTCTCCTCTTCAGCAGACGCCAACGGTGCGATGGATCGGCGTACGGATTCCGCTACACCGTCGAATTTGAGCCCATAGGCCTTGCATGCCTCGGACAACGTCATGAACGGCGCCATGGCACAGCCCGGACAGGCCATCTCGTGACGATTGAAGGCAGTGGCGGTATCGGGCCAGCGGGCGAGAATATCGCCCACCATCATGCTTTCCAGGGTCAACTCGGACACGGCATCCTCCATAAATCCGAACGTTGGTAATGGTCGGATGTTAGCGGCGCGAACAAGGAATGACGTTGCGCTGGCGCAAATTCCGGCGAGAAATCTATTCCTGCTCGGCGATCTCGACCAAACGGTGCGGCTTGGTAATCACAAGATGGGAAGAGCGTTTGCCGCTGAGGATCCCCTCCTGCTCCCACGCGGCCAGGGTCCGGCTCACCGTATGCAGGGTCGTCGCCGTCAACTCGGCGATTTCGCCGCGTGTCAGGGTGAACGGGATTTCGACGCCGTTTTCGACGCGGCGTCCGGCGTGGCGGACCTGACGCAACAGCGTCGCCGCGATGCGCCGTTCGACCCGCTGCGTCGCCACTTCGCGTAGCCGTTCCTGCAATTCCTCGAGACGGCTGCCCGTCAGTTCGATGGCATTGGTTGCAAGCACGGGGTGCTCGGCAATCAGCGCCGCCTTCTGCGCGGCACTCCAGAACAGGGTCATGCCGTCCTCGACGACGACGGGTGTCGCCGGATAGGGTTTCCGCCTGAGCACCGCGACGGTACCGATCAGGTCGCCCGGCCCCAGGTAGCGGATCACCACGTTGCGGCCGTCGCTCGTCGTCTGGTCGAGGCGTACCCGCCCCCACGCCAGGAGGTAACTGTGGCTCGCATCCTCGCCCTGATGGAACAGTTGCTCCTCTTTCCCAACGGGGTGTTCACTGGCCGTTTCCGCCGCGTGGGTAAGCACGTCGCGGTCGGCGTTATCGAAGAACGACGATCGTTCGAGCACGGAGATTCTGGCATCAAGGTCCATGAAACATCCCGATCCGGCTGCGGCCGGACTTTAACAGCCTGTCCTGTCCTTGGCGAATGTTCATCGCAACAAAAATTGCGCCAGCGCAATATACGGCACCCTGCGTCTGTTATGATCCACCGATCATGATCGAACTTGCCGCCGCCCTCGTCGTTCTCATTATCACGCACCTTGTGCCGTCGGCCCCCGGTGTACGGCCCGCCTGCATCCGACTGCTGGGCCTAATCGGGTTCCGGGTTGTCTACAGCATCGTGTCGCTGACGGTCGTGGCCTGGCTTATCATTGCCTATATCGACGCCGCCGACGGGCCTTGGCTTTGGACACCGCCCCATTGGGGACGATGGGTCGCGGTCTTTGCCATGCCGGTGGCGCTCTGGCTGATCGCCGCGCGCCTCATGCAACGGCCCGGAAAAATGCGCACCGGCGTCTACCGGGTGATCGCCGCACCGGGGAGCTGCGGACTGTTGCTGTGGTCTTGTCTACACCTTCTCAACGTCGGTCACGCGCGGGCCCTACTGTTGTTCGGCGTGTTCGCCGTCATCTCCGCCATTGCGATGAGGTGGAGTCACGTTTGAAGTGCAACACGGTTGAGGTTTTCCCTGAATACTTCGTTTGGGGTTCTGAAGCCAAGGCACTTCCTTGGGGTGTCGTTGTATCGTTCGAGGAGCCGGTCGAGTTGCTCC
>JBNPEI010000020.1:0-10597 GCA_051117645.1 Rhodospirillales bacterium
GGGCCGAAACTTGAACGGGATGGCAGGGCAGCCTGCCTTCATCCGGGGCGAAGCCCCGGTGAAAAACAGAAGCTGTTGCCGGGCCCAGGTCCGGTACCTGAAAACTGACGCGGGGTGGAGCAGCCCGCCCTGATCCGGGGCGAAGCCCCGGTGAAAAACAGAAGCTGCTGCCGGGCCCAGGCCCGGTACCTGAAAACTGACGCGGGGTGGAGCAGCCCGGTAGCTCGTCAGGCTCATAACCTGAAGGTCGCAGGTTCAAATCCTGCCCCCGCAACCAAAACGTCAAACCCCGGCCTTGCGCCGGGGTTTTGCGTTTTGAATTGGTGGGGATCAGGACTTGATCCTCATAGAACAGGCAAAAAGCCTGTTCTATCAAGGGAAGGCGTCTCGCCCGCTCCGCGCACTTCACGAGGCCCGCAGGGCCGAAGTGGACGAGCCGAGCAATAGCGAAGGCCGACAAATCCTGCCCGAGTTGTGCCAGCCCGGATCTTCACATGTCCAATACGAGTATCATCGGTTGATGGTCCGATGCGGCCGTTTCCTCATTGACCCGGACCTCGCGGGTACGTTTCGTCGGCGCCCCGGCAGTGAAGAAAAAATCCCGGCAATGCTGTCCTTGCGGCCATTGTTTCGTATCGTGAATGCCGCAGGTCGGCGCGTGCGGCGTTTCGCCATGCGCGATGCGCCATGCATCGCGATACCGGTCCCCGTCTTCTCCGCGGACCGGCCGCAATAGCGTGTCGTATACCGGATCATCGGGCGCGGCGTTGAAATCGCCGCAAAGCACCGCATCGGCCGGCCGCGCGGCGGCTTCGTAAGGCCCCGCCGGCGGCGCGTGCACCGCGTACCCGCGGTTCGCGACGACGTCGTCATGTATCCGGTGCAGTTCATGCGCCTGAGCCAGGCGCTGAACCTCCGAGTGGAATTCAAGATGAGTCGTGGTGATCCTGAGCGGCGCTTCGTTCGTCTCCACGACGGTTTCGAGGGCCTGGCGCGGCATGTGTTTGCAGGCGCTCTCCGGCGCCGGCTGCGGGAGCTGATGCCTGAAGATCTGCAGGATCGGATGCCGCGACAGGATCATATTGCCGAACTGCCGGCGTTCGTCTGTACGCCGCCCAAGGCGGTCGATCGCGGCGCCGAACACCGGCCGGTACTCGGGAAACAAGGCCGCCAGGGCCGCGACCTGATCCACGTTCTCGCCGCTGTCGAGTTCCGGATTGAAGCGGGAAACTTCCTGCAGGCAGATGACATCCGCGTCGGCCATGGAGCGGATGACATCCGCGATCCGCACGAGGTCGACACGCCCGTCGACGCCCAGACCGCACTGAATGTTCCATGTCAGGATGGCCGTCATGCGCCGCGCCCGGTCTTCGCGGCGGAGATCAGGTCGACGAGTTCGGCAAAGCCGTCACCGCCGTACCCGTTGGTGACGTACGTCGGGGAGCACGGCAACCGGTCCTCGAAGTCCCGGACATTGGCGACGCCGATGGAATGGGAAAAGAAATCGAACATCGGGCCGTCGTTGGGAGAATCGCCAACGAACACGAAACCGTGCTCCTCCGTGTTCAGATCGATACCCAGGCAATCGGACGCGAATAGCTTGGTCATCGTCAGCTTGTCGTAGGCGCCGAACCAGCCGTTGACGTGAATCGAACTGACTTTCGCCGTGGCGCCTGCGCCGGTCAGGATTTCGACGACCCGGTCGATGCTCTCCGGCGGCAACGGCGGCACGTCTTCGCAGAAATCGATCGCGAGATCGGTTTCCCGATAGAGCTGATCGGCTGAGATCGCCGCCCCCGGCACCGCCGTGACGATTTCCTGGCCCAGTTCCTTGAGCCGCCAACGCTTTTCGTCACGGACCTCGTCCGGGTCGACGTATCGCCGGTCCATGCGGCGCCGGTCCCGGTCGTAGCGGAAATAGAACGCGCCGTTCTCGCCGACAACGCCATCGACCGGCCACATGCGCGCGATATGGTCGCACCACCCGGCGGGCCGGCCGGTGATCGGGACGACGGCGACACCGGTATCCTGCAGCCGTTCCATGGCGGCATATGCCTTCGCGGTCAGGCGTCCGTCCGTGGTCAGGGTGTCGTCAATGTCGGTGAACACGCCGCGAACGGATTTGCGGTGCGCGGCGGGGAAGGTGGCAATCGGTTTCATGAGGTTCGTTCCGGGAGAGATCGTTGTTCATTGCTTTTATGCTCGGGAAGCGTATCGAGCCAGCGCTGCACCCCATCAATCAATGATTTGCCGCCGTGCAGGCCGAGCTTCGTGCGTCTCCAGAGAATATCCTCCGCCGTCACAGCCCATTCCTCGGCGATCAGATACCGGACTTCCCGTTCGTAAAGACCGGCGCCGAAGTCCCGGCCCATGTCCGCCATGCCGTGGGCGCCCTGCAGCAGCGCCGGGGTGCGGGTTCCGTATGTCCGCACGTAGCGCTGCCGCAGGTCCTCTGGGAGCCATGGATACCGTTCCGCGAGGGTCCGCGCGTAAGCGTCCATATCGCCGTCCGTCACGTCGCCACCGGGCAGGGGTGCCGTCGCCGTCCACGGACCGGCGTGTATATCGAGGACAGCCGCCAAGCCGGCAACCGCCTGTTCGGCCAGCTTGCGGTAAGTCGTGATCTTGCCGCCGAGAACGGACAGCACCGGCGCGCCTTCGGCGGACCGTCCGAGATCGAGACGATAGTCACGGGTGACTTCCTTGGCGTCGTCGGAGCCGCCGCTCAGAAGCGGCCGCACGCCCGAGAACGACCGGACGATGTCGCTCTTCGTGATCTGTTGTTGGAAAAACCTGTTCGCGGTTTCGAGCAGGTAGTCGACCTCGCGCGCCGATGCCCGAACCTCGTCGAGATTGCCGTCGAAGTCCTCGTCGGTGGTGCCGATCATGGTGAAGTCATGCTCGTAGGGAATGGCGAACACGATCCGTTTGTCCGGGTTCTGGAAGATGTACGCATCGTCGTGATCGAACAGTCCGGGGACGATGATATGACTGCCGCGTACCAGCCGGAGCGGTGTCACGGGTGCGCCCTCGATCACGCCGGCCATGCATTTCTCGGCCCACGGTCCGGCGGCATTGACGACGACACGTGCGCGCACGTCGCTTTCCTTGCCCGTGCGTCGGTCAAGCAGCGTCGCCCGCCATCCCTTGCCCTTGGGGGCGGCGCGCAGGCATTCGGTTCGGGTCAGGATCGTCGCCCCGCGTTCTTTGGCGTCGAGCGCATTCAGGACCACAAGCCGGGCGTCATCGACCCAGCAGTCCAAGTAATAGGCGGCCTTTGTCAGCTCGGGCTTGAGCGGCGCCCCTTGTGGGGTGTCGGTCAGCGAAAACGTTCCCGAGCCGGGCAGGCGCTTGCGCGCGCCCAGGTGATCGTAAAGGAACAGACCCAGCCGGATCAGCCACGCGGGGCGCACCCCCGGGCTTTGCGGCAGAATGAACCGGAGCGGCCAAATGATATGGGGCGCGTTGCCGAGCAGCACTTCACGCTCCGACAGCGCCGCACGGACCAGTCCGAACTCATGGTGTTCCAGGTAGCGAAGCCCGCCGTGAATCAGCTTGGTGCTGGCCGACGATGTGCCCGAGGCCAGGTCGCCTTTTTCGCACAGGACCACACGGAGTCCGCGTCCGGCCGCGTCGCGGGCAATGCCAGCCCCGTTGATGCCGCCGCCGATGATCAGGAGGTCGGCGTCGAACCCCTTATCGCCCGTCGATCCGTCCATTACTTGATCCCCGCGTGCATGAACGACTGCACGAACTGGCGCTGGAACAGCAGGAACGCGATCAGCAGCGGCGCGACCGCCAGCAGCGTGCCGGCGGTGATGATCGACCAGTCGACGCCGGACTCCGGGGCGCCGAAAATCGCCAGGCCGACCGTCAGCGGCCGCGTCGTGACGGAATTGGTGATGATCAGTGGCCACAGGAAGTTATTCCAGTGGTGGCTGACCGAAACTAGCCCGTAAGCGATGTACGTCGGGCGCGCCAGCGGGACATAGACTTTCCAGAGGATCTGCAGACGCGAACAGCCCTCGACCCGGGCGGCATCCTCGAGCTCCTGGGGAATGGTCTTGAAAGCCTGGCGCAACAAGAAGATGCCGAACGCGCTCGCCATGTAGGGGAGGCCGATACCTGTGATGGTGTCGACGAGGCTCAGTTTGCTCATGGTGACGTAGTTCTCGACGATCAGCACTTCCGGCATGATCATCAACTGCAGGAGCACCATCACGAACGCAATCGACTTGCCGGGAAACTCGAACCGCGCGAACGCATAGGCGGCCAGCGTACACAGCACGAACTGCGCCGCCAGGATCATCGTCACGAGAATGAAGGTGTTCAGGAAATACCTGGCGAACGGGGCCTGGTTCCAGGCGATGCGGAAATTCTCCAGCGTCAGCGGGGCGAACAGTTCGAACGTGATCGCATACTCGCGCGGGTGAAATGCGCTCCAGAACGCGTACAGAAGGGGCAGTACCCACAACAGCGCCAGAAGCCACGCGCCGGCGGTTTCCAGATAATACACCCAGCCGCGGTTCATGCCCGGCGCGCTCATCGGTAATGCACCCGCTTGTCGAGAAAGTAGAACTGCCCGACGGCGATCAGGGCCAGAGCCAGAAGAAGCACCACTGTCAGCGTCGACGCATACGATTGATCGAGAAAGCTGAAGGCGACCTCGTAGATGTAATAGAGCAGGAGCGAACTCGCATTGTCAGGACCGCCCTTGGTCAGAATGAACAGGTGATCGACGAGCTTGAAGGAATTGATCACCGCGTTGATCAGCACGAACAAGGTGGTCGGCATCAGCAGCGGAAACATGACGCGGCGGAAATAATACCAGCGGCTCGCGCCCTCCAGCCTGGCGGCTTCCTCGAGCTCCGGCGGCAGCGTCTGCAATGCCGCCAGATAAAAGATCATGAAGAATCCGGCTTCCTTCCAGATCGTGATGGCGATGATGCAGCCGAGTACCGTGTCCGGGTCGCCGAGCCAGTTGTGGCTGGGAAGTCCGAATGCGCCCGAGATTTGATCCAGGAGCCCGATCTCGGGTGTATAGAAGAACAACCAGATATTGGCGACCGCGATCATCGGCAGGATCGTCGGGGTGAAGTACGCCATCCGGGTGAGGGACCGTAACGGCAGCTTGCCGTTGACCCAGACCGCCATCAGGATCGCCAGGGCGATTGAAATCGGGATCGTGCCGGCGGCATATATGACGTTGTTCCAGGCGACCTTCCAGAACACGTCGTCGCCGAGCATGTATTCGAAATTGTCGAGCCCGACGAACTCGGTGGGCCGGAGCGCCGTTCCCTGTGAGAAGAAACTCTTGGCGAGCGTTGCCACAGCCGGATAGTAGGTGAACGCAATCAAAAAGATCGCCGCCGGTATCAGCAGCAACCATCCGTAAATATAAGACTGCGAAATGCGTCTGTTCATCCGTGCTTACGCGTTCGGGCCCTGTTCATCGAAAAACGCACTGCCCCGGGAACTTCCGAGCGGGAAGTCCCGGGACAGTACAGGCTTGGTCGTCAGCGGTAACGCTTCAACAGGCGGTTGGCCTGGTTCTGGGCATCGCCGAGTGCATCGGCCGGCGATTTAGACCCCGTGAGCGCGGCCTGAATGGCGTCATCCAGGAGTTTGCGGACACGGCCCGTCTGGTACGTGGACAGTTCGGCCGTGGCGAATTCCAACTGGTCGCGGGCAACCGCGGCCGGCGGGAATTCCTTCACGTACGCCTTCAGCGCGTCGGTTTCATAGGCATCCGGGCGGGTGCCGAGATAACCGGTTTTGATGCTCCACTCGGCGGTCCGTTCGGGCTGCGTCAGGAACTTGATCAGCTTCAGTGCGGCGGCCTTTTCCTCATCGGTGCTCTGCTTGAAGAGATAGAAGTTTCCGCCGCCGGTCGGCGTGCCGCGGCGCTTCATGGCGGGCAGCATGGCGACGCCGAAATCGAAGCTGGCGTTGTTCTTGACGGCGGTCAGGTTGCCCGTCGAGTGCCACATGATGGCGGTTTTGCCTTCAAGGAAGTTCTGACGCAACGTGCCCCATTCGATGGTGCCGGACGGCATGACACCGTGTTTCTCGCCCAGATCCTTCCAGTACTGGAGGGCCTCGACGGTCGCGGGCGCGTCGAAGTAGGTTTCGTTGCCGTCGCCGTTCATGAGCGTCTGGCCGTTCTGCATGGTCAGCGCGCCGAACATCCAGTACGGATAACCGGTCGACGGAATCATCACGCCCCACTGATCGACATTGCCGCCGGATTTTTTGATCAGCTTCTTGCCCATGGAGACGAGCTCTTCCCAGGTTGCCGGCGGTTGTTCCGGGTCGAGACCGGCGGCACGGAAGGCGTCCTTGTTGTAGTACATGACGATGGTCGAGCGCTGGAACGGGATCCCCCAGGTTTTGCCCTGGGTACGGCCGTTCTCCATCAGCGCCGGATAGAAGCTGTCGAGCCACGCCTTGTCCTCGGCGGACGAGACGACGTCGTCGAAGGCGACGATGGCGTCCTGTTCGATCAGTTCGTAGATGTCGATAGAGAACATCACCGAGGTCTGCGCCGGTTCGCCGCTCTTGAGCGCCGCCAGCGCCTTGATGCGCGCGTCGTTGTAGTTGCCGGCATAGATCGCGCTGACGTTGATGTCCGGGTTTTCCTTTTCGAAATCCGCGACCAGGCCGTCGACGATCTTGGTCAGTGCGCCACCGACGGCAACCGGATAGTACATGGTCAGTTCGACCGCCGACGCGGTCGACGTCAGGCCGAGGCTCAAGGCCGCGGCCAAGGCCAGTTTCCCGGCCGAGCGTTTCAGTTTGGTAAGCATCCCTAGCTCCTCCGTAAATTCGGTACGCCGGACATCCGGCGCCCCTCCCTGACCCGATCCGGACATTCCCGGTACGGGCATTTCGCGTCCGGCTTCAGATCGGCAAAGCCCTGACGCTGTCGTCACGCCGGCCGCTGCCGGCATCGAATACGTGGACGTTCTCCGTGTTCCAGGCGACGCGCGCCCAGACCGGTTCCGGGACCCGCACGTGCCCCGGCGCCTGTACGAGGATGTTCTGATCCCCGATGCGTGCGGCGACGATGGTTTCCGAGCCCAGGTAATCGGCCGACACGAGCTCGACCTCGATGCCGCCCGTGTCGACGAATTGCATGTGTTCCGGGCGAATACCGAACAGACGTTCGGCGGGCGCTCCCGCGAGGACCGGGACATCGCCGGCGCCGTCGATGACCGTGTCCGATCCGCCTGAAACCGTCCTCAGCAGGTTCATCGGCGGCGTGCCGATGAAAGACGCGGCAAACGCCGTCGCTGGCTTGTCGTAAAGCAGACCCGGCGCGCCTTCCTGTTCGATTTTGCCGTCGCGCAGCAGGATGACCTTGTCGCCCATGCTCATCGCCTCGGCCTGGTCATGGGTCACGTAAATCACGGTCATGCCGAGCCGCTGCTGCAGGGCGCGGATCTCGATCCGCATTTCCTGGCGCAGCTTCGCATCCAGGTTGGAAAGGGGTTCATCCATCAGGCAGATCGGGTTCTCGGCGATGATCGCGCGGGCCAGCGCGACGCGCTGGCGCTGGCCGCCGGACAGTTGCGACGGTTTGCGGTCGAGCAGGCCGGACAAGCCGACGATCTCGGCGACCTTCCTGAGCCGCGCCGCCATCTCTGATTTCGGTGTCTTGCGGACCTTGAGCCCGAAAAGGATGTTTTCCTCGACGTCGAGGTGCGGGAACAGCGCGTAGGATTGAAATACCATCGAAAGCTTGCGGGCCGATGCCGGCGTAAAGGTCATGTCGTTGCCGCCGATGGTCAGGGTGCCGTCACTGACGTCCTCGAGCCCGGCGATCATACGGAGCGTGGTGGACTTGCCGCAGCCGGACGGGCCGAGGAGGATCGCGAACGTGCCCTCATCGACACGGAACGAGACGTCGTCGACGCCGATCGCTTCGCCCCAGCGTTTGGTAATGCCGCTCAGTTCGATGGTCGACATAAGAGGACAGGCCTTCGGTTAACCTCGACGTTTCCACAGGCCGGTTTATCCCGGCGCATCATTAGGTACCCGCGATGTGGGTCCGTTATATGACTCGGAAATGTAAGTTTTCTTACACAACCTGTCAATTTATATACATTCTGTGGATAAGTCGGATCAGCCGGCGTTCTTGAGTTCCTTGCCGCCGGGATCGTCGTTCGCCACGAACAGGTCGCAGCCGCTTCCGGTAATGGTGTCCTTGAGCTCGGTCGGCGGCTCGCCGTCGGTAAACAGGGCGTCGATTTCGGACACATGCGCGAACGGCATCATTGCATCCGCATTGAACTTGGAATGATCGATGCCGACGAACTTCACCCGTGAAATTTCCAGTGCCGCCCGGGATGCCTGCGCATCGCGGTAATGGTAGTCGAGAAGCTGGCCGTCCATGGTCAGCGAACCGATCCCGAAAATGCCGTATCCGACGCGGAAATTGCGGATGAATTCCGTCGTGGATTCGCCGGTGATGGCGCGGTCCCGGTTGCGGACCAGGCCGCCGGTCAGAATGATCTCGAAGTCGGTGCGCTCGCAAAGCGTCGAAACCACGCCGATATGGTTGGTGATGATGCGCAGCCCCTCGTGGTTCACCAGCGCGTCCGCGACCGCTTCCATGGTCGTGCCGATGTCGATGAACACCGACGCGCCGTTGGGAATCTGACCGGCGATTTCTCGGCCGATCAGGGCCTTTTCGGCGGCGTTACGTACCTTTCGGTTGGAGTACGCGAGCGTGTCCGTACCCGGGGGCAATCCGGCGCCGCCATGATGGCGCTGCACCAGGCTCTGTTCGGAGAGAAAAATGATATCGCGCCTGACGGTCTGCTGCGACACGCCGAAGCGCTCGGCCAACATGTCGATGGAGACATAGCCGCGTTCCCGGACGAGGCCGATGATTTCCTGCTGCCGGTCGCTAATACCGGGTCGTGTGACGTCTGCCACCGGGACCTCGCCTTGCCGTTGTTGGTTGCCGGGCGAGGATAATAGCGCCTTCCATCGATGTAAATTATTTTACATTTTTGACATTTCCAATGCGTGGATGTCGGCTTGTGCGCCCGTCGTTACGTCCCGCAGCCCTTTGCAAAAACGAACCCCCGGCCGCTGGGGAGTGCGGCCGGGGGGATCCATCCGTATGCAAGGGATGGGGTGGGGGAGATCAGTGCGCCTTGGCCTGTTCCGGGTTGTTGGTTTCGGCGAAGATCGCCGGGTTCTCCGGACCGTCCACCTTGATGTGGCCAGCGAGGCCTTTTTCGACGCGGCTGAGCGCGTGATCGACGATGACATAAGTTCCCGGCACCTCGAACTTGATGTCGGCGATCGTCGCGCCGCCCGGTGCGACCGTGACGGTCTGCACGTCCTCGGTGACCGACTTGACGCCGCCGAGGTCGTAGATCTTGTCGAAGATCTCGCCGATCACGTGGAAGCTGGAGGTCTTGTTGGGACCGCCGACGCCGAAGTAGATGCGCGCCGTTTCACCGACCTTGGCGGTGAGCGGTTTGTCCTTGACCAGGCCGCCGACCTTGCCGTTGAAGACGTAGTGGGTCGGCAACTCGTCGATCAGACGGTCATAGTCTTCGGTCAGTTCGCCCGGCGTGCCGATCGGTTCGACCGTGTAGAGTTCGCCCTGCATGACGTAGAACTCCTTGTCGACCTTGGGCAGGCCGCCCTCGGGCTCGATCAGGATCATGCCGTACATACCGTTGGCGATGTGCTGGGCAACGGTCGGCGTCGCGCAGTGATAGACGTAGAGACCGGGCTTCAGCGCCTTGAAGCTGAAGGACTTGGATTCGCCCGGCATCGCCATGGTGGCGCTGCCGCCGCCGTGCGGCCCGGTCACCGCGTGGAAGTCGACGTTGTGCGCCATCCAGCTATCGTCGGCGTTCTTCATCGTCACCTCGATGGTATCGCCGACACGGGCGCGCAGCATCGGGCCCGGGACCTGGTTGTTGAAGGTCCAGAAGCGGTACTCGCTGCCGTCGTTCAGTTCGGCGACCCGCTCGACCGTTTCCAGGGTGACCTTGAGCGTCTTCGGTTCGGTGCGGGTGATCGGCGCCGGCACCTCGGCCGGGTCGCGGACGATGCTCTCCGCCGCGGCGGCGTCGACGGGGCTGCCGAGGCCGATGGCCGCGGTCAGGGCGAGAGCGCTCACGGTTGCTTTCAAGAACGTTTTCATCGGAACAAACTCCTAACTTGTCATTCGACAGCTGGCGGCGGCTCGCTCACCGGGTCGTCGTCGCTGACGGGAAGGATAATGTCCGATAATGCCGGCAGGGTTATTGCGCTGGCGCAAATTAACGGAAGTTCGTGATTACGGTAGGATTCCGGCGAGCGGGTCGGCGCCGATCACGTGCTGGTGCACGCCGAGCAGCAATGCCCACGAAGCCAGTGCGGTCAGGATCGGCTTCCAGTTCCAGACGGTCGCGTCAAAGCGACGTCCCGCGACCGGTGGCGCGGTCCGGGTGTTCTTGATCACACGGACTCACGGGACAAGTGCAACACCATGCTAGGATGGTGTTGCGATGGGAAACCGATACCGACAGCTCCGTTTGCCGGAGCGCATAGAGATTTATCGCCTTTATTGCGAGGGGAAGTCTCTTCG
>JBNPEI010000016.1:0-72287 GCA_051117645.1 Rhodospirillales bacterium
CAGGAGCAACTCGACCGGCTCCTCGAACGATACAACGACACCCCAAGGAAGTGCCTTGGCTTCAGAACCCCAAACGAAGTATTCAGGGAAAACCTCAACCGTGTTGCACTTCAAACGTGACTCCACCCCCCCGCCTTCGCGGGGGTGACGATTTGAGGTGGATCTAGAGATTGAGTCTGAGCGCCGCGATGGCGGCGACGATGCCACCGGTGATCAGGCAGGCGATGCCGTAAAGATAAAGGGCGCGCTGGATGTCTTTGTGGCCGATGCGTGCGCGGCCGTCGCCCATCCAGTCATCGTCGACCCGTTCGCCGCCGTAGATGCGCGGGCCCGCAAGCGCGATGCCGAGCGCGCCGGCCATCGCCGCTTCCGGCCAGCCGGCATTGAACGAGCGGTGCTTCTTGGCGTCCCGCAATGCCGTCCGCATCGCCGCGGACGGGTTGGCGGTCGGCACGAACAGGGCGGCGCCGGCAAAGATCAGCGCCGACAGCCTGGCGGGGATCGCGTTCAGGGCGTCGTCGAGCCGGGCCGCCGTGAACCCGAACGCCTGATGCAGCGGCGTCTTGTGCCCGATCATGCTATCCATGGTGTTGACGGTCTTGTAGACGAGCACGCCCGGGAACCCGAGCAGCACGTACCAGAACACCGGCGCGGCGACGGCATCGGAGAAATTCTCGGCCAGGCTCTCGACGGCGGCGCGCGAGATTCCCGCCGCATCGAGACTGTTCGGGTCGCGGCCGACGATATGCCGCACCGCTTCCCGTCCCGCGTCGAGACCGCCCGTTTCAAGCCCGCGTGCCACGCGGGCGACGGCGTTGTAGAGCCCGCGGCCCGCCAGGAGCGTCACCAGCAGCGCGCATTCCAGTACCCAGCCCCAGCGCATGTTGAGCGTCAGCCACATCACGCCGATGCCGACGGCGGCGGCGAACGCGACCATGAAGACGACCACGAAAGCGCCACGCACGGCGCGGTCGAACTGCGAACGCTTGGGCCGGTTCAACTTGTCGTCGAAGAATCCGATCATCGCGCCGATCGCGGCGATCGGGTGCTTGACGTGGCGGAACACGAACGCGGCTTCGCCGACATAGGCCTCGATGCCCATCGCGATGATGAGCAGGATCAGCGGATCGAAAGGCGCGGCGGCGCCGGCGAGACCGAGGGTGACCATCGGGGAAGTTGACGATACCCGGTCCCGAAGGTCAACGAGGCCGCGTCCGAAATTCGGGAAATTGTTGATATTGAACCGTTTTTGGCCGATTCTCCGATTCGGAGCCGGAACGCCTCGGGGAAACGAGCGTGGAACTTTCATTCGCCGAACTGCCGCAATGGGCCGGAATCGCCCTTGCTGCCGGGATCGCCGCCGTCGTCGGCGCATTCGTCGGCATGTGGGTGGCGCGTGGCCGGGGGGCGACCGACTCGCGTCACGATCCGGCGCTGGACGAGCGCATCGAGGGGCCCATCGGCCGCGAGAATCCCGCTTTCCGGAACCTGCAGGAGTTCCTCCGTGCCAAGGGGATCGGCGCCAAGGAGCAAGACACGCGGCTCAGGGAATTCGCGAGCGAATATAATATTATTCATCGGAAGCTGCGCGATATGGTTCCGATCGGCGAGGGACACGCCGATTCCCAGCGGCAGGCGCTTGGGGCGCTGGAGAATGGCGAATTCGAAACGGCGATCACGCTGACCGAGCAACTCGGCACGCGCGAGGGTGACGAGGGACGGCGTCTTCGCGAGCGCGCGGCGAAGATGCTGCAGGCCTCGGCGACGGCCAAGATTATCGCCGCCGATCTCTACATGGTTCTGATCGCGCCGGAGAACGCGCGCGAACTCTATGAACAGGCGGTCGACGAGTTGCCGCCGGGCGCCGACGAGCGCCGCGCCGAGGTGCTGAACAAGCTGGGCACCGCGTGCTACCAGAGCGGCGATCACGACAACGCCGTCAAGGCGTTCACGCGCGGGCTCAGGCTGTTGGAAAAGACCCTCGGCAACGATCATCCGGACGTGGCGACGTCGCTCAACAATCTCGCGCTGATTCATTATGCCAAGGCGCGTTATGAGCAGGCGGAACCGCTCTACCGCCGCGCCCTGATGATCGACGAACGGGTGCTCGGCTACGACCACCCGAGCGTCGCCACGGACCTCAACAACCTGGCGCTCCTCTATAAGAAGCAGGGCAACCTGGAAGCGGCGGAGCCGCTGTTGAAGCGCGCGCTTTCCATCAAGGAGCGAACCTTCGATCCGGGCCATCCGTCGCTGGTGACGGGGCTCAAGAACTACGCATCGCTGCTCAAGTCCCTCGGGCGTGGCGAAGAAGCCAGGGAATACGAACAGCGCGCGGCGTCGCTGCCGCCCAGCCGCACCGAAAGCGCGGCCTGAACGCGTCAAATATTGTCGGCTGGTGACTTTCTCGACCCTGCCATATCTGTCATAGTCCGCGCTTGATCGGGGCCGGAGGCAATGACCAGCCCCTGAACGCACGAAGGCAAGGACCATGCAATGACTGATCAAGCCGCCGTCATGATCTGCGGCCACGGCAGCCGCGACAAAGCCGCCGTCGACGAGTTCAACCAACTCTCCGTCCGGCTCAAGCAAAAACTCCCCGACCACGACATCGAAAGCGGGTTCCTCGAATTCGCCGAACCGGTGATCCGGACCGGTCTCGAAAAACTCAAGGCACGGGGTGCGAAAAAGATCGTCTGCCTGCCGGGCATGCTGTTCGCCGCCGGCCACGTGAAGAACGACCTGCCTTCCGAGATCAATACCTTCGCCGCCGAGAATCCGGACATCGAGATGGTGTTCGGCCGCGATCTCGCCATCGACCCGAAGATGCTGAAGGCCGCCGACGCGCGGGTGCGCGAAGCGGTTGCCGCCGCCGGTGACGATGTCGATCTTGGCGATACGCTGCTGATGGTCGTCGGCCGTGGCACCAACGATCCGGACGCCAATTCCAATATTTCCAAGGTGGCGCGGATGCTGTGGGAAGGCGTCGGCTTCGGCTGGGCCGAGGTCAGTTTTTCCGGCGTCGCCTTTCCGCTGGTCGACGCGGGGATCGAGCGTGCGGTCAAGCTCGGCTACAAGCGCATCGTCGTGTTCCCGTACTTCCTGTTCACCGGGATCCTGGTACGGCGCATCTTCAAGTGGGTCGACGAGGCCGCCGAGAAGTTTCCCGACGTCGAGTTTGTCAAGGCGGGGTACCTGAACGATCAGGACTACGTTATCGACACCTTCGTCGAGCGGTTTCATCAGGCTCTCGAGGGCGGCGAGGCGAACGCCATGAACTGCCAGCTCTGCAAGTACCGCGAACAGGTGCTGGGCTTCGAGGACGAGCAGGGCATGGCCCAGGTCGGCCACCATCACCACGTGGTCGGTGCCGGCGTCGAGGAGAATGCCGAGGACCGGGGCGTGTTTCTCGGCCGGGGCCACGGCCACAAGCACGACCATCACCACCACCATCACGATCACGCGCATTCGCACGATCATGATCATCATCATGGCCATCGCCATGCCCATGGCCACGATCACGGCGACGGTTCCGACGCCAAGAACTGAAGGTGCCCGGGGCGGCGAACGACATGGGTGAGTATCTGAAAGATCCGGCGGCGATCTACGCGCAATCGTTCGAAACGGTGCGCGCCGAAGCCGCGCTCGACCGGTTTTCTCCCGACGTTGCCGACGTCGTGGTGCGCCTGATCCATGCCTGCGGCATGCCGGGGATCGCCGCCGATATTGCCTGTACGGACGGTGTCGTGGATGCCGGACGCGCCGCGCTCAAGCAAGGCGCGCCGATCCTGGTCGATGCCAACATGGTCGCGGCGGGGATCATCCGCCGTCATCTGGATGGCAACGAGATCATCAGTACGCTCGATGCCGACGGCGTCGCGGAAGACGCGAAGCGGCAAGGCACGACCCGCTCCGCCGCCGCCGTCGAGCGCTGGGTGCCGAGATTGGAGGGTGCCATCGTCGCGATCGGGAACGCGCCGACGGCGCTGTTCCGGCTTCTGGAACTGATCGCGGAGGGTGCACCGAAGCCGGCGGCAGTGCTGGGGTTTCCGGTCGGTTTCGTCGGTGCGGCGGAATCCAAGGACGCACTCGCGGACAACACGCTCGGGCTCGAATTCATCACGCTCCGGGGGCGCATCGGCGGCAGCGCCATCGCGTCCGCCGCCGTCAATGCATTGGCGGGGGGACTGGAATGAGCTTGCCCATTACCGTGATCGGCATCGGCGAGGACGGCCTGGCGGGCCTGTCGCAGACGGCGCGAAACGCGCTCAACGCGGCGACCCTGATCGCCGGCGGCGAACGCCACCTGGCGATGCTGGATGCCGGCGACGACCGCGAACGCTTCGCCTGGGGCAGGGATATGGCGGCGGACATCGAAGCGCTCGGCAAGAGGGCGGGAACGGAGACCGTGTGCGTGCTGGCCAGCGGCGATCCGCTGAACTTCGGCGCCGCGGTGCGCATGATCAAGATTCTCGGTGCGGACGCCGTTCGCGTGCTGCCGTTCCCAAGTGCCTTTTCGCTCGCCGCCGCGCGTATGAACTGGGCGCTTTCCGATCCGATGTTGCGGACCGTCAGCGTGCATTCGCGGCCGCTTGCGGCACTCCGCCGTGATATCCAGCCGGGGCTGAAACTCATAATCCTGAGCCGGGACGGGTCGTCGCCGCGCGAGATCGCCGGAATGCTGATAGACATGGGCTACGGACGAAGCCAACTAACAGTACTTGAACGGATCGGCGGGGCGCAGGAAAAGCGCACCGACGGCATCGCCGCCGAGGGGTTTATCCAGGATGTCGACAATCTGAATACGGTCTGCATCGACTGTGTTGCCGGCGAGGATTTAACGGTTCTTTCCCGCGCGCCGGGATTGCCGGATGACGCCTATGACCACGACGGCACCATCACCAAGCGCGACGTGCGTGCGGTCACCTTGGCCGCGCTGGCGCCGATGCCGGGCGAGCGGCTCTGGGACATCGGCGCCGGCAATGGGACGGTTGCCATAGAGTGGCTGCGTGCCGAGCCCGCCGCCCATGCCGTCGCCTTCGAGCGCGACGCCGGGCGCGCCGCACGCATCCGCGCCAACGCGACGACCCTCGGTGTGCCCGAGCTCGAAATTGTCGAGGGCGATTTCCCGGCGGTGCTCGACAAGAATGCGCCAGTGCCGGACGTCGTGTTCATCGGTGGCGGCATCGCCGCCAGTCCGGCAGTCATCACCGCTGCCGTCGAAGCGCTGAAGCCGGGCGGTCGAATCGTCGCCAACGCGGTGACGCTGGAAGCGCAGGGGTATCTGATGTCGGCGGCCCGCGCCATTGGCGGCGAACTGGTGCGTATTGGCATCGCGCAGGCGGCGTCGGTCGGCGAACTGACGGCGCTGAAACCGGCGATCGACGTTTTGCAGTGGCGGTCGGTCAAGCCATGAACGGGCGGCTTTACGGCATCGGCGTCGGTCCCGGCGACCCGGAACTGGTGACCCTCAAGGCGGTGCGGCTGATCGCGGCGGCCGACGTGATCGCCTATCCCGCGCCCGCCGACGGCACCGACAGCATGGCGCGTGCCATCGCCGCGCCGCACATCCCGGCCGGGAAGACCGAGATCGTCATCGAGACGCCGATGGTCCCCGGACAGTTTCCGGCCAACGATGTCTACGACCGTTACGCGGACGAGATCGCGGATCACCTGAAGGCCGGGCGGGATGTCGCCGTGCTGTGCGAGGGCGATCCGTTCCTCTACGGCTCGTTCATGTACCTGTTCGGCCGGCTCGCCGGCGACTTCCCGTGCGAGGTGGTGCCGGGCGTGTCGTCGCTCGGCGCCTGCGCGGCCCGGGCCGGGCAGCCGCTTGTTTCACGCAGCCAGGTGCTGACCATTGTCCCTGCGCCGCTCGACGAAGCCGACCTGGAAGCGCGCATCGCCATCGCCGACGCGGTCGCCATCATGAAGGTGGGCCGGCACCTGGAGAAGGTGCGCCGCGTGCTCGACAAGCTCGGGCGGCTGGAGACGGCGGTCTACGTCGAACGCGCAACGCTCTCGGATGAGAAAGTCATGCCGCTGACCGAGATCGGAGCCGACCGGGCGCCCTATTTCTCGATGATCCTGGCGCGCCGTGTCGAGGCGGCGGACGCATGAATACGCCGGCACCCGTCTATGTCGTGCTCAACCGTACCGGTGAGGTGCTGGCGCGGCGGCTCGTCGCGGCGACCGGCGGCGAGGTGCACGGCCTCGCGCATCGCACCGACGCGCCCGACCAGGCCTTCACAGACACACTGACGCATGTCCGCGATATGTTTTTGGCGGGCCGGCCCGTCGCCGGTATCTGTGCCGCGGGTATTCTGGTCCGCGCTGTGGCGCCGGTGCTGGCCGACAAGCGTAACGAGCCGCCGGTGCTTGCGCTCGCCGAGGACGGTTCCGCCGTGGTGCCGGTACTGGGCGGGCATCGGGGCGCCAACCGGCTGGCGCGCGAGATCGCGGCCGTGCTCGGTATCGAGGCCGCGGTGACGACGGCGGGGGACGTGGCGCTCGGCTTCGCGCTGGATGATGCGCCACCCGGCTGGCATGTCGCCGATCCGGTGCCGGCCAAGGCGGTCATGGCGGCGATGCTGAACGGCGATGCGGTGCGCATCGATCGCGACCCGCACCTGCCTTCGCCGGATTGGCTCTATGTACGGAACACGGACGACGCGGCGAAAACCGTTATCCGCATCACGGACGGTGCGACGGAAAGCGGTGCATTCGTCATCCATCCGCGGGTGCTGTGTGTCGGCGTCGGCTGTGAGCGCGATTGCGATCCGGCGGAGGTCGAGGAACTGGTGACGGCGACGCTCGCCGATGCCGGTCTTGCGCCGGATGCGGTCACCTGCGTCGTCTCCATCGATCTCAAGTCGGACGAGCCCGCCGTCAATGCTGTCGCGGAAGTCCTTGGCGTGCCGGCGCGGTTCTTCGATGCGGTGAGGCTGGAGGCGGAAACCTCGCGCCTCGCCAATCCGTCCGACGTGGTGTTCGCCGAGGTCGGCTGCCATGGTGTCGCCGAGGGGGCGGCCCTGGCCGCCGTCGGTGCGGACGGCGAACTGATCGTCGAAAAGCGAAAATCCGCGCGTGCCACCTGTGCCGTCGCCCGTGCCCCCGTGCCCGTCGATCCGGCATCCGTCGGCCGTGCCCGTGGGAGGCTTTCCATCGTCGGCATCGGCCCCGGGCAGGCGTCGTGGCGCACGCCGGAAGTCAGCGCGTGGCTGGCGGACGCCACCGACGTGGTCGGCTACGGCCTTTATCTCGACCTGCTCGGCGGTGCCATCGCCGGCAAGGAACGGCACATGTCGGAATTGTCGGAAGAAGAAGCCCGCGTGCGCCGCTCCATCGAACTCGCCGCCGAAGGCCGCGAGGTGGCACTGGTCAGTTCCGGCGACGCCGGCATCTACGCCATGGCGGCGCTCGCCTTCGAGGTGCTGGACCGCGACGACAATCCGGCCTTCAACCGGATCGACATCCGGGTCAGCCCCGGCATCTCGGCGGTACAGGCGGCGGCGGCCCGGATCGGCGCACCGCTGGGCCACGACTTCGCGCTGATCTCGCTCTCTGACCTGTTGACACCGTGGGCCGTGATCGAGAAACGAATCGCCGCCGCGGCCGAGGGGGATTTCACCGTGGCGTTCTACAACCCGGTCTCGAAACGGCGCCGCACGCAACTCTCGGCTGCAAAGGAAATTCTGCTCAACCATCGCCCGAGCGACGTTCCGGTGATTTTGGCCAGAAATCTCGGTCGCGACGACGAGAATGTGCAGGTCATCACACTCTCGGCACTCGAAGTTGATATGGTGGACATGTTGACGCTGGTCCTCGTGGGATCGAGTGCCACCCGGCATATCCGGCGCGGTATGCGGGGATGGGTGTACACGCCGCGCGGTTACGCCGCCAAGAGCGGGGAAAATATCCAATGACCGTTCATTTCATCGGCGCCGGACCGGGCGCGGCGGACTTGATCACGGTGCGCGGGTTGAAGCTTATTCAGGCCGCGCCGGTGGTCCTTTTTGCAGGCTCGCTGGTGCCGGAAGCGGTGATCGCCGAGGCGCCGAAGGACGCGCTGGTCATGGACACGGCGCCGATGCACCTGGACCAGATCATCGCGGAAATGGAAAAGGCGCATGCCGCGGGCAAGGACGTGGCCCGGGTGCATTCGGGCGACCCGTCGCTCTATGGCGCGGTTGCCGAGCAGATGCGCCGTCTCGACGAACTCGGCATCGACTACGACGTGACGCCGGGCGTCTCTGCCTATGCTGCGGCGTCGGCGGCGCTCAAGAAGGAACTGACGTTGCCGGACGTGGCGCAGACGGTGATCCTGACCCGGACCGCCGTGCGCTCGTCATCGATGCCCGACGGCGAGGATCTGGAAACCCTCGGCAAAAGCGGCGCGACACTGGCGATCCATCTATCGGTCAACAACCTCGCCCACGTGCAGCGCACGCTGATCCCGCATTACGGCGCCGACTGCCCGGTGGTCGTCGCCTACCGCGTGACCTGGCCCGACGAGATGTTCATCAAAGGCACGCTCGCCGATATCCGCGACAAGGTGAAGGCGGCGGGCATCACGCGCACGGCGTTGATCCTGGTCGGTCGCGTGCTGGGTTCCGGGACCTTTGAGGATTCCCGGCTCTACGCCGAGGATCATCATCACGTGCTCCGGCCGAAATCAGGTTAGACCTTCCGAAAAATGTTGCCGTGACAATGCCTTGATTGACCGTCTTCGGACCCTGCCTTAGCGTGACCGAAAGCGGGAGAGGGCCATGCAGGCGACCGTCGAGAGTTTCATCGCCGACCTAGACCGCCGCATCGACGGCATCGTCGACGCGTGTACGGTCTGCGGCAAGTGCGCCGAGGTATGTCCGACGCCGGCCATCGCCGGGCTCGACGGCACATCGCCGGAGCGGCTCGCCGGCGGCGTCATCGATATCCTCAAGGGCGAAGTGCACGATCCTGATGCGGAGACGTGGGCACGCAAGTGCTGCGGCACGGCGCACTGCATCGATGCCTGTCCGGAAGGGATCAATCCGCGCTTCATGCTGGCCATGGCGCGCCGGCGCCTGAACGAGCGCGGCGACCCCGATGCCCGGCGCGGCGAAGGCCGGAACCTGTTCCAGGCCATGAGCCGTGGCGTGCGCAGTCTTTCCCGGCTGCAGTTGCCGGTCGACGTGCTGGCACAACTCAATCCGCCGGCCAAGCGCGCAGCACCTGAACAGACGCCGGACCTCGTCTTCTATACCGGCTGCAACCTGCTCAGGACGCCGCACATCGGGCTGCTGTGTCTCGACGTGTTGGACAAACTCGGCGTCACCTACGAGGTCTACGGCGGCCCCGGCAACTGTTGCGGCGTGCTGCAGTTCCGTCCGGGCGATACCGAGAACGCCGGGCGGCAGGCGCTGACCACCATCCAGCGGTTCCATGAAACCGGCGCCTCGGAAGTGCTCGCGTGGTGTCCAACCTGCCAGATCCAGTTCGGCGAGATCATGTTGCCGTCAGTCTCATCGCCGGGCGAGACGCTGTTCGAAATCAATATGATCCCGGCTTACATGGCGCGGCGCATCGACGACATGAAACGCCTGATGACCACGCCGGTGAACAAGAAGGTGGCGCTGTTCGAGTTTCCCGGTGCGCGCGGGGTCACCGAAGCGGTGCAGAACCTGCTCGCAGCGATCCCGGGTCTCGAACTGATCGATCTCGGCATCGACCGGGCCGGTTATCAGATGTCGTCGCTGGCGACCATGCCGGAATACCAGAAAGCGACCATCGCCGAGGTGTTGAAAGCGGCGGAGGCCGCCGGCGTGGACACGCTCTGCAGCGTGTTTCATGCCGATCACCGCGAGATCACCTCGCACGAGGCGGCGTGGCCGTTCGAGATCGTCAACTACATGGAACTGATCGGCGAAAGTATCGGCGTCGAACACGGCGATCTCTTCAAGCGTCTCAAGGCCATGCAGGACGTGGACGCGATCGTCGCTGAAGCCGCCGACACCATCGCTGCGCACGGTATAACCCTCGACGATGCCCGGGACGCGGTAATGACGTTCATGCTGGGCGAGCAGTTGCTGCCGGTCGAACGCGGCCGGCATCCGGACGCCGCCGACTAGCCAAGAATTTCCAGCGCCCGTTCGGTTGCTTCATCGACGCTTGTGACGACATCCCCCGGCGGCAGCGGCGGGCGGTCGATCATGATGACCTCGATCCCGAGGGTGCGCGCCGCCTCGATCTTGGCGTAGGTCGCCGTGCCGCCGGCGTTCTTGGTCACCATCAGATCGATGCCGAGAAGCTGCATCAGCGCGATCTCGTCGCTTTTCCTGTAGGGCGGCGTGCCGATGACGACCTCGGCATCCCGAAGCGGCAAGGTCTCCGGCTTTTCGATCAGGCGCACGAACAGTTTCGTGGTGACGATCGGCGTGAAGGCGCCGAGGCCGTTGATCCCGGTGGTGATCAGACAGGCATCCGACTTCCGTGAAATCTCCTGCACGGCCGCGTCGATGTCTTTTACGTGAACCCAGCGGTCGCTTTCCTGTTCCTGCCACGCCGGGCGGTCGAGCAGCAACCTCGGCACACCGGTACTGTCCGCGGCCTCGGCGGCGTGCGCCGATATTTGTGCGGCGTAGGGGTGCGTGGCGTCGATCAGCAGATCGGCGCCGATGTCTTTCAGGTAATCGGCCAGCCCCGCGGTGCCGCCGAATCCGCCCTCGCGCACCTCGCCCTTGGGGAGGCGCGGTTTCCTGGTGCGTCCGGCGAGCGACGTGATCACGCGCAACCGTTCGCCGTGCGCGTCGATCAGGGTATCGGCAAGGCGGCGCGCCTCCGCCGTGCCGCCGAGGATGACGACCGTTCTATCCGTCATGGTGGCTGGTCCCGACCCGGTTGCCGGCGCGGTCGTAGACGATGATCCCGACGTCCGTCTCTCCGGCCAGGGATGCCATCGCCGTTTCCCGCGCCTGCCGGGCGATGATGTCGGCGAGCGGCACGCCCGCCTGACGGCTATGCTCGAACGCCTGCATGGCGGTGTTGGCGCCACGGATGGCTGCCGCGAGATCGTCCGATGCCCCGTGTTTCCGGGCCGCGTCCGCCAGTTTTCCCAGGTCGACCGCGGAGCGCTTGGAATGCAGGTCCAGATGTCCCTGTGCCAGCTTGGTCAGCTTGGCGACGCCGCCGACGATCGTCAGACGGGGTGCCGGATGACGGCGCAGGTATTTCAGCAGCCCGCCCGCGAAATCGCCCATGTCGATGAACGCCTGTTCCGGCAGGTCCGGATGCTCGCGCATTGCCGCCGCCTCGGAGGTCGAGCCGGTCGCCGCGATCAGGTGTTCGATCCCCTGCAGGCGCGCAACGTCGATGCCGCGGTGGATGGAATTGATCCAGGACGCGCAGGAAAACGGGATGACGACGCCGGTGGTGCCGAGGATGCTGAGGCCGCCCTTGATGCCGAGCCGGGGGTTCATGGTCTTCTCCGCGATTTTATCGCCGCCCGGGATCGAAACGGTCACTTCCACGTCGCAGGATGCGTCCAGTTCGTCAGCGACGGCGGCCAGCGCATCGCCGATGATCGCGCGCGGACTCGGGTTGATCGCGGGCTCGCCGACCGGCACCGGCAGGCCCGGCAGTGTCACCGTGCCGACGCCGTCGCCAGCCCTGAACCTGATGCCTTCACCGGTTGCAAGCTTTCGCACGCTCGAAATCACCTCGGCGCCGTGCGTCACGTCCGGATCGTCGCCGGCGTCCTTGATCACGCTTGCACGCCAGCCTTCATCCGTTTTTTCGCAGCGGCTCAGATCGAATGTCGGCGCCTCGCCCTTGGGCAGGCGCACGGTGACGGTTTGCTGCGGTGCGCCGGTCAGCAGCGCCCGGAACGCGGCGGCGGCGGCAGCAGCGGCGCAGGTGCCCGTGGTCCAGCCGCGGCGAAGCTCGCCTTTGGGTTTGCGTGCGTGTCCGTGTTCCGTCATGCGCCGATCTTAGGCGTATCCGGCGGCCGCGCCAACGCCTGCAAAACGTGAGCGGGCTTGATGATACGCCGCATGTACGTATGATTGGCGGGCGCGAGCCAAGCGATTGGAAAAGATATGTCGGACGACAAAAAAGACCCGGATTCATCGTCGGAAACGCCGAATGTGCTGGACCCGGTCGAGCCGGAAAACGACGCGCCGGAACCGAAGAAATCCTCGGGCGGCAAGCTGCTGCTGTTGCTGGTCGGGATCGTCATCGTCGCCTTCGTGCTGGTTCTCGTCGGCACCGAGTATTTCGCCAAGCGCGGATCGGAAATGACCGGCGGCAGTACGCAGTCGGAGAGCGGTCCGTCCGTCGGCGGTCCGTTCACCCTGGTCAACCACAAGGGCGAGACCGTTACCGAGAAGGACTTCTTCGGCAAATACATGCTGGTCTTCTTCGGCTACACGTATTGTCCGGACGTATGCCCGACGGCTTTGAGCGACATGGCGGCCGTACTCGACATGCTGGGGGACGAGAAAGCCAAGCAGATCACGCCGGTGTTCATTTCCGTCGATCCCGCCCGCGATACGCCAGAACATCTGGCCGAGTACGTCTCGTTCTTCCATCCGCGCACGGTCGGGCTGACCGGCAGCGAGGAACAGATCAAGGCCGCCGCCCGTCAATACCGGGTCTATTACCGCCTCAACGAACCCACGGGCGACGACCCGCTCGACTACCTCGTCGATCATACCTCGATCATCTACCTGATGGGGCCGGACGGGAAACTGGTCACGCACTTTTCGCACGGCACCGACCCGAAGGCGATGGCCGAGAGGATCGGACAGCTTCTGTGACGACGCGCCGCCTATCGGGCGTTCCCGGCAGCGGCCTGATCATCGCCGCACCGTCCTCGGGTGCGGGCAAGACCCTGATCACGCTCGGCCTGCTGCGCCATCTGCGTGAGACCGGCATCGACGTGATTTCCGCCAAGACCGGCCCCGACTATATCGACCCGGCGTTCCACACCGCAGCCACCAACCGGCCGTGCCGCAACCTGGACCCGTGGGCGATGCGCGAAGAGACGCTGGGCGAGCTTGCCGGCGACATGGCGGCCAAGGCCGACGACATCGTCTGCGAGGGTGTGATGGGCCTGTTCGACGGTGCGGTCCAGTCGGACGACCGCCACGACGGCTCGACCGCCGCGCTCGCCGAGATTACCGGCTGGCCGGTGGTGCTGGTGATCGACGCCTCCAAGCAAGCGGCGAGCGCCGCGGTGCTGGCCAAGGGGTTCGCGACACACCGGAAGGGCGTCGACGTCGCCGGTGTGATCTTCAACCGGGTCGGCGGCGCACGGCATGTGGAAATTCTCAGGGAAGCCATGAAAAAGATTGCGCCGGACCTGGAGGTCTTCGGTGCGCTGCCCCGGAACGACGCCCTGGAACTGCCGTCCCGCCACCTGGGGCTGGTGCAGGCGCGCGAGCACAAGGACCTGGAGGTCTTGCTGGACAAGGCCGCCGACTGGATCGGCGAACACCTTGACATCGCCGCCATGCGCCGCGCCATGCGGCCCTGGCCGGTGCGGCCGAAATCGGATGCGCCGCTGCTGATTCCGCCGTTGGGTCAGAAGATTGCCGTCGCCCGCGACGACGCGTTCGCGTTCGCGTATCCGGCCGTGCTCGAAGGCTGGCGCGGCGCCGGGTCGGAACTCTCTTTCTTCTCACCGCTGACCAACGAGGCACCCGATCCGAACGCGGACGCGATTTACCTGCCGGGGGGCTATCCGGAACTTCATGCCGGGCGCATTTCCGCCAACTGGGACTTCATGGACGGCCTGCAGCAGGCCGCCGACGCGTCCAAGCCGATTTACGGGGAATGCGGCGGTTATATGGTGCTGGGGCACGGTCTCACCGACGCCGACGGACGCCGTCACCCGATGGCCGGGTTGCTGCCGCTGGAAACCAGTTTCGCGAAGAAGCGGCTGCATATCGGTTATCGCCGTGTGGCGCTGGCCAAGGCCGGGCCGCTGGGCGGTGCCAGGACGCGGTTCCGCGCGCACGAGTTTCATTTCGCGACGGTGGTCGAGGAAGGCCCCGGTCTGCCGCTTTTCCGTGCCGAGGACGCGTCGGGCCGGGAACTCGGCGAAACCGGTCTCGCCGACCGCAGGGTGGTCGGGTCGTTCATCCATCTGATAGACCTTGAACGCGCGGACGGCGCGTGATGTGAATCGGATCGATGTTCGGGTTGGGTAAAAAGAAGAAGGCGGCTGAAGAGGTTCCGTTTTGGAAACGGAAGGCGCTGCACGAGATGAGCGGACCGGAGTGGGAATCGCTCTGCGACGGCTGCGGCAAGTGCTGCCTCAACAAACTGGAACATGAAGACACGGGCGAAATCCTGTTCACCAATGCCGCCTGCCGCCTGCTCGATCTCGAAACCTGCCGCTGCACCAGTTACGAGGACCGGCAGCGTTTCGTCCCCGACTGCCGCCGCCTGACGCCGCAGAACGTCGGCAGGATCCCCTGGTTGCCGCAATCCTGCGCCTATCGCCGCCTTGCCGAGGGCAAGGACCTGGAATGGTGGCATCCGCTGGTGTCGGGCACCACGGACACGGTGATCGAGGCCGGGATTTCCGTCTATGGCCGCGTCGTTTCCGAGCGCGATGTCGAGTACATGGAAGATTATGTGGTAGACTGGCCGAAATAGAACCGGGTAAACAAACACCCAACGCACGAACGAAGCCGATGGAGGAAATAACGTTGAGCCATTCACCTTATAAAGGCGTTTTCAGCGCCGTCGTCACCGCCGTTAAAGACGACCTGTCGCCGGATCTGGATCTGACGGCGGAACACGGAAAATGGCTGCTGGCCAACGGTTGCGACGGGCTCGCGGTGCTCGGCACCACCGGCGAGGCGAATTCCTTCGGCCTCAAGGAACGGATTTCGATTATCGAAGGCCTGGTCGAGCGTGGCATTCCCGGCGACGTGATGATGCCCGGCACCGGTTGCTGCGCCGCCATCGACACCATCAACCTGACGCAGGCGGCGATCAATGCCGGCGCCAAGGGCGTACTGATGCTGCCGCCGTTCTATTACAAGAACATGACCGACCAGGGCCTGTTCGACGCCTTCGCCGAGGTGATCGACAAGATCGCCGACGACCGGCTCAAGATATACCTCTACCACTTCCCGCAGATGTCGGGCGTGCCGATCACGTATGACCTGATCGAGATGCTGCTGAAGGCGTATCCGGAAACCGTGGTCGGCATGAAGGACAGCTCCGGCGTGTTCGACAACATGGCCGGTGCCGCCGAGAAATTCCCGGGCTTCGCCGTGTTCTCGGGCGCCGACGAGTTGATGTTGCCGTTACTGCGCCGTGGCGGTGCCGGATGCATCACGGCGGTGGCCAACGTGTCGTCGTTCCTGAACGGCGCCGTCTATAACGGCTGGACCGCGAACGGCGATACGCCGCAGGTGGAGGCCGACCACGAAACCCTGAGCGCCATGCGAAAGGCGATCGCCGGTTACCCGCTGCCGCCGGCGCTGAAGGCGCTGACCGCGCGCAATACCGGCAAGGCGGGCTGGGAGAACCTGCGTCCGCCGTTCGTACGGCTCGGCGACGCCGACCGCAAGGCGCTATTCGACGCCTTCGACGCCGTCGGTACGCCGATCCCGGCGGCGGCCTGACACGGGCCGTGGCGGCGCGCCGCAAAAGCAAGGAATTCAACTTCGACCTCGATGGCCGCGATGTGCCGGTGCTCTTGCGCCGGAACCGGCAGGCGCGACGCATTATCCTGCGCGTCGACCCCAAGACCGACGGGGTTGCCTTGACGCTGCCCTGGTACGCCTCCGAAACGGAAGCGCTCGGGTTCCTGGAAAGCCAGCAGGCGTGGCTCAGGAAGCGCCTCGACAAGCTCCCCGAACGCATCCCCTTCGAGCCCGGCCGCACGATCCCGATCCTCGGCGAGGATCATATGATCGAGCATCGTCCCGACGCCCGGCGCGGCGTCTGGCTGGAGGATGGACGGATCTGCGTTTCCGGCGATATCGATTATCTGCCGCGAAGGCTCCTCGACTGGCTCAAGAAGGAGGCCAAGGCGCGGCTCTCCGAACTGGCGCAGGAAAAAGCCAGTGAACTCGGCGTCAAGGTCGGGCGGATCAGCGTCCGCGACACGACGTCGCGCTGGGGGTCGTGCACGCACGACGGCTCGCTCAATTTCTCGTGGCGGATGATCCTGGCGCCGGTCTTCGTTTTCGAGTTCATCGTCGCGCACGAGGTCGCGCACATCGTCGAGCGCAATCACGGTCCGCGCTTCCATGCGCTGGTGCAAGAACTGACGCCTCACGAGGAACGGGCCGAAGCCTGGCTCAACGCCTACGGCCAACGGCTGCATCGGATCGGCTGAGGTTCAGACGGCCGGGTCGTCCCGGCCGGCGAGGCGGCTCGCACCGGTGCGCGCGAAGCGCAGCGTCTGCGCACGGCGCCGGTTGCCGTTCATGGGGAACTCCTCTGCCGGGCGCAGCACCGCCGCGCCATAGGCATCAGCGACGATCAGGCCGACGTCGTCCGGCAGGCGGTCCCGCGGGAAATCCGGGCTTACCGCGAAATAGAAGAAATCGCAGTAGGGCAGGTACGCCTGCCACTTGCCGTCGGCGCGGTAATCCGCGAGCGAGCTTTTGACCTCGATGACGACGAATTTCCCGTCGCGGTCGAGCGCCGCGACGTCGACCCGGCGCTTGTTGGTGAGGCGGAATTCCAGCAGCGGTGCATGGCCGAGATCGCTCATCAGGCGTACCACGCCGCGTGTGATGTCGTCGGCGGCGCTGCCGGGAAGGGGGCCCTGTCGGATGCGCATCGGCGCGGTCTCTCGTTTGCTCTCGTTTGCAAATGTCTTCGGGAATGCTAACAGGAAAGTATGGCGCACGCACAAACCCAGCTCGAACTCACGACGCAGGGGCAGGGACTTTATGAGTTCACCCGCGATGCCGTCGGGTTCTGCGCGGACAGCGGCATCAAGAGCGGGCTGCTGACGGTCTATTGCCGCCATACCTCGGCGTCGCTGACCATCCAGGAGAACGCCGACCCCGACGTGATCCATGACCTGAACACGTTTTTCAAACGGCTGGTATCGGAAGACCCGTCGCTCTACCGGCACACCGCCGAGGGACCGGACGACATGCCGGCACACATCCGGAGCGCCCTGACCGATGTGTCGCTGTCGATCCCCGTCACTGAGGGCCGTCCGGCGCTGGGTACGTGGCAGGGGATCTATCTGTTCGAGCACCGGACCCGGCCGCACCGCCGCAACGTGGTGTTGCACCTGTCGGGGGACTAGGTTTCCTCGATGATTACCGCAGCTTGCTTGGTGACGATGCCGAAGGCGAGGTAGGTGTAGCGCCAGCCGTGCTTTTCGGCGGCTTCGCGGAAGGCGCGGTATTCGTCGTCGCGCCACGTCGGGTTGATCAGGTATTCGTCGAAGACCAGCACGCTGCCGGGTTTGATGCGGGGCGCCAGACCGTCCAGCACCGTCACCGCGGATTCGTATATATCGCAGTCGATATTGCAGAACCGGACGCCGCCCGGATGATGCTTCAGGAACGATGCGAGGGTGTCCTCGAACAGGCCCGCATGGAGAGTGACGTTTTCGGGAACGTCCGGCAACCTTCCTTCCGTCGAATAGACTCCTTCCGGCTCGCCGCCCCAGGCGGCGGGCAGGCCGTGGAAGGAATCGAATCCGTGCACGGGTTGGCCGGCTTCCACCGCGATGTGGCGGATCGACTGACCATGCCGGACCCCGAACTCAAGCACCAGCCCTTGCAGCGGCGCCGTCTTCAGCGCGTGGCCGAGCAGCACGTAGGGGCAGTGGATGATCTCGGTCTTGAGCGTCGAATGGCTTTTGACGTAATTCCAGCTATCGAGCCACGCATCCACGGTGGCGTCGTCCTCGGGTAAGCCGGCGAACAGGCGCGTCGCGTCGGCGCCGGTCATTTCGCTGGCGACGGCCTGGTAGAAACGCGCCATGTCGTGATCGGGGCGGGCTTCGACGGCCTTGCCGAGGGTGCGGATCGCCCGGTCGAGACCCGGCGTGATCATCTGCGTCAGCCCCAGGTTGCAGTAGGCGTCGGCGTGGTCCGGGTCGTGCGTAATGGCCGCTTCATAGGCGCCGACGGCATCCGCATAGCGGCCCGCTTCGCGGTGCGCATTGCCGAGGTTGTAGTGCGCATCGGCGAACTCCGGCTGATACTGCAAGGCCAGCTTGCAGTGCGCTACGGCCTCGTCGAACAGCCCCAGTTCCGAAAGCGTCGTCGCCAGGTTGGAATGCGCTTGCACCAGGTCCGGCGCGCAGCGGATGGCGTCCCGGTAAGCGCGCACCGCGCCCGCCTTGTCGTCGTCGGCGCGCAGCGTGTTGCCGAGGTTGTAGTGATGGTGCGCGGCGTCGGGCGCCAGTTCGATGGCGGTGCGGAATGCGAACGCCGCCTCGCCGTATCGTTCCAGCGCCTGCAGTGCGGTGCCCTTGTTGCCGTAGGCATCGGCGGCATTCGGTGCCAGTTCGATGACCTTGTCGATCAGCGGCAAAGCGTCCTCGGCCCGGCCCTGCTGCAATCGCAGGATCGACAGCAGGTGATAGGCGTCGGCGTTGGCGGGATCCGCTTCGATAACGCCGAGGTATCCGGCTTCGGCGGCCTCGAGCTCGCCCTTCTGGTGATGGGCGAGGGCGTCGGCAAGCGCGGGCGGCATCGTTGGCTCGGTCATCGGGGAACTATATCCCCGGATCGGCGGACTTGCGAGAGAGCGCGCAACATCCGAATGTCTGCAGATGGCGAAACGTCGAACACGTAAATCGGACCAGCGTCTGGCGCGCATCCGCGACGCGCTCGGGGAAGGGCGGCCGAACGACGCGCTGGCCGAGGCGCGCCAGCTCCTGGCGGCCCGGGTGCGCGATGCGGCGGTCCTGAACCTCGCCGGGATCGCGGCGTTCCAGTGCGGCGAGACCGAGGCCGCCCGCGAATTCCTGGAGGACGCGGTCAAACGCGCGCCGAAGGATGCGGAGATCCGCATGAACCTGGGCAACGTGCTGGCGGCGTCGGACGAGCCGGGGGCGGCGCTTGAGGCCTATGCGATAGCTGCCGATTCGGCGCCGGCATACGCCGAACCTGCCTACAACGCGGGACTGCTTTTGGCCGGGCGCGGGCGGCACATGGAGGCCGCCGGCTGGCTCCGGGACGCCCTGGATCGGGATCCCGAGCATGCAGGCGCGGCGATCGGTCACGCCGAAGCACGCCGCAACGCCGGCGATCTCGCGGGTGCACGCGATGCCCTCGAAGCCTGGATCGCGCTTCATCCGGACGATCCGGTGGCCTACACCAATCTCGCCGCCGTGCTGAGCGGCATGGGCGAAGATGCTGCTGCGCGGGACGCGGCGGAACGCGCTGCCGGGATCGACCCCGGCCTAGCCGCCGCGCATTTCAACATCGGCGTCGCGCAGCAGGGGCTGGGCGAACATTCGGCGGCCATCGAACGCTACCGCCGCACGCTGGCGCTGGAACCGGGACACGCGGCGGCGGCGCTGAACATGGGGGAAGCCTATACCGCGCTGGGTGATGACGAGGCGGCCGCCAAAGCGTATCGGCGCGCGCTGGAAATCGACCCGGGCTTCGCCAAGGCTGCGGTCAATCTGGCCGACATGGCGCTGGCGGCGGGCGATGCCGAAACGGCGCTGTCGGAAATCGAGCGGTTTCTCTCCGGCACCCCGTCGCATCCGGCGGCACTGGCCTTCAAGTCCTTCGCCCTGCGCGATCTGGGCCGGAACCGGGACGCGCTGCAACTGGACGAGCCGTCGCGTTTCATAATGCAAAGACCGTTGCCGGCACCGGCAGATTTTTCGGATTTGAATGCGTTCAACGCGGCGCTTGCCGGCCATGTCCTCGGTCATCCGACGCTGACGCCGTCACCCGTGGCGCACGCTACGCGCCAGGGACGGCATTCGGGCGAGCTGCTGACCGAACCGCTTGGGCCCATGGACGCGTTCCGGCGCGAGATCGAGGATGCGTTCCGTGCCTACAGGCGGCGGTTTGCGGGCGAGCCCGCGCATCCTTTCATCGACGCCTGCCCCGATGACGTCACCATCTCCGTCTGGGGCGTGGTGATGGACGAAGACGGTCACCAGGTGCCGCACATCCACCCGGCGGCATGGCTGTCGGGCGTATATTATGTCGAAGTACCGGCAAGCATCCGCGACGACGATCCGGACCGGGCCGGGTGGATCGAGTTCGGCCGCCCGCCGGACGACATTCATGCCAGGCACGATCCGGCGGTCACGTATTTCCGCCCCGAACCCGGCCTGATGTTGCTGTTCCCGAGCCATTTTTATCACTGTACGGTGCCCCTGAAAGGTAAGGCGCGGCGGATATCCATCGCCTTCGACGTGATAAAGGCGTAACGCCGCGTCTACGGGAAATCCCTCATTCATGCCCGGTCTTACAAGTATTACCTCTGGGGTAATCCGATGAACGGGCGCTCCCGTATCAATAGAAAGAATTAAAGGTGATTAGACATGAAGCCGTTTCATGCAGTTGTTTGCGCTGCCCTGGTTTTAACCCTCACGGCCGCGCCGGCGCTGGCGTTTGACGCCCGCGCCGCCGAGGAGACCGCGTCGCTGAGCGATTTCGCCGGCGAGGACGTCGGCGACGTCACGCGCGCCCGAGGTAACGTCGCCGGCGTGCTGCAGAACCTGCCACGCACTCTCCGCGAAGGCAGCGACGTGAAGTTCCTGGATACCATCCTGACCGGCGAGGACACACGCGTGGAGATCAGTTTCGTCGACGAGAGCCAGCTATTCATCGGCGACAATTCGACACTGACGATCGACGAGATGGTCTATGTCCCCGGGAAAAAGGGCCATGGCGTTTTGACCCTGACCAAGGGCGTGTTCCGTATGGTGTCGGGCCGGGTCAACAAGGTCGACGGCGGGTCGCTGACGCTGAAAACGCCGGTTGCGACGATTGGCGTGCGCGGGACCGATTTCTGGGGCCTGCAGGAGGAAAACAAGCTGACCATGGCGCTGATCGACGACGGTATCGTCGAGATCACCGGGGGCGACGGCCGCACCGTGACGCTCGATACGCCGCTACAGGCCGTGGTGATCGAACGCGGGCAGCCGACGCCCGATGCACCGTTCAACCTGACCCCTGAGGAACTGGCCGAAGCCGCCAAGACGGTCACCTACTGAGCCGGGGCGAGAGCGCGTCAAGCGGACGGCGAGGACTAGGCTCAGGACCCATTAATTCGGGATTCATGAATTTCGGAGAATGTGGTGTCTCTGTTTTACGGGAGACATCACATGAGCGATCTATTCTGGCTGACACCCGAGCAGCTTCGGCGTATCGAACCTCACTTTCCGCTGTCGCACGGCATTCCCCGCGTCGATGACCTCAGGGTGGTCTCGGGCATCATCCACGTGATCCGCAACGGGCTTCGCTGGCGCGACGCGCCGAGGGACTACGGCCCGCACAAGACGCTGTATAACCGCTTCGTGCGCTGGAGCCGCCTGGGTGTGTTTGACCGCATCTTCGCCGCGCTGTCGAGCGAGGACGAGCCGCCGGATCGACTGATGATCGACGCAACGCATCTCAAGGCGCACCGTACGGCGGCGAGCTTGCTGAAAAAGGGGATGTTCCCCGCCGTATCGGCCGCACCAAGGGCGGCCTGAACTCCAAGCTCCATGCCGTCGTCGACGGTGACGGCAAGCCGATCATCCTGTTGCTGAGCGAAGGACAGATGAGCGACCACAAGGGCGCGCGCCTCATCGAAGACAGCTTGCCCGCCGCACGTGTCCTGATCGCCGACAGGGGCTACGACAGCGACCGCTTCCGAAACGTCCTCAAAGCCAGGGGGATCACACCGTGTATCCCGCCCACGAGGAGTAGGAAAAAGCCGCTCGACTACGACAAGGCACTCTACAAAACCCGACACAAAGTCGAGAACATGTTCGCCAAGCTCAAGGACTGGAGGCGCATCGCAACCCGGTACGACCGCTGCGCGCACACCTTCTTCTCGGCAATCTGCATCGCCGCAGCCGTCATCTTCTATCTAAATCAATGAGTCCTGACCCTAGGTGTAATCCCTGATTCCGGCTCCCTTGCGAGACGGGTACTTTTGAGTGGGGTCTAGCCATGACCTCCTGATTGCCCTCCCTGTCGGCACTGTGTGCCGGGTAACAGACTTGGCGCCAGCCGTTCTCCGGGTGGCGCCTTTCTTTTGCGCCAAGGACTTCCCATATACGGCAAGCGAACGAATAGGGAGAGCACAATGCCATCTTCGATCGAACTCATGATTTCCCCGCGGCCCACGGATCTCGGCGACTTCGAGGTGCGCCGCGTGCTGCCCTATGCCAAGCGGCGCATGGTCGGCCCGTTCATTTTCTTCGATCATATGGGCCCGGCGACATTTCCGCCCGGCAAGGGCATCGACGTCCGCCCGCACCCGCATATCGGACTCGCCACCGTCACCTACCTGTTCGAGGGCGAGATCATGCACCGGGATTCGCTCGGCTGCGAACAGGCGATTTGTCCCGGCGCGGTGAACTGGATGACGGCGGGTCGCGGCATCGTGCATTCGGAGCGCACCGGCGACGGGGAACGCGCCAAACTGTCGACCGTGCACGGCATCCAGGCGTGGGTCGCGCTGCCCAAGTCGCACGAGAAGACCGAGCCCGCCTTCAAGCACCACCCGACGGAATCGCTGCCGGAATTCGACGAGGGCGGTGTCTGCATGAAGCTTCTGGCCGGCGAGGCGTTCGGCCAAAAGGCAGGCATTGATGTGCTGTGGCCGACCGTCTACCTGGACATCCAGGCTGGCAATGGCTGCAGGATCGCGGTGCCGGACGAGCACGAGGAACGCGCGATCTACATCGTCTCAGGGGGGCTCGAGATCGACGGCGAGGCCGTGCCCGAACATACCATGGCGGTGTTGACGCCGGGCGCGAAACCGAACGTGGTCTCGACGGCGGAAAGCCGGGTGATGCTGTGCGGCGGTGCGCCGATGGACGGCCCGCGTACGATCTGGTGGAACTTCGTCGCCTCCGACAAGGACCTGCTGGAGCAGGCCAAGGCGGACTGGCAGGCCGGAAAGTTTCCGGGTGTGCCCGGCGACGACGAATTCATTCCGCGTCCCGAGTGAGCGCGGCTTGGAAACGGCCGGTGCGTCCGGTACTCTCGGATAACCTTTGACCCTGGGATCACGGACAGAATATGGACGATTCCGAACTTGAGAAATACGAGCGCAAGGTTGCCGTCCGGCCCTTGCGCGTTTCCGACTATCCCGCCGTTCTCCGGGTCCAGACCGACGTCTTCAAGAGCATCGAGCCGTGGGGGCGTCCCCAGTTCCTGAGCCAGCTCCGTTCGTTTCCCGAGGGCCAACTGGGCGTCGAGGTCGAGGGTGAGCTCGTGGCGATCTCGTCGTCACTGCTGATCTCCGGGCATGTCGCGTCCAGCGCGCATGACTTCGACACCGTTACCGACGACGGCTTCATCCGCAATCACCGCGAGGACGGCGAGTATCTCTACGGCATCGACATCGCCGTGTCGCGTGAATACCAGGGCTACAAGCTGGCTAGGCGGCTTTACGAGGCGCGCAAGGAACTGGTGGTCGAGAAGAACCTCAAGGGGATCGTCATCGGCGGCCGTATTCCGGGTTATCACCATCACGCCGACGAAATGACCGCCGACGAATACGTCGACAAGGTCGTCGCCCGCGAACTGGACGACCCGGTGCTGGTGGCGCAGCTCTCCAACGGATTCGAAATCATCCGCGTGATCGAGGGCTATCTCGCCGAGGACGAGGAAAGTTGCGGCAATGCGGTGCTGATGATCTGGCGCAATCCGGATTTCCGCGCCGAGGAAGGCGCGCAGAACCATCCCGGCACGGCCCGGCTCTGCGTGGTGCAGTACCAGATGCAGAAGGTCGAGAGCTTCAAGGACTTCGCCCAGCAGTGCGAGCACTTCGTCGGCACGGCGTCGGAATACCGCGCCGATTTCTGCGTCTTTCCGGAACTGCTGACGACACAACTTTTTTCGATCATGACCACCGACAAGCCGCAGGACGCGGCGCGCGCGCTGGATCAGTTCACCGATCCTTTCCTCGAGATGTTCGCCGAGCTGGCGATCCGCTACAACGTCAACATTGTCGGCGGTTCGCACCTGGCGGTCGAGGACGACCGGCTTTTCAATGTCGCCTACCTGTTCCGCCGCGACGGCACCCTGGAAAAGCAGTACAAGATCCACATCACACCCAGCGAGGTGAAGTGGTGGGGCGTCAGCGGAGGCGAGAAAGTGCACGTGTTCGACACCGACCGCGGCAAGATCGCGATCCTGATCTGCTACGACATCGAATTCCCCGAACTGGCGCGCATCGCCGCCGACAAGGGCGCCAACATCATCTTCGTGCCCTACAACACCGATATGCGCTCGGGCCACCTGCGGGTCAGCTACTGCGCCCACGCACGCGCCATCGAGAACCACATCTACGTCGCCATCGCGGGCGCCTGCGGTAACCTGCCGTACGTGTCGACGGCAGAGATCCATTATGCGCAATCGGGCATTTACACGCCGTCGGATATCTCGTTCGACCGCGAAGGTGTGGCCGCCGAGTGCACGCCCAACGCCGAGATGGTGCTGATCCACGACCTCGATCTCGACAAGCTGTCGCACCACAAGCACTTCGGTACGGTCCGCAACTGGATCGACCGGCGCAAGGACCTCTACACGATCCAGTACGACGACGGGACGGAGAAGTTCACGGTCTAGCCGCCGACGACGTTCCTGGGGCTGCCGGCGACGAAGGCGTCGATGTTGTCGACCATCTGGTCGGCGAGGCCCTGGATCGCCTCGATGCTGGCCCAGGCCACGTGTGGCGTCAGGATGAAGTTGGGCCGGTCCATGATCTCCAGGAACGGATGGCCGTCCGGGACCGGTTCGGTCGTCACCACGTCGAACGCGGCGCCGGCGATCTTGCCGGCCCTGAGCGCATCCACCAACGCCTGTTCGTCTACGAGCCCGCCACGCGCCGAATTGATCACCAGCGGACGCTTTTCCATCCGGTCGAACTCGGCCGGGCCCAGCAGGTTGCGGGTGCTGTCCAGCAGCGGGCAATGCAGGGTAATGACGTCGCTTTCCGACAGAATGCGCTTGAACGGCGTATAGAGCGGTCCCATCCCGTCGACGCCCTTGTAGGTGGAGTATCTGACCTCCATGCCGAACGCCTCGCCCAGTCTGGCGACGGCCTTGCCCAGCACGCCGTCGCCGATGATGCCGAGCACCTTGCCGCGCAGGTCGAAGATCGGATAGTCGAAGTAGCAGAACTGGTCCGCCTCCTGCCAGCGCCCGGCGGCGACCGAATTGTGATAGGGACGGATCGAGCGGCTGAGCGACAGGATCAGGCCCATGGTGTGCTCCGGCACCGTAGCGGTCGCGTACTCGCGGATGTTGGAGATGATGATGCCGCGCTCGGCGCAGGCCTTGAGGTCGATGATGTCAGTGCCGGTAGCGGCGACGGCGATCATTTTCAGTTTCGGCAGTTCGGCCAGCGTGTCGGCGCGGAGCGGCACCTTGTTGGTGATGACGATCTCGGCATCCTGGGCGCGTTCGACGATCTCACCGGGCCGCGTGCGCTGGTATTCGTCCATCGTGTGCGCGAACGCCGGCGGTCGGACGGTTACCTGTTCCGGGAGCGTTTCCCGGTCGAGAAACACGATATGTCTGGAAGCGCCGTTGTCGTCTGAAGCCATGGTCTAAAATCCCCCTTATTGGTTCATTAAATGTAGGGAACGGGAGGGCGGCAATCCAGCATTGGACTGTTTCTGTTCCCGTCGTACCGTTGCATGAGGAAACCGTTTCCGTTTCGAAAAAGGACATCCAACATGATTTACGACCACCGCACCTACACCTGCCGCCCCGGCACCATCAAGAAACACCTGGAGCTTTACCTGCAGCACGGCTGGGAACCGCAGACCCGCAACCTCGGCAAGCCGCTCCTTTACGCGATGACGGAAACAGGTGATCCCAACAGCTACGTGCATATCTGGGTTTATGAGGACGCCGCCGACCGCGCCAGGAAGCGCGCCGCCATGCAGGCCGACCCTGACTGGCAGAATTATCTCAAGATCAGTGCCGAGGCGGGTTATCTGGAAAAGCAGCAGAACAAGCTTCTGATGCCGGCGCCGTTCTTCGAGGGCTAATACCACCTTGCAGAAATAAACACCTGTTGTGACGGCTCGCGGCGGTTTCCGGCCAGGAGCGGTCCCCGCCGTGATGCCGTCGCATCACGAGGGGATCGCGACGACGCTCGGGGGCCGCGGCGTGCCGCCCTCCGGGTCATGTTTCCCGCGCCTTCGGGGCGTCGGGAAGGCTTGCCGATACGACGGCATCGCCCGCGCCTCCCCTCCTGCCGAAGAAACGGGAAACAAGATCACAACAGGTGTTTATTTCTGCAAGGTGGTATAAGGCCGACCGAGCGGCCCTCTTGCGCGACCGCGCTGGATTCCGCAGAATTCCCGGATGTTCGGGAAGACATTCAAATCTCGCTTCCTCGCGCTGGCGGTGCTGACGGCGCCGCTGGCGCTTGGCGCGTGCGGTTCCGACGACAAGGACAGCATCGTCGCTGCATCGCCGTCGGCGATTACCATTTCGACGATCCGTTTCGCCGAACCGACGGCGATGGCCGAGAAGCACTGCGCCAAGTACGGCAAGAAGGCGGTGTCGCGTGGCGGCGTCAAGCTGGGGTCCGTCGGTTACAAGACCATGTGGGGTTACGACTGCGTCGCCCCGCAATAGGGCGCCGTGATCCGCTATCCCGTCGCGCGCGTATCTGGTTCATGCCGCCGATAAGTATTCCCGGAGCTTCATGACCGACACCGGCCCCATCATCGTCTGGTTCAGACAGGATTTGCGTCTCGCCGACAACCCGGCACTCCATGCCGCGGTGGGGAGCGGTCGGCCGGTGGTGCCGCTCTATATTCTCGACGACGAGACGCCCGGAGACTGGAAGCCCGGCGGCGCGGCGCGCTGGTGGCTGCATCATTCACTGGAGGCGCTGAGCGAGGCGCTTGCGGGTTTCGAGACGGCGCTGGTGTTACGGCACGGTCCGGCGGCGGACACCCTGTCCGACGTCATCGATGAAACCGGCGCCGGCGGTGTTTACTGGAACCGCTGTTATGAACCTTACGCCATCGCCCGCGACAAGGCGGTCAAACGGGACCTGAAGGACCGCGGCCTCGACGTTCGAAGCTTCAACGGATCGCTGCTTTTCGAGCCCTGGACCATCGAAACCAGGCAGGGCGGCTTCTACAAGGTCTATACCCGGTTCTGGCATGCGTGCCGGGAAAAGGGCGACCCGGAGAAACCGCTCCCGGCGCCGGACAAGATCGAAGCGTTCGGGAAAAAAGTGACGAGCGATGATCTCGGCGACTGGGAACTGTTGCCGACCGGGCCGGACTGGGCCGGCGGGCTGCGCGCGCGCTGGCAGCCCGGCGAAGCAGGTGCGAGCGCACGCCTACGGTCCTTCCTCGACGAAGGGCTCGATGGCTACAAGGACCGTCGCGACTTTCCCGCCGACACGGTGACGTCGAACCTGTCGCCGTTTCTGCACATCGGTGACATCGGCCCGCGTCAGGTCTGGCACGAGACCGTCGAGGCGGTGGGGTGGACCGAGGCGTCGGAAAAATTCCTCAAGGAACTGGTATGGCGCGAGTTCGCCTATCACGTTTTCTATCACCTGCCGGACCTGCCGGTGGCCCCCATGTACGCGAAGTTTAGGGACTTCCCGTGGCAAGACGACGGTGGGAACCTGGCGTGCTGGCAACAAGGGATGACCGGCTATCCGATGGTCGACGCGGGCATGCGCGAGTTGTGGCGGACCGGGCACATGCACAACCGGGTGCGGATGGTGACCGCGTCGTTTCTGGTCAAGCACCTGCTGTTGCCGTGGCAGGCGGGCGAGGCCTGGTTCTGGGACACGCTGGTCGACGCCGATCTTGCGGTGAATGCCTTCAGTTGGCAGTGGGTCGCCGGCTGCGGCGCCGACGCCGCGCCCTATTTCCGCATCTTCAATCCGATCGTGCAGGGATCGAAGTTCGATCCGAAGGGCGACTACATTCGCATGTACGTTCCGGAGATCGCGAAACTGCCGGACAAGTACCTGTTCGCGCCCTGGGAGGCGCCGGACGATGTGCTGCACGACGCCGGGATCGAGCTTGGCCGGACCTATCCGAAACCGGTCGTCGATCACAAGCGCGCCCGCGAACGCGCCCTTGCCGCGTTCAAGTCACTCCCGCAAAACGAAAACGCCTAGGAAAGCCAGCGCACGGCTTCGACGGTCACCAGGGCCCAGGCGATCAGCGTGACGAGAATGGCGATCAGCGGCTGGCTGCGGACGCGTTCGAACGGTTGCGGCCGCGAGCCGGCGTCGAGCACGGTCTGGTGCCCGATCTCGCGCTGGCGGTTGCGGCGGAGTGTCTTGAGGGTTTCGCGCTCGACTTCCTCGAAACCCTGACGGAGCGAAACGAATTCACGGTAGAACGGCACGACGATGCCCATGAACATCAAGGCAACGCCGGCGATGCCGTACCAGGGCACGTAGCCCAGTTCGCCGGCGCCGCCGAGCAGCGTGCCGACGCCGATGAACCCGACGCCGTTGATGCCGATCAACAGGTGCACGAGCCGGCGGCGGCGGTCGCGGTCGATCATCGCGCCGCCCGTTTTCGCCCCGGTTTCCGCATGACCAGCGTTGACCAGCCGTCCTGCCGCCATTCCTTCTCGAACACGAGGCCCATGGCGCGGTGCCGCGCGGCAACCCGTCGCGCGTCCCGGTTGAGGAGACCGGAAAGTACGGCGACGCCGCCCGGCGTCAGGTGTCGCACGGTTTCCGGCGCCATGCCGATCAGCGGCCGCGCCAGCACGTTGGCGACGATCAGGTCGAAGGGACGGGCGCGGCGGATGGCGGCGGCCCGGTAGCCTGTGCTGCGCACCACGTGAATCCGGTGCCGGAGACCGTTGTCGCGGGTGTTGGCGCGCGTCACCCGCACCGCCTCGGGGTCGATGTCGGCGGCGAGTGCCCGCGCCGGCCAGAGCCGCGCGATGGCGAAGGCGAGAATGCCGGAGCCGCAACCGAGATCGAACGCGTTCCTTATCCGGCGCGCTTTGGCGAGGTCGGCGAGCGCGGCCAGGCAGGTGCCGGTGGTCGGATGGGTGCCCGACCCGAACGCGGTTCCGGCGTCGATCCGGAACGGGATACAGGCGGCGGGCCTGGGGCCGTCGTAGTGGCTCGGATGGATGAAGAACCGGCCGAGCCGGAGCGGCGAGAAGGTCGCCATGTTCTCCGCCAGCCAGTCGCGCGGTGTCAGGAACTCCACGTTGAGCGCGGGCACCTCGATCCCCGCCGCGTCCGCGGCGATGGCGAGGCCGGCCTCGATGGCGTCCGTGTCCGGTTCGCTATCGGTATACCCCTCGACCCGCCACGGGATATCGTCGTCGCCCATCGACGTGACGGCGACGGAAATGCCCTCGAACACCGTTTCGAACGCCTGTACCGCGTGCATCGGCACCGTGACCTCGAGCCGCCACAGCGGCTGCGGGGGCGGCGCCGCCGTCATGCAGGCAGAACGAAGCTGGCCATGACCCGTTTCTGGCCCGCTTTCTCGAAGTCGATGTCGAGCTTGTCGCCGTCGACGGACGTGACCTTGCCGTAACCGAACTTCTGGTGGAACACGCGGATGCCGATGTCGAATCCGCTGCCGTCGCCGGCCGGTTTGTAGGACGCGCCCCGGTCGACCTCGATCATACGGCGGCGCGAGCGCGGAATGCCGTCGACGCCGGCGAACGGGTCTTCCATTTCCTTCCACGCCGCGTCCCGGCGCGCATAGACTCCGCTCTCGGAAAACACGTCGATGTGCTCGGCCGGCAGTTCGTCGACGAAGCGGGATGGTATCGCGCTTCTCCACTGGCCATAGACGCGGCGGTTGGCGGCGAACGAGATCATGGCGTGCTTACGCGCCCGGGTGATGCCGACGTAGGCGAGGCGGCGTTCCTCCTCGAGCGACGCCAGTCCGCCCTCGTCCAGTGAGCGCTGGTTCGGAAACAGTTCTTCCTCCCAGCCCGGCAGGAACACGGTGCCGAATTCGAGCCCCTTGGCGCCGTGCAGCGTCATGATGTTGACCTTGTCGGTGTCGCTGCGTTCCTCGTTCTCCATGACCAGGCTGACGTGTTCCAGGAACGCGCCCAGCATCTCGAAATCCTCGAGCGCGACTACCAGTTCCTTGAGGTTGTCGAGGCGGCCCGGCGCGTCGGGTTCCTTCTTGGCGCGCCACATGTCGGTGTAGCCGCTTTCCTCCAGCACCTGCTTGCAAAGCTCGGCAGGCAGCCCGCCGGCCGCCTGCACCCGCCACATGTCGAACATGGCCAGCAGGTCGCCGAGCGATTTTCTGGCCTGCGGGCGCAGTTCGTCGGTTTCCAGAAGATTGGCGATGGCGCGCGTCAGCGACACGCGCTCGGCGCGGGCATAGGTGTGGATGGTCTGTAGCGTCGACTTGCCGATCCCGCGGGTCGGCACGTTGACGATGCGCTCGAACGCGAGATCGTCGTCGGGCTGGGCGATGACGCGCAGATAGGCGACGGCGTCGCGGATTTCCTGGCGCTCGTAGAACCTCGGTCCGCCGATGACCCGGTACGGCACGCCGAGCGTGATCAGCCGTTCCTCGAACTCGCGGGTCTGGAACCCGGCACGGACCAGCACCGCCATGTCGCTCAGGTTCTCACCCTTGTTCTGGTAGGCCTCGATCTCTTCGCCGACCAGACGGGCCTCCGCCTCGCCGTCCCAGACGCCGCGCACGCGCACCTTTTCGCCGTCGTTGACGTCGGTCCAGAGCGTCTTGCCGAGACGGCCCTCGTTGTAGGTGATCAGTCCCGACGCGGCGGCGAGGATATGCGGCGTCGAGCGGTAGTTGCGTTCCAGCCGTACCACGCGCGCGCCGGGGAAATCCTCCTCGAAACGCAGGATGTTGCCGACCTCGGCGCCGCGCCACGAATAGATCGACTGGTCGTCGTCGCCGACGCAGCAGATGTTGCGGTATTCCTGCGCCAAGAGCCGGAGCCAAAGGTACTGCGCGACGTTGGTGTCCTGGTACTCGTCGACCATGATGTAGCGGAAGCGGCGCTGGTAGCTCTTCAGCACCTCCGGCTGTTCCTGGAACAGCTTCAGGCACAGCAAAAGAAGATCGCCGAAATCGGCGGCGTTGAGCGTCGTCAGCCGCGCCTGGTAGTCCTTGTAGAGGTCGAGCACCTTACCATCGCCCTGGCCGGCTTCCGATGTCGGCACCTTGTCCGGCATGAAACCGCGGTCCTTCCAGCGCTGAATGATGCCGGAGATGGCGCGGGCGGGCAGGCGCTTCTCGTCGATGTCGTGGACGTCGATCATCTGCTTGATCAGGCGAATCTGGTCGTCGGCGTCGAGGATCGTGAACTGCGGGCTGAGGCCGACGGCCTCGGCATTGGCGCGCAGGATGCGCGCGCCGATGGCGTGAAAAGTCCCGACCCACCAGCCCTCGACCGGGCGGCCGACCAGATGCGAGACTCGCTCCTTCATTTCGCCGGCGGCCTTGTTGGTGAAGGTCACGGCAAGGATTTCGCCGGGCCCGGCGCGGTTCTGCATCAGGATGTGCGCGAGCCGCGTCGTCAGCACCCGAGTCTTGCCAGTGCCGGCGCCGGCCAGCACCAGGACCGGCCCCTCGACGGCTTCGACGGCTTCGCGCTGGCTGTCGTTGAGGCCGTCCAGGTAGCCGGGCGTGCGAGAAGGCGGAGCCGGCGCGGGTCGCGGAGCGTCATCGAGTTCGAAGGGATCGGACATACGCCGGTTATAACACGGGAGCCGGGTCTGGAAACCGCCCGGGTGAGGACAAAATCCTACTGGTTGTGCTCTTCGTGGCGAACCTTAAGCAGGGCGCGGTTATAGGCGGTCATGACGTCGCGGTGGTGCACGCAGCCGGTGAACACCTTGGTGTGGGGGTCGCGTAGCACGGCGATGTGATCCTCGCCCGATTCGCGCATCACCCGCATGGCCGCGCCCAGGTTGTCGCCCTCGTTGAGGACCGGCGGGTGCAGTCGGGCGACGTCGGCGGCGCGCAGCAGATCGTTGCATTCGGTGTCGAAGAGCGTCACGCCGCAGTCCTGCAGCGTGATGGTGCCGTAAAGCTCGCCGGTCGGCTGCACGACGAACAGTTCGCCCGTGGTCGACGCGCTCAGCTTCTCACGGATGACGCCGATCGGGGTTTCCATGGAAATGGTCTCGGCGGTGACGTTTGTGCCGTGATCGAGGATGTGTCGGACCTTGATTGCGTCCAGCACCTCGGCCTCGAAGCCGTCGCGCAAATCGACGTTGCGTCTACGCAGTGTCTCGGCGAAGAACGAGGCGCCGAACAGGTGATGCGTCAGTTCCGTCGAGACGACGATGGCCAGCATCACGGCAAGGGACAGTTTGTAATCGCCGGTGATCTCGAAGACGATCAGCGTGGTCGAGATCGGTGCGCCGAGCACGGCAGCGGCGACGGCGCCCATGCCGACCACCGTGTAGACGCCGACGCTGGAGGCCAGTTCAGGAAACACGTCGGCGGCGATCAGACCGTAACTGGCGCCGACCGCGGCACCAAGAACAAGCGCCGGCGAGAACACCCCGCCCGAGAATCCGAATCCGAGACAGAGCGCGGTCGCGAAGATCTTGGCAAGGCCAATGGCGATCAGCAGCTTCACCTCGAACTGGCCGAGAATCGCCCATTCGACGAAGCCATAGCCGACGCTCAGGATCTGCGGCAGCCAGATCGCGATGATGCCGACGATCAGGCCGGCAATGGCGGGTTTGATCCAGACCGGCGCCTTGATCTTGGGGGACAGGTCCTGCATCCAGAAGATGCTCTGCATCATGATAATGGCGGCGACGGCGGAAACCACGCCGAGACCGATGAAGGCGGGAAATTCCCAGAACGACGCGATGCGGTTGTCGCCGAGCAGGAACGCCGAAACTTCCCCGAAATGAATGTGCGAGAGCGCCGTGCCGGCGACGCTGGCGACGACGATCGGCGCGAACGTCTTGAGTGCATACTGTCCGACCACGACCTCGGTGGCGAACAGCGCGCCGGCGATGGGCGCGTTGAATGACGCCGAGACCGCAGCGGCGACGCCACATCCCAGGAGCGTCCGGGACAGCGAGCGCGACAGGTGCAGGCGCCTGGCTGCCCAGCCTGCCAGCGAGGCGCCGAGATGGACGGCGGGCCCCTCGCGTCCGACCGATGCGCCGGAGCCGATGGAAAGCGCGCTCAACAGCGCCGACAGCACACCGACCCGGGACGACATCTGTCCGGCGCGCATGGCCGACGCCTCGACCACGTCGGCGACGCCCTGGGCCTGGCCGCCCGGCATGAATTTCCAGGTGATGAGACCGACGATGAGCCCGCCGGCGGCCGGAATGAGGATCAGCTTCCACGTATCGACGGTGATCTCGTAGCGCGCCAGCATGTTGGTGGTGATACCGAACGTCGAAACCTCGATCAGTTCGATGGCTTCGCGGAATATGATGACGGCGGCGCCGGCCAGGCATCCGACGACCAGCCCGAGTCCGACCAGCAACAGGTGCTCGTTGCGGACCATCTTGCGAATGGCGGACTGTATGTGTCCGAACGTCCAGCGCGATTGCGGCATTCTTGCCCCCAGGCTTCAACAAAGAAGCATAGGGCTGAATTCCTTAAAGAAAAGGATAACGCCGATCAAATTTCGCGGCGGTTTTCGCAGCGTCAGTACTTGGCCGCATCGAGCGAATACCCGGCGGAGCGCACGGTCCGGATCAGGTCCGCGTCTGCTTCCGCGTTGAGCGCCTTGCGGAGTCTGCGGATGTGCACGTCGACGGTGCGCAGTTCGACGAAGATGTCGCGGCCCCAGACCTTGTCGAGCAGTTGTTCGCGCGAGAACACGCGGCCCGGCTTTTCCAGGAACGAGCGCAGCAGCCGGAACTCGGTCGGGCCGAGCTTGATCGCCTTGCCATTCCGCGTGACGCGGTGCGACGTGATATCCATCTCGATATCGGCGTAACGCAGTAGCTCGCCGGACTGTTCGGGGTGGGCGCGGCGCAGCACCGCCTTGATGCGTGCCGTCAGCTCGGCCGGCGAGAACGGCTTCACGATGTAGTCGTCGGCGCCGGTCTCGAGGCCGCGGATACGGTCGTTCTCCTCGCCCTTGGCGGTCAGCATGATCACCGGCATGCCGCGGGTCTCGGACTTCTGGCGCAACTGGCGGCAAATTTCGATGCCGGAGACGTTGGGCAGCATCCAGTCGAGGACGACGAGGTCCGGGATGTCGGCGTCGACGGCTTCGAGGCCCGCTTCGCCGTCACGGGCGACGGCGACGTCGAAACCTTCGTTCTCCAGGTTGTAACGCAGCAATTCGACAAGCGACGGATCGTCCTCGACAATCAATATGCGTGAAGTTTCGGTCATGGTGTGGTCTCAGCTTCAGTCTTCACCGCCGATGACGGTGTAGCTCGATTGATCGTCCTTGGGCCGGTTATCTTCCGGTAGCGTCCCGTGGACGAGGAAATAAACGTGCTCGGCGATGTTGGTCGCATGATCGCCAATGCGTTCGATGTTCTTGGCGACGAACAGCAGGTGCGCGCAGGCGGAGATGCTCCGGGGATCCTCCATCATGTACGTCAGCAGTTCGCGGAACAGGCTGGTGTGCAGGGCATCCACTTCCTCGTCGCGAAGCCGCACGTCCTCGGCGAGGTCGGCGTCGCGTTGCAGATAGGCGTCGAGAACGGTGTTGATCATGCCCTGGACCACGTTGCCCATGCGCGCGATGGTGCGGCTGGGACCGACCGGCGGCGTCTGCGTGATCGCGACGGTGCGCTTGGCGATGTTCTTGGAATAGTCGCCGATCCGCTCGATCACGCTGGCGATCCTGAGCGCGGTGATGACGACGCGCAGGTCGTCCGCCATTGGCTGGCGCAACGCCAGCATCGAGATCGTGTGCTGGTCCACGTCTTCCTCGATGGCGTCGATGCGCTTGTCGCTGATGATGACCTGCTCTGCCAGTTCGCCGTCGCGCTTGACCAGCGCCTTGATGGCGTCCGCGAACTGATGCTCCGCGAGACCGCCCATCTCGGCGATCAGGTTGTCGAGTTGGTTCAGGTCTTCGTCGAACTTGGAAACGATGTGGTCGTGTTCGCTAGCCATTGATCAGTGCTCCCGATTAGCCGAACCGGCCGGTGATGTAATCCTGCGTGCGCTGGTCCCGCGGCGTCGTGAATATCTTGCCGGTCTCGCCAACCTCGACCAGGTCGCCGAGGTGGAAGAACGCGGTGCGTTGCGATACCCGCGCCGCCTGCTGCATGGAGTGCGTCACGATGACGATGGTGAAGTTGTCGCGAAGTTCGTCGATCAGTTCCTCGATGCGCGCGGTGGCGATCGGGTCGAGGGCCGAGCACGGCTCGTCCATGAGGATCACTTCCGGCTGCACGGCGATCGCGCGGGCGATGCACAGGCGCTGCTGCTGGCCGCCGGAGAGCCCGGTGCCGGGTTCTTCGAGCCGGTCCTTGACCTCTTCCCACAGGCCGGCCTTTTTCAGGCTTTCCTCGACGATCCGGTCGATCTCCTCCTTGCCCGTGGCGATGCCGTGGATACGCGGGCCGTAGGCGATGTTCTCGTAGATCGATTTCGGGAACGGGTTCGGTTTCTGGAACACCATGCCGACGCGGGCGCGCAGGTGCACGACGTCGATGGCGTTGGAATAGATGTCGGTGCCGTCGAGTTCGATCTGGCCCCTGACACGGCAGATATCGATGGTGTCGTTCATCCGGTTGAGCGTGCGCAGGTACGTCGACTTGCCGCAGCCCGACGGTCCGATCAGCGCCGTCACCTCGTTCTCGTAGATATCGAGGTCGACGTCGAACAGGGCCTGCTTCTCGCCGTAGAAGACCTGCACGCCGCGGGTGTGGAACTTGGTCTCGCGCGCCGCGTCAGTGGCGGCGTCGGGAATCGGCGTCGTTACCTTTACGGAATTGCTCATGTCTATTTCGCCCATGACGGGATTCTCCTACCAGCGCCGTTCGAACTTCTTGCGAAGCACGACGGCCAATGCGTTCATGAAGATCAGGAAGCCAAGCAGTACAAGGATGGCCGCCGACGTACGTGCGACGAACCCGCGTTCGGGACTGTCCGCCCATATGAAAACTTGTGTCGGCAACGACGTTGCCGGATCCATCAGACCGCCTGGATCGGACGTGATGAAGGCGTTCATGCCGATCAACAGTAGCGGCGCCGTTTCGCCAAGCGCTTGTGCAAGGCCAATGATCGTGCCGGTCAGGATGCCGGGCATGGCGAGCGGCAGCACATGATGAAGGATGACCTGATGCTTCGATGCCCCGACGCCCAGTGCGGCTTCGCGGATCGATGGTGGTACCGCTTTCAGGGCGGCACGGGTTGCGATGATGATGGTCGGCAGCGTCATCAGTGATAGCACCATGCCGCCAACCAGCGGTGCGGAACGCGGCAGTCCGAAAAACTGAATGAACACGGCGAGACCCAGCAGACCGAAAACCACTGACGGCACCGCAGCGAGATTGTTGATGTTGACCTCGATAATCTCGGTCCATCGGTTTTTCGGGGCAAATTCTTCCAGGTAGATTGCCGCTGAGATGCCGACCGGAAAACTGATAAGAAAACATACCAGGAGCGCATAAAACGACCCCGTCAAAGCGCCCGCCAGACCGGCCAGTTCGGGGAACCGGCTATCAGCGGAGAAAAACAGCGTCCAGTTAAACTTCGATTCTATATGGCCGGTACTCGCCAGTGAATCGTACCACTTGATCTCCTGATCCGAAACGATACGCCGGTCCTCAGGTGTTTCCCTGAGTACGGTGCCTTTGTGAAATTGATCGATCGGGTCCGCGACCTGTGTGGAAAACTCGATCGTTTGACCGATCAGGTCGGGGTTGTCGACGATCATGTCGCGTAATTGATACTGGGCGCCGCTGCTTAGGACTCCGGCCAAGGCACGTTTGTCTTTCGGGCCAGTGACCTCCGGGAATAGCGCAAAGAAGCTTTCGCGTAGCACGCTGCGGTAATTGCCGTTTGCCGGGTCGTTCGTGTCGACCTTGTTGCTATCGACAAGAACCGGGAACGTTGCATGCGTTTGCACGAACGCACCGGCACCCGCATGGATCAGGGAACCGAACAGGATCACCAGAAGCAATACGGCAATGCCGATTGCAGCAAGTCCGTATAGCTTAAGCCGCACGTTCGCCGCGTGCCGACGGCGGCGATGCCGTTCTGCCGCTATATCCCCGGACCGGCTTGCGCTGCTATTGTCGTGCACGAAGCTCTCCTCAATGGTCTCAGTCATATCTTTCCCTGTACTTCTGCACAATCTTGAGGGCGATGACATTCAATATCAGTGTGATGACGAAAAGCATGAGCCCCAGCGCGAACGCGGCCAGTGTCTTCGGACTGTCGAACTCCGTGTCGCCAATCAAGAGTGTTACGATCTGAACTGTTACAGTCGTCACGGCGTCGAGCGGATTGGCGGTCATTTTCGCGATCAGCCCGGCCGCCATCACCACGATCATGGTCTCGCCGATGGCACGGGATACAGCCAACAGCACGCCTCCCACGATCCCAGGAAGGGCCGCAGGTAGCAGGACCTGTCTGATCGTTTCCGCCTGCGTTGCGCCAAGCCCGTACGAGCCTTCTCGCAGCGAATGCGGGACCGCCGATATGGCGTCGTCGGACAAGGACGACACGAACGGAATGATCATAAAGCCCATCACGGCACCGGCGGCAAAGGCGCTGTTTGGTGCGATGTCCAACCCAACTGATGCGCCGAACTCACGAAGCGCCGGGGCGACGACGAGGATTGCAAAGAACCCGTAGACAATCGTCGGAACACCTGCCAGCAACTCGAGCAAGGGTTTAGCGGTGGCGCGGAACCTGGGGGATGCGTACTCGGAGAGGTAAATGGCGCTCAGGATACCGATCGGTGTCGCCACAAGCATCGCGATTGCCGCGATCAACAAAGTGCCTGCGAAAACCGGCACCGCGCCGAAAGCGCCGAGGCCGGCAACCTGGTCGGAGCGCATGGGAATCTGAGGTTCCCAGTTGAGCCCGAACAGAAACTCGTACCAGGGCACCATTTCGAAAAAGCGTCCCGCTTCGAACAGGAGGGAGAGAATTATCCCAAGCGTGGTGAGAATCGCGGCCACGGCGCAGGAGAGCATGATCCCGCTGAGGACGCGCTCGACGCCCTGACGAGCGCGAAACTCCGCTGAGAGGCGGCGCCAGGCCCAGGACAACCCGAGCAATGCGCTTGCGAAACCCAGCGCGAGCATTGCCAGATTTGCGAGATCGTTCCAGCCGCTATATGTCTCGGCGGCGGTCACTAATGCCGGGTCTGGTTTGCCGAATATCTGTCCGTTCGCGATTGTCTGGATTTCGCTTAACATGAGCTGTCGCTTGCCGGTATCGGCGCCTTCCAGAAGGTCCGGCGGCAAGGTGAGCAATATGAAGTGGTCCATCAGCGGACCGTGCGCAGCGGTCCAGAACACCAGCAATAACAGGGATGGAAGCCCCGTCCATAGCGCTACAAATGTTCCGTGATAACCCGGAAGTGAATGCAAGTTGCCGATCGCGGTTTTAGACATACGTGACCGAGCCATAAGGTAGGCCAAGGCGGCGATCGCGAGAATCAGGAGCAAACTCCAAACGAACATCTCAAACACTCTCTTCCGAATTCCGAACTGATTTTTAAAAATTTATAAAAGAAGCTGGAGGAGAAACGGGGCCGCAATAATACGCGTGCGGCCCCTTTCCCGTATGACGTTTAGACGTCCACTTAGTTCATCGTCATTTGCTTGGCACCGACGACAGCGGCGCGTACCTTCTCGCGCTTTTCTTCCGGCAGCGGAACCAGACCACGCTCGTGGAAGTAACCGCCGTCTCCGATGGCATCTTCGCTGACGTATTCGGCCACGAAGTCCTGCAGGCCGGGGATCACGCTACGATGGTCGTTCTTGACATAGAAGAACAGCGGCCGCGAAATCGGATAGCTGCTGTCCCCGATCGTGTCGAACGTCGGCGCAACACCCTCGACCTTCAGGCCGACCAGCTTGTCCTGGTTCTCATAAAGGAACGAATACCCGAAGATGCCGTATGCGGTTGCGTCGGATTCGAGGCGCTGAACGATCAGGTTGTCGTTTTCGCCGGCCTCAATGAACGGTCCGTCCTGACGCATGCGCGAGCACTTCGATTTCTTTTCCGGCTTGCTGAGGCTTTTTGTTTCGGCGAACGTCTCGCAGCCCTCATGCATGGCCAGTTCCACGAACGCATCCCGGGTGCCAGAGGTCGGCGGGGGGCCGAATACCTGAATCTTTACGTCCGGGAGCGAGGAATTGACATCGCTCCATTTCATGTTCGGGTTCTCGACCCATTTGCCGTTCACCGGAACCTCCGCGGCGAGGGCCTGGAAAATCTCTTTACGGGTGAGATCGAGCACCTCGCCCTTACGCGAAACCGCGATGGAAAGTCCATCGTAACCGATCAGCGCTTCAGTGATGTTGCTCACGCCGTTCTTGTTGCAGAGTTCCCATTCGGACGACTTCATGGCGCGGGATGCGCCGGTCACGTCCGGATGCTGCGGCCCGATGCCCTGGCAAAAAATCTTCATCCCGCCGCCGGTGCCGGTGGATTCGACAACGGGGGCCTTCTTGCCGGATTCGCGGGCGAATTGCTCGGCGGCTGCTTGACTGTAGGGGAAAACGGTCGACGACCCGACGACACGGATCTGGTCGCGGGCTTCGGCGGCCGAACCGGCAAATGCGATACCGGCAACGACGGCAATCCCGAGAAACTTACGATACATGGCTGACTCCTGCCTATAGTGCGTTTCGGAGAGAACTCCGTGGTAGCGGATGCCGGCGGCGCCGAAACGCTGTACCGGCATCCATTCGCGGCGGAACCTACGCCCGGACGACTTACGTTATATGACAGAAATACTACGGTTTTATGACATAGCCGGAGATGGCTGTGGATAAGGCTTTGAACCGGTCACAGCCGGTCAGTTTCGTTCATTTTTGGTCTGCAGGTCGGTCGGAATGAAGACCGTGAAGGTGCTGCCCTCGCCGATCTTGCTCTGCGCCGACAGATGACCCCGGTGGCGGCTGATGATGTGCTTGACGATGGCCAGCCCGAGCCCGGTCGAGCCGATCGAGTTGTCGCCGGCGCTCGAACGCGCCTCGTCGACGCGAAAGAAGCGTTCTGTCAGCCGGGGGATCAGTTCCTTGGGGATGCCCTGCCCGTGGTCGGTGATGGCAATCGAGACGCCGGACCGCGCCGAACCGGGAATCCGCTCCACCGCCTGCAATTGGATGTCGATGGATTTGTTCTCGCCGCCGTACTTGATGGCGTTCTCGATCAGGTTGCGGAACACCTGATGCAACTGGTCCGAATCGGCGATGACCTTGGGCAGGTCCGCGGGGCAGTCGATGTTGAAGGTGACGCCGTTCTGCGTTGCATGCGGTTCCAGCGCCTCAATGACGTTGTTGATGGAGCGCGCGACGTCGACGGCATGGCGCGGCGGCACGTGCTCGTTGATCTCGACCCGGGTCAGCGACAGCAGGTCGTCGATCAGCCGCGCCATACGCTGGGATTCCCGGTGCATGATGTCGAGGAACCGGCTCCTGGCGTCGATGTCGTCGCTGGCCGGACCGCGCAGGGTCTCGATGAAGCCGATCAGCGCCGTCAGCGGCGAGCGCAGCTCGTGCGAGACGTTGGCGACGAAATCGGCGCGCATTTCCTCGGCTTTCTTGGCCGACGTGATGTCGTTGAGAACCAGGGTCGCGACGGACCCGTCGTCGAGCGGCGCATCCGGCAGCCGTTCGATCCGGTACGACATGCTGCGCGCCACCGGGACCGGCAGCGTGAACTCGCCTTCCGCCGCAGGCGTGCCTTTCAGCACCCGGTCGATACCGTCGAGCACGCGCGGATGACGCAGGTTGAGCGCCAGGTCGCGGCCCGGTGCGTTGATGCCCACCAGTTCAAGGGCGGCGCGGTTGGCGTGCAGGATGCGGCGCTTTTCGTCGACGACGATGACGGCTGTCGGGATACGGTCGAAAACGTCCTGGGAAATCAGCGCCATCTGTCATTCATTCCGTTTCGCCTGCCTCAGGTCTTGCGGCGTATGGCGATGACCCGGCCTTTCTTATCAGGTGCGGGCAGAGTCTGGTGTGACTTATAAATGTCCTGAATCCGGGATTGCACCTCATCCGTAAACGGCCCGACCTTCCGCGTGTTCAGGTTGACCTGCAGGATCATCAGTTCGTTGGTCGCGCACAATCCATCGTCCTTGGCGTTGTACATGGCCTGGAACAGGTGCAGGCGCTTCTCGTCGCAGTCCAGCAATTGCGACGTGACGTAGACGCGCTCGCCCTCCATCACCTCGTTGTTGTAGGTAATGTGCGCCTCGGCGACGAACACCGAGCTGCCGGTAGCCTCGCGGTGCGCTTCGTTCATGCCGATTCCCTCGAGGAAAGCGTCCATCGCGTGATCGAAAATCAGCACGTAATAGGCGACATTCATGTGGCCGTTGTAGTCGACCCAGTCGGGGGACACGGTCTCTTCCCAGAGGCGGGCGGGTTTGGTCTCGGTCATGCTGCTTCCTTCTGCCGGTGGCTCTTCTGTTAGCCGATCACGGCGTGCTTGTCGACGCGTGCCGGCTTCGGCACCATGCGGTATGCTGGTGATCGAAGCCCTCTCCCGCGCCGTTCTGCAACCGGTCAGCCTCGAAGTGCCGGGCGCGATGTGCGTCGCGATCCGCGGTGCGTCCGGTTCCGGAAAATCGCTGTTGCTGCGTGCCATCGCCGATCTCGATCCGTGTACGGGTAAGGTCATGCTCGACGATGTCGACCGGGCGGCGATCCCGGCCGACGAATGGCGCCGGCGGGTGACCTACGTGGCTGCTGACAGCGGCTGGTGGACCGACCGAGTCGGTGATCACTTCGAGTTTCCGGACATCGCGGCGGGCTACCTGGTACGGCTCGGTTTCCACGGCGACGTCATGGCATGGCCGGTCAGCCGCCTTTCGACCGGCGAGCGGCAGCGCCTGGCGCTGCTGCGTGCCATGGTTCAGGGGCCGCGGGTGCTTTTGCTGGACGAACCGACGTCTGCGCTCGATCCGGAAACCACGGCCAAGGTGGAAAGCTTGCTGCATGAAAAGATCGCCGCCGGGATCATCGTCGTCCTCGTGACCCATGACCAGGCGCAGGCGAAACGCATGTCGGCGCGGCGCTACCGCATGAACGACGGCCGACTGAGCGAGGATGCGCCATGAGTTACATCCAGCTCGGCTATGTGGATATCGCGCTGGCGGCGTCGTTGCTGACCGTCAATGCCGGGCTCTCGATCTTCTACGGGCTCGGCACCGAGCGCCGGCTGCTGATCGCCGCCGTGCGGATGGTGGTGCAACTGACCCTCGTCGGGCTCGTCCTCAAGGCGCTTTTCACGACCGTTTCGCCGTGGCTGACGCTACTGGTGGCCGTTGCCATGGTGGGGTTCGCGGGGCGCGAGGCGATGGCGCGCCAGGACCGCACATTCGTCGGTTTCTGGGGTTACGGGCTCGGCACCACGTCGATGCTGGTGGCGGCCGGGATCGTGACCCTGTTCACGCTGACGACGCAATTGCATGCCGATCCCTGGTACGATCCGCGCTATGCGATTCCGATTCTCGGCATGATCCTCGGCAACACCATGACCGGGGTCAGCCTGGCGCTGGACCGCCTGCTCGCCGAAGCCGACACCGGGCGGGGCCGGATCGAGGCGCGCCTCGCCCTCGGCCACACCTTTCGTCAGGCCATGCAGGAGCCGCTCAGGGGCGCCATGCGCGCCGGCCTGATCCCGACCGTGAATGCCATGGCGGCGGCCGGGCTGGTGTCGCTGCCCGGCATGATGACGGGTCAGATCCTGGCCGGCGTCGACCCGGTCGAAGCCGTCAAGTACCAGCTCCTGATCATGTTCCTGATCGCCGGCGGCACCGCGCTCGGGGTGTTCTGCGCGGCCATGATGGCGCTCAGGCGGCTGACCGACCAGCGCCAGCGGCTCAGGCTTGACCGGCTCAGGGTCGAATGACCGAATTTTCTCGCCCAAAACCCTGTTTTTGTTGGCTCCCCGGGGGCGGGCGTTGTAAAAGCGCAGCGTCCAAAACGTAAGATTTTCAAGGAGACCGTGCGCGAATGGGCGATGCCGGTCGGGATATTCCTCTGGTGGACGTTTCGGTTGTCGTTCCGGTCAAGGACGAGGCGGAGAATGTGATGCCGCTGATCCGTGAGATCGCGGCCGCGCTCGACGGCGTCAAACCGTTCGAGGTCGTCTATGTCGACGACGGCTCGACCGATGACACGGCGGCCAGGCTGGCCGAAGCGCGCGGCGAATTCCCGATGTTGCGCGTGGTCTGCCACGACGGCGGCTTCGGCCAGTCGCAGGCGATCCACACCGGCGTCCGCCATGCCGCTGCACCGCTGATCGCGACACTGGACGGCGACGGCCAGAACGACCCCGCGGACATCCCGGCGCTGCTCAAGCGCTTCGCCGACGAGGGCGGCTCGGCCGACGCGCTCCTGATGATCGCGGGCTGGCGTGCCAAACGAAAGGACACCCGCCTCAAGCGCCTGTCCTCGAAGATTGCGAACGCCGTCCGCGCTACGTTGCTGGGCGATGCGACGCCGGATACCGGCTGCGGGCTCAAGGTTTTTCCGCGCGCCATGTTCATGGCGTTTCCGGCGTTCGATCACATGCACCGGTTCCTGCCGGCGCTGACGATCCGCGCCGGCGGACGCGTGGTTTCGGTCCAGGTCAGCCACCGCCCGCGTGAACGCGGGCAATCCAAGTACGGTCTCTTCAACCGGCTCTGGGTCGGCATCGTCGACCTGATCGGCGTGATGTGGCTGAAGCGCCGCCCGAACCGGGTCCGGGTCATCCCAGGCGACGGTAAAGAGACGCAATGACGCCGCGTATCGTTATCCGTTCCGTCTTGTTGTTCGCGCTGCTGATCGGGATCGGCGCGGCGATCAAGCTGACGCCCTTGGGCAGCGTCCTCGACGAAGGCTGGATCGATACCTACGTGCGCGGCGAGGGTATCCGCGGCGAATTGATCTTTCTCGGCGCCGGGGCGCTGTTTACCGCGGTCGGCCTGCCGCGCCAGGCGGTCGCCTTCATGGCGGGTTACGCCTTCGACGTCTTCTTCGGCACCGCGATCAGCGTTGCCGCGGCGGCGCTCGGCTGTTTGACCACGTTCCTCGTCGCCCGGTTCCTGGCCCGCGATCTGGTGGCGCACAAGTTCCCCGACAAGCTCAAGCGCATGGATGCATTCCTGAGCGAGAACACCTTCACCACCACGCTGCTGATCCGCTTCCTGCCGATCGGCTCGAACGCGCTCACCAACCTGCTGGCCGGTGTTTCCAGGGCGCATGCGGTACCGTTCGTCAGCGGCTCGGCGATCGGCTACATCCCGCAGATGCTGATCTTCGCCCTGGTCGGCTCCGGTTTCGCCGTCGAGCCGGGCGCCAGGCTCGTCGTCAGCGTTTTCCTGTTCGCTGCGTCCGGCGCGCTCGGGGTGTGGCTCTACCGCCGTTACCGCGATAGCCACAGGCTTCTGAACGCCGGCGTGATCGATGCCGACGACGTGGGCGCCAGCGAGGCGGCGAAGGAATGAACGTTAGAACCGTCCCGGTCTGGGCCGTTTGCTGGCTGATCGCGGTGGCCGTCGCGGTCGTACTGCGGCCGCCGCTGCCGGTCGACGAGACCCGCTACCTGGCGGTCGCCTGGGAAATGTGGCTCAGGGGCGATTTCCTGGTGCCGCACCTGAACGGCGAACCCTATCACCACAAGCCGCCGCTGCTGTTCTGGCTGATGACCGCCGGTTGGTCGGTGTTCGGCGTCAACGACTGGTGGCCCCGTCTGGTGGCGCCGCTGTTCGCGCTGGCGGCGCTCTACGGGACCGGGCGTCTGGCGCGGCTGATCTGGCCCGACGAGGCGGAAGCGGCACGACTGGCGCCGATGATCCTTGCCGGCGCCGCGTTCTGGGCCGTGTTCCAGACGTTGACCATGTTCGACATGATGCTGGCGACCTGCACGCTGGCCGGGATCGCCGGCGTCGTGGCGGCGTGGCGGAACGGCGGTATCGGCGGCTGGATCGTGACCGCGCTCGCCGTCGGCATCGGCGTGCTCGCCAAGGGGCCGGCGATCCTGTTGCACATCCTGCCGGTGGCGCTGCTGGCGCCGTGGTGGGGACGCACGCTACCGGGCGGCCCGGACGTGCCGCTGGTGACCTGGAAGGCCTGGTACCTGCGGCTGTTTCTGAGCGTGCTGGCCGGTGCGGCGATCGCGCTCATGTGGGCGGTGCCGGCCGGCATCCGCGGCGGCGAGGAATACCGCAACATGATCTTCTGGGGTCAGTCGGCGGGACGCATCGTCGAGAGCTTCGATCACGCGCGGCCGTTCTGGTGGTATGCGGCGCTGCTGGCGCCGCTGTTGCTGCCGTGGCTGGTCTGGCCGCGGCTCTGGCGCGCGGTGCGGGCAAAGGGCGCGCTCAGCGACGGCGGCTATCGCCTGCTGATCGCCTGGATGGTGCCGGCGTTTGTCACGTTTTCGCTGATCTCCGGCAAGCAGTTGCACTACTTGTTGCCGGAATTCCCCGCCTTCGCGCTCCTGTTCGCGCATTTGCTGGGGCGCGCGGACGAAACCGAAGGCCGCCGCTTCGACGGCCTGATCGCCGCGTTGTTCTTCGCGGCGCTCGGTCTCGCCACCGTCCTGTTGCCGGACGATCCGGCGCTGTTCGAGGCCCCGGCGTGGTTTCACCGGCTCGATACCCATTGGGGCACGGTGCTGCTGGCCGCCGCCGCCGGCTGCTGGGTCTTCGCGCGCAAGGACGCCTTCAAGGGCGTGGCGGCGCTGGCGCTTTCCATGTCGGTGCTGGTCGCCGTCATTCACCTGACGGCGCGCGACGCCCTCGATCTCGCCTACGACCTGAGGCCGATCGCCCGCGACCTGAAGGCGTTGGAGGACAAGGGGCGCGCACTCGCCAACTTCAGCACCTACCACGGCCAGTACCAGTTCCTTGGCCGTCTGACCAAGCCGATGGCGGAACTCGGGTTGTCGCAGAAGGTGACCGACGCCTTCATCGCCGCGCATCCCGATGGCGTTGTCGTCGCGTACTATTACCTCGACCAGATGCCGGCCTATCCGGACGGCGTGGAACCGCTCGCGGAACACCGGTTCCGGGATTATCGCGTCGTGTTCTGGCGTGCCGGTCTGCTGAAGACATATCCCGATCTCGCCAACCGGTCGTGACGCGCAACGCGTATCGGCGCCGCCGCCGAACCTGCATTTTCCTGTTTAAATTAGCATGGATTCCGGCGAGACTCCCCGGAGGCGGTAGTTCGTTAACGAATTTAAGCCGGAAAAGCCCGGTTTTGCCGATATTTGAGTGACCGCCGCGGACTGAGTAGCGAAATATGATTCCAGACGGCCAAACCTCCGGACGCCAGCCCGGCCTGATCGGCGAGGTCTCCGGTTCGCTCGCCGATTTCGGCACCTTCCTGCCTTTGGTGCTGGGCGTGCTGGCGCTGGGGGCCGTCGACGCCACCGGCGTGCTGACCGGTTTCGGCATTTTCGCGCTCGCCGTCGCCGCGTTCTACCGTCGCCCGATCCCGGTGCAGCCGATGAAGGCCGTCGCCGCGCTGGCCATCGTCGGCGCCCTGAGCCCCGGCGAGATGATGGCGACCGGCCTGATCATCGGCGCCGTGATGCTGGTGCTGGCGGCGAGCGGGGTGATCGGCCGCCTGACCCGGCTGGTGCCGGGCACGGTCATCGCCGGCGTGCAGTTGGGCGTCGGCGCGCAGTTGGCGATGATCGGTTTCGAGCATATCGTCGGCGACCCGGCGATCGGCCTCGCCGCGTTCGCGGTGCTGGCGGCGCTTTACTTCACTCGGTTCCGGGCCTTCGCGTGCATCCTCGTGTTCGTCGCCGCGGCGGCGGTCTCGCTCGGGTTCGACCCGGGCCAGCTCTCGGACGTCGCGCTGTCGTGGCACCTGCCGGCACTGTCGTTCCCGGCGCCCGCCGATTTCGAGACGGCGCTGCTGGTCGCCGTGCTGCCGCAACTGGCGCTGACGTTCTCCAACGCAGTGATCGCGACGTCGGCCATCGCCGCCGATTATTTCCCGGACGACAAGGAGAAGCTGGGCCCGACCCGGCTCGCCGCGTCGACCGGCGTCCTCAACCTGGCGCTGGCGCCGATGGGGGCGATGCCCATGTGCCACGGCTCCGGCGGACTGGTGGCACAGTACGGCTTCGGCGCCCGGACCTGGATCGCGCCGGCGCTGTTCGGCGCGCTGTGCCTCGGTCTCGGCCTCGCGTTCGGCCCCGGCGCCATGGCGATCCTTGCCGTGCTGCCGCTGAGCGCGCTCGGCGCCATGCTGGCCGTCGCCGGCGCCGAGATGGCGCTCGGCCGCCGCGTCTTCGACGCCAAGCCGAGCTGCCGCGTCATCATCGTCGTCACCGGGATTTCCTGCGTCGCGCTCAACGTCGCCGCCGGGCTCGTCATCGGCCTCGGGCTGGAGGTGCTGCGTTCGGCCTACAACCGCGCCCGCTACGGCGCGCGGACCTGAGGGAGCACACGCATTTTCCGCGGTCTCCGTCCGGTGGCGAGCCTCAGAATCCCGACCCCGTACAACCACCGGTGAGGCCCGCCCTCCGTATTGTCCGAGTCTTGCGGGACATTCCTGGAACCACCATTTTACGCACTGGCTATTGATGACGGGTGCACAGGCACCGGTTTTGACTTGCGGCCCGTTTATTTTTTTATGCACAGATTGCTGACTCCCTTATTGGTGGCGGTTGTCCTTGCCGCCGTGACGGCCGCACCCGCGGACGCGCAATCGCGCGCGCCCGAGGTGGGCCGCGGCAATATCCTGCTGTCGGCCGACGAAGCCGCGTGGCTCCGCGACAACCCGGAGATCACCGTCGCCGCCGACGACGACTACCCGCCGATAAACTTCTCGAATGCGGACGGCCGTCCCGCCGGCATGGCGGTCGACCTTGTAAAACTGATCGAGGAGCGCACGGGGCTGGAAATCTCGATCCGGTCGGGCCCCTGGAACGACATGATCGGCGACGCCATGGCGCATCGCGTCGATGCCATCATCAATGCCGACGTGACGCCCGAGCGCCAGCAGCAATTGCTGTATACCAGCACCTACTTCGCCATGCCGCAGGCGATCGTCGTGCCGGGCACGGCCGCCCCCCTCAAATCCATTCATGACCTCAAGGGCAAACGCGTCGTCCTGCAGCGCGGCACGTCGCACGTCGATTATTTCCGCCGGCAGTACCCGGACATCGAGGTCGTTGTCGCGGACAGCATGCTCGAATGTTTCCGCGTCCTGATGAGCGGCGATGCCGAGGCCCTCGTCGCGGCGCTGCCGGTGGTCAATCATTTCATTCAGCGTAACGTTCTCAGCGGTTTCGAGATCACCGGGCTTTACGCCTCCCGGGAACTGGACAACCTGCGTATCGCCGTCCGCAACACGGCACCGGCGCTACGCGACATCCTCAACAAGGGGATCGACACCATTACGCCCGAGGACATGCAGCGGATTAGCGCCCGCTGGCTGCCGGCATCGGTCGCCAACCTGTCCGGTGCCGCCGTCGATCCGGGCCCCGACCTGACCGCGGAAGAAAAGCAGTGGCTGCAGGAGCATCCCGTGATCCGCGTCGCCGGCGACCCGAGCTGGCCGCCGATCGAGTTCCGCAACAGCCAGGGCCGGTTCGAGGGCATCGCCGTCGATTACCTGGATTATATCGGCGAGCGGCTCGGGGTGCGCTTCGAATACGATACCGAAGTGACGTGGACCGAAGCCGTGGCCAAGCTGAAGAGCCGCGAACTGGACATGTTCTCGGCGGCGATGGAAACGCCGTCGAGGCGGAACTTCGCCGGGTTCACGACGCCCTATTTCGGGATTTCGCAGGTGGTGTTCTCGCGCAGCGACGCGCCGTTCTGGCGCGGCCTCGACGACCTCACCGGCGAGCGCCTGGCGGTGGTCGATGGCTACGCCATGGCCGAAATCCTCGAGCACGACTACCCGGGTATCGACCTGGTGAAGGTGAAGGATATTTCCGCCGGCCTCGATGCCGTGCGCCGGGGCGAGGTCGCCGGTTTCGTCGGCGGCATCCTGAACGTCGGCTACCGGTTGCGCCAGTCGGGTGCGACCGACATCAAGGTGTCGGGCCCGACGCCCTATGAACTGAAAATCGCCATGGCGGCGCGCAGCGACTGGCCGCTCCTGCACGGTATTCTCGAGAAGACGCTGAAATCCATCCCGGCCCGGGAACAGAACCGCATCCAGACGGCATGGGTGGGCCAGGAAATCGAACTGCCGCCCGACTACTCGGACCTTCTGCGCCTCGGCGGGCTGGTCATCGTCTGCATCCTGCTGGGCTGGATCGTGCACATGTACATCCAGCGCAAGTCGCTGGTCGCCAGCCAGAAGGCGCTGCGCAACGCGCGCATCGAGGCGGAGGCGGCAAGCCGCGCCAAATCCGAGTTCCTCGCCAGCATGAGCCACGAACTGCGCACGCCGCTGAACGCGATCCTCGGCTTCGCGCAGATGCTGGACCTGGACGGCGGCAAGCGGCTCGACCGCGCGCAGAAGGAATACGTGGACTGCATCATTTCCGGCGGCAACCACCTGCTGCATCTCGTCAACCAGGTGCTCGACCTGTCAAAGATCGAGACCGATCACGTCGATCTGGCGATCGTGCCCGTATCCGTCGCCGACATCGCCCGGGAATCGATCAAGCTGACCGAAAGCCTGGCCGGCAGATGGGGCATCGAGATCGTCGACAACGTCGGCGCCGGGCCTGAACGGTCGGTGATGGCCGACCCCGACCGCCTCAAGCAGGTCCTCGTCAATCTCTTGTCCAACGCCATCAAGTACAACCGCCCGGGCGGCCGGGTGGTCCTCGAAACGTCGCTGGCGGACGGCGGCGCCCTGAAACTGAGCGTGACGGACACCGGCTACGGGATCAGCGCCGAGGACCAGGAACAGATTTTCCAGCTTTTCTATACGGGCAAGGCGAGCCCCGAGATCGCGGCGGACGGGTTCGGCATCGGGCTCAACGTCACCAAGCTGCTGATCGACAAGATGAACGGCCGGATCGGTCTCGACAGCGAAAAGGACGTGGGCAGCACGTTCTGGTTCGAGCTGCCGCTGGCGGAAAACGGCGAGGACGTCCGGCTGGCGTCCTGACCGGGTTGCCCGTGCCGATTCCGACCACGAACCAGCGGATTTGGTATGCATTGGCGGTTTCATATGCCGGACCGAACAAGGGGACCGGTATCCGTCATGTATGCGTTGAGAAAAAATACTACAAACCTGCCCTTGCGTTGATTATAGTCCGGTCACTGCTTGGTCATTGCAATTCCCAATGACCCGCCGAGTTCATGTCGGCAAATTTTCCGGCGTGCGCGGCACCACCGCGGATTTTCACGCGGATGTGCATCCAACATACAGAAACGAACGGGTTTGAGGCTGCGGTCTCAGGCGATGAAGAAGGGCATTCGGGCGTCAGGGACAGCCCCAATTTTTATTTTTTGGTGTGGAGATCTAACATTGAAGCCTGCGACAAAAGTAAAGCTGAAATCCAATACAGATGAGAACACGATAGCGAACGTTCGTGCATATCTCGCAGATTTTTTACATGGACAGTTTACGGTCGAATTGTTCGATGGATGCGTAACGCTATATTTCACCGATCCACGTGGCATCAAGCTCCTCGATGGGCAATTTCCGGACGTGATCGAGGAAGTCAGCAAATCGTATTAACGCTCGTTCAAAGAGGTCTGGTCGCGAGCGGGATGACGTCGTTTTGAGGTGGCCCACCTCTCGGCGCGTAGGATCTCTTGTCGCTAACCCGGCGGATCGGGATGTATTTTTTGAGAGTTTTGGCTACAAATCGACCATATGCTTTGCTATAAACCCCATTCAAGCAGTTGCTTTCTCTAGTCGCTCTGACCGCTCGGTGAGAGCACGAACCTTCGAATTGGACCTGAAGGCGTGAAAGCCCCTGCGTAGCCGATCCGATGCGGATGGCCTGTGTGACTTGCTCGGTTGCAGCAAGATCACAGGCTTGGTGCGCCGGTCTGGTGGAGAGTAAGACGTTTTTACTCATCTCTACCATTGGCTCGCGTGGGAGCTGGCGTTATTTGGCCCTCTCCCTTGACCTGGTTCCGCATCGCCTCGGCGTGCCTGGGTCTTGTGCCGGCGTCGCGTGGCCGGTGCGGGTTGAATTTCGAACGGGGAGAGAATGGGAATGCTTGAAATTGCGGTGCATGAAGCGGCACTCGTGTCGTCGATGCTGGAGGAATCTGCCGCTGTCGTCCTGATGAGCAGGCTTCGAAGGATGATGAGGCCGATCAGTTCGGGATTGGATCGGCTGCTGCGTCATGCGGTGGTATATCTTCTTATGCCCGCCGTGAATTTTATAAGTCATCGCTGCTACGTTCAGCACAGACCCGACGGTTTCGCAGGCCGTTTCGACGAATTACTGCCGCTCCAGCGGATGTGGGAGCAAGGCCGACGCGGGAACAACCGTGGCGATTATACTCGGCTATATTTTCTTTTATCGAACATAGAAGCGCTGACGAAAGCGGGAGTGCACGGCGCCTTTGCCGAACTCGGCGTTTATAAGGGAAACTCCGCGAAAGTGATGAGGCATGCAGCCCCCGAGAGGGAGCTGTTCCTGTTCGACACTTTTGATGGTTTGCCGGAGTGTCATGTGGCAACGGACCCGGTTGACACGATCCCCGGCAGTTATGCAGGAGGCCTGAACGAAGTACGGCGAACGATCGGCAATTCAGACAAAGTGCATTATTGCGCGGGCCTGTTTCCAGAGACTGCTGGGCTTGTTCCGAGAGATACGGTGTTTGCGCTGGTGCATCTGGATTGTGACCTTTACGAGCCGACAAAGGCGGCGCTTGAGTTTTTCTACCCGCGCATGAGTCCCGGCGCGCTTCTGATCGTTCATGACTATCACAGCGGTTGCTGGGCGGGCGTGACCGATGCCGTTGACGAATTCCTGGCCGACAAGCCCGAGCAACTTATCCTCATTCCCGATAAATCAGGTACCGCCGCGTTAAGACGGACTTAGAGGCACTCCGATGAATGAAAAGGGGGCACCATGATCAGACGCAAGATTCATAGTGTATCGATTGAGTGTGCACTCGGAAATATCGCCGATCAACGTGGAATAGCCGCCGTCGTGAATGCGGCAAATGCCGAACTTTTGCCAGGCAGCGGCGTCGCGGGCGCGTTGCATGATGTCGCGGGACCGGAACTCAAGGACGAATGCAAGCCGTTGGCGCCGATATCGCCAGGTCAAGCCGTTATCACGGGGGCAGGCACGCTTGCGAACGGATACGTGATTCATTGCCTTGGCCCCGTCTACGGCCGCGACCGCCCGGCGGACAGTCTTTTGGCGAGTTGTTATCGCAACGCCCTGCATCTCGCTGAACAGAACGCCATCGATTCCATAGCGTTTCCGGCGATATCGACCGGGGCGTTCGGATATCCACTCGAACCCGCTGCCCGGATCGCGATAACCACGGTCCTCGATGAGGCCGAGAGGCTCATCTCCGTAAAATTGATCCGCTTCGTGCTTTTCGACTATACGAGCCTGAATGTATTCGTTGCCGCTCTAGATGACTTGTCGAGCAGCGTTTTGGCTTTCGAGTGAGAGTGGTTGAGACTTCCCGGCCGGCTGCGGAACATAATGCCCCGCTGATCCGGGAAAATCGTTACTCAAGGCTGGATTCTTGGGTATACGGCCAAGCGACAATTTTCCGTCTCCGCCGCCGGTGCGCGGTCAGGCCCGCAATCTCCTGCCTTCGGGGTCGAACGGCGGCGCGGCGAGGATCGTGGCGCCGTGCGGCTTGCCCAGGACCATGACCTCGACCCGCTCGCCGGGATCGGCGCCCCGCACGTAGCCGAGCGCGAGCGACATGCCGACGCTGTAACCGTAAGCGCCGGAACTGACGCGGCCGATGCCTTCGCCGTTTCTGAAGATCGGCTCGCCGCCCGTGGCGTCGGCGTTGGACGCGGCCACATCGTCTTCGTCTAAGTGCAGGATCACCATTTGCTCCCGCGCGGACTTGGAAAGAACCCCGGCGGCGGCTTGCTTATTGAGGAAGTCCTTGTCCATCTTGCAGAGCCGGTCGAGCCCGCATTCCTGCGGCCAGTACTCGGGGCTGTATTCCCTGGACCAGCTCCCGTAGCCCTTTTCCAGCCTGAGCGACATCAGGGCACGGCTGCCGACGGGGCCGGCGCCGACGGCCTTGCCGGCGTCCAGGAGCGCGCCGTAGAGGTGTGCCTGGTCTTCGGTCCGGCAATGCAACTCCCAGCCGAGATCGCCGGTGAACGAGACCCGGAGCGCCAGCACCTCGATCCCGGCGACGTCGATCGTTTGCGAGCGCATGAACGGAAAATCCCCGGTCGCGAGGGACGCGTCGGTCAGTTGCCGAAGCAGGTCGCGCGACTTAGGCCCGGCGACATTGAAGCCGCACATGGCGTCCGTCATCGACGTGAAGGTCGTGCCGTGGGGCAGCGGCACCTGCCTGAAGAAGCGCTTGTGATAGCGTTCGGCCATGCCCGAGCCGACGATCCGGAAGTCGTCGTCGGCGACGCGGGTCACGGTGAAGTCGCCGGCGATGCCGCCGCGCTTGCCGATCAGCGGCGTCAGGCAGGACCGCCCGACCGCTTTCGGCATGTTGTTGGCGAAGACCGCGTTCAGCCAGTCCTCGGCACCCGGCCCCCGGCACGCGTACTTGGCGAAGTTCGAGATATCGATGACGCCGGCGCGTTCGCGCAGCATGCGGCATTCATCGCCCACCGGTCCCCACCAGTTCTGGCGCGTGAAGCCGTTCGTGTCTTCGGTGCCGGGCGTGCCGGCGAACCACAGCGGATGTTCCCAGCCGGCGTTGAGGCCGAACACCGCCCCCATGGCTTTTTGCGTTTCGTAGACCGGGCGTGTCCGTGCCGGGCGCCCCGCCAAACGTTCCTCGTTGGGGAAGTGAATGGCGAAGCGATGCGCGTACTGGTCCTCGACCCGGGCCCTGGTGAATGCTTTCGTGGCCCAGCCATCGAAGCGCGCCATGTCCCATGCGAACATGTCGTACTGGGTTTCGCCCTCGATCATCCACTGCGCCGCCATCAGGCCCATGCCGCCCGACTGCGAGAACCCGGGGATGATGCCGTTGCAGCAGAAATATCCATCGAGTTCCGGCACCGGCCCCATCAGCACGTTTCCGTCCGGCGACCAGATCATCGGTCCGTTGATGACGCGCTTGATGCCTGCCTCGCCGACGGCGCGCACGCGCTCGATGGCGTTCATGATGTTTTCCTCGATCCGTTCCAGGTCGTCCGGGAACAGGTCGTGCCCGAAGTCGGCGGGGGTGCCGTCCTCGGCCCAGAACTTCATGGCGCGCTCGTAGGCGCCGACCAGCAGCCCCTGGCCCTCCTGGCGCAGGTAGTACTCGCCGTCGCGGTCGGAGACCGACGGCAATCGGCGGTCCATGGCCTCGATCTCGGCGATGGTCTCGGTGACGAAGTACTGGTGCTCGGTCGGTTGCAGCGGCAGCTCGATCCCGGCCATCGCCGCCACCTCGCGGCCCCACAGACCGGCGACGTTGACCACCCAGGGCGTGCGGATGTCGCCCTTGGGCGTGCGCACGATCCAGGTGCCGTCGGTCTGCGGCTCGGTCGCGGTCACGGGGGTGAAGCGGTGGATCTCGGCGCCGCGCTGGCGGGCACCGACGGCATAGGCGTTGGTGACGCCGGACGGGTCGACGTTGCCGCCGTCGGGTTCGTACATGACACACCTGATGCCGTCGAAATCGACAAGCGGGTTGAGTTCCTTGGCCTCCTCGATCGTGACCTCGTAGAAGTTCATGCCGTAGAGTTTGGCCTTGGCGGTCTGCAGGCGGAGCTGGTGCTCGCGCGCCTCGGTCTGCGCCAGGTACAGCGATCCCGGCTGAAACACGCCGCAACTCTGCCCGGTTTCGGCCTCCAGCTCCTTGTACAGGTTCATGGTGTAGTGTTGGATGCGGCTGATATTCGTGCTGTCATGCAGCCCGTGGATATTGGCTGCGGCGTGCCAGGTGCTGCCGCTGGTCAGTTCGTCGCGCTCGAGCAGGACGACGTCCGGCCAGCCGAGCTTGGCAAGGTGATAAAGGACCGAGCAACCGATGACACCGCCACCGATGACGACGGCCTGAGCTTCTTTACGCACGATATCGCTCTTCCGTTATTGTGCCGATCCGCAGCGCCGCATTGTAACCTGTCATATCGCACGGGCGGCGGACAACTGCGTCGCCACCCAGTGATGGAAATTGTGTGTCGGGCCGTCCATGACGGGCGAGAACCGGCCGCCGTCGAACAGTTCGCCGTGACGCCCCTTCTGCATGCCCTGGACGACGGGCATGTCCTCCTCGAACACGGTCTTCCACAGTTGCGCGTTCGAGGCGCGCAGGCTGTCCAGTTCGGGCGTGGTGTCGCTGGATTCGGCATAGTAGAGCTCGATGTACTCCACCGTCTTTTCCAGCCCCACCGGGTCCAGCACGATGGCGAAGGCATGATCGCGCTGCACGCCCAGCAGCACGTTGGGAAAGACCGCGATATATTCGGCGCCTTTATCCCATTTGTCGCCGAGACCGGCGAAGTCGGGCAGGGTCCGTTCGTTCTCGTCCTTCAACTGCCGGTACACGTACGTGCCCTGGCCCGAGTATTTGCCGGGCTCGAGGATGTTGTAGTGATCCTCCAGCCGCGAATAGCTGTTCAGGCCCGGATGCACCCACGGCAGGTGGTAGCTCTCGCAATAGTTCTCGACCGCCAGTTTCCAGTTCGACGCGACCTCGATCCGCAGGGACGACCCTTCGCCGCCGTGGTACAGCGGCCGGTCGAACTCCTGCCAGCGCGTCATCAGGTCGGCATGCACGTCCTCGAACGCGGGCGCGTTACCGTCGACGTTGACGAAGATCACGTCGCGCCAGACGTATGAGCGGATACGCACCAGGCCGAGATCCTCGCGCCGGATATCCTTGTGCGTGTTTTTGCCGGGGCCGCCGACGTAAGGCGTCGTGCGCAGCTTGCCGTCGAGGCCGTAGCACCAGCTATGATAGGGGCAGCGGATGGTGGCGCGGATCTTCTGCGGCGTGTCGACAAGAATCATGCCGCGATGGCGGCAGGTGTTCTGGAACACCCGGATCTGCCTGTCGCGGCCGCGCACCATCAACAACGGCATGCCGAGGAAATCGACGGGGCGCGCGTCGCCGGCTGCGGGGATGTCCTTGCCGAAGCCGATGCCGGACCAGTTGGCGAACAGCACGGCGCGCTTTTCCTCGACGAAGACGCCCGGGTCGATGTAATGCGCGTTGGGCAGTCCATGCGCGGTATCGATGGACGCCGTGACGGCGCTGAGGGCGGGATGCGTATTCACCGGCCTGCCTCCTGACTGGCTGTATGCCGCGAAAATGGAGCCGGAAGGGTGCGCCGCTCAATAGCACAAAATTTAATCCTGGGGTTATTTCAGTTCATCTGACAGCTCGGCGACCTCACCGATGATCCATTCCTTGAGAAGCAGCGCGGCGGCGGACAACTCGCCGTCCGGATAGCCGACGAGGTGGAAGCGGTGAGGTGCGGCGACGGTAAATTCGCCGATCGGCACCAGTTGCCCGGTCTTGAGCATCGGCCGCAGCAGGTGCTGCCAGCCCAGCGCGAGGCCGGCGCCGTCCTGGGCCGCCTGCAGCGCGACCGAGTAGTTGTTGACGCGGATGCCGGTGGCGACCGGCCCGCCGTAACCCAGTTCGCGGAACCAGTCCTGCCATGTGGTCCAGGTGTTGTTGTCCGAATCGAGGTGGATCAGGCGCTCGCGGGCCAGCGCGTCGAGGCCGCAGCCCGCCAGTCTCGCCGCCAGGTGCCGGTCGCCGACCGGGCCGAGGCGGTCGCGGAACAGCTCGGTCTGCTGCATGCGCGGATCCGGGTCGCGACCGTAGCGTATATAGAGGTCGATCTCCGGGGCGCCCAGGAACTGCTCGTCCTGGATGCGCTGGTCGATGTCGACTTCCGGGTGGGCGCGCCAGAAGCGGATCACCGTCGGCGACAGCCAGAGCGTCGCCACCGCCGAGGTCGATCCGACGGTGACCCGTGCATCGCTGCTCTTGTGCTGGATGCTTTTCAGGCACTGCGAGACCTTGGCGAAGCTCGACGCCAGCGCTTCGAACAGGCTTTCGCCGTCCTCCGTCAGTTCGACACCGCGGTGCTTGCGCCGGAACAGGCGCGCGCCGAGTTCGGTCTCGAGCGCCTTGATCTGGTGGCTGACGGCGCCCGGCGTCACCGAGAGCTCCTGCGCGGCGTTCTTGAAGCTGAGGTGCCGCGCCGCGGCCTCGAAGGCGGCCAGCGTCGTCAGCGGCGGCAGATTGTAATAGCGGCGCGACATGAAGCGGCGCTCCGGTTCCCTGTCGATTTAGACTGCTTCAACTTATTATGACGGTTCCGGGGCCGCGGTGCGAGCCGCGAATGCCCTGGCCCGGCGGGCCGGGGCCAGGACGGGAAACACGCCGGCTATGCGTTCGTATCTCCGGTGCCGGCGCGCTTCGGCGCCGGCAGTTCGAACCAGAACGCCGATCCCGATCCCTCGGTGCTCGAAAAGCCGATTTCCCCGCCCATGCTTTCCACCAGTTGCTTCGTGATCGAGAGCCCGATGCCGTAATGCTTGCCGGCCACATTGGCCTGGTTGACGAACCGGGTGTACATGGCGAAGACCTCGTTTTGCCGGTCGAGGGGGATGCCGAGCCCGGTGTCGGCAACGGTAACGCGAACCAGGCCCGCCGCGGGCTTCGTCTCGGCATGAACGGTGACGGTGCCGTTCTCCTTGTTGTACTTGATCGCGTTGGACACGAGGTTCAACAGAACCTGCTTCAGCCGTAGCGCATCGGCGGCAATCATCGTGCTCGCGGACGTGTCCAGCCGGTTTTCCAGCCGTACCCCGTGCTTGGAGGCGAGCCCGGCCAGTTGGTCGAAGACTTCCGATAGAACAGCATGGAGGTTCACCGGCTCTATGACGAGATGCAGCTTGCCGGCTTCGATCCTGGATAAATCCAGCACGTCGTTGACCAGGTCGAGCAGGTGGCCGCTCGCATTCTCGACGTCGATCAGGTAGCCGTCGCGCGCGTCGGGGGGCAGTTTGCCGGGACTGAGCCGCAGCATCTGCGTGAAGCCGATGATGGCATTCAGGGGCGTTCGCAGTTCATGGCTCATGTTGGCGAGGAAGTTGGACTTGGCCTTGTTGGCATATTCCGCTTCCATGTTCGCCGCCACGAGCGCCTTTTCGGCGAGGATCTGCCGCGTAACGTCGTGACACGTCCCGAAGACGCGTTTTGCGTCGCCGTTCTCCCGTTCGATCAGAATGTTGGTTTCGACATAGATGACGATATCGTTCTTGCGCCGCAGCCGATAGATCTTGGGATCGAGCCGGTCCGCGCCGCTCTCGATGCCGTCGCGGATCCATTTCACGACCCATTCGGCATCGTCCGGATGGTGCACGCGGGTATTCACGAATTCGAAATCCACGTCCTGGTCCGGATCGTACCCCAGCAACGCGTACATGCCTTCGGACCAGGTCACGCCGCCGGTTCTGACGTCCCAGGTGAAATCCCCCATCCGGGCGATGCGTTGCGCCTGAACCAGCTTGGACTGGCTCTCTCGCAGGGATCTCGTCGCGGCGGCGACGCGGCGTCTCAATTCCCACGTGATGAGGGCAAACAGCAGAACCGCAAGGATGGAACCGCCCGCCAGCCAGTATACCCAGTCCGGCACCTCCTTCCAGTAGCCCGGGCTCAGCCACCGGTCGTAGGCATCGAAGTAAACCGAGTCGGGATCGATTTTCAGGTTGGCCAATGCCGCATCGACCTGGGCAATCGTGTTTCTGTCGAACGTATTGTTGAAGGCGAAGTAGACCGCGGAGGGCTGGAACACGAACTGGGCACGGACCACATCGAAGTCGTGTTCCCTGAGTTCCCCGAAGAACCTGTTGACGACGCCGAGTTCGGCGGCCCCCGCGGCGATGGCTTCGAGCGTCTCGAGATGAGAGGCCGTTTCCAGGAACTCGATGGACCAGCCGTTGGCTTCGTTGAGACGCTTGAGTTCCGAGAGCTGAATGCTGTCGCGCAATACGGCGACTTTCTTTCCGGCAAGATCCGAGAGAGAGCGGACAACGGATTTACTGGCCGAGTAAATATACGACCAGCTATGAATCAACGGCTCATTGCCGAACTGGAACCGGGCGGCCCGCTCGGGTGAGTATGCGACGTCCGGCAACAGGTCCAGCGACCCGTCGCCCAGTTTCTTCAGGCATTGCTCCCATTCGCAGCGGATATATTCAGGCGTCCACCCGAAACGGGCTGCGATCTCGTTCACGATTTCCGGAAACATGCCCGACGGGTTGCCGTCGTCGTCGACGAACAGCTTCGGCGCGTTCTGGTAGATGCCGACCTTCACGTCCGGCCGGGCGTGAGCCGGAGCGGCAATGCCCATCGAAAAAATCGCCAGGACCACCGGGATTGCCGATGCCAGTCCCCGTAACCGACTCATCGTCGTCCCGTTGCTGGTTCCGCCTCGCCGGCTCGACGTCATGAAGATATCGCTCTGCGCCCGGTCATTTTTCGCGTACGCCGCTCGATACACGTCATCGTTGCAATGCGGCGTATCGATAACCCTCCATACATAGAGCACTTGCGATACCCTTGCACTTGGTTCCTGGAAGATTAAATGGGTAGGGGCCGGGCAACAGGGAGTCCGAATCGAGACGGACAAACGAACCCCCAAGGGTTGACACCCTTTCCCATCTTTTCTACATCACTGGCACTCGCTTGTATCGAGTGCTAACGCATCATCGAAATTTTAGATTTTTCAAACCGTTATGGAGACGCATTCCATGAAATTCCGGCCTTTACACGATCGTGTCCTGGTTCGCCGCGTCGAACAGGAACAGAAAACGTCCGGCGGGATCATCATTCCGGACACCGCCCAGGAAAAACCGATGGAAGGCAAGGTGATTGCCGTCGGCAGCGGCCACAGGGCCGATGACGGCACCGTGGCCAAGCTCGACGTCAAGAAGGGCGACAAGGTCCTGTTCGGCAAGTGGTCCGGCACCGAAGTCAAAGTCGATGGGGAAGACCTCATCATCATGAAGGAATCCGACATTCTCGGCGTGATCGAATAACGCGGTCCCGGGAACGGAACGAAACCAACCAGGAAGAACCCGGAGGGGATTATCTATGGCTAAAGAAGTGAAATTTTCCGCGGATGCGCGTGACCGCCTGCTCAAGGGCGTGGACACGCTGGCCAACGCGGTCAAGGTGACGCTGGGGCCGAAGGGCCGCAACGTCGTGCTCGACAAGTCGTTCGGCGCGCCGCGCATCACCAAGGACGGTGTCACGGTCGCCAAGGACATCGAGCTTTCCGACAAGTTCGAGAACATGGGCGCGCAGATGGTCAAGGAAGTCGCGTCCCGCACCAACGACGAAGCCGGCGACGGCACGACGACGGCGACCGTGCTCGCCCAGTCGATCGTCCGCGAGGGCGCCAAGGCCGTGGCCGCGGGCATGAACCCGATGGACCTCAAGCGCGGCATCGACACGGCCGTCGCCGCCGCGGTGACCGAAGTCCAGAAGCGTTCGCAGAAGGTCAAGACCAACGAAGAGATCGCGCAGATCGGCACGATCTCGGCGAACGGCGACCGCGAGGTCGGCGACATGATCGCCAAGGCCATGGAACGCGTCGGCAACGACGGCGTCATCACGGTCGAGGAAGCCAAGTCGCTGCATTCCGAACTCGACGTCGTCGAGGGCATGCAGTTCGACCGCGGCTACACCAGCCCGTACTTCGTCACCAACGCCGAAAAGATGACCTGCGAGCTCGACGATCCGTACATCCTGATCCACGAGAAGAAGCTCTCCAGCCTGCAGCCGCTGCTGCCGGTCCTGGAAGCGGTGGTTCAGTCGGGCCGTCCGCTGATGATCATCGCCGAGGACATCGAGGGCGAGGCGCTCGCCACCCTCGTGGTCAACAAGCTGCGCGGTGGTTTGAAAGTGGCCGCCGTCAAGGCGCCGGGCTTCGGCGACCGCCGCAAGGCGATGCTCGAAGACATCGCCGTGCTGACCAACGGCCAGGTGATTTCCGAGGACGTCGGCATCAAGCTGGAGAACGTGACCATCGACATGATGGGCCGCGCCAAGAAGGTGTCGATCACCAAGGAAGAGACCACCATCGTCGAGGGTTCCGGCAAGAAGAAGGACATCGAGGGCCGCTGCACGCAGATCCGCGCGCAGATCGAGGAAACCACGTCCGATTACGACCGTGAGAAGCTGCAGGAGCGTCTGGCCAAGCTGGCCGGCGGTGTTGCGGTGATCCGTGTCGGCGGCGGTTCCGAGGTCGAGGTCAAGGAGAAGAAGGACCGTGTCGACGACGCGCTGCACGCGACCCGTGCGGCGGTCGAGGAAGGCATCGTCGCCGGTGGCGGCACGGCGCTTCTCTACGCCACCAAGGCGCTGGCCAAGCTTGAGGGCGAGAACGACGACCAGACGGTCGGCGTCGCCATCGTGCGCCGTGCGCTGCAGACGCCGCTGCGCCAGATTGCCGAGAACGCGGGTGCCGACGGCGCCGTCGTTGCCGGCAAGCTTCTGGACCAGAAGGACACCAAGTTCGGCTACAACGCGCAGACGGACAAGTACGAGAACCTGATCAAGGCCGGCATCATCGACCCGACCAAGGTTGTCCGGACCGCGTTGCAGGACGCGGCATCGGTCGCCAGCCTGCTGATCACCACCGAGGCGATGATCGCCGACAAGCCGGAACCGAAGGAACCGGCCGGTGCCGGCGGTGCGCCCGACATGGGTGGCATGGGCGGTATGGGTGGCATGGGCTTCTAAGAGCCCTGGGGGCTTAGAGGCTTCTAAGTCCGGTCTCACCCACAGACAGATTGAAGGGGCGCTCTTCGGGGCGCCCCTTTTTTCGTCGCCGCGGCCCGCCCGGGGCTTGTCTGCCGACACCCCGTGACGTATACGAAAGCCCCGCGCAACTGACTGAAATTCAATGGGAATGCGATGAACGAGCTTTTGATGTACGCCAACTATTTCATCGGCGGCAGCGGCCAGTTGCCGATCCTCCTGGGCGCGTTTGCGGTACTCGCGGGGCTGGCGGCGATCGGCCGGGCGATGTTCGCGGGCCGGGGCCTTGCCGAGGCGGACCTGTTCGGCGGCTGGGCCGTCGCGGTGCTCGTGTTCACGGTCGGCAACGTGTTCTTCCGCATCCCGTTCAGCTATGTGTTCTGGGTCTTCGCTGCCGCCGGCGGCGGGCTTGCACTCTGGTACCTGTACAAGGAACGGCGCGCCGGCCCCGCCGGATTTTGGCGGGTGGTGATCCTGGCGGCGCCCCTGCTGCTGATCGCTTCGGCGCGCATGGCGTCGGAATGGGACGAGTTCTCGCACTGGCTGCCGACGGCACGCTTTATCTTCGAGGCGCAGCAGTTCCCGTTCGGCGGCCGCGAGGTTTCCGGGGGCCATTTCCCCGGCTATCCGTTTGGCTGGATGCTCCTGGTCTATTCCGCGAACATGACCGCCGGGCAGTTCGTCGAGTCCGCCGGCTCGACCCTCAATATCCTGCTGTTGCTGACGTTCGGCGTCGGCGCCGTCCGGATGTGGTGCGAGGCGACGGACAATCCGATTCCGGACGTGGGACGATTGACCTGGACCGGCGCCTTGTTCGCGGTGCTTGCGGCGACGCTGCTCAATCCGACGTTCGTGCAGAAGGTCATCATGACCACCTATGCCGACGCTAGCACGGCGGTGGCGATGGGGGGCGGTGCCGTACTCGCGTATTTCGTTCTCGACGCGCTCGCCAACAAGGAGACAGAGCGTGCGCGTGTCCTCGCCTGGCAGTTCGGCCTCGCCATGGCGGTGCTGATCAACATCAAACAGGCGAACCTCGTCATTACGGTGCTGCTGCTGGGCGCATCCGGGCTGGTGGCGCTGCGCGACAGGGCAATCCCGTTCGGCGCCTATCTGCGGGTGCTTCCGGCGATGGTGTTGCCGGCGGTGGCGATTTACGGCATCTGGCGTTATCACGTGGCCGTCAACCTGCCCAGCGGCGTCGAGGCGAACTTCCTGCCTTACGAAAAATGGAATCTCGACCTGCTGTGGCCGATCTTCGAGCGAATGCTGATCGTCGCCGGCAAAAAGATCGGCTATTTCGGTGTGCTGGCGATTGCCGCGGTGTTCGCGTTACGTGCGCTGTGGCGCTGCGAGACCCGGTTCGACCGTGTTGCGATGCTGACGGGTTTGACCTTCGTCGGATACAACGCCTTCCTGTTCATGATTTTCGTGACGCATTTCACCGAATACGACGCCCTTCGCGTCGCCTCCTACTGGCGTTACAACCATCACCTCGGTCTGACGGCCGTGGTGTTCGGCGCGTTCGCGCTCGGCACGCTCTACCGCCGCTACCTTGCCGGCAAGAACCTGCAGCGCTACATCGTCCCGGTCCTGTTCGCGGTTGTAATCGCGGCGCCGTTCGTGTTCGCCGAGAAACTGCGGTTCGATACCGAGCATCCGAAACCGTTCTTCCGCAATGTCGGCGCCGAGCTTCTGGAACTGCTCCCGGAAGGGTCGCGGGTTTTCCTGCTCGATCCCTACGGCAGCGGCGAGTCAGTGGTGCTGACCGGGTACTCCATGCATCACCGGCGCAGTGAATTGCTCGGCTACATGGCCACGTTCCATCCTTTCTCCGCCAAGTCGGTCAGGCAAGTGATTGACGATAGGAACCCCGGCTACCTTCTGGTGCATTCGGTGCGGCCGTCGGTCAATCGCGTCCTGGGCACCGATCTGGCGAAGAGCGGGTATTCCTACCTGCTCCGGAAAATCGGCGACGATCCGGTGCAATGGGAAATCGTCAAGAAATGGTCGCGTCCAGACAGCTACCGGATCGCCGACGACTGACGCCGGCTCAAGCCTCGGCACCCATCCGGAACCGCTTGAGGATATTGGCGAGCGCCATTTCGGAGCGCGTCTCGTGCCTGCCGGTAAACACGTGCCAGACGATCTTGAACGGACGCAACGGTCGGTACGCCCATGACGTCAGGTAAAAGATCGCGACGCCGATCCAGCGCAGCCGCTTCAGTTGCGCGTCGGTGAAGTTCTCGCTGTATGAGACCGTCCTGGACGTGTCGGCGTAGGAGCGCAGGCTGTCGTAGTAGGCGTCATCGAGTTTCAGGCGGCCGGTGGCGTTGATCTGCTCGAACAGCTCCGAACCGGGGTAGGGCGAGAACGCCCACACCGCGACGTCGTCGGCGCCGGCGATGGCCATCTTGGCGATGAAGGCGTAGGTCTCGCGGACCTCCTTCATGGTCTCGCCGGGAAAGCCGAGCATGATATTGGTCTTCAGGCTCATGCCCCGGCGGTAGCTGGAGCTGATCGATTCCAGCACCGACTCCGTCTTTATCTTCTTCTTGATGCGGTCCAGCACGGTCGGCGAACCGCTCTCCGGCGAGTAGGAAAGGTTCCGGCAGCCGGACTTGTAAAGCCATGCCGCGACTTCGTCGTCGATGGCCTCGGAACGCGTGCCGCTCGGCAACTGCCAGGTGAACTTCATGCCGCGTTCCTCAATCTTGCGGCAGAAATCGACGATCCAGGATTTCTTGACGATCGCCGTCAGGTCGTAGAAGTCGAAGTTCTGGGCGCCGTACTTCTCCTGGTACATTGCCATTTCGTCGAGCAGCAGGTCCGGGTCGCGCGCCACCCAGCGCGTCGTCCACATCGCCGGGTTGGAGCAGAACGTGCACTGGTACGGGCAGCCCCGGCTCGCCAGCACCGGCATCGAGCGGCCGCGGTTGATGCCGAAACCGTAGCCCCGGTCCATGTAGTTGGTGATCGGCATCAGGTCCCAGGCCGGCAGCGGAATCTCGTCCAGCTCGCGCTTGCGGGGCCGGCGCGCGTTGATGACGGCATTGCCGTCCTTGCCGATGTAGGCGGCGCCGAGGATTTCCGAATAATCCAGGTTGCCGGCCTCGAACGCCTTGCAGATTTCGAGCGCCGTTTCCTCGCCCTCGCCGAGGATGCCGATGTCGAGGGCGCTCTCGGTCAGGCTCTGTTCCGGGACCGCGGTGACGTGCTCGCCGCCGCCGATCAACAGCGCGTCCGGAAACCGTGCGCGGATCAGCTTGGTCAGGTCGCGGCAGGCAGGCCACTCGAAGGAAAAGCCGAACGCGACGCCGATGATTTCGGCGTCGTCGTCGATGCGTGCCACCGTCTCTTCCGGCGTCAGGCCGTACATGTAGCAGTCGTTGTCGACCGGATGACGGGTGTCGAGCTTCTCGCCGACGCTGTCGATGACTTGCACCTCGAATCCGCCGTCGCGGAGCGTGCCGGCGATATACGCGAGCCCGAGCGGCGGCGTGAACATCGCCACCTGGTTGGAGGCGGGTACGACGATTGACGGGCGGATCAGGCAGACTTTCATCGGACGCGGTTTTCCTGCGGTTACTCTGCCTTTCTAGTAACCGAATTTGCCCGGCATGGCTACACCCGGAATGCCAGAAACCCCACGAATCAAGGGGTTCCTGCGGGGACGGAAGAAATTTCAAGTTCAATCGTCATCCCGAACTCGATGCGGGGTCCATGAGCGGCGGAGGGCGCGCGGGGGGGAAAGCATGGGCCCCCAATCGCGTTCAGGACGATGCGGTTCTGTCGTTTTCTTCGGGAACCGCGAACAGAATGGCCTCAATCCGGGTCGATCGCCTTGATCAGGCCGGCATGGTCGAGATCGCCGCCGCCGGCCGCGATCAGCCTGTCGTAGAGATCGCGGCTCAGCGCCGTCGCCGGCAGCTCGATACCCAGCTCGGCGGCCAATTCCAGCGCCTGGTCCATGTCCTTGCGTTGCACGGTCGCCCGGGCGCCCGGCGCGAACGTATCGTCGATCATGCGCTGGCCGTGCACCTCGAGGACGCGGCTATCGGCGAAGCCGCCGCCGAGCGCCTCCCTGACCCGGGCCGGGTCGGCGCCGGCGTGCCTGGCCAGCGTCAGCGCCTCGGCGACGGCGCCGATATTGAGCCCGACGATCACCTGATTGGCGGCCTTGGCGACCTGACCGGTGCCGACGCCGCCGACATGCGTGATCTTCCGGCCCAGAACCTCGAGCACCGGGCGCGCCTTTTCGAACGCCGCGTCCGTGCCGCCCGCCATGATCGTCAGCGTGCCTTCCTCGGCGCCGATGGTGCCGCCCGACACCGGCGCGTCGACGTAGAGCCCGCCCTTGGCCTCGATGGCTTGGGCGATGGCGCGGGTCGCCGGCACCTTGGTGGTGCTCATGTCGATCACCAGCGTATTTGGCGTGATCCCGGCGACGACGCCGTCCGTCCCGTCCAGCATGACTTTTTCCACGGCGGGGGTATCGGTCAGCATGCAGATCACGATCTCGGCGGCTTCGGCGACGCCTTTCGGGCTGCCGCCGGGCGTCATGCCCTCCGCCGTGAGTTCCTCGACGGACGCCTGCGAGCGGTTGTGGACGATCATCGCCGCGCCAGCCTTGGCGAGATTGCGGGCCATGGGCTTGCCCATCAGGCCCAGTCCGATGAAGCCGATCTTGCGTCCCTGAAGCGCGCTCATGGCCGTATTCCTCCCGAAATATGCAGGTGTTGCTTGTGCCGATGCGTCCCGGAGCTTAGATATCGGAGTTGCCCGCTTCAAGTGCCGGGCGGGTTCAGGAGCTTCATGGAACCGATCTTCAACGTCGTCCTGCCGGTCTTCGCGATCATCCTCACCGGCTACGCCTGCGGCCGCTTCGGCGTCCTGGGCGCGGCCAGTTCCGAGGCGATCAACAAGTTCGTCTACTTCGTCGCGCTGCCGGTGCTGCTGTTCTTCTCGATGGCGCGGGTCGACCCGGAACAGATTTTCAACTGGCCGTACCTGGGTGCGTTCGCGGCGGGCAGCGTCATCACCACCGTGGCGGCGATCCTGTTCGCGCGCTGGGTGTTCAGGACGCGGCTTTCCGAGCAGTCGATGTTCGGCATGGTGGCGATCTTCGGCAACACCGGCTACATGGGCATCCCGCTCTGCATCGTCGCCTTCGGCGAAGCCGGCGCGCTGCCGGCCATCGTCGCCACCGTGTTCCAGACGGTGATCATGATTCCGTTCTATGCGGTGCTGATCGAGGCCGACCTGCGGGGCGAACGTGGCCTCAACGCCGCCTGGGGCGTAACCAAGTCGCTGGCCCGGAACCCGCTGATGGTATCGTCGGTCGCCGGCATTTCGTGGTCGTTCACGGGGCTTGCGCTGCCGGCCCCGGTGGAGACGTTCTGCGCGATCCTGTCCGGCGCGGCGGGGCCGTCGGCGCTGTTTTCCATCGGGCTGTTCATGGTCGGCAAGCCGCTGTTTTACGGCTTTCGCGAGATCAGCGCGCTCAGTGTCTTCAAGCTGCTGATCCATCCGGCGATCACGCTCGTCTTCTTTATATATGTGTTCGACGTCGAGCCTTTGTGGCAAGCCGTCGGCATCCTGATGGCGGCGCTGCCGGCGGGCGCGCTCTGTTTCGTGGTGGCGCAGAACTATAACGTCTACGTACAGCGCACGTCGGCGGCGATCCTGTTCACCACGCTGATCGCCGTCGTCACGCTTTCGGTGCTGTTCCAGTGGCCGGTCATGCAGGTGGGGAGCCCGTAATGCGCAAGTTGAGCAATCTTCTGATGATTTTCGGTATCGCCGCGTTCGTCGTCGCGACGGCGTGGTGGTTCGTGTTCTTCCACGAGGTGCTGGGCGCCGAATTCCAGTTGGCGCGCGAGTGCTTCTACTGGACCACCGATCTCTGCGCGCTGAAATCGCCGGCCGGCCTGTTCGTCGAGGTGCCGGAATACCAGCCGGCGCTTCTGTGGATCGCGGGCGGGCTGTTCGGGACCGGGTTGATCGCCCGGATATGGGGCGCGACCCACTAAGAAGAATGACGGCTAGTCCCGTTCGGCAAGAAACGACCGCGTGATGTCGATGGCGTCCTTCATGCCGACCCGCTCGACGGCGACGCCGGCCGGGAACGCGGTCTCCATGCGCGACGGCAGTTGCCGGTCCAGCATCACGAAAATCCCCTTGTCCGTCGCGCGCCTGAGCAGCCGGCCGATGGCCTGGCTCAGCTTGAGCCGTGTCAGCATCTCGTCGTAGGCCTTGCCGCCGAACGCCGCGCGGCGCGCCTTGTGCAGCAGGTCCGGCCGGGGCCACGGCACGCGGTCGAAGATCAGCAGCCTGAGCGACCGGCCCGGCACGTCGACGCCGTCCCTTACGGCATCCGTGCCGAGCAGGCAGGCATGCTCCTCGGCGCGGAAGATGTCGACGAGCGTCCCGGTATCGAGCGGGTCGACGTGCTGCGCCAGCAGCGGAATGCCGGAATCCTCCAACGGTTCGCGGATGCGTTTCTCGACCGCGCGCAGGCGCGAGATCGCGGTGAAAAGACCGAGACCGCCGCCGTCCGACGCCTTGAACAGTTCCCGGTAGGCCGCCGCCGTCTGGTCCATGTCGTTCTTGCGGACGTCGCCGACGACGAGGACCTTGAGGTTCCTGGCGTGATCGAACGGGGATTCCTCGCGCGTCAGCAGCGGGCGGAGGGCCAAGTGCCGGGTGCCGGTGCGTATCTCGGCGGCCTGCCAGTCGGTGTCCGGGTCGCCGGTTCTGTCGGTCAGCGTCGCCGACGTGATGACGATGCCGTGCGCGGGTTTGTAGACCGTCGTCGCCAGCGGTTCGGTCGGGTCGACCCAGTGGCGGTGAAAGCCGACGTCGAAGTCGCGCCCGCCCAGGCGCTGGATGCCGAACCAGTCGACGAATTCCGGCGGCCTCTCGTCGGCGACGGCGTCCAGCATCGCCCGCCACGCCGAAAGCTGGCTGACCGCGCGCCGTTCCAGCGAGGCGGTGACGCTCTCGATCTTGGTGCGGGTCTGGGTTTCCAGCGTGTCGGCGTCGTCGGCGAGCACCTTGTGCAGCGCCACCATCAGTTCGGTCAGCGGCCGCTGGATGTCGTGGAGATCGTTCTTGAGCGCCAGCGCCGCCGCCACCAGCCCGTCGATGGCCGGGTGCGGCTCGGCCTCCAGATCGTAGGGGCCGTCGGCGTCCCGGGCGCGGGCATAGACCTGGTTGCGGACCAGCGCCAGGAACTTCTCCGTCGGACCCTCCGGCCGGTCGTCGCCGATGCGCTGGTGCCAGCCAGGTCCGGCAAGTGCTTTCGCCGCGCGGAGCGCATCCTCGAGCGCGTCCTCGGCGGCCTCGTTGCCGGCAATGAGCTCCTCGACCCGCGCCTTGAGACCACGCGAGCGGGACCGGCTGCCGCCCTCGGCGCCGATCAGCCAGCGCCTGAGCTCGGCGGTTTCCATGCCGGAAAGATTGGCCGAGAAGGCGCTGTCGGCGGCATTGAACAGGTGATGCGCCTCGTCGAACACGTAGCGCAGCGGGCGCGCTTCCGGGTCGCCGCCCATGGCCGCATTGATCATCACCAGCGCATGGTTGGCGACCACCAGGTCGGCGTGCCGGGCGCGGCGCTGGGTGTGCTCGATGAAGCACTTGCCGTAATGCGGGCAGGCGGAATAGATGCACTCGCCGCGGGTGTCGGTCAGGTCGGTCGTGACCTCGCGCCCGTAAAGGTGCGTCAGCCACGACGGAAAGTCGCCGCCGACCATGTCGCCGTCCCGCGTCGCCCGGATCCAGCGCGCGATCAGGCCGAGCGCGATGGCGTCGGGACCGTCCGCAAGCTGGGCCCGGCCCAGCGCCTCCTCGTAGTTCAGCAGGCACATGTAGTTCTCGCGCCCCTTGCGGACGACGATGCGCTCGCGCTTCATCTGCCGGTCCGGATAGAGCCGGTCCAGTTCCGTATCCAGTTGCCGTTGCAGGTTGCGCGTGTAGGTGGCGATCCACACCGGCGCGTCGTTGTGCTCGGCCCACAGGCTGGCCGGCGCCACGTAGCCGAGCGTCTTGCCGACGCCGGTGCCGGCCTCGGCGATCACCACGTTGGGTTCGTCCTCGGTGTCGCGCGGCTTGAACGCCGCGGTCACGGTCTCGGCGTAGCGCTGCTGCTGCGGCCGGCGTTCCGAGGTGCGCCCCAACAGCATGCCGAGCCGGGTGCGGGTTTCCGATTCGGAAACCGGGAGACTCCCCGCCGGCGTCTCGCGCGGCCGGTCCTCCCAGTCCGAAAGCCGGCGCCAGACCTGCATCGCGCCCCGCATGGCCGACGAATGCGGCGCCTCGCCGCCGCCGAGCCGGGTCAGCACCGCCGCGCCCCACGGCCAACCGGCGCGCGCCATGCTCCAGGCGATGTCCTTGGCCTCGGGCGGCGCCTTGGCGAGTTCCGCGAGCAATATGTCGGCGGCCTCGAACAGCATCGCCGCGGTCTGCTCCGCGCCTTCCGGCAACGGCAGGTCGAGCGACTGCGCCACGCCCGCCGGTGTCGGCAGGCAGAAAACGGCGGGCCGGACGAAGGCGAAAAGCTCGAGAATATCGAAGCCCTGGAACTGGCCGGCGCGAATCGTCGCCGCGGTCAGGCGGCGGTGGCAGACCAGCGGGCGGACGCCGTCCCGGATGCGGTTCTGGGTCTCGCGGTGGCCGAGCGTCTCGATCTCGCCGTCGCGGCTGAGCCAGAGCGCGTCGCGGACCCCGGCGACCAGCGCGGGCGCGGCGTCGAAGCCGGTATCGGATGTCGGGGTATTGTCGTCCATCGCGCGGAGTATAAAACCTGGGCCGGGGCGTGTCCCTCACCCATTCCTATTTCTTTTGGTATATGCACGGGTTGCGGGCATAATTCGCCGAGATGTCGAGGAGGGCATGTCATGGCGGACAGGAAACCGGCTATCGTCAACAACCCGGCGGCGCCCGAGGTCTACGCCGACCGCGTTGCCAGCGTTTCGCTGCGCGGCCCCATGGCGCGCATCTCGTTCGCCAGCGATCGATCCGGCGGCGACCCCAAGGCGCCCGAATCGGTGGTGTCGGGCCATGTCGCGATGCCGGTCCGGGGCTTCCTGCAGCTCTATGCGCAGATGCAGAGCGTGGTCAGCCAGATGCAGCAGAGCGGCATGCTGAAATCGCCCGAAGCGCCGGAAAAAGAGCGGAAACCCGCCGCCAAGAAGCCCGCCGCGTCCGGGAAAAAGACCGCCGCCAAGAAGAAACCGGCATCCGCCAAAGCCAGGAAATAACGTTCCAGAATACGTATTTTACGTTCTTGAATCCGGACGCGGTTAGGCGTATCGATAAGTATGTCGGTGGTGACCGGTACGGAGAAAAAGACGGTGCTCAGAAGAAACAGGAACGGTATCGAAGTCGGCGACAGATTCGTAAAAACCGATGATCCGAAAACCGTGTGGGTGGTCGCCGGCCGCGGCAGTTCCGTCGCGCCGATGCCGCATTTCCAGGTGGTTCAGGAAGGCTACTACAGCCGCATGCGGACGCTCGCCGAGAGCGTCCTCCTGGACCCGGACTATTACCGCCGGGTTTCCGAAAGCTGAAGGCCGGTATCGCCAGCGGCGCCGTGACGCTGCTATGATCGTTTGATGGCCGATACCCCGGAAGACCCCGAAAATCCCGATCAGCGCGGCGCCGGTGACCGGCGTGGCGACGACCGCCGTGGCGACGGCGACCGGCGCGAGAAGCAGATGTCGGCGGCCGATGTGCTCGGCTGGGACGGCACCGAGCGCCGCCGAGCCGACCGCCGCTCGGCGCAGGAACGCCGGCATGAAGAACGCCGCGTCCAGGACGAAAAGTGGGAAGAGGACGCTATCGACAGCTTCTGGCCGATGGACGACGAGGCCAGGGCCGCGCACGAGCGCCGCCAGGACGAGCGCCGCGAACGCGACCGCCGCGCCGCCGAGCGCCGCCGCGAACAGGCCGACCCCGGTGCCGTGCCGGGCTGGGACGGTGAGGAGCGCCGCGAGGGCGACCGCCGCGACCTGGAACGGCGTGACCTGGAACGGCGTGTCCGTGCGTCTAAAATCGCCGACAGCGGCGAAACCCCGGGGGTTTAGGTGACGAAGTTCTCTTAACCGTCATTCCCGCGCAGGCGGGAAGGTGGAGTCACGTTTGAAGTGCAACACGGTTGAGGTTTTCCCTGAATACTTCGTTTGGGGTTCTGAAGCCAAGGCACTTCCTTGGGGTGTCGTTGTATCGTTC
>JBNPEI010000013.1:0-257997 GCA_051117645.1 Rhodospirillales bacterium
TACATCGAGATGTTCTACAATCCGAAACGCAAACACACCAACAACGGGATGCTGTCACCCGTCGAGTTCGAACGGCAGCACAAAGTGATCGCGGAAGGTGTCTAGCAAACTAGGGGCACCTCAGAGAGAAATCCGATCGCCGCCGTATAGGGAAGCGAAGGCGGCTCGACCCCCGGCACGATGTCATTGAGTCTGGTGGGCGTCACGAACCTGAGCCCGCCGCGGTCGGTGATCACCAGCGCCTCGTCATCGTCCACGGTCTCGGCATGCTTACCGAGGAACGTTGCCATGCGCGCGGCCGACGCCGCCGGCTCCTCGACGCAGATTATCGTATCGACCATCGCCGTCAGGCCGTTGGCGCGGGCAAGGTAGCGGTCCTGCCACATCAGGTCCGGCGTGTGATGCGTCAGCACCTGAATGCGGCCCTCGGGGATTTCGTCGAAGGCGGCGCGGATCACGCTAAACTGAACCTCGGCGTCCGAACCGTCGGCGGCCTCAACGTCACGCCTCAGGTGCACCATCGGCTGCAGGCGGAAACCGTCGCCGGCGATGCGTTCATAGGACGCGTCCGCTTCGGCGTGGGAAAAGGCGAGCAGGTGCACCCCCATGTAGCGGCCGAGGCGCGCACGCAGATCGTCGACCACCGGTGCCTCGACATTACCGGCTTCGCACAGAAGCTCGATATAGCCGGTTTCCAGCATGGCGAGGCGATTGGCCGTCCCCTGCGGGATGCGCTCGCCGGTCTGCGGGTCGCAGTTGCCGTGTACGGAATAGTTGGTCAGCACGAAGCCGAGTTTCTCGAACACCGCCGAGGCGGCGTCCATGTCCGGCACCATCCATGCGACGTGATCGAAGAAGACCTCGTCACCGGCCGGGTTCTGGCGGTCGTGAAAGGGGTAGGGGCGTGTCATTGCAAGAGCCTACCCCGGTCAGTCCGGCACGTCGATCCGCATCAGCGGCACGTGCTGCTGGGCGCCGTAAACGTCGGTATCGCCCGGCGAGCCAGAACGCACCCGGCGCGGCACCGTGATCTTGATGGCCCGGGCGACGTCGAACGGGATCACCGCGACCTCGTTATCGGTGACACCGTACAAAGGCGCGATGGCGCGCGGCGAAAGCGCCCCGGAATCGCGCACCCGGCGATAGGTCTCCTCGTCCTCGAACATCACGTCGAGGGTCAGTTGCAGGGCGCCAGCGTTCTTGCCGCGGACCACGCGCGCGATGTCCATCAGTTTCGCCATTTGCGGACCTCCTCCGGCTCGAGCCATTCCATGCGCACGCATTCCATCGGATCGTCGCATGCCATGACGTGCCAGATGTTGAATTCGTAGACCGGTCCGACATGCATGTCGGAGGGCGAGAACGGAATCGCCAGATTGCCGGAAATGCACATGCGGCCCGGGAAATCCGTGTGCAGGAACGCGTAGCGCGATTTGGCCAGCACGGCGCGGCTGATGTCCTCAGTCCGGCCCAGCACGTCGAGCAGCAGGCCCAGTTCGTGCACCGGTCCGTCGGCCTCCGGCTCCAGTTCGCCCATCACCGCGTTCTTGCCATATAGATGGACGGAAAGCGTATAGTCCGCGGGCGCGATACCGAGCGCGCCGACGTCGCGTTCGATCCGTTCGCGGCAGGACCGGACGAAATCGTCGATGCCAGCGATCAGGATCGGATCGCGGATGCCGGCGATGAACACGGTGCGGTAACCGACCGGACGCACGCCCTCCAGCTTCACCGTGTACGTGTCGGCGGGCTCATAACGGCTGCCGGATACCTTGACGACGCGTTCTTCCAGTTGTTCGAAGCGGCATTTGTCCGTCACCAGCGTGCCGTCCGGTTCCTTGAGCCGGTAGGGCTCGGGGTTTTCATAGAGCGTATGCGCGGAGACGCGCGTCACCGTGCAGCGCCGGTCCGGGTGGCCGGGTTCGACGGTGAAATGGTCGTCGTAGATCGTGCCGATGACACAGTCCTGCCCCTCGCGCGGCTCGACCACCTGCGCGCCGCACTCGATGATCTTGGCCACGTGCCACGCAAGCCCCGGGTCGGCGCCCCGCATCAGGGGCAGGGCGGCGAACAGCGCCGCGTCCGTGCCGCGCCCGGCGATCACCACGTCGGCGCCGTCCGCCAGCGCCTTTTGGTAGGCTTCCGGGCCCATCATGGCGACGACCCGGGCCGTATCGTCAATGTCGGCACCGGTCAGCTCGCCGATGGGACCAAGCGGCGCGATCTTGCCGGCGGCGAGTTTCCTGTGCAGGTGGTCTTTGGATTGCTCGGTACGGATCACCGCGACCTTCGGCGCGAGGTCGTTCTCGGCGCAGATCTCGCGGAGGATATCGAGCGTCCAGTCGACCTGGGCGTCCGAGCCGCTGCCGCCGGCGGAACCGATCATCACCGGAATGCCGTGTTCGATGCCGGCCGTGACCATCAGGCCCAGGTCGCGCTTCGCTGCGGCGCGGGACACGAAGGCCGTACCGCTGCCCAGGTAATGCGGTCCGGGATCGGTGGACCCGGCATCGCAGGCGATCAGGTCCGGTTTCATGGCGACGCCGGCGCGGAACGCTTCCTCGGTGAAGCCGTAGCCGAGGATGCCCGTCGTCGCCATCAGTCTGATGGGTGGCATGTGTCTTCCCTTGTGTTCTTGTCCGGCGTGGCGCCGTTTCTCCGATCCTGAGGCGGAAACGGGCGGATGACAAGAACAGGGGACGGATTAGCTCAGTTGCCGCCGAAGACTCCGCCGAACGGTTTCACCTTCCACAGCAGGTGTTCCGGTACCAGCGCCTGTTCGTCTTTGCCGAGTTCACGGCAGGTCGCGCTTCTTATTTCGCCCGCCGCCCGGCTGCCGTCGGCAAGGCGCTGCGTGAACGGCTTTTCGGAGAACTTCTCGATGGCGAAGGTGCAGTAGCTTTCCTTGGAAAACCACATCCGGAACTCCACGTCGCCGGCCGTCAACGGCATGGCCAGAACGATGGTCAGTAACCAGCCCATGACGATACAGCCCCCGGTCGTTACAACTGCGTCCGGCTAGCACATCCGAGCGTGACGTTGTCGTGAAGATTTGGTGACGGGTGCCGCGTCAGCCGGCGGCGGGACGACCCGCCTCGCGGTCGTAGGTGAATTCCGCCGCTTCCTCCAGGTAGGACACGTCGTGGATGACCACCTGGTCATCCTCGATTAGCACCACGGCGTAGGCAGGCATTTCGCGGCTCGACGTCAGCGGGGATTCGGCATCGATGATCGGCGCGACCTGATGCGCCGTCGCCTTGACGGTGGAAAACGGAATGCCCCGCCACGACCCGTGAAAGGCACGGTGCATGTGGCCGAAGAACAGATGCCGGATCTTGCCGGGGTGTGCCGCGAGAACGGCGGAAAATTCATCCGGGTTCAGCAGCGGTATACGGTCGAGCCCGGCGATCCCGGTCTTCATCGGCGGGTGGTGCATGAACAGGAACGCGCGGTTGCTCGTCGCCAGTTCACCGTCCAGCCATTCAAGCTGCCGTTCGTCGACCCGGCCCGCGTGGGTGCCTTCGGTCAGCGTATCGAGCGCAAGGAAGGGGCCGGCCGAGGTGTCGAGCCGGAAACACGCCCGGCCCGCGTCGTCGGCGATGGCGCTCGGCAGTCCGGCGAAGAACGCGTCCGGCACGTCGTGATTGCCCATCAGCGGATACCACGGCATGGCGAGCGTGCCGAGGGCATTCCGGGCGCGCGTATAGGCTTCCGGCTCGCCCCAGTGCGCGATATCGCCGGTGACCATCACCAGTTCCGCGTCGGCGTGGCGGCGGCTGATGGACGCCACGGCATCGCGCAGCCGGGCGTCGACGTCGATCTCGAACAGGTCGCCGGCGGCGGTCAGGTGCGGGTCGGTCAGGTGGATGAACTTCATGGCGGCGATGTTATCGGAAAATCGGCCCGCGTCACGCCCCGCCACGAAAATTTCATGCGGCTGGGATCACTTTCTGGCGTCATGCGGGCGTGCTACAACCGGCGCATGAGAACGTTACTCCGTTCACTGACGGTTACCGGGTTGCTGGCGCTTCTACCGGTGATCGGCCTTGCCGAACCGGTCGAGGTGGACGTCACGCCGATCCCGCTGATCGATGGACAGCCGGACGAACGCACGGTCGGCGATCTGACCTATCGCGGCGGTCTGCACCTGGTCAGCCGCGATCAGCGCTTCGGCGGGTTCTCGGCCCTCGGGCTCAGCGCCGACGGCCGGCGCATGATCAGCATTTCCGACGCCGCCGTATCGTTTGCCGCCGATCTCGAGTACGACGACAGCGAAAATCTCTCCGGGCTTCGTAACGCGGATCTCAACGTGCTCGCCGACCTGGACGGTTCGGCACTGCGCGGCAAGCACTGGACCGACGCGGAAGCCATGAGCCCCGGCGTCGAGGGCGAGATCATCGTCGCCTTCGAACGCGACCACCGGCTCTGGCGCTACGATCCGGGCTCGACGGTGCCGCGCGTGTTGCGGCCGCCGGACGAGCTTTCGGCGATGGGCGACAACGACGGCATCGAGGCGCTGACGCTGCTGCACGACGGCCGCCTGCTGGCGATCTCCGAAGGGTCTCCCGACGAGCCGGTGCGCGTCGGCTGGGTATCGGGCCGGGACGGCTGGGAGGTGCTGACCTATGCCGCTTCCGACGGCTTCCGTCCGACCGGCGCGGCGACGCTTCCCAACGGCGACGTCGTGGTGCTGGAGCGGTTCTTCACGCCGCGCGCCGGCGTGCGCATCCGCATCATGCGGCTCAGGGCCGGCGAGATCGCGGCAGGCGCACAGATCGAGGGTACGCTGCTGGCGCATTTCGCGCCGCCCATGAACATCGACAACTTCGAGGGGATCGAGGCCATTCCGGGTCCGGACGGCAAGACATACCTCTACATCATTTCGGACGACAACTTTAACCGGCGCGAACAGCGCACGCTGCTGATGAAGTTCGAACTGACGGGCGGTTGATGTCGATGCGCACCAGATTGACCATCCTGTTCGCCGCCGCCGCGCTCACGCTGCCGACGCCAACGACCGGCGCCACCGACGACGGCGTCGTCGAATTCATGCACAAGGGCGTGCAGATCGCCGGCAAGCCGGCGCCCGACGGCAAGTATTTCGATATCGACATCGTCGAACCGGCGGCGGGCGCGGAAACGGTCAAAAAGGCGCTCGACATCCTTTACGAAGGATCGGCCTACAACGCCAAAGCCATCGAAAAACTCAAGGCCGCGGGCAACGTCGTCATCGTCTACGACCCGGCGTTCCCCAAGCGCGAACTGACCAAGGTCACCATCGCCGCGTTTTTGCCGGACTTCTATCAGGCCGAAGGCCGCACCAAGGATTTTCTGACCGTGGTCGGACGCTTCGGCGGCAAGTGGTCGCCGCGCGAACTGGCACCGGTGCTGGCGCACGAACTGACCGGGCACGGCATGCAGCATTTGCGCGGCCGTCTCGAGAACGTCCGTGAGGTCGACCTGGAATGCGAGGCGTATCTCTATCAGGAGAAAGCCTATCAGGATCTCGGTTTCGACAAGGGCGTGCGCGAGATGGTGCAGTTCCGCAAGACCCTGGAAGGCCACTGGTGCGCCGACTTCAAGGCATGGCAGCGCAAGAACAGCCGCGCCGCACTCAAATCCTGGGACAAGCTGCACCCGGACGTACCGGCGATCCTCGACGACTATCTCGTCTACATCGACGCGCTGCGCAAAAGCGGCGTCGCCGGTAGCGCCGTCGCCAAGGCCAAACAGCAGCAGGCACGCATGGCCCGCCAGCGCCTCGCCAAACTGTCCGAGAGCAGTGATCCGAAGGATCAGTTCCAGCTCGGCCTGATTTACGCCCGCGGCATCGGTGTCGACGCCAATCCGGCGGCCGCGCGCACCTGGTTCGAAAAAGCAGCCGAGGCAGGGCACGGTCCGGCGCAGTACGAGCTGTCACGCATCTACTGGCGCGGTGACGGGGTCGCTACCGACAAGGCCATCGCCGCGCAGTGGGCCAAGGCCTCGGCCGAGAACGGCGTGCCCGAAGCCGCCTATATCTATGGCGCCATGCTGATCAACGGCGACGGTATCGCCCGCGACCGCGCCGAGGGCACCGCGTGGATGGTGAAAGCCGCGGACGCCGGGATCGACCGGGCGGCCGACGTCCTGAAGCAGCTCGGGGTCAACCGGTGATGAGCACCCGTGTCCTCGTGCTGCTGATCGGTTGCGTCGGCGTCGCGGTGCTGATCTGGTTCCTGGCCGACATGTTTCCGGGATCGCTGGAAAGCGACGTCGATCAGGCCAACCTGGTCCGCGCCTTCGGCCTCATGGTGCTGATCGGTGCCGGGCTTATGCTGTCGCCGCGCCTCAACCTGAAGGGCGCGTTCAAGGCCGCCTTCATCTGGATCATGATCGGGCTGGTGCTGGTCACGGGCTACACTCTCAAGGATGAATTCACGGCGATCGGTTCGCGCGTCACCGGCGCTTTAGTGCCGTCCCGCGCCGTCGAGACCGGGCCCGGCGAGATTACCCTCAACCGCCGCAGCGACGGGCATTTCCACGTCGCCGCCGAGGTCAACGGCGAACGCGTGCAGTTCCTGATCGATACCGGTGCCAGCGTCGTCACGCTGACCCGCGACGATGCCGAGCACGCCGGGCTGCACCCGGACGAACTGAAGTATTCGCAGCGCTTCAGCACCGCCAACGGCACCGCCTTCGGTGCGCCGGTGCGGCTCGACCGTATCACGGTCGGCGGCATCACGGTCACCGACGTGCGCGGCGCGGTGATGGAGCAGGGGCTCAGCCGCTCGCTTCTGGGCATGAGCTTTCTCGAACGGCTGTCGTCGTTCTCGGTCGAGGGCGATACGCTGACGCTGCGCCGGTAAATCGGCGCACCCGTCACAAAAACGTCCTCTTTCCAATGCGCCCGCTAATCGCTACGTTTCGGGTATGTTCAGGCGCCGCGATCCCGTCCCCGTGCACCGCAAGGCCATCGCCAGCCTATGGCCGAAAACGGGCTGGCGCCGCGCCACGCGTTACCTGCTTTACCGTATGGGCCGCCTGCCGGGCACCGGCTACGCCGTCGCCGGCGGCTTCGCCTGGGGCGCGGCGATGTCGTTCACGCCGTTCATCGGCCTGCACATCCTGCTCTCGATCCTCGGGGCCTGGCTTTCCAGATGCAGCGTCGTCGCCGCCATCATCGGTACGGTGGTCGGCAATCCGTGGACGTTCCCGTTCATCTGGATCTGGCTCTACAATTCCGGCGTCGCCATGGGCTTCGGCCAGACCGTGGTCGACGCCGAGGCCATGGACTTCACGGCATTGTTCGGCGCCGTCACCGAAGCGACGCTTCGCGGCGACTGGGCGTTTATCGGCGAATACGCCCTGCCGGTGCTGATGCCGATGATGGTGGCCGCCATCCCGACCACCGTAATTGTGTGGGTGACGTTTTTTCTTTTGCTGAAACCGGTGATCGAACGCTACAAAATAGCCGCCTACAAGCGCCGTCAGGCGCGTGCCGCCGAGTTGGTCGACGGCATCCCCGAGCGGACAGGAGAGGCAGCATGAGCGAGAAACTGCGTCTCGGCGTCAATATCGATCACGTGGCGACCATCCGGAACGCCCGCGGCGGCATTCATCCGGACCCGATCCATGCCGCCAAGCTGGCGGAAAAAGCCGGCGCCGACGGCATCACCGCGCACCTGCGCGAAGACCGCCGGCACATTTCCGACGGCGATATCGAGCGCCTGATGGACGCCATCGTGCTGCCGCTCAACCTGGAGATGGCGGCAACCGACGAGATGCTGGCGATTGCGCTGCGCCACGAACCGCATGCCGCCTGCATCGTGCCGGAAAAACGCGAGGAGCGGACGACCGAAGGCGGCCTCGACGTCGCCGGCGGGTTCAAGACGCTCGAACCCGTCGTCGGTGCATTGAAGGACAAGGGCATCCGCGTCTCGCTGTTCGTCGAGCCCGATCCCAAACAACTGGATGCCGCCGCGAAGCTCGGCGCCGACATCGTCGAACTGCATACCGGACGCTACTGCGACCTCGACGGAAACGACCGGGCCCAGGAACTCAAACGCATCGTCGAGGCCGCGGCGGCAACGGAAAACCTCGGCCTCGAATGCCATGCCGGTCACGGCCTGACGTTCGATTCCGTCGGTCCGGTGGCGGCGATCCCCAACGTGGTCGAGCTCAACATCGGCCATTTCCTGATCGGCGAGGCGATCTTTTCCGGCCTCGACAGCGCCATCCGCCGCATGCGCTCGCTGATGGACAAGGCGCGTTCCGACGCGCGCGGCGAACGCTCGGCGTGATCATCGGCATCGGCACCGATCTCTGCGACATTCGGCGGATCGAACAAACGCTGGAACGGTTCGGCGACCGGTTCATCAACCGCCTCTACGACGACTACGAAATCAAGAAGGCCATGCGCCGCCGCAATCCGGCGGCCAGTTTCGCACAGAGTTTCGCCGCCAAGGAGGCCTGCGCAAAAGCGCTCGGCACCGGGTTCCGCCAAGGGGTGTTCTGGCGCGACATGGTGGTCCAGAACCTGCCGACGGGGCAGCCGGTGATGCTGCTGAAGGGCGGCGCCAAGGCACGTCTCGACAAGCTGACGCCCGCAGGCATGACCGCCAAGGTCGACGTTTCGCAGACCGACGAATATCCGCTGGCGCATGCGATGGTGATCATTTCAGCGGAGCCCGCACCATGACGGATGCACCGGGCTTCGGCACATTCCCGAAGGAACACCACGAATTTTTCGACGCGCTGGCCGAGGACGGCTGGGAAACGGTCGACGGTTTCGACGGGATCGAGACCAAGGTGCTTTCAGGCCGCTTCGACCATGCCGCCGCCACCGGCGCCGTCACGCGGGTCACCCGCTGGGCGCCCGGTACGGTATCGCCCGAACCCTCCGTTCACGACTGGTGCGAGGAAGTGTTCATCGTTTCCGGCACGCTGACGATCGGCACGCCCGGGGACGAGGAGAAGACGCTGGCCGCCGGCACCTATGCCGTCCGGCCGCCGCAGGTGCCGCACGGCCCGTTCTTCACGCGGGACGGCTGCGTAATGCTGGAATTCCTGTATTACCCGCCGAAGTAATTGCCGGACCGGCGCTCACGGCTCCGGCACGATATCGACGACGATCGCACGCACGGGAACATCGCCTGTATTTTCGATCCAGTGCGTGACGTTGTCCTGCACCGTCATCGTCATGCCGGCGCTGCCAACGGCTTCCCGGTCTTCGCTGACGATGTGATCGGTGACTTCACCTTCGAGCACGTAGACCATCTCGGGCCGGTTCGTGTGCCGGTGAACGGGGATCCAGCCGCCCGGAGCGATGGTCACCTCGCGGGCGCGCATCTGCAGTCCGTCCGAACTTTCGAACATACCCGTGAGCGGTATCGTACCGGTGACCTTGCCGCTGATGCCTTTCGGCGACGTCGGACCATCCGCAGCAGCGGCGGTCGCGAACGCGAAAAGCACCACGGCAGGCAACATTACCCGAAAAATATCGACACGCATCGAAGCCTCCTCTTGCCACCGTTTACTGCCCCAGCGCCTGTTCCAGGTCGGCGATCAGATCGTCGGCATTCTCGAGCCCGACCGACAGGCGCAGAAGATCGTGTGGCGTCGGACTTTCCGGTCCCTCGACCGGGCCGCGATGCTCGATCAGGCTTTCCGTGCCGCCCAGCGACGTCGCGTTCCGGAACAACCGGGTCCGTGTTACGGCGCGCGCGGCGGCGTCGGCGCCGCCCTTGAGCCGGATCGACATCATGCCGCCGAAACTCTTCATCTGCTTCGCCGCCACATCGTGGCCCGGGTGAACGGGAAGCCCCGGGTAGAGGACGTGCGACACGGCGGGGTTCTTCAGCATGGCCTCCGCCACGCGCATGGCGTTTTCGGAATGGCGCTGCATCCTGACGTCGAGGGTACGCATGCCGCGCAGCAGCAGCCATGCCTCGAACGCGCCCAGCGTCGAGCCCAGGCTGGCGCGGGCGTAATGCACCTTATCCCAGAGCGCGTCCTTTTCCCTGGTGACCAGCACGCCCGCGAGCACGTCGGAATGTCCGTTCAGGAACTTGGTCGCCGAGTGCATGACCACGTCGGCGCCCAACGCCAGCGGCCGCGTAATGACCGGCGGCGCCACGGTGGAATCGATGAACAGCATCGCTCCCGCGTCGTGGGCGATGTCCGCCGCGGCGGCGATATCGGTGATCGACCAGTCCGGGTTGGCCGGCGTCTCGGCCCAGACCGCTTTCGTCTCGCCGGGCTTGATCGCCGCCTTCATGGCGTCAAGATCGCCGTTCGGATAGAGCGACACACTGAGCCCGAACGCGGGCGCCTCCTTGACCAGCCAGTTCCTCAGGAACCAGTACATGGTCTCGGGCGCGATCACGTGCGCGCCGGGGTCCAGCGACAACAGCAGCGCCGTCGCCGCCGCCATCCCGGACGAGAAGATCATCGCGGCGTCGCCGCCCTCGAGCCGGCACAGGACTTCCTCGGTGTCCGCCAGACCGGGGCCGTCGTCGCGGTAATAAACATAGCCTTGCCCGTACTTGTAGGTCGTCGCCGGTTTGACCTGCGGTGCCACGTCGCCGGTGTCGGCATCGGATATCCCGATCATCGAGGCGGCAACGGTCGCGGGGTCGTCGAAACTTTCATCGCTCATACTTTTCTCCTCCGCGCTCATGCTGTGTCGGGCGTGCGGAGGCTGCAACGGTAAAATTGTCGGGGTCACAAACAGAAGACGTATGGGTATCGTCATCCTCATACCCACGTCATAAACTCCGCCCATGGACTGGCAGGACGACGGCATCATCCTCAGCGTACGCAAGCACGGCGAGACATCGGCGATCATCAACGTGCTGACGCGCGGCCACGGCCGTCACGCGGGCCTGGTCCGGGGCGGTGGCGGCAAGCGCATGAGCGGTATCCTGCAGCCCGGCAACAAGGTGCAGGCACGCTGGCACGCACGCCTCGCCGAACACCTCGGCACCTATACGGTCGAGCCTATCAAGGCTTATGCGGCGGCCGCGCTTTCGGATGCCCGCAAGCTGTCCGCGCTGACCTCCGCCTGTTCGCTGATCGAGGCGGCGCTGCCGGAACGCGAACCGCATCCGGCGATCCTCGACGGGCTCGAGGTGCTGCTGACGGCGCTCGACGACGACACGGTCTGGCCGGTGATCTACGTCAAGTGGGAGATCGGGCTGTTGGCGGAACTCGGTTTCGGGCTCGACCTCGGACACTGTGCGGCGACCGGCACCACCGAGGACCTGACCTACGTCTCGCCGCGGACGGGCAGGGCCGTCTCACGCGCCGGCGCCGGGCCCTACAAGGAACGGCTGCTGCCTTTGCCGGCGTTCCTGCTGGACAGCACCGCCGAGGCCGACATCTCGGGCGGGTTGCAGCTCACCGGATACTTCCTCGAAAACCACGTATTCCAGCACCGCGACACAGAGATTCCAGCAGCCCGGCGGCGGCTGGCGGACCGTTTCCGCACCTCGCGTGGCATGCCGGAGTCTTGATCGCCGGACACTGCATGCTAAGAACGGTGCCGAAAATATAAAACACTTGGGGAGAAGCCATAAATGCCCGGTCCGTTGGAAGGTATCCGCGTTTTCGACCTGACCCGCATTCTCGCGGGTCCGAGCTGCACGCAAATTCTTGGCGATCTCGGCGCCGACGTCATCAAGATCGAGCGCGCCGGCGCCGGCGACGACACCCGTAATTTCGCGCCGCCCTACATCAAGGGCGCGGACGGCGAGGACACGTCGGAAGCCGCCTATTTCTGCGCCGCCAACCGTAACAAGCGTTCCATCACGCTGGACATCTCCAAGCCCGAGGGCCAGGCGCTGGCGAAGAAGCTGATCGGCACGTCGCAAGTGCTGGTCGAAAACTTCAAGACGGGCGGCCTCTCCAAGTACGGCCTCGGCTATGACGACCTGAAGGACGAATTCCCGGGCCTGATCTACTGCTCGATCACCGGGTTCGGCCAGACCGGCCCCTACGCCAAGCGGCCCGGCTACGACGTGCTGATCCAGGGCATGAGCGGGTTCATGAGCCTCAACGGGGAGCCGGAGGGGGAACCGATGAAGGCCGCCGTGCCGGTTGCCGACCTGATGGCCGGCATGTACGCCGCCGTCTCCATCAACGCCGCGCTGCGCCACCGCGAGGTGACGGGCGAGGGGCAGCACATCGACGTCGGCATGCTCGACGTCATGGTCGCGTTCTCGACCATCATGGGCATGAACTACCTGGCGACAGAAAAGGTGCCGCCGCGCCTCGGCAACGCGCACCCGAACATCGTGCCATACCAGGCCTTCGAAACGTCGGACGGCGCGATCATTCTTGCGGTCGGCAACGACGGCCAATTCCAGCGCTTCTGCCAGGTCGCGGGCTGCGAGGAACTGGCCGCCGATCCCGAATACGCGACCAACGGCCAGCGCCTCAAGAACCGCGACAAGCTGATCCCGCAACTCCGCGACATCATCAAGCAGAAGCCGATGGATTTCTGGCTCAAGGAACTGGAGGCCAACTCGGTGAGCTGCGGGCCGATCTGGAACCTGGACCAGGTCTTCAACAACGAGCACGTGCTGGCCAGGAACATGCGGATCGAGATGGATCAGCCCGCGACCGGCGCCAAGGTGCCGCTGATCAACAGCCCGATCAAGATGTCCGGCACGCCTGTCAGTGCGCGTCTCGCGCCGCCGACCATCGGCGAGCACACCGACGGCGTGCTCAGCGAGTTGCTGGACATGAGCGCCGACGAGATCGCCAAGCTGCGCGACCAGGGGATCGTCTGACATGATCCCGATCCCGCCACGTGCCGGCAGCTTCCTCTCGCTCGGACCGGGCGGGTTCCACCGCGTCTCGTTCACCGACTGGGGCGACCGGTCGGGCCGCAAGGCGACCGTCTGCGTACACGGCCTGACCCGCTCCGGCCGCGATTTCGACGTTATCGCCGATGCCCTTTCGGCGGACGGCCGTGTCGTCTGTGTCGACGTCGCCGGACGCGGCGCCAGCGACTGGCTGAACGATCCGGCGCACTACACATATTCGAACTACCTCAACGACATGTCGGGCCTGATGGCGCACATCGGCGCCGAGCGCGTCGACTGGATCGGCACGTCGATGGGCGGCATCATCGGCATGCTGTTGGCGGCGACGCCGGGCACGCCGGTCCGCAAGCTGGTGATCAACGACATCGGCCCGCTGATCGCCAAGGAAGCGCTGGTCCGCATCTGCCATTACGTCGGCGCGGCGCCATCGTTCCAGGACGTGGACGCGGTCGAGGCCTATCTGCGCGAGGTACATGCACCGTTCGGCGACCTCACCGACGAGCAGTGGCGGCACCTGGCGGTCACGTCGACGGTGCCGGACGGGGAAGGGGGCAGCCGCCTCCATTACGACCCGGATATCGCCAGCGTGTTCTGCTCCGGCCCGATCGAGGACGTGGAATTGTGGGACGTCTGGGACAAGATCGAGTGCCCGGTACTGGTGCTGCGCGGCGAAAGCTCGGACCTGCTGAGCGTCGAGACCGCCGAGCAGATGACCAAGCGCGGCCCGAAAGCCGACCTCGTCACCATCCCCAACTGCGGCCACGCGCCGGCGCTGATGAACCCGGACCAGATCGGGATCGTGAAGGACTGGCTGGCTAAATAGTCAACCGTTCAGGATTTTCGCAGCATCGATGGCGTGGTAGGTCAGCACGCCATCGGCGCCGGCGCGTTTGAAGCCGGTCAGCATTTCCATCATCACGGTGTCGTAGTCGAGCCAGCCGGCATCGCCGGCACCGCGCAGCATCGCGTATTCGCCGGACACGTTGTAGGCAAAGGTCGGCATGCCGAACGCATCCTTCACGCGCCGCACCACGTCGAGGTACGGCAGCCCCGGCTTGACCATGACCATGTCGGCGCCCTCGTCGATGTCCATTTCGACCTCGCGCAGCGCCTCGTCGGTGTTGGCCGGGTCCATCTGGTAGGTCTTTTTGTCGCCCTTGAGCGCGCCGCCGGAGCCGACCGCGTCGCGGAACGGACCGTAGAAACCCGACGCGTATTTGGCCGCATAGGACATGATCGCCACGTCCCGGAGGTTGTTCTCGTCGAGCCCGGCGCGGATCGCGGCGACACGCCCGTCCATCATGTCGGAGGGCGCGATCACGTCGCAGCCGGCCTCGGCCTGGCACAGCGACTGCCTGACCAGGCATTCGACCGTCTCGTCGTTGAGGATCACGTCGCCGTCGAGGATGCCGTCATGGCCGTCCGCATTGAACGGGTCGAGGGCCACGTCGCACATGACGCCGATCTCCGGCACAGCGTCCTTGATCGCTTTCACGGCGCGGCAGACCAGGTTGTCCGGGTTCCAGGCCTCTTTCGCATCCGGCGTCTTCAGCTTCGGGTCGACGAACGGGAAGATCGCGATCATCGGAATACCGAGACCGCGCGCGTCCCTGGCCGCCGCCGCCAGAAGATCGCAGGTCAGCCGCTCGACACCCGGCATGGACGCGACCGGCTCGCGCTCGTTCGCCCCCTCGATCACGAACACCGGCCAGATCAGGTCGGCCGGCGTCAGCACGTTCTCGCGCACCAGTTCGCGCAGCCAGGGTGTGCGGCGGTTGCGGCGCATGCGTGTCGCGGGGAAACGCGGGTTCGGCATCGGTGAAATCACTCCCGGGTTGGCAATCGGGCGTAGTTTCCAGATCAGAGCCCCCGAGGGCAAGGGTTTCATGCGCGCTGCATCATGCCTATGTTGGGTGAAAGGAGGTTCCTCATGGACCGAAAACTGCTCTATTTCGCCGATCCCATGTGCTCGTGGTGCTGGGGTTTCTCACCGGTCATGGACAAGCTGAAAGCGAAGGTCGGCGACCGGGCCGGCCTGGAGATATTCGTGGGCGGTCTCCGACCGTTCACCGATCATGCCATGACCGAGCAGGACAAGTCCTACGTGCGCAATCACTGGAACCATGTGGCCGAGGCATCGGGCCAGCCGTTCGACTACAATTTCTTCGAACGTGACGGCTTCACCTACGACACCGAGCCCGCCTGCCGGGCCGTGGTCGCCGTCAGGCGCATTGCCCCGGAACTGGCGCCGGCCATGCTGGCGCGCCTGCACAAGGCGTTCTATGCGGAAAACAAGGATACCACCGACCCGGACGTGCTGGCCGAGTTGGCGAATGAGGTCGGCGTACCCATGGGCGATTTCGAGATCGCCTTCGCCGACGGGGACACCAAGCAGGAGACCCTTGCCGATTTCCATTACGCGCAACGCTCGCAGATCACCGGCTTCCCGACGCTGGTCGGCGTTGCCGAGGGAGAAACCCCGGTCGCGCTGACCATCGGCTTCCGGCCGTGGGAAAATCTGGAGCCTGCCGTCGACCAGTGGCTGACCGGGTAAAACCGCCCACAACCCGCTCTCTCCCTTGACAGCCGGGGGTTCGGCTGGCCATATCGCGGCGCTGTAACGGTCCGGCCGCCCAGGCCTGTTCCTGGCCGCCAACCCTTGGGGAGCGACGAATGAAAGAGACCCTTCGGACGGTCATCTATGCGGTGCTGATTGCGCTTGCGATCCGTGTCACCGCGTTCGAACCGTTCTCCATTCCGTCAGGCTCCATGGTGCCGACACTGCTGGTCGGCGATTACCTGTTCGTTTCCAAGTACGCCTACGGCTACAGCCGCTATTCGCTGCCGTTCGGTCTGCCGCTGATTCCGTCGGACCGCGTCCTGTTCACCGAGCCCGAACGCGGCGACGTCGCGGTGTTCAAGCTGCCGCGCGACAACTCGACCGACTTCATCAAGCGCGTCATCGGGTTGCCCGGCGACCGCATCCAGGTCCGGAACGGTATCCTGCACATCAACGGCCAGCCGGCGGAACGCAAGAAGATCGAGGATCACATCTTCGAGGCCGCGCCGGGCCAGTTCTCGCGCATCTCGCAGTACGTCGAGACGTTACCCAACGGGCGCGAGCACCTGATCGTCGAGAAGAGCGACAATAACGGCGGCAGCGACAACACCGGCGTCTTCACCGTTCCCGACGGCCATTACTTCATGATGGGCGACAACCGCGACAATTCGAACGACTCCCGCTTCCCGGGCGTCGGCTTCGTGCCCAAGGAAAACCTCGTCGGCCGGGCCGAGTTCATCTTCTTCTCCATCGACGGGTCGGCATGGAAGATCTGGACCTGGCTCGACGAACTGCGGCCGGCGCGCTTCTTCACGGGCATCGAATGAGCGGCGGCCTTCACGCGCTGCAAGCCGCGATCGGCTACACCTTCAAGGATACCGGCCTGTTACGCCACGCGCTGGTTCATTCTAGTGCCACTGCGGTGCGCCTGAAATCCAACGAGCGCATGGAGTTCCTGGGCGACCGGGTGCTCGGACTCGTGCTCGCGGAAATGCTGCTGGAGGCCTATCCCGACGAGGAGGAGGGCGAGATCAGCTACCGCTTCACGGCGCTGGCGCAGCGCGACGCCCTGGCAACCGTGGCGGAGGCCATCGGCGTCGCCGACCACCTGACGCTCTCCAACGGCGAACACCTGACCGGCGGACGCGAAAACCCGGGCGTGCTGGCCGACGCGACCGAGGCGATCATCTGTGCGATATACCGTGACGGCGGGCTGGACGCCGCACGCGACTTCATTCACGCGCACTGGACCGCGATGATGCGTGAGAACCACCGCCCGCCGAAGGATCCCAAGACGACGCTGCAGGAATGGGCGCAGGGCCGGGGTCTCGGCCTGCCGGGTTACCGCGTCACCGCCCAGGACGGCCCGGACCACCAGCCCATGTTCCGGGTCGAGGTGAAAGTGCAGGGGCAGGGCACCGCGGCCGGCGAAGGTTCGAACAAGCGCGCCGCCGAACAGGCCGCCGCCGAAGCCATGCTGGCCGCCATCGGGAAGAACGGCGAATGAGCGATGTCCAGACCAGCGCCGGGTTCGTCGCCGTGCTGGGCGCGCCCAACGCCGGCAAGTCGACCTTCGTCAACCGGGCGGTCGGTGCCAAGGTTTCCATCGTCTCGCCCAAGGTGCAGACGACCCGGACCCGGGTTCTCGGCATTCTCATACGCGACAGCGCGCAAATCCTGTTCGTGGATACGCCCGGCATCTTCGAGCCGCGGCGGCGCCTCGACCGTGCCATGGTCGCCAGCGCCTGGGGCTCGGCCGGCGATGCCGACGTCATCCTGCTGATGATCGATGCCCAGCGCGGGCTGGACGGCAACACGCGCGCGATCGTCGACGGATTGCTGCAGCGGAAGGAAGAAAAACCGGGTGCGACGGCGCCGGTGCTGGTGCTCAACAAGGTCGATGCGGCGGAGAAGGGCAAGCTGCTGGCGCTGGCGCAGGAACTCAATAATCTCGATCTCTTTTCCGACACCTTCATGATCTCGGCGCTGACCGGTGACGGCGTAGACGACCTGGTGGCGTTCTGCGCCGGGCGGATGGCGCCGGGGCCGTGGCTATATCCGGAGGACCAGATATCCGACATGCCGGCCAGGCTTCTGGCGGCCGAGGTCACGCGCGAAAAGCTTTACCTGCAACTGCAACAGGAACTGCCCTACGCCGCCACCGTCGAAACCGAAAACTGGACCAACCAGGACGACGGCGCGATCCGCATCGAGCAGGTGATCTTCGTCGAACGCGACAGCCAGAAAGCCATCGTGCTGGGCAAGCGCGGCGCGCGCATCAAGGAGATCGGCGCCGCGTCCCGGAAGGAACTCGAGGGCATGTTCGAGACCCGCGTGCACCTGTTCCTGTTCGTCAAGGTGCGCGAGAAGTGGGGCGACGACCCCGAGCGCTACCGCGACTGGGGCCTCGACTTCAACGCCTGAGCCCGGATCCGTTACCGCTGAATGCCGTAGCGCTCGCAGGCCGCGGTCAGGATGCGGCCGAGTAGTTGCGAATAGTTCTGCCCCTCGAAACCGGCCATCAGGTTGAACTTGCCGTCCCAGCACCAGCCCGGATTCGGGTTCGCTTCCAAGAGCTTGATGGTGCCGTCGGCGGCGGCGCGAAAGTCGAAACGTCCGTAGTCGCGGCAGCCGAGCCGCTCGAACAGCTTGTAGGCGTAACCGACGATTTCCTGCTCGCGCGCCTCGTCCAGTTCCGCCGGCTTGTACTGGATCTGTGTCCAGTAGGGGCTGTCGGGCAACCATTTGGACTCGTAGCCGAGAATTTTCGGCAGCTTGGGGTCGAGATTCGAATAATCGACCTCCAGCACCGGCAGCGAACGGAAGCCCTGTTTCGGGTTGCCGATCACGCCGACGGTGTATTCGTTACCCGTCAGGTATTCCTGCACCAGAAGCGGCATATCGGCGAATTCGGCCTGCAGTTTTTCAAGGTAATCGAACAGCGCCATCTTGTCGTGGACCACGGCGTCCGCCGTGATGCCGACGCTGGAATCGCCGAAGTTCGGCTTCAGCATGGCCGGGAACACGGCCGGCAGCGTGGCCGACTGGTCGCCGGCGCGGACGAAGGTTTCCAGCGGCACCGGAATGTCGATGGACTGCGCGACGGCGCGCACCAGCGCCTTGTCGTAGCACATCGCGAGGCAGCCCGGCCCGGCGCCGGTGTAGGGCAGGTCGTACATCTCCAGCAACGCCGGCACGTGCAGTTCCTTGAACGCGTCGTTGCGGTAACCTTCGTCGCAAAGGTTCAGGATCACCTGGCTTTCGCAGGTCTCCAGGTCGCGTTCGAGGGACGTATGGTTGTTCAGGTACGAAAACCGGAATCCCTCGATATCGCTGAGCGCATCCTTGAGCTCGTCGATGGTATCGAAGTCTTCCTGGTTGAACTTGCCGTCCCGCTTTACCGTGTCGGGAAGCCGCGGGTCGCCCATGACGACCGTCACGTCGACGACCTTCTGGCCCCGCTTGACCGGGCGTTCGCGCCTGGGCGCCTCGGCGGTCAGCAGCATGCGGTGCGCCATCATGCCCAGGTCCTGGTTGCGCTCCGACTTCGCTTCCACGGTCTCGTGACGCGCCACGTCGCGGAACCCGGCATCGCGCAGAAGCTTGGAAAGCCGTTCGAAGCTATAGAGCCGTTCGGCGTAGAACTGGTCGACGATAACGCCTTTTTCGTCGTGACAGATCACTTCGCGCGAGATCAGCCGGTCGCCGTCGGACGACAGCGCGCGCTCACGGCAGACGAAGTGGTGCTTGTCGATCCATTCCCAGGACCGCGCCTCGAAGTTGCCGCGCAGCCAGTCGCCGTCGGTGATGTCGAGCACCAGCGTCCCGCCCGAGCGGAGCACACGGGCGCAGGATTCAAGCACGCGCTGGTCTTCGGCCTCGCTGGAGAAATACCCGAAGGCGTTGCCGAGGATCAGGACCGCGTCCTGGCTCGCATCGGCAAGCCGGGGCGAACGCGCATCGCCTTCGCGGAGTGCGATCTTGCCGGCGATACCCGCGTCCTGCGCGCGCTTCTTGGCGATGCGGATCAGGTAGCGCGAGCGGTCGACACCGGTCAGGTTGTCGAAGCCGCGGTTCGCCAGTTCGATCAGGTGCCGGCCCTGGCCGCAGCAAAGGTCGGTGACCGTATCGCCCGGACGCAGACCGGCCGCCGCGACGATCGCGTCGATATCCGTACGCGTGTTCTCGGCGTTCTCGAAAACGTCGCCGTCGGTCAGCAGGTAGAGTTTGTCGAAAAGCGAACTCCACCAGTCTTCCGGCAGGTGCGCTTCGAGATCGGAAATGGGGCCAAGATGCGCGCCTTGCTGGGCGCGCTTGCTTCGCGTCGATTGCGTCGTGCTCATTCAGTTTTCCAGTAAAGGTATCAAGGGCTTCACGGGGTTTGCCGGTGCGTCCTTACAAACGCGCTATTGCGCCCATTCGTGAAAAAAATCAATTCAATTTTTTTGCATGGTTGGGCTGCGTTTATCGCCGGGTTTCAAGGCAGTCAGTCTAACAGACTCTTTGACCGCAAACACCGTCTGTGATAAGTTTACGTTAACGTAAAGGGAAGGTTTGGCAACTGCGGCACATCTCGAACCGCGGGCCGCTTTCCGCTACAATCCGACGGCATCTTCTTGGGAGAGAACATCATGCCAGACGACGGCAAGCAGACGGCCGGGCGCAAATCCGACGGCACCGCCGGGAACAAGAGCTACACGCCGAAAAATCCGATCCGCTTCGTGACCGCGGCGAGCCTGTTCGACGGCCACGACGCCTCGATCAACATCATGCGCCGCATCCTGCAATCCGGCGGCGCCGAGGTCATTCACCTCGGCCACAACCGCTCGGTCGCCGAAGTCGTCGACGCCGCGATCCAGGAAGACGCGCAGGGCATCGCGATCTCGTCCTACCAGGGCGGGCACGTGGAATATTTCAAATACATGGTCGACCTGCTCAAGGAAGCGGGACGTCCCGACATCAAGGTGTTCGGCGGCGGCGGCGGCGTCATCGTGCCGGCCGAGATCAGGGACCTGCACGATTACGGCGTGACGCGCATCTTCTCGCCCGAGGACGGCCACCAGATGGGTCTGCAGGGCATGATCCAGCATATGATCGAGGTCTGCGACTTCGATCCCACGGACAACCTCCCGAACGATCTCGGCAAGCTGGCCGAGGCCGATCACAAGGATCTGGCACGCGTCGTTTCGGCCATCGAAAAGGGCAAGCTGCCGGAAGCCGACCTCGACAAGCTCCGCGCGCTCGCCACCAAGCACGACAAGACCCCGGTCCTCGGCATCACCGGAACGGGCGGGGCGGGCAAATCGTCGCTGACCGACGAGCTGATCCGGCGCTTCCGGCTCTATTCGGACGAACCGAAGATCGCCGTCATCGCCATCGATCCGACGCGCCGCAAGACCAAGGGCGCGCTGCTGGGCGACCGCATCCGCATGAACGCCATCGACGCGCCCAACGTCTATTTCCGTTCCGTCGCCACGCGGGGATCGAAAACGGAGGTGCCGGAATACCTGCCGGACATCATCACCGCCGCCAAGGCCGCCGGCTTCGACATGGTCATCGTCGAAACGCCGGGCATCGGGCAGGGCGACGCCGCCATCGTCGACCTGGTCGACGTGTCGCTTTACGTCATGACGCCGGAATTCGGCGCGCAGAGCCAGTTGGAGAAGATCGACATGCTCGACTTCGCCGACGCCATCGCCATCAACAAGATGGACCGCAAGGGCGCGCTCGACGCCGTCCGCGACGTCCGCAAGCAGGTGCAGCGCAACCGCGAGGCCTTCGGCACGCCGCCTGAGGACATGCCGGTGTTCGGCTGCATGGCATCCAAGTTCGCCGACCCGGGCGTGACCGCGCTTTACCAGGAACTGCTGACGGTCTTCGCGGACAAGGGCTTCAACGCGCCCCAATGCATGATCGAGCCGGTGACGACCAGGGTCTCCGAACCCGGCCAGACCATCGTCCCGCCCGAGCGTGCGCGCTATCTCTCGGAAATCTCCGAGACCGTCCGCGGCTACCACGAGACCATCGCCGCGCAGTCCAAGCTCGCGCGCGAGCGTCAGCAGCTTCGCGAGACCAAGCGCATGCTGGAAGAAGCCGGCGGACGCACCAGCGACGACCTGGACAAGCTCTTGTCCGAGCGCGACGACGCCATGGACCCGCGCGCCAGGAAACTGATCGAGATCTGGCCGACCGTGGTCGAGAGCTATTCCGGCGACGAGTACGTGGTGAAAATCCGCGACAAGGAAGTGCGCTACAACCTGCAGCGCCAGACGCTGTCCGGAAACCGCATCTCGCGCGTCGCGTTGCCGAAGTACGAGGACGAGGGCGAGTTGCTGAAATTCCTGCTCAAGGAGAACCTGCCGGGCAGCTTCCCCTACACCGGCGGTGTGTTCGCCTTCAAGCGCGAGGGCGAGGACCCGACCCGCATGTTCGCGGGCGAGGGCGATCCGTTTCGCACCAACGCGCGGTTCAAGTTCCTGTCCAAGGATTCCGAGGCCAAGCGCCTCTCGACCGCGTTCGACTCGGTTACGCTGTATGGTTTCGACCCGGCCGAGCGCCCGGACATCTACGGCAAGGTCGGCAACTCGGGTGTGTCCATCGCGACCCTCGACGACATGAAGGCGCTCTACGACGGCTTCGACCTGTGTGCGCCCAATACGTCGGTGTCGATGACCATCAACGGCCCGGCGCCGACGATCCTGGCGATGTACATGAACACCGCCATCGACCAACAAGTCGCCAAGTTCGAGGAAGACAACGGCCGCGCGCCGACCGACGAGGAGATCGAGAAGATCCGCGACTGGACGCTGTCGACCGTGCGCGGCACCGTGCAGGCGGACATCCTGAAGGAAGACCAGGGCCAGAACACCTGCATCTTCTCGACCGAATTCGCGCTCAAGATGATGGCCGACATCCAGTCCTATTTCGTGCACCACAAGGTCCGGAATTTCTATTCGGTCTCGATCTCCGGCTATCACATCGCCGAAGCCGGCGCGAACCCGATCAGCCAGCTCGCCTTCACGCTCGCCAACGGTTTCACGTTCGTCGAAGCGTATCTGGCGCGCGGCATGGACATCGACGACTTCGCGCCGAACCTGTCGTTCTTCTTCTCCAACGGCATGGACCCGGAATACTCCGTGATGGGCCGCGTCGCCCGGCGCATCTGGGCGACCGCCATGCGCTTCAAGTACGGCGCCAACGAACGCGCGCAGAAGCTCAAGTACCACATCCAGACGTCGGGCCGTTCGCTGCACGCGCAGGAAATGGACTTCAACGACATCCGCACCACGCTGCAGGCGCTGATCGCCGTCTACGACAACTGCAATTCGCTGCACACCAACGCCTACGACGAGGCGATCACGACGCCGACCGAGGAAAGCCTGCGCCGCGCCATCGCCATCCAGATGATCATCAACAAGGAATGGGGCCTGGCCAAGAACGAGAACCCGAACCAAGGCTCGTTCGTCATCGACGAGCTGACCGACCTGGTCGAGGAAGCGGTGCTGATGGAGTTCGACCGCATCACCGAGCGCGGCGGCGTCCTGGGCGCCATGGAAACCGGCTACCAGCGCGGCAAGATCCAGGAAGAGAGCATTCACTACGAAACCCTCAAGCATACCGGCGACCTGCCGATCATCGGCGTCAACACCTATCGCAATCCAAACCCGCCGGAGGATCAGGAGATCGAACTGCGGCGCTCGACCGAGGAAGAGAAACAGAGCCAGATCACGCGGCTCCGCGACTTCCAGAAACGCAACGACAAGGCGTGCGCCGACATGATCAAGCGCCTGCAACACGCCGCCACCAACGACGACAACGTGTTCGCGGTGCTGATGGACGCGGTCCGGGTGTGCTCATTGGGTCAGATCACCGACGCGCTGTTCGAGGCCGGCGGCAAGTACCGCCGGAATATGTGACGGAGCTTGCCGCATCAAAAATTACCCCGTCATCCCCGCGAAAGCGGGGACCCAGTGTTACTCGTGATTTGGCGTCTCGATTAAGAACTGAAATACATCATTGAACGGCAAGGCGTTCTCGTCATCACCGGGCTCCGACCGGAATATCCGCTTGGAAAGTTTCCAAAGCTCTCGCAGATCAACCTCGTAACTGGACGCAACCGGCTTTACCCAACCACACCAATTTACATAGTTTTCAGAGGGGTGACGCATCGGATTCTTCACTCTGTCATTCAGAGTAATTCCATGCGTTTCTTGAAAGTACCTTTTAATGCAGTCATGGATTTTTCGAATATAATCGATACCTCCATGCCGTGTCTCGTCAATCCGAGAACCATGCAAGACTTGGTTCCGCAAACCATCTCGATACTTGAAGATATCGTTGGTGAGTGCAGCATCCTTTAAAATCGACTGGGCAATAAATTCCCTCACCGACATTTCGAGCGGTCGAGAAGTGGACCCGGCAATCGCTTCCAGACTCGCGGCTAACATTGAAAACCGCGTATAGAACCATGGGGAATTCGTTGCTTCGCGAAGAAGGCGGAAAACATTACCCCCGGGTTGATAGCCTTCCAGATTCTTTAACGCCGCTGCTTCATCGTCATTGAAATGTAAACCGGTCGCTCCGCGCTCCGATGAATAGCTATAAAAGAACTCCTGCTCCTGATTCTCCTGCAATGGGAGTATCAGATAGGGTTCCTCCTCACAGGCTGCGTAACATTGACTCAAAAATGCAATACGGTCAGTTAAATCGATCAAATCGCTTTGAAACTTAGCGATGCATTTGTCGATGTTCTCAGCCTCAATTTCAGCTCGTACATGCCAGCCACCACCCTTCGGTGCACCGTTCAAGTACTCCCACTGACAAAAAGTATAGCCACGAACGACCACCTTCCGGTCCAAATAAAGTTTCGCGAGTGTGCGAACTCGTCCTTGAACTTCATACTTCCTCAGCATTGTAATACTCCTCAGTATTCAACTCTCGTGAAATTCACGGCGTTCAATGTCAAGTACTGAACAATCTCTGGGTTCCCGCCTGCGCGGGAATGACGCATTTACTTTGTCGTCAAACGAATGCGGGTTAGCTTTCGAAAAATCCCCATATACTTGGACGCATGAAGCCCGAGGACGTCTATCCGCGCAAGGTGCTGTCAATTCCACCGGGGGCGCGGAGTTACGTTGCGCGTCTGCGCGGTTCTCGCGCATCTCGCTCGGAATGACGTCTTTATTTTCGTTTTATGCCAGGCCGTTGAGGCGTTCGAGGTTGGCCGCACGCAACTCGGCTTCGCTATAACCGATGTCGTAGGCGGGCGTGGTGACAAGCTCGGCCTTGCGGACCGCGATGCGCACGAAGCCCGCCATGTGCGGTACGTACTCCGCCCATGTGGTCTTGAACGCGTCCACGAGCGCGTCCGGCGCATCGGCTTTCTTGATGAACTCGGCGGTGCCCGACACGCGAACGGCTCGGCGATTCAGTACGTCCAGGAATCCGACCTCAACGTCGGCGCGTACAGCGATATTGCGGACCGTGCCGGGCGAGCGGATATGACCGAATGCCAGCGTGGCCTTGTCGATTACCACGAAGGTGCCCTTGGGTGACACCGCTGGTGTGCCGTCGGCATTAACCGTCGCGACCATCCCGCAGGCGTGGTTGCAGATCAGGGTTTGCATGTCTTCGTTCAGCATGACGGCCTCCCAATTTTGCCAAACCTCGCGTACCGGCCGGGCGGTGCATAGCGCCAATTGCGAAATTTTCACGGGGCCGCCCGGCCGGGCGCCTGAATTGTTTTCAACATTGCCGAAGCGCGTATACTTGGACGTATGAAGCCCGAAGACGTCTATCTGCGCGAGGTGCTGTTCGAACTCCACAGGGTCGGGAGCTTTGTCCGGGTGGTCGCCGTCGACCCCCGCACCAACACGGAAATCACCATGGTCGGCGATCCGACCGTCGGCGACCGGGCCCTTAAGCTGGCCGCCATGCGCAAGCTCAAGTACGTCATCGCCAAGAACCACAACAAACGGGGCGACGGTTCCATCGTCATCTGATCCCGTCCGAAAAACGAAGAAGGGAAGAAGCCAATGAAAATGCGCGGCGCCGTGATCTACGAACAGGGACTGCCAAGACCCTATACGGATTCCAACCCGCTGGTCATCGAAACCCTCGACCTGGACGGCCCGAAACAGCACGAGGTGCTGGTGGAAATCCGCGCCGCCGGTCTCTGCCACTCCGACATGTCGACCATCGAGGGCATCCGCCCCCGGCCCATCCCGGCGGTGCTCGGCCACGAGGCGGCGGGCATCGTCCGCGAGGTCGGCCCCGGCGTCACCGACCTGAAGGAAGGCGACCACGTGGTCATGGTCTTCGTCATGAGTTGCGGCGAATGCTACGAATGCACCACCGGCCGCCCGCACCTCTGCGGCGCCAGCTTCGACAGCAAGATGAAGGGCGAACTGGTCGGCGGCGGCAAGCGCCTCAGCGTCAACGGCAAACCGGTCTGCCACGCCGCCGGGATCTCGTGCTTCGCGGAATACGCGGTCGTCGACCGGGCCTCGGTCGTCAAGCTGCCGGAAGACATCTCGTTCGAGGACGCGGCGCTGTTCGGCTGCGCGGTGATCACCGGCGTCGGCGCGGTCACCCACACCGCCAAGGCCCAGCCGGGCCAGCCGGTCGCCGTGTTCGGGCTCGGCGGCGTCGGCCTCTCCGCCGTCATGGGCGCGGCGCTGGCGGGCGCGGAACCCATTGTCGCCGTCGACCTCAACGAGGAAAAGATGGCGCTCGCCAAGACGCTCGGCGCGCACTTCGCCGTCAACGCGTCGGAAGGCACCGAACGCACCGCCGAAGCGATCAAGGACGTCACCGGCGGCGGCGTCATGCACGCCATCGAGCTTTCCGGCACCGTCAAGGGGATGGAGGCGGCCTACGCGTCGCTGCGCGCCGGCGGCACGGTGACGGTCGCGGGGCTGACGCCGGCGGACGCCGTGTTCGAACTCAAGCCCTACATGCTGACGGCCAAGGAATTCAAGATACAGGGCTGCTACATGGGCTCGTGCTCGCCGCCCGAGGACATGCCGCGCTTCGTCGACTACTACCGCGCCGGCAAGCTGCCGGTCGACAGGCTGCGCACCGGCGAACTGGGGCTGGAGGGGATCAACGAGGGGTTCGAGAACCTCGCCGCCGGCACCGCGATCCGGCAGATCCTCAAGCCGCACGGGTAGAGGTCACTCGCACCCGGACGCGGGCGGCAGCATCTCCAGCCGGCTCGGCGTCAGGACGAGCGAGAAGTCACCGAAATCCTGAATCATGCGCTCGGCGACACCATCGGTGCGGTAATCGACCTCAATCTCGAATTCCGGCATCGTCGAAGCGGCGAACAATGGAAAATACGCCATGCGAATGCGGAATGTTCGGGTGTCCTCTGACGCGGGACCGGCCCCCACGAAGACCGGGTTACGACGGCTTTCCAGGGGCCGGGCCGCCACGTTCCGCCCCCCGACGGGGCCGAGCACATAAGCGTTAACTTCATACGGGTTATCCGTGCTGGCGCCGTCGAACACGACCCGCTTGAACGCGCCGTTCCGGCGCTTCGCACGGTCCAGCATCCGTTTCAGGTGTTCGGCCGGGAACAGCGTGCCGGACGGCAGGTCGACGGACGTCATGACGTCGTCGTTGAATGATGCCCCACCGCCGGAAACGTCCTTGCCGGCCTCGCCGGCGAAGGCTTCCTGCAGCATGCCGTTGCGCTTGTGATCGACGGCGTAGGTCAGATGCGAGCCGTCGTAGCTCTCGAAGCTGGTGAACGTCCACGTCGTCTCGACGACCTCGGTCGACCCGACGCTGCCGTAGTTAAGGCGGAGCGCGACGCGGGACTCGACCTCCCAGCCTTCGCACAGTGCCTCGAACCGGTAATACATGGTCCCACTGGCGTCGGTGACGCTGGAGCCCGGCTCGGCCGTCCGCAACGTCATGTCGTAAAGCGCCCGGTGCGGGGTGAAGGTACCGTCCGCCCCGCGGACCGTCGCCGCATCCGCCGGCACCGCCAGCACGAACACCAGCGCGGCGCTGAACAACGTTTCCCAGGTTCGGCGGATCGCCTTTTTATCGCCCATGTGACGGCCTCCCGGGCCGGGCGCGATCATGATCGCGCGTTGAGCGGAATCCTACATTGGTTTACCGAAGGCTGTCCAACGGCAGTTCGATCAACGCCTGACCCTTTTACGGCAAGCGCTGCCCGCCCGGCAAATTTTGCCGGGTCAAAAACCGTCAGGAAAATCGTTAACGATTAATAAACCATTGATTTGGAACGCGCTGCCCATTGGCACGGCGATTGCTCCTGTTCTCATGTACAAAGGAGCCTCACCGAATGCGGATTGATCAACCGACGTCACCACTCGATATCAACCGGCTCGACGTCGGCCCGCCACTGCGCGACAACGGCGATGCGAACGCGCCTACACGACGCGAGAGCAGGGCCCTTGTCGCCTACCGGGAAAGTACCGGGCGAGACCTGGAAGCGCCGCCCCGGACCGAGAGCGTTCACGACGCTCTCGTCGCCCGCAAGGCCGGCGAACTGCCGCCGCCCGCCGGCGGCGCGCGCGTGCCGGACGTGCGTCACATGACGCCCAGGGAAATGCAGGACTACAGCCAGAACCTCTATGCCGCCGGTGTGATCTCGTTCGAGGACTATGAAGCGCTTGCCTTCCAGCCCGACCTGCACCCGGACTTCAAACGCACCATCGGCGCGCTCACCGGCGAAAAGCCGCAGCCGGACCGACCCCGCGACTTTGTCCGGCAATGGTCGGACCGGGTCGATTACACGCAACGCTACTATCCGCAAAGCTCGAACGAGGTGCGTCAGTCGCACCGCATCCTGGAAGCCCTGAAGGCGTTCCCGCGCCGCACCGACATCTTCGTCTGACCGGGCCATCAAAAAACCCCATACCGAAACGTAGCAGCCTGTTGGCACGCGCGCGCTAGATATGGTATGAACCACTATCTTCTCGTGGATGTCCGCTTGTATGTTTCGGGGTGGGCGTTCTTCTGTAAACCGGGACAAGCACAAAGATGGCTGGACAAACCGTGGCAATTGCCTGCGATCACGCCGGTTTCAACCTGAAATCCCTGCTCAAAGGCGATCTCGAGGCGGCGGGGTTCGACGTGCTCGACCTCGGCACCGACGGCACCGACAGTGTCGATTATCCCGACTTCGGCTACGCGCTGGCCGACGCCATTGCCGACGGCAGGGCGGAGAAGGGGGTTCTCGTCTGCGGTTCGGGGATCGGCATTTCCATCGCCGCCAACCGTAACCCGGCGGTGCGCGCCGCCGTCGTCACCGACAGCCTGTCGGCGCGGCTGACGCGACAGCACAACGACGCCAATGTGGTCTGTTTCGGAGAACGATTGGTCGGTTCCGAAATCGCGCGCGATGCCATGAAAGTCTTTCTTGAAACCGAATTCGAAGGCGGACGTCACGCCCGGCGCGTAGACAAGCTTTCCCATCCACAAACCTGATTTTTCCAAGGAACAGAGACCGTTATGTCCAGCAATGCCGCCGTCGCGTATCCCAACGATTACTACCAGAACTTCTTCAACCAGCCGCTCTCCGAGCGCGACCCCGAACTCTACGGTTCGATCACCGACGAGCTTGCGCGCCAGCAGGACCAGATCGAGCTGATCGCGTCCGAAAACATCGTGTCGCGTGCCGTGATGGAGGCACAGGGCGGCATCATGACCAACAAGTACGCCGAGGGCTACCCGGGACGGCGCTATTACGGCGGCTGCGAGTTCGTCGACGTCGCCGAGACGCTCGCCATCGAGCGCGCCAAGAAGCTGTTCGACTGTTCGTTCGTCAACGTGCAGCCGCATTCCGGCGCACAGGCCAACGGCGCCGTGTTCATGGCACTTTTGCAGCCGGGCGACACCATACTGGGCATGTCGCTCGCGGCCGGCGGGCACCTGACGCACGGCGCACCGCCGGCACAGTCGGGCAAGTGGTTCAACGCGATCCAGTACGGTGTGCACGAGGACGATCATCTGGTCGACTTCGAGCAGGTCGAAAAGCTGGCCAAGGAACACAAGCCGAAGCTCATCGTCTGCGGCGGCTCGGCCTATCCGCGGACGCTCGATTTCCAGCGTTTCCGCGAGATCTGCGACAGCGTCGGCGCGTATCTGATGGTCGACATGGCGCATTTCGCCGGGCTTGTCGCCGCCGGCGTGCATCCGTCGCCGCTGCCGATCGCCGATATCGTGACCACGACCACGCACAAGACGTTGCGGGGCCCGCGCGGCGGCATGATCCTCAGCAACAACGAGGACATCGGCAAGAAGATCAATTCCGCCGTGTTCCCGGGCCTGCAGGGCGGGCCGCTGATGCACGTCATCGCCGCCAAGGCGGTCGCCTTCGGCGAGGCACTGACGCCCGAGTTCGTGGAATATTCCAAGGCCGTCGCCGAGAACGCCCGGATTCTCGCCGCCACGCTCAAGGAACGCGGCTTCGATATCGTTTCCGGCGGCACCGACACGCACCTGATGCTGGTCGATCTGCGCCCCAAGGACGTGAAGGGCAACGCCGCCGAGGTCAGCCTCGAGCACGCCGGCATGACCTGCAACAAGAACGGCATCCCGTTCGACCCGGAAAAACCGATGGTCACGTCGGGTATCCGTCTCGGCACGCCGGCGGCGACGACACGCGGCTTCGGCCCCGAGGAATTCCGCAAGGTCGGCAACATGATCAGCGACGTGCTCGAAGCGCTCGCTCAATCGAATGGGGACAATTCCGCCGCCGAGAAGGCGGCTCGTGAGGAAGTGCGGGCACTGTGCGCGCGCTTTCCGATTTATCCGGACGCCTGAGAGGGGCGGCCATAGAGGGGGATTAAAACGATGCGGTGCCCGTTTTGCGGAAATGAGGATTCCCAGGTCAAAGACTCGCGCCCGACCGACGACAACGCGGCGATCCGCCGCAGGCGCTTCTGTCCGGCCTGCGGCGCGCGCTGGACGACGTTCGAGCGGGTGCAGCTCCGCGAACTGGTGGTCGTCAAGAAGGACGGCGAGAAGTCGCCGTTCGACCGCGACAAGCTGGCGCGCTCGCTGTCGATCGCGCTGCGCAAACGGCCGGTGCCGGAGGACCGCGTCGACCGTATCGTCAATTCGATCCAGCGCCGCCTGGAGACCCTGGGCGAGTCCGAAATCCCCACCAAAGTGGTCGGCGAAATGGTCATGGAGAACCTGCGCGAGCTCGATCAGGTCGCTTATGTGCGGTTTGCCTCCGTTTACAAAAACTTCCGTGAAGCCAAGGACTTCGAGGAATTTGTTGAACAAATAGGTGACGGAAACGCCGATTAAATTCTCCGCCGCTGACCGGGCACACATGCGGGCCGCACTGGGGCTCGCACGGCGCGGTCTGGGGCGCGTCGCACCGAACCCGGCCGTCGGCTGCATTCTGGTCAGGCCGGACCTCGGATCATCCCCGTTCGGACGCATCGTCGGCGCCGGCTGGACCCAGCCCAGCGGCCGGCCGCATGCGGAAACCGAAGCCCTGGCGCAGGCCGGCGGCCTCGCGAACGGCGCGCACGCCTATGTGACGCTGGAGCCCTGCAATCACCAGGGCGAAACCGGCCCCTGCACCGAGGCCCTGATCGCGGCGGGCGTAAACACCGTGACGGTGGCCGTTGAAGACCCGGACCCGCGCGTTTCCGGCAGCGGCCTCAAACGTCTGAAAGATGCCGGGGTCGAGGTACGCGCCGGGCTCCTAGCCGGGGACGCCGGCCTTCTGAACGGCGGGTTCATTTCGGTCGTCCGGCACGGCCGGCCCTGGGTCACCATGAAAACCGCGACGACCATGGACGGTGCCATTGCGTCCAGGAGCGGCAAAAGCCAGTGGATCACCGGTCCCGAGGCGCGCGCCCGCGGGCATCTGCTGAGGGCCGAACACGACGCGATCCTGACCGGCATCGGCACCGTGCGCGAGGACGACCCGGAAATGACCTGCCGCCTGCCGGGCATGCTAGAACGTTCGCCAGTCCGCGTCGTCGTCGATCCGCGTCTCGAGATCGACATCGCCGCCAGGCTGTTCGATACGCTGGAAACCGCGCCGCTGTGGCTGATGGCGGGCGACGGCGCCGATGCGGACCGGACCGCGCTGATGAAGGGCGCCGGGGCCACGGTGATCGGCCTGCCGCCGGTATCGGGCGGACGCATCTCGCCGGACATGATCCTTGCCGCGCTCGCCGAACGGGGCATCACACGGGTGCTGCTGGAGGCCGGCAGCGCGCTCACCGCATCCTTCATGGACGCTCGCCTGGTCGACGAAATCGCGTGGTTCCGCGCCGCCACCGTCATGGGCGGCGATGGCATGCCGGCGATCGCGCCGATGGCCGTCAACAGTCCGGAAAACGCGCCGAAATTCCGCCGCATCGATACAATAGACCTTGATGGGGACGTGCTGGAGCGCTACCTCCGCCTTGGTAACGAGGATTAAAGCTTCATGTTCACCGGCATCATCACCGACATCGGCGCGGTCAGGACCGTGACGAAAGGCGGCGACACGCGGTTCGATATCGCCACCGCCTACGACATGGCGACGGTCGGGATCGGTGCCTCCATCGCGTGTTCCGGCGCCTGCCTGACGGTGATCGAGAAGGGAGACGGCTGGTTCGCGGTCGAAGCGTCCGCCGAGACCATGTCGAAGACCACCGCCGGGGCCTGGCAGGAAGGCACACCGCTCAATCTCGAACGCGCCCTGAAAGCCGGCGACGAGTTGGGCGGGCACATCGTCACCGGCCATGTCGACGGCGTCGGCAAGGTGGCCGCCGTAGCGCCGGTCGGCGGCTCGCTCAAAATCGATTTCGACGCCCCCGACGGCCTGGCAAAGTTCATCGCCGCCAAGGGCTCGGTCACGGTCGACGGCGTGTCGCTGACGGTCAATACGGTCTCGGCGACCCGTTTTTCCGTCAACATCATTCAGCACACGCAGAACGAAACCACGCTCGGCAAGCTGCGCGCCGGAGATCGCGTAAATCTGGAAATAGACGTGCTCGCGCGCTATGTTGCCCGTCTCAAGGACGTAGAGGGATAACCCCGTGTCAGCCAACAGAAATCCATCGGTCGTCTCGAAACAGCAGGTGGCCCGTGCCACCAGCGATCCGGACAATTTCCTGTCGCCGATCGACGACATCATCGAGGACGCGCGTAACGGGCGCATGTTCATCATGGTCGACGACGAGGAGCGCGAGAACGAGGGCGATCTGGTGATCCCGGCGCAGATGGCGACGCCCGACGTAATCAATTTCATGGCCAAGTTCGGCCGCGGGCTGATCTGCCTGGCGCTGACGTCGGAACGGGTCCGCGAACTGGAACTGCCGGCCATGTCGCGGCGCAACGGCTCGCGCCACCAGACCGCTTTCACGGTCTCGATCGAGGCGCGCGAAGGCGTCACCACGGGAATTTCCGCGTCCGACCGGGCGCGCACCATCGCCGTCGCCATCGACCCGACCAAGGGCGCCGCGGACATCGCGTCGCCGGGGCACGTGTTCCCGCTGGAAGCGCGCGACGGCGGCTCATTGGTCCGCGCCGGGCATACCGAGGCCGCGGTCGATCTTGCACGCCTGGCCGGGCTCAACCCATCCGGCGTGATCTGCGAGATCATGAACGAGGACGGCACCATGTCGCGGCTGCCGGACCTCGTCACCTTCGCGCAGTACCACGGCCTCAAGATCGGCACCATCGCCGATCTGATCGCCTATCGGCTCAGGAACGACCGGGTCGTGGAAAAGACCGCGGAAATGGACTTCACGAGCCGCTTCGGCGGCGACTGGAGGATGTGCGTTTACGTCAACAAGGTCGCCTACGCGGAACATATCGCGCTGGTCAAAGGCGATCTTTCGGGCGGCGCACCGGTGATGGTGCGGATGCATGCACTGAACGTGCTCGACGACGTGCTCGGCGATACCCAAAGCGGCAAGAGCGGCGAGTTGCAGCAGGCCATGCGGATGATCGAAGACGAGGGCAGGGGGGCCGTCGTGCTGATCCGGGAACCCTACGCGCGCGCGCTTTCGGACCGCGTGCGGGAACGACTGGGCGAACCGGCTGAAGGACAGAAAGAGCTCCGCGACTATGGTGTCGGCGCACAGATTTTGCTCGATCTCGGACTCCACGATCTGATCTTGCTGTCGAACACCAAGCGCACCATCGTCGGGATCGACGGCTACGACCTGAACGTCGTCGAGCAGAGACCGATCCCGCCTGCCGGGGAATAAACTCATGCCCACACAACATGCGAACGCCAAAACGATCCTCGTGATCGAAGCCCGATACTACGAGAAAATCACCGACGACATGGCCCGCGGCGCCGAACCCGTGTTCGCCGACGCCGGGTACAATATCGAACGGTTGCCGGTTACCGGCGTGTTCGAGGTGCCGGCGGCGGTCGAGATGGCGATCCAGTCGGGTCTCAAGGATCCGCACCTGAAATACGCCGGCATCATGGCGATGGGCTGCGTCATCCGCGGCGAGACGGATCATTACGATCATATCTGCCGCGAGGCCAGCCGCGCGCTGATGGACATCACCACCAACCACCTGTTCCCGGTCGGCTTCGCGATCCTGACCTGCGAGAACATGAAGCAGGCCGAGGTGCGTGCCGATCCGGACAAGAAGAACAAGGGCGCCGAAGCGGCACACGCGGTGCTGCGCATGATCGAACTCCGACGCCATTTCCGGGGGCGCGAGGATGGCTAAGGACTACGATCCGCGACCGGCGGCGACGCGGCTGGCGGCGGTCCAGGCGGTTTACGAACTGGATATGATCAAGGCGCCGGTCGACGACGTGCTGGAGTCGTTCACCGCCGACCGCTGGAAGGCGGCGGACGAGGACATGGATCAGGAAATGGCGCGCCCCAAGCCGGAACTTCTCAAGGAACTGGTCAGCGGCACCGCGGCGCGTCACGCCGATATCGACGCCGCCCTGAAGCCCGCCATGCGCAGGGAGCGGGACGTGAACGACATGGAACAGGTGATGCAGGCGATCCTGCGCACCGCAACGTATGAGCTTCTGGCACGCCGGAACGTAACCGCTAAGACCGTGATCAGCGCCTATACCTCGGTCGCCGACGCCTTCTTCGACGAGGACGGCCAGCAGGTGAAGCTGATCGCGGGAATCCTCAACACCGTCGCCCGGCAGCTCCGCGCCGACGAGTTCGCGCAATCGGGCAAGACGGCCTGACGGTCAGGGATACGTCTCTTCAATTCCGCCCGCTTTCACGGGAATGACAATACGTGTTGAATGTGCTTGGAGGTGCCGCGAGTCCCATGACCGACGAATTCGACATCATTCAGCGCTATTTCGCACCGCTAACGCGTGGTCACGCGGCCGCTCTCGGCCTCGAGGACGACGCCGCCGTGCTGGCGAACCGCGACGGGTACGACCGCGTCGTCACCACCGACGCCATCGTCCAGGGCGTGCACTTCCTGGAGGACGAGGCACCCGGGAACATCGCGCACCGGCTTTGTGCCAGCAATCTCTCCGACCTCGCCGCCATGGGCGCGGCACCGGTCGGGTTCACCCTGGCCGCGGCGTGGCGTAAGGATACCGATGCCGCGTTCATCGAACGCTTCGCGTCGGCGCTTGGGGAATGGGTGGATGAATACACGTTCCCGTTGCTGGGCGGCGATACGGTGACGACCCCGGGGCCGATGATGTTCTCGCTGACCGCCATCGGCGAGGTCGAGGCCGGCCGCCGGCTCTCCCGCACGGGCGCCCGACCCGGTGACACGGTCTATGTCTCGGGCACCGTCGGCGACGGCGCGCTCGGGCTTGCCGCCGCCAAGGGCGGGCTTCCCGATCTCGCGGCCGCGCATGGCGATTATCTGATGCAACGGTTCCGCCGGCCGTCGCCGCGCATTTCGACGGGCCGCGCGCTCGTCGGCCATGCCGGCGCCTGCATCGACGTCTCCGACGGCCTCGTCCAGGACCTCGGTCACATATCCGAGGTTTCCGGCGCCGCGATCCGCATCGACGCCGGCCGCGTACCGTTGTCGGATGCCGCACGCGCCGCGCTCGACGCCGACCCCGGCCTGCTGGCGGCGATCCTCACCGGCGGCGACGATTATGAACTGGCGTTCACCGCCCGGGCCGCGCCACCGGCAGGCGACGCACCGCTGACGGCGATCGGCGAGGTCACGGCGGGCAGCGGCGTGACCGTGACCGGCAGCGACGGTGCGCCGATGCAATTCGAACATGGCGGATACAACCATTTCGCCGGGACTTGATGCGGCGCCGAAAGGCTCTGTACATTGGTGCGAATCTCCGGTGGGGGCATTCGCCGGTAACGCCATCATTCGGGATATCCAGGCATGAAACGACTTTTCCTGATCTTCGCGCTCGTGCTGCTCGTCGCCGGTGCGACCATCGGCGCGATGAAATGGTTCGGCCTGGGGCCGTTCCAGAAACCCGAGATCGCCAAGGAAATGCAGGCACCGGAAAAGATCACGGCGCCGCAGGCCCTGTTCGTCGACATGGAGCCCCTGCTGGTCAACGTCGTGCAGGGCGGCGCCATCGCGACCACCATCCAGATCGAAGTCAAGATCGAGACCGCCGGCAACGAAAACATCATTCGAATCAAGAGGATGCTGCCGCAGTACAAGGACGCGTTCCTGAAGGATCTGCACGCCTTCATCCCCCGAATGCTGAGCGAACTGGGGCGCATCGACCTGCCGACACTGAAGCAGCGCCTGCAACTCGTCGCCGATCGAGTCGCCGGCGAAAAGGGTGTCGTCAAGGGTGTACTGATCCAGTCCTTACTGGATACGCCGCAGTAATAACAGGGCAATACCGGACCGGTCCCGGCGCCCGGAAAATCGAGATTTTCCAGACCTTTCGCGCTGCAAAAACCGCTTGTTGCTTTATCCGGGGCGTTCTGGCATTTTCCCCGCGCTTTTTGCACCGGTAACTCATTCACTTAGCTTGAGCCGGTTTTTCGGCGGTCTTCCGGCGCGGTGTCGGTACGTCCGCAACCGGTACGTTCTAACGAGGGGGAGAGGATGTCTTCCATTTATACTTTGGTTCTCGTCTGCGGCGCGGCGGCCCTGCTTTACGGCGTCTACGCGATCCGCTCGGTTCTCTCGGCGCCCGCCGGAAACGAGCGCATGCAGGAAATTGCAGGCGCCATTCAGGAAGGGGCTGCCGCCTATCTGAACCGTCAGTACATGACCATCGCCGGCGTCGGCGTCGTGGTCGGCGTCGCGCTCGGGCTGCTCCTCGGTGTTCCGGTGGCGATCGGCTTCTTCATCGGCGCCATCCTGTCCGGCGTCGCCGGATACATCGGCATGAACGTGTCGGTGCGCGCCAATGTCCGCACCACCGAAGCGGCCCGCTCCAAGGGCCTCGAAGGCGGACTCGACATCGCGTTCAAATCCGGCGCCATCACCGGCATGCTGGTGGTCGGCCTGGCGCTGCTGGGTGTCGCCGGCTACTACATCGTGCTGCGCGGCATGTACGACACCGCTAACCCGGCAGAACTGCGCCACATCCTCGAAGCGCTGATCGCGCTCGGCTTCGGCGCCTCGCTGATTTCGATCTTCGCCCGTCTCGGCGGCGGTATCTTCACCAAGGGGGCCGACGTCGGTTCCGACCTGGTCGGCAAGATCGAAGCCGGTATTCCCGAGGACGATCCGCGCAACGCGGGCGTGATCGCCGACAATGTCGGCGACAACGTCGGTGACTGCGCCGGCATGGCCGCCGACCTGTTCGAGACCTATGCCGTTACCGTCGTCGCCACGATGCTGCTCGGCGCCATCTTCTTCACCGGCGCGGTGCAGGAACAGATGATGCTGTTCCCGCTGGTCATTGGCGGCGTCTGCATCATCGGCTCGGTCGCGGCGACCTGGTTCGTCAAGCTCGGCGCCAACAGGTCGATCATGGGCGCGCTCTACAAGGGCTTCATCGCCTCGGCGGTGATCTCGGCAATCCTGATCGGCGGCACGGTGTCCTACCTGCTGGGCTGGAACACCGAGTTCTCGATGAGCAACGGCGTCGTCATCACGGGTACGGACCTTTTCGTCTGCGCCATTGTCGGTCTCGTTGTGACGGGTCTGATCGTGTGGATCACCGAGTACTACACCGGGACCGAATACCGTCCGGTCAAATCGGTGGCCGCAGCCTCCGAAACCGGTCATGCCACGAATATCATCCAGGGTCTCGCCGTTTCCATGGAAGCGACGGCGCTGCCGGTGATCGTGATCTCGGCCGGTATTATCGTGTCCTTCCTGTTTGCTGGTCTGTTCGGCATCTCGATCGCCGCGACCACGATGCTGGCGCTGGCCGGCATCGTGGTCGCGCTCGACGCCTTCGGTCCGGTGACGGATAACGCCGGCGGTATCGCCGAAATGGCCGATCTGCCGGAAGACGTCCGCAACACGACCGATGCGCTGGACGCGGTCGGCAACACCACCAAGGCCGTTACCAAGGGCTATGCCATCGGCTCCGCCGGTCTCGCCGCACTGGTGCTGTTCGCGGCGTTCACCTATGACCTCAAGTACTACTTCCCGGATATCGACGTGACGTTCCGACTGCAGGATCCGTACGTCGTCATCGGCCTGTTCATCGGCGGCATGCTGCCATACCTGTTCGGCTCGATGGGCATGATGGCCGTCGGCCGTGCCGGCGCCGCCGTCGTTGTAGAGGTGCGCCGTCAGTTCAAGGAAATCCCCGGTATCATGGAAGGAACGGCGAAGCCGGAATACGGCAAATGCGTCGACCTGCTGACGAAAGCCGCGATCAAGGAAATGATCCTGCCGTCGCTGCTGCCGTTGCTGGCGCCGTTCGTCATGTATTTCGTGATCGCCGCCGTTGCCGACCAGGCCTCGGCCTTCTCGGCACTGGGCGCGATGTTGCTCGGCACCATCGTCACCGGCTTGTTCGTGGCGCTGTCCATGACCGCCGGCGGTGGCGCCTGGGACAACGCCAAGAAGTACATCGAGGACGGCAATCACGGCGGCAAGGGCTCCGACGCCCACCATGCCGCGGTGACCGGCGACACGGTCGGCGATCCCTACAAGGACACCGCCGGTCCGGCCGTCAACCCGATGATCAAGATCATCAACATCGTCGCGATCCTGCTGCTGGCGATCCTCGCCTAAGGCGCGCGGCCGAAACGACGAAGGCCCCGGGGCGACCCGGGGCCTTTTTCTTTTGCCGAACCGTGCTACGCGGACGACGGCCTATTTTTCCCTACCGAAGTTTCGGAAGCGGTTGATGTTCCCCATCATCTGCTCGATCACCGTCATGTCCTTGCCAACGGTGGGCGTCTGGCGTTCGACCGGTTCGATGTTGCGGGCGGCATCGAGGCCGTGCTGCAGGACGTCCTTGACCACACCGTCGGCGTTGAAACTGACGAGGAGCACGCTGCGCTCGTTGACGTCGCGCTCGAAGAACGCGACCGTCTCCGTCGTCTCGCCGACGTACATCCAGGTTTCCTCGCCGTACATGTTGATGCTTGACGGCGACCCGAGACTGCGCTCGACCTCCGACTTGGTCGTCTTGTTCGGCACGATGGCGGCGATGGCATCGATATCCGGCATGGCGCCGCGCTGGGCGACGCGGGGCGAGCAGGCGCTCAGCCCGGCAATACCGACGATGGCAACGGCCGCGATAAAAGACCTTGTTCTGAAGGGGCTTCGCATCCTACACCATGCTCCCTTGGACGGTGCCGAAATCGCCGGGCGAGACCGTGCACCGAATGACGCCGACATTGCCGCCCGGGCCCGGAATTGTCAACGGATCGAAGGATCGCCGCCGCCGTGTTTTCGCTCAAGTCACTGTTCGGATATCCGCCGGAAAGCGGGCCCGCGCGCGCGCTCTACGCGGCCACGATCCACGCAGCCCGGCGGCCCGAGATGTTCACGGACATGGCGCTGCCGGACACGCCGGAAGGGCGTTTCGAGGCGCTCGCGCTGATGGCGTTTCTGGTGCTGAAACGCCTCAAGGACGAGCCGGCGGCGAAGCGCATCTCGCAGGCCTATTTCGACGTCATGTTCGACGACGTCGATTCCAACCTGCGCGAACTCGGCGTCGGCGACATGAGCGTCGGCAAGAAGGTCAAGAAACTGGCCGAGAGCTTCTACGGCCGGATCAGGACCTACGACGCGGCGCTGGCGGCGCCGGACGACGGCTTGTTGATCGAGGCGCTCAGGCGCTATCCCTATCGCGGCGCCGAACCGGCCGCGGTCCACGTCGAGCGTCTGGCCCGTCAGGTGCGGCGCGACGACGCGGCGCTGGCGGCCCAGCCCGCCGACAAGCTGCTCGCCGGAGACATCTCATTCGCCGCCATCGCCGCCGCGGAGGAGGGGACACAGTGACGGATACACCGGAATTCAGCTGCCCCTGCAAGGTCGACGCGCTGCCGCCCAAAGGCCGCACCGTCAATCTCGACCCGGGCGCGGACGAGTTGACGGCCGTCGCCGGCAGGCTCGGCCTTCTCGCGCTCAACAGTCTTGAGGGTGAATTGAAGCTGCGCCCGGAGATGGGCCGGCAGATCTCTCTCAGCGGTTCGATTCGCGCCGAAATCGTGCAGACCTGCGTTGTCAGCGGCGAACCGCTGACAACGGCGCTCGAATTCGACCTCGAGCGGACCTTCACCGAGGATGCGGATCCGCTGGCCGGGCTCAACACCTCGGACGAGGACGAACTGACCGATCCGGAAATCGAGGAGCCGGACCCGATCATCGACGGCCGGATCGACGTCGGCGAGCACGCCGTCGAGGAGCTGGCGCTCAATATTCCGCCGTATCCGCGCGCGTCCGGCGCGGTTTTCGAGGGCGTCGGCACGGATGAGGACGGAGATAATCGCGGCGAAAACCCCTTCGCCGTGCTTGCCGACCTGAAAGATAAAATAAAATCAAAGGATTAGGGGAAAATTCCCGGAATCGCGAGAACGCAGAATATTGCGTCTCACGTCTTGCAGCGGCGCGCCAAATCCTCTAAGAAGGCGCGCTCGTTTGGAAACGAGCAGACACAAAGGATTAGAGAGATGGCCGTTCCAAAGAAGAAGGTTTCGAAATCGAAGCGCAACATGCGCCGTGCGCATCACGCCCTTGATACGTCCAACCTCGTCGAATGCGTCAACTGCGGTGAGCACATGCGGCCGCATCACGTTTGCCAGTCCTGCGGCTCGTACAACGGCCGCGAAGTTGCCGACGTCGAAGAGCTGGCCTAACTCCCTTTTAAGCGGGCCTCATGGCCCGTATGATGCGGGGCAGAAACGATATTCTGACTTCGCAACCGGGACGAGGCATTGACCACACGCTTGACCCTATCAATCGATGCCATGGGCGGCGATAACGCCCCCGAGATGGTTATCGACGGCGTAGAGACCGCCGCGCGGCAGAACCCCAATCTGAGGTTCCTGCTGTACGGGGACGAAACGCGTCTGCAGGAAATGCTGCAGGGTTATCCGGCGGCGCTCGCGGCTTCCGAGGTGCGGCACGCGCCCGACGTCATCGGCAGCGGCGACAAGCCGGCGACGGCGCTGCGCGCCGGGCGCCAGTCCAGCATGCGTCTCGCCATCAACGCGGTCGGCGAGGGCGAGGCGGACGCCGTGATCTCCGCCGGCAACACCGGCGCCCTGATGGCGATGGCGAAATTCGTCCTCAAGACCTTGCCGGGCATCGACCGCCCGGCGATCGCGACCTACTTCCCGACCATGCGCCGCGAAACCGTGATGCTGGATCTCGGCGCCAACATCGAATGCGACGCCGACAACCTGCTGCAGTTCGCCGTCATGGGCGAGGTCTTCGCGCGCAACGTGCTCGGCTGCGAGCACCCGTCGGTGGGGCTCCTCAACGTCGGCGCCGAGAACATGAAGGGCAACCAGGAAGTCCGCGGCGCGGCGGAACTGCTGCAACAGACCAACCTGCCGATCCAGTTCCACGGCTTCGTCGAAGGCGACGACATCGCCAAGGGAACCGTCGACGTGGTCGTGACGGACGGCTTTACCGGCAATGTCGCGCTGAAGACGGCCGAGGGCATGGCGTCGATGTTCGGGCATTTCCTGAAGAGCGCGCTGACGTCATCGATGCTGGGCAAGCTCGGCGCACTGATCGCCCGCCCGGCGTTATTGCAATTCAAGAAGAAATTCGACCCCCGGCTCTACAACGGCGCGATGTTCGTGGGGCTCAACGGCATTTGCGTCAAAAGCCACGGCGGTACCGACGGTACCGGCTTCGCCAACGCCATCGGCGTCGCCGTCAATCTGGTCCGTAACAATTTCAACGAAGGCATCAAGGAAGACTGTGCGCAGCTTCTGAAAGACCGTGACAACGCCGTGATCAGCGGCGATACGGACGATGTCGAAGAGTCCGAGGCTGCTGCAAGTTAACATGACGATACGTTCGGAAATTCTCGGCTGTGGCTCCTATCTGCCGGAACGCTGCATCACCAACGATGAACTCGCCAAGACCGTGGATACCTCCGATGAATGGATCCGGTCCCGGAGCGGCATCGGCCAGCGGCATATCGCGGCGGAAGGGGAGTACACGTCCGACCTCGCGCTGCACGCCGCCAACCGGGCGCTGGAGCACGCCGGTGTCGACGCCGCCGAACTGGATCTGGTGATCTGCGCGACGACGACGCCGGACAATACGTTCCCGTCGACGGCGACCAAGGTCCAGCACCGGCTCGGCATGGTCAACGGCGCCGCATTCGACCTGCAGGCGGTCTGCTCGGGCTTCGTCTACGGGCTCGCGGTGGCAGACAATTTCATCAAGTGCGGGCAGGCCAAGACGGTGCTGCTGATCGGCGCCGAGACGTTTTCGCGTATCCTCGACTGGAACGACCGTTCGACCTGCGTGCTGTTCGGCGACGGTGCCGGCGCGGTCGTGATGCGGGCCAGCAACGACGAGACCGAGGGCGCCGGCGGCAACGGCAAGGGCCACAATTCGGGCCGCGGTGTGCTGTCGACGCACATTCATTCCGACGGCGCCAACTATGACATTCTTTATGTCGACGGCGGCCCGTCGACCACGCAGACCGTCGGCCACGTCCGCATGAACGGCCGTGAGGTATTCCGCCACGCCGTCACCAACCTGGCGTCGATCGTCGACGAGGCGCTGGAGGCCAACGGCCTGGCGCGCAGCGACATCGACTGGCTGGTGCCGCATCAGGCCAACAAGCGGATCATCGATTCCACCGCCAAGAAACTCGGCATGAGTGCCGATCACGTGGTGTTGACGGTCGAAAAGCACGCCAATACGTCGGCGGCGTCGATCCCGCTGGCCCTCGACACCGCCGTCAAGGACGGCCGCATCAAGCGCGGCGATCTGGTTCTGCTGGAAGCGATGGGCGGCGGACTGACCTGGGGCGCCGGTCTGGTGCGCTGGTAAGCAGGTACGGCGGCAAAAATAATTTGCTCGCCGCTGCTGGGATAAGGCATCCCACGCTAATTATTGTGTCTCCGCAAGCACTGCACCACTATTGTGCGAAATCGGCCATCCCTTTGATATTGACGGATTTCCCGGTCAAGGATACCCTTTTGAGAACGACAACAAGGGGGAGGCTGCGTTGCCATGGCGGGCAAGACCGTAACGCGAGCTGATCTGGGCGAAGCCGTCTATCAAGAAATCGGGTTATCCCGCAACGAATCTGCCGACCTTCTGGAAAGCGTTCTGGAATATATGGCCGAGGCGCTGGTCAAGGGCGAGACCGTGAAGGTGTCGTCGTTCGGCAGCTTCTCGGTCCGTGAGAAGGGTCAACGGATCGGCCGTAACCCGAAGACCGGCGAAGAGGTGCCGATCCTGCCCCGCAAGGTGCTGGTATTCCGGCCGTCGCAGGTCCTGAAAAGCCGCATCAATGAAATCCGCAAGCCAAGCGAAGCTGCTGAACTTTAAGAAGACTGCCGATGAGCGACAGCTCACCTGACAACCGCACGGCGGACAAATCGGAAAAATCGGCAAGCGCCTTCCGCACCATCAGCGAGGTGGCGGCGGAACTCGACCTGCCGCAGCACGTGTTGCGCTTCTGGGAAACCAAGTTTCCGCAGGTCCGGCCGATGAAGCGCGGCGGCGGCCGGCGCTACTACCGGCCCGACGACCTGCAACTCCTGCGCCGCATCCGCGACCTGCTCTACGTCGACGGCTACACCATCAAGGGTGTGCAGAAACTGCTGCGCCAGAGCGGCAGCGTGCGCAACTTCGTGGCCGAGAACGAGCCGCGGATTCCGCTCGGCGGCGTCACGCCGGAGCCGGGTCCGGATACGGCGCCGCCGGTCCGTGCCGGCGACGACGGCGCGGCCGCCATCGAAGACGATGTCGAGCGGGAGTTACGGGAAATCGTCAGCGAACTCAGGGGCCTGCACGAACAACTTCTGCAAAGCGCGGGCTAGGCTACCGCGCCTGCCGGCAATCGCCAGAAACCCATCTCTTTTTGTTGTGTGGCGCGAACACGGCGATTATAGTCCGCCCGCGCCGCACCCCCTTGACTGACGGCGGCGCAAACCGGTCGGGAAGTAGCTCAGCCTGGTAGAGCACTGTGCTGGGGGCGCAGGGGTCGCAGGTTCAAATCCTGTCTTCCCGACCATTCCACCTCAGCCTTCGGCGCTTTCCTTTTCGTTTTTGTCGGCGCGGACCCAGGACAGGTAATACCGGTTCAGGAACTGTTTCACGTCGTCGATCGACAGTACCGTATTGACCGCGCCGGTTTCGTCGGCGAACGGCAGCCGAACCTTGTCGACCTGCGTGCTTGTACCATCCGACAGCAGCACTTCTGCACTCGATTTCACCGGCTTCGCCAGCGCCAGTACCTCGTTGAGTTCGGTACGGACGAGATCGGCATAGACGGCGGGCTCGAGCGATTTCAGCGGTTGCGACGTGTAGTCGAACTTCATCATGTCCGTGCGTCCGCTGCCCCAGAACAGGAACCGGTAATCGCCCGCCCCGGGCTCCCAGCGGGTAACGTTGGCGTAAGGAACCAGCCGTGCCGGAAACATCAGCAGATGGTCGACCTGCCAGACAGGAACGTCGGCCCCGTTGCAAAGGCCTTCCCAGATTTCGACGGATCTGCGGAACAATCCGGTAATAGGCGTGTGAGGCGTTATAACCTCGCAGTTCTTGCTGGCGTTCAGAATCTTCATGTCGATTGCCGCGTCATTCCCCCTTACGGTCGACGCGTCCGGCGAGCCGGACGAATCGCGTATCGTGGAATCATGACGGCAAGCTATTAAGAAAAACTGACTTCAAGCCGGTTAAAAGACGGACCGCCATCGGCGGCGGGCCGGAAAGAGAATGGCCGGGCCTGACGGCCCGGCCAAAGTTTGTGCTCTTGAGGGAAGGGAGGATTCTGTGAAGAAATCCATCCTTACGAGACGAACTATGACAGCCGGGCCGGGCACCGCATGTGACATACGTCACAGTGCAGTCGAATTTCCTAAAGTTTTCCTCAAATTTTAGGAACCGAGCAGGTGCAGGGGCAGTTCTGCTTCCTCGTCACGAACGCCGCATGCGTGCTCGAGTTCATCGAGAATCCCGGCGATATCGTCCATCGAGGTCCCGAGATAGAAGCGTCCGCCGGGCGCGAACCGCACGGACGGTCCCTTGGTGCACTGGCCGAGGCACTTGATCCGCTCGACCCGGACATTGATCCGGCGTTCCCGGACGCCGGCCTCGATCTCGTCCGCCAACGCTTCCGAGCCGCGCTGTGCGCATGACGGCTGGTCGCTATGAAAGCGCCGGTTGATGCAGATCAGCACCGATTGAATCGTGTTTTCCGCGTGATTGCTGTCGTTCATATCGATTGGAGTCGATGATTTTCAGTCGTCGTCGGCCAGCATCGGCGCGTCCTCGGCGATGCTGCGGCCGCTTTCCGTCAGGCGGCAGACCAGCCAGTCCGGTTTGATCGGGTTGTTGAACCAGGGTTCGGCCCAGCCGTGCCGAATGCAGCTACGCACCGTCTGTTCGCTGACTTTCTGGCCGATACGGTCGAAAAGCGGAAGCTTGCCGCCCGGCTGATCGAGACCACGCTGCAACCAGCGGAGTTGCGTGTCGTTGGGCTGCGGTGCCCGTTTGCCGTCGCCCGTCGGCGCACTGACCGAAGGCGCCGTGCCGCCGTCCGCGTTGCTCATTCTCCACCTCCCGCCAAGTGCGGCGTATTCGGTTCGCCGTCGTTACTTGGTCAGGCGCGCATGGTACGTTACTTTTCGCCAGCGTCAAAGGTCGAGATGTCCGAAGGAGATTGTCATGACGGATCCAGTCATTCTGTACATAACGGTCCAGAACCGCGACGAAGGTATCAAGATCGGCCGCGCGCTGGTCGACGAAAACCTTGCCGCCTGCGCCAACGTGTTCGACGGCCTGACCTCGATCTTCCGCTGGGAGGGCGCGGTGCAGGAAGACGGCGAGGCGCTGCTGGTGGCAAAGACCGACCGTACCCTGATCGACGCGGCGACCGATCTCGTGAAACTGGAGCATTCCTACGATTGTCCGTGCGTCGTGGCGATCCCGATCGTCGGCGGCAACCAGCAGTTCATCGACTGGATCGGCGAGGAGACAGCGGGCGCGGACGCCGAGTAAACGGCGTTATTTAACGCCGATCCGCTGCACGATCTGGCGCGCCGCGTCGGCGGAATTGATGCCGCCTGCGAAGCCGGCCTGGATCGCCTGGGACAAAGGTTTGAGCAGTTTCACCTGGGTCTGGTCCGGCGCCTCGCTGGCATTGTCGCAGAGCCGCTGCGAGACGGTGATCATCGCCTTGCACAACTCCGAAACGTGATCGTACTTGGTGCCGGCGAGACTGCGGATCAGGCCGTCGTTCAGATCGATCAGCATGTGCAGACCGCCGAGCGCGGTCTGCGAGATCTGCGGCTTGTTGTCGAGCATCGGCACGATGCGCCCGACCAGCGCCGCGATCTCGGGGCCTGTGTTTTCCAGCTTGCGGTTACGGACCTCCATCAGCGCGTTGTCGATGGCGCGCTCGATTTCATGAAAATTGACCTGGCCGCCGGTTGCCTTGGCATGCAGCGGATTGGGCGGATCGATGGCCTTGGTCACATCGTCGCCCTTGCGCGCCGGGCCCAGGTATTCCTCCTGCACGATGAAGGGTTTGCGCTTGTGGATTTGCGTATGGATGCGGTCGAGGAGCGCCTTCGTCGACACCGGCTTCATCACCACGTCGTCGGCGCCGGCGGTGATGATCTGACTGACCAGGGCCGGCGTCGGTTCCGAAAGCAAGACGATGATCGGCATGAAAGGATTGTTGCCGATCCGGTTCTGGCGGATGTCGCGGATCATTTCGGTGACCTTGCCGTCCGGAAACTCGGTGCCGCACAGCAGCAGATCGGGCATACGTGAATTGACCGCTTCGCGGACCTTGGCCAGGTCGGTGCCCAGCGTCACCCCGGAAAAACCGTTATTGGAAAGGATCGTACGCACACCCTGGCGCGCGCTGAGATCGGTATCGACCAGCAACACATCCACTTCGCCGAAGGTATTTTTTTGAATCATGCGACGCGCGTTCCCCAGGGCGTCGTTAACCGCCCGGACGTTTCCCACCCCTGAAACTTAAAAATGTAACCAATCGTGCGGTCGGGTCAACGGAGCAGAAAAATCAATTTTCCGGCATCAACAGTACGGACACCTGGGCGGCGATGCCTTCGCCGCGCCCGGTGAACCCAAGTTGCTCCGTCGTCGTCGCCTTGACCGAGACACGCGAAAGTTCAACCCCCATGATATCTGCTACCCGTGCGCGCATGGCGTCCCGGTGCGGTCCGATCTTCGGGCGCTCGCAGATGAGCGTGACGTCGGCGTTGGCGAGTTCGAACCCACGGCCGCGCATACGCTCGACCGCATAGGCAAGGAACCGGTCCGAAGACGCGCCGCGCCATTGTTCGTCGGTGGGCGGGAAATGGCTGCCGATATCGCCGTCGCCGAGCGCGCCGAAGATCGCATCGCACAACGCGTGCAATCCCACGTCGGCATCGGAATGACCGATCAGGCCCCGGTCGTGTTCGATCTCGACGCCGCAGAGCGTCACGTGATCGCCGGGACCGAGCTTGTGCACGTCGTAACCGCTGCCGATCCGGAAACCGGGGCCGGGGCCGTCGGCGTTCGCTGCATCGTCGGCCATGATCCTCTCCATTCGTTCGAGATCTTCCGGTGTGGTCACCTTGAGGTTGGCGTCGTCGCCCGGCACCACGGCGACCGCGTGTCCGGCCGCTTCCATGACCGCGGCGTCGTCGGTCAGCGTCTGTCCCGCCGCGCCCCGGTGCGCCGCCAGCAACAGGTCGTAACGGAAGCCCTGCGGGGTCTGGGCGCGCCACAGGCCGTCACGGGACATGGTGGCGGTGATCGTGTTGCCTTCACCGGTGCGCTTGAGGGTATCGACCACCTGCAGGGCAGGGACCGCGCCCGGCTGCCTCTCGAGCGCCGCCAGCACCCGGTCGATCACGGCGTGCGGGACCATCGGCCGGGCGGCATCGTGCACCAGGACCAGGTCCGGCGCCATACCGGAAAGCGCCTCGAGACCGTTGCGGACGGAGTCCTGCCTGGCCGTGCCGCCCGCAACCGGCGCCAGATAATCGAAACCATCGAGCGCATCGGCGACGATCGCCGCATCGTCCGGATGAATGACCGGCAGCACCGCATCGACGGCCGGATGCGACGCAAATGCACGAACCGCGTGGCGAATCAGCGGCTCGTTCCGGACGCGCAGGAACTGTTTCGGCATCTCGGCGCCGAACCTGTGGCCGCGTCCGGCCGCGACGATGATGACCGCGATCCCCGGCATCGGGTGCTCTCCCGGTGTTACAATCCGAAATCAGGGCAAGAGCATTACCTGCCGCCGACAGCGTTGCCAAGCACACTGTTCCCTTGCCAAGACGCAGGTTGAGCGCAATGGTGCGGTATGCAGACAGGGTTACTGTTCGGCCTTACCGCGATTGCCTCTCTCGTGCCCGCCATCGCCTTGACATGGCGGCGCCAATTCGCGCGCAACACCGCGTTCTGGGCGGTTTCGGCGCTCGCCTGCGTCGGTCCGGCCAGCGCCGTCGCAGTCCGCTCGCAAAACGCCTGGCAGGCGGATTTCTCGACCTCGATCTGGATCACGATCGCCGCGACGATGGCGTTGTTCCTGGTGTTCTCGGCGCTGGTCCGCAGCGTCTGGCGGCTGGCGCCGCTGCTTTCCGGCTACATGCTGGTGCTGGCGCTCATGGGCTTTGCCTGGCAGCACGCGCCGACGGACCCGGTTTCGGGCACCGGGACCACCGGGCTTCTGATCCTGCACATCGCCTTCGCCGTCACCACGTACGGCCTGGCGACACTCGCCGCCGTCGCCGCGTGGGCGGCGTTCTGGCAGGAACGCGCGCTGAAACGCAAGGACCGGCCGCCGCTCGGCGGTATGCTGCCGTCGATCACCGATTGCGACCGGCTGGTGACGTGGTTCCTGGCGACCGGCGAGACGGTGCTCGGTCTCGGTCTCGTCACCGGCGTGGTGCTGAACGCCATCGCCGGCGGCGCGCTCCTGACCCCCGACCACAAGACGGTGTTCACCCTGGCGGCTTTCGCCATCATCGGCGTGCTGCTGATTGCCCAGGCAAAATATGGACTTAGAGGCCGCAAGGCGGCGCGCGTCGTGCTATTGGCCTATTTGCTGCTCACCCTCGGCTATCCCGGCGTAAAATTCGTCACGGACGTCGTTTTGGGCTGACATAAAGTCTTAAAAATCATTGCATTTTCGCCCGATTTGCCTAATTTGTGTGCAACTCTTGGAGGGGATGCCCGTTGTCGAATTTGAACCCGATCCGCATCGGTCCGGTGGAACTGGACGGACAGGTCGTCCTGGCCCCCATGTCGGGCGTCACCGACATGCCGTTCCGCCGCCTCGTGAAGCGCTGGGGCGTCGGTCTCGTGGTCTCGGAGATGATCGCCTCCAAGGCCATGATCCATGCCGCCAAGAAGACCATGAAGATGGCCACCCACTGCGCCGAGGAGCACCCGATGTCGGTGCAACTCGCCGGCTGCGAACCCGACGTCATGGCGGAAGCCGCGCGTCTCAACGAGGATCGCGGCGCGTCGATCATCGACATCAACATGGGCTGCCCGGTCAAGAAGGTCACCAACGGCGACGCCGGCTCGGCGCTGATGCGGGACCTCGTGCACGCCGGCAAGCTGCTCGAAGCCACCGTCAAGGCGGTCAGCATCCCGGTCACGCTGAAGATGCGCACGGGCTGGGACGATAATTCCCGGAACGCGCCGGAACTGGCGCGTATCGCCGAGGAGAGCGGCATCCGGGCACTTGCCGTGCACGGCCGCACGCGCTGCCAGTTCTACAAGGGGCATGCCGACTGGCGCTACATCAGGAACGTCAAGGAGGCGGTCGGCCTGCCGGTATTCGCCAACGGCGATATCAACACCCTCGAAGATGCCCGCGAAGCGCTCGCCCAGTCCGGCGCCGACGGCGTGCTGATCGGCCGCGGCACCTACGGACGGCCGTGGTTCCCGGCCCAGGTCCAGCATTTCCTGACGGAAGGCGGCGAGGTCCCGGACCCGTCGCTGGAGGACCAGCTCGAAACGGTGCTGACCCATTACGAGGATATCCTCGAGCACTACGGCACGAACGCCGGCGTCCGTATCGCCAGAAAGCATATCGGATGGTATTCCAAGGGGTTGCGCGACTCCGCTGATTTCAGGTCTCAAGTCAATCAGGTGAGCGAACCGGACGCCGTCAAGGCGCTGATCCGCGATTTCTATCGTTCCAATCTCGATCAGCTCGCGGCTTGATATGGCCGAAAATTCCGCCGCGCTGGCCGACAAACCGTCCCGCAGCACGATCGATGCGGACGCGGTGCTCAATTCGCTGGCCAGCACCGTCGTCGTCGTCGACGCCGACAACGTCATCTGCCGTGTCAATCAGGCCGCGGAGCAACTGTTCCGCGGCAGCGCCACCTACCTGCAGGGCCAGTCGCTCGATGCGCTGATGCCCGCCGACAGCCCGATCCTGGCGCTGGTCAACCAGGCGCGCAGGTTCCGAAGCGTGGTCGCCGAATACGACGTGACGCTGGAAAGCCCGCGCATCGGCTCACACGCCGTCGACGTGCAGGTCTCATGCATCCCGGAGGACCCGGGCGCGGTGGCCATCGTCATCCAGCTCCGCTCCATCGCCGAAAAGATCAACCACCAGCTCAACCACATGGGCGCGGCCCGCTCCGTGACCGCCATGGCGGCGATGCTGGCGCACGAGGTCAAGAATCCGCTTTCCGGCATCCGCGGCGCGGCGCAACTGCTCGAACAGGGCATGGACGAGGAAGACAGGAAGCTGACCACGCTCATCTGCGACGAGGCCGACCGCATCGTCGGGCTGGTCGACCGGATGGAGGTATTCTCCGACCGGGTGCCGCTGCAGCGGGAAGCCGTCAACATCCACAAGGTGCTGGACCGGGTGCAGCGCCTGGCGGAAACCGGCTTCGGCGCGCACGTACGCTTCCACAACCAGTTCGATCCCTCGCTGCCGCCGGTCTGGGGCAATCACGACCAGCTCGTGCAGGTGTTCCTCAATCTGGTCAAGAACGCGTCCGAAGCGGTCGGCGCCGTCGGCGGCGAGATTACCCTAGGCTCGGCCTACAGCCAGGGCGTCAGGTTCGCGCTGCCGGGCCTCGAGAACCGCGTGCACCTGCCGCTCACCGTCTGGGTCCGCGACAACGGCCCCGGCATTCCCGACGACATGAAACGCTACCTGTTCGACGCCTTCGTCACCTCGAAGCCGAAGGGCAGCGGTCTCGGCCTCGCGCTGGTCGCCAAGATCGTCGGCGACCATGGCGGCGTCATCGAATTCGACAGCATTCCGGGACGCACCGTATTCCGCGTCATGCTCCCGATGTTCAAAGCAGAGGAAGAAGATGGCTGAAACCGCGACCATCCTCGTCGCCGACGACGACGACAGTATCCGCACCGTGGTGACGCAGGCGCTGTCGCGCGCCGGCTACGAGGTACGCTCGACGGGCAACGCGTCGACGCTGTGGCAATGGGTCGAGAACGGCGACGGCGATCTGGTGATCACCGATGTCATCATGCCCGACGAAAATGGTCTCGACCTGGTGCCGAAGATCCGCCGCATCCGGCCCAACCTGCGGATCGTCGTGATGAGCGCGCAGAATACGCTGCTGACGGCCGTCAAGGCGACGGAGAGGGGGGCGTTCGAGTACCTGCCGAAGCCGTTCGACCTTTCTGAACTGGTCTCGGTCGTAAAACGCGGCCTCGAGGCACGCACAAAGGATCCGGCGCTGGGCGGCGGCCGGGCCGCCGAAGACGGCATGGAGGAGAACCTGCCGCTGATCGGCCGCTCGCCTGCGATGCAGGAAATCTACCGCACGCTGGCCCGGCTGATGCCGACCGACCTGACCGTGATGATCACCGGCGAATCCGGTACCGGCAAGGAACTGGTGGCGCGCGCGCTGCACGATTACGGCAAGCGCAAGGGCAAGCCGTTCGTCGCCGTCAACGTCGCCGCGATCCCGCGTGACCTGATCGAAAGCGAACTGTTCGGCCACGAGAAGGGCTCGTTCACCGGCGCCGTCAGCCGCTCGACCGGACGTTTCGAGCAGGCCAACGGCGGCACGCTGTTCCTGGACGAGATCGGCGACATGCCGATGGAGGCACAGACCCGGCTTTTGCGCGTCCTGCAGGAAGGCGAATACACCACCGTCGGCGGCCGCGACGCGATCCGCGCCAACGTCCGCGTCATCGCCGCCACGCACCACGACCTGAAACGCCTGATCCGGCGCGGCCTGTTCCGCGAAGACCTCTATTTCCGGCTCAACGTGGTGCCGATCCGCCTGCCGCCGTTGCGCGAGCGGACCGAGGATATTGCCGAACTGGTGCGCCACTTCCTCGGCCGCGCCGCCAACGAGGGCCTGCCGTGGAAAATCATCGAGCCCGACGCCCTGGAACTGCTGCAACAGCACGACTGGCCCGGCAACGTCCGCGAACTCGAGAACATGATGCAGCGCCTCGCCGCGCTCTATTCGGAGGAGGTGATCGACGCCGAGATCATCTCGACCGAACTCAACGACGGGCGCGGGCAGGGCGAACAGCCGGTCACCCAGACCAGCGGTCTCGCCGATGCCGTCGACGCGCACATGAAGAGCTACTTCAGCGCCCATGACGGCGCGTTGCCGGCGGCCGGCCTTTACGGCCGCGTCCTCAAGGAGGTCGAACGCCCGCTGATCATGCAGACCCTGCAGGTGACGCGCGGCAACCAGGTCAAGGCATCCGAGGTCCTCGGCCTCAACCGGAATACGCTGCGCAAGAAGATTCGCGAGCTCGGTATTCCGATCATCAAGGGTTCCGAATGACGGCCCGGCCGGTATCCACCGTCCGCGAATGGCTCTCCAACAGCAGCCTGCAACGCCGCTTCGCCTTTCTGTTGGCGCTCGCCGCGGTCGCGTCGGGTATCACCACGGTCTCGCTGATGACCGATACCTCGGCCGTGCGCGAACGCGTCGAGGAACTCAAGTGGCTGCTGGCCATCGACAGCATCCTGCTTTTGGCACTGAGCGTCGTCGTCGCCCGGCGCGTCATTTCGCTCTGGACCGGGCGCAGCCGCGGCCACGCCGGCGCCGGCCTTCAGGGCAGGCTGGTGATGCTGTTCGCGCTGATCGCCGTGACGCCGGCGCTGCTGGTCGCCGTGTTCTCGTACCTGTCGCTGAACTTCGGGCTCGAGGCCTGGTTCAACAGCCGGGTTTCCGGCGCACTTCGCGAATCGGTCGGTGTAACCGAGGCGTACCTCAAGGAACACCGCGAAAACATCGCCAACCAGGCCTACAGCGTCGCCTACGTGCTCAACCAGAACGCGCCGACGCTGATCCGCAATCCGTGGGAATTCAACCGTGTCCTGACCGCCAACGCGACGCTCCGGGAACTGCCTGAGGCCGTGGTTATCGACAGCCTCGGCAACACCCTGGCGCGGTCCGAGTTCGCGCTTTCCACGGTGATCGAGGAAATCCCGCCGTCCGCCTTCGAAAAGGCCGACAAGGGCGAAGTAACGCTGCTGGGATCGGAATCCGAAGACAAGGTCCGCGCACTCGTGAAGCTCAACCGCTTCGTCGACGCCTATCTGCTGGTCGAGCGTTTCGTCGATCCGCGCGTGCTGCAGCATATTGCGGGGATCCGGGCCGCGTTCGAGGAATATAACCAGCTCGAAGCGACGCGCAGCGGCGTGCAGATCAGTTTCGTGCTGATTTACGCGATCGCCGTGTTCATCCTCATCCTCGCCGCGATCTGGATCGGCATGACGGTGTCGGCGCAGCTCGCCGAACCGGTCACCAGGCTGATCGACGCTGCCGACAAGGTATCGAAGGGCGATCTGTCGGCGCGCGTCGACGCCAACGAGGCCAAGGATGAAATCGCGCTGCTGAGCCACGCCTTCAACAACATGACGGAGCGTATCTATTCGCAGCAGCAGGGCCTGATCGCCGCCAACGTCGAACTGGACGAACGCCGGCACTTCACAGAGGCCGTGCTGGCGGGCGTGTCCGCGGGCGTCGTCGGTCTCGACTCGGATGGGCGCATCAATCTGCCGAACCGCTCGGCATCGCACCTGCTGGGCATGAACCTGGACGATCACGTCGGCGAAAAGATGGTCGATGCGGTGCCGGAACTGGGCGGCATGATCGAACAGTCCCGGACACGTCCCGAACGGCTGCAGCAGGCCGAGATCACGATCCATCAGAAGGACGGCCAGAAAACGTTCCTGGTCCGCGTCGCCGCCGAACGGGTCGACGGCTCCATCGCCGGCTTCGTGGTGACGTTCGACGACGTGACCGAGCTTCTGTCGGCGCAGCGCAAGGCGGCCTGGGCCGACGTCGCGCGCCGCATCGCGCACGAGATCAAAAACCCGCTGACGCCGATCCAGCTCTCGGCGGAGCGCCTGAACCGCAAGTACCTGAAGGAAATCTCGAGCGACAAGGAAACCTTCGACAAGCTGACGGAAACGATCATCCGCCAGGTCGGCGACATTGGCCGCATGGTCGACGAATTCTCCTCGTTCGCGCGCATGCCGCAACCCAGCATCAGGATGGAAAACCTGTCCGAACTGTGCCGCCAGGCCGTGTTCCTGGAACGCAACCGGGGCAGCGACATCGGCTACGAACTGGACCTGCCGGACGACGACGTCATCGTGCCCTGCGATGCCCGGCAGGTGTCGCGGGTCCTGACCAACGTCCTCAAGAACGGCGCCGAATCCATCGAGGGCGCACGCGAGGACGGCGCCGACGGGGTCGAGGGCAAGGTCACGCTCGGTATCGATACAACGGCGGGCGGCGGCACCGTCGCCGTCGTCATAAGCGATGACGGCCGCGGCCTTCCGGCGGAGGATCTGAACCGGTTGACCGAACCTTATGTGACGACGCGCGAGAAGGGGACTGGACTTGGTCTCGCCATCGTGAAAAAGATCATGGAAGAGCACGGCGGTTCGTTGACTCTGACGGACCGCTCGCCTCGCGGGGCAAACGTCACGTTGCGCTTTCCCGGCAAGGAATCCGGGGGCAGCGCCGAAACGACCGACGTCGGCGCCGTCTCTTCCGCAACGGCAAGCTGACAAGAACAATAAAGCGGCAGTAACGAAGTCCGATGGCCAAAGACATCCTGATTGTCGACGACGAGCAAGATATCCGTTCGCTGACGTCCGAAATTCTCCAGGACGAGGGGTTCGAAACGCGCGAGGCGCGGGATTCCCGGTCCGCGCTGGACTCCGTCGAGCGCCGCGAACCCAGCCTGGTGCTCCTCGACATCTGGCTCCAGGGCAGCGAATTGGACGGCATCGGCATCCTCAAGGAGATCAAGGCGCACCATCCGGACGTGCCGGTCCTGATGATGAGCGGCCACGGCACCGTCGAAACCGCGGTCCAGGCGATCAAGTTCGGCGCCTACGATTTCATCGAGAAACCGTTCACCGCGGACCGGCTGCTATTACTCATCGAACGCGCCATCGAGGCCCAGCAACTGCGCCGCGAGAACGCCGAACTGCGGATGCGCGCAGGTACCTCGCTCGATCTTCTCGGTAATTCCGGCTCGATAAAAGAAGTGCGCCAGGCCGTCGACCGCGCCGCGCCGACGAATTCGCGGATCATCATTTCCGGGCCGCCGGGCGCCGGCAAGGAAGTCATCGCCAGGCTGGTTCACGCCCAGTCGAGGCGCGCCGAGGGGCCGTTCTGCGTCGTCAATTGCGCGGCCATGCATCCGGACCGTATGGAAACCGAACTGTTCGGCATCGAGGGCGGCGAGGGCGCCGGCCGCAAGGTCGGCATGTTCGAACGCGCACACCAGGGCACCCTGCTGCTGGACGAGATCGGCGACATGCCGCTGGAAACCCAGGGCAAGATCGTGCGCGTCCTGCAGGAGCAGATATTCGAGCGCGTCGGCGGCAATGCGCAGGTGCAGGTCGATGTCAGGGTCATCGCCTCGACGACCAAGGATCTGACAGCGGAAATCAATGCCGGCAACCTGCGCGAGGACCTTTATTACCGCCTCAACGTGGTGCCGATCCACATCCCGGCACTGGTCGAACGCCGCGACGACATCCCGGTACTGGCGCAGCATTTCATGGCCAACGCCGCGGCCGCCTCCGGCCAGCCGTCGCGAATGTTCGCCGACGATGCGCTGGCGGCGCTACAGACCTACGGCTGGCCAGGCAACGTGCGCGAGCTCAGGAACGTCATCGAACGGCTTCTGATCATGGCGCCCGGCGATTCGTCGCAGCCGATCACCGGCACCATGCTGCCGCCGGAGATCATGGGCAACGCGCCGTCGGTCGACGTCGAACGCAACGCCGAAATCATGTCGCTGCCTTTACGCGACGCCCGCGAAATGTTCGAACGCGAGTATCTGCTTGCCCAGGTGGAGCGTTTCGGGGGTAACATCTCGCAGACCGCGCAATTCGTCGGCATGGAACGATCGGCATTGCACCGGAAGCTGAAGTCCCTCGGTGTCCGCGGCCAGGACAAACAGTAGCTCGGACAATTAAGCAACGACAGGCACGGGGTCGGGCATGAAGATCATCGTATGCGGCGCAGGCAAGGTGGGCTCCAACATCGCCCGCCATCTGGCGCTGGAAAACCACGACGTGACGATCGTCGACCAGTCGGAGAATCTGGTGCGCCAGATTTCCGACGCGCACGACGTCAACGGCATCGTCGGCCACGGTTCGCACCCGGACGTGCTGGAGCGCGCCGGCATCGGCGACGCCGACCTGATCATCGCCGTCACGCTCGCCGACGAAACCAACATGGTCGCCTGCCAGGTCGCGCATTCGCTGTTCGGGGTGCCGACCAAGATCGCGCGCATCCGCCACCAGAGTTACCTGCAGCCGATGTGGGCGAACATGTTCTCGCGCGATCACATGCCGATCGACGTCATCATCTCGCCGGAGATCGAGGTCGCGCGCGCCGTAACCCGGCGCCTGGAGGTTCCCGGCGCGTTCGAGATGATTCCTCTGGTCGACAACAAGGTGAAACTGCTGGGCGTGCGCTGCAAGGAGGACTGCCCGCTGGTCAACACGCCGCTCCGGCAGCTCTCGCAGCTTTTTCCGGACCTCAACATCGTCATCGTCGGCCTGATCCGCGACGGCAAGCCGAGCGTGCCCAAGGGCGAGGACCAGATGCTCGCCGGCGACGAGGTCTATTTCGTCGTCGACAGCGACCAGATCGACCGCGCCATGGTCGCCTTCGGCCACGAGGAGCGCGAGGCCCGCAACCTGCTGATCTTCGGCGGCGGCAACATCGGCATGTTCCTCGCCAAGGAACTGGAGGAAAACCACGACTGGGTGCGCGCCAAGATCATCGAGCACAACAAGGAACGCGCCGAGGCGATCGCCGGCGAACTGAACAAGACCATCGTCATCCACGGCAGCGTCATCGACCAGGACATCCTGGAGGAAGCCAACGTCGCCGGCACGGAAACGGTGGTCGCGGTCACCAACGACGACGAGACCAACATCCTTTCCAGCCTGCTCGCCAAGAAGTACGGCTGCTCGCGGGTCGTGACGCTGGTCAACAACGCCAGCTACGAGGATCTTGTCGGCTCCATCGGCATCGACGTCACCGTCAGCCCGCGCAACATCACGGTTTCCAAGATCCTGCAGCACGTCCGGCGCGGCCGTATCCATTCCGTGCACACGCTGCGCGAGGACTTCGGCGAACTGATCGAGGCCGAGGCGTTGCAAACGTCGGAACTGGTGGGCACACCGCTCAGGGAAGCCAAGCTGCCGCAGGGCGTGCTGATCGGCGCCATCGTCCGCGACGGGGTAACGATCTATCCCAGCGGCGGCACGGTGATCGAGGCCGGCGACCGGGTCGTGCTGTTCGCCGCCGCCGACGTCATCCGCAAGGTCGAGAAGATGTTCTCGGTGCAGTTGGAATACTTCTGAGAATAAGGTTACCGGAAGCAAAAAATGTCACATTACACTCTTCATAGTGACGGTAATTTGGTTGGGGCATTTGACACGTTGGAAGATGCGAAAAAGGCGGGCTCCGCACTCAAAAACAATAGTGAGAATTTGCATATCGAATCTCTCTCTCCGCACCCGCTCCAAGCCAAGGTTGGCGGTATGATGCCGACGTAGATAGCTGGATAGAGACAACGCTGCCAATATAACGAGTTAAGAAAAATTCCCGATAAGTCACCTCGTCATCCCGGACGTTAGCCGAGCCCGAAAGCCGCAGGCTTCCGGATGCGAGGCTTGCGATCCGGGACCCATTCAAGTATCGGCACCATGTTAAAGCATGGGTCCCGGATAACTGCCTTTCCTACCCAAATCATAGATTTGGAGGAAAGACGTTTCCGGGATGACGATTTTTACGGTCTTGATTTATCGCTGAATTGATCACAGAAAACATCAATGGCTGATTTGACCAAACCCCGCGCCCTCATCTTCGACTGGGACAACACGCTGGTCGACAGTTGGCCGGTGATCCACGATGCGCTGAACACCACGTACCGTGCCTATGGTCTGCGCGAATGGACGCTCGACGAGACCCGCGCCAACGTCCGGGAATCCGTGCGCGACAGGTTCCCGAAGATCTTCGGCGGCGAGTGGGAGGCGGCGGCGGACGTCTTTTACAAGCGCTACGCGGAAATCCACGCCGAGGCGATCAAACCGGCCGATGGCGCGGACGAAATGCTGCAAAGACTGGCCGGCGCGGGGTTCTACCTGAGCATCGTTTCGAACAAGCGCGGCGACTACCTGCGCAAGGAAGCCAAGCACCTCGGCTGGCACCGGCATTTCTCCGCCATGATCGGCGCGCTCGACGCCGAGCGCGACAAACCGGACCCGGCGCCGGTGCTGATGGCGCTTGAGCCCGGAGATCACAAACCGGGTACCAATGTGTGGTTCGTCGGCGATGCGGATATCGACCTGACGTGCGCGGTGAATACAGGCTGCGTGCCCGTGCTGGTTCGGCCCGAAGCGCCCGCTGACGGCGAGTTCGCCGAACACCCGCCGGTCCACTATTTCGTGAACTGTCAATCGCTTTGCAATTTCCTGCAGACCATGTAATCTCCTTCGCTTGAATGAAAAAATCCGCCCCGGCAGGGTGGAAAAACCGAAAACCCGCCGCACAAACGCGGTGGCAATAAGCAGGGGGAATAAAGAATGTCCGCGGATAAACCCCAAAACGTGCAGGACGTTTTCCTTAATTACATTCGCAAGAACAAGACGCCGGTCACTGTATTTCTGGTCAACGGCGTCAAGCTTCAGGGCATCGTGACCTGGTTCGACAACTTCTCGGTATTGCTGAGAAGGGACGGGCACACCCAGCTTGTCTACAAGCATGCGATTTCGACGATCATGCCGTCGGCACCTGTTCAGCTTTTCGAGCCGGAAAAGGACGACACGGCCGAGGATGCGTGAGTAGGGGCGAACGCGCCGGCGGCGGGATCGATCGGCGTCCGCAGCGCGAACGCTGCGTCGTCGTGCACCCCGAGATCGGCGCCGAGACGCCCGACGGGCGCGCCCGCGAGGCGCGGCTGGAAGAGGCCGTCGGCCTCGCCATGGCCATCGACCTCGACATCGCGCATGCCGAGGCCTTCACCGTCAAGAAACCCAAGCCGGCGACCCTGATCGGCGGCGGCGTGGTCGACCATATCGCCGAGGTGCTGGAACACCTGCGGCTGAGCGACGAGGACGCGCCGAAACCGGTGATCATCGTCGACGCGCAACTGACGCCGGTGCAGCAACGCAACCTGGAGCGCGCCTGGGACGCCAAGGTGCTGGACCGCACCGGGCTGATCCTGGAGATTTTCGGCGCCCGCGCGCGCACGCGGGAAGGGCGGCTGCAGGTCGACCTGGCGCAGCTTACCTACCAACTCGGCCGCCTCGTGCGGTCATGGACCCACCTCGAACGTCAGCGCGGCGGCGTCGGCTTCATGGGCGGTCCCGGCGAGACCCAGATCGAGACCGACCGGCGCCTGATCCGCCAGCGCATCGACAAGCTCAAGAAGGACCTGGCCGACGTCTCGCGCACGCGCGAACTGCACCGCTCGGCCCGGCGCCGGGTGCCGCATCCGGTGATCGCGCTGGTGGGCTATACCAACGCCGGAAAATCCACGCTTTTCAACAGGTTGACCGAAGCCGGCGTGACCGCCGAGGATCAGCTATTCGCGACCCTCGATCCGACCATGCGCGGGCTCAAGCTGCCGAGCGGGCGCGACGCGATCCTGTCCGACACCGTCGGCTTCGTCTCCAACCTGCCGCACGAACTGGTGCAGGCGTTCCACGCCACGCTGGAAGAGGTCATCGAGGCCGACGTCATCGTGCACGTGCGCGACGTCGCGCACCCGGACACGGAGGAACAGAAAGCCGACGTCCTCAAGGTGATGGCGGAACTGAACGTGGTGCCGGCGGAGGGCGCGGCGAACGATGACGACGATACCGCCGCCAAGCCGATCGTCGAGGCCCTGAACAAGATCGATCTTCTGGATGACGACGAGCGCGAATATATCGCCAACCGGGCGCGTTTCGGCAACCAGGCGGCGGTGCCGATCTCGGCCATGACCGGCACCGGCTGCGCCGAGTTGCTGGACGTCGTCGACGACATCCTCACCAGCCACTACCTCAACCGGGCCATCGACCTGCGTTTCGAGGATGGCGCCGCGCTGGCGTGGCTCTACGAGCGCGCCGAGGTGCTGGCACGTGAAGACAGGGAGACCGGCGTACATCTCGACCTCCGCATCGCCCCCGACGTCGCCGCACGGTTCGAGCAGAAGTTCGAGACGGTGCTTCAGCCGCGGTGAGCGCCCGGGAAACGAAACAGGTTGTTGCCCATTGGCCGCAAACGCGCTATCCATCGCGTTATACAATCTACTAGTAGAGGAAAATTGGATGGCGACCCGCGAAGCCCAGCACAAGTGGCGACTCACCAACCGCTACGTGAAGCGCCAGCTGAACGTCATGGCGCGCGAGCACACGCACCGAAAACTCGATGAATTCGCCGCCGAATTCGAGCTGCGCGGCAAGGGCGAGGCGGTGACTTTCTGTGCCTTCGTGACCCAGGCGCTGATGCAGCGGGCCGAGTTCTCCGACGAGGCGAAAAAGATCCTCGCCGACGCCAAGGACGCCTACCACCGCGACCGGGACCTCTATATCAACTGATGAAAGACATCCTCGACCAGCCGGCGCAGGTGCTCAACATCATGCGCGAGGTGGCGGACGCGGAAATCCTGCCGCGTTTCAACAAGCTCGCCCATCACGAGATCAGCGAGAAGAAGCCGGGCGACCTGGTGACCATCGCCGACAAGGACTCCGAGGCCGCGCTCCGCCGCCGCCTGACGGCGCTGCTGCCGGAAAGCCGCTTCGTCGGCGAGGAGGGCTACGAGAGCGATCACGCCATGCTGCGGATACTCGGCGAGCCCGGTCCGGTGTGGATCGTCGATCCGGTCGACGGCACCCACAATTTCGCGCACGGCAGGGGCCCGTTCACGGTGATCGTCGCGCTCGCCATGGATCGGGTCGTCGAGGCGGGCTGGATCATCGATCCGCTCAAAGGCGACGCCGCCTGGGCGGTGCGGGGCGGGCGCGCCCGGTACTGCGACGCATCCGGCACGATCGTGGAGCCGAAGCATCCGCAAAAGCGATTCGAGGACGGCACCATGACCGCGGGCCCCAAGCTGCAAAGCCGGATCGCGCGGGCGGCAACCGGCCTCGGCATGGCCAAACCGAAGCTGACGGCGCGCTACCGCTGCGTCGGGCGCGAATACATGGATATCGCGCTCGGGACGCTCGACTACGCGCGCTACGGCGGGTTGCTGAAGCCGTGGGATCACGCGGCGGGGGTGCTGATCGTCGAGGAAGCGGGCGGACGCGCCCGGCGCATCGACGCCGATGAAGACTACGTCCCGACGACGTCGCTCAGGTCCCAATCGCTCGGTGTGGCAGGGGCCGCCGAACACTGGGACGCATTCGAAAAGCTGGCGCGCCACGCCGACGCGCTGCCCGCCTGATCAGGCGGGATCTGACCAGGCCGGCCAGTCAGTCGATATTGACGGTGTCCTTGACGATATACATCGGCCGGCCGCGGGTGTCGCGGTAGATGCGCGCGATGTAGAGCCCGACGATGCCGATCCCGATCATCACGCCGCCCCAGAGCCCGAGGATGAAAAAGACCCAGCCGGCGGTGGCGCAGCCCCAGCCGAGAAGCGCCGCGAGTGCGGTCAGGACCAGCCCGCCGGTGCCCAGCGCCGCCCCCGCCAGGCCGGCATACAGCACCAGGTGCAGCGGGAACATGGAGAACGACGTCAGGCCGTCGACGAAGGTCTTCACCGGGCCGCGCGAGAATACGCCCGGGAAATGGGTCTCGCCGGCGGCGCGCGGCTGGCGGCGGTAGGGCACCTCGGCGCGCTCGAAGCCGATCCACTGCGTCAGACCGCGCAGGTAAGGCTGTGATTCGTTCAGTTTCAGCAGCTCGTCGACGGCGCGCCGCGACAGCAACCGGAAGTCACCGGCCTCGATCGGCAGGTCGATCTCGGATTTCAGGTTGATGATGCCGTAGGCGACCTTGGTCGCCCACAGACGGAACGCGGTTTCGCCCTCGCGGCTGAGGCGCCGTGTGTAGACCAGATCGGCGCCGCCGCGCCATTTTTCGATCAGCTCCGGCACCACCTCGGGCGGGTCCTGCAGGTCGGTGTCCATGTAGATGACGGCGGCGCCCTTCGCGTACTTCATGCCGGCGATTACGCATTCGCTGACGCCGAAATTGCGGGCCATGTTGACGATCTTGATCGCCTTGTTGCCGGCGGCATGACGCTCGAGGATTTCCAGCGAGGCGTCGGTGGAGGAATCGTTGACGAAAATGACTTCGTAGGGGCAGCCGACACCCTCGAACATCGCCGTCACGCGGGCGATCAGCTCGTCCAGCACGTCGGCTTCGTTGCGAAACGAAAAAACCAGAGATATCAGGCTGTTGTTGTCGCGCGTGTCGCTCAAGACGGATCCCCCGGGAAAGACAATGGCGTCAATATCCGCGCCGCCGCAAAAGTGTCAAGGATTGCCGTGTCAGGCGTACTCGAGTCCGTCCGGCTCGTAGACGACGATCTTTGAGCCGACGTTGTCGATGGCGATCTTGACGGACACCAGGTCCTTGAGCGCATCGCGGAGCTTGCCCTGTTTGCCGGGTTCGGCGATGAACAGCATGAAGCCGCCGCCGCCGGCGCCCAGAAGCTTGCCGCCGGATGCCCCCGCCGCCATCGCCGCGTCGTAAATCTCGTCGACCAGCGGCGTGGTGACGCCGTCGGCCAGTTCGCGCTTCAACTGCCAGGACTGGTGCAACAGCTTGCCGAGATCGGTAATCGGGCGATTTTCATCGACCAGGATGGCCTGCGCCTCGTCGACCATCGCCAGCATCTCCGAAAGCTGCTTTTCGCGCGCGTCGATGTTCTCGATCTGCTTTTCCGCCATCACGGGCGCCAGCCGCGACAGTCCGGTGAACACCAGATACAGGTGGTCCTGCAGGTCCTCGCGGCGGTCACGGTCGATCATCACCGGCTGCACGTCGAAATCGCCGGCCTTGAGAAAATCGATCCGGTTGAGACCGCCGAAGGCCGCCCAGATCTGGTCCTGGCAGCCGACCTTCTCGTTGATGACCTCGTGCTCGATACGGATCGCTTCGCGTGCCAGGTCGCGCTTGGAGATCATGCGTCCCCGGAACGCCGCCAGCGAATTGGTCAGCCCCACGGTGAACGACGAGCTCGACCCGAGCCCCGAACGCGCCGGCAGGTCGCCGTCGTGATGGATCTCGACGCCTTCCTGGGGCGGGTATTCGGATAATATACCTTTGACCGCGGGATGCTTGATCTCGCCGATCGCCTTCACATTCTCGACCACCGAATAGACGATCCGGTGCTTGTGCTCGAAGAACGGCGGCAGGCGCCTGACCGAGATATAGCAATACTTGTTGATGGCGAAGCCGAGCACGGCGCCGCCGTGCCGTTCGTACCATTTTGGATAGTCCGTCCCGCCGCCGAAAAGCGACACGCGAAACGGTGTCCGGCTGATGATCATGCGTCCCCCTCGTGACCGGCGGCCTTGCCGATGACCTCGGCCGCACGGGCCAGGCTTTCCGGCGTGCCGATGTCGATGAAAGGTACGTTACCGGCGTCGTAAGCGGCAAGGGAGGAGGGGGCCAAAGCCTGGAAAACATCCCGCTCCAGCGACGGGCCCGGCGTGCTGTCGAGGATTTTCCACGCTTCCGTATCGAACGCGTATATCCCGGCGCTGATCAGGCCCGGTCCGGACACGGCGCCTTTTTCGCGAAACGCGCGAATCCGGCCTGCATCGTCGGTCTCGATCTGGCCGAAGCGGCCGGTGTCGCCGACATGCACGCACAGCAGCGTCGCCGGCGCACCGCCCGCGGCGTGGGCCAGCACCAGCGCGCCGAGATCGGCGCCTGTCCAACTGTCGCCGTTCATGACGATGGAGGTATCGGACGTCACGTGCATCCTGATATGCCGGAGCGCGCCTGCGGTGCCGAGCGGCTGTTCCTCGATGACCGGAACGATCTCCATGTCGTCGCGCGGCTGCGCGGTCACGTAATCGACGATGCGGGTCGACTGGTGGCCGAGGCTCAGGATCACCCGTCCGGTGCCGAAGCCCTTGAGCCAGTCGAGAAGGATGTCGAGGTACGTGCGCTCGCCGATCGGCGCCAAAAGCTTCGGCACGTCGCCCAGCACCGGCTGAATGCGGGTGCCCTTGCCGCCGGCGAGGACGACGACGTCGATGTGGGAGAGGGCGTCAGACATTGCCCCCACCCGTCATCCCCGCGCAGGCGGGGACCCAAAATGGGCGAGGTTGGGGAATGTTGGATTCCCGCCTTCGCGGAAATGACAAGCGGGAACGCGTGGATCGATGAGGCTGAAGCCTCACTCCGCGGCCTCCAGTTCCTCGACGATGCGGCGGCGCAGGCGATGCTCGGCCATATCCTCGATGTGCTTGCGGGTGTCCCAGCCGAACCGCTGCGTCACCATGTCGAGGTAACGCTTGCCCTCGAAGTACGTGTGGAAGGCCTGGTCGCGGAAGCGCAGCACCTCGGCCGCCGAGACCTTTTCCGTCGGCAACGGGCGGCAGTCGTAGCTGTGCTGCGAATAGCCGGCCCAGCCTTCCGGCAGCGGCCAGTCGTTGGTAATCGCCATGGCATAGAGCGGCGAGCCGGGATACGCCATCGCCGAGTAGAAATTCGCGTATTCGCAGTTGAGTTCCAGCGCCAGGTCGAGCGTCGCCTGCATGCTTTCCAGGTCGTCGTCCGGGAGCCCGAAGATGAAATTGCCGGCGACCTTGATCCCGGCTTCCTGGATCATCCGCACGATGCCCTTGATCTCGTCCTGATCGAAGGCCTTGTCGGCGCCGTCGCGGACATGGTCAGAGCCGGATTCGATCCCCAGCGCAAGCCACTGGAAACCGGCCTTGCGGAGCTTTTCCAGCATCTGCGGCTTGACCGTGTCGACCCGTGCATAGGCCCAGATATTCAGATCATCGAGGCCGCGTTCGATGATGCCGTCACAGACCGCCATGACGTGGCGTTCGTTGAGGACGAACATCTCGTCGATAATCTTGAAGGTCCTGACGCCGTATTTCTCGCGCAGCATGGCGATTTCCTCGACCACCTTCTCGGGCTTGCGCATGCGGTAGCGGTTGATGTCGAAGGGTGCGTTGATGCAGCAGAACACGCATTTGAACGGACAGCCGAGCGAGGTGTAAATCGATGCGTAGGGCATCCGGTTCTCAAGCTCGCCGAAGCACTGCCAGTTGTGGGCGCGGTACGCCTCCATCGGCAACAGATCCCAGACGTCGCCGTGAAGCTCGGCGTCCAGGTCCTTGATCAGCGGTGCGGCGGGGTTGATCGTGAACTCACCGTCCTTCATCCAGACGAGGCCGGGGACCTCCGACAATACCTCCGTCGTCGCGCCGGCGTCGATGGCATCCAACAGCCCGGTCACGGTTTCCGGGCCTTCGCCCTTGCAGGCATATTCGGCCGCTTCCTCGCTGAGCGTCTGTTCCGGTAGGGCGGAGACGTGCCCGCCGACGAAGATCACCGGCATATCGGGTGTCACGTCCTTGATCACGCGCGTGGTCTCGCCGGCAGCGACCATCTGCTGCGTCGACGCCGACGGCTGGTGGCCGAACACGATCATCGCGACCAGCTTCGGGTTCAGTTCCCGGATGCGCTCGGCGACGCTTTCCGGGCCCATGTTCTCGGCCTCGGAGTCCAGGATCACGATCTCGCGGCCACGATCGCGCACGTAGCCGCCGATCAGCCGGCACCACAGCGGCGGTTCGATCGCCGTCAGCTCGTTGCCGAGCTGTTGGTAGATGCGCTCACGCCCGCCGGGATTGACGAGCACCAGATCGGGCCGGGTCGAGGTCATGCGAAGTCCGTTTATTCCAGTGATTCTACGATCTTATAACGTTTTCGGGCCGTATCGTCATCCTCCGAGACGCGCAATGCGCTCCTCAGGATGAGGTTACGTCAATTCCTCATGCTAAGGAGGCCGCAGGCCGTCTCGAAGCATGAAGGCAACTGTTCACACATTCCCGTACTGGCTGTTGCGGATCATGCGATAACCCTTGATCAGCTCGCGGATGCCGTCGTCGAGCGAATACGCCGGCTGGAAACCGGTCTTTTCGATCTTCTCGTTGGAGACGATGTAATCGCGTTTGTCCGGGTCCTCGCCGATGGGTGCCTCCATGAACACGAAATTCGGCACGTGCTCGCGGATTTTCTCGCACAGTTCGCGCTTGGATAGGTTCGCATCCGACAGCCCGACGTTGTAGGGCTCGTCCTTCATTGTCTCGAAGTTGTCGAGCCCGTGCAGGAACGCCCGCGCCACGTCGCGGATATGGATGTAGTTGCGCTTGAAGTCGGCCTCGAACAGCACCACGGCGCGGTCGTGCACGGCGCGATAGACGAAGTCGTTGACCAGCAGGTCGAGCCGGAAGCGCGGTGCCATGCCGAACACGGTAGCGAGGCGGAAGCTGATCGCGTTGCCCCGCTCGAGCACGGCGGCCTCGGCCTCGACCTTGGTGGTGCCGTAAAGGGAAATCGGCCGGAGCGGCGTTTCCTCGGTGCAGTATTTGCCTTTTTCGCCGATCCCGTAGCCGGAATTGGTGATCGGCATCAGGATGCGCTGATCCTTCGACAGCACCTTGGTCAGCATCACCACCGCATCGCGGTTGATGGAAGTCGTGCCGATCTGGTCGTTGTTGCAGAGCGGCGCGCCGACCAGCGCCGCCAGCGGAATCACCACGTCGGTATCCCGGGTGAGATCCTTGATCAGCGCCTCGTCGCGGGCATCGCCGCGCACCACGTCGAAATCCGGGTTAGCGCAAGCGTGGGCGAGGGGGTTCTGCTTGAACATGAAGTTGTCCAGCACGGTCACCCGGTGCCCCGCGTCGAGGAGCGCCGGCACCATGATGGAGCCCAGGTAGCCGGCGCCGCCGGTCACAAGTATGTTCAATTTTTCGCTCATCCCGGAGCCCTTCTTTCATCGTCATTCCCGCACGGGCGGGGATGACAAGCGCTTACGCCGGCTGCGCCGCCGCATCCAATACGTCGTAAAGCTTCCTGATCTGAGGCGCCAGATCATACGGATGGTTGCCGCAGAAAAAGCCGTTGTCGTGCGCGATGTTGGCGTTGGCGATCTCGCCGACGGTCTCGAAGTCGTAGAACTTCATCACGTCGTGGCGCAGGATGCAGCCGCCGGTGATGATGCGGTAGCCGATGTCCGCGTCCGCCAGCGCCTCGAACACGCGTCCCCGGTCGATGTTCATCGCCGGGTTGAGGATGATCGGGAAGCAGAAGCTGGAGTGCGTGCCGTTCTCGCGCTGGATAATGAAGCGCTCGTCCGGGCCCAGCAATTCGTTGAAAAGCTTGAGATTCTCGCGGCGCTGCGCGGTGAAGCCCGGCAGTTTCTTGAGTTGTTCGCGGCCGATGGCGCCGGACATTTCCGTCGGGCGGACGTTATAACCCGGCAGGATGAAACGGTACGCCTCGAAGAAATCGTCGTCGCGGCCCTCGAAAACCGGCGAGTCCTTGGGCAGATCGCGAGTCCAGCCGTGCGCCCGGAGACACCGCATCAGGTGATACGTCTCCAGGTCGTCGGTCAGGATCATGCCGCCTTCCATGGTCGCGATGTGGTGCGAGAAGAAGAACGAGAAGGTGTTTACGTCGCCGAATGTGCCGGCCTTCTTGCCGTTCAGTTCGGCGTCCAGACTTTCGCAGTTATCCTCCATGAAGACGAGGCCGTGCTTGTCGCAGAACTCGCGCATGACATCCAGATCGCACGGATTGCCGAGAATCGAGACGGCGACGAGCATCCTGGTGTCCGGCGTCAGCGCGTCCTCGAGCTGCGACACGTCCATGTTCAGCGTATCGAGTTCGACGTCGACGATCTTCATTTTAAGGCCGTACTGCTGCAGCGGATGATACGTCGTGGCCCACGAAACGGCCGGCACGATCACTTCATCTCCGCGCTGTAACGGATTGTTTTTCTTGAAGAACTGCGCCCCCACGGCGAGCAGGTTGGCGCTCGACCCCGAGTTCACCATGACGCCGTATTTCTTGCCGTGGTATGCGGCGAATTCCGCTTCGAAGGCGGCCACGTTTTCGCCCATGGTGTACATGTCGCTCGCGATCACGCGGTTGATCGCGGCGATTTCCTGATCGGCCCAGCTTGACGCCGCGAGCGGATAGAACATTTCCGCGTTTACTCCATGGTCCGGGTGCCTTCGCTGCCCGGCGTCGCGGAGTTCGGATTGACGATGTCGGGCATGGCTGGATTTTCCCAGCCCTCGATCGGCTCGATGTACATGTTCTTGCGGAACTCGTCGCGCGGCAGGTACGGATACATATCCTCGACGGGAGTCGACCAGCCAAAGATACGCGGTTCGTACGTGTGATATTCGTGCATGTTGACGTCGCACACCACGGGTCCGTCGTCGAAGGCCATGACCGTATCGATCATGCCGTCGATCTCGGCATTCTTGGAAATTTCGAAGGTCTGCACGTCGAAGCCCTTGGCGACGTTGACGAAGTTCGGCGGATTGTAGCCGACCGGGCCGCAAGCCTCGCAACGGCCCTGGAAGTTGGTTTCCTGAAACGCCTTGGTAATGCCGTAGATGTGGTTATTGAGGATGAACGTCTTCACCTTCATCCCGTAGTTCTTCATGGTCTGCAGTTCCTGAATGTTCAGGATCATGCCGCCGTCGCCGATGATGGCGACCACGTTGCGGCTTGGATCGGCCATCCAGGCCCCCATGGCACCGCACATGGAAAAGCCCATCGGCGCGTTGCCGTTGTTGGTCAGGTAAAGCTCGCCGAACTTGGTCTCGAAGGCATGCGCGACGACCACCGAGGTGCCACCCAGGTCACAGACCAGAATGTCGTTCCCGCCCATTTTCTCGGACAGGCGGCGCATGAACGCATACGGGTGCACGTATTCCTTGTTGTCGTGGGTATAGGCGCCGTCCTCGAACATCTCCGGGCGCACCGGGTCGTACTTGGTCTTCCATTCCTGGCACTGAGCATTCCACTTTTCGTGGGTCGGCAAGTTGCCGGCGGCGCGCTCTTCCTTGAGGCGCTTCAAAAGACGCTGACAGAAATCACGCACGTCGCACAGAATGTTCACGTCGAATGGCACCTGCTGCAGACGCGGTTGCAGCAATGCCTTGTCCAGATCGACGACGTACTTCTTGGCGCCGCGGGCGAAAGTATGGATGTTTCCGCCGGTGATCCGGCCGGAAATCCGGGATCCGATGCCCACCAGGACATCGGCGTTCTGGATGCCGAAGTTGCGTCCGGCACCGCCGTAGGTGCCGATGCGACCGCCATAGTATTCGAAGTCGGATGTGATGATGTCGAGCGCGTTCCAGGTCGGATAGGCGGGAACCATCGCCACTTCGGCGATCTCGCGCACCAGATCGACCGCATTGCCGATGCGTGCGCCGCCCCCGATCATGAATACCGGCCGTTCGGCCTTTTTCAGATCCTCGATATATTCCTCGATCTGGTTGTCGACGACGTCCGTCGCATAGTGCACCCGCGCCGCGTCGACGTCATAACCGAACAACTCGTCGGGCTCGATCTCGGCCTTCTGGATATCGATCGGAATATCGATCACACAGGGGCCCGGACGGCCTTCCTGGGCGATGGCGAAGGCTTTTTCCATCTCGAAACGGATGTCCTTGGGGTCGGTGATCATCACCGCGTGCTTGGTGATGCTTTCGACGATCGAGACGACGTCGGTTTCCTGAAAGCCGACCTGGCGCACGGACGGGTCCGGGCGCATGAACTGGGAATTGATGTTGCCGGTGATAAAGATGCACGGCACGGATTCGTAAAAGCAATTGGCGATCGGGTTGATCAGATTCAGCGCGCCGGGGCCGGACGTGGCAATAGCCGCACCCGGGATACCCTTGACCCGGCCGAAACACTCGGCGGCGAAGCCCGCGCCCTGTTCGTGCATGGTCGCGACGTATTCTGTCTTTTCGGCGCGGGTAAAGGCATCGATCAGGTGGCCGTTGGCGGAACCGTACAGCACGAAAACCTTATCGATCCCGCGATCGCCCAGAAAATCGATGACGTAGTCAGCTAGCTTCATAAACCCTCGTCCCCATTCGTGGATTTCGTCCGCGCTGCACGACCGATCACCGGACACCGAACGCGTATGGAAATGAACCTTCAGGATTGCCGGGGCGTATACAACATTCACCCTTCGCGGCCAAGGTCTAATCCCCTCTAAGGCACGGAAATAAACGGTTTATCGGATTTCAGGGCCGTTTGCGCGCAGCCACGATACGCATGCCGCCGAACGGATACCGGATACCCGCTTTGATCGTCCCAAGTTCACCCAGAAGAACACCGCGGAATGCGGCGTTCAAGGGACCAGGCAGGGCGTGTTCGGAATCCGCGTCACTGTCCTCGCTTTGGTTCATGAAGCGCCTCGAAATCCACTGCGGGACGAACAAAGATGCCATGAAACCCGTATCCAGCAAGACATCGAAGCCTGCCTGACGGACCTTGCGCGCCAGTTCGTCACCGACATAGCGCCGTTTGTGGCCTGTCTTGTCGTCCAGGACCGACCACAGCGACATGTGCTGCGGCACGGTCAACATGATGCCGCCGTCGTCACGAAGGGCAGGGCGGAACTGCTCGATCACGCCGACGTCGTCGTCGATATGCTCGACCACGTCGAATGAACCGATCAGATCGAAATGCCCCTCGAACGGCAGATGATTGGCGTCGGTATGGAATATCTGTACTCGGTCGCCGAGACGGCGCTTCATGTTGTGCAGCGATTCGACGGCAAGGTCACTACCGAAAAGTTCGATTTCAGGATGCCGTTTGGCCAATGCTTCCAGCCAGAATCCGGTGCCGCCGCCGAAGTCCAGAAACCGTCTCGTGTCCGGGAAGAACTTTCGGAAGCACCAATACATTAGTTCGAACCGCGACGTGATGTAGAAACTGGTGCCCTCATAGGCCGTCATGCGGCGGTAGGTTTCCTCGTCGAACTCGCGCGGTTGCTCGACACCCGTATCGGCGACGAAGGTCGGGAAACCGGCGATATCGCCCGGGCCCTTGCCGCATAACGGGCAGGTCCAGGTTTCCTGTTCGTAGCGTTCGCCGCAGGCATTGCACTTACGCATCCAAATCCCTTTGCCGACCCAATTCCGGCCACTTCTCAAAAAACGCGCCGGAACATGGCGCAATGCCGCCGGAATGTCGAGTAACTTGAGAAAACGCACCACCGGTGCTATCTGGCAGGTAACATGAGCCATTATGGAATGCGTCTCAGGCGCCGGATTGAGAGAGCATGAGCGTTCTGCAAGCTGCCATGACCGGTTTTTCGGAGCACGTCCAGCTTCGTCGCCAAGGTCTGATCAACTTCATCGCGATTCTATTGGGATCGGCCGCTGCCGGCACGGCGCTGCCGTGGCTGATGTTCTTCGCCGGTCCTTACGTCGACGCATTGCAGCCGATATACGCGTTCCTCGGCATCAAGGCGCCGGGCCTTTATGTGCTGCTGTTCCCGGCGGCGATGATCGGTGTCGCGGTGATCTGCCTGATCGCCGAAGCCGTCGGTATCGGATACCGCGATTCGACGCTTTATCAGGTGATCGAGGGGCAGAACCGGTCGGTGCGCAACGACCTGTTCTACATGTTCCTGCGCGTTAGCGGCATCGCCACACTGCTGACCTTCATCATGACGCTGGGCGCGGCGCTGCACATCGACGCGATGACGGCATTGGGACTGGATTACCGGCTGATCGCGAACACTAATCCAGTGATCCAGTTTGTGGCGCTCGTCCTAGCCATCACGTTCTGCAACTACTGGACGCACCGGCTTCTGCACTCGAAGTATTTCTTCGAAATCCACAAGGTTCACCATTCGGCGGAACATTACGGCGTGTTGCTGCCGTTCCGGGCACATCCGCTCGATCACTATCTGGCGCGCGTCTATACGACAGCGTCGTTGGCGCTGCTTGGCATCGACATCAAGGTGCTGATCGCATGGATGGGCATCAACGCGTTCTATCAGTCGATGGTGCATTCGAAACTGGACTGGCCGGCCTGGACCGGATACCTGGTGATCACGCCGGCGATGCACCGTATCCACCATTCCACCGACCCTCGGCATTTCAACAAGAACCTGTCGATCCTGACCGTCTGGGACAAGCTGTTCGGGACCTATCATCCGCCAGAAGACGTTCCCGGATACGGGCTCGATGGCGTCGACAAGGAAAATTACAATACCGGCAACTACGTGGGCGAAGTGTTCATGTGCTTCTTTCGCTGGGTCGGGTTCAAGCGCACCGGCTAGCGCGTACTACATTCCCAGAGATCAAAATAGGCGGACGCGCCCGTCTTTTCGTATGCGGCCTTGAACGCGTCGCGAAATTCCTGATCGACAACGGGATTCCCGTAGTAACCAGTCAGCGTGAGGGGCGTCTCACCTTTCGGTACCAGCCAGATATCCGTGTCGCACCGGACGATGGTCCGGATCAGCGCATCGGACAACTCGATACCTAGAAAGCTCGTCTCGGCCATGATCCCGAAATCGACGGTGTAGGGGTTCCCGGCATACACGAGTTCCGTCTTCTGCAGGGTATTGTGATATCCGGCGATGGACGAGCCAACCGCCATCTGTATCGTTCGTCCCGGGTATTCCGACACAATTCTCTGCAGATCGTCCCTGATCGCCTGTGTCCGGTCCCATTCGAGGGCACGGAAAAGACGTTTCTGCACCGGCACGGCCACCACCGACATCGCCACCGCCAATGCCACCGCGAATACCGCCGCCGGCCTTGAAAAGCGCGGCGTCACGGCGTCCATGAGACGAACGGTCATATCGATCGCAAGCGGCGCGAACGGCAGAAGATAATACATTCCCGCGCCAGGCTTGGCGGCGACGTACCCGCAAAGCAGCATGCCGAGCAGGGCGGTGCCGGCATATCCGGTTTCCGGCTTGCGCACGGCCGCTTTCGATCCGGGGGCGTCGACGAAACACCAGGTAAGCAGCACCGCGGCAGGCAGGAGAAAGAAGATACCGTAGCGGAACGCCTTGAAAGCCATGCCGGCATCCGTCGGTTTCTCGGCGACGATCCCGAACCAGCCGATGTAGTTCTCCAGCGGAAACACCGGCAGCGCAAAAGGAAGCATTACCGTCGCGATACCCGCCGCGCTCATGACAAACACCGACAGGATACTCCTGTCACGCAGCGCCAGGTAGACCCCGGCCGGAGCAATGAAGAGCGGACCATAGAGCTTAAGACCGCAGGCAATACCGCCGAGCACACCGACCACGATCCAGGAAACCCATCGCCCTCCGGACGACGGGCGTCGTACCGCCAGCACCGCCAGCGCCGCCACGGCGAGCAGAAACGGATCCGGCCGATTCCAAATGGAATACGGCACCATCAGCAACAGAAATCCGCAGGCCAGCAGAAGCGTTAGGGCGAGCGTGCGCTTGCCGTGCTGCCGGTATGCGGCCCAGACAGCGAGAACAGCGACCAACGTAGCGACGAGACCGGCGAGTTTACCGGTCAGCGAACCGCCGCCAAAGACGGCCATCACCAGACCGTTCGCAAGATAATTGTACGGTCCATAGACGTTGCTGGTAAAATTGGAGCCGTCGAACGACGGGTAGACCGGCGCGCCGTCCAGCATCCGGAACGCCGCCGCGGCAACGATCGGCTCGCCGTGATCGAGGTACCCCGGATAAACGCCATACACCGTGGCCATCGCCACGACATAGAGCACGGCAGCGCACGCCAGAGTCATCAGCAGCCGGTCGATCGCGGAATCCGATCTGCCGCTACCCTGATCGCTCATGAATCACGCCCTCACGGCGGTGAAACCGCCCGCTTTCAGATCGCCAAGCCGGTCCGCATGACAAGCAAAGACGTTCATCTGCTGCGCAAGCATGAACCGCTGACCGCTCCTGAACGGCACGATCGCGGCACGGCATACGTCACCGGGCGCGCGGCCGCCGATATCGGGAAACACCACCGGGCCTTCGCCGGTGGCGACGCACCAAGCGGGTTGGTAAAGCTGGTAACCGGCGTCTTCCAGCAGTGTCAGCGCACGCAAGGTGCGCACCGGCTTGTCCGGCGTCAGCCAGCTTTCGACGATGATGAACGGCTTTTGTCGCGACAGCAGGTTTGCCGCCCCGGATAGCGCCTCGAACTCGTGGTCCTCGACGTCCATCTTGATCACGCCGGGGCGCACATCCAGGTCATCCAGGCGCTGCACCGGCACCTCGACGCGGCCGGCGCCCTCGCGGCCAACACCGCTGCCGGCGATCCGGTTGAGCCCGGTTTCCTTGTCGTGGATCGCCATCATCGCGGTACCGGTCTCGGCGGAGAGCGCGACCCCGTGCACTGTAACGCGGTCGCGGAGACCGAAGCCGTCGACCAGGCTTTCCAGGTCGGCGCGCGTCGCCGGTGCCGGTTCGAAGCTGTGAACCGCCCCGTCGAACCCCTCCAGCGCGGCGGCATAGAACGTGAAATAGCCCCAGTTGGCGCCGATATCGAAGAACGTCCGCTTTCCAACCAGGAGCGAGGCGAGCAGCGCCGACACATCGGGTTCGTAGCCACCAGGGTCGTGACCGAAATAGAGGCTGCCGAAATGCGGATGCCGGGCATCGAAATCCGCCGTGCGCGGTCCGTCCGGCAGCGCCAGGGTCACACGGCCACGACCGCCCAGCTTGAACACGTCCCGCGCCACGTCGTAGGCCAGCCGGACCGGCTTCTTGGCCAGCCGTTTCGTCCATCGCTTCGCATACCTGTGATGCGCGGCCCGCGCCAGTTTCGCGATCGGCGGCAGGCCCGACGCCGTAAACGGCCGGGCGGGCAGGGCGGGCGCGACGAGGGTTTCGACGGTCATATGGGTTTGTCCACCATAGACGATGCGCAATCAAGCTTTACGGGGCGCGGCAGCACGGCGCGGGCTTTCCTGTTTTCGGCGGATGTGATTCACTCATCCGTCAAACGCTGCGCCCCGCTTTCTCGCCGGGGCACACCGGAGCCCGTTGCATGTCGGTGTTCTATGAATCCTACGGCGCGTCGAAACACTACACGACGCCGCATCTGACGCCGAAACACATCCGGCGATTCGACCGGAAAGTGTTGCAACCTGCGGATCTTACGATAGGCATGCGCTGCCTCGATAAGCCCGCCTGAGCACGCCCCCTTGATGGGCTGGGGGGTTGGCAGGGCGCGGGGACACTCCCTATATTGCCTATACCCAATCATTTAATTCGTTTTCACCAATTTCCCCGGGGGATATTTCATCATGGCAAAAGCAGCATTCATCGGTCTCGGCGTCATGGGGTACCCGATGGCCGGTCACCTGCAGAAAAACGGCCACGACGTCACCGTCTTCAACCGCACCACCGCCAAGGCCAAGAAATGGGCCAAGGAATACGGTGGCAAACACGCCAAGACCCCGGCCGAAGCCGCCAAGGGCGCCGATTTCGTGTTCTCGTGCGTCGGCAACGACGACGACCTGCGGTCCGTCGTCTACGGCAAAGACGGCATCCTCGCCGGCATGAAGAAAGGCGCGACCTACTGCGACCACACCACGGCATCGGCCATCGTCGCCCGCGAAATCGACGCCGAATGCAAGAAGAAGGGCGTCGAATTCCTCGACGGACCCGTTTCCGGCGGCCAGGCAGGCGCCGAAAACGGCAAGCTGACCGTCATGGTCGGCGGCAAGAAGAAAACCTTCACCGCCGCCAAGCCGGTTATCGACAGCTACGCCGTCGCCGCTACCCTGATGGGCAAGGCCGGTGCCGGCCAGCACACCAAGATGGTCAACCAGATCTGCATCGCCGGTCTTTTGCAGGGTCTTTCCGAAGGCCTCGCCTTCGCCGCCAAGTCCGGCCTCGATCCGAAGCTGGTCGTCGAGTGCATTTCCAAGGGTGCCGCCGGGTCGTGGCAGATGGAGAACCGCGGCAACACCATGGCCGACGACAAGTTCGACTTCGGTTTCGCGGTCGAGTGGATGCGCAAGGATCTCGGCATCGCGCTCGAGGAATCCAAGATCAACGGCGCGCAATTGCCGGTGACGGCACTGGTCGACCAGTTCTACGGCGAGGTCGTCGCCATGGGCGGCAAGCGCTGGGATACGTCGAGCCTGATCCGCCGCCTGACGCGCACCTGACGGCCGGATCATGCCGGAGACACGGACCCGGCGGTTGCCAGTGCGGAACGGTACGCTACGAGTGCGCCGCCGAACCGGCGCAGCTTTTCGTCTGCCACTGCACGGAATGCCGGCACCAGTCGGCATCCGCGTTCGGGATTTCCTACTACGTCAAGGCGACCGACATCACGCTGACCGGCGGCAACCCGGTCTACTGGGAACGCAGTGCCGACAGCGGCAACCGCGTTTCCTGCGCCTTCTGTCCCAGGTGCGGCAGCCGGCTCTGGCATTGCGATCCGGAAATCCGGCTGCTGGTCGGAAAGGCGCCGGGCGCGGCGGAAGAGGCATACGTTTCCGTCAAGGGCGGCTCCCTTGACACGCCGGTCGATTTTGCAAAAGCCGTGCACATCTGGACCGCCAGCAAGATACCGGGCATGGAAATTCCCGAAGACGCGGCCCAGTTTCCGGGCGAGCCGCCGGCGGACGAATATCCCTAGCGGACCTGACTTTTATGACTGCGGCGCGTGAACCTGCAGCTTGAGGACCGGCGTCGGCGCCAGCAGGTTGGGAAGCTTCCAGGTATAAAGCTTGTAATTCGGCCCCTTTGAATCGAACGGCTTGACCGTCGTCGCGTTGTGGCTGACGACCTGGCCGTCCGTGAACACGCGCAACTCGCCCGAAGAATCGAGACCGGCGGCCCTGAGCCGGTCCTTGGTGTCGCGCTTCAGCGACTTGCCGAGCATGGTGATCTGGCCGGTGTTCTTGTTGTAGGCGAGACCCAGCATGTACTCGTTGCGGCGGAAGAACGTCATCGTCTTGGTCTTCAGCAGATCGCCCGACCGCGTGTATTTGATGTGGAAGTGGCCCTTTTCGTAATACTTGAACTCGGACGCCGCCGGGTCACGGGCGAAATCGTCCTTGATCAACTGGACCTGCTCGGCTTCCTCCTCGCGCGAGATCTTGTTCTCCTTCAGGTCCTGGTAAAGCTGAACCTTGGCGAGATAACCGTCGAAGTAGAAGTCGTAATAGCCGGTGCGGCTGAGATCGATCTCGGCATCGTAGCGAACCGGCAGGTAACAGCTCGAAAGCACAAGTACGAGCGCCAGCGCGGCGAGGCCCCTGAACGGGCGGCGGGGGAGGATTTTACTCATGGGAGGAATGATAAATCGCCACACCAACCCCGTCACCCCAAACTTGCCCCGGATTAAATCCGGGGCTTGATCCGAGGCACATCCTTCGAGACGGCCTTTCAGGCCTCCTCTGGATGAGGAGCAACAAGGACCTCATGACGAGGTCACGAAGCTTGGGCGTCAACCAACGGAAATCCACGTCCCCATGCCGGCCATGTGATGCTCCAGCATGTGGCAGTGGAACAGCCATTTCCCCGGATTGTCGGCGACGAAGGCAACGCGGACGGTCTCGCCGACATCGACCAGTTCGGTATCGCGCCACGGCGCGCCCGTGACTTTCCTGCCATTGCGTTCGACGACCCGGAAGTGGTGGCCGTGCATGTGCATGGCGTGCGGCCAGCGGGTATCGTTGATCATGTTGACAGTCAGCGTGCGGCCCAGCGGCACACTCGCGAGCGGCGTTCCCGTACGGCCCGCGACGCCATTCAGGGACCAGGCCTGACCCTTTTCCATGACCAGTTCCCGCATGTCGAACATGCGGCCCATGTGCATGGCGCCGCGCATCCGGCCCATGGCGCCGCCTTCCATCCGGAGATCGACGTGCTGCGCGCCCGCAAGATCGAGCGGCAGGCTGGAGAGGGCGCTCGGCGGCAGCACCAGCGGCGCCTCGGGCGGCGCCGTGCGCACGGGCTCGCCCTCGGTGACAATGGTGGCGGCGCCGATCGGCGGCTCCAGGGAGACTTCCTGGACCTCGAACGTCGCCCCGGGCGTCGCCGGGATATCGATGATCAGGTCGGCGCGCTGGGCCGGCGCCAGCAATAGCCCGTCGCCGAGCGGCTCGGGCGTCGCCAGCGGCTGACCGTCGATGGCCGCGATCATCGGGCTGAGCCCCGGAAACGCGAACGCCATGATGCGCGCGTTGGCCGCCGAAATGCAGCGCAGCCGGACCCGGGCGCGGGCCGAACCCTGAACGTCGGCTTGGTTTCGCCGTTGACCGTCAGCCAGTTGCCCATGCGGCCGCCGTGCGACGCGTCGTGAATATCCCCGAAGCCGCCCGCGATCTGCCCGTCGTCCCCCAGGAGCCAATCGTCGGCGACGAACAGCAGGTCGTGATCGGCGGCCACCGGCTCGTCCTCCTCGACGATCAGCGGCCCGTAGAGCCCGCGCGCCACCTGTTCCCAGGAGCGGTGGTGCGAATGATACCAGTATGTCCCGGCATCCGGCGCGGTGAAGCGGTAATCGAAGCCTTGGCCCGGCTCGATCGCTGCCTGGGTGAAGCCGCTGACGCCGTCCATGGCGTTTTCGATGCGGATACCGTGCCAGTGCACGGACGTCGGTTCCGAAAGCGCGTTGTCGACGCGCACATGCACAGGCTTGCCGCGCGGGATGCGCAGCACGGGGCCGGGACTCTCGCCGCCGAACACCCAGACCGGCGTCTTCGGTTTGCCGGCGCCCATCAGGCTGACGTCACCGGGGCCGGCGCGCAGCACATGGTCGGGCCTGGCCTCGGCGCGCAGGCTTAGGGGCAGCAGGGGCGTCAGCGCGGCGGCGCCGCTCAGGCCGAGGAAATCGCGTCTCCGCATGGGTTTTCCGTCGAAAGTGGCAATCGCGGTCTTGATAGGGGTTCCCGTAACGGGAAGGTCAAGGATTACCGTAATGCCGACACCGCGCGCTGTTCGAGCTGATCCAGGTAAGCGGCAATGCGGGCGTCGACATCGGTATCGAAAAGCCGCATGCGGCCGGTCTGTTTCAGCAACAGCAGCCCGGCGACGTGCGCGAAGAACGCCGCCGTCTCGGCGTCGGCTTCGGCTTCCGGATAGCCGACGTCGATCAGCGCCGCCTTGAACGGCGCGAGGGCATCGAGAAACTTGGCGTTGAGCACCCGGTCGCGGTCGCGCCCCAGGCCGTGCGGCTTCATGCCGCCCCGGAACAGATAGAACCCGAGGTCGAGCTCGCCCGGATTGTCGGCGTAAAAGTCGAAGATGCGGCGGCCGGCGAGGCGCATCCGCTCGAGCGGCGGGCGGTCCGCCGGGAAATCGTCATGGACGTACGCCACGACGGTGTCGAGCGACTGGTCGAGCAGTGCGGCGTAGATGTCTTCCTTGGACACGAAATGGAAATAGATCGCCCCGGGCGTATAGCCGGCGCGTTTGGCGATGGCGCGGATCGATGCGCCCTCGATGCCGTCGGCCTCGAAGATGGCGCGCGCCGCGTCGAGGATCAGCGACCGTTTCATGTTCGAGACGGCGGCCTGTCGCGCATTCTGCCGCGCATCTACCTGCGCATCCTGTCTGGTTTCCGTGACGGGCTTGCTCATACGGGTCTCCGGGCTCAAAATCGGGGTCAGTTTCGCCCGGTTCCGTTAAAATTTCAACATTGATTTATTTTTTGAACAGTGTTTGAATTCACGCAGACAAGCGGACAAGAATACACATATACCGCTTGGGGAGAGCATCCGGTTTCATGACGACAGAACGAAAACCACTCGACGGCGTCCGCGTCCTGGATATCGCGAGTTTCATCGCCGCGCCGTTCGCCGCCACCATCATGAGCGAGTTCGGCGCCGAGGTCATCAAGGTCGAGCAACCCGGTGGCGGCGATCCGTGGCGCCGCTACGGCACCAAGACGCCCCTGGACGACTGCTCGCTGGCATGGCTCACGGAAGCGCGCAACAAGCGCTCGATCACGCTCAACCTGCGCGAGGCGCGTGGCGCCGAGCTGTTGAAGCAACTCGTCAAGGATGCCGACGTGGTCTGCGAGAATTTCCGCCCCGGCACGCTGGAAAAATGGGGGCTGGGCTATGATGTCCTCAAGGAAATCAATCCCGGCATCGTGCTGCTGCGCGTCTCCGGCTACGGCCAGACCGGCCCTTACAGGGACCGGCCCGGTTTCGCGCGCATCGCGCACGCCTACGGCGGGCTCACGTATCTGTCGGGCAGGCCCGGCGAGATCCCGGTGACGCCGGGGTCGACGTCGCTCGGCGATTACATGACCGGCATGTACGGCTGCATCGGCATCATGATGGCGCTCCGGCACCGCGACGCGACGGGCGAGGGGCAGGTCATCGACTGCGCGCTTTATGAAAGCGTGTTCCGGGTGCTGGACGAGATCGCGCCGCGCTACGCGCAGGACGGCTTCGTCCGCGAACCGGAAGGCACCGGCACCGTGAACGCCTGTCCGCACGGGCATTTCCCGGCCGGCGACGGCAAGTTCCTGTCGATCGCGTGCACCACCGACAAGATGTTCGAGCGCCTGACGGTCGCCATGGAACGCCAGGATTTATGGGAAAAGTACGGCGACCAGGCCGAACGCCTGGCCAACCGGGAAATCGTCCTGGAAGAAGTCGAAAAATGGACGACATCGATGCCGCGCGACGCGGTGATCGAGGTCTGCACCGCCAACCACGTGCCCTGCGGCGCCATCAATTCCATCGCCGACATCTTTGCCGATCCGCATTTCCAGGAACGCGGCACCATGCAGAGCGTCGACGTGCCGGGCATCGGCCCGGTCGTCGTGCCGACGTCGCTGCCCCGGCTTTCGGAGACCCCCGGCGAGGTCGCGGCACTGGGCCCGACGCTGGGCGAGGCCAACGACATGGTCTACGGCGAATGGCTCGGCCTCAGCGACGCCGAGATCGACCAACTGAGCAAGGACGGCGTCATATGAGAGAGCACGCGCACCGCACCTATCTGTTCACCCCCGGCAACCACCCGAGGCGCGTCGAGAAGGCGCTGACCCTCGACACCGACGCGGTGATCCTCGATCTCGAGGACGCCGTCGCCATCGCCGAGAAGGTCAAGACACGCGCCATCGTCCGCGAAACCCTCAAGCAGCCCCGCGACGCCGCCGCGTTCGTCCGCGTCAACGCGTATGACACCCCGTACTGCTACGGCGATATCTGCGCCGTGGTGTGCCCGGACCTGGACGGCGTCATGCTGCCCAAGCTGGAAAGCGTCGAGGACCTGAAATCCGTCGAGTGGCTGATCGCCAACCTGGAACGCGACCAGAACATGGAACCCGGTACCATCGACCTGTTGCCGATCATCGAGACCGCCAAGGGCGCGGCCAACCTGCGCGACATGGCGCTGGCCGGCTCGCGGGTCAGGCGCTTCGCCTTCGGCGCCGGCGACTATACCCGCGATCTCGGCATGGACTGGACGCTCGAAGAGGCCGAGCTGTTGCCGATCCGTTCGGAAATGGTGCTGGCCTCGAGGCTGGGCGGGCTCGAGCCGCCGATCGACACGGTCTACATCCACATCAAGGAGCACGAGTTGTTCGCCAAATCGTGCGAGACCGTCCGCGCGCTGGGCTTCCAGGGCAAGATGTGCATCCACCCCGACCAGATCGGCCCGGCCAACACCGCCTTCACGCCGACGGCCGAGAGCATCGCCTGGTCGGAAAAGATCGTCGCCGCGTTCGAGGAAGCGGAGGCGGCGGGCGTCGCCTCGATCCAGGTCGACGGCTATTTCGTCGATTACCCGATCGTCGCACAGGCGCAGCGCACCGTGGATATGGCGAACGTGCTGAGAAAGCTCGGAAAGATATGAATCCCAATGGGATAGAGGAGACTGTTCCATGATTGCCTCACTTGCCGAATACCGTGACAGCCTGCGCCGATTCAGCCCGCGCGTGTTCATCGACGGCGAACGCATCGAGAGCGTCGCCGACGAGCCGCGTCTGCAACCCGGCATCAACGCCATCGGCGTCACTTACGACATGGCCTCCGACCCGGAACTCAGCCCCCTGATGAAGGCGGTCGAGCAGGAAACCGGCAGGACCGTCGACCGCATGACACAAATCGACCGCACGCCGGACGACCTGCTGCGCAAGCTGGAAGCAGTCCGCATCATGTGTCGGGAAAGCGGCTGCTCGCAGCGCTACCTGGTGCACGACGCCTTCAACGGGCTCTATCAGGCGACCAAGAAGTGCGACGCGGAGGAGGGGACGGCCTACTTCGAGCGCTTCCTGGATTTCATGATCGAGAGCCAGGAAAACGGCTACAACTACGCCATCGCCATGACGGATGCGAAGGGCGACCGCTCGAAAAAGCCGCACCAGCAGTCGAATGCGGACACCTACGTGCACGTGGTCGAGGAGCGCTCTGAAGGCATCGTCATTTCCGGCACCAAGGCCATCGTCACCTCGGCGCCCTACGTGCACGGCTTCCTGGTGATGCCGTGCCGCGCCATGGGCCCGGACGACAAGGCATTCGCCGTCTGCGGCGTCGTGCCGGTGGATGCCGAGGGCGTCACCATCGTCTGCCGGCCGTCGGGCCGGCCGGGCGAGGACGCGGCGGTGTTCTCCAAGCGCTACGGCCAGACCACCGGCGTCGTCATCTTCGACAACGTGTTCATCCCGCACGAGCGCGTATTCCTGAACGGCGAGACGGCGCAGTCCGAGGCGATCACCTACAATTACGCGACGCATCACCGCCAGTCCTGCATCGCGGCGCGGGCCGGGTTCGGCGACCTGCTGATCGGCGCCGGGGCTTTGATGATCGAGGCCAACGGCCTCGATTGCGACCGCCACGCGCACCTGCGCGACGACATGGTCGAACTGATCAAGATCGTCGAGGGCTTCTTCGCCACCGGCGTCGCGGCGTCGATCTACGGCCAGAAGGACGGGTCCGGGAACATCATGCCGGAGCCGGTGTTCTCCAACATCGGCAAGCTCTTGATGGCGACGCAGATCTACGACATGCACCGCCTCGCGCACACCGTCTCGGGCGGGCTGATCGTGGCGCTGCCGGGCCCGGACGAGGATCACAACCCGGAGACCGCCGGCACGCTTTCGGAGGTCCTGAAGGGCCGCGACGACATTCCCGCAAGCCAGCGCCTGCAGGCGGCGCGCCTGATCGAGGACCTGACCGCGTCCAACCAGGGCGGCTGGTATTCGGTGATTTCGCTGCACGGCGGCGGCTCGCCGGAGGCCATGAAACGCGAGATCTGGCGCAACTATCCGATCGGCGAGAAGAAGGAAATCGCCCAGCAGCTCATGGACCGCGACCTCGCCGAGCGCGCCGACGGCAAGAACCCGGACCGCCAGCCCGGCCGCTGCTGCACCATCGGCTGCCGGGTGCCGGATTTCCTGCTGGAGAACGATATCGGCAAGAAATCCGCGGCGGAGTGACGGTCTACTCGTAGAGTTCAGACCGTCATCCCGGACGCCTGTCCCCGCGAAGGCAGGGATCAATTGCGATCCGGGACCTATTTCAGGTCACACCCTTTTGCTGCCTGTGCGAAAATAGGTCCCGGCTCGGCGCTCGCAACGCTCGCTTGGCCGGGATGACGTAGAGACAAAAACCGCAGCAGTTCCTTCCATATCCGAGGTATGGAACGGCAAAGCTACGTCTACATCCTCGCCAGCAAGCCTTATGGCACGCTTTATACCGGCGTGACGTCCGACCTGCCGGGACGGATCAGCGAGCATTTGTCAGGCAAGGGGTCGGCTTTCACGGCCAAATACAACGTCAAACGGCTGGTCTGGTTCGAGACGTTCAGCGACATCGAGACCGCGATCATTCATGAAAAACGAATCAAACGCTGGCGGCGGGACTGGAAAATCGCGCTGATCGAGCGGCTTAATCCTCATTGGCAAGACCTGTCGGCAAATTTGTGGAACTAACGCCCGTCTTCAGCGTCGCGGCGTCAGCAGCCACACCACCTCGTTCGCCGTGACTAGGCCCTTGAGCCCCTGGGGGATGTCCTTGCGGCGCACCAGTTCGATCTCGAAGGCGTCGCCGTAGAGCGATCGCACCTCGTCCGCGTCGACGTCGAAGGGCGGGCCGTTCATCGCCGACTGGTCGTATTCGAACGTCAGCAGCATCTGCCGTGCTTTACCGGTGATCGCAGCCACATGCGCCGCGTATGCGGCCCGCATGCCGACCGGAAACGCGACCAGCGCGGCGCGGTCGTAGACGGCGTCGACGGGTCCCAGGATATCGGCGGTCAGCGCGAACACGTCGCCGACGAATATCTCGATGTCCGTGGCCGCATAACGCTTGAACGGCCCCACGTCCGTGACCTCGGGCGCGACGCCCAGTTCATCGAAAAGCTGGCGGATGGCGTCCTCGACCAGTTCCACGCCGGCAACGCGATAGCCCTTGATCAGCAACTGCGCGATATCGCCGGTCTTGCCGCAGAGCGGCAGGAAATAGCGCGCTCCCTCGGGCAGTTCGATGGCGTCGAAATGCCGCAACAACAGCTTGTTGCCGTCCTTTTCGTGAAAGGCGATCTGGTTGGCGGCCCAGCGCTCGCGCCAGAAATCATGTTCCATCACATCACCGCGTTATCTGCTCGTGGAACGCTCAATCCATCGGCTTCGGCGTGAACTCGGGGGCGGCCTGATCGCCGATGGGAAGGTAGTCGTAGGCGCCCGGGCCCTGGATATTGAGGAACCGGATCGTCTCGTCCGTCGGATTGTGCACCAGGTGCGCGCGGCGGGACGGCACCGTGTGCGTCTCGCCGACGCCGATCCGCGTCACCGTCTCCGGCATCTTCTCGTGAATGTCGATGACGCCGGCGATGGGATAGAAGATATCGGCGTTTGCCGGGTGCGCATGCCACGGCACGCATTCGCCGGGCTTCAGAGTCAACTCGATCACGCGAAGTTCGTGGGTTTCGGCGATCACGTCGACGTTCTCGACCTCGAACTGGTTGTCCCAGGGGCGGATATCGGCGGCTTCGGCGGGGTCGGTCATGGGCGTTCCTGAGAGGCGTTCCTGAGGGGCGTTTCTGCGCTAGTGTAGAGCGAAGCATATCACCATTCGGCGACCCGCCAATACACGTCATCCCGGACGGGCCAAAGGCGCGATCCGGGACCTATTCCAGATCACACCCGTATGGATGCCGGTTTGAAAATAGGTCCCGGCTCAAGGCCGGGATAGACAATTTTTAACCGTCTACTAGTAGACAATAAAAAGCCGGATCAGGAGCAGGGGCCGGGTCCCTTGTCGGCCGCCTTGGCGCGGACCCACATCGCCTCAAGGCCATCGATGTCCATGTCCTTGAGCGGTTTGCCGTCCTTCGCCGCCATGTCCTCGACGGCGCGGAAGCGGCGCTCGAACTTGGCGATGGTGCGCCTGAGCGCGGTTTCCGGATCGGTGCCGAGTTTCCGGGCAAGGTTGACGCAGGTGAACAACAGGTCGCCCAGCTCGTCCTCGAGCCTGTCCGTGACCTTGGCCGGGTCGCCGCCGCCGTCGAGCACGTCACGCACCTCGTCCAGTTCCTCGCGCACCTTGTCGAACACCGGCGCCGCGTCGGGCCAGTCGAAACCGACGCGGGCCGCGCGCTTCTGCAGCTTTTCGGCGCGCATCAGGGCAGGGAGGCCGCGTGCCACGTCATCCAGCACCGAGGGTGTGCGTCCGGCCGCCGCGGCCTTCTCGGCGCGCTCGGCGGCTTTCTGGTCTTCCCACGCCCGGGTCTGCGCGTCCGCGTCCTCGACCGACACGTCGCCGAACACGTGCGGATGGCGCACCACCATCTTTTCGGCGATACCGTGCACCACGTCGGCATAGTCGAAATGGCCGGCCTCGCGCGCCATCTGCGCATGGAACACCACCTGCAGCAGCAGATCGCCCAACTCGCCCCTGAGGCCCTCCATGTCGCCCTGTTCGATGGCGTCGGCGACCTCGTAGGCTTCCTCGATAGTGTAGGGCGCGATCGAGGCGAAATCCTGTTCGACGTCCCACGGGCAGCCGCCGTCGGGATCGCGCAGCCTGGCCATGATGCGGAGCAGGTCTTCCGTGGTTTCGGTGGGCCAGGCGGGTTTGCCGCCTGGTTTGGTGTCGTCCATGAGTCGCCCCCAGTCTGTCGGCAAACGCTATCATCTCCGGGGCGGGAGAAACATCAGGCAAATTCCCGGGAAATCAATTTTCGTCACGACGACGACACGATCGAAAGTATCCAGTCCGGCAAGATCTGGTGACAAGTCAATCAGCGAGAAAGGAGCGGGGACAACAAAAAGGTTCCCGGCGCGCGACGGGCGCCTCACAGGCGCGGCCCTGGTAGCACCAGCGGCGGCAATGGCGCCGCTGCTGTCCGCCAGCCGAGAACATCAGCGGCGCCGTCAAAGGCCTCTACAGTGCCATTGACGATCAGGCGGAGATGGTCGCCAATAGGGTAATCAGCGACGTCGGGTAAGATTCAGCGTGATCCCACAGCCGTCAGCAACGTCGCCGACTCGTTCTTCCGGCAGCCCTGCACGATACAGTGACACAGCCCGCACGGATCGACCGGGCACGCAAGCCCGCCTCGCCCGCGCAAATATACTAGTAGAGACGTTAGGAGGTTTCGAAAGACGGTAAATGGAAGGGGGTGTCGATACCGATCAGGCGGCCAATCTAACGCCGGATGTTTAAAGTGCCTCAGTGGCGATTCTAGGCTTCGAACGCGCTTTTCGAACCTGCGCAAACGCCGACGGTAAAAATCAAAACTTAGACATTGGGACCGATTTATAAAACCAGCGTAGTAAGACCGACAAAAGAACCTATACTTACTCAGGAAGGATTAGTTAAATTATTCCAAACAATAAATAAATTCTTTTTTATAATATCTAAAAACTCTTCAAATATATAACTCAATGCACCTGTAAATAAATGGAACGCGACCACCCCCGTTACAATTGCGTCTGCAAACTGGCCGAACGGCAAGTTCAGTTTTCTGGCTTCGCATACTGCTGTGTCACAACCGGCCATAACGCTTTGACTTTCTGGTTTTGACGCGTCGACGAAAACTTCGATACCCCAAGCGGCCGTATCTTGATTTAAAAATACAAAGAGATAGGTTGCAAAAAGCGAAAGCAGCGTCGGCCAATTTACTGATCTGTGGACTGTCTTGATCTTCTTACGAATATCGCGTGAATTCACGCAACGCATCGCCACGCAATCCCAAATGATAAACACAAAATAAATCGCCAACATATAGTTGAGATGCGATGCCCAATCATGCGCTGCAGCCAAATTTGCACAAAGGATCGCGACAACGAATACCAACATAAAACTAGAAAGTACAAAAACGTTATTGGCTTTTAAGTGACATTTTTCATTTACATGCATTATTTCATCAAAAATATAAGCAAACACAATCGAGACCGAGACACCCGAAGTAATCGCAGGTGCCCAAAATAATGGCCGCAAATGGTGACTCGGAAAACCTTGGGAGAGCTGATAACTCAAATATAGCACCAAACCCATGGCTACCAATCCGGCGGCGCCGGAAATAAGTGCCCTCCGCTCAGGAATGAGGAACTGCTTCTCCAAGCACGAAATTATCGCACTAAGTTTTTTCGCAAGTTTTATCATATGAACTCTCGGTAAAAACCAATTGACCAAGAGAAAAATGCCGTACTTAGCACGACTTCAATTCACTTCTTGAAAAACCCGACAACACGCCGACAAGCGGACATAAAGGCGTAGCCATATTCCTCGATAATATAACCTAGGGCGCCAGCAATGAGATGAAACGCAATCACGCCGGTCACGATTGCCTCTGAAAATTGATCGAACCGCATCTTGATCTTACCGGCATGGCAATTGTCGCTAACGCAGGAATTTATCAACTTTGGAAGTTCGGGATTCGTGGAGTCGATAAACGCGCTCACGGTCCATGTCGGAATTTCTGGATTTGAGAAAACGAAAATCGCGGCTGCCACAAGCGAACAAAGCGTCGGGATATTTACCGACTTACTTACGCTTCTGACCTTTTCCTTGATCTCCTCAAGCCGTACGAACTTGAGAACAATGATGTCCCAGACCAGAAACAGAAGATAGATGATGATCATCAGAAGCAAATGTAGCTGCCAACTGTGTACGGCGGACATTGCGAAACAAAAGAAAATAACGAACAGCGCGATAGTCATGCTGCAAATCAGCAGCGCCATACTGGGCTCCAGGCGCGGCTGATCCTTCGGGCGATTGTCGTTGAACACCTTGAGGTGCTGGCGTTCATCGAGCAAATATGCAACCGTGATTGCAAATGCGACACCGGCCGTAAAACCGGGCGCGACGAAAATTGGGAATTGGTGATATTCCGGCATGCCGGAGAAATATAGACTGGCGGTCAGCACCAGTATCAGAGGTACGATACCAATCCACGCCGTAGCGAGACTTTTTTTATTGGCTTCATGATTGGATGACACCATTGCAGTTGCCAGCGTATCATTATTATCTTCGTTGACTTGCTGCTGATTTGCCTCGTCGCCGCGCACCGAGTCCGCCTCTACAGCTTTCTCAAGATCTTTGTCGTTTTCATCACTCACGTAGCCCCCCCCCGTCACAACCAAGTGACAGCTTCCGCGTGCATTATTTCATTGAATACACTGCCGAATCAACATCTACCTCGGATGTTAAACCCCCGTATGTTACAAGTATTTCCTTGATGGAGTTCAGTCCGTCCAAGGTGACGGGATAAAGTCCCGGATAGGGCGCGCCGTCCTTGGTGATGAAGGCGAACATTTCATCCAGTTTGCGCGTCAGGATTGCGGCATCCGGTGTTTCCACACGCGTGTAAAGGATATCCAGCGCCGCCGGCCGGTTGCTTTCGGCCCGGCTCCAGCCTTCACTTGCCCCCTCCAGGAAAGCCTTAATCGTCTGCGGCATCTCCTTAATGTTCTTCTCGGTCGTGAAGTAGATATTTCCGTAGTCGAATGCCGCGCCATAGTCGCCGGGGTCGATCCTGTTGAGCTTGATACCCTGCGCTTCCAGATCGACAGGCTGATCGATCAGATAGACCGGCAGAACGTCAATCTCACCGACGACGAACGGCCGGGGGTCAAATTTCACCGCGATGCGCTCAAAAGATGAAAGGGGAATGTCGAGGCGCGCCATCATCGCTTCCAGCGTGATCTCGGTATGCGTACCGAACTGGGAACCGACGCGGTGGCCTTTAAAATCCTGCGGTGTCTTGATCCCTGAATCGGCCTTGGATATCCAGCCGATGGGGCTTTTCGGAATCGTCGACGCCAAGGCGACGATGGGCACCCCGCTAGCACGTGCCTGCACGAACTGCGGGCCGCTAGTCACACCGATGGTATCGGCACCGGCGGCTACAAGCTTGATGGCGTCGAGTTCGAAGCCGCCGGGTTCGACCTTTACGTCGAGGCCGCGCGATTTCCAGTACCCCTGATCCTGGGCGACGTAGTCACCGATAAAGGTGACACCGGGTATCCAGGCCAGTCTCACGCTTATCTTCGTCGCCTCAACGTGCGCCTTACCTGTAAACAGGTAGACGGCGATAACGGCTGCAACCAAAACGATCGCGCCAAGAATCACACGTTTCGGCGCCATGGATCAGTTCTCCTGTTTTTCGATGACGTAGAAGCCATCGATACTTTGGAAGTGCAGCGGCGCGAGGCGACACGAATATTCGCGAATTTCGTCATAAAGGCACCTGGCAACGTCCGCGGGGGTCGTGCGAAACATGAACGCGAGGAACCGGGCGAGGTTCGTTTTCTCCGGCGCCTCCTCGGCGATGAACATACGGTCCTCCTTGAGGCGCGTTTGCCGGAACACAATCGGACCGCCCACATACTCTTTGCTGTAGCGGATACCGGCATCATCGAGCGCGACCTGCAAGTCTTCACTGAAGACCCATGCGCCGTGCCGCTGCATGTCGATGTTTCGACGCACGCCGTCGGTGCCGCACGTTTCCTCGATCCTGTCCCACAACCGATAAATCTGCGACTTTCGCGACACCATAATGACGATCAGACGGCCATTGTCCTTGAGCCGGCCGAGCGCACGCCTGATCAGAGCCGGCCAGTGCTTCCGTTCAATGTGGTATAGCAGGTGGGTGAACATGACCACATGGTAGCCGTCGGGCCTCTCGCCGCTCTCCAGGAAATCTTCGACCCGGCTGTTGAAGAACTTCACGTCCGCGCCCAATGCTCCCAGTGTCGGCTTGGATCGCATCAGGATGTTATAGCAGTCCGGATCGGGTTCAATGCAGTCGAGCCTGCTCTCGATCGCGATCTCGTGGACATCCCTCAAAACACGCTCGATGAACGAACCGTCGCCGCCACCCACGTCAAGCAGGTCCACCACCGGGAGTCCGGTCGAAAAGAACGTATCGGCGATCACGTCCCTGAGCGTCAGCGCCAGCCGGCGATCCTTGCCTTTAAGCACCTCCTTGCACAGGAAGTACGTCGATATGTCGAAGTGAAAATCCGTCTCAGTTGAGTGAGACTGATGTAAGGCGGTATTTGGCACTTAACCGATCTCCTATCATTCGAACGAGGGAAAACCATCCAACAGTAAAAACTGCGACGGAAACAAGCACGGCAAACAACATTGAAGTCTTAAACGAATAAGAAGCCTCAATAATCAAAAAACCGGCGCCTCTCGACGCGCCGGAAAGCTCAGCGACAAGCGCGCCGATGGCACACAGGATGGCAGAGAGCTCCATAGCTGAAAATACACTCGGGATCGCCGAGGGCAGGGCAAGGGTCCTAAAAATCTGAAACCGCGTTGCTCCCATGGCTGAGAGCACGTCATGGGCATCCGAACTCACCGTCAAAAACCCCCTCGTCGCGACTACCGTGGCGGGAAAATAGCATATCAATGCGGCCATAACAATTTTTCCCGTATACCCGGACCCGAACCAGATCATGATAAACGGCGCGATCGCCACGATCGGCACGGCCTGCAACCCGACTACCAGCGGCAGAAAGCTCTCTCGGGCCGACCGGACATTGGAGAAAATTAGTGCAAACACGACAGCGAGTGCGTTGCCGATAAAGAACCCGCAGATCGCCTCAAAGGCCGTGATCGAAACATTGGTGAATATGCGACCGAAGTTCGATACGAGCGCGCCGAAGATCGCGGTCGGGGCGGGGAGAAGATACTCAGGAATATCAAAAAAGGATACGGCAAGTTCCCAGACCACAACGATCACCAACACGCCTTTGACCGGTCCGCCGCCATACCGAATCCTATTGAGGATCTTCTGCCAGCTGTCCTGATTACCCGCCATTACTCGGCCTGATCCAGTTCATGGGACTTTCGCATGTAACCGATAATCTCATGGTACAGTTCCTCGATGCGCGTGGTATTCTCCCGCCGTTTATCTAGGTCGTCGCCCAGACTGACGTCGATCAGTTCGACGACGGTGGCCGGGCGGGACGAAAGCACCAGCACCTTGTCGGAGTAGGTGATCGCCTCACGAACGTCGTGGGTCACCATCGCGACGGTCTGTTTCATCTCTCTGGCGGATAGAAACACGCGGGTGCTCAGATAGTGCCGCAGCACCTCGTCGAGATTGTTGAATGGTTCGTCGAGAAAAAGAAAGTTGGGCTGGTTTACCATACCGCGAATAAGTGAGGCCCGGCCCAGCATTCCCCCCGAGAGTTCATGAGGATGCGCATTCTCGAAACCCTCCAGAGAAACAAGCCGGAAGAACAGTTCAATAGTCTCCTGATCTTCCTCAACCTCGGCAATCCTTAGCGGCAGCGTCACGTTGTCGCGGATGTTCATCCATTCGAAAAACACAGGTTTTTGCGGGACAAATCCTATCCGGTGCTCACGCGCGACATCTTCGGGTGACTTGCCGTCTAGGCGCACTGACCCACCACTCGGCTCCAAAAGCCCGAGAATACATTTGAGGAGGGTGCTTTTGCCGCACCCCGACGGGCCGACGATCGAGAGAATATCACCGGGTTCAATGGAAACATTAATATCCGACAATGCGGGGACGGAGCCCGACTTACCGAGACCCGGATAAGCGTGCGACAAACTCTCGACCGAAATTATGTTCTGGTGTGCAGACAACGTTCACTCGCTACGAATGAAAAACCGATCTTCAACAACCCTACACCTAGACGCTATCCGATTAACTAAGCATGTAAAACAATTAACCCAATCAAGACTGGAGAGTAGGCAATATAAGCCATAAGCCGCCCACACGAATCCCGATTCTTCTGACACGGATAGCTCATTCGCCGGGAAAACCGGTAACGGACGCCAGCGTCTGCCAGTCGAAGCCGGCGGCCGGCCGCGCATTTCTGCAGCTTCTCGGCGCGCTTGTCACATTCCTCAAATCAAGCTCCCCCCTAGATGCCGGACCCATCAAAGGGCTTTCTGCCACATATAAAAAATAACAAGCGCACTCAAGTCGCATAATGTATATTATGGAAAATTATATACTATATAATAAAAACAATGGCTTATTGGTTATAAACATAACGCTATCAAGGCCCGGCAAAAATAAAAAGCACGCTGAAAATTATCCGTGTGCGCCTCAGCCGGAAATCGAAACCTCGTCCCCGCCGGCGGCGATCTCGACCGTCATGCCGTCGAACGCCGGCCGGACACGATCCGGCAAATACGCCTGCAGCTCGTCGTAATCGATGTCCGGCGACATGTGCGTGAGGATCGCCCTTTTCGGTTTCACGCGTTCGATCCATTCCAGCGCCAGGTCGACGTGCGCATGCGTCCAGTGCGTCTCCCAGCGAAAGACGCCGATGATCCAGACGTCCAGGTTTGCGTCCCTGAGATCGTCCAGCACCTCGTCGGTGAGCGATTTCACGTCCGTCGAATAGACCACGGAACCGAACCTGAAACCGACCGTCTCCGAATAGCCGTGATCCTGCAGGAACGACCCGACGGCGATCCCGAGCACGTCGAGGTCGTCACCCGGCACGAATTCGGTCATGTCGAGCACCGGACGGATGTAGACCCCGTTGAAGTCGTCCGGTAGCGGTTTCAGCGTATAACCGAAGCACTGCTGGATATGTTCGTGCGTGGCCCGGTTGGCATAGACCGGTAGCGGCCGTTTGATGGCCTTGTTGACGCCGCGCAGATCATCGATCCCGTTCAGGTGATCCGCGTGCGCGTGCGTGAACAGCACCGCGTCCAGTTCCTCGGCGCCGGCACGCAGCAACTGCTGGCGCAGGTCCGGCGATGTATCCACCAGCAGCCGCTTGCCGCCGGTTTCCACCAGGATCGACTGCCTGAGGCGCGTGTTCTTCGGGTTTGTCGGGTTGCAGCGGCCCCAGCCGATGCCGATGCCGGGCACGCCGCTCGACGATCCCGTGCCCAGGAACGTGATTTTCATCCCGTTTTCGTGGCTCATGCGGCGTCCGCGTCGATAGCGGCGCCGGCCTTGGCGAAAAGACGCTTGAAGTTGGCGGTCGTGGTCCGCGCGATCTCGGCCGGCGACACGCCCCGCTCCTCGGCGATCCTGGCCGCCGTGAAGGCCGTGAACGCGGGCTCGTTGCGCTTGCCGCGCCTCGGCACCGGCGCCAGATAGGGGCTGTCGGTTTCGACGAGGATCCGGTCCTCGGGCAGGATTCTCGCCACCTCGCGCAGTTCGTCGGCCTTCTTGAAGGTGACGATGCCGGAAAACGAGATATAGAGCCCGATGGCGACCATGCGCTCGGCCAGTTCCCGGCTCGCCGAGAAACAGTGGATCAGGCCGGGGAAAGCGCCCTTCCCGTGTTCTTCCTCCATGATCCGGATGGTGTCGGTGTCGGCGTCGCGGGTATGCACGATCAGCGGCAGCCCGGTACGGCGCGCCGTCTCGATATGGGTGCGGAACTGGCGTTCCTGCACGTCGCGCGGGCTGTGCTCGTAATAGAAGTCGAGGCCGGTTTCGCCGATGCCGACCACTTTCGGGTGCTGCGCGAGTCCCACCAGTTCGTCCGCCGAAACTTCGGCCTCGGTGCCGGCCTCGTGCGGATGGATGCCGACGGAGCAAAACACGTTCGGAAACCGCTCGGCGACCGCCAGTACGCCGTCGAAACGGCTCAGGTGCGTCGAGATCGTCACCATGTGCGTGACCCCGGCGCGTCCGGCGCGGGCCACCACGTCGTCGAGTTCGTCGCCGAAATCCGGGAAATCCAGATGGCAGTGGCTGTCGATCAGCGGCGTGTCGAAGACCGGCGGTTGCTTGGTGTCCTTGGTGTCGCTCATAAGCTCTCCTTGCGCGGACATGTTGTCGGTCGAGCCCGGAGAGTCAACTGTCCAGGCCCGGGGGCCAGCCAAATTGCGGTCATGGTGCCTGAATAAGGTGATATGCTATTCTTGATCCCGGCTTTGGCCTGAATATCATGTGCTGTGCCAATGCGGCGGTTCGTTCACCGTCGCGCTGTGTATACAGATTTTGCCACGGGAGGAAATGAGAACATGCCGATATCCCGTGCCATACAGCCGACATCACGGCTCATCGGGTATCACTTCTCCGGGCATTTCAGCGCCGACGATATCATCGATGCGGCCGAGATCATGCTCCGCGCGCTGACGCAGGATCACGGCATTACGGGCCGAACCGATTCGATCTGCCTTTTCTCCGCCGACTGCGATCTGTCCGGACTGAATCCCGACAGCCTGAAACACGTGAATGCCCGGCTGAACACGCTGTACAAGGAATATTCCGTCACCCGAGGCAGAAACGCCTGCGTGATCGGCGGGTCGAACGAGGCCAGGATCATTATGCCGCTGTGGAGCGCGATCCGGAAAGCCGACCCGGAAACGGGGGTCGAGACCGAAATTTTCGAGGAGATGAGCGAGGCCCTCGCGTGGCTCGGCATCGACGCCGACGCGGATGGCCTTTTCGACGAGGCGCCGCCAGCCTAAACGGGCGGCGGAAGCCTACTCTTCCTCGACATAGCGCGGGAAGACGCCCGCCGGCTTGGGCAGGTCGGCCCCCGGCGTCAGTGTCCCCGCCTCGCCCAGGTGCGCGAACAGACGCGCGTCTTCGGCGACGCCCAACTGATCGAGCATCTTCGCCATCGCGCCCGGCATCACCGGCTGGCACAGGATCGCCAACTGGCGGACGGTCTCGGCCAGCACGTAAAGCACGGTGGCCATGCGGTCCGGGTCTTCCTTGCGCAGCTTCCACGGCGCCTGGCGGTCGACGTAACCGTTGGCGGCGCGGATCGCGCTCCAGATCGCCTCCAGCGCGGTATGGAACGCCTGACGGTCCATGTGGCCGCGGACATCGGCCAACAACGCGCCCACGGCGTCCAGCAGCGCCCTGTCGTCATCAGTGAGTTCACCGGGTTCCGGCACTTTCCCGTCGCAGTTCTTGGCGGTCATCGACAGGACGCGCTGCGCCAGGTTGCCGAAGTCGTTGGCCAGTTCGCCGTTCATGCGGTTGACCATGGCCTGATGCGAGAAATCGCCGTCGTTGCCGAACGGCACCTCGCGCAGCAGGAAATAGCGCACCTGGTCGAGGCCGTACTTATCCGAAAGCTCTATCGGGTCGATGACGTTGCCGAGCGACTTGGAGATCTTCTGACCCTCGTTGGTCCACCAGCCGTGCGCGAACACGCGCTTCGGCGGCTCGAGCCCGGCGGCCATCAGGAACGCCGGCCAGTAGACGGCGTGAAAGCGCAGGATGTCCTTGCCGACCATGTGCAGGTCGGCGGGCCAGTACTTGGTATAGCGTTCGCTCTCGGTATCCGGATAGCCGACGGCGGTGATGTAGTTGGTCAGCGCGTCCAGCCACACATACATGATGTGCGCGTCGTCGCCCGGCACCTTGACGCCCCAGTTGAACGTGGTGCGCGAGATCGAAAGATCGTTGAGGCCGCCCCTGACGAAGCTCACCACCTCGTTGCGGCGGCTTTCCGGCAGGATGAAATCCGGGTTGGCGTCATAGAATTTCAGCAGCCGCTCGCCCCATTCGGAGAGCTTGAAGAAATAGCTCGGCTCCTCGACCCACTCGACCTCGGCACCCGAAGGTGCGATGCGCTTGCCGTCCGCGGTCTTGGTCAGTTCGTCCTCGCCGTAGAACGCCTCGTCCCGGACCGCGTACCAGCCGCCGTAGTTGTCGAGGTAGATGTCCCCCGCTTCTTCCAGCTTCTTCCAGATCGCCTGACAGGCGGCGACGTGGCGGTCTTCCGTGGTGCGGATGAAGTCGTCGTGGCTGAAATTCATGAAATCCGCCAGGTCGCGGAAGTTCTGCGAGACCTTGTCCGTGAACGCCTGCGGGTCCATGCCCGCCGCCTGCGCCGATTTTTCGACCTTCTGGCCGTGCTCGTCGGTGCCGGTCAGGAAACGGACGTCGAAGCCGTCGAGACGCTTGAAGCGCGCCAGCACGTCGCACGCCAGCGTCGTGTACGCGTGGCCGATGTGTGGCGCGTCGTTGACGTAATAGATCGGCGTCGTGACGTAGTAGGTCGGCTTGTCGGACATCTGAGTTCCCGATGATTTCGTGCGCCCCTAGGTACGGCGCGGCGCCGGGCGGGTCAAGGAATACGCTGATACACCGCCATCGTCACGCCAGCGACAGGAACAGCGACAGAATCACCTGCTTGCGGTCGAGGTTGAGCGGATCGGCGCTGCGGATCAGGCTCTCGGCCTGGTCGAGGCGCGCCAGCCACACCGGCAGGATCGCCGTCTCAGCGGCGCGTGCCGCGATCCCCTGCTCTTCCGCGCTCAGGCTCGTGTCCGCCTCGGCGCCGCGCGATGCCGCCAGAACGACGCGCGACAGCCACCAGCGGAACAGCTCGACGCCCGAGTAATAAGCGTCGTCGGCACCGGCTTTCGAAAGCTTGCCGGCCAGCGCCTGCACCGCCGCGCCGTCCAGGTCCGGCAGCGAGGCGAAGATATTAACCACTTCCCGGTAAATCTCGAGCCCGCCGCCCGCGGCCAGCGACATCGCACGGCCGATACTGCCCTCCGACAGCCGGGCCAGTTCCGCCGCTTCGTCCGCCGCCACGTCCGGCATGTGCCGCGTCATCAGGTCGGTGACCTGTTCCGCCGTCAGCGGTTTCATGGCGAGCGTGCGGCAGCGCGACCGGGTCGTCGGCAGAAGCCGTCCCGGGTTGTGGCTGACCATGATGATGACGCAGTGCGCCGGCGGCTCCTCGAGGATCTTGAGGAACGCGTTCTCGGACGAGCGGTTCATCAACTCCGCGCCGTCGACGACGATCACCTTGTAGCCGCCCTCGCTCGACGTCAGGTGCGCGAAATCGATGGCCTGGCGCACATCCTCGATCCGGATCTGCGTCGACAGCTTGCCGCGGTCGTTCAAGCGCCGCTCGACCGTCATCAGGTCGCCGTGCCCGCCGGACGCGACGCGGTGGAACACCGGGCGCGCCGGATCGACGTAGAGGCTTTCCGGCACCGCGGCCGGAATGTCGTCGTCGGCAAACAGCCCGCCCGCGGCGGACGCCGCACCCGGCGCGTGGGTAAACAGGTAGCGCGCGAAGCGGAACGCCAGCGTCGCCTTGCCGATGCCCTTGGGCCCGGTGAACAGCCACGCGTGCGGCAGGCGCCCGCCCGAGGCGGCGCTCAGCAGCGTCTTCTCGGCGTCCTCGTGGCCGATCAGATCGGCGGTATGGCGCGGGTCCAGGTTCTCGTCATCCAGCACCTCGGCAACTTCCGCGTTCATGGCAGCGATACTCCGAGCGCGTCCGAAACGGTCTTGCGGATATCGTCGGCGACCTGCGCGATATCGCCCGCCGCATCGATCACCCGGCAGCGTAGCGGCTCCGCTTTCGCGATTTCAAGGAATCCGTTTCTGAGCCGGTCGTGAAAATCGCGCTCCATGCGTTCGTAACGGTCTTCCGCACTGCCCGCCTCGACCAGCCGCTTGCCGGCGCGGGCCAGCCCTTCCGACGTTTCGAGATCGAGTATCAGGGTCAGGTCGGGCTTGAAATCGCCAAGCGCCGCGCCGTGGATCGCCTTGATCCGCGCCGGATCGACGCCGCCGCCGTAACCCTGGTAGGCCATGGTGGAATCGGCGAAGCGGTCGGAAATCACCCAGTCGCCGCGCGCCAGCGCCGGGCGGATGGTTTCCATGACGTGCATTTCCCGGGCCGCGTAATTCAGCAGCACTTCGGCCATCGGCGACCAGCGCTCGACCGCGCCGGAAACCAGTAACGCGCGGATGTCCTCCGCCGCCGGCGCGCCACCGGGCTCGCGGGTAATGACGACGGTGTGCCCGGCGCGCCGCAGGGTTTCCGCCAGCATCTTCGCCTGGGTCGATTTGCCGCCGCCTTCGCCGCCTTCGAAGGTGATGAACCTGCCGGTCCCTTGGCCGCTCATGTCAGCGGCGCCTCAACCGCTCTCGCCCCACAAAAGGAACTCCACCGCCGCGCCGAGCCGGCCGAACATGCCGAGCTGGCCGATGCCGTTGGCCGCCGTCAGCGGCGCCTCGATGGTGTCGAAACCGGGCGCCTCCACGGTCAGCGTGCCGATCTGCTGACCAGCCGTGATCGGCGCCGGAATGGGTGACTGGTAACGCACCGTCACCTTCATTTTGCGGCGGGCCTTGCGCGTCATGGTGATGTGGATGTCGCGGTTGATCTTCATTTCGACCGTCGGCAGCGTGCCCAGCCACACGGGCGCGATCTCCACCGTATCGCCGGACTTGAACAGCGCGTAGTTGTCGAACTCGCGGAAGCCCCAGTCGAGCAGGCGCGCCGACTCGGAGGCACGGTCCTTTTTGGTCTCGAGCCCGTTGACGACGACGATCAGCCGCCGCTCGCCCTGCATCGCCGTTCCGGTCAGGCCGTGGCCGGCCTCCTCGGTGTGGCCGGTCTTCAGACCGTCGGCGCCGGCATAGCCGTACAGCAGCGGGTTGCGGTTCGACTGGCGGATGTCGTTGTAGGTAAACTCGCGCTCCGCGTAATAGTGGTAGTATTCCGGAAAGTCCTTGATCGTGCGCTCGGCCAGGATCGCCAGGTCGTAGGCCGTGGTGCGGTGATCGGGGTTCGGCCAGCCCGTCGAGTTGGCGAAGGTGGAATTCCGCATCCCGAGTTCGCGGGCCTTGTCGGTCATGCGCCGGGCGAACGCCTCCTCCGACCCGGCGAGGTTTTCCGCGACCACGATGCAGGCGTCGTTGCCGGACTGGACGATGATGCCGCGGATCAGGTCCTCGACCCTCACTTCGCTGTTGGGCGGCAGGAACATGGTGGAACTGCCGCTCTTGGCGCCGCCTGTGCGCCAGGCGTTCTCCGACACCCGGAACTTGTCGTCGAGCGAGACCCGGCCGTCCTTCAGGCTTTCGAACAGCATGTAGATGGTCATCATCTTGCTCATCGACGCCGGCGGCATGCTCTGGTGCCCGTTCTTGTCGAGGAGCACGGTATTGGTCTGCGGATCGAGGAGGATGGCCTCGCGCGCCTGGGTCTCGATCGTCTGCGCCTGACCCGCACCCGGCAGCGCGGCGATCAGCGCGAGGGCCGCGAGGGTCGTTCTGGTGATGATTTTAAAGCTCTGCATTATTCCATTCTAGACTGTCAAAGTTGTCTAAATCGTGACGCCTCAGTCGACGATGATCCGTGCATCCGGAAACCCGGTTTCGACGACCTGTGCCAGCACGTCGTCGGCCTGCCCGACGTCAGCCAGCGGCCCGACCCGTACGCGGTACAGGTCCTTGCCGTCAATGAGCACCTGATCGAGGAACACCTTGCCGAGCGGCGACAGGCGCGCGCGTACCTTGTTGGCGTTCTCGAACACGCCGAACGCACCGGCCTGCACGAAGATCGATGTCGGCTGCACCGGCTCCTGGCGGACCGCGGCCTCTGGACTGGTGGTCAACGCCACGGTCTCCGAAGGCGCCGTGGTGTTGGGGATGGTTCCGGTCGGACTGACCGGCGCCGCCGAGGCGGTTTCGATCGGCGCGGGCGCCCGGGTAACGTCAGGCGATGCCTCGGCACCGCCCGGTGCCGGCAGCGCCTCGGCGCTCACGCTCGCCTTGGGCAGCTTGTCGACGGTGATCGGCGAGCCGACCCGGGCCAGTTCGTCGCGGTTCTGCAGCCTCGCCGCCACGGCGCGCGACTGGTCGGCGAGAATCTGCACGCGGACCCGCGCCGTCCCCTGGTTCTGAAAGCCGAGAAGTTGCGCCCCGCGCCTTGAAATGTCGATGATACGGCCCTTGGCGAACGGGCCGCGGTCGTTGACCTTGAGCACCAGCGAGCGGCCGTTCTCGAGGTTGGTCACACGCACGAAACTCGGCATCGGCAGCGTCCGGTGCGCCGCCGTCAGCGCGTTCATGTCGTATTGCTCGCCGTTCGCCGTCAGCTTGCCGTGAAAGGCGGCACCGTACCACGACGCGATACCGGTTTCGTCGTACTCGTAGTCCTCGGCGGGATGATACCAGATGCCCTCGATCTGGTACGGATTGCCGATCTTGTACCGGCCCTGTTGCGGCGCGTCGTCGGTGCGCGCGACGCGCTTGGCGGTGTGAACCAGAAACTGGGTCTCGGCACACCCGGCAAGGAGCAGCATGACCGCGCCCAGCACGCCGAAAATCCGAAGTCTCGATGTGCTCATTGGCGCACTGGCTCCACGACCGTTTCCCCTATCACTTTGCACCGTATATTGCCACACGATGAAATGATATCACATCATCTTGTGTCACAAATCCATCCCGACCTCAACGCCCCGTTTCCCCGCACTGGGACCTAGTTTGCCGCCGCGCGGAGCCTTTCGAGCAGCCCGAAAGTCGGGTGCGCATCGGCCGGCAGGTTGACGCTTTTCTGGAAAGCCCGGATCGCGCTTCGGGTCATCGGTCCGGCGCGGCCGTCGATGCCGCCGGTGTCGAAGCCGATCTTGGTCAAGAGTCGCTGCATTTCCTCGATGTCGGCGAAACGCAGCATCTGCGCGTCAGCCGGTTTCTCGACGCTCAAGCGCGGCAGCCCGATCATGCGGTCGGCAAGGTGGCCGACGGCGATCGCGTAAAGCTGTGACGTGTTCCAGCGCATGATGGTGCGATAGTTGTTGTAGACGAGGAACGCCGGCCCCGCCGCCCCCGCCGGCAACAGCAGCGAGGCATCGATGTCCGCACCCGGCAGCGCGCCGCCGCCGATCCTGCGCACGCCGAGCTTCTGCCATTCCGCCAGCTTTTTCTTTTCGTGCAGGCCGGCTAGCGACAGGTTGAAATTCTTCGGCAACTGCACTTCGCGGCCCCAGGTATAATCCGGTTGCCAACCGACGCTTTTCAGGTAGTTGGAGGCGGACGCGAACGCATCCGGCAGGCTGTTCCAGAGATCGCGCTTGCCGTCGCCGTCGTGATCGACGGCATAGGCCTCGAACGTCGTCGGGATGAACTGCATGTTGCCCATGGCGCCGGCCCAGGACGATTTCACGTCGACCGGCACGTCGCCCATGCCGACAAGGCGCACCGCCGACATCAGTTGCGTCTTGAAGAAGTCGGCGCGCCTGGCGTCGTGGGCCAGGGTGGCGACCGCGCTCAGCATGTGAAAGGCGCCGAAGTTGCGGCCGAAGTCCGTTTCCACGCCCCAGAACGCGACCAGGAACCGCGGCGGCACGCCGTATTTCCTCTCGACCTCGGCCAGCAGCTTTTCGTGTTTCTTAAGCAGTTCCTTGCCCTGCTCGACGCGCCGGTCCGGGACGTAGATCTCCATGTAGCGCCACAGCGTCAGCATGAATTCCGGCTGCCGGCGGTCCAGTTCCAGGACCCGCGGGATCGGCTGCACCGTCCCCAGCGCCCGGTCGAGGACGCTCGCACCGATCCCGGCTCTGCCCGCCTCGGCGCGGAACCCCTTGAGCCAGTCCGCGAACGGTTCGGCGGCGGCCCCGGCGCCCGGCCACAACACGCCGGCCACGGCGAGGATGGCGAGAAAACGATGGGTCTTGGTCATTGTACCTCTGCGGCCCTGGGTTTCGGAAAAGCGGCGCTGTTCTTGCCGGTCAGCCAGTAGGCGATCAGGCCGATCCATTCGTGACCGGCGTTCGCGATACCGCCCAGACCGGCACCGAAATCGAGCGGCCCCGGAAACGAAATCGACGGCAGCACCAGATAGTCCACCGGATACGGGATCATTTCCCAGCCGACGCGGCGGAAGGCGCCGACGGCGCGCGGCATATGGAACGCCGACGTCACCAGAATCCACGTCTCGTCCGTTCCCGGCGCCATCATTTCCATCGTGAACTTCGCGTTCTCCCATGTGTTCCGGGCTTCGCGCTCGAGCGTCAGGCGTTCGACGGGAATCCCGAGCGCCTTGTAGAGGCCGGCGACCATGTCCGCCTCCTTGACGTCCTGGCGCAGCAGCGATGCCGAACCGCCGGTGTAGACGAGCTTGGCCTCCGGGTGCATTTGCGCAAGTTCCGCCGACATGGTGATGCGCTCGACCGCGGCGCCGATGGCCAAACGGCCGCGCTCGGCCGACAAATGCGGGTCGATGACCCCGCCCAGAACGACGATCCCGTCGATCTTCGCGGGCAGGCTTTCGGGCGCCGGGAAACGGTCTTCCAGCGCCTTGACCAGATACGGCCCGACCGGGACGAACGTGGCGACGAGCGCGAAGCAAATCGCAATCGTGACCAGCGTTTTACCGGAACGCTTGAAGCGCGTCGACGTCAGGAACAGCCCGAGCAGCAACGCGATTAGAAACGCATTACCCGGGCTGGCGACAAACCAGAAAATCTTGGACAGATAAAAGAACATCACGCCTACCTGGGAACTGCTTAACCCGCGCCGGGTTCGGCGGCAATGATGTCCGGTGCACGGGAACCGCGAAGCACCACCGGGGATACGGCCTCATTAAGGCAACAATATGATTATATTGACAAATTACGAACCGTGCCGGGGCCGGCCGGGCGCCCGGCCGATGCATCGTGTGCAACCCGTAGCCCCCCGCGGCCACACACCGCTACCACGGCGGGCACGCCGATTCGTCGGATTTGCCGAAGCCGAAAGCGGTTATTGCGGCGTCGTCGCCAGCGCCGGCGCCTGCTCGTCCGCGAGCGTCGGGAAGTTCCCGGTATCCGTCGCGCCGTTGTTCACCTCGAAAACGCGGTTCTGCTCGTAGGCCTCGCGTTCGGTCACGTAGGGATCGACCGAGCCGCGTTCCATCGCGTGAATGTCCTCCTGATAAGTCGAGTACGTCACCGCGCCCCCGCCGGCCTGCACGGCCAGTGGTACCGGGCTCGCCAGGCCGGTCAGGATGTCCCCCGTGGCATCGCGGAAATTACTCGGCCCGAGGATCGGCAAAACGATATGCGGACCCGTATCCATGCCGTTCGCCGCCATCGCCTGACCCAGGTCTTCGCGGCGCTGCGCCATGCCCATGTCGGTCGCCGGGTCGCTGAGACCTGCAACGCCGATGGTCGTGTTGATGAAAAAGCGGCCGGTCGCGTTCTGGGCGTTCTCGGTATCGCCCTGAAGCAACGAACTGACCGCCGTCACCGGCTCGGTGAGATTGGAGAAGAAACTGGACACCGAACTCTGCATCGGCGCCGGGGTCACGTACTGATACCCGTCCACCAGCGGGTCAAGGATGGCGCCGCGCACCGCACGGTTGAAGCCCGAGGTAAGGCGGTTCACCGGCTCCAGCGGATCCCTATTCGGTTCCGTCTGGGCCTGACCGTCCGGCTTGCTGTCATCGGCGTGCGCGGCCTGACTTGCGGCCATCGCGGCGATGCCGGCCGCAAGCACCAGGATGCCGCCGTAACGCCACACCAAACCTTTTAAATTCAATGGGTTATACATTTTTCTTCCATCCCCAGATAAACCCCGACCGGCGCCGGATGTCGCCAACGCCGTTTTGTTCATTTTTGTTGTCGCAAATCTAACATACGTGCGGGTCCGTCGCAGCAAAAACCGTTGCCGTCCGGCGGCCTGTTCATGCCAGTGTCGCCCGTTCGAACCAGTAATGACAGACATCCTTGATCAGCTCGGTGACGTCGCGCAGGCTCATCGGCTTGGTGACGAAACTGTTGGCGCCGCCGGCATAGGAATTGCGGATGTCGTGCGGCTGGTCGGAGGTGGTCCAGACGATCACCGGAATATGCTTGGTCGTCGGCGAGTTCTTGAGTTGCTTCAGGAACGAGAAACCGTCGGCGCCCGGCAGGTTCAGGTCCATCAGCACGATCTGTTTCTGGTCGGCATGACGCACGATATCGGAATCGAAATACTGCATCGCCGTTTCCGCCGTTTCGTGATGCACCACGGTAATCGACGGATCGCCGAGTTTATCTATGGCGCGGGTAACGACGCGGGCATCCGCGGCGCTGTCTTCGACCAGGACGATGATTTTCTGCAACATCCGCTTCATACCGCTTTCAGCAAGAGTTCGAAGACCGCGCCGCCATCCGCCGACGGGCGCAGATTGACCGTGCCGTTGTAGCGCTCGACGATGCGCTTGACGATCGCGAGCCCCATGCCGGTGGAGCGCGCGCCGTCGCCGGGATGCCCGCGCTCCGCGCTGTCCCGGGGATCCGCCAGGCGCCGAAACATCTTGAAGATATCCTCCTCCATTTCCCGCGGAATGCCCGGTCCGTTGTCGCTGACGACGATGCTGACCGTGCCGTCGGCGGCGGCGTCCGCCTCGACGCGCACGAAAGGCGGCCGCGGGCCATGATGTTTGGCGGCGTTGGAGATCAGGTTCTGCATCAGGGCCAGCGCGTGCGCCCGCGCGCACCGCAGAACCGGCAGCTTGCGCGGCACGTCGACCTGCATGCCGGTCTCGCGGATCACCGGCTGCAGGTTATCGAGGGCCTCGTTGAGGACGCTGCCGAGGTCAACGTCCTCGACCGCCTCGTCGGTGTTGCCGGCACGGCTGTAGTCGCGCAACGAATTGATCAGGTCGACCGACCGGTCGGCCAGCCGGATGATCGCGCAGATGTCCTTCCTGCCCTGCTCGTTGAGGGTATCGGCATGATCGTCGGCGACGATCTCGGCGTACTGGCGGATGCCGCGCAGCGGCTCCTTGAGGTCGTGCGAGGCAACGTGAACGAACGTCGATAGGTCGTCGTTGACCCGCTCCAGGTCGCGGTAGGCGGCGTTCAGTTCGCGGGTCCGCGCCCCGACGCGGTCCTCAAGCTCGCGGCGCATGTCGCGCAGTTCGACGAGGGTTGCTTCGTGCTCGGCGATCTCGCGCTTGAGGTCCGCGTTGACCTTTTCCAGGTCCGCGTTCAGCGCCTGTAGCGACGACGGGCTCGGCACCTTGAGGAGTTTCGGCAGCAGCGGCCAGATGGCGACCGCCACCAGTACCGAGACGATGGCCGTCAGCGCCTTGACCAGACCCTGCAGGCCGTACATCGGCTGCCACAACGTCAGCATCCCCATCAGGTGCGTGAACCCGCAGGCGAGGATGAAGGTCGCGAACAGCACCACCGTCGAGCGGTGCTCGATATCCGGGCGCTTGCGGACCAGCACCACCAGGGCCGCGGGGATCGACGCGTAGGCAAGGAAAATCAGCGCATCGGAGACGGCATGCAGGGCGACGAGATCGGGCCGCCACAACAGACAGTAGCCGTGCGGCATGAACGACGCTGCACCAAAAAGATACTCGATTACACTCTGCATCGAATGCTCTCCCCAAGCGTTCGCGGCTCCACTCTAGAACCGCTGGCATACCAGTTATATGAGGGTTTTCCGATGCTACACCAGCTTTGCGGAAACGCGGTCAGACAACGGGTTCAGCGCTTCACCCTTGCCCGGCGGCGGGGCCCGGGGCTAAAGTCCGCCGCCCGGGAAACCGGCGCCATGCGTTTTCCGGCCGAGCAACCGGTGGGGTGGCAGAGTGGTCGAATGCGGCGGTCTTGAAAACCGTTAAGCCTTAACGGGCTTCGTGGGTTCGAATCCCACCCCCACCGCCAGCCTTCGCTCTTCGAGCTTCGGCTGGCTTACGCCAGTGAGCCTGCCGAAGCGAGATTAGAGCGAGGCTGCCCGCCGAAGCCTTGGCGAAGGCGGGCCGATATCGCAAAATCACATATGCACTATGTTTACCTGATCAGGAGCGAGTCGCATCCCGATGAGAAATACATCGGATTGACATCCGATCTGAAGAAACGCCTGGCCCAACACAATGCTGGCAACTCCGTTCATACGTCCAAGTATGTACCGTGGAAACTGATTAGCTATCACGCTTTCGCTGACAGAAGTACGGCACAGGAGTTTGAGTACTATCTAAAAACGGCCTCCGGCCGTGCCTTCGCCAATAAGCGCTTCTGGTAGCGGACGCCACCGTTTCGATCGCGGCCCCCTACCCGCACACCGCGTGGTGCAGGTCGTAGGCGGCGTCGACCTCGGGCATTTCCCTGCGTTTGTCCTCCAGCGAACCGCCGATCGACGTCAGGTGCATTTCCAGGGCGTCGAACAGCAGCCTGGCGACCTCGAGCGCGCCTTCGTCGCAGGCCTGCTTGTGGGCAAGGATGATCTTGTCGCTGAGGCGGCGGTCGTACTTCATAGGGGCGCTCCCGATGGTGTATTCCTGCGCCACTATAGCGACAGGACGGCCACCGGGTAAATTGGCCAGACGTTGACCGCCGCACGTCCGGCGACCTTGGCCCTTCCCGCTCACGGCGATACTGTATGCGCCGAAGCATCAGGGGGAGGACCAATCAGCATGACAACTGCCGCCTTCGTCGGCCTCGGCGTCATGGGCGCGCCCATGTGCCGCAATCTCACCATGAAGAAACAGAGCGCCGGGCTCACCGAAGTCCGCGCCTTCGACGTGCGCGCCGAACCGCTGGCCCAGGCCCGCGACGCGGGTGCCGTCGCCGCATCGTCGGCCACCGAGGCCGCCATGGGTGCCGACGTGGTGATGGTGTCGCTGCCGGGCGGCCGGGAAGTCGAGGACATCCTGACCGGCGCCGACGGGCTGCTGGAGGTCATGCAGCCGGGGTCGGTGTTCGTCGATCTCTCGACCTCACCGGTGACGCTTTCCCGCGACCTTGCCGAGAAGGCCGAGGCCAAGGGCATCCGCTATGCCGACGCGCCGGTGGCGCGCACCCGCCAGGCCGCCGAACAGGGCACGCTGGCGATCATGGTCGGCGGCACGGAAGACGTCTTCAACCGCATCAAACCGCTGCTCGACTGCGTCGCGTCGGATGTGCTGCATTGCGGCGGCGTCGGCTGCGGGCAGATGGTCAAGATCCTCAACAACATGGTGCTGTTCCAGAACGTGGTCGCGCTTTCGGAAGCGTTGACCGTGGCGCGCCGCGCCGGCATGGACGGCGGCGTGCTGTTCAACGCGCTGACGCAGGGATCCGGCGACAGCTTCGCGCTCCGGAACCATGGCATGAAGGCGCTGCTGCCGGGCGATTTTCCGGAGCAGGCGTTCTCGACCGTCTACGCGCAGAAGGACCTCTCCTACGCTCTCGACCTCGCCGCCGACGTCGACCGCACGTTGACGGGTGCGGAGAAAGTCAGGGCGCTGTTTGAGCAGACCGTCGAGGCCGGCTTCGGCGACAATTACTGGCCCGCCGTCGTCAACGTCATCGACCGGGTGGAGGACTGATAATGCTCGACGGCAAGACGGCGCTGGTCACCGGCTCCAGCCTCGGCATCGGCTACGCGGTGGCGGAGAAGCTGGCGGCGCTCGGCTGCAACCTGGTGATGAACGGGATCGAGCCGGCCGACGAGATCGGGGCGAAAGCGGACGCATTGGCTGAAACGCACGGCGTCAAGGCCGTCTACGCCGCCTGCGACGTCGGTGACGGTCCGGCGCTCGACGCGGTGATGCAACGCGCGCTGGACGATTTCGGCGGCATCGACATCGTCGTCAATAATGCGGTGACCCGCGTCTTCGGCGACATCGAGGACACCGACCCGTCGGCCTGGGAACACGCCATCGACGTCAACCTGAATTCGGCGTTCCGCACCATCCACCACGCCATGCCCGGCATGAAGCGGAACGGCTGGGGGCGCATCGTCAACATGTCGTCGATCTACGGGCAGATCGGCGCCACCGGCCGCGCCAGTTACGTCACCGCCAAGCACGCGCTGATCGGCCTGACCCGCGCCGTCGCGCTCGAGGTCGCGGAACATGAGGACATCACGTGCAACGCCGTCGCGCCGGGCGCCGTGCGCGCGACCTATGCCGACAATTCGATCCGCGCGATCATGGACGAGCACGGCCTGTCCGAGGACGACGCCGTGAAACGCTTCCTCGCTGGCAAGAACCCGTCCGGACGTTTCGTGGAGACCGCAAGCGTCGCCGAGCTGGTCGCCTTCCTGTGCGGGCCCGGCGGGCGCGACATCACCGGCGCCGTACTGCCGGTCGATCAGGGCTGGTCGGCGGCGTGAGGCAGCGACCTAGACGAACGGCACGTGATCCGGATCGAGGGCAAGCAGGCCGTGCAGCGCCTCGTTCTTGGTGTGCGAGACACAGTGATGGCGGCAGCGCTTCGATGGGTCGAGCGCGTAAATCCGTTCCCGCAGTTCCTCAGATTCCCATAACGCGCGGAAACTCCTGTCCTTGATGGAGCCGAGCTTGCCGCTCTCGGTATAAGCCTTGTCCTGGCACGTGTAGACGTTGCCGTCGGCGCCGATCACGGTCAGGAACTGCAGGTACGGGCACGTGGCGTAGGCCTTGTCGAAACGGTCTTCCATCTCGTGGTAATGATCGACGATCCGGAACGTGTCGCTCTCCAGCGCGCGCGCCGCCTCGGTCTCGGCCCGCACGACGCCGCGGAGTTTATGGTGGTAGGCGTTGTTCTCGGCGACGTCGTTGGAGACCACCGCCGCCGACAGCTTGACGTGCGCCACGCCCGCGTCCCGGAGACGCCGGCACACGTCGGCGATGTGCCCGCAATTAGTCGCGTCGACGATGAAGCTGGCACCGAGCACGCAGCGGCTGCCGCGCCTGACGAAATCCTCCAGGTTGCGCATCAGGTCCGTGAACGCGCCTTCCCTGATCGACCGGCTTTTCGCATAGCTGGCGTCGTCCCAGGCATCCAGGGACACGCGGACCCACGTGCCGTGCTCGGCGAAGGCATCGGCCATCCAGCCCTTCAGGTTCGCGCCGTTGGTCAGGCTGGCGACGCGCACGCCGCCCCCAGCCAAGCGGCGGATGTGTTCGGGCAGCGACTTGTAGAGCAGCGGCTCACCGCCGCCGGAGAACGTCACCGCCTTCACCCCCATGGCGATCAGGTCGCCGACGATCTCGCGCATCTTGGCTTCGGGAATGCGGTCGCCGAGGTCCATGTCCTCGCCCAGCGACAGATGATCGGCCCGGTACGCACAGTACCAGCAGGCATGGTTGCAACGGTTGATCGGCTTGATGCGCACATGCACCGGCGCAACGACGCGGCCCGCGCGCAAGGCCTGGATGCGGTCGGGAAAGTGCATGAACTTGGAGGAACTGTAGACCTGCATCCGGGTCTTAGAGCACGGCGCCCGGCGCGCCGTAATGACATGGATCAATCGGCCGGCGCGGGGGGCTGAGTCGGTAACTACGTATTCTCCTAACCGCGATGCCCGGACCAAACTATCCGCAGAATACGCTCACAAGATCGAATATAGGACACGAAGCAGAAGAGCGGTTAAACCGCCGGTCTCTCCTCACCCCTGACTATACTGGCGCGGTCTGTCCCCCAGGCCGCGCCTTTTTCATGAGCGCACCGGCATCGTCCGAACTGTCCAGCGACCACACCGCATCGATCAGTTCCGGTGCGCGCGGGCAGTCCGGCGCGTATTCGGCGGCCAGTGTCCGGAACTTGGTTTCGATCTCGGCGTCGGTCAGCGGCCGGGCGTCGGTGCCGCGCGCGCCGTCGATGACGATCTCGTGCGTCGCGCCGTCGCCGGCCTCGATCACCATGCGCACCCCGGCGACGGCGATGCCGTCGGCGTCTTCCATGACGATTTTTTTCCGGAACGCCAGGTTACCCGGATCGGCCACCGCGTCGTCGGTGAACTGGGCGAGCCCCGCCTTGCCGGAGCGCAGCACCGCCGAGACCGCATGCTGCGCCGAGACCTGGGCTTCCCGGCCCGTCGTCACGTGCGGCCGGTCGGCGCGCTGGCGCAGCAGTGGATGGCCATGGATCGTGATCCTGGAAATCGCGTCGACGTCGAAGATGCCATCCTCCAGGAACTGCAGGCAGGCGTCGATCACCGGGAACAGCACGACGCCGCCCGGATAGGGTTTGTGGATATTCCTGAGCGCTTCCCAACGGGTGCCGAGATGGCCCGTGACCTCGTCCCAGTCCGGGTCGTCGCCAGTGACACGCAGGAACCCGCGCGGGCCTTCCAGCGACCGGGCCGGACCGTCGAGCCCGCTTTCGGCCAGCAGCGCCGCCAGCAGGCCGCCGCGCGCCGCGCCGCCGACGCCGATGCTCTTGGCCATGAAGCCGAGCGTCTCGACCAGCCCCGAGCTTTGCGCCGAGGCGGCGCCGAGAGCGCTGTTGAGCTGGTTCCCGTTCAGGCCCAGCACCTTACCGGCGGCCAGCGCCGCGCCGAACACGCCGCAGGTCGCGGTGATATGCCAGCCGCGCGCGTAATGTCCCGGCGAGACGGCGTTGCCGATGCGGCATGCGGCCTCGATCCCGAGGGCAAGGGCGAGCAGGAAATCCGCGCCGGACACTTTCTGCCGTTCCGCGAGCGCCAGGATTGCCGGCGCCACCGGTGCCGTCGGATGAATCACTGTGCGGATATGGGTGTCGTCGAAATCGTGCACGTTGCCCGCCGCGCCGTTCACGAACGCCGCCGTCATCGCATCCGCCGTCGCGGCACGGCCGATCAGGGTCGCGTCCCCTGCCCCCTTGAACTCGTCGAGCACCGCCGCCGTGTGGTCGAGCGCCGCGTCGTGCGCGCCGGCGAACGCCGTGCCGAAGAAATTCAGCAGCGAGCGCCTGGTGTTGTGGCGCACGTCGTCGGGCAGGTCAGCCCACGTCAGACTGGCGGCGAATTCGGCGAGAGTCTGCGAGACGGGCGGCGGGTCTTGTTGATCGGCGGACATGGGGCGGGCTTTCGATTGGTGAGCGGTGAGCCTAGGAAGCTTCGCCCCGCTTTGCAATTCACGCCGTCATCCCCGCGCAGGCGGAATGATGATGGCGTTTATTCCTCCCCATCCTTCCGGAAATACGCCAGCCTTGCGCCGACGAACACGGCGAACACTGCGCCCAGGAACTGCAGGAGAATGAAATACGGCGCGTCCGGCGGTCGGATGCCGGAGAACGTATCGGTCAGCGCACGCGCCACCGTGACGGCGGGATTGGCGAAGCTGGTCGACGCCGTGAACCAGTAGGCCGCGGTGATGTAGAGCCCGACCATCCACGACACCGCTTCCGGCCGGTGCCGGACCGCGCCCAGGATGGTCAGCATGAGCCCGAACGTCGCGACGCCTTCGGAAAACATCTGTGCCGGTCCGGTGCGGACCTTGGTCGAGAGCTGGAAAATCTGTTCCTCGAACATGGCGTGCGCCACCAGCATGCCGAGGATGCCGCCCGCGACCTGCACGACGACATAGATCAGCGCGTCGCGGCGGTTGATCTCGCGCCGGAGCATGAACCCGAAGGTGACGGCGGGATTGAAATGCGCGCCCGACACCGGGCCGAAGATGGTGATCAGCACCACCAGGATCGCACCGGTGGCGATGGTGTTGCCCAGAAGCGCGATGGCGACGTTCCCGTCGGCCAGGCGCTCGGCCATGATGCCGGACCCGATCACGGTCGCGAGGAGACCGGCCGTGCCGATGAACTCGGCCAGCAGCCGGCGTTGAAACGGAACTTCGGTCATTCAGACGGTCTTTCCGGTCACGCGCTGTCGGAGAAATTCTGCCCGATCTCGTCCAGACGCGCCTGCAGGCTCAGCTTGTCCAGCGATTCCAGCGGCAGGTTGCAGAAGATCGAAATGCGGTTGGTCATGAAGCGATAGGTGTCGGCGAAGGCGAGCCGCTTTTCCGCTTCCGTGCCCTGGACCGCCGCCGGGTCCGGGACGCCCCAGTGCGCGGTCATCGGCTGGCCCGGCCAGATCGGGCAGACTTCGCCGGCGGCGTTGTCGCAGACGGTGAATACGAAATCGAGCACCGGCGCGTCATCGCCCTCGAACTCGTCCCACGCCTTGGAGCGCAGATCCTCGATTGGATGATTGTTGTTCCTGAGAAGGTCGAGCGCGTAGGGATGGACCTTGCCGGTCGGGTTCGAGCCCGCCGAGAACGCCCGGAACTTGCCCATGCCCTCGCGGTTGAGAATCGCCTCGGCGAGGATCGAGCGCGCCGAATTACCGGTGCACAGAAACAGGACGTTCTTGACGCCGTCGTCGTTGTTGCCGTCCATCATGATATCTCCTCCAAATCTCGGGCCTTTTTCGCGCTTGTCGAGAGCTCAGCACAGATTTCCGGGTGGCCGCCGCAGCATTCGTCGGTGAGAAAGCCGAGCAGATCGCGCATCAGCGCAAGATTGACCGCGTAGCGGACATGGCGGCCGTCGCGGCGGGAACAGAGCACGCCGGCACGCTCCAGCGTGCTCAGATGAAACGACATGCGCGTCGGCTGCACGTTCAGCTCGCCGGCGATCCGCCCCGACGCCATGCCACCCTTGCCGGCGGCGAGCACGAGTCGGAAGGCGGCCAGCCGGTCGGCCTGGGCAAGGGCGCCGAGCGCCGCGATCGCGTTGTCGCTTTTCATGCGACATTACAAGAATATTTGTAGCGTTTGTTCAAGTGAAAGGTTTGTGACGACGCCGGAAACAGAAACGACCTACTCCGGCACCGGGCCGTCGGGAACGACACCGGTCTCGAGGTCGCCCTCCGGCATCGAGAGCCGGCCGGTTGGCACCTCGAGCGCCCAGCCGTGCATCACCGGCACGGCCTCGACCCTGTAGCCGCGGGCGCGGGACGTTTCGCCATACACCTTCGCCCCGGCGTGCTTGCGCAACAGCGCCGCGAACGCCTCCGCGTCGGCGTCGATATCGGCATCGGTCCAGACCTCGAGCCTGAATCCGGAGAGTTTGCGCGACGGCTTCGGCACGGTCCAGTCGACGACGCGTCCGGTCGAATACCTGATCTGCAGGGCGCGGTCCCGCATGCCGGTAAACAGCGCCGCGGACCGGCGCATGTTGTCGAGGTTGCCGTCGCCCTGCATGCGCCGGAGATCGATCACCACCCTGGATACCCCGGTGCTCCCCCCTTGCGCTTCGCGAACGGCATCGGCGATGGCGCGGGCGTCGAAGCGCCGGGGCACGACGATCAGCCGGCCGTCGGCGCCGAGCGTCGTGAGATGCAGCGCCGGCGGCCGTGTCCACGTGCTCTTATTGTCCGTATCCGCATCTGCGGGCACGATCGCCGCACCGTCGCCGATACGGTCCCTGAGAAACCTGGCGACGCAGAGCGCGTCCCGGTCGCAGGCGCGCTCGAGCACGCCCGGCGCCGGCACGTCGTGCCCCGCCGCGGCGACCGCGCGGGCGAGATCGGAGATGTCGTCGGCGGCCGCGCCGCTAACGGTGACGGCGGCTGCGCCGCTAATGGTAACGGCGGCAAACACGCATGCGGTGGCGAGCGTCGAACGCATGGATTCGATCATACCCCGACGTCCGTTAATTTTGGGTGTTCGCGGACATGCATTGCCCGCACCGCCGCCACCGCCCACATTAATTATATGAGCGACCGGTGATCCGTCCGGTCCCGCCGGACGCATAAGACCGGAATTATATGAGCGACCGGTGATCCGTCCGGTCCCGCCGGACGCATAAGACCGGAACGGCAAGAAAGCGAACGCGATGCCCCCTGCCCCGCAGACCCCCAGCGTGAATCTCAAGGCCCGGGACGCCGTCATCGTCCTGGCGGCGCACGGCTCGACCCGGCGCCCGGCGGCCAACGAGACGGTCGAGACGCATGCCGCCCGGATGCGCGCGGGCGGTCCGTTCAAGGACGTCCGCGCGGCGTTCCTGCTGGGCGATGCGGGCCCCGCCGACGCGGCCCGGGAGATCGACGCCGCGACGGTGCTGATCGTGCCGTTCATGATGTCGGACGGGTACCTCGCCGGCGAAATCTCCAAGCGCATCGAGGGCGCGCTCAAGCGACGCGACGGCGGCACGGAAATCATCGTTACCGAGCCGGTCGGCACGCACGAGGGAATCGCCGGCATCGCCCGGCAAAAGGGCGACGCCGCGCTCAAGCACGCCGGCTTCGATCCGGCGCAGGCAACGCTGGTCCTGGTCGCGCACGGTTCCGGCAACCGGCCGGAATCCAGGGCCTGCGGCGAGGCGCACGCCGAGACGATTGCCGCGTCCGGCGGATTCGCGGACGTCCGGCTGGCGACGCTGGAAGAAGAGCCGTTCCTTGACGACGTACTGTCGGAGATCGCGGGGCCGGCCGCCGTCGTCGGTCTGTTCGCCGCGCCCGGCGGGCACGCCATCGACGACGTCAAGGCGGCCATTGCCCGGCAACGCCGCGCCGATCTCATCGACGCCGGACCGGTCGGCGTCGACCCGGCGATGACCGCGCTGGCCGCGATGCGGGCGCTCAGCGCGCTGGAAGACTGAACGACAATCAATTCATGCTTCGAGACGGGTGCCTTGCACCCTCCTCAGCATGAGGAATCTCTGTAAAATTGTTTGATGGCCTCGTCCTGAGGAGGCCTGAAAGGCCGTCTCGAAGGAGAGGCCGGGCGCTATACGGAAACGACAAAGGCCCCGACGATGCCGGGGCCCTGTCACGTGCAGGCATAGCCTAGCGAGATTACGCTGCAGCACCTTCACGCCACGCCGCCGTGCCCTTGCAAGACGGGCAGACCCGCTCACCGTAATGGTGAGACTGGAATTTTTCGCTGCACATCAAGCACTTGCGCTTTTTGTGCTGCTCGGGGCGGTCGGACGTCGGTTTCTTGTTATCAGAGCTTCGAGAAGCCATTAGGCAGCCTCCTGGTGGATTAAGTCCTTTCCAACCACAGGAGAGGCGCTGCGGGCCATGATACGAGAGCTCAGATTGAGGAGTTCTGCAGCTTCATCCAGACGGGCAGAATCGGAGACACCGCCCTGCATGTCGCGGGCGATGAGAGCGGACGCTTCGTCCGCGAGAAATTTTACCAAGTCCAGGCGTTGCATCGTCATAACTCCTTAAGCGAACCTCACAGTCAAGCCCCGCCTTGTAACCCAATTGCAATCGCGGCGCAACAAAAAAATGCTGCACTGCAGCAAAACCCCTCAAACCGGAATTCAGCTAGCGATTACACAGGCTTAGGCGTTTCAGAGACCTCACTTGCTGGTTGGATCCTCAAGATGAAGACATATAATTTCACAAATCCTGAAAAAAGTCCACAATTTCAGGCGAAAAATTAGACCGATATGCGTTCGGGCCGCCGCAAAGCCCCGGCTGACGCGGTTAAAATAACATCACCTGATTAATAAATATGCATCTTTGGGCGCCCACTTTCCTCGCATCCGTCTCCGCCGAACCGGCTAAGTCCTTGCAACTCAACGAACAAGCACCGCCCGGCAAAACTGGCACGATCCATGCTGTTTACGGGCGACGAGATTACTGATCACATGTCGCCCCGGGCGATCCGCCCGCCATCGCATGTGACAAAGGGGTGTACGCGTAAATGAAAAAAATCGAAGCGATCATCAAGCCGTTCAAACTCGACGAGGTGAAGGAAGCCTTGCACGAGATCGGCCTGCAGGGCATCACGGTCCTCGAAGCCAAGGGCTTCGGCCGCCAGAAGGGTCATACCGAACTGTACCGCGGCGCCGAGTACGTCGTCGACTTCCTCCCCAAGGTCAAGATCGAGATCGTGGTCGAGGACGGCATGCTCGAGCGCGCCGTCGAAGCCATCCAGCAGGCCGCGCAGACCGGCCGCATCGGCGACGGCAAGATCTTCATCACACCTGTCGAGGAAGCCATTCGTGTTCGAACGGGCGAACGCGGCAACGACGCCATCTGACGGCGCGCGCCGCACGTTCCCCGGTCAACGGATAATCAACCAAACCACACCGAGTTAGGAAGGAAGGACTAGAAATGGGATTGGATCTTAAATCTCCGAGCGATGTTCTCAAATATCTGAAGGACAACGACATCGGTTTTGTCGACCTGCGCTTCACGGACCCGCGCGGTAAATGGCAGCACCTGACGATGGTGTCCGACTTCATCGAGGAGGAGACCTTCGAGGACGGCGTCATGTTCGACGGCTCGTCGATCGCCGGCTGGAAAGCCATCAACGAATCCGACATGGCCCTGATCCCCGACGCCGCGACCGCCGTCATGGACCCGTTCTCGGCGCAGCCGATGCTGATTCTCAACTGCGACATCATCGAGCCGACCAACGGCCAGCCGTACGAGCGCGACCCGCGTTCCGTCGCCAAGAAGGCGGAAGCCTATCTCGGCACCACCGGTATCGGCGACACCGCCTACTTCGGCGCCGAACCCGAGTTCTTCGTGTTCGACGACGTGCGTTTCAAGGTCGACATGAACGAGTGCTACTACGGCTTCAACTCCGAAGAAGGGCCGTACGTGTCCGGCACCATCTTCGACGACGGCAACCTGGGCCACCGCCCGGGGGTCAAGGGTGGCTACTTCCCCGTCCCGCCGGTCGACCAGGCGCACGACATTCGCGCCGAGATGGTCTCGGTGATGATCGAAATGGGCCTGACCATGGACAAGCACCACCACGAGGTGGCGCCGTCGCAGCACGAGTTGGGCATGGCGTTCTCGACGCTGGTGCGCGCCGCCGACAACGTGCAGATCTATAAATACTGCACGCAGATGGTGGCCGCGACCTACGGCAAGTCCGCGACCTTCATGCCGAAGCCGGTGGCCGGCGACAACGGCTCGGGCATGCACACCCACCAGTCGATCTGGAAGGACGGCAAGCCGACTTTCGCCGGTTCCGGCTATGCCGACCTGTCCGACACGGCGCTCTATTACATCGGCGGGATCATCAAGCACGCCAAGGCCATCAACGCCTTCACCAACCCGTCGACGAACTCCTACAAGCGCCTGATCCCGGGCTTCGAGGCGCCGGTGCTGCTCGCCTACTCGGCGCGCAACCGCTCGGCGTCGTGCCGGATCCCGTTCGCCGGCTCGCCCAAGGGCAAGCGCGTCGAAGTACGGTTCCCGGACGCCGTCGCCAACCCGTACCTCGGTTTCTCGGCGATGATGATGGCCGGCCTCGACGGCATCCAGAACAAGATCCACCCGGGCGACGCCATGGACAAGGATCTCTACGACCTGCCGCCGGAAGAACTGGCCGACGTGCCGACGGTGTGCGGCTCGCTGCGTGAGGCCGTCGAAAGCCTCGACGCAGACCGTGAATTCCTGACCAAGGGCGACGTTTTCACCGACGATCAGATCGACGGCTACATGGATCTGAAGTGGGAGGAAATCTACAACTTCGAACACACGCCGCACCCGGTCGAGTTCATGATGTACTACTCTTCCTAACGCGGACCCGGCGCTTCGGCGTCACCGTGGGGACCCCCGCCAGCGATGGCGGGGGTCTTTTCGTTTCCGGCTGTGACAGAAAGAGCGGACACGGCAAGGCCGTCACGACCATGTCGCGCGCCTCCGCCGCTACGGGCGGGCATACCCGCCCTCACCGTTCGCCGCGGCCTCGTCGCGCAGCCTTTCAATCAGCTCGAGCGTTGCCTTGTCGACGCCGTAAAGACCCACATCCTTGCGGGCATAGAAAAGCGTGTTGGTTTGGTTTTCACGCGATTCTTCGAATGTCCACGACCAGCGGCCGCCCTCCTCCTGCTTCCTGAATGCGGGGCTCAGCGACGCGAACGGGAAATGCCGGGTACGCGGCACAGGCAACTTGTCGCGAATCTCGACCCGATCCGGAAAGACCGCATACGTCTGCAACCGGGCTTTGAGGTATCCATAGGGAAACGCCGCCACCCGGCACACGCCGACAGCAAGAACCAGCACGCCAATGATCAGGAACAAGTCCGCCATGCCGGACGTCGCATCATGCCGTGCGGCGGCCGAGTCCACGTAAAAAAGCCAGCCCACGGCAAATACCGAAATGATGGCGCCGCGAAGTGCGTCACCGCCGTAATGACGCCGGGCGTAATAGGATGGATCCGGCGCGCCGGATCGAATGGGATTTCGGTCTGTCACGTTTTCCCCGATCCGGGATCGTATCGGTGGCGCTGCCGCATCGCACCAGACGTCCCGCGATCACTTCCTGGGCGGCAGTTCCACCGTGACCGTCCGCGCCCCGACGCCGGTGGTGTTGCAGTACGCCCGCACTGTGACCTCGGTGATGCCGATGGGAATCTCGACCCGGCTCAGGCTGCGCGTGAACGGCTGCTCGTCGACGTGCGGATGATAGAGAGTGCGGGTGCCGAGCACCCGGTTGTCGACGCCGCCGACGATCTCCCACTTGTCGGCGTAGTGCGACCAGCCCTCGTCGCGGTGCGTGGCCGTCACATTGAAGGCGTACGTGCCGTCGACATTGGCGCTGACCGTGACGTCGAGCACCGCCGGTTCGTCGGCCGCGAGCGGCCGCGGCACCAGTACGGCGGCGAAAAGCGCGGCGAGCAGGATATGAGACCGCATTGGACACCCTCCTCAGCTAACGTTTTGCAGAGCGTGAGCAAGGGCGCGTTGGAGATCAAGTGTGGATATCGAATTTGCTTGAAATTCCATATTTGTTCCAGTATTGTTCTCTTAATGTTCACATTTTGAAACAAACCCGACCCGCCGGTCGGGCGTATCGGACGGAGGAGAAAATCATGAACAAATGGCACAACGCAGGCCGTTTCCTGAGCGAGTTCCTGGCCCTCGGCACGCTGTTCGTTTCCGCCTACATCTCGATGATGCTGATCTAGGGTTTGGCCCTAGGTCTCGTGCGGAAGGGACTCCAGCGGCGGCACCTCGCGCTTGTTCCCGTCGGCGTCGATGGCGACGAACGTGAAAGTCCCTTCCGTCACTTTTATGCGCTGGTCGGTCCGCCGCCCCCGAAGCGCCCAGGCCGAGACCAGCACGGTGATCGAGGTGCGGCCGGTCTTGACCACTTCCGTGTAGCAGCACACCACATCGCCGACGAAGATCGGACGGTGGAACGTGAACCCGTCGACGGCGACGGTCGCGACCCGGCCGTCGGCCCGGGTCCAGGCGGTGATGCCGCCGGCGATGTCCATCTGCGCCATCACCCAGCCGCCGAAGATATCGCCGGACGGGTTGGTGTCGGCGGGCATGGCCAGCGTCCTGAGCGCGAGTTCGCCGCGCGGCTGTTCGGGTGGCGGGGTCGATGCGCCGTTGTCGTTCATAACGCGTTGTCCTTCGACCGGAATGTCATGTGCCTCGGCGATTCAACCAGAACCGCCCGGCGATGCAACGTCAAACGCCGTATGAAACCGGACCTCCCCGGCAGGCACCTCGGCGGCGAACGGCAATGCCATGAAGTAGCCGGCGGGCGCTCCCGCGAACGCCAGACCGTGCCCGGCGGCGAAACCGAAGCGCCGGTAATACGCCGGGTCGCCGAAGACGACGCAGCCTGCGGCACCGGACGCCCTCAGCCGCTCGAGACCGGCACGGACCAGCGCCGCGCCGATCCCCTGCCCCTGCATTGCAGGCCCGACGGCGAGCGGACCGAGGCCGAACCAGTTCCCCGGCATGCCGCCGATGGTCACCGGCGAGAACGCGATGTGACCGGCGATTTGCCCTTCGGTCTCGGCGACCAGGGAGAGCGTCAGCGCACCCGCGCCGCGCAGCCCGTCGACGATCGCCGGTTCGCTGCCGTCGCTGTACATCGTTTCCGCGAAAGCCTCGGCGATAAGCGCCGAGATCGCCTCCGTGTCGTCCGCGCCCTCGTCCCTGATCCGCATGTGTTGGTTCCGCTATTTGCGCCGCTTCGGCGCGGCAACATGGTTAACGGAATATATACAAGATATGGGTGCGTTAACAGCCGCCGTATACCTTATCATCCTTGATGCGGGTATGCCGGACGCGTAAAGTGACGGGCGGAATCGGACGGTCCGGCGCCGTCCGCGGCGTTTTGCCGGACCTGTCATGTACTGGGGATCGTGCACATGGAACGTAGTGGTGATATGGGGGACCTGTTCGGCGACGGCGAGACCGAAGGCGCGTCCCGCAACGGCACCGACGGCACCAAGGGCAACAAGAAGAAGGCCGCCAAGACCGTGAGCAAAAAGCCCGCGAAAACCCCCGCCAAGAAACCCGCCGGGAAGGCCGCCAAATCGTCCGGCGGCGACAAGGGCAGCTATTCCGCCAAGGACATCGAGGTGCTGGAGGGCCTGGAGCCGGTCCGTCACCGCCCCGGCATGTATATCGGCGGCACCGACGAGCGCGCCCTGCATCACCTCGCCGCGGAAATCCTCGACAATTCCATGGACGAGGCGGTCGCCGGCCACGCCAGCCGGATCGAGATCGAACTCGACGCCGAGCACCGGCTCACCGTCCGCGACAACGGCCGCGGCATTCCGGTCGACCCGCATCCCAAGTTCAAGGACAAGTCGGCGCTGGAAGTGATCATGACGACGCTGCATTCGGGCGGCAAGTTCGGCGGCGACGCCTACGCCACGTCCGGCGGCCTGCACGGCGTCGGCCTTTCGGTCGTCAACGCGCTCGCGGAGGAACTTTACGTCGAGGTCGCGCGCGACAAGAAGCTGTGGACACAAATCTACGAGCGCGGCAAGCCGAAAACCAAGCTCAAGGACGGCGGCGCCGTCTCCAACCGTCGCGGCACGACGATCACGTTCCTGCCCGACCCGCAGATCTTCGGCGCCGGCGCCGGGTTCCGACCGCAGACCCTGTTCCGCATGGCGCGCTCCAAGGCGTACCTGTACCGCGGCGTCGAAATCCGCTGGTCGGTCGACCCGAAGATCCTCAAGGCCGACGACGACACGCCGGAAACCGCGACGCTGCACTTCCCGGGCGGGCTCGGCGACTTCCTGGAATCGCGCCTCAAGGGCCGCAAGACCCTGACGCATACCCCGTTCGCCGGCGAGGCCGCCTTCCCCGGCGAGGCCGGGCGCGTCGAATGGGCCGTGGCCTGGCCGGTCGACGAGGATCCGTTCTTCAACTCCTACTGCAACACCGTACCGACGCCCTTGGGCGGCACCCACGAACTGGGCATGCGCGGCGCGCTGACCAAGGGGCTCCGCGCCTACGGCGAACTCATCAGGAACAAGCAGGCCGCCAAGCTGCAGGCCGAGGACGTGGTCGGCGGTGCCGACATCATGCTGTCGGTGTTCATCCGCGACCCGCAGTTCCAGGGCCAGACCAAGGAGAAACTCTCCACCTCCGACGCGCAGAAGCTGGTCGAAACCTCGGTGCGCGACCATTTCGATCACTGGCTGTCGGCGTCGCCGGAAATGGCCAAGGTGTTGCTGGAACACGCCATCGAGCGCGCCGAGTTGCGCCTCAAGAAACGCGACGACAAGCAGACCAAGCGCCAGTCCGCGACGCGGCGTCTCCGGCTGCCGGGCAAGCTCGCCGACTGCGCCAACAACACCCGCGAAGGGACCGAGCTTTTCATCGTCGAGGGTGACAGCGCCGGCGGGTCCGCCAAGCAGGCGCGCGACCGCAAGTTCCAGGCGATCCTGCCCTTGCGTGGCAAGATCCTCAACGTCGCCAGTGCCACCGCCGACAAGATGCGCGCCAACCAGGAATTGAGCGACATGATCGAGGCGCTGGGTTGCGGCATCGGCGAGAAGTTCATGATGGACGACCTGCGCTACGAAAAGATCATCATCATGACGGATGCCGACGTCGACGGCGCGCACATCGCGTCGCTCTTGATGACGTTCTTCTACCAGCAGATGCCGGGCCTGATCGAGCAAGGCGCGCTGTATCTGGCGATGCCGCCGCTATACCGCCTGAGCCAGGGCGGCAAGACCGTCTATGCGCGCGACGACGTGCACCGGGAAAAACTGCTCGAGACCGAGTTCAAGGGCCGCGGCAAGGTCGAAGTTTCACGCTTCAAGGGCTTGGGCGAAATGCCGCCGGCGCAACTCAAGGAAACCACCATGGCGCCCGCCAACCGCACCCTGATCCGGGTCACCGTGCCGGGCACACATACCGACGACGAAAAGCTCGAAGCCAAGGAGACCGCGCGCCTTGTCGAGCAGCTCATGGGCAAGAAGCCGGAACTGCGCTTCAACTACATCCAGGAGCACGCGCGCTTCGTCGAGGATATCGACATCTGACCACAGGAAATGACGTCATCCCGGACGCGGATTTATCCCGAGCGGGAGCGAGGCCGGGAAAGCCAGCGATCCGGGACCCATTGTCGGTTCCCTGTTTCATGGGTCCCGGGTCATAACCCTCGCCCTCAATGCCTTGCGGCTTTGGCTCGGATAACGCCCGGGATGACGGGAATATCGTTTACCCACCAGTGCGCGCCAGGTTCTCGGTCCAGACGTGTTCGAGGTGCTTGAGCGCTTCGCAGACGGTTTCGGTGTCGGTGGAACCGGCGAGCGAGTCGCGGTACTGCCGGGCGTGCACTTCCTCGCCGGCGCGCACCGCGGCGACCGCTTTCTTGGCCTTCTCGGTCGGGATCACCGTGACGGAACGGCGGTCGTGCTTGGTCGGCTTCTGCTTGAGATACCCCAGTTCGGTCAGCTTGCGCAGGTTATAGGAGACGTTCGAGCCCAGGTAATAACCGCGCTCCACCAGGTCGCGGACGGCGATCTCGGTATCGCCGACGTTGGCCAGCAGCAACGCCTGGACGCCGTTGAGGTCGTGAATATCGGCGCGGGTCAGCTCGGCGCGCACCACGTCGAGCAGGCGGCGGTGCAGACGCTCCACCAGATGGGTCAGTTCGCGGTATGCAATGCTCAAGGTTGTATCTCCCGATTGATGCGCTTCAAGTACGCCGAAATCCTTGAATCGCCTATGATTTCCATCACATAGGATTTTATTTTCAACGATCCGTGGACGCGTCCCCCGGCGCACCCTAAGCTCGCAAAAAACAAAACATCGGAGTGGTGAGACATCATGAAATTCGTACGTTTCGGTAACCCGGGCGCCGAGAAGCCCGGCATGATCGATGCCGACGGTCATATCCGCGATCTCTCGGACCAGGTCGACGACCTCGCCGGTGCGTCCCTCGCCCCGGACCGGCTGGCCCGGCTCGCCAAGCTCGATCCGGAAAGCCTGCCCAAGGTCTCGAACGACGCCCGCATCGGCGCCCCGGTCGGCGACATCCGCCAGGTCGTCTGCATCGGTCTCAACTACACCGACCACGCCGCCGAACTGAACATGCCGCTGCCCGCCGAGCCGGTGATTTTCCTGAAATCGCCCTACGCCGTCACCGGGCCGTTCGACGACATCGCCATTCCGCCCGGCTCGACCAAGACCGACTGGGAGGTCGAACTGACCATCGTCATCGGCAGGAAGGCCGAGGGCGTGGCCCGCTCGGAGGCGACGAAATACATCGCCGGTTTCACCATCATGAACGACGTCTCGGAGCGTGCGTGGCAGTTGGAAGGTACCGGCCAGTGGACCAAGGGCAAGAGCTACCGCGGTTTCGCGCCGCTCGGCCCGTACCTCGTCACGCCCGACGACATCAACGACGTGCAGAACCTGCACATGTGGCTCGACGTCGGCGGCGAACGCATGCAGGACGGCAACACCAAGACCATGATCTTCGACGTCGGCCACATGGTAGCGTTCGTCTCCGAGCGCATCACCCTGATGCCGGGCGACATCATCGCCACCGGCACGCCGCCCGGCGTCGGTTCCGGACGCAAACCGCAACGGTTCCTGAAACCGGGCGAAAGCCTCACCTTCGGGATCGAGGAGCTGGGCGAGCAGCGCCACTTGATGACAGGCGGCTGACCATTAGGTCAGACATGGCCGGCGGCTGACCATGATGTCGGACATGACCGGCGGTTAAACCCCGATCCCGTAGCGCGATGCCCACGAAAGCCCGGCCTCGGTGCCGTTCTCCGGATTGTACTCGCAGCCGATGGCGCCGGTGTAGCCGATCTCGTCGCAGAGTTCGATAAATGCGCCCATGTCGTAACGGCCCTCGGCGATCGGCTCCATGCGGCCCGGGAACCCGGCGATCTGGATATGCCGGATCAGGTCGAGGTTGGCGCGCAGGCCCTCGGCCGGGTCCTCGCCGTTCATCAGCGCGTGATAGGCGTCGTACTGCAGCGCCAGATTCTCCTCGCCGACCATGGCGATGACCGCCCGCGCCTGCGCCGTCCGCTGCAGCAGGTATCCCGGCACGTCGCGGCCGTTGATCGGCTCGATGACGATGCCGACGCCGGCCGCTTCCGCGGCGCTGGCGGCGACGCGCAGGTTCTCGGCATAGACGTGCATGGCGAAGTCGCGCTGGTCCTCCGGTACCACGCCGGCCATGACGTGGATCAGCGGGCAGCCCAGTTCGCGCGCGTAGGAAAGTGCCAGAAGAAAGCCGTCGCGGAAGTCTTCCTCGCGGTCGGCGAGCGCGGCCAGCCCCCGCTCACCCCGGTCCCGGTCGCCCGCCGGCGTGTTGATCAGGCGCATGCGCACCCCGGCCTCGTCCAGCGCGTGTCGCATGTCGGAGGCGTCGGCGTCATAGGGAAACTGGTATTCGACCAGTCCGAACCCGGCGCGCTTCGCGGCGGCGAAACGCTCGAACAGCGGCAGTTCGGTGAACAGGTACATCAGGTTGGCGCAAAGCTCCGGCATCAGAGCAGGCCCCGTGTGCGGATCGCGTCGGCGATCGTCTGCGCCGTATCGAGCGGCGCCGGCGTCCAGTCGAGGCTGACCGTCCCCTCGAACATGCGCGCGTGCCCGCCGTTGCAAAGCGCCGCATGCAGGCGCGCGTGCTTTTCGGATATCAGCCCCGCGGGCGCGGCGAAATAGACCGGTTTGCCGCTCGCCACCGCCTCCGAACACATGGAGACGCTCTCGCCGGTGACGATCACCGCGTCGGCGAGCGCGAGATAGCCCGGGTACGGGTTCTCGCCGCCCTGGTCCCAGCGATAGAACGTGTGCGGCCCGGTCAGTTCCTTTTGGATCGCCTCGACCGCGTCGCCGGTGCGGCGGCTGGTGGTGACCATCAGGCTGCCGCCGAGCGCCGCCGCCGCGCTGCGTGCCGCCTGCGCGATCTCGCGGCCCATGGCCGGCGTGAAGGCGTGCCGGCGGGTCGCGCCGCCGATCAGCAGCGCAATCCGGGGCTCGGGCAGGTCCGCGACCTGTGTCCGCCAATGCGCCCGCGCCTTATCGAGGGCGTCCGCATCGAACCTGTGCGGCGCGGCGGCAATGGTCATGACATTCGGCGCCACGTTAGTGCCTCCGTCGTGCGCCGGGCGGCAGATCAGCTCGAACGCCGCGTGGCCACTGCCGGGATCCATGATCTGCACCAGTTTCGTCCGGCCACCGCTCTGTTTCCCGATCCAGCGCGCCACCGGCGCGGTGCGCCGTCCCGCGGCAACGACCAGTGTCGGCCACGGCGCCTTGAGCATCGCCTTCGATGCCGCATCGAGCCCTGCCACCGAGGCGCCCAGCAGCGCGTTCGGCAGCCTCGCCATAACGGTGTAACGGATCTCCACCTCCCGGAACGGCGACGCCAGCCGTTCGGCGACACCGAGTGCCTGGGCGCGGTTGCCGGCGCGGTCGTCCAGCAACACCCAGATGTCGGCCTCAGCCGTCACCCAGGAAATCCTCGTAATGCCGCCAGCGGCCGACGGCGGTCTTGTATATGGGCTTGCGGACCTGCCAGTTGGACGCGGTCAGCACCGTGCCCTTGGCCTCGTGCGGCCGCGTCACCGCGTCGTCCCAGTCGAGGCCGCAGAATTCCAGCAGCTTGCGGGCCTCGGCCTCCGGGGCCGCGACCATGTCCTCGTAGGCGACCTCGTGAATGCCCAGTGAAAGCGTGTCCTTCCAGTGCGCCATGATGCGTTCCTCGGCAGCGGCGTAGCGGCGGATGTCGCCCGGCCGCGTCGTCCAGTCGAGACCGCCGGCCTTGAAGTTCTGGAAATAGTTCGAAAGCAGCACGTCGTTCGCATCGCGCCGGCAGTGGACGATCCTGGCCTTCGGAAACAGCACCTGCACGAGGCCCAGGAAGAACACGTTCTGCGGCGTCTTGTCGGTGACGCGCAGACCGTCGCGGGGCCGCACCGGCAGCCGCGCCAGGTAGGTATCGGCCAGGAGCCGCGCCTTGGCCGCGTCCATTTCCGGCACGTCTTCGGGGTAGGCGTCCGGCAATCCGGACAGGATATCGACCTCGCCGGCGCCGGTGACGGCCGGGTGCGCGGCCAGCGTCTGCTCGACCAGCGTGGTGCCAGACCGCGGCATGCCGCAGATGAAGATCATCTCGGCCTCGGCATCGCCCGAGCCTTCGAGCTTTGTCAGAGTCTCCTTGGTTATCACATTGATAACGCTGTTTATTTCCTCGTCGAAGGCATCGCCGTCGAAGGGCGTTTCCGCCGCCTCCGCCTGTTTGCGGCGGCGGTCGTTGGCTTTGCCGTAGGCCTCGAACGCGGCGGCGTAATTCCCTTTCGCGTCCTCGGCGGCACCGAGTGCGAACAGGAAGGCGATGCGGTCCTCCTCCGGCAGCCGCGAGTCCTCGGCACGGTCCCGCAGCACCTTCATGTCGTCGTCGCTGAGGTCCTTGCCCCTGGCGTCGACGATGTTCATCCACGCCTCGCCCAGCGACGAGCGGATCTCGACGGCGCGTCGGAACCGGCGTTCCGCGTCCTCCAGCAGTCCCTGCGACAGCAACACCACGCCGAGGCCGAGCGCCGCCTCGGCAAACTCCGGATGCCGCTCCAGCACGTCCTGGTAGGCTTCCGCCGCACCCTCGGCATCGCCCGCCTTGAACTTGGCGCCGGCCAGGTTGGCGCGCGCCTCAGGGTAGACGTCGCGGCGCGCCACCGCGTCCGCGAACGCCTTGATCGCCCCCGGGATATCGCCCAGTTGCAGGCGCACGTTGCCGAGCGCGTTATGCGCTTCGGCGTAGGCCTGGTCGAGGCCGATCGCCTCCATGCACTGTTGTTCCGCCGCCGCCAGTTCGCCCAGGTGACGGAGCGCGATGGCGAGATTGGTCTTGGCCATGACGTTCTCGGGCCGCGCCTTGACCGCGTCGGCGTAGCTTTCCGCCGCCGACACGTAATCCCCGGCGCGGAACCACAGATTGCCGAGCGACAACAGCGCGTCGGCGTAGCCGGGCCGGAGGTCAACGGCCTTGGTGAGCGCCTCGCGCGCGTCGGCGACCTTGCCCTGCGCCTCCAGCGCCACGCCCAGGTTGCAGTAGGCCTCCGGCATGTCGGGGTCGATGTCGAGGACGAACCGCGCCGAGGCCTCGGCCTCCATCGGCCGGCCGCACAGGTTCATGATCGCCGCGCAGTTGGCGTGGATTGTGATGTCCTTTTCGTCGATCAGGGACGCCTGCAGGATCGCATCCCCGGCTTCGGTGATGCGGCCCGCGTTCAACTCGATCATCGCCGTCAAGAACCACGCCCGCGCGTTCCCGGGGTCGAGGGATTTCGCCTCCTTGAGGGCGTCCATCGCACCGGCGCTGTCGTTCGCCTCGAGCCGCTTTTCCGCAGCGCGCACGCGCGCCTTGGCGGCGTTGACGGCCTTGGCGTCCGGACGTTCGGCGGCTCCGGTCCCCAGGCTTTCCTGACGGCGTCGTTCACGGCGATTCATCGTGTTCTCCCGGTTGAGTACTTGGGATGGCGTGGCACCACGAACAAGTCAACGGCAGATTGTCATGCGCGCCGGAAGCGCCTAAAAACACTGCACCTGCCACACCATACACGGAACGGGAAAAGCATGTCCGACACAATCCCCCAAACAACGGCACGCGGCATGGAAACGGCGCGGCTCCTGCTCGACATCAAGGCCGTCAACTTCCGCCCCGAGGCGCCCTACATGCTGACCGCCGGCTGGGCCAGCCCGGTCTACATCGACTGCCGCTGGGTGATCTCGTTCCTCGACGCGCGCCGCCGCATCATCGAGATGGGCGCGGAACTGCTGACCGAGAACGTCGACATGAACCACGTCGACATGATGGCCGGCGGCGAGACGGCGGGCATCCCCTATTCGTCGTGGCTCTCGGAGGCCCTCTCCAAGCCGATGCTCTACGTCCGCAAGCAACCCAAGGGCTTCGGCCGCGGCGCGCAGATCGAAGGCTCGATGCCCGAAGGCGCCAAGGTGGTGCTGGTCGAGGACCTGGCGACCGACGGCGGCTCCAAAGTCAACTTCGTCAACGCACTCCGCGACGCCGGCGCGACGGTCGAGGACATCTTCGTGGTGTTCTTCTACGGTGCCTTTCCGGGCGCCGAGGAAACGTTCGAAAAGATGGGCGTCAAACTGCACTACCTGGCAACGTGGCAGGACGTCCTGGAGGAAGCGACCCGCGGCGAAGACTTTCCGCAGGCGAGCCTCGACGGGGTGCGCGCCTTCCTCGACGACCCCATCAAGTGGTCCGCCGACCGCGGCGGCCGGGATACGCTGTAACCTCACACCTGTTTAGGCCCCTCACCCTCCCACGCGCTGACGCGCGCGGGCCCCTCCCTCTCCCGAGGGAGAGGTGAGACTTACCCCAGCCCTTCGATGAAATCGATGACCGCCTCGCCGGCGCCGAAATCGAACAGATCGTTGTGCCCGCCGCCGTCGATCCATAGCGCCCGCTTCGGCTCATTGGCGGCCTCGAACAGCCGGCGGCCGTGCGCCTGGCCGATAACCCGGTCCCGGTCGCCGTGGAAAACGAACAGCGGCGCGCCGATGCCGGCAATCTTGTCGATGTTCGCGTACTTGTCCTTCACCAGCAGTTTCGCCGGCACATAGAAGTAGCGGTCCTGCGCCGCCGCGCCCATCGACGTGAACGGCGCTTCCAGCACCAGGGCGCGGGCCGGCGTGCCGGCGTCGGCCAGTTCGCGGGCCATCTGCGTCGCGACGCCGGAGCCCAGCGATTCGCCGTAAAGCACGATGCGCCCGGGGGCGATGCCGTCCCGGCCGAGCGCCGCGATCACCGCGCGGGCGTCGGCGTAAAGCCCCTGCTCCGTCGGGCTGCCGGCGTTGCCGCCGAAGCCCCGGTACCCGGCGAGCCAGACGCCGTAACCGGCGTCGTGCCAGAGCCTGGCCTTGAAATCCCGGTTGGCGATGGTGCCGGCGTTGCCGTGAAAGACGACGATCACCGGCTTGTCGTCCTCGGGCGGCAGGTACCAGGAACGGACGTCGATGCCGGGCGCGCTCTCGACATAACGCTCCTCGGCGTCCGGGACCAGCGATTGGGCGACGGGCACGGGCGGACTGCCGCCGTGATACATCAGGTTGCGCTGGAACACGAAAAGCGAAACGACGATCAGCGCATAGACGCCCAACGCCGCGACAATAAACTGCATCACGTTTCGGATGACCCCGCGTACCTCAACGGTTCTGCTGAGGACTGTTGAAAAGATAGGTCGGGAACGGCCGGCTCTTCGCCGTCGTCGAGACATCATTGGCGCCGATCGAGCCGAACGAACGGCCGAGCCCGGCCGGTTGCGGCGCGTCGAAGCGTGGTGCCGCCGGTGCCGACGTGGCCGGCGACCCCGCCCCGCCGGCGGACGGGCGGCCACGCTCGACAACCGCACCGGTACAGGTAAACAGAGCGGCGGCCGGCGTCGTCAAAGGACACGCACTGAAGGACTGCTCCTTGAATACCGCATTGAGGCCGCCACGGGCGCATTCCGCGTCGGCCAGTGCCCGGATCTCGCCCGGCGACGCGGCGGCCTTGGCGTAACACACCGTCACCGCCGTGCCTTCCTCGACCGGCGGCCCGACCGGGAAGGTCTCGATCTCGCGGTTGATTTCATAGGGCTTTTGGACATACGGCGCCCCGCCGGCGCAGCCGGCGACGGCGAGGACCAGCAGACACATGATCGACCGCGTGATATGCATGCCTCTCTATACCCGAGGTACCGGCAACAAACAACAAAAGCACGCGTCATAAAATTGCCGCCGCGGTGCTCCAAAACCGTGCGTTTCCCGTATCTTAGGGTTACAGTCGCGGTCCCTGCTGGAGGAATGAATGTCCGACCCGATCCTGATCGCCATGACCGGCGCGTCCGGCGCCATCTACGGCATCGAAACGCTGCGGCTCCTGAAGGCCATCGGCCGGCCAGCGCACCTGATCCTGTCCGAGGTCGCGCGCCGCACCATCGAGATCGAGACCGACGTCTCCGTCGACGAGGTCAAGGCGCTGGCCGAGACGGTGCATTCGAACCGCGATCAGGCGGCGTGCGTGTCCAGCGGGTCGTACCGCACCGCCGGCATGCTGATCGCGCCGTGCTCGATCAAGACGCTGTCGGGGATCGCCAATTCGTATGCCGACAACCTGATCATCCGCGCCGCCGACGTCACCCTGAAGGAGCGCCACCGCCTCGTGCTGATGGTGCGCGAGACGCCCTACCACGCCGGGCATATCGAGCTGATGCGCCGTGCCACGGACGCCGGCGCCATTATCTTTCCGCCGATGCCGGCGTTCTACGCGCGGCCCGCGACCATCGAGGATCTGGTGCGCCAGAGCGTCGGCCGCGCGCTCGACCTGTTCGGCATCGAACACGAGGAAATCACCCGCTGGATGGGGCCGGAGGGTAAGTAGCCCCCTCACCCGGCGCTTGGCGCCACCCTCTCGGGTACCCCCTTACAGCACCGGGCCCTTGTTGACCATGTCGACGAACTCTTCGGCCGTCAGCGGTTCGGCGATCAGGTAGCCCTGCACCTCGTCGCAGTCGCGCCAGCGCAGGAACGCGAGCTGCTCCTTGGTTTCGACGCCCTCGGCGACCACGTTCATGTCGAGGCAGTGGCCGACGGCGATCACCGCCGACGCAAGCCCGCCGCCGCCCGGCACGATGTCGCTGACGAACGTGGTGTCGATCTTGATGCCGTCGAGCGGAAAATTGCGCAGGTAACTGAGCGACGCGTAGCCGGTGCCGAAATCGTCCGCCGCCAGGTGCACGCCCAGCTCGCGGATCCGGCGCAGCGAGCGGATCACGTCCTCGGCGCGTTCCATGATCGCGCTCTCGGTGATCTCGAGCTCGAGCGCGTCCGGCTCGATACCGGTGCTTTCGAGGATCCGCACCAGGTCGTCATGGAACGTCTCGCGGGCGATCTCGCGGGCCGAGACGTTGACGGCGACGCGCAGGAACGGCATGCCGCCCTGCTGCCAGCCGGCCAGCGTCGTGCACGCCTCGATCAGCACCTTGCGGCCGAGCGGCTCGATCAGGCCGGCGTCCTCGGCGAGCGGAATGAACTGGGCTGGCATCACCAGCCCGGAGTCCGGATCGCGCCAGCGCACCAGCGCCTCGGCGGCGACGATCGCGCCCGACGCCAGCGACACCTTGGGCTGGTAGCGCAGCTCCATCTGCCCGTCGTCGATGGCGCGCCGGAGCCGGTTGACCATCGAACGCCGCTCGCGCACCTCGCCGCCGGTCGCGTTGGTGTAGAACTGATAGGTGCCGGTGCCGGTCTGCTTGGCGAGGTCGACCGCCGCCTGGGCGTGGCCGAGAAGGTCCTCGGCGTCGGTGCCGTTCTCGGGCGCGACGGCGATGCCGACGCTGGCGGTCAGCATGATCGGGTCGCGCGCGCCGCCGAGCTGGTACGGCACCGCGACCGCGGCGATCAGGCGCTGCGCCACGGCGTTGATCTGTTCGTGCGTGCGCATGTCGGAAATGGCGACGACGAACATGTCCTCCTGCAGGCGCCCGACGATGTTGGACGCGCGCATGCTGCGGCCGATGCGGCGCGCCGTCTGCACCAGCACCTCGTCGCCGACGGCGCGGCCGTGCTCGCGGTTGACGGCATCGAACCCGTCGAGGTCGAGACACAGCAGCGTCACCTGCATCGTGCCCTTGCGCGTCTGCTGCATGTCGGGGACCAGCCGGCGCAGCACCAGGGTGCGGCCCGGCAGGTTGGTCAGCGGATCGTAATAACTGGCGGCGATCTCGTTCGAGGCCTTGCGGATCAGGTCGATCACCCTGGCCACCGCGACCCAGCCGCCGACGCGGCCGGCGACGTCATAGACCGGGCTGAGCTGCAGCCGCACGGTGCGCCGGTCACCCGCCTCGACCTCGGCCTCCCAGGCGCAGCCGCCGGCGAGCGCGTCCTCGATCTTCCGGCCGGCGCGCGCGAACACGTCGGGCAGGCGGCGGCCGATGAGATTGCTCTGGTGCGTTTCGAACAGTTCCTCCATGCCGGCGTTGACGGCGTCGATGCGCGCGTCCGCATCGAGGGTCGCGCACGCATCCTCCATCAGGTGCAGGAGCGCGGTCCGGAAACGGGCATCCCGGTCCGGGGCATTCGAATTCGCGTGATCGGGTGACGGCATGCGTGCTGGTCCGGATTCTTGTTTTCGTTCCAATCATGCTTATAACGGCTAAAATTCGCTAATGCATGCGGCGAAATCGGGAACCGGTGCATGAATATGCAGGTTCATGCCGGTCGCCGCGTCTTGAAGAAACACCGCTTCCATGCCAGCTTTAGGCACAGGAGAACGCACCATGACCATCCGCCGACACCATGACATGGGCGGCCTCGACGCCGGCGCCGTCGAGGCCAGCGAACACGACTACGCGATGTGGGAAAAGCGCGTCGACGCCATCGTCAAGGTGTGCGGCACGCCGGACCGCAAGCTGCTCTCGACGGACGAGCTCCGGCGCGGCATCGAGGAGTTGGGGCCCGGTGTCTACGACGAGCTCAGCTATTACGAGCGCTGGATTTCCTCGGCGACGAACCTGCTGCTTGAGAAGGGCGTCTTCACCGTCGACGAACTCGGGAAAAAGATGGCCGAGGTCGAGGCGCGCTGGATCGAGGACCGGGAGGCCGCCGAATGAGCGCCCGCCGCTACGGCCCCGGCGACAAGGTCCGGGTGCGCCGGGCGTTCCCGCCCGGGCACGTGCGCACGCCCTACTTCGTGCGCGGCTGCGACGGCGAAGTGCAGGAAATCGCCGGCGATTTCCCCAATCCGGAGGAACTCGCCTACGGCCGCGACGGCAAGCCGGAAATCCCGCTCTACCGGGTCTCGTTCAGGCAATCGGATGTCTGGAACGACTATGCCGGCCAGGGCGCGGACACCCTCGTCATCGACATCTACGAGCACTGGCTGGAGCCCCGGACATGAGCCACGATCACCCCCACGAGCACGATCACGGCGATCACCCCTACCAGCCGGATATCGAGGATTTCCCGTTCACCGAACGCATGGTGATGACGCAGGCGGTCGCCGAGCTGATCGTCGAGAAAGGCATCTGCACGGCCGACGAACTGCGCCAGCAGATCGAACTGATGGACAGCCGCGAGCCCGGGCTCGGCGCCAAGCTGGTGGCCAAAACCTGGGTCGATCCGGACTACAAGGCGCGCGTCCTGGAAGACGTCGGCAAGGCCGCCGCCGAGATCGGCATCGACATCGGCGACATCCCGATCAAGGCCATCGAGAACACCGACGACGTCCATAACGTCGTCGTCTGCACGCTGTGTTCGTGCTATCCGCGCCTGCTGATCGGCCTGCCGCCGGACTGGTACAAGTCCCGCGCCTACCGGAGCCGCACGGTCAAGGAACCGCGCACGGTGCTGGAAGAGTTCGGCACGCATATCCCGGATAACGTCGAAGTGCGGGTGCACGATTCCACCGCCGACCTCCGCTATATCGTGCTGCCCAAACGCCCTGCCGGCACCGACGGCTGGGACGAGGAAAAACTGGCGGCCCTGATCACCCGCGACAGCATGGTCGGCGTGACGCCCGCCAAGTCGCCGGAAACGCTCTGAACGCGCCGGCAGGCGCACAACCAACAAGAGGAAAGAATGCCCAACAAGCCTGAATTCCAATGGGATGACCCGTTCCTGTTCGAGACGCAACTGAGCGAGGAAGAGCGCATGGTGCGCGACACCGCGCGCGATTACGCCCAGGACAAGCTGATGCCGCGCGTGCTCTCGGCCTACCGCAACGAACACTTCGACCGCGAGATCATGAACGAGTTCGGCGAGTTGGGCCTGCTCGGCCCGACCATCCCCGAGGAATACGGCGGCGCCGGCGTCAACAACGTCTGCTACGGGTTGATCGCGCGCGAGATCGAACGCGTCGACAGCGGCTACCGCTCGGCACTCAGCGTGCAGTCCTCGCTGGTCATGCATCCGATCAACGCCTACGGCACCGAGGAACAGAGAAAGAAATACCTGCCCAAGCTGGCGACCGGCGAATGGGTTGGCTGCTTCGGTCTGACCGAACCGGACTTCGGCTCCGATCCCGGCGGCATGAAGACCCGCGCCGAGAAGATCGACGGCGGCTACAAGCTGACCGGCTCCAAGATGTGGATTTCCAATGCGCCGATCGCCGACGTATTCATCATCTGGGCCAAGCTGGACGGCAAGGTGCGCGGTTTCGTCCTCGAAAAAGGCGCCAAGGGCCTTTCCGCCAACAAGATCGAGGGCAAGCTGTCGCTGCGCGCCTCGATCACCGGCGACATCTCGCTCGACGGCGTCGAGGTCGGCGAGGACGCGCTGCTGCCCAACGTTTCCGGGCTTGCCGGACCGTTCGGGTGCCTCAACAAGGCGCGCTACGGCATCGCCTGGGGTGCCTTGGGCGCGGCCGAGTTCTGCTGGCACGCGGCGCGCGAATACACGCTCGAGCGCAAGCAGTTCGGCCGCCCGCTGGCCAACAACCAGTTGATCCAGAAAAAGCTCGCCGACATGCAGACCGAAATCACCCTCGGCCTGCAATCCGTGCTGCGCGTCGGCCGGCTTCTGGACGACGACAACTGCCCGCCGGAGAACATCTCGATGGTCAAGCGCAACTCCACCGGCAAGGCGCTGGACATCGCGCGCTTGGCCCGCGACATGCACGGCGGTAACGGCATCGCCGACGAATATCACGTGATGCGTCATATGCTTAACCTGGAAACGGTTATCACCTACGAGGGCACGCACGACATCCACGCGCTGATCCTCGGGCGCGCGCAAACCGGCCTGCAGGCCTTTACCGGATAGGCCGCGGCTGCCACATTGGGGGCAGAAGGCGGAAGGTGAGCAGATGCAGCTTGACGTCATTTTCGATACGGTCTGTCCCTGGTGTTATATCGGCAAGCGCCGGCTGGAACGCGCGCTGGCGCTGCGTCCCGGTACGGATATCTCGATCAGTTGGCGGCCGTTCATGCTGAATCCGGACATGCCCCCCGACGGCATCGACCGCACCGCCTACCTGATCAAGAAGTTCGGTTCGGAAACCCGCGTCCGGCGCGTCTACGGCGCCATCGGCGAGGCCGGCCAGTCGGTCGAGATCGACTTCGCCTTCGACCGTATCCGGCGCACGCCGAACTCGGTCGCATCGCACCGGCTGATCCGGCACGCGGTCCGCAGCATCGACGTGGCGCCGCTGGTCGAACGCCTGTTCGAGGCCTACTTCATCGAAGGCGTCGACATCGGCGACACGGACATCCTGAGCGATATCGGTGCCCAATTCGGTCTCGACCGCGATCAGGTCAAACGCTACCTCGACAGCGGCGCCGACGTCGCCGAGATCTACGAGGAAAACGCCCGCGCCCACCGTCTCGGCATCAACGGCGTGCCGGCGTTCGCGTTCGAGGGCAACATGGTCATCTCGGGCGCCCAGGAACCGGAAGTGCTGGTCCGCGTGCTCGACGCCGCCAGGGCCGGCCACGCGGTCAACCTCGGCCTGCGCGAGGCCGGCGAATGAGCGCGCTGCACCAGCTCACCATGAGCTATGTGCCGGAGGAGGACCGGATCCTGTTCCGGTTGTCGACCACGGAAAAGAAAGAATACCGTCTGCACCTGACGCGCCGCTTCGTCCATGTGCTGTGGGGGGCGCTCAGGCAGACCTTCGCCAAGAACGAGGAACTGGCGCGCATCGTCGACAAGGACGTGCAGGACGCGGTGCTCGGCATGAAGCATCAGGAAGCGGTGCAGAACACCGACTTCGACACGCCCGCAGCCAAGGATACCGTCGACACCACGTCGAACTCCGGCCCGCTGCTGGTGGTCGGCGGCAAGGTCCATCCGGGCGAGAAGGTCACCGGCGTCTCGTTCAAGACCGCCGACGGTTCGGATATCCGCTTCAACCTCAACGAACAGCTCATGCACGCGTTCTGCCACCTGCTCGTGACGACCACGGTCAAGGCGGACTGGAAGCTGGATCTTTCGCTGGGCGACGGCAACGTCGTGGTGCCCCGCGGCGACGCGGTGGTGCATTAGTCGTTCGGCTCTTCCTCCGCGAGCGTTGCCAGCACCGCCGCCGTCGATCCCTCGATATGCGGCTTCAGGAACGCGGCCGCCGCCGCCCCGTCCCCGGCCGCGACCAGATCCAGCAAGGTCCGGTGATCGTCGAACGAGAGCGGCGCCTTCGCCGCATGCCGCCACATGAATCCGAGATACCGGGAACAGCGGGCCCGCAACCCGCGCACGATGTCGAGCGCGATCGGCGAACCGGCGGGCACATAGATCGCATCGTGGAAATCGTCATGCGCCGCCATCAGGTCACCGACGTTCGCCGCATTGCCGATCCGCTCAAGGGCGGCGTCGGCGACAGCCTCGTCTTCCGCTGAGAAATTCGCCGCCGCGGCGGCGACCAGCGTCGCCTCCAGCGCGATCCGCAGCCGGGCCGCTTCCTCCAGTTCCGACACCACAAGCGGCGCCACCCGGACGCCCCGGTTCGGATGATGCACCACCAGATGCTCGCCGATGAGCTGGTTGAGGGCTTCGCGCACCGGGGCCTGGCTGACACCGAAGCGGGACGCGATGTGGCTCTGTTTGATCGGCGCGTCGGGTAAAAGCGCGGCAGTGACGATTTCCCGCCGGAGCGCATCGGCGATGCGTTCCGGGATCGATGGTGCCGGTTGAAGACCGATATGAGGCTGCGCAGCGGCGCGAGAGCCCATTTTATTAAACCCCGGCCGGTTCCGTTTCGGCCCTGGCTGGGTGAGCCGCCAGAAGGGGCGCGCGGCGCGATACCCGCGTATCGGGCAAGCGTCCCGACGCCGCGGGCGCCCGCCAGGGCGAAACCCGCATGGGACGGGCGATTTCGGACCGTCTCTGCGTCGCTCGTCCTCGAATATGCGCATGCATGTCCTTCGTCCTCGCTTCTGGAGCCGAACCGAAATCGATACGTCGGAACGACCGGGGTTTAATAAAATGGGCTCTAGGCGTGATGCTTGACTCCCGTTCGATGTGATTCAATATTATCGATAATCGATAATTTAGCAAGGAAATATGCCATGCAGCCCGGCGACTACGATGCCATCACCTTCGACGTCTACGGCACCCTGATCGACTGGGAGCCGACGATACTCGATACGCTTGAGGAATGGGCCGCACGCAACGGCGTGACGGCAACACGGGATGCCCTGCTCGATGCCTTCGACCGGGCGCGGGCGCATTACCAGTCACTGTCGCCATGCCGCGAATATCCGCGCATCCTGCGGTCCGCCTTTGCATACATTGCCGACGAGTACGGCGTCGTCGCCGATCCGGCGGAACAACAGGCGTTCGGAGGGTCGGTGGGGGACTGGCCGGCCTACGAAGACAGCGTCGCCGCCCTCATCCGCCTCGGGGAACGCTTCACGCTCGGCGCCTACACCAACATGGATAACGCGTCATTCGCCAAGTCCCGCGCCCGGCTCGGCGACTGTTTCGAGGTCATCGTCACCGCCGAACGTGCACAGGCCTATAAGCCGGCGCTCCGGCATTTCGTGCTCGGCCTGACCGATCTTGCGGCCCGGGATATCCCGCCCGAGCGGGTGTTACACGTGGCGCAGAGCCTGCGCGCCGACGTCCGCCCCGCCAACCTGCTCGGTCAGGATGTCATCTGGATCAACCGCACGGGCCGGGGTCTGGGGCATACCGGTTTCGGGGCCGAACTGGCCGAACCCATGGCCTCGTTCACGAGCATGAAGGAATTCGTCGACGCCTTTCTCGGGGCTTAAGCGTCGGCGCCGTTCACCTTGGCCAGTTCGCCCGCCAGGTACTCAAGCCCCTTCATTCTCTCCTTGGGCGTATCCCACAACCGAGAGAAGACCAGCTTGTGATCGGGGCGGAGTTTCGCCGTCCCCTTCTGCGCCGTGATCCAGTCGACCATCGCCGCCGGGTCGCGGACCTGATCGTTCAGAAACTGCACGACTGCCCCCTTGGGACCGGCGTCCAGCTTCGAGATGCCGGCCCGGCGGCAGAGCTGTTTGATCTTCACCACTTCCAGCAGGTTCTCAGCCTCCGACGGAATCGGCCCGAAGCGGTCGATCATCTCGGCCGCCGTCTGCTCGATCTCGTTCGCATCCTTGAGCCACGCGATGCGGCGGTAGAGACCCATGCGCACGGTCAGGTCCGGCACGTACCATTCCGGGATCAGCACCGCCATGCCGAGGGCGACCTGCGGCGACCAGTCAGTTTCCTCGTTCCCGGAGATGCCGCGTGCCTCGGCCACAGCCTCCTCCAGCATCTGCTGGTAAAGCTCTATGCCGACCTCGCGGATGTGGCCCGACTGCTCGTCGCCCAGCAGGTTGCCGGCGCCCCGGATATCGAGATCGTGGCTCGCCAGCGTGAAGCCGGCGCCGAGACTGTCGAGGGTCTGCATGACCTCCAGCCGCTTCTCCGCCGCCTTGGTCAGCATTTGCCCCGGCGGCAGCGTCAGGTAGGCATAGGCCCGGGTCTTGGAGCGCCCGACCCGGCCCCGCAACTGGTAAAGCTGCGCGAGGCCGAACATGTCGGCGCGGTGGATGATGATGGTATTGACCGCAGGCAGGTCGAGGCCGCTTTCGATGATGTTGGTCGACAGCAGTACGTCGAACGCGCCGTCATAGAAGCGCGATATGATGTCTTCCAATTGCGTTACCGGCATCTGGCCGTGCGCCATGGCGACCTTGGCCTCGGGCACCAGTTCGCGGAGCCGGTCGGCGACCTTCTCCAGGTCGTTGATGCGCGGGCACACATAGAACGTCTGGCCGCCCCGGTACTGCTCGCGCAGGATCGCCTCTCGGACGATCACAGGGTCGAACGGCAGCACGAACGTACGCACGGCGAGGCGGTCGACCGGCGGCGTCGCGATCAGGCTCATCTCGCGGATGCCGGTCAGCGCCATCTGCAGAGTGCGCGGGATCGGCGTTGCCGTCAGGGTCAGCACGTGCACGTCGGCGCGAAGCTGCTTCAACTGCTCTTTATGCGCGACCCCGAAGTGCTGCTCCTCGTCGACGATCAGAAGCCCCATATCGCGGAACGCCACGTCCTTGGCCAGAAGCGCGTGCGTGCCGATAACGATATCGACGTCACCCTTCTTCATGCCTTCCTTGGTTTCCGCCAACTCCTTCTGCGGCACCATCCGCGAAAGCTGCCGGACCCGTACCGGGAAACCCCGGAAGCGTTCGGAAAACGTCATGAAGTGCTGGCGCGCCAGCAGCGTCGTCGGCACCACCACGGCAACCTGCTTGCCTTCCATGGCGACGGCGAAAGCGGCACGCAACGCCACTTCGGTCTTACCGAAACCGACGTCGCCGCAGACCAGCCGGTCGGTCGGACGCCCCTTCTGCAGATCGCCGAGCACGTCGGCGATGGCCTCGAGCTGATCGTCGGTCTCGTTGAACGGAAAACGCGCCGCGAACTCCTCGTAGGCGCCGTCCGGCGCGATGAACCGGTCGGCGGTCTTGAGCTCGCGGGCGGCGGCGATCTTGATCAGCTCGTCGGCCATCTCGCGCACACGCTCCTTGAGCTTGGCGCGCCGGGCCTGCCACGCGGCACCGCCCAGGCGGTCGAGCTGCACGCCCGCGTCCTCGGAACCGTAGCGGGTCAACAGATCGACGTTCTCGACCGGCAGGAACAGCTTGCTGTCGCCGGCATAGGCGATCTGCAGGCAGTCGTGCGGCGCGCCGCCGACCTCGATGGTTTCCAGGTTCTGGAACTGGCCGATGCCGTGATCGACGTGCACCACGAGATCGCCCGGCGCCAGGGACGACACCTCGGCGATAAAGTTCTCGGGGCGGATGCGGCGGCGGCCGGGCCGGGCCATGCGTTCGCCCAGCATGTCGCTCTCGGTGATGACGGCGAGATCGCCGAAGCGGAACCCGCGGTCGAGCCCGATGATCGCCGTCACGGTCTCGCCGGCCTTGGCGTCGTCCGCGCCGGCGCTGCGCAGCGCCGGCGCGCCGTGCTCGCTCAGGAGCCCCTTCAGCCGCTCCTGCGAACCTTCCGAGAAACACGCGACGACGACGCGTTTACCGGCATCGGCGAACGCGCGGATATCGGCGGTAACGGCCTCGTAGACGTTGGCGTTCGGATCGATGCGCACATCGCCGTAGTCGCGGGCGACGGCGGCGCCGATATCCGTGCCGCCGGTCTCGTAAGGGGACAGGTCGGCAACCGCGCGGCCCTTGAGCCCGGCATCGAAAGTGTCCGCGTTCACGAACATCAGGTCCGGATTGACCGGACGGTAAGGCACGCCGCTGTCGGTATCCGATATCGTCTGACGCGCCGTGAAGTATTCGGCGATCAGGTCGCGCCGGGCCTGTATCGCCGCCCCGGCCTGATGGTCGAACAGCACAGCGGCGTCCGGCAGATAGTCGAACAGCGTCTCCAGCTTGTCGTGGAACAGCGGCAGCCAGTGCTCGAACCCCTGGTGACGGCGGCCCTCGCTGACCGCTTCGTAGAGCGGATCGTCGGACCCGGCGGTCTGGAACATCTCCCGGTATCTGGTGCGAAAGCGCGAGATCGCGTCGGCATCCAGCGGCGCCTCGCTGACGGGCGTCAGGGTAACGATTTCAACCTCGCCGGTGGAACGCTGGGTCGCCGGATCGAAAGCGCGGAGCGTGTCCAGTTCGTCGCCGAAGAAATCGAGGCGCACGGGCCCACCGGCACCGGCCGGAAAGACATCGACGATCCCGCCCCGGACCGCGTATTCGCCGGGCTCGGTGACGGTCTCGATGCGGTTGAAGCCGAAGCGTTCGAGCTCGCGGACCAACTCATCCGGCTCGATCCGTGTGCCCGGCTTGATCTCCCTGCCCGCCCCTTTCAGGAAATCGCGCGGCGGCACCTGTTGCAGCAGCGCCGAGACCGTGGTGAGGATCAGGCGCCCTTTGGGCGACTCAGCGGTCAGTTGCCCAAGCGCTGCCAGCCGGCGTCCGACCAGGGCGCGGCGCGGCGACACCCGGTCGTAGGGCAGACAGTCCCAAGCCGGCAGCTCGATGGTCTCCGTTTCCGGCGCGAAGAACCGGGCCGCTTCGGCCCGGCGCGCCAACCCCGCATCGTCGCGGAGCACGAACAGAACGTCACGCCCCTGCCCGGCCACGGCCAGTTCGGCGGCCAGCAAGACGTCCGCACCTTCGGGGGCCGCACCGACGTCGCGCCGCCCCGGTGCCAGAATCTGATCGATGGGAATACTCACAGCGTGCCGTTGAAGTCCTTGACCATCCTGAGCACCGGACTGTCGACGAAGTCCGGCGTCGGCTCGCGCCCGACGATCCAGTTGTAGAGGTCGTTGTCGGAATGGTTCATCAAGTTCTCGAACTGGTCCGCCTCGTCTTCCGACATGTCCGCAAGTTTCGCCAGCGCGAACCTGCCCAGAAGCACGTCGTTCTCCTTCATGCCGCAATGCGTGGCGCGGTATATCAGGCGTTTCCGGCGGTCGTCCACGACCTCTTTCCTTTTCGATGTTTGCCAGTGCGCCTAGGATATAGCCTCTCGCGGGCCAATTGTCAGGACATGAAAGCGACCAAATGCGGCCGGAAAACCTGTTTCCCCTGTTCAAGTCGGTGACGTCGCTGAAGGGCGTCGGCGCGCGCACGGCGGAACTGATCGAAAAGGTCGCGGGCCCGCACATCATCGACCTGCTGTGGCATCTGCCGACGGACATCATCGACCGCCGCTACCGCCCCAAGATCGCCGACGCGAAACCCGACACCATCGCCACCATCACGCTCAGGGTCACCAAGCACTATGCGCCCTACAACAAGCGCTCGCCCTACAAGATCGTCGGCATGGACGATACCGGCGCCATGAACCTGGTGTTCTTCAGGGCGCGTCCCGATTACCTGAACAAGGTGTTGCCCGAAAACGAGACCCGCGTCGTCTCGGGCAAGGTCGAGAAGTTCGGCGACAGCCTGCAAATGACGCACCCGGACCACATCGGCACCGAGGACGAGATCGATGCCATGAGCAAGGTCGAACCGGTCTATCCGCTGACGGCGGGGCTGTCGCTCAAGGTCCTGGGTAAGGCCATGGCCTCGGCACTGGCGGTGCCGGAACCGTTGCCGGAATGGCTCGACCCGGCGCTGGTAAAGCGCGAGAAGTGGCCGGCGTGGCACGATGCCGTGCTGGCGGTGCACGCGCCGGAAAACGCGGCCGACCTCGAGCCCGCGACACCGTCCAGGCGCCGCCTCGCCTACGATGAACTGCTGTCGAACCAGCTTGCCCTGGCGCTGGTGCGCGCGCACATGAAGCGCAGCAAGGGCCTGCCGCTCGTGGGCGACGGCAGTCTGCGGCAAAAGGTAATCGAAGCGCTGCCCTTCGAGCTCACCAATGCGCAGAAGCTCGCCATCGACGAAATCGACGCCGACCTCGCCGCCGAACACCGGATGCTGCGGCTGCTGCAGGGTGACGTCGGCTCGGGCAAGACGGTGGTGGCGCTGATGGCGATGCTGAGCGCGGTCGAGGCCGGTGCCCAGGCGGTCCTGATGGCACCGACGGAAATCCTCGCCCGCCAGCACCATGCGACACTGACGCAGATGGCCGAGACGGCGGGCCTGCAGCCGTTACTGCTGACCGGGCGCGAACGCGGCAAGAACCGGGAAGCGCTTCTGGAGAAACTGAAGACAGGCGCCGCCCGGCTCGCCGTCGGCACGCACGCGCTGTTCCAGGACGACGTCGAATACAAGGACCTGCGGGTCGCGGTCATCGACGAGCAGCACCGCTTCGGCGTGCACCAGCGCCTGACGCTGGCCGCCAAGGGCCGCGCCGTCGACGTGCTGGTGATGACGGCGACGCCGATCCCGCGCACGCTGATGCTGACGGCCTACGGCGACATGGACGTGTCGCGCCTGACCGAAAAACCCGCCGGCCGCCATCCGGTGCAGACGGTGCTGATCTCCAACGAGCGCATCGACGAGGTGGTCGCCGCGGTCAAGCGCGCACGCGGCAGCGGCGCCCGGGTCTACTGGGTGTGCCCGCTGATCGAGGAAAGCGAAACCTCCGACATGGCCGCCGCCGAGGCCCGCTACGATCACCTGAAATCCGTATTCGGCGAACGCGTCGGGCTGGTGCACGGGCGTCTCAAAGGCACCGAAAAAGACGCCGTCATGGCAGCGTTCAAGGACGGTGGGATCGACATCCTCGTCGCCACCACGGTGATCGAGGTCGGCGTCGACGTACCGGAAGCAACCGTGATGGTGATCGAGCACGCGGAGCGCTTCGGCCTCGCCCAGTTGCACCAGCTTCGGGGCCGCATCGGCCGCGGCGCCGGCAAATCGACGTGCCTCCTAATGCATGCCGGGCACATCGGCGAGACCGCGAAGGCGCGGCTCACCACCATGCGCGAGACCGACGACGGTTTCGTCATCGCCGAAAAGGACCTGGAACTCAGGGGCGCCGGCGAACTTCTCGGCACGCGGCAAAGCGGGCTGCCGGAATTCAGACTTGCGGACATCGCCGCGCAGAGCGATCTGCTGCCCATTGCCCGCGACGACGCGGAACTGGTGCTGAGAAACGATCCGGAACTGGAAAGCGAGCGCGGACGGGCGCTTCGGCAGCTTCTGTATCTGTTCGAACGGGACGCCGCGATCCGCTACCTGCGCTCGGGCTGATCAGCCCTCGCCGTCTTTCTTCTTTTCCGCATCGAGACGATCTTTCGGACGCGACCCCCTATCGACGAGGACCGGACTGCCGTCTTTTTCGCGCAGGATATCCAGGTCCTCGTAGGTCTGCGCCGCGACCACGGGCGTATTGCGTTCGTGGTCCGGACGTTGGTCGGGCGGCGTCACGATGCCGCCGGAGATCACCATTTTGATCGCTTCCTCGACGGTCATCGACAGCGGCACCAGGTCCTTCTTGGGTACGAACAACAGGAACCCGGACGTCGGGTTCGGGGTCGTCGGCAGGAACACGTTGATGCATTCCTCCTCGGTCAGGTTCTGCACTTCGCCCTTGGTGATCCCGGTCAGAAAGCCGATGGCCCAGATGCCGCGCCTCGGATACTCGATCAGCACCGCTTCGCGGAACGCGTTGGACTGCTGCGCCAGTACCGTCTCGAGGATCTGTTTCACCGCCGAATAAACATTGCGGATCACCGGCATCTGGCTGAGCACACGCTCGGATATCTTGACCCACAGTCTGCCGAAAAAACCCGCTGTCAACGCGCCGACCAGCATCAGGGTGATGATCAGGACGATCAGGCCGAGCCCCGGCACGGCAAACGGCAGGTAGGTTTCCGGATTGTACTTGGCGGGGATGAGCGGATTGATCTTGCTGTCGACGAACGTCACGAACAGCCATGCCAGATAGAACGTGATGAAGATCGGCGCCGTCACCAGGATGCCGGCGAACAGATAGGCGCGCAGCCGCTGCGATAACGACATCCGGGGCCGCGTCGCGCCGGTTTCCTCGCCCGGCGCCTTGTCCGAACCCATTTTAGGCGGCGTCATCGCCGGTTATCCTTTCGTGCCCAGAAATGCGCGCACCTCGCGCAATGTCTCGTCCGGCGCCTCCTCGGGCAGGAAGTGCCCGCTGGCGACGGCCTTTCCGCTGACGGTATGACATTTTTCCCGCCAAGTTTCGAGAACATCAAACGTTTTGTGCATCAACCCGTGTTCCCCCCAGAGCGCCAGCACCGGGCACATGACCTTGCGTTCCAGGTCGGCTTCGTCGTGTTCCAGGTCGATGCCGGCCGCGGCGCGGTAATCCTCGCAGGACGCATGGATCGTCGCCGGATCGGAAAAGCAGCGCAGATACTCGGCCATCGCCGCGTCATCGAAGATGGCGTCCTTGGCGCTCCAGTGCCCCATCTTGGTGGTCAGGAAAAATTCCGGGTCGGCGCCGATCATCCGTTCCGGCAGCGGCGCCGGCTGGGCCAGGAAGAACCAGTGATAATAACCGATGGCGAATGCCTTGTCGGTGCGGGCAAAAAGCGTGTGCGTCGGCACGATATCGAGCACGACCAGATGGGTTACCGTGTCCGGATGATCCAGCGCCATGCGGTGCGCCACCCGGCCGCCGCGGTCGTGCCCGATCACGGTAAACCGCTCAAAGCCGAGTGCCTTCATGACGGCGACCATGTCGGTCGCCATCGTCCGTTTCGAGTAGTTTTCGTGGTTCGGGGTGCCCACCGGCTTGGAACTGTCCCCGTAGCCGCGCAAGTCGGCGCAGACGACCGTATGGTCCCGCGCCAGATCCGGCGCCATCCTGTGCCAAAGCACATGGGTCTGCGGGTAACCGTGCAGCAGCAGTATAGGTTCACCGGTGCCGCCGACCCGGAGATGGATCGTTACGTCGTCGGTTGCGGTTATGTCACGGACTTCGAAGCCTTCGAACATCGTGCCGCAGAGGGTGCTATCTTTCGCGCACCGTCTCAACCAAAATCCGTAACAAGGCTCGAATGAAAGGATCGGTTTTCTTCAGCTTGTCCTGATACATCGCCTTGGTAATGGTCATCACCGTCGCGCCGCCCTTGACCCTGGCCGTCGCCATTCGCGGTTTCTCGTCGATCAGCGCCATTTCGCCGAACACGCCGCCCGGGCCGATCGTTGCGAGCACTTTCTGCTCGCCGTCGACCATCTTCTCGATGATGATTTCACCCTGCTGAACGACGAATGCGCTGCTGCCCTGTTCTCCTTCACGAAACACTGTGTCGCCGTTCTTTAGCGTACGGCGCTCGAGAATATCTGCCACACTGACCCCCGGTGTTTGCAATCGGCGTTTTTCAATGCCTGATCTGGCTGTATTTTAATCGAATACGATGAAGATTGTAATTGAAGAAAGCCGGGACCGAGTATGACGGAGAACACAGGCCGTGAATTTCCGCCGCGGCCGATCATCGGCATTGGCGCCGTTATCGTCGGCGAAAAAGGCGTGGTGCTGATCAAGCGCGGCAAAGCGCCGCGCCTCGGCTCCTGGAGCCTGCCCGGCGGCGCGCAGAAACTGGGCGAAACGGTCCATGAGGCGGCGTTGCGGGAAATCCGCGAGGAAACCGGGCTCGATGCCGATATCCGGGGCTTGGTGGACGTGGTCGACTCGATCTCGGCGGCGGAGGACGATGGCCGCATCAGGTATCACTACACGCTGGTCGACGTCTGGGCCACAACACTCACCGATGCCGCGCCCCAAGCCGGCGGGGACGCCGCCGACGCGCGCTGGGTGGCGCTCACGGACCTCGGCACATTGAACCTCTGGTCCGAGACCCGGCGCGTCATCGAAATGGCGCACGCACTGTGGCGCGGCGATTGACGGTCAGCGTTCGCGGAAGGCGGTCGATACCGAGCTGTAGACCGGTTTCAGCAGATATTCGAACAGCGTCTTCTTGCCGGTCTTGATATCTGCCTGCACCGTCATGCCGGGCATCACGCGGTTCTGCGCCGCGTCGCGGCCGACGTAGTTGCGGTCCATCTCGATGATGCCCTTGTAGTAGGGCTCTCCCTCCTCGTCGAGGAAGGTCGATGCGGACACGTCCTTGAGTTCGCCGGAAATACCACCGAAGCGCGCGAAATCATACGTCGTCACCTTGACCGTCACAGGCTGCCCGATGCGCACGTGGCCGACGTCGCGCGGCTTGATCTTGGCTTCGACGACCAGTTCCTTATCGAGCGGCACGATCTCGGTGATGATCTCGCCCGGCGGCACGACACCGCCGACGGTGTGAATGTTCAGGCCCTTGATGATGCCGCGCACCGGGGCTTTGATCTCGAGACGGCGCACGCGGTCCTTGGCCTGTACCAGCGCTTCCTCGACCTGGATCAGCTCGTTGGCGCTCTCGCTCAGTTCGGCCAGCGCCTGCTCGCGGAACTCGGTCTCGATTTCGTCGAGACGGCTCTGGGATTCCTTGATGGCTTCGGAGGCGCTGGTGCGCTCGGAGACCAGGTCCGCCAGTTCGCCACGTGCCGTGTTCAGCGACCGCTTGGCATCCAGGTAGGAAATCTTCGACGTCAGCCCCTCCTTGTAGAGCTTCTCGCGTACCTCCAGTTCCTCCGCGAAAATATCGGCGGTTCGGCTCAGGGTCTGTTCGCGTTCGTCGAGCAGTTCGAGGTCGGCGCGGCGCTGCTCGATCTGCTTGCGGATCGTCTCCTGGCGGCTGAAGAACGCTTCCAGCGATCCTTCGTAGATACGTTGCTGGTCGTTGAGCATGTTCGGATAGCGTGTGCCGACCTTGGACCAGTCCGGGACTCCGCCGGTGCCCAGCGCACGCAACCGTTCGGAGCGGATTTCCAGGCCGGCCCGGCGGGCTTCGAGTTTCTGCAATTCGGTCACGGCCGCAGTCTCGTCGAGGACAATTAGCACCTGACCCTGCTCGACCAATTGGCCTTCCTCGATCAGGATCTGTTTGACGATGCCGCCTTCGAGGTGTTGCAGCGCCTGCACCTGTCCGGACGGGATCACTTCGCCGGACGACACCGCGACCTCGTCGACGTTGGTCACCATCGACCAGCCGAGGAACAGCAGTATCACGACACAGATCGTCAGCATCGCCGCCCGCACCAGGCCGGAACTGCCGCCTTCCTCGAGGATGACCGATTGCGCGAGGAAGCGCGTCTGGCGGTCGCCGCGGCGCAGTTTCTTGCGCCGGTCCTTTTCAGGTGCCGGGTTGGGGCCGTCCGCGTAAGCGTTTTCCGAAATCTGCGATCCGTCAGCCATTACACGAAATCCTTCGGCATCTGCTTGAGCACTTCCTCGGCGCCCCCGAAGGCACGCACGTTACCGTACTCGAGCCACAAAATCTTGTCGGCAAGTCGAAGATGGCTCGGGCGGTGCGTCACCATCATGATGGTGGTTTCCCCGCGCATCCGCTCGACGGTCCTCATAAACGCCTGATCGCTTGCGAAATCAAGCCCGTTGCCCGGCTCGTCGAACAGCATGATCGGCGACTTCTTGAGATAACCGCGCGCCAGGTTGAGCCGCTGCAGCAGGCTCGTCGGCATCTGTCCGGAGCTGGAATCGCCGATCCGGACCTCGAAACCGTCGCGTTTCCATTTGCCGGACCCTTGGGTCAGTTCCAGTACATCTTCGAGCACGGCAGCCTTTTCGCAGGCTGCGTAAAGATCCTCTTCGGTCGCCGTCGGATGCGCGAGACGCAGGTTCTGGGCGATCGTGCCGTAGAAGAATTGGACCGTCTGCGGCACGTAGGCCACGGCATGACGTAGCTCGACCGTATCCATCTGGCGGATATCCATGTTGTCGATCCGGATCGAGCCCGCCTGCGGCGCGTACATGCCGGCCAGCAGCTTGAGTGCCGTCGATTTCCCGGATCCGTTGCCGCCGACGATGCACAATACCTCGCCCGGTTCCAGGTCGAAGCTGACGCCAACCAGCGCCGGGTCGCTGTCCGGGCTGTAGCGGATCGACACCCGGGCGAAGGTCACGAACCCCTCGATCTGCTTGATCGGATTGACCAGCGTGTGCTGTTCGCGCTCGCCGCGGATGTTCATCAGATTGTTAATCTGCGAGATCGAGGATTTCACCTGCGTGAGACGCGTCAGCGACACGAACGCCGTCTGCAGCGGCGCCAGCACGCGCCACACCAGGATCATCGACGCCACCAGCCCGCCGACCGACATATCGCCGCTCATGACCCGGAACACACCGAAGATAATAGTGCCGAGACCGGCAGAGATCATTAGCACGTGCGAAATCGTCTGCATCAGCGCGGAAAGCTGCGCCGTATAGAAACTGTTGAGCGAGGCCGCCGCCGAGTATTCACGGAACCGCTCCATCCATTTGTCCTCGGCGCCGCAGTACTTGACCGCGCGCATGCCGCTCAGGGTCTCGACGATCAGTTCCTGTTTCTTCGACGACGCCCGGGCGGCGCGGCCGACGGAATTCCGCAATAGCGGTGAAATGATCAGGCCGAGAATCAAGAAACACGCCATCATGATGATGGAGACGAACACCACCGGCCCCGCCAGTGCGGCAATGGTGATGATGAAAATGAACACGAACGGTAACTCGAACAGCACCAGCGCCATCGGTCCGGTGAAGAAGTCGCGGATCGTCTCGAAGTCCTTGATCCGCGCCACCTGTGCACCGATCGTCGCACGCTCGGTATAGGTCGGCGGCAGGAACAGGATCTTGTGAAAAATGGCGATGCCGACGATGTTGTCGAGGCGCGCGCCGATAAATGCCATGATCTTGGACCGGATCATGCGCAATATCAGGTCGCAGACGATCGCGATGCCAACCCCGAAGGCGAAGAACGCCAGCGTCGGCAGCGATCCGGTCGCGACGACCTTGTCATAAACCGCCATCACGAACAGCGGCGTCACCAGCGCCAGAATGTTGAGCACGAACGTGATACCCAGGGTCTGATAAATGAGTGCCCGGAACCGTTCGGAAACGGCGCGGAACCACCCGACCTTGCTCTGGTTGGCCTGCAATTCCTCTGTGTCGACGGGGCTGAAGAAAAATGCAGTGCCCTTGGTCGCGCCGCGCGGAACCACCCGTTCCTCGTCCCTGCCGCCATCGTAGACACGAATGCCCTCGGATTCGTAGCCGAGCAACACCATCGCGTCGCCTTCCTCCGGCAGATACAGGCACGGGAACAGGCGGGCATCGATTCCGCCCAAGCGTAGTTTCACGGGGCGGCTCTGATAGTGCAGCGTCGCCATGATATTGCGGAACGACGTGATATCGAGCTGGTTCGTGAAGTGCGGCAACGCTTCCGCAACGTGACGTTTGTCGCCCCGCCAGTTCAGCGCGCCCAGCAGCTTCATCAGGCAGTTTGAAAGGTCCGTCGCCTCCTTGAGCGCAGCCAGAGCCGGTTCGTCGTGCGCCGGCGGTTCGGAGTCCGGCATCGGCATCGGCCGCCCGCCGTCGTCACCGCCCCCACCCCCGGCACCGCCGGGCGGCGCCGGCGGCAGCGGCGGCGGTGTCTGGGCACGTTCGGCGACCGCCGGCGGTGTGCCGCCGGGTGCGGAAGCGGGTTCCGGTTTTTCGAACCTGGGCAACGGTTCGAAAACGCCCGGCAGTTCCGGAAGCGGCGGCGGCGGACGTAACGGCCCGCCCGCGTCGGCCTTGGACGTGGACGGTTTCGGGGCCTCAGCGGGCTTGGGTGCCTCGGCCCTGGGCGGCGCCTTCCGTTCAGGTGGCGGGGTCTTGATCGCCGGCGGCGGCGCTTTTGCCGCAGGCTTACCGGATGCCGGCGATGGTTGCTGCTTTTTCTGCAGTTGCTCCGGCATCTCGACTCGGCGCCGGCCGCCTTCCTCGGGCTTTTGCTGTGGCGGTGCCGGCGCCTTGGGTGCGGGCTTGGCGGGCTGGTCCGTACGTGCCGCTGGCGCGGGTGCCGGGGCCTCCGGTGGCCGCCCCGGTCTCTGCGGCCGCTGTTTTTCCGCTCCGGCTTTCTCGGTCTGCTCCTGGCGCTTGCGCAGCCTGGGCGGCAGTCGGCCACCCTTGGCCGGCGCGTTGAGTGCTGCCGCGGCCTTATCGGCCAGTGCTGCCTTGTCCACCTCGCTCTGAGACGGTTTGGCAGGCTCCGGCGGCGGGTTCTGGGTCGGTTTTTCCTGCTGCGGCCGGGTATGCGCACCCGATTTCGGCGGCGGCACGGCCGGGCTTTCCGCCCTGGGCGGCGTCGTCTTGGGGGCTTTCGGCGCCGTCTCCCGTTCCGTTCGAACATTGGGACGCGGTCCGCGCTGCGCCCTGGGCGGTTCCGGCTTGCGCGGCAGCGGGCGTTTGCGCTCACCGATCGGCGGCATCGGTACGCCTCGTTCGTCAGGCGTGCCGGCTGTCTGCGGCGGACCGGCTTTGGGCGGTTCGGCGGCGGCTGGCGGCTCTTCGCCCTTGTCACCGAAGACCCGGTCGACGGCAGCACCGATCGCCTCGGCACCGTCATCCTCGGTGTCGTCGAGCGCTTCGATCTTGGAGAGAATGCCGCTCATCCGGGTTCGCTACCTTCCGTCCGCTCAGGCGTAGTCGAACCGCCGCCCGGGACCGCTCAGCCAGCCGTCATGCGGTACCGCATGCATCTGCAACTCCGGGCTCGGCTGCGCCGGTTTGCGTAAGGGCGCCGTCTTCGTGTCCATATCCGGCGGCATCGCGTAGCCCGGACTGCCGTCCGCTGCTTCGAGTTTCTTGAGTTTCGCAATCATGATCAGTTCCCCTTTCCAGTTGGGCTGCCGAGGCGTTCGGTATCCGGGACGCGTTCGACGAGTTGCGCGTCCGAGATGTCGAAGATCCGGTCGGCGAGGTTGAGCATGGACGGACGCGGCGTCACCAGCACCAGCGTGACCCGTCCCTTGAGACGCTCGAGCAGGTTGCGGAGCGTGGCGTCGCCGGCGCTGTCCATGGCGGCGTTGGCTTCGTCGAACAACAGGACGCGCGGCTTGTCGACCAACGCCCGGGCGATGGCGATACGCTGCTTGATCCCCTTCGGCAGCTTGTCGCCGGCGCCGTCGCCGACCTTGGTTTCGTAACCCTGCGGCATGTGTGCGACGACGCCGTCGAGGCCCAGGAGCCGCGAGATATCGAGCGCCTCGTCGATTTTCTCCTCGCGGAACATGGTGACGTTCTCGAGAATGGTGCCGTTGAACAGCACCCCTTCCTGCGGCAGGTAGGCGATCTGGCGGCGGATGCTGGAAGGATCGTACTCGTAAAGATCCATGGCGTCGGCCAGCACCCGGCCCTGGGTCGGTGCGAACACCCCCATCATAATGTAAAGCAGTGTCGTCTTGCCGCTGGACCCGGCACCGGTGATGCCGATGGTCTCGCCGGCCTCGATCGTCAGATCGACGTCCTTGAAGATCGGCGGCAGTTCTTCCCCGTCCTTGTTCTTGCCGTACGAGAACGTCATGTTCTCGATCTTCAGGTCGCCCCGGATTGCGGGCAGTTCGGGCAGGCCAGAAGGTTTTTCCTCTTCCATCTGGAAGAGCTTGCGGACCCGGTCGAGCGAAAGCTGGATGGACTGGAATCGGGTCCAGATGCCGACCGCCTTCTGCAGCGGCTGCATGGAACGGCCGGCGAGCATGGTGCACGCGGCGAGGCCGCCGACGGTCAGTTCGCCGTCGATGACGAAAGTGGCGCCGTATCCGACGACACAGAACAGCACGAGCTGGGAGAAAAGGGCACCGGTGGAACTGGCCGACGACGAATGCAGCGCGACGTTGTAATCCGCAGTCGCGCAGGTTTCCTGCAGCCGCTCGTAGCGGCGGATCATCTGTTCCTCCATCGCCAGGCCCTTGACGGTGTGAATGCCGCCCAGAACCTCGATGATGAAGCTGTAGCGCCGGTCGTCCGCCATCATGCGGCTCTCCAGCGCACCGCGCAGCTTGTTACCGACGACGATGGCAGCGATGGCGAAGACGATGATGAGCGCAACCGGCACCAGCACCAGATGCCCCGCCAGATAATACATAGCACCCAGAAATAGCACCGCGAAGGGCAGGTCGCAAAGCGCGAGAATGGCCTGGCCGGCATAGAATTCCTTGAGCGGACCGAGGGCGTTGAAACGTTCCAGGTGCACACCGGAGCCCTGCCGTTCGTAATCGACGATGGAGACGTTGAGCAGCCGCTCGACGGCGGCGACGCCGGCCAGATGTTCGAACCGCGCGCCCATCCAGCCGGAAACGTAGGAACGGCCCTGGCGCAGGCAGGCTTCGAGCAGGAGCGCCGAGCCGACCCCGACGATCAGCAGGATCAGCGTGCCCTCGGCCGAGTTCGGGATGATGCGGTCATACACCTGCAGCAGCGTCAGCGGCATCGCCAACGCCAGCAGATTGATGAACACCGAAGCAAATATGAGATCGAAGATCCCGCCCGGCGTATAGGATATACGGCCGAGCTCACTGCCCTGCTTCGGCGCCGAGGATTTCAGCCTTTCAGCCAAGCCCATGCATCTATCCGGCCGCTCGACGCGCCCGGTCCTTCCGCTCCCTGGCCCTGCCCGCAAAGACAAGGGTCCGCTTACCGGTTTAGGCGGTTGTTGTTAATAAACCCTTACAGGCAGGCCGCCGCAATTGTGGCAAACCGTTGATCAGATTGACTCTTGGCCCTGACAGCATCCTTAACGATGCCGACAAGCGTGCAGGTTTCGTTCAATCGGATGACATGTACGTGCCGATGACCGGTTCCGCGCTTTCACGGAACCGGCCCAGGTTCATGCCGGTGGTCATGCGGGGATCATATACGGTACGGATCAGGATGTGATCCAAAGCGGACAATTCGGTCAGCATGGAGGTCTCGTTGAAGATCGACGGACGCAACCGCTCGCTGTCATTCGGCAGTCCCAGCGCTTGCGTTAATTCTTCAAGAAAACAGTGGTTTATGTGATCTTCTTCCAAGATCGAATTGATGACGATTCTGGCTTTTCGGATGCTCCAGTCCGGGTTCGGCCAGATTACGAAGAAACACCGGCTCGGCCCCATCAACTGCGCCAGCGTTTTTTCCGGCACGTCCGGAAACGGCAACTGCCCCATGGCCGTTCGCGGCACCACGGTGACGACGATATCCCCGCCGGACCCGATATCGCGGGGCATAAGGCGGATCGGCATACCGGTCAGTTCCTTCAGGGAGGCTATGTGACGGCGCAGCCTCATATAGTGCTGCATCGACGTTTCCGCCGGGATCGGGATCGCCCTGCCGGTCTGCTCGTCGCGCGGCCCCGGCACCATCGTCTCGAGACGTACCGCCGGCGCGCGCAACCACTTGACCAGCCGCCCGCCAGGCTGAGTACCGATCACGACATCCTCGGCAAAGCGCCGCACCTCCTGCACGTTCGGCAGCGGCTCCGCCGCCGATATCGCAGGGGCCGCCATGCCCGCAAACAGCGCGGCGATAACGAGGAGACGTTTCAACGCCGTTATCCGCCCAGGTGTTCGAGCATGATTTCGCGGCCGATGCGGAGCGCGTCCTTACGCGGCGTGCCGGCCGGCAGCCGCTTGTCGTAGAGGGTTTTCAGCAGAAGAACGTCGCTGTCGGCGAGGTCGCGGCGCACCGATTTCTGATTGAAGATCGACGGGGTGACAATATCACTGTCGTTGGGAAGTCCCATCGCCTGCGTCATTTCCTCCAGCAGGCAGGCGTCCATCTGGTCCGGCGGCAGCTCGTTGTTGACGACGATGAGACTGCGGAACATGGCGCCCGTACTGATCGATTGGGTCAGGAAATAGCAGACACCCGGCCGGCTGAGACGCTTGAGGACGTCGGGATCCACATCCCGGGCAATGAACGGCTGCCCCATGGCAAGGCGCGGCACGAACTTGATCACGAAATTGGCCGGCTTGTCCTGTTCGGCGTTGCTCTTCTCGTTGTCCGTGCCTGTGAGCTTCACCAGCGTCGTCAGGTGTTTTCGAATGATGTCGACGTATCCCTTGTCGGGCCGTACGAAGCTCAGCTTCAGTTCCCGCTGACCGTTGCCCTTGTCGATCATCTTGCCCTGCATGGCCGAGATCGAGACCCGGATCGGCGTCATCCATTTCTGCACCTGCGTCGCCGCCTGAGCCCCTTCGATTTCGGTGCCGAAGACGATGTTATCGAAATGACGCATCATGTCGTCGACGCTCGGCGCGTCAGCGGCAGCAGGCCCGCACAACAAAAGCGGCGCTGCGAGCGACAGCGCGGCCAACCGCGCTTTCCAGGCGGTCACTGCGGTGAACTGCATCGACATACTCAAAGCCTAACACGCCGTCGGATGGGACCGATACCCGTCAGCCGTCAATTTTAAGTGAGTTCAGGATCCGCTCGGCAACGGGCCGATACTCGTCGAACCGGCTTGCCGGTGCCGTATACGACCAGATGTGGGCGATCCCGCCGTCCGGGCGGGGTAAGACAAGCGCCCATTTCCGGAACCGTTGCCCTTCGTGGTCGTAGCTGGCGACGAACTGGTGCCCCTGCAGCGTCAACCCCTGCTTCGCATAGGTCACCGGCTTCTCGCCGACGAACTGCACGGCGCGCGCCTGTTGCGATAGGTTGGCCTTCAGATTGTCGATGGCGATCCGCGCCACGTCCCCGTCACCCGACGGCTTCACGTTCTGCAGCGCGACGATGGCATCGTAAGCCGGCGTACCCTGCGGCCCGCTGATGGCGTTGGTAAAGGCGCTCAGCTTCTCCAACTGCCATTCGGACGGGTACTCGACCCGGTACCCGTATCCGGCTTCAGAAAACACGATGACGTCCGGCGCGCTTGGCTGTTCCGGCGGCTTGGGGCGGCCTGCCGGATTGGCTTCGGGCGCCGCTTCGGCGCGAAGAGGCGGTTGCTTTGCAGCCGGCTCCTCCTGCTCCGCCATCTTGACGGGCTCGGCGGGCTTTTCCCCGGGCGCAGGCCGGAAGCTTGCGAGAATCCACTCGAATTCAACCGAAAGCTTTTCGTAGTGATTGATCGGCGCGAAGAACATGAAGACGAAATCGGTTTTCTCGCCGCGGGCAATGACGACCTTGGTACGGGTCGAACCGGCCTCGTAAACAGAGATCCCGGCCGGCAACCCCGCAATCACCTGTTCCTTCTGGCCCGTCTTGCGGGCCCACGGTTTACCGTCGCCGAGATACTGAACCTCGAGCTTGTGGAACATGTCGTCCGTCGACAAAGCCGGATTGGCGTCGCCGGCCTGGACATTCACGGCATAGCCCTTGCGCGACTGGATCGAAAGCTGTTCACCGCCTGCACGCTCCTGGAAGCGCGCACCGGGCGGCGCGACGAGCATGAACCCGCGGTCCGGATCCTGGTAGGCAATGGGTTTCCCGGCCTTGCCGCTGACAGGTCCCGGCACCGGCGGCAGGCCGGTCGGCGACGTCGCCGGCTGCGCCGCGGCGACGTTCGGATGAATACTGTTTTGCGGCACCATGCCCGGCGACATGCCCGAACTGCCGATCGCGCCCGTGTTGTCTGCGGCGGCGCCATGGATCGCAGCACCGGAAACCAGCGCCGCGGCAATCAAAATTCGTGCGGTTGTGCGCATGACTGCGCTCCCTTCGTCCATCGGCCGGTGCGTGTCGAACTGTGACGACCGTACCGGCGCCCACTCGCCACCGCGCAAGATGTCGGTGGCGTATCCCGTCAAAATGATGCCACGACGTGGTTAACAATCGGTAAATCAGGCACTGTCCGGCAGGCCGCTCAGGATCGGCGGAACCTGCGCATTTTGGCGAAATTCTCGGCGCTCAGCTCATCAAACAGTATTCGACGGCGGTCCTCGTCGACGCCGGCCGCCTCCAGCGCCGCCGCACCGAGCCTGAGACTGGCTTCGACGGTTTCCGGCATCACGTGATCGACACCCATTTCCGTATATGTGTCGGCAACATCCCAGTCGTGCGCGCGCACATGGATCGGCACGTGCGGGTAAAGCCGCCTCGCCGTCCGTACCATTGCCTCGGCCACTTTCGGGTCATCGAGCGTGACGACGATCAGACGGGCGTGTTCCGCACCGACGGAACGCAGCACCTCGGGCCGGCCGGCACTGCCGAAGTACACGTGATAGCCGTGCCGGCGCGCGCGCTTGACCCGGTCCGCATCGGCGTCGATGGCGACATACGGCACGTCGGCCGCGCTCAGCATGTTGGCAACCGTTTCGCCGACGCGGCCGAAACCGGCGATCAGCACGGGCCGGGTTTCCTCGGCGACCGCGCCATGCACCTCGCCGGGAGTGGTGACGGCGAAACGTTCGGCGAGCCGCCCGCCGGCGAAGACCATGGCCGGCGTCAGGATCATGCTCAGCACCACGACGGCGATCAGAATATCGAGATGCCCTTTGGGCAGGATTCCCTCACCCGCCGCCAAGGAGAACAGCACGAAGCCGAACTCGCCCGCCTGCGACAGCAGAAACCCGGTCCGCACCGCAACCGCGATCGGCGTTCTTAGCGTCAACGACAGGGCAATCGTGAGCAATGTCTTCAGGATCAGCAGGGCGACGGTGCCGCCAACCACGATACCGGCATGCTGCGTCAATGCCCCCGGGTCGAGGCTCATCCCCACGCTCATGAAGAACAGGCCGAGCAGGAGCCCGCGAAACGGCAGGATATCGGCCTCGATCTGATGGCGGTATTCCGATTCCGCCAGCAACACGCCGGCCATGAACGCGCCCAGCGCCAACGACAGGCCGACCTGGCTCATGACCCAGGCGAACCCGAGGACCAGTAAAAGCGCCATCGCGACGAAGGTATCGCTGTTGCCGATCCTCGCGATGGCATGCATGACCGGGCCGATGGCATAGCGTCCGGCCAGCACGACGACGAGGATGATCCCGGCCGCCTGTACCATGGCCAGCCCCATGGACGTCGTAACGGCGATTTCGCCCGCCGCCAGTAGCGGCAGCAACACGATCAGCGGCACCACCGCCAGGTCCTGGAACAGCAGAATCGCAAAACTGTTGCGGCCATGATGGCTGGTCAGTTCGTTTTTCTCGGACAGCAACTGCACACCGAATGCCGTCGACGACAGCGCCAGTCCGAAGCCGATCACCAGCGCGATCTCGAATGCCATGCCGAAGCCGAAATGCATGCCGGCGGCAATCACCGCCCCCGTCAACAGTACCTGCAACCCGCCCAGTCCGAAGACGTGGCGGCGCATGATCCAGAGCCGTTGCGGCTTCATCTCGATGCCGATCATGAACAGCAGGAACACCACACCGAACTCACCGATGTGCCGCAGGTTCTCGGCATCCGTGATCACACCGAAGCCGTAAGGACCGATGACGGCGCCGGCAGCGAGATACCCCAGTTGCGAACCGAGACCGAGCCGCGTGGCAATCAGCACGGCGATCACCGCCGCACCCAGCAGACTCAGGATCTCGACCATGCCTACACCGTCCCCGGTTTACGAGCCGTTGATCGGCTCGACGCGCATTTCGTTCGCCGGACCGCTGACGCGATAGCGTTTCAGGGTCCGGGACTGACCGTCCGTTCCCAATCTGCCGATATCCAGATCGATCGTCCAGTTGGCCAGGTCGATCCGTCCCTTGCCGACCAGACTGAGATCGCCGGACTGCAGCAGCAGGTCGTCGCTGGCGGCGATCCCCTGGGCGAACCTGAACGTGGCGTTCAGCGACTTGAAGCGAAGACTGCCATCCGCTTCGGGCGCGAGGCCGCGAACCAATTCGGTGATCGCCAGGCTGCCGTTCTGCGCCACAACTTCCAGCTCGCCGGTGAGCGCTTCCAGGAGTTCATGCCTCGATCCGCCGACCGAGAACAGGTTGAGTTCGATATTCGACTGGCCGCTGAGCAACGGATCGACGGCAACGGCGCCGACCCGCATCATCGGCCCGATATCCACGCCAACGGCGCGGCCGTCCATGCTCAGCGCCCGCATCCCTTCGGAAGCATCGAGCGTCAGTGTGCCGCGAATGGTACCGCCGTAAACGACCGTGTCCTCCAGCGATACGCTGAGACGCTGCGTCCCGGGTGCCCGTTCGACGACCGCGTCCCCGGCGCCGAACTCGAGCCCGCGCCAAAGGGCACGCTGCCAGGCGAACTCCATGCGGCCGCTCGGCATCCCGGGAATCATCAACGGCGCTTCCATCAGAGCAACGGTTTCGCCGGCGGGAGCGGCACCGAGATCGAGGGTCGACGCATCGACACGGCCGGACAGCACGGGCGCACCGGAAGTGACGCCGTCGATCTTCATGTTCGCGGTCAGGGACGTATCGCCGAACGTCAGTTCCATACGACGAATGTCCATCGTGTCGCCGGCGATATCCACGTGCGCCGTCAAAGAGAGATGGCCGCCATCGCGGCCCGGCAGGACCGGTCCGAGCCAGTCGTTAAGGGCTGTGACATCCGAACTCTCGAACGTCATTTCGCCCTCACCGACCGTGCGCTCGCGAACCGCCATGGACCCCTTGAACGCACCGTTCAGCAAGGCGGAGTCGAGGGAGATCCGGAACGGCCAGCGGTTACCGGAAACCAGAAGCTGCGGGTCGGAGGTTGTCGCCGAGAGTGTGATTTCCTCGCCGTTCAGCAGGCCTTTACCGTTGAAAATCAGGCCGTCCTCGACCTGGCCCTGGCCCGGTTCGACGTTGGAGAGGTTGAAACGCTCCAGTCTCAGGGCTCGGCCGCTTGCCCGGTCGGAAAGTACGAATGCCGCGTTTTCGACATCCAGATCCTTCACCGTCATGTCACGCCACCAGCCCCATGCACGATCGATTTTCGGCTCCGCGTCGGAGCTCTTTTCTATGGCGCCGTGCGTTTCGATTTGCAGGCGCGGATCACGCAGCATCACCCGCTGCAGATCGACGCTGCCGGCAAGCACACCGAAGGCACCGGCCTCCAGTTCCAGATGCGGCAACGCAAGTGTCACGGCGCCATGCTCGTCTTTCGATACCACGTTCTCGGCCTCGAGCCGCAGCGACGGCAGAATGCTGAAGGCATGATCCCCCTTGATGGTCACGTCGACGCCGGTGACCCGGCCGATCAGGCTCTCCGCGTATGAAACCGTCATCGATGCCGGCAGCACCATGGGCCCCAGCGCCAACGCCGAGACGAACAACAGCGCCAGCATGCCGAGCGCAATGCCGAGCTTGGCGAGCCAGGGGAAACGGTTCGGGGTGCCTTCAACCTCGACCGTCCACGAGTCGTCCGTGGCGGCCTGGCTATCGTCGGGATCGTCGACCAGTTCTGGCGTATTTCTCACGTCGGATTCCAGTCAGTCTCTAAACCGGAACCGCCATGCGCGGACACCTATTTTGCCCAGCATAGCAAATTCCAACTCACATTCTGTCCTCTCCGTCATCGCGCAAACTCGTGCATAAATCGTAAACACCGAAACCGAGACAAACCTATCACCGAATCCCGGCGTGATTCGGGTATCGTCATTGACATTCTCAATGGGCTGCCATAGAAGCCTGATATTATTCGGTAAAAATGATCCTCGCCGTCTGGCGTGACTGCCCGGCCGGAGCCGCCGTTAGATGCAGATTTATTTGCCCATCGCCGAGATGTCGGTGAACATTTTCCTCATTCTGGGGATGGGCGGGGGTGTCGGGTTCCTCTCGGGACTGTTCGGTGTCGGCGGCGGCTTCCTGATGACGCCGCTCTTGATTTTTATCGGTATTCCGCCGGCCGTCGCGGTCGCGACCGAGGCCAACCAGATCGTCGCCAGCTCGGTTTCCGGCGTGCTGGCGCATCTCCGGCGCGGCAACGTCGACATCAAGATGGGCATCCTGCTCTTGATCGGCGGCTTGATCGGCTCGTCGTTCGGCGTCTGGCTGTTCACGTTCCTCAAGGGTCTCGGCCAGATCGACCTGGTCATCAAGCTCTCCTACGTCGTGTTCCTCGGCATCATCGGCGGCCTGATGCTGATCGAGAGCATCAACGCGATGCGCGCCAAGAAGCGCAAGATGCGCAAGCGCAGCCATTCGCATAACTGGATGCACGGCCTGCCGTTCAAGATGCGGTTCCGCAAATCGCGGCTTTATATCAGCGCCATCCTGCCGATCTTGATCGGCATCTTCGTCGGCATCCTGTCGGCCATCATGGGCGTCGGCGGCGGTTTCGTTATGGTGCCGGCGATGATCTACCTGCTCGGCATGCCGACCGCCGTCGTCGTCGGCACGTCGCTGTTCCAGATCATCTTCGTCACCGCCAACGTCACCGTGCTTCAGGCCGTCTCGAACCAGGCGGTCGACATCGTGCTGGCACTGCTGCTTCTGATCGGCGGCGTCATTGGTGCCCAGTTCGGCGCCCGCTTCGGCGCCCGAATGCAGGGCGAACAACTCCGCGGCATGCTGGCGCTGATCGTCATCGCGGTATGCCTTAAACTGACCTTCGATCTGGTCGTAACGCCGGCCGATCCCTATGCCTTCGGGGGAGGAGGACATTGATCATGATCAAACGCATGCTCAAAATTCTGACCTGTTCCCTGGCGCTTCTGGTCGGCGCATCGAGCCTCCAGGCCAAGGATCTCGTCGTCGACCTGTCGGCGCCCATCGTGCAGATCACGGCGGGTTTTTCGGGAACCGAGATGTTGCTGTTCGGCGCCAAGCGCGGCGCCGGCGACGTCATCGTCGTGGTGCGCGGCCCGCTCGAAACGCAGACCGTACATCTCAAGGAACGCAAGCTCGGCGTCTGGGTGAATACCGAGAACCTGACATTCGAGGATCTGCCGTCTTATTACTGGGTGTCCTCGAACCGCCCAGTGTACGACATCCTGCCGGCGGACACCCTGACCCGGTTGCAGATCGGTCTCGATGAAATCCAGATCACGCCCATCGAGGAAGACGCCAATTCCGCGGAAAAGATCGCCTTCCGCGCGGCATTGGTCCGCGACAAGGTCCGCAAGCGGCTTTACTCGGAAGAAGCCTCGCCGCTGCTGTTCCTGAACGACATGCTGTTCCGGACCAAGATCAATTTCCCGGCCAACGTCTCCGTCGGCGAGTTCGCGATCGAGACGTACCTGGTCCGCGACCAGGAGGTGATCACCAGCGAAACGACACTGTTGCACGTGAGGAAATTCGGACTGGAGGCTGAAATTTATAATTTTGCCCACCAGCAGTCGCTTCTGTACGGTATTGTTGCCGTTATCATTGCCTGTGCAGCCGGATGGCTTGCCAACGCCGCCTTCAGGAGGGGTTAAGGCCATGAGCAAAGACACCGATGCGCCGGACGGGAACGAAGGCCGCCAGCTTACCGGCCGGACGTTCCTGTGCGTGGTCGACGAGACCGAGGAATTCGCTGCCGCGCTGCAGTTCGCCTGCCAGCGCGCGAAGAACTCCGGCGGCCGTGTCGCGCTGCTGTACGTCATTCAGCCCGCCGAGTTCCAGCACTGGATGGCCGTCGGCGAACGCATGCGCGAGGAAGCCCGCGAGGAAGCGGAGGAAATGCTGAACGTGGTCGCGTCCGTGGTGCAGAAACGGCTCGGCCAGATGCCGGTGCTTTATATTCGCGAGGGCACGCTGCGCGAAGAGGTCGTGAACCTGATCGAGCAGGAGGAAGAGATTTCCCTGCTCGTCCTCGGCGCCGCGTCGGGCACCGACGGTCCCGGCCCGCTCGTCACCTACCTGGTCGAAAAGATGGCGGGCAGGCTTCGTGTCCCGGTCACCATCGTGCCCGGCAGCCTCACCGAGGAAGACATCGCCCTGATCACCTGAGTGACCGGCGGTCTTCCGACATATTTCACGCCGACTTCCGAGCCGGTAAAACCGCACCGCCACGCCGGATCGTTATGGATATTTATCTTCCCATTGCCGAGGTGTCCGTCGACGTCTTCCTGCTTCTGGGGATCGGCGGCGGGATCGGCGCGCTGTCGGGCATATTCGGGGTCGGCGGCGGGTTTCTCATGACACCGCTGCTGATCTTCATCGGCATTCCGCCCGGCGTCGCCGTCGCGACCGGCGCCAACCAGATCGTCGCCGCCTCCATTTCCGGCGTGCTGGCGCACTGGCGGCGCGGCAACGTCGACGTGAAAATCGGCGTCGTCCTGTTGATCGGCGGACTGGCGGGATCCACGGCCGGCGTGTGGCTGTTCTCGTTTCTGAAGTCGATCGGCCAGGTCGATCTGGTCGTCAATCTCTGTTACGTGGTTTTCCTGGGGATCATCGGTTCGTTGATGCTGGTCGAGAGCATCAAGGCGATGATGGCACAAAAGGCGCAGAAGCGGAAAAAGAGCCACTACCACAACTGGACGCACGGTCTTCCGTTCAAGATGAAGTTCCGGCGTTCCCGCCTCTATATCAGCGCCCTTCTGCCGCTCGCGGTCGGCGTCTTCGTCGGCCTGCTGTCGGCCATCATGGGCGTCGGCGGCGGTTTCGTGATGGTGCCGGCGATGATCTACCTGCTCGGCATGCCGACCGTCGTCGTCGTCGGCACGTCCCTGTTCCAGATCATCTTCGTCACCGCCAACGTCACCTTGCTGCAAGCCGTCGGCAATCAGACCGTCGATGTCGTGCTGGCATTGCTGCTGATCGTCGGCGGCGTCATCGGCGCGCAACTGGGCGCGCAGATCGGCGCCAAGCTGAAGGGCGAGCAACTGCGCGGCCTGCTGGCGACGATGGTGATCGCGGTGGCGCTAAAACTTCTGCTCGATCTGGCGACGCGGCCCGACGACCTGTTTTCGATCCTGCCCACGGGCGGCTGATCAGCCCTTCGCGGCGGCGCGCAGATCGCCGATGGTCCTGGCGTAGTCGTCGCCCTTGAACACCGCACTGCCCGCGACCAGCACGTCGGCGCCGGCCGCCACCACATCGGCGATGGTATCGACGTTGACGCCGCCGTCGACCTCGAGTTCGATCGGCCGGTCGCCGATCATCTCGCGGATACGTTTGATCTTCTCGAGCGCGGACGGAATGAAGCTCTGCCCGCCGAAACCGGGATTGACGCTCATCACCAGGATCAGGTCGACCTTGTCCATGACGTATTCGAGCACGGTTTCCGGCGTTGCCGGGTTAAGCGACACGCCGGCCTTCTTGCCGAGCGAACGGATCACCTGCAACGACCGGTCGAGGTGTTTGTCGGCCTCGGCATGCACCGTGATGATGTCGGCGCCGGCCTTGGCATAGGCCTCGAGGTAAGGCTGCGCCGGATCGATCATCAGATGCACATCGAACGGCTTTTCCGTATGCGGGCGCAGTTTCTCGATGATCGGCGCGCCGAACGTCAAGTTGGGCACGAAGTGGCCGTCCATGACGTCGACGTGGACGTAATCGCACCCGGCGGCATCGATGGCGCGGATTTCCTCGCCGAAGCGGGCGAAATCGGCGGACAGGATCGAGGGCGCGATTTTGACCATAAGGGTTCCGATCAGGCGGCCTTGGAATAGGTCCCGGCGCAGGCGCGGCTGTTGGCGCTGGCGCGCTCGAGGAACGCCTGTTGCGCGGCGGCGCTGTTGGCGTTATCGCCCTTCCAGGTATTGAGCGCGCTTTGCTGCAGGGCACGGCCGTACGAGAAGCTCAGCTTCCACGGCAGGTTGGCGTCCGAAGCGTTCATCAGGTCGAGGTGAAGGGTCGCCTCCTCTTCCGACTGGCCGCCGGACAGGAACATGATCCCCGGCACCGCCGCCGGCACCTTGCGCAGCAGCGTTTCGACGGTCCTGGCGGCCACCTCTTCGGGCGATGCCTGGTTCGAGCATTTCTTGCCGGCAATGACCATGTTGGGTTTCAGGATCGAGCCTTCCAGATAGACTTCCTGCAGATGAAGTTCGTTATACACCGCATCCAGGACCTCTTCGGTCACCTCCTGGCAACGGTCGATGTCGTGGCCGCCGTCCATCAGGACTTCCGGCTCGACGATCGGGCACAAGCCGCCTTCCTGGCAGATTTTGGCATAGCGGGCCAGCGCGTGCGCGTTGGTGTGGATGGCATAGCGGCTCGGCACGCCGTCGGCGATGTCGATCACGGCGCGCCACTTGGCGAACCGCGCGCCCAGTTCGTAATATTCGGCGACCCGCTTCGGCAGACCGTCCAAGCCCTCGGTGATCTTCTCGGCCGGGCGGCCCGGCAGTTCCTTGGCGCCGGCATCAACCTTGATGCCCGGGATCACGCCCGCGTCCTCAAGGATTTTCACGAGCGGCGTGCCGTCGGCGGCAACCTGGCGGATCGTCTCGTCATAAAGGATCACGCCCGAGATATAATTGCCTATCCCGTTCGAGCGGAACATCATTTCCCGGTAATCGCGGCGCTTGTCCTCAACGTTCTCGACACCGATGGAATCAAGGCGCTTGCCCATGGTGCCGGTGCTTTCGTCGGCGGCCAGCAGCCCTTTGTTGTCGGCGACCATCGCGACAGCGGTTTCGAAAAGTTCCTGCTTGTTCATTTCCATACCCTCCAACGTTTGACCGGCCGCTTTGCCGGTCAGGCTAGACCTTCCCTGGCCGCGGCGGCAACGGCCTCGGCGGTAATACCAAAATGCTTGAACAGATCGCCGGCCGGGGCCGAGGCACCGAAGCTCTCCATACCGACGAACGCGCCGTCGGGCCCGATGTATTTATCCCAGCCGTGCCGCACCGCGGCCTCGACGGCGACGCGTACCGTCCCCTCGCCCAGAACGCTTTTACGGTATGCCGCATCCTGCCGGTCGAAGAGTTCCCAGCACGGCATGGAGACCACCGCCGTACCGATTCCTTCCGCTTCCAGGGCTTCCCGCGCCTGGGTCGCCAAATGTACCTCGGACCCGGTCGCCAGCAGTGTGACCTTTCTGTCAGAAGCGGCCGCCTCGGCGAGCACGTAGCCCCCCTTCGCAGACAGGTTCTCGTCCGTATGCTCGGTCCGGAGCGTCGGTACGCCCTGACGCGACAGTGCGAAACCGGCCGGTCCGGAATCGTTTTCCAGCGCGGCCTGCCAGCACTCGACCGCCTCGACCCCGTCGCACGGCCGGAACATCAGGAAATTCGGCGTCGCGCGCAGCATCGACAGCGTTTCCACCGGCTGGTGCGTCGGCCCGTCCTCGCCGAGACCGATGCTGTCGTGGGTCAGCACGTAAAGCACTCGCTGGCCCATCAGCGCCGAAAGCCGCATGGCCCCGCGCATGTAATCCGTGAAGACCAGGAACGTGCCGCTGGTCGGGATCAGGCCGCCGTGCAGGGCGATCCCGTTCATGGCGGCCGCCATGCCGTGTTCGCGCACGCCGTAGTGGATATAACGGCCAGAGAAATCCGACGGCGTCACGGGCCCCGTATCCGGCGTTTTCGTGTTGTTGGAGCCGGTCAGGTCGGCGGAGCCGGAGACCAGGTCGGTGACGACCGGCACCAGCACGTTGAGCGATTCGCCCGAGGCGACGCGGGTCGCCCATTTCGGCTGCTCCTCGGAAACACGCTTCTTGTGCGCGATGACGGCGTCGGCGGCACCGCCCGGCAGTATCCCGGCGACGGCGCGCTTGAATTCATCGGCTTTCTTGGACGAGGCAAGGCAGCCTTCCCAGGCTTCGCGGTCGGCACTACCGCGGCTGCCCGCCGTACGCCAGCTCTCCAGCACATCCGCGGGCACCTCGAACGGGCCTGCGTCCCAACCCAGTGCTTCACGGGCGCCGGCGATTTCCTCGTCACCCAGCGGCGCGCCGTGGGTCGCAGCCGTGCCGGCCTTGCTCGGTGCGCCGAAGCCGATGGTCGTCTTGCAGGCGATCATCGACGGTTTGTCGCTGGCCTGCGCTTTTTCGATGGCCTTTGCCACGGCCGCGTGATCATGGCCGTCGACCGACTGCACATGCCAGCCCGACGCCTCGAACCGCGCCTTCTGGTCATCGGATACGGCAAGCTCGGTACCGCCGTCGATGGAGATGCCGTTGTCGTCGAAGAACACGATCAGCTTGGAAAGTTTCAGGTGCCCCGCCAGCGAGATCGCCTCGTGGCTGATGCCTTCCATCAGGCAGCCGTCACCGACGATGACATAGGTGTGGTGGTCGACAAGATCGTCGCCGTAGCGCGCATTCATCATGCGTTCGGCGAGCGCCATGCCGACTGCGTTGGCGACGCCCTGACCCAGTGGTCCGGTGGTCGTCTCGATGCCCTTGGCATGGCCGTATTCCGGATGACCGGCGGTCTTCGAGCCCAACTGGCGGAAATTCCGGAGCTCGTCCATGGTCATGTCTTCGTAGCCGGTCAGGTGCAGCAGGGAATAGAGCAGCATCGAACCGTGACCGGCGGACAGCACGAAACGGTCGCGGTCCGGCCAGTCCGGGTTGGCGGCATCGAATTTCAGGTATTTGGTGAACAGCACCGTCGCCGTGTCGGCCATGCCCATCGGCATGCCCGGGTGGCCGGATTTCGCCGCCTGCACCGCATCGGCTGCCAAAAAGCGGATGGCGTTCGCCATTCTCATTTCCAGGGATTGTGCATCCGATGACATGAAAAACTCCTCGTCTCGGCGGATCTGATGATCCGCCTGTCGTTCCCCGCTCAAACCCCGGAGGTCCCGTTCCGGGATACCCCTCTCAGGCCGATTTTTCCCAGGACTTTGCCGGCTGACCCCACCCAGGTGCGGATCGAAACGCCCGGTCCGCGCAGAAGTGCCACCGCCACAGTGAATACCGTTTCACCGGGCATCGGGCAAGAACAAGCGGGCCAATTTCCGGGTTTTTTTACGGTTATCCCCGGTCCCGCCTTTGCGGTATCCGCTACGCCGCTGAAATACCGCCGTACAAGCGATTCGGAAGGCATCGGCAACCGCCCCCAGAACAACTGTATAACGGAGCACCTCTGCCACCTACTAGTGCCCTCAATCCACAGCTATTTCCGGGAATTGCGGCCAGAACGATTGATTCCCGTTCCGCATTCAGTGATTGTGTTGGGCAGGGTTGTCGTACAATCAGGAGCCTGCCGTTGACGGAGATCGCCGCAATCGTTGCCCTACTCGTTGCGCTCGGCGCGCTCTGGCTGGCCAGCCACGCCAACAAGCACGTGGACTCGTCGTTCTCGGAATACGGCAAGCATCTGGCCAAGCAGGTCCGTGAGACTCAGGTCCTGTTCGAGCAGAAATCCGATCAACTCCAGTTGGAACTCAACAGGATCGAACGCGATATCGAGGCCATCAGGGCGCACGACCAGGAAATGGCACAGAAGCTCAATACCCTAACGCAACGCCTCAAGGTGGTCGAACACGACCTGAAGAACACGACGGATGCGCTGCCGCCCCAGCTATTGCAACGCCGCAACGCCAAACGTGGCTGAACACGCCGTCACCCTTGCGTGCCGACGACCTCGTACCTAATTCTCTGGTGTGGGATAGAGAGTTGAGGAAACACCATGACCGTTGCCCAAACCATCGAACAGAAGGTCGCCGACGCCGTTACGCCGTTGCATCTCGAAGTGATCAACGAAAGCCACATGCACAACGTGCCGCCGGGCTCGGAATCGCATTTCAAGCTGGTCATCGTTTCCGACGCCTTCGAGGGCAAACGCCTCGTCGGCCGGCATCAACTCGTCAACGCCGCCCTCAAGGCCGAACTCGACGGTCCTGTGCACGCGCTTTCCATGGAGACCCATACCCCGGCCGAATGGGAAGCCCGCGGCGGCCGCATCATGGACTCGCCAGCCTGCCGCGGCGGATCGAAGCACGATCCGGCGTTCGGCAACTGACGCCCGCGCTTAGACCGGCGTCTTCCTGAACATCAACTCGAAGACCGCGCGCGATAGCGGCGGACGCTGCTGGATTTCCAGGTTCGCCTCGACATGGCCCGGCTGTTTCATGCCGACGAGCGCCGTCGTCAGCCCCGACGCCGAACGGGTAAACTGAAGCGCGCGCTGGTTGTCGTCGGCAAGATCCTCGCCCAGCCACTTGACCAGAGAGTCGTTCATTTTCGGCGCCTTGCCCTGACCGATACTGCCGCTGGCGCAGACCGCCAGACCCAGAATGCGCGCCGCGGCAACAGCCGGGACGCTTGCATCGCCGACCCATTGCGTCGGCCGCTGCACGGCCTCGGGCATGGCAATCGAGAGCGGCATCTGCACGCATCGGAAGCGGTCGGACCTGTCCCCCGCCGCCCGCTTCGCCAGCGCCTTGGCACCGGCGACCGAGATATACCCCTGCTGTCCCGGCGAGGCCCGGAACGCGCGCCACGTCGCAAGACCGTAGCAGCCGATCCGCCCGGCATCGGCTTCCTGCTCGAGCACCTCGAACGCCGCCTGAAGGCGCTTGTCGAATTCGGGGCGGTCGACATGCGCCAGTTGCGCCTCCGGATTGTGCACGTAAAACACGTCGATCTTGTCGATGCCGAGTGCTTCCAGGCTCTTGGTGATGCGGTCGCGGATGTAGGACGGATGAATACAGTGATTGCCGCCGACAAGATCGCTTTCCCCGATCCCGTCCTGGCCGAGATAGGTTTCCTTGAACACCTCAGCCGTCGTCGGCAGATAGCCGGCCTTGGTACAAACGATCAACTCGTCGCGCGAGGCCTCATCGGCCTCGAAAACCTGTCCGAGCGCCTTGCCGACCGAGGTTTCACCGCGGCCGCGGCGGTAATTGGCCGCCGTATCGATAACGTTGATACCGCCGTTGACGGCCGCTCGGACGGCATCGGTAACCTGTGCGTCGGTCTCATCGTCGACGCTACCCAGATAGGTGCCGATGCCGACACTCGACCAGTGCAGGCCGAGCACGTCGCGGTACTGCCCGGTTTGCGATTCGAATCTGTCAACGTATCTGCGCGTGCCGGCGGCAGTGGCCGAATCAACCGATCCGTCTGTGTTCTTCGTCACGCAATCCTCCCCGCCGGCGTTGTAACATCCCGGGTCCACGGATAGCATCTCAGGCTGTATCAGGAGAGGCAAATGCTCGATTGGGTATTGGGCCGAAAAAAGAGCGCGAAGAAGCGCAAGGGCGGCAAGAAAAAGCCGACATACGAGGAAGCCAAGCGCGTTGCCGCGCAGGGCGACGCCAAGGCACGCGCCGAACTTGCGGCGCACGAAGACCTCGACCCCGAATTCCTGTATTTCTTCGCCACCGACGAGGATGCCGGCGTACGCCGTGCCGTCGCACAGAACGACGGCACGCCGCTTCAGGCCGATCTCATCCTTGCCAAGGACGTCGACAAGTCGGTCCGCGAGGAACTCGCCTTCAAGATCGGCCGGCTCGTGCCGACTCTGACCGAGGAGGAAAGCGAACAACTCGCGGAGATGACGTTCCAGGTCCTCGAGATCCTCGCCCAGGACCAGACGCCGCAAATCCGCGCCATCATCGCCGACGAGGTCAAGCACCTGCACAACGTGCCCAGGCGGATCATCAAGCGTCTGGCCGAGGATGCGGAGATCACCGTGGCCGGACCGATCCTCGAGTATTCACCGCTGCTGACCGACGAGCAGATTCTGCAGATCGTCACCAGCGGCCTGCGTGGCGGTGCGCTGGAAGCCGTGGCCCGGCGGCGCAATATCTCGAACCGGATTTCCCAGGCCGTCGTCGACCAGGACGAGGATCCGGCGACCGCCGAATTGCTCAGGAACCAGACCGCCGAGATCAGCGAGAAACTGATGGGGGAAATCGCCATGCGAGCCGAGACCCGGCCCGATCTGCACTTGCCGCTGGTCGACCGGCGCAGCCTGTCGAAGGGGACGCTCAAGCGTATCGCCATGTTCGTCAGCGCGGCCCTCGTCGACCGCATGATCTCGTCCAACAAGATGGAAGAGGATTTGGCGCACGAACTGCGCATGGCCGTCCGCGAACGGATCAACGCCGGCGAGACCGAGGACGACAAACCCAAGAGCAACATCGATGCGAAACACGCGGACAAGCTCTTCAAGGACGGCAAGCTCGATGAATACGCTGTCCTCGACGCCATCGACGAAGGCAACGTGGAATTCCTGCAGCGGAGCTACGAGCTTCTGACGGACCTGTCCGCCAGTCACGTCGAGAAGATGCTGACGTCAGAAAGTGCGAAAGGCCTCTGCGCCCTGGCGTGGAAGGCGGGGCACGGCGCCGATATCGCCGTCTCCCTTCAACGGCGGGTCGGCAAAGTACCCGCGAAATCGATGATACACGAGGCGGCCGACGGCTCGTATCAGATGCCGGAAGAGGAACTCGAATGGTACGTCGATTACTTCAAATAGGGTCGCGCTTCCTGGGAACCGTGACCGTTACCGTGTCCGCCGCAGCGGTCGTTACGTTGCTGCTTGGCATACCCGCCCAAGCCCGGATAAGGAAGAGACCTTCTCCATGGAAGAAATCGCCGATGCCGCCGAGGGGTTTTTCGGCAGCACGACGGCGGGCCTTGCCGAGGTCATCGAGAAGATCTTCTCCGATCTCGGCCGGCCGACCGCCTACATCGCCGGCGAGGAGGTCAGCGGCGCGTTCGTGGTCGGCCTCAGGTACGGCAAGGGCGAATTGAACATCAAAGCGGAAGGCAAGTCGAAGATCTTCTGGCAAGGGCCGAGCGTCGGGTTCGATATCGGCGGCAATGCCTCGAAAACGTTCGTACTTGTATACGGTCTCACGTCGAAAGACGCCGTATACAAACGGTTTCCGGGCCTCGAAGGATCGTTCTATTACGTCGCCGGTCTCGGGGTTAACTACCAGGGCGACGGCGATATCATGCTGGCACCGATCCGTACCGGTGTCGGCCTTCGGGCCGGCGCCAACATCGGATATCTCCACTACAATGCAGAGCACTCCTGGCTGCCGTTCTAGCGGCAATTTACTCATTGCTCTTGATTCCTTTGGTACGCCCGCCACTTTGATGCGCTAGACTGGTGCAAAATGCAGGATTGTCATGGCGGGTAATGACGTCGAATACACCGTTCTCAATATCGAGGAAATTCCGTGCGCGTTTCCGGGCGGGAGTCCGCTCGCCGTCACGCTCGACCTCTGGCGGTCGTGGGCCGGTGATGCTCCGGCGCCGGTCTGGAAGGCGGTCGAGCTCTACCGGTTGCCGGCAATCGTCCTGCCCCAGACCCTCGTCGTCGACGTCATCGATGGCGGCCGGGATTTCCTTTACCGTTTCTGGGGCACCAAATACACGAACCACTACGGCGCCGACGAGACCGGTCTGTTGCTGTCCGAAACCCTGGGGCCGAGCTTTATCGAGGCCACCCGGTGCCAGTTGAATGCGGTGCTTGAAACAAAGACGCCCCGCGCCTTCGACGTTGCGATCCGGGCGCCACGCTCGGGTGTCATCCAGACGAAATTGAACCTGCGGCTGCCGATCATGGATACGCCCGGAGAGGTAACGAAAATCATGACGGCAACGCTTTTCAACGAGACCACGCTGGACCACAGGGCCAAGCTCCAGGAAGCGTTTTACGAGGATATGCAACGGCGCGAGGACGTCGTGACCCAAGACGGATAGGTCCGCGTCCTACTGGTACGACTGCGAATTTTCGAGGAAATGGGGTGGCTGATGGGATTCGAACCCACGACCCTCGGCACCACAAGCCGATGCTCTAACCGACTGAGCTACAGCCACCACACGTTTGCGGCGCACGGTCCCCCGCCGCCGGGTGGCACTGAATAGACCCTGCCCCGCCCCCCGTCAAGAGAGCGAATCGCATCACGGACGTCAGAAGACTATTTCGATCAGGCACGGCCCTTTACGGCCGAGCGCGGCGGCAATGGCGGACGAGAGATCGGCGGCGTCCTCGACCCGCGACGCCTCCACGCCCATGCTCCTGGCGAGACCGACCCAGTCGATGTCCGGCTTGTTGAGGCCGAAAAGCCCCTCCGCCACGTGGCCCATCTTTTCGACGCCGACGCCCTTCATCTCGCCTTCCAGGATCCGATAAGCCCGGTTCGAGAATATGAGCACCGTAACGTCGAGCCCCTCCCGCGCCATGGTCCAGAGCGCCTGGTTACAGTACATGCCGGAACCGTCCGACTGCAGCACGACGACACGCCGGTCCGGGCAGGCGATCGCCGCCCCCACCGCGTACGGCAGGCCGACGCCGATGGCACCACCGGTGTTCTGCAGCCACGTGTGCGGCGGTGCGGCGCGGCTGTCCGGGAAGAACGCGCGTCCCGTGGTAATGCTCTCATCGACGACGATGGCGTCTTCGGGCATGTTGGCGCGGAATGCCTGGGAAATGATCTCCGGCGTGATCGGCCCCGAGAGGCCGCTGACATCCGGCGCCGGCTCGGCTTCGACCCGTTCCGGTGCCGCATCTTCCGCGTCCAGAAGCTCGATCAGCATGTCGAGGGCTTGCAGCGTGTCCTGGTTCGGTCCCGCGAGGTTCAGGATTTCGGCTCCGTCCGGCGCGAGACGGCTCGGCTTGTTGGGGTAGGCGAAGAAGCCGACGGGCTCGCGGGTACCGAGCAGGATGATGACCTCGTAGTCCTTCAGCATCTCCAACGCATGATCGACCGGATACGGCAGCTTGCCCACCGGCACGCGTCCCGCGCCCCGGTCGATACGGCGGTTCGAGGTCTGCGCCAGCAGGTCGACGCCGGTCGCGGCCTTGACCTTGCCGGCCTTCTCCAAGCCCTCGCCGTAAAGCACCGCACCGGTCATGAACATCACCGCCTTCTTGCCCGATTTCAGCGCCGCGGCCACCGCTTCGGCCTCTTCGGCAATCACCGGGTCGGGGCCCGCCGGTTGTTGCGGCTCGCCCACCTTTTCGGTCTCGTCCCATGCCGAGTTCGCGGGCAGGATCATGGTGGCGATCTTGCCGGGCCACGACCGCGCGGCGGCAACGGTCGCGGCGGTATCGCTGCCGACGTCGTCCGGTGAATTGCTCGTCACCACATAATCCGAGACCGGCCCGACGATCCCCTGGATATCGGAGGTCAGGGGCGCGTCGTATTCGATATGATAGGTCGCGTGCTCGCCGACGACGTTGACCATCGGCACGCGAGCCTTTTTGGCGTTGTGCACGTTGGCGAGCCCGTTGCCGAAACCGGGGCCGAGGTGCAGCAGCGTCGCCGCCGGCTCGCCGGTCATGCGCGCATAGGCGTCCGCCGCGCCGGTCGCCACGTTTTCCTGCAGCGCCAAGACGCAGCGGATCAGGTCGAGGCGGTCGAGCGCCGCGACGAAGTGCATTTCCGATGTGCCGGGGTTGGCGAAGCAGACTTCGACCCCCGACTCCGCCAACGTGCGGACCAGCGATTCGGCGCCATTCATGTTCTTGTATTCCTACTGACGTGTGTGCATCTCTATGACGGTGACATCATGCACGCTAATGGGCATAGTGCCGCCACACAATAACCGGAGGGAAAACAATGCCGCAACTTGTCGATGCCATGGCCCGCCTGGGCACTGAATCGGCATTCGAGGTTCTCGCCCGCGCCAACAAGCTGGCCCAGGGCGGCAAGAACGTCATCAATCTCGGAATCGGACAGCCGGATTTCAAAACGCCGGCGCATATCGTCGAGGCCGCCGTAAAGGCGCTGCGCGACGGGCACCACGGCTATACGCCGGCGAACGGCATCCCGGAACTGCGCGAAGCGGTGGCGGAAGACATTCTCAAGTACCGGGGCTGCGAGGTGAACCCGGACAACGTCGTCATCATGCCGGGCGGCAAACCGACGATGTTTTTCGCCGTCATGATGTTCGGCCAGCCGGGCACCGAGATCATCTATCCCAACCCGGGATTCCCGATCTACGAGTCGGTGATCAAGTTTTCCGGTGCCAAGCCGGTGCCGATGGCATTGCACGAGGAGAACGGTTTCTCGTTTTCCGCCGACGAGGTTCTCGGGCTGATCACACCCGATACGCGGCTGATCATCATCAACTCGCCCGCCAACCCGACCGGCGGCACCGTACCGCGAGACGAGATGGACAAGCTCGCCGCCGGGCTCGCCGATCACCCGCACGTCGCCGTGATGTCCGACGAGATTTACGGGCGTATGCTCTACGACGGGCGTGAGCACGTCAGCATGCTGGAGTACGAACACCTGCGCGACCGGGTCATCATGCTGGACGGCTGGTCCAAGACCTATGCCATGACCGGCTGGCGGCTCGGCTACGCGGTGTGGCCGGCGGACCTGGCCGAGCATGCCACGCGCCTCGCCATCAACTGCCATTCGTGCGTCAACGCGCCGACCCAGTTCGCCGGCATCGCCGCGCTCAAGGGCCCGCAGGACGACGTCGACAGAATGGTCAAGGCGTTCGACGAGCGGCGCCGTGTCATCGTCTCGGAGTTGAACCAGGTGCCGGGTTTCCGCTGTATCGAGCCGGGCGGCGCGTTCTACGCCTTCCCCAATATCGAGGGCACGAACATGTCGGCCAAGGCGTTGCAGGACCAGTTGCTGGAGGAAGTCGGCGTGGCGATCATCGCCGGCACCAGCTTCGGCGCGCAGGGCGAAGGCTACGTCCGGTTCTCGTACGCCAACTCGACGGAGAACATCCGCGAGGCGATCCGCCGGGTGCGTGAGTTCCTGGGGAACCGGTAAGCCCGCATCGTCATTTCCGCACAAACGGAAACTGATGCAGTGAATCGTCTCATCCGGATTCCGGCCTGCGCCGGAATGACGGCAACCTAAAACGATACATCGGCGTCACCCCGGCGAAAGCCGGGGTCCTGAGCATTTAATGTCTGCTGTCGTCCGGAGTTTGCCGGATTATCGGTAGCGGTCTAAAGCAGCATCGGCTCCAGGAGGCCGGCTTCCTCGGGCGCGCCCATCATCAGGTTGAGGCACTGCACCGCCTGCCCCGACGCGCCCTTGCCGAGGTTATCCAGCACGCCGCAGACAACCACCCGCTGCCCGTCGTTGCTTGAAAAGACATGCAGCCGCAGCTCGTTGGTGCCGTTCAGATCCTCGGGGTCGAGGACCGGCGCGCCCTCTCCTTTCACCAGGTCGGCAACGGAGACGAACCGGCGGTCCTCGTAATGCGCCATCAGGATGTCGTGTACGGCCTCGGCACTCGGCGATCCCGGCAACGCCGCCAGATGCAGCGGCACCTGCACGATCATGCCTTCCCGGTAACGCCCGACGCTGGGCACGAAGATCGGTGTCCGCGTCAGCCCGGCCCAGTGCTGGATCTCCGGGATGTGTTTGTGGCCGAGATTGAGGCCGTAGACCCGGTATGGCGTGTCGATCCTGTTTTCCGCATTCGGATCCTCGAACCCGGCGATCATCTTCTTGCCGCCGCCGGAGTACCCGGAAACAGCGTTGATCGTCACCGGCCAGTCGACCGGCAGCACGCCGTCTTCGACCAACGGATGCAGGATCGCGACCGAGGCGACCGCATAACAACCGGTGTTCGCGACACGCTTGGAACTGGCGATGATCGCGCCCTGGCCCGGGTCCATCTCGGGAAAGCCGTAATCCCAGCCCGGCGCCGTCCGGTGCGCCGTCGACGCGTCGATGACGCGCACGTCCGGATTCTCGATCATGGCGACGGAGTCCCGTGCCGCATCGTCGGGCAGACACAAAATCGCGACATCGCATGCGTTCAGCATGCCGGCGCGCTTTTCGGCGTCCTTCCTGTCCGTCTCGCCGAGCGAGAGCAACGAAATATCGTCGCGGCCGTCGAGCCGCGTCCTGATCTGAAGGCCGGTGGTGCCCTCGGCACCGTCTATGAAAACACTGGTAACCATGGCGACTGTTTAACGTCCGGCCGCCGTGCTGTCATGGAAAACTTGGACGAAACGGGTAATCGCCTCGACAGTCGCCGCAGGTTGATCGAAATGCGGATTGTGGCCGCAGTCCGGGATCATCAGCTTTTCGGCGGGACCGCCCGCGCCCTTGACGATGGCGTCGACCTGCGCCTCGGAGCCGTAATGGTCGTCCTTGCCCTGCATCACCAGCAACGGGCACGAAATTTCGGGCAGGTATTGCTCCACGTTCCAGTGCCAGTAGTCGTCACGCTGCCAGGTGTCGTTCCAGCCATAGAATGCGCTGTCGACATTGTCGCCGTGGTAACGCTTCAGTTTGTCGCGCAGGTCCGTCGTCTCCCAGACCGTCCGCGCTTCGCGGATGCCTTCCAGGCATATTTTCTCGTTGAAGACATGCGCCGCCATGGTCACGGCGCCGAGAATGCGCCCCGTCTTTTCGAGCCCAGCATGAATCAGCGCGATGGTACCGCCGTCGGAATGGCCAATCAGAATTGCTTTGCCGATACCGAGCGTATCCAGCACATCGGTCAGGGCGTCCCGCGCTTCGTCCTCCTGGTAGGTGATTGGCCGCGGCAGGTCGATCCCGTCGGAACCGCCGTACCCGGCACGGCTGTAGACCAGCCCCGGGAGGCCGCATGCCTCGGCCAGCCTTTCCGGAAACGCGCGCCACATGGCGATACAGCCGAGGCCCTCGTGCAGGAACACCAGCACGGGTTCGTCTCCGGCAGGTTCGCGATTAACCCAGGTGTATTCGAGGCGTTTCCCGGCGGCGGTAAGGTGATTGACGGTCAATGGTTGCTCCTTACCGGCTTCAATGCCAATTTTCGGGCGCAATGAAAAGACCGCTGACAGGGAATTGGCGCTTTCGGAATTCAGGGAAATACAGCTACCCTCCCCACACTTAGGGAGAAAAAACATGATACTGTCGACGTCCACGCTTTTCACACATCGAAACTTCGATCTTTCGACCGGGATCACGCTGCCGAAACTTCAATTGGCGTACGAAACCTGGGGCACGCTGAACGAAGACGGCTCCAACGCGATCCTGATGTGTCACGGCTACACCAACCACCCGCACGCCGGCGGCGATGCCAACGGCTGGGCGCACAATCTCGTCGGGCCCGGCAAGGCCATCGACACGGACAAGTACTTCGTCGTCTGTTCCAACATGATCGGTTCGGCATTCGGCAGCTCAGGCCCCTCCAGCGTCAACCCGGAAACGGGCAAGCCCTACGGCCCCGATTTCCCGAAATATTCGACAATGGACATGATCCGCGCCCAGCATCTGCTGATCGATCATCTGGGATGCGCACAGTTGAAAGCGGTGATCGGCTATTCCTACGGCGGTCACCTGACGTTCCTGTGGGGCGCGACTTACCCGGACCGCATGCGTGCCCTTGTCCCCATCGCCGGCGTCATCGAGCGCAAGACGACTATGGAGGATATCGCCCGCATCCGTGGCCAGTTCGAGGACTGCACCGGCTGGAACGGCGGCCACTACTACGGTCACGAAGACGAGCCCGGCGGGGTCCGCGAAAAGATGATTGAGGTGCGGACCGGCACCCTGAAACGCTACGGGCTCGGGGACTACCTGAAACACAGCGGCGAAGAGCCGGAGGCCATCGAGCGGATCGTCCGCGCCAACGCCCAGAAATGGGCGCACCAGTTCGACGCCAACTCGCTTTATATCCTGTACGAAGCCGGCGTCGGCTCGAAGGCCGATGCTTCGAAGATCAAGGCGCCTTTACTGAACGCGCTCGCCAACTCCGACAGCGTGGTTGACATCAAACTGGGACCGCCGACGGTGGAACTCCTGAAAGGCCATGGTGTCGACGCCACGTTCCTGGAGATCGACACGCCCTACGGCCACACCGGGCCGATGCTGGATGCACACAAGTGGGAGAATGAACTCAGGGCGTTTCTCGAGCGGACGCCGTAGGCACCCCATGTGGTGGCCAGTAGTGGATACACGCCGGACAGCCGGGGCGACCCGAAGGCCGCCCCCTGGTAGATATTCCGCCTCAGCGTTTCATAATCCGCACCGGCAGCACGGCGGCGACGGCAATGAAAATCACGCCGAGGACGAGCCCCGTGATCTCGCCGGGCAGGCTTTGCAACAGCGCCGCGTAGCCGGTGCCGTCTACCACGCCGAGCGTCGTCTTGCCGCCGAGAATCGGATCGAGCAAGCCGGTCGACTTGACCCACGCGTAGCTGCCCATATAGGCAGCGGCGCCGAGAAGACCACCGAGTACGAAGAACATGGCATCCTTGCGCCCGGTCGCCGCCGCGGTCAGGCCGGTACCGGGACAGAAACCCGATATCGCGAACCCGGCTCCCAGAAGCAGTCCACCGACGATAACGCCGGTGTAGGCGCCTTTCACATCCAGATGCCCGACATCAACAAAGCCGATCAGGATACCCGCGAACATCAGTACCGACGCGGTCCCGATCGCCAGCATGATGGTTTTCATCAGGTGCATGTCGGTGAGGTTCAACATGCGGATGATATAGCCGGGGTTGGTCGCACCGACCCGGTCGAGCGCGGCACCGAACGCGACCCCCAGAACAATAGCGAGAATGAGTGTCGTCATGGCTCAGGCCTCCTTCCGGAACAAAAGCAATGCGATGGGAACTCCCGCCGCGAATGCAGCGGCGGTGAAGATGTAGCCGGAAACCGCCGTCTGCATCATGCCACTCATCATGTGCCCGGACGTGCAGCCGCCGGCGAGACGCGCCCCGTAAAGGACGACGAAACCGGCAAGAAATGCCGTCGCATAACGCTTCCACGGATCGTCACCGAAGTTCGCGCGCCACACGGCCGGCATCTGCCGTTCGTTCCGGTCGACGCCGCCTCTGAGGCGCGCCGAAACGGCGGCACCGATCATCATGGCAATGACGAAGACGAAACTGTAGTTCAATGGATTAGCCACGTTTCTGGCATAACTGCCGCCGCTTTTGTCGAGATAGGCGTTGGGACTCGCGTAACCGCTTTTCGCCGATTCCGATTTTACGACGACATCGGGGTTTATCAGATCCCAGACGATGCCGTCGAAGATCACGAACTGGGTCGAAACGCCGATGGGCTTGACCAACAGGACCGCGGCGAAAAACACGGCACCGAGCAGCAGCCCCCCGGTTTTCCAGGATAGGGTCATGGGATTGTCCTCCAAACAATATATTCGATAATATGAATATATTGTTTGGACTGGCAGCCCACAATGATCTACATCAAATTATTGTCTTTTTTGGGTGCAAGAAAAGGGCGGCTCGAAGGCCGCCCTTTCCCGTTTAACACGCTATAGGACGCGTGCGGTTACTTGACGTCGAAACGATCCGCCATCATCACCTTGTCCCAGGCAGTGACGAAGTCGCGGACGAACTTCTCCTTGCTGTCGTCCTGCGCATAGACTTCTGCGTAGGCGCGAAGGATCGAGTTCGAACCGAATACCAGGTCGGTGCGCGTCGCGGTCCACTTGACGTCGCCCGACTTGCGGTCGCGGACCTCGTAGGCGCCGTCTTTGGTCGGCACCCACTCGTACGCCATGTCGGTCAGATTGACGAAGAAATCGTTCGTCAACGCGCCCTCGTTACCGGTGAACACGCCGTGCTTGGTACCGCCGTGGTTGGTACCCAGCACCCGCATGCCGCCGACGAGGACGGTCATTTCCGGCGCCGTCAGACCCATGAGCTGGCTGCGGTCGAGCAGCAGTTCCTCGGCGCTGACGATATAGTCCTGCTTGAGCCAGTTGCGGAAACCGTCGTGAATCGGCTCCAGCGGCTCGAAGGACTCGGCGTCGGTCATCTCGTCCGTGGCGTCGCCACGGCCCGGCGTGAACGGCACCTTGACGTCGACGCCCGCGGCCTTCGCCGCCTGCTCGACGCCGACATTGCCCGCAAGGACGATGACGTCGGCGACGCTGGCGCCGGCATCGGCCGCGATCGGCTCGAGCACGCCGAGCACCTTGGCCAGGCGCTTCGGCTCGTTGCCTTCCCAGTCCTTCTGCGGCGCCAGGCGGATGCGCGCGCCGTTGGCGCCACCCCGCATGTCGGACCCGCGATAGGTACGTGCGCTGTCCCAGGCGGTCGACACCATCTCGGCGACGCTGAGACCGCTGTCGGCAATCTTCGCTTTCACGGCGTCGACGTCGTAGGAGGTCGAGCCGGCCGGAACCGGGTCCTGCCAGATCAGATCTTCTTCCGGCACGTCCGGACCGAAGTAACGAACCTTCGGGCCCATGTCGCGGTGCGTCAGCTTGAACCACGCGCGGGCAAAGGTGTCCTTGAAGTACTCCGGATCGGCCATGAACTTCTGGCAGATCTCGTTATAGATCGGGTCCACCTTCATGGCCATGTCGGCATCGGTCATGATCGGGTTGTGACGAACAGAGGGATCTGTGGCGTCGACCGGCTTGTGCTCTTCCTTGATGTCGACCGGTTCCCACTGGTTGGCGCCGGCGGGGCTTTTCTTGAGTTCCCACTCGTAGCCGAACAGCAGGTCGAAATAACCCATGTCGAATTGCGTCGGATTGGTCGTCCAGGCACCTTCGAGGCCGGAAGTCACGGCGTTAGCCGCCTTACCGCCCATGTTCGGATTCTGCCAACCGAAGCCCTGGCATTCGACCGGGGCGCCTTCCGGGTCCGGCCCCAGGGCCTCGGCGTCGCCGTTGCCGTGGGTTTTGCCGACCGTGTGGCCGCCGCATGTCAGCGCGGCGGTCTCTTCGTCGTCCATCGCCATACGCTTGAAGGTCTCGCGGACTTCCAGCGCGGTCTTGGCCGGGTCCGGCTTGCCGCCGACCCCTTCCGGGTTGACGTAGATAAGGCCCATCTGAACCGCAGCGAGCGGGTTTTCCAGAGATTCCGGATCTTCATCGCTCTCGTAGCGGCCGCGTGCCAGCCATTCCTTCTCGGAACCCCAGTAGATATCCTTCTCGGGGTGCCAGATGTCTTCGCGGCCGAAACCGAAGCCGAAGGTTTTCAGCCCCATCGACTCGTAGGCCATATTGCCGGCCAGGATGATCAGGTCGGCCCAGGAAACCTTGTTGCCGTACTTCTTCTTGACCGGCCACAGCAGGCGCCGCGCCTTGTCCAGGCTGACGTTATCCGGCCACGAATTCAGCGGCGCGAACCGCTGGTTGCCGGTGCCGCCGCCGCCGCGGCCGTCGGCCAGGCGGTAAGACCCCGCAGCGTGCCACGCCATGCGGATCATCAGACCGCCGTAGTGACCCCAGTCGGCCGGCCACCATTCCTGGCTGTCGGTCATAAGGTCCTTGAGGTCCTTCTTGAGCGCTTCGACGTCAAGCTTCTCGAGTTCCTTGCGATAGTCGAAGTCCTTGCCCATCGGGTCGGTCTTGGTGTCGTGCTGATGCAGAATGTCGAAATTAAGGGAATTCGGCCACCAGTCCGTCACCGTGGTGCTCTGAGCGGTCATGCCGCCATGCATTACCGGGCATTTTCCGGCTGATTTATCGCTAGCTCCGTCCATTGTTCGCTCCCGTGATACTGTAATTTGTTAGAACAGTTCTAAATTCTAAACGGCATGCGTGATTTCACAAAATCGATTAAAATGATCGATTTGATTGTCAGTGCCTATCACACGGATGTCGTTGGACTTTTCGCGTAACAGATAACTGCGTCGGAAAAATGGCGGTATTACGACATCACGAAAAAGGGCCGCCCGAAGGCGGCCCTTTTCCATCTTGTCTCTGAATGACGAGCTTAACGTTTGGAGAACTGGAAGCTCCGGCGAGCCTTGCGGCGGCCGTACTTTTTCCGTTCCACCGTCCGCGAGTCGCGGGTCAGGAAGCCTTCCTTCTTGAGCGCACCGCGCAGGTCCGGCTCATACAGCGTCAGCGCACGGGAAATGCCGTGACGTACGGCGCCGGCCTGGCCGGACAGCCCGCCACCCTTGACGGTGACGAATACGTCATACTGGCCTTCACGGGCGGCAACCTCGAACGGCTGGTTGATCACCATGCGCAGCACCGGACGGGCGAAGTAACGCTCGAACTCGCGACCGTTGACGGTGATGACGCCACGGCCCGGCTTGATCCAGACACGGGCGACCGCGTCCTTGCGGCGGCCGGTGGCATAGGCGCGGCCTTGCGCGTCCAGTTGCGGTTCGGCCGGAGCCTGACTTTCGGCGGCGGCCTGGGCCAGCGCCGGATCGACGAGATCCTTGAGGTCCTCGAGGGTTTTGGTTTCCTCAGCCATGGATCACTTCCTCTTGTTTTTCGGGTTCATACCGGCAACGTCCAGCACTTCCGGCTGCTGCGCGGCGTGCGGGTGATCGGGCCCGGCATAGACATGGAGTTTCGAGAGCTGCTGACGGCCCAGCGGCGAACGCGGGATCATCCGCTCGACGGCCTTCTGGACAACGCGCTCCGGGAACTTGCCGGTGATGATCTTCTCCGGCGAGGTTTCCTTGATGCCGCCCGGATACCCGGTGTGGCGGTAGTAACGCTTGTCCTGCATCTTGCGGCCGGTCAGACGCACCTTGTCGGCGTTGATGACGACAATGTTGTCACCGCAGTCGACGTGCGGGGTATAGAGCGGCTTGTGCTTGCCACGCAGCCGCGACGCGATGACGGCGGCAAGACGGCCGAGGACGACGCCCTCGGCGTCGATCACGTGCCACTTGCGCTCGATATCGGCGGCCTTGGCGGAAATGGTTTTCATCTGTCTGATTCCGCTTTCCATTAAAAACGACAAAAGCGCCCCGCCCCTGCGGTGCGCGGGCCGGAATATGACACCGAATTTCCGGAAGTCAACGGAAAAAGGGCCTAAAAACGGAAACTTACGTTTATGGTATTATATTACCGTAATTTTAAGCTTATCCCATTGGCGGGATGGAATACGTCCCCGTGGTGTGCGCGACGAGGTCGTCGGAGCCCTCCGAATAAACGTCCACCGACATCACCGCAAGGCGCTTGCCGCGTTTCAGCATCGAGCCCTTGGCGATCAGGTTCCAGGGTTCGGGTTTACGCAGGAAATTGATGTTGAGATTGGTCGTCACCGCCAGTTTGACGACCCCGATTTCCGACAGCACCACCGCGTACATGCAGGCGTCCGCCAGCATCATCATGGTCGGCCCGGACATGGTGCCGCCCGGACGCAGCATCTTCTCGTCGTAAGGAATCATGAGTGTCGCGATGCCGTCGCCGATCTCGGTCGCCTTGACGCCCAGTTCGTGCGCCCAGGGCAGTTCCTCCTCGACGATTTCGTTGAAGGTTTCGACGGTGATTTTGGGCATTGCAGGATTTCCCTCGGCAGAAGACTTCCGTTTACGTTAACGTCACTTTCGGCGCCGCTCAATGCAAGAAGCGAATATTGGCTATTACCCCGGCCCGGGCAACGGCGAGAGAGAAACCCTTGAAAGCGAACGCCACGGGCGCGACATTTGGGGAGGGAGAAAACGACATGTCAGTACAGTCTTCGAACGAGGCGCTTGTCCTGCGCTCTGACGACGGTGGCATCGCCACCCTGACGCTGAACCGGCCCGACCACTACAACACCCTGTCGACGCCGCTGATGCAGGATTTGAAGTCGCATCTCACGGCGCTCAAGGACGACACCTCAATCCGCGTCGTCGTCGTTACCGGTGCGGGCAAGGCCTTCTGCGCCGGGCACGACCTGAACGAGATGCACGACGATCCGTCGGAACCGGCCATGCAGAAGCTGTTTCAGCTCTGCACCGACAACATGATGGCCATGACCCGCCTGCCCCAGCCGGTGATCGCCAAGATCAATGGCGTGGCGGCGGCGGCAGGCTGTCAGCTTGTTGCGCAATGCGATCTCGCCATCGCGGTCGACACCGCAAAGTTCGGGACGTCCGGGATCAACGTCGGGCTTTATTGCTCGACGCCATCCGTGCCCGTGACCCGCAACCTGGGCCGCAAGCAGGCGATGGAACTGTTGATGACCGGCGACATGATCCCGGCCGCGCAGGCGGTCGACTGGGGCCTCATCAACCGGGCCGTTTCCGCCGACCGGCTCGATGCCGAGGTCCGGGAGATGGCCGCCAAGATCGCGTCCAAGAGCCCCGAAGCCGTGGCGCTGGGCAAGGATCTGTTTTACCGCCAGATCGAGGAAGGGATGGAGGCCGCCTACGACCGCGCCGGCGCGGCCATCACCTGCAACATGCAGTCCGACGCCACCCGCGCCGCCATCGACAGTTTCCTGAACAAGACACCGTTGGCCGACTGGCCGGACCGGAAGACCTGATCAACAACCACAACGTTTAGGGAAACATCCATGCCGTCCACGATCATCTCCTGCGCCGTCACCGGCTCGGCCCCGACCCCCGACAAGAACCCGGCGGTGCCGGTCACACCGGCGGAAATCGCCGCCAGCGCCATCGACGCCGCCAAGGCCGGTGCCGCCATCGTGCACATCCACGTGCGCGACCCGGAAACCACCAAGCCCAGCATGGACCCGGCGCACTACCGCGAAGTCACCGAGCGCATCCGCGACAGCGGCACCGACGTCATCATCAACCTGACCACGGGCCCGGGCGCGCGTTACATCCCCGACCCCGAAGACCCGTCCCGCGCCTCGCCGGACAGCACCGTGGTCAAGCCGGAACAGCGCGTCGTCCATGTCGAGGAAATGAAACCCGAGGTCTGTTCCCTCGACGTGGCGACGATGAACTTCAATCAGCATGTCTTCATGAACCACCCGGATCACCTGGCGGTCATGGCGGATCGAATTCGGAAAGCCGGCTCGAAACCCGAGCTCGAGGTCTTCGACACCGGCCACATCGTGCTCGCCAAGAAGATGATTGCCGACGGTCTGATCGACGCCCCGCCCTATTTCCAGCTTTGCCTCGGCATCAGCTACGCCGCACCGGCCACGGTCGACACCATGAAGTTCATGGCCGACATGTTGCCGGAGGGTGCGGTTTGGTCGGCATTCGGCATCTCGCGCTTCCAGTTCCCGATGGTCGCCGCCGCGGTGCTGCTGGGCGGCAATGCACGCGTCGGGCTGGAGGACAACATCTTCCTCGAGAAAGGCGTGCTGGCACCGTCCAACGCGGCACTGGTCGAAAAGGCCTGCCACATCGTCGACCAGCTTGGCGGCACGGTCGCGTCGGTCGCCGAAGCACGTGAAAGGCTGGGGCTCAAGGGATGAGCGATCTCGTCTACAGCGACGATCATATCCGCCGGATCCTTAAGGACACCCGGACCATCGCCATGGCCGGCGCCAGCCCCAACTGGGTCCGGCCGTCCAACTTCGCGATGAAGTACCTGAACGGCAAAGGCTATCAGGTACATCCGATCAACCCTGGTCATGCCGGCAAGGAAATCTGGGGCCGAATGACATACGGGGCCCTCGCCGACGTCCCCGGTCCCATCGATATGCTGGACATCTTCCGGAATTCCGAAGCCGCGGGGCATCTGGTGGACGAAGCCATCGCGCTGAAGGACGAGAAGGACATCAAGATCATCTGGATGCAGCTCGGCGTCATCAACGAGGACGCCGCGAAGCGCGCCGAGGACGCCGGCCTCACGGTCGTCATGGACCGCTGCCCGAAGATCGAATACGGACGCTTGTTCGGCGAGTTGGGCTGGTCCGGGGTCAATTCCGGCATCATCACGTCGAAGCGCCGCAAGGCACCGGCCTGAGCCGTGGGTGTCATGGGCGACATTCAGGTCGAGATCCGTATCGACGATCTGCGCGGCCCCGAGATCGCACGGTTACTGGAAACGCACCTCGATCACATGCGGGCGATCTCGCCGCCGGAGAGCGTGCACGCCCTCGACCTCGACAAACTCAGACAACCCGACATCACGTTCTGGACCGTCTGGCGCGGCGGCGAGCTGGTCGGCTGCGGCGCGCTCCGGGAACTGGACCCGAAGCACGGCGAGATCAAATCGATGCACACCCTCAGCGCCGCGCGCGGACTGGGCATCGGTCGGCGCATGGTCGAACACATCCTGATGACGGCGCGCGAACGCGGCTACACGTGCCTCAGCCTTGAAACCGGGGCGACCGAGGATTTTGTCGCCGCACGCACGCTGTATGCCTCGTTCGGGTTCGTTCCCTGCCCGCCCTTCGGCGATTATTTCGAGGACCCGTTCAGCGCCCATATGACCCTGGAACTGGAACAAACGTCATGAGCGACAAGAAGCAAGCCGGCCCCGTCGAATACGGCTTCGGAACACGGACCATTCACGCGGGTGCGCAGCCCGACCCGGTCACCGGCGCCCGCGCCGTGCCGATCTACCAGACCACGTCCTACGTCTTCGACGACGTGGAGCATGCCTCCGACCTCTTTAACCTGCAGACATTCGGTTTCATCTATTCCCGGCTCACCAACCCGACGGTCTCGGTGCTTGAGGAACGTATCGCCAATCTCGAAAGCGGCCGCGCTGCCGTCTGCGCCGCATCCGGTCATGCGGCGCAGTTCCTGACGTTCTTTACGCTGCTGGAACCCGGCGACGAGTTCATCGCGTCCCGCAACCTCTATGGTGGCTCGATCACCCAGTTCGGGGTCAGCTTCAAACGGCTCGGCTGGAACTGCACGTTCGTCGACTGCACCAAACCGGAAGAGATCAAGGCCGCTATCACGCCGAAGACCAAGGCAATCTTCATCGAGGTACTGGCCAACCCCGGGGGTGTGGTCCTCGACCTCGAAGCCATCGCCGCCATCGCCAAGGACGCGGGCATCCCGCTGATCGTCGACAACACCCTGGCCACGCCGTACCTGTGCCGCCCCATCGAATGGGGTGCGGACATCGTCTGCCATTCCATGACCAAGTTCCTGCAGGGTCATGGCACGTCGGTCGGCGGCGCCATCGTCGAAAGCGGCAAGTTCGACTGGACCTGCGCCAAGGGCGGTCCGGGCTACCCGACCATGACCGAGCCGGACCCGGCCTATCACGGGCTGACGTTCTACGAGACCTTCGGCGACTTCGGTTTCACCATGAAGGCGCGCGCCGTCGCACTCCGTGATTTCGGCCCGGCGCTGTCGCCGACCAATGCGTTCAACACGCTGACTGGCACCGAAACGCTTCACGTACGCATGGACCGGCACGTCGAGAACGCACTCAAGGTCGCGGAATTCCTCGAAGGTCATTCGGCCGTCGACTGGGTCAGCTATGCCGGGCTGAAGTCGAGCCCCTATTACGATCTCGGCAAGAAGTACCTGCCCAAGGGGGCGGGTGCGGTCTTCACCTTCGGGCTCAAGGGCGGTTTCGAGGCCGGCGTGAAGATGGTCGAGAAGATCAACATCTTCTCGCACCTCGCCAACATCGGCGACACCAAGTCGCTTATCCTGCATCCGGCGTCGACCACGCACCGGCAACTGACGGACGAACAGCGCGCGGCCGCCGGCGCCACCGACGAGACGATCCGGCTTTCCATCGGTCTCGAGGATGCGGACGACCTGATGCGCGATCTCGATCAGGCAATGAGCGATTGATTATTCGGCCGGTTGTGCCGCAGCAGCCGTTTTTCGGTCCGACGGCAGGATCACGCCGGCGACGACACCGACCAGCGCAACCCCGGCCAGCGCCGTGAACAGCAGGTAGAACTCGCCCGAATAGTCGAATAGCGACGCTTCGAGCTGCACGCCCAGTGCCGAGAACCCGATCGCCAGCACGAACTTGAACCCGAACGCCAGCGCACGCCGTGCCGGCGGAATGTACTTGGCGAGAATGACGTTCTCCGCCGGCAGCCCGCCATGGTTGGCGGAAATCGCCATTACCGCGACGACGATCACCAGCGGTCCCGCCGCGTTGGCCAGCAGGATCAGAAGCGGCACCTGCACGGCGAAAGCGCCGATATAGACGAACTTCGGCGACATGCGGTCGGCGAGCCAGCCGCCGCCCATCTGCATCAGGCCGGCGACGAAGAATACGGCCGCGACCAGCGTCGAGATTCCGAACACGCCGCCTGCCATGAAATCTTCCAGGCGCATCTGGAACGCCTTCGGCAATCCGGCCTGTGTCGCCTGATAGATCACGCCCGTGCACAGCATCGACACCGCCAGCACGGAGAATACCCTGATCGCATCGCTCTTTTCAGCCGGCGGCGTCGGCGCGCGGTCCACCTTGCTTTCGACGATGGACCCACGGGAAACAAGAAAGACAAAAGCGACGCCCGTGATCAGGATCAGCACGCCCGGAATGATGAAAACGGCGCGCCAGCCCATCAGCGCGATGATCGAGCCCGCGGTCAGCGCCGCAATGGCCGGACCAAGACCGCCGAAAATGCCGTTGATGCCGAGCGCCGTGCCGCGGCTCCTGGCGTTGCGGATCAGCCAGGCGATGCCGACCGGGTGATAGATCGACGCACAAAGACCGGTCAGCGCGATCGCCGCCATAATCTGCCAGGGCGCGGTCGCGAACCCGGTGAGAATCATGGAAAACCCGGTCCCGATATAAAAGACGGTCATCATCGGCACCGCGCCGAACCTGTCGCCGAGCCAGCCCGCGAGCGGCGCGCCGAACCCGAACAGCATGCCGCCCAGCACCGCGAGTTGGATGGCCTCGCCATGGCTCAAACCCAGTTCGTCCTCCAGCGTCAGCACGGCAACGTAATAAAGCGGCTGAAAGAGGTGGCTGTAGGTATGGCCGATGCTGGAGAAGACCAGCGACAGGCGGGCGGAGCGGTCATCCGTGTCCATGAACGGGTGTTTCCTCGTCGATTATGGCCCCATTACATAGCGGCTGGCAGGCGGCATACAAAGAGCCATTTCCCGGTCAAATCGCCGAAAACGGCCAGAATCCGTTCAGATATCCAGAGAACGGAGCACGTTGGTATAAACATCGAGCGTGTCCTGCTCGCGCACATGGCGGCCATTGACCACGAGACGCTTGCCGGCGATCCAGACCTCCTGCACCGGCGCGTCGTTACCGCTGAAAATCATGGAATCGATCAGCCGGTCGCCGCTGCGTCCGACCAGCAACGGATGCGCGGGATCGAGCACGATAAAATCCGCACGGCATCCCTCGCCCAGCTTGCCGAGACGCCGGCCCGTGGCCTGCGCCCCGCCCCGGAGCGCATCGTCGTAAAGGCGCATACCGGTGGATTCACCCGGTCCCTCGGCGGTCAGGTTGCGGCGGCGCTTGATCAGCCGCTGGCCGTACTCGAGCCAGCGCAGTTCCTCGATCATGCTGACGGAGATATGGCTGTCCGAGCCGATGCCGAAACGCCCGCCATCCTTCAGGTAAGGCAGCAGCGGAAAAATACCGTCGCCCAGGTTGGCTTCCGTGGTCGGGCACAGTCCGGCCACCGCGCCCGACGCCGCCAACCGGGCCGTTTCATCATCGGTCAGGTGGGTCGCGTGGATCAGGCACCATCGCGGGCCGACATCGAAGTTTTCCATCGTCCACTCGACGGGGCGCATGCCGGTGTGTTCGACGGAATCCGTGACATCGTTTTCCTGTTCCGCGACATGTATGTGGATCGGTGCATGCGCTTCCATCGCGGTCAGGCCGTCGATGACCGCCTTCATGCCGTCCTTCGTCACCTGGCGCGGGCTGTGCGGCGCGACGCCGACATGCACCTGCGGATCGTTGGCGTGCACGGAACGGACCTTGTCGATGATCGTCAGCAGCAGGTCCGGATCGGAAATGAACCGGCGCTGTCCCGGGTTCGGCTCCTTGCCGCCGTAACCGCCGGTCTGGTAAAGCACCGGCAGCAGCGTAATGCCGATCCCGGCGCGCGTCGCCGCGCGCACCAGCGCCATCGACATTTCCGCCGGATCGTCATAAGGCGTTCCGCCCGGCCCGTGGTGCATGTAATGGAACTCACAGACCGCCGTGTAACCGGCCTTGACCATTTCCACGTAAAGCTGCGATGCCACGGCTTCCAGGATATCCGGCGTGACCATTTCGGCGAACCGGTGCATGACGTCGCGCCATGTCCAGAAACTGTCCTCGTCGCCGGCGCCCGAGGCGCGGTATTCGCTCATCCCCGCCATGGCGCGCTGATGCGCATGAGAGTGCAAGTTGGGCATACCGGGGATCGCCGGTCCCGGCAGCCGCGCCATCACCTCCGGTTCGAACGTGGCGTCCTCCTCGACCGAGACGGCGTCGCCACGGGCGTTGATGGCGATCGCAACGTTCTGTGCCCAGCCGTCCGGCAGCAACACGTTTTCCCCGAAAATCGTCACGCCGTTGGTCATGTTTCCCCGATCCCGCTGCTTCCTCTGGTCACGCGAACAACACGTGATAATCTCTCATTACCCGGGTGACAAGGAGACCGAATGACATCGCTGAAGCAATTTCTCGCGTGCACGCTGCTGGCCGCGACCATTGGTGCGGTTCCCGCAATGGCCCAGGCAAAGACGGACCTGGTCATCGGCATCACCCAATACCCGTCGACGTTTCACCCGAATATCGATTCCATGTTGGCCAAATCCTACGTGCACGGCCTGTCCAGACGGCCGCTTACCACCATGAACGCCGACTGGGAAATCGTCTGCGTTCTTTGCGAGACGCTGCCGACGCTGGAGAACGACGGCGCCGAACTGGAAAAAACACCGGACGGCAAGGATGGGATCGCCGTCACCTACAAGCTCAAGGACGAGGCGGTCTGGGGCGACGGCACGCCGATTACCGTCGACGATATCATCTTCACCTGGGAAGTCGGCAAGCACCCGAAGTCGGGCGTCGCCTCGACAGAGGGCTACCGGCGCATCCTTTCCATCGACCGCATCGACGACAAGACCTTCACGCTGCACGTCGACCGCCGCACGTTCGACTACAACAACATGTCGACGCTCAATATCCTGCCGGCACACATCGACCGGAAAAAATTCACCGATCCCGTGCAGTACAAGACACAAACCGCCTTCGACACCGACCCGATGAACCCGGGCCTCTACATGGGCCCCTATATCATGACGCAGGCGAAGACGGGTTCGCACATGGTGTTCGAACGGAATCCGAAGTGGTGGGGCAACAAGCCCGCGTTCGACAGGATCACCGTCCGCGTCATCGAAAACACGACGACACTGGAGGCGAACCTGCTGTCCGGCGGCATCGACATGATCTCGGGCGAGTTGGGGCTCAACGTCGATCAGGCACTCGCCTTCGAGAAGCGGCACGGCGGGAAATACAACATCCTGTTCAAGCCGGGACTGATCTACGAGCACATCGACCTGATGCTCGACAACCCGGTGCTGCAGGACCGCCGTGTCCGCCAGGCGCTGATGTACGCCATCGACCGCGACGCGATCTCGAACCGGCTGTTCGGCGGCAAGCAGCCGGTTGCCCACACCGGTGTCAATCCGCTCGACTGGGTCTACGACGAAGATGTGCGAAAATATGCCTTCGATCCCGCGAAAGCGGACGCACTCCTGAACGAGGCCGGCTGGACCAAGAAGGCGAACGGCATGCGCGCCAACGCGGCGGGTGAGCCGCTCCGCTTTCAGCTCATGACAACGGCCGGCAACCGGACCCGTGAACTGGTGCAGCAGGTTCTGCAAAGCCAGTGGAAGGCCGCCGGCATCGACATCGACATCCGTAACGAACCGGCCCGCGTCTTCTTCGGCGAGACGATGACAAAGCGCAAGTTCCCGGCGATGGCCATGTTCGCCTGGATATCGGCGCCTGAAAGCGTGCCGAGAACGACGCTCCATTCCGAGGAAATCCCGACCGAGGCCAACAACTGGAGCGGCCAGAACTACACCGGCTTCGCGAATGCCGAGATGGACGAACTGCTGGAAAAGATCGAACTCGAGCTCGACCAGGACAAACGCAAGGCGATGTGGTCGAAGCTGCAGGAAATCTATGCCACCGAACTCCCCGCCCTGCCCCTCTATTTCCGCGCCAACTCTTTTATCCTGCCGAAGTGGCTCAAGGGCGTGGCGCCGACTGGGCATCAGTTCCCGACCACGCTCTGGGTCGAGGATTGGCGGATCGCGAAGTAACCACTTTCGTTTTCCGCAATCGGGCGCTCGGTGATACCCTCGCACCATGTCCGCGTTCCTGATCCGCCGCACTTTCCATTCGCTGATCGTGCTGTTCGTGATGTCGGTCGTCATTTACGGCCTGATCGGCCTGATGCCGGGCGACCCGGTGGATCTGATGATCTCCGCCGACCCGGACGTGACCGCCGAGGACGCGGCCAGGCTGCGCGCCATCTACGGTCTCGATCAGCCGCTCTGGTCGCGCTACCTGAACTGGTTGTCGGCTGCGGCGACGGGCGACTTCGGTTATTCCCGGCTCTATGCGCAGCCGGTCTGGCAGGCGATCGTGCCGGCGCTTTCGAATACGCTCGTGCTCCTGATCAGCAGCCTTGGGCTGGCGCTGGCGATTGCGCTGCCGGCGGGAATCTATGCCGCGACGCGCCCCTATTCGCTGGCGGATTACGGCATAAACCTGACGGCGTTCGCCGGCATTTCCATGCCGCCGTTCTGGCTCGGCATCCTGCTGATCCTGGTGTTCTCGGTGATCCTCGGCTGGCTGCCCGCCGGCGGCACGGCAGAATCCGCGGGCGCCTCCGGTCTATGGGAACGCATGCAGTTCCTGATCCTGCCCATCGCCGCGCTGACCATCGCCGGCGTCGGCGGCCACACGCGTTACATGCGCGCCTCGATGATTGAGACGCTGCGCCAGGACTATATCCGCACTGCCCGCGCGAAGGGCCTGAGCGAAAGCCGCGTCGTCCTCGGCCATGCACTCAGGAACGCGATGATCCCGGTGGTCACCGTGATCGCCCTCGATCTCGGCATCCTCTTTTCCGGCGCGTTGATCACGGAAACGGTCTTTGCCTATCCCGGCATGGGCAAGCTGATCTTCGACGCCATCATGGGCAACGATTATAACCTCGCCCTTGTCGGGCTCCTGATGGCGACGGCGCTGACCCTGATCGGCAACCTGCTGGCCGACGTCGCCTACGCGGCACTCGACCCGCGCATCAGTTACGAGGAACTGGACGCATGAGCGGGCTCGCTGCCGTCGCCATGGAAACACCGGGCCGTGCCGTCCTCGGCCGGTTCCTGAGGCACCGCCTCGCCGTCGCCAGCGCCGTTGTACTCGGCCTTCTCGTCGCATTGGCCCTGCTGGCGCCGGTGATCGAGCAGTTGCTCGGCATAGATGCCGAAGTCGTCGACCTGTTCGCGCGCTATGGGCCGCCGTCGGCAACGCACCCCCTCGGCACCGACGAATTGGGACGCGACGTGCTCGTGCGACTCCTTTACGGCGGACAGGTGTCGTTGTTCGTCGGGCTGACGGCGACCATCGCGGCGGCCATCATCGGCACTGCGGTCGGGCTCGTTTCCGGGTACGCCGGCGGCCGCTTCGACGCCTTCGTGATGCGTGTGACGGACGGTGTCATCGCGCTGCCGATCCTGCCGCTCCTGATCGTGCTGGCCGCCGTCGATCTCGGCAAACTCGGATTTTCCGACAGCGTCCTGAGTTCGGAGAACGTCAGCCTCTACCGCATCGTCGCCATCGTCGCGCTGGTCGGCTGGACCACGGTCGCCCGGCTGGTGCGCGCGTCGACGCTCAGCCTCAAGACCCGTCCCTTCGTGCTCGCCGCCCGCGCCCAGGGTGCGAGTGCCACTCGAATCATGCTCAGGCACATCCTGCCGAACCTGGCATCGCCGATCATCGTCGCGACGACGCTTTCGGTGGGAAATGTGATTTTGCTGGAGTCGGTACTGAGCTTCCTCGGTCTCGGTATCCAGCCGCCGCTGCCGAGTTGGGGCAACCTGCTGACCGGCGCCCAGGAAACGATCTGGGAAGCGCCGGGCCTCGCCTTCTATCCCGGCATGCTGATCTTCGTCACCGTGATCGCGTTCAACTTCGTCGGTGACGGTCTGCAGGACGCGCTCGATCCGCGCGCCAGAGACAGAAGAGCGGCTGACCGGCACTGACCGGTCAACCGCCCATGAAGCGTCCGGGGAGGACCGGGGATCAGTGCGACATCAGCACCGCGACGGACGATTGTTCCATGAGCGTGTCGGTGACACCACCCAGCAGCAATTCACCGATACGCGAGTGACCGTACCCGCCGCAGACGATCAGGTCGGCACCGTAATCCGACGCCTGGTTGAGGATCGTCGTGCCGACATCGCCGCCGACCGATTTCATGTGGTCGGCTTCGGCCTTGACGCCGTGCGTCGCCAGGAACGCCGAAAGATCGGCACCCGGCAGATCACCCAATCCGGCGCGGCCGGGTTTAGGATCGACAGCCAGAACCTTCACGGCGGATGCTTTTTCGAGGATCGGCAGCGCATCGCGGATGGCGCGCGCCGCGTGCGCACCGCCGTCCCAGCCGACCAGAACCTTGCTGCCGATATCTTTTTTCGGTGAGTTACGCGGCACCACGATGACGGGCGCGCCCGAACCGAGCACGATGCGGTCGGCCACTTCGCGGGCATGTGCGATGGCGCCGTCGCCATTCGGCTGCGCGATCATCACCAGATCCGCATACCGCGCATGCAGGTTGACGATATCGTCGACCGGTTCGCGCCAGTCACCTTCGCGGTAATCGTGCGAGATGCCGTTGGTCGTGCACGCCTTTTCGAACATGTCGGCGGTCGCCTTGGCGGTCTCCTCGACATGCTGCTGGTGCGCCGTGATCACTTCCGCCGGCAACTGGGCGACGACATAAGTCGGCATATCATAGGGGACACCGGCAAACAGTCCGATCAGCCGGGCTTCGTGCTTCTGTGCCAGACCGACCGCAGCCTCCACGACCGCCTTGCCACCCTCGGTCCCGCTCAGGTGAACAACAATATCCTTGATCGCCATTGGTCCATTCCTTTCCCGCAAACTGGCTGTTGTAATCATTCAACGCGTTTGATGAGGTTTAAACCATGATCTAAATCAATTCTGAAACTTCTGACTTGCAGCCCCCTGCTGGAAGGGCAATGTGTGCAATATCAGAGATGCGGCGGGCAATGTCTCGCCTGACCCGGAGGATACCATGACCGCGATCGGCAATTCGGCACAGGCACGCGATATCGCCTACCATGTGCACGGCTACACCAACCTGAAGGCACATGAGGAAAAAGGCCCGCTAGTGATCAACCGCGGTGCCGGCATTCGGGTGTTCGACGACAGCGGCAAGAGCTATATCGAGGGTCTGTCCGGTCTCTGGTGCGTCAGCCTGGGCTTCGGGGAGCAGCGCCTGATCGACGCAGCCACGGAGGCCATGGGCCGACTCGCCTATTATCACGGGTTCAACCACCGCTCCGCCGACGTGGTGATCGACCTGGCCGAGAAACTGGTGTCGATGGCGCCGGGCCGGCTTTCCAAGGTGCTGTTCGCCAATTCGGGATCGGAAGCGACCGATCTCGCCGTCAAGCTGATCTGGTACTACCACAACGCCATCGGCAAACCGGAAAAGAAGAAGATCATTTCGCGCATTCGCGGGTATCACGGCGTCACCGTTGCGTCCGCCAGCCTTACCGGCCTGCCGCACCTGCACGGCGATTTTGACCTGCCGATCGACCGCATCATGCACACCACCTCGCCGCACTATTACCGCGAGGGCCGTGACGGCGAGAGCGAGGAGGAATTCGCGACCCGCTGCGCCGAGGACCTGGAGAAACTGATCCTCGACGAAGGCCCGGACACGGTCGCCGCGATGTTTTGCGAACCGGTCATGGGCGCCGGCGGCGTCATCGTGCCGCCGAAGACCTATTACGAGAAAATCCAGAAGGTGCTGAAGAAATACGACGTGCTGCTGGTTGCCGACGAAGTCATCAACGGTTTCGGCCGCACCGGCAACATGTGGGGCACGGAAACCTTCGGTCTCGATCCGGATTTCCTGTCCTGCGCCAAGCAGCTTTCGTCGGCCTACTTGCCGATCTCGGCGCTCATGATTTCCGACAAGGTCTATCAGGCGATGGTCTCCGAGAGTGAAAAACTCGGCATCTTCGGCCACGGGTCGACCTACGGCGGTCATCCGGTTGCCGCCGCCGTGGCCCTCGAGACCCTCAAAATCTACGAGGAACGCGACATCGTCGGCCATGTCCGCGGCGTCATGGGACATTTCGGCGAACGCCTGCAGAAACTCGCGCAACATCCGCTGGTCGGCAATGCCCGGTCCTGCGGCCTGATGGGCGCACTGGAACTGATGAAAGACAAGGAAACGAAGACGCCCTTCGAGGCATCGGACAAGGTCGGTCCGGCGGCCGAGGCACGCTGTCTCGAGAACGGCCTGATCGTGCGCGCCATCGGCGACAACCTCGCCTTCTGCCCGCCGCTGATCACCACCGATGCCGAGATCGACGAGATCTTCGATATCGCCGAAAAGTCCCTCGACGAGACTGAAAAGTGGGTCGAGGAACAAGGTTTGCGCGATATCTGATTCCAATCTAATTGAGAATCATTCTCATGGACAAACGGTGCGTTTAGGCTTATATAGTCGGTGGTGAACGGAGCGACACATGTACGCCGATAACACACTGACACCGAAAGAAGCGACCCGCCTTTGCGCGCTCGGCATACTTGCCGAGGGACCGATTGCTTACGCCGAGCTGGCCTCGGGGGTCAGACACTTCGTGACGCATGTCATGGGGCCGTCGCTCGACGTGCTCGGCACGTCTATCGAACTTCTCAAGCACGAGGGTCTGGTCAAGGCGATCTCCGGCGAAAAGGACAAGGCGATCCTGGAGATCACGCCGGATGGCCTCGCGGAACTCAGGACGCTGCTGACCTCCAGGATCAAGGCCGCCGAGAACGATCTCAATAAGCTGGTGATCGCGCTTAAGTTCCGGTTCATGGACTATCTAGAGGCCGACGAGCGCGTACTGCAGGTCGACCTGCTTTCGGACGCGGTCGATAATGAACTGGCGCGGCTCGAAGATCTGCGCGCCTACCATGCCGAGGACTCGGTTCACCTGATCGAATGGCTGGACCGCGAAATCGAAGACCTCGAACGCCGCCTCGACTGGCTCAAGGCCAAACGCGCGCGCGTTTAAGCCGCCAGAATTTCCTGATCCGTACAGCCAACGATCATGCGCAGCTTGCGCATGGGGTCCTTGTAACCGGCGACGGCGCAGTGCATCGACTGGCGGTTGTCGAGAATCGCAAGCTGACCCTTTGACCACTTGTGGATATAACGGAACTCTGGCTTCAGTTCGTGCTCGAACAGTTCGTCGAGCAGCGCCTCGCTCTCGTCGTCCGGCATGCCCTTGATGGTCATGGTGAAGCCCGGATTGACGTAGAGGATTTTCCTGCCCGAGCGCGGGTGCGTCCGAACGACCGGATGCTCGACGTCGGGCGTCTTCTTCCGCTGTTCCTCGTTGAGGTTGGTGACCGCGGCACCGCCCCGGTAACCGTAGCGGTGAATGGCGGTGAGCCCCTCGATCCGCTTTTTCATGCTGTCCGATAGCGCATCGTAAGCAAGTTGCGTGTTGGCGACCATGGTGTCGCCGCCGTCCGTCGGCACATGGGTCGCGTAAAGCATGATCGCGTCCGACGGTGTCGCCAGGTACGACTGGTCGGAATGCCAGAACGCGCCCGCCGGTTTCTTGGTGGTGCGGCTTTCCTGGTTGCCCATGTTGGCGGTGATGATCGACATCTCCGACGACATCGGGTGGTGATACTGGTCCAGGATGTGCGGCTGCAGCGGCCCGAAACCGCGGCCCAGTCGCAACAGCCATTCCGCGTCCTCGTCCAGGTCGTTGATGACGACGGCCGTGTGTTCCGCCAGCGCATCCTTGATCTGCTCGACATCCGTATCCGTTAGCGGACGGTCGGTGGAAACGCCGGAGACGACGGCGCCGAAGTTTTCGTTCTCTAGAGGGGTAACCTGGATCATTGCTCACTCCGCTGCGTGTTTCAGTCTTTCGATCTGCGAAATATCGCGCACGGCGCCGCGGGACGCCGACGTCGCCATCAGGCCATAGGCCTTGAGAGCCTGCGTGACGACGCGCTTGCGGTTCGGCTTCCATGCTTCGGGTCCCTTGGCGACCATGGTCTCGCGGCGGCGCTGCAGTTCGGCCTCGTCGACCATCAGGTTGACCTTGCGGGACGGGATATCGAATTCGACGATATCGCCCTCCTCGATCAAGCCGATGGCGCCGCCTTCGGCCGCTTCGGGGCTGACGTGGCCGACGGCAAGGCCGCTGGAGCCGCCGGAGAACCGGCCGTCGGTGATCAGCGCACAGTCCTTACCGAGCCCCATCGACTTGATGTAGCTGGTCGGATACAGCATTTCCTGCATGCCCGGGCCGCCCTTCGGACCTTCGTAGACCACGACCACAACGTCACCCTTTTCGATCTCGCCGCCGAGGATCTTGTTGCTGGCCTCTTCCTGGCTGTGACAGATCCTGGCCGGTCCCTTGAAGACCAGGCATTCCTCGGGCACGCCCGCGGTCTTCACGACGCAGCCGTCCTCGGCGATGTTGCCGTAGAGGATGCCGAGGCCGCCATCCTTCGAATACGCGTGCTCGACATCGCGGATACAACCGTTCTCGCGATCCATGTCCAGCGAGTTGTAGCGCTTGGACTGACTGAACGCTTCGACCGTGCGGACGTTACCCGGCGCGGCCATGTAGAACTTCCGGATATCCTCGTCCTCGGTCGTCATGACGTCGTACTTCTTGATCGCCTCGCCGACCGTCGGCGTGTGCACCGTCGCGCTGTCGCGGTGAATCAGGCCGGCCCGATCCAGTTCCCCCATGATGCCGAGAATGCCGCCGGCGCGGTGGAAATCCTCCATGTGCCAGAGGTTTGTCGATGGCGACAACTTCGAAAGATGCGGGACCTTGCGGCTCAGGTCGTCGATATCATGGATGCCGAAACCGACCTCGCCTTCCTGCGCCATCGCCATCAGGTGCAGGATGGTGTTGGTCGAGCCGCCCATGGCGATGTCCACCGTCATGGCATTCTCGAAGCCGCGGCGGTTGGCGATGTTACGCGGCAGGACGCTGTCATCGTCCCGTTCGTAGTAGCGCTTGGTGATATCGACGATGGTACGTCCGGCCTGCAGGAACAGTTCCTTCCGGTCCGAGTGCGTCGCCAGCACGCTGCCGTTGCCCGGCAGCGCCAGGCCGATGGCCTCGGCCAGGCAGTTCATGGAGTTGGCCGTGAACATACCCGAGCACGACCCGCAGGTCGGACAGGCGGAACGTTCGTATTTCAGCGCGTCCTCGTCCGAAGTTTCCGGTGCCGCAGCATGGATCATGGCGTCGATCAGGTCGGCCTTCTGTTCCTTGCCGTCGACCTCCATCTTGCCGGCTTCCATCGGCCCGCCGGAGACGAACACGGCCGGAATGTTGAGCCGCATCGCCGCCATCAGCATACCCGGCGTGATCTTGTCGCAGTTGGAGATACAGACCACCGCATCGGCGCAGTGCGCATTGCACATGTACTCGACGGCGTCCGCGATCAGTTCGCGCGACGGCAACGAATACAGCATGCCGCCATGTCCCATGGCGATCCCGTCATCCACCGCGATGGTGTTGAACTCCTTGGCGACGCCGCCGTGCGCCTCGATCTCGCGCGCGACCATCTGCCCCAGGTGCTGAAGGTGGACGTGTCCCGGAACGAACTGGGTGAACGAGTTGGCAATGGCAATGATCGGCTTGCCGAAATCGTCGTCGTTCATGCCCGTGGCGCGCCAGAGGCCGCGCGCGCCGGCCATGTTCTTGCCATGCGTGGTCGTGCGTGAACGATACTCGGGCATCTCATATCCTTCCAGGATACTTGGGTTCGTTAAGTCCGAATTTAGTCAACGGGTACTGAGCTTTCAATCAGCTTGCCGTCCTTCACACGCGGCGCCGGCGGACCGTCGGTGTATATTTCGCCCCAGTCGCGCAGCGCCAGCAAAGCCGGCTTGAGCGCACGCCCGCGCTCGGTCAGGGAATAAATCGCCCGCGGTGGATGCTCCGAATAGAGTTCGCGCGCTACGACTCCGGCATCCTCCAGCGTCTTGATGCGCGCCGATATGGTATTCGGCGCCACCCCGGACAACGAGTTCTGGAAATCCTGAAACCGGCGCGGACCGAATAGAAACAGATCGCGCAAAATCAGGATCGTCCACCGCTCGCCAATGATATCCAGCGTGCGGGCAACGGGGCATTTCGGATCGAGGGCCTTGCTCATGGGCTCTTTGATAACACTTGCAGAACAATTTGAATAGTTACTATTATTTTTATAATCACTATTCAAGAGACCGCACAATGCTTACCGTTACCCCGATCTATCTGGCGATTGCCGTCACCCTTTATTCGTTCATGGCGTTCACGGTCATTGCCAACCGCCGGCGCCGGCGCATTTCCATCGGCGACGGGAAGCAGCAGGACTTCGCCCGCATCATCCGCGGCCACGCCAATTTCGCCGAGTACGCCCCGATCACGCTACTCGCCATCGCGTGCGCCGAGCTTGCCGGTGCACCGGCCGCCGCATTGCACCTGAGCGGCATAATGTTGCTCGTCGGGCGAACCCTTCATGCATTTTGCTTCCTATTCACGCCGGTCGGAATGACATCTCGCGTTTCGGGGATGGTTTTGACGTTCCTCGCCCTGTGGATCGCTGCCGCCTCAGGCCTGATGCAGGTAATCGGCTAACTGCCATTGCCACACCGCTCAAGAGATTGATAATCGCTCCTATTCTGAATGATCGAAAACTGGGAGTGAATCTTGTTCGGACGCAGCAAAGAAGAAATCAAACTCGACGTCGAATTCTGTCGCCGGCAGTTTCCCAACTCATGCTGGGACTGGGCTTTCTTCGAAAACGCCGGCGGCAGCTTCGTGCCGAACAGCGTCATCAAGCGCCTGACCGACTACATGACCGAATGCCAGGTGCAACCGGGCGGCCCCTTCCCGTCCTCGCAACTGGCGCAACGGCGCATGGACGAAGGTCACCGCAACATGGCGGAGATGATCGGCGCCGAGGTCGACGAGGTCGTCATCGGTCCCTCGACGTCGATGAACATCGACGTGCTGTCCCGCTCGCTCCGTCCGCTATGGACCGAGGGCGACGAAGTCATCGTCACCAATCTCAATCACGAGGCCAACTCGGGGCCGTGGCGGCGGCTTGAGGAAACCGGCATTCGCATCGTCGAATGGCCGGTCAACCCGGAAACGGCGCAACTCGATATCGATCTGCTGGATCAGTTGCTTACGGACAGGACGCGCCTCGTCGCCCTGCCCCATGTTTCGAACATCACCGGCGACATCAACGACGTGAAGACGATTACCGGGAAAGTTCATGCCGCCGGCGCACTGGTCTGCGTCGACGGCGTCGCCTACGCACCGCACAGGTTCGTCGACGTGAAGGACTGGGACGTCGATTTCTATGCGTTCAGCCTCTACAAGACCTACGGTCCGCATATCGGGCTGCTCTACGGCAAGAAAGACCTGCTGATCCAGGCCAGGAGCCGGCATCATTACTTCATCCCGGAGACGGCGACGTCCTACAAGATGAACCCGGCCGGACCGCAGCACGAGATCATCGCCAGCCTGAGCGGTATTTCGGATTACATCAGTGCCGTCGCCGCCGAGCACCTGAATGAGGCGCCGAACGACTTGTTTGCGCGCACCAAGGCCGTTTACGGGCTGTTCACGCGGCACGAGGCGGACCTCGCCAAGGTGTTCATCGACTGGATAACGAACAAGGACGGCGTACGCCTGATCGGCCGCGAGGCCGCAGCACCGGAGGAACGCGCGCCGACGTTCTCGTTCGTCGCCGAGGGTAAATCGTCACGAGAGATCGCCGAAGCCGCCGCCAATCACAAGGTCGGTATCCGGCACGGCGATTTCTATGCCAAGCGGCTGATCGAAACACTCGGGATCGACGGCGACGACGGTGTCGTCAGGTGTTCCATGGCGCACTACACGACGCTGGATGAAGCCAGAACGCTGGTCGAGACGCTGGACAGGGTGGTCTAACGCCGCTCGCCGAGGCTGAGCGCGCCGGTACGCTTGCGCGCCTTCTTCAGCAGGTCTTCGTATTCCTCCGCTTCCTTGTCGAGCTCCTTTTCCAGGCGCTTGATGCGGCGGTTGAGACTTTCGATCCGTCCGAGGATTTCGCGGCGCTTCTTCGCCTGGCGCCGTTCTTCCCAGCTTCTGAAACGCCAGTCGCCGACGGCAAGCAGCAACAGCACGCCGGCAAGGCCGCAGATGATCGCGCCGATCATGTAATCGAGCTTGTCCAAGCTCGCCACCGTGCCCCAGAACCCGATCGTGATCATCGACGCCGCGGCAACGAACAGCACCCGCTTGGAATGCAGTTCGTCATGCTTTTGCGACATTTCCGCTTCGGCGACGGCGATGGCGATTTCCGAGCGCGCCATCTGCTTCCACTTGTCGAACGACATGCCCTGCTCGTCCTTGCGGCCCTCGCGGATGAACTGTTCGAGGCGCGCGACGATGTAATCGGCACGGTCCTCGGCCGTCGAATTGGCGGAAAGCGTCGGTGTCGGCGCAGGTTGATCCATTCTGGAAGTATAGCAGAATCTGCTTACCAAGTGGTTATCGGGCCAGAACGGCAACGGCCCGGCATTACTGCCGGGCCGCCGGGTAATCAATACCGAAGCGAGTATCAGCCGTTGTTCTGGTTATAAAGATGCACGTCGCGTTGCGGGAACGGAATGGTGCAGCCCGCACCCTCGACAGCCGCCTTTGCAGCCTTGTTGAGCGCCCAGAGCGCGTTCCAGTAATCGCCCGTGTTCGCCCAGCAGCGCATGTTGATGTTCACCGAGCTGTCGGCCAGCGCCATCACCATGGTCATGGGCGCCGGGTCCTTGAGGACCAGTTCGTGGCTGTCCATCAGATCCTGCAGCGCCTTCTCGGCGGCGTCGATATCGTCGTCGTAGGCAATACCCACCTGAATATCGATGCGGCGCGTCGGGTTGCGGCCGTAGTTGGTGATCACCTGGTTCCAAATCTGCGAGTTGGGCGCCATGATGTAGATGCCGTCCGCCGTCTTGAGCTCGCTGGTGAACAGGCCGATTTCGACAACCGTGCCTGAGAGCGATCCGGCCGAGACGAAATCGCCAGTCCTGAACGGCCTGAGAATCAGCAGCATCACGCCGGCGGCGACGTTCGACAATGTGCCCTGCAAGGCGAGGCCGATGGCAAGGCCGGCGGCACCGAGGACGGCGATGATCGAGGTCGTCTCGACGCCGAACTGATTGAGGACGGCGACGATGACGAACGCCAGGATCGTCCAGCGCACGATGTTCGACAGGAACGGACGCAGCGTCGAGTCCATGTTGGGCACGCGGCCCAGACCGCGGTCGACCATGCGCCCGATCCAGCTCGCAGCGATCCAGCCGACGATGAGGATGGTCAGGGCGCCAACCACGTCCAGACCATAAACGGTAACGATTTCAATCACCTGATCGGCGATCGCCTGCATTTCCTTGTCCATGCGAATACCCCTCCTTGGAGTCTACGAACCCGGCACCGGTCCGGATCAGCCGGCGGCGGACAGCCGGTTGTGCGCCTCTTCGAGCTTGCCGCGAACCTGCTTCGCTTCGGCGAGACGCTCACGTTCCGTTTCGATCACCGCTTCCGGCGCGTTGGCGATGAACTTCTCGTTGCCAAGCTTGCCCTCGAAGCGCTGGATTTCCTTGTCCTGCTTGGCGATCTCCCGTTCGAGCCGGGCCCGCTCCGCATCCAGGTCGATGACCTCGGCAATCGGCAGGACGATGGTCGCCTCGTCGATGACGTCCTGCACCGCCCCCTTGGGCACGTCACCCTCGAGCACTTCGGCGCGCTCGAGCCGTCCCAGCCGGACGATCAGGTCGCGGTGCGCCTTCAGGAAACCGGTCGTGGCCGCGCCCGGATCCTTCAGGAACATCGGCATCTTCGCCGACGGCGGCACATTCATCTCGGAGCGCACCTGCCTGATCTGCGTGATCAGGCGCACCACCCAGTCGATCTCGTCGTTGACCGCGTCGTCGATCAGACCGTCGTCGTATTCCGGCCACGCGGTCTCGATCAGGCGCTGCGAACGGTCCGCGGAAATCGACTGCCAGAGTTCCTCGGTCACGAACGGGATGACCGGATGCGCCAGCACCAGAATCTGATCCAGCGCCCAGGCCGCCGTCGCGCGGGTTTCCTCCTTCGCCGTCTCGTCGTCGCCCTGAAGAATGGGTTTCACCAGTTCCAGGTACCAGTCGCAGTAAGTTCCCCACGTGAACTGATAGATCGACGTCGCGATATCGTTGAAGCGATAGGCCTCGACCGCCTCGCGGGTCCGGCGTTCGCATTCCACGACCTTGCCGACGATCCACTTGTTGAGCGGTTGCGTAACCCTGGCCGGATCGAACGTATCGACCGGCTTGCACTCGTTCATCTCGCAAAAGCGCGCCGCGTTCCAGATCTTGGTGCAGAAGTTCCGATAGCCCTCGACACGGCTTTCGGCAAGCTTCACATCCCGGCCCTGGGCGGCGAACGCGGTCAGGGTGAAGCGCAGCGCATCGGCGCCGTACTTCTCGATCAGGTCCAGGGGGTCGATGACGTTGCCCTTGGACTTGGACATTTTCTGGCCGTTCTCGTCACGCACCAGCGCGTGGATATAGACTGTATGGAACGGCACCTCGCCCATGAAATGGATGCCCATCATCATCATCCGGGCAACCCAGAAGAAGATGATGTCGAAACCGGTGATCAGGGTATCCGTGGGATAGTAACGCTCCAGTTCCGGGGTCTGCTCGGGCCAGCCCAGCGTCGAAAAAGGCCAGAGCGCCGACGAAAACCATGTGTCCAGCACGTCCGGATCGCGGGTCAGTTCGATATCCTCACCCAGCGACTCGCGTGCCGCGGCCTTGGCCGCCTCTTCGCTTTCCTCGACGAACACCTCGCCGTCGGGGCCGAACCAGGCGGGGATTTGATGGCCCCACCAGATCTGCCGCGAGATACACCAGGGCTGGATGTTTCGCATCCACTCGAAATAAGTGTTTTCCCAGTTCTGCGGCACGAATTTGGTCTTGCCCTGCTCGACCGCAGTAATCGCCGGACCGGCCAGGGTCTTGGCATCCACGAACCACTGGTCCATCAGCCACGGTTCGATCGGCACGCCCGAGCGGTCGCCGTAGGGAATCGTCATCGGGTTGTCGTCGATCTTTTCCAGCAGACCGAGGCTTTCCATCTCGGCGACGACCTTCTCGCGCGCCGCAAAGCGTTCCAGCCCTTGATAGGCCGCCGGCACATTTTCGTTCAGATGCGCATTGGCATCCATGACGTTGACCATCTTCAGATGGTGGCGCTGGCCGACCTCGAAGTCATTGAAGTCGTGCGCCGGCGTCATCTTCACCGCCCCGGAGCCCTTCTCCGGATCGGCGTATTCGTCGGCGACGATCGGCAGCTTGCGGCCGACGATCGGCAGGATGCAGTTCTCGCCCACCAGGTGCTTGTAGCGTTCGTCATCCGGGTGCACGGCAACGCCGGTATCGCCCAGCATCGTCTCCGGACGCGTCGTGCCGACGACCAGGAACTCACCCTCGCGGCCCTCGACGGGATACCTGAAGTACCACATCTTGCCGACGGTCTCGCGCTGCTCGACCTCCAGGTCGGAAATCGCCGTGTGCAGTTTCGGATCCCAGTTGACGAGCCGCTTATCGCGGTAGATCAGGCCTTCCTTGTAAAGCTGCACGAAAACCTTGGTCACGGCGGCGGAAAGTCCGTCGTCCATGGTGAAACGCTCGCGCGACCAGTCGCAGGACGCACCCAGGCGCCGCAATTGAGATGTAATCGTGCCGCCGGATTCCGCTTTCCATTGCCACACGCGGTCGATGAACTTTTCACGCCCGAGGTCGTGACGGGTCAGCCCCTCCTCGGCCATTTGCCGCTCGACCACCATCTGCGTGGCGATGCCGGCATGATCGGTACCCGGTTGCCACAGGGCATCCCGGCCCTGCATGCGGCGATAACGGATCAGGATGTCCTGAAGCGTGTTGTTGAGCGCGTGCCCCATGTGCAGACTGCCGGTAACGTTCGGCGGCGGAATGACGATGGTGAACGGCTCGGCGTTGGCGCGCGCACCGCCGATGCCGAAATCGCCGTCGTTTTCCCACTCTTCGTACCGTTTCCGCTCGATCTCGTCGGACCGATAGGTTTTGTCCAGCATCGCCGGAGGCCTCCGATAGTCGCCCTAGGATGAAGCGCAGGTTTTAGCGCCGCCACCCGGTCGGATCAACGATAACAGTAAATTTCAAGCGGGTTTAGCTGTCGAAACGTTCCGCGCGATTGATCATCTTGTCGATCTCTTTCTTGACCAACCGTTCGATCAGGTACGGCAGATTGCGATCCAGCCATTCGCGCAGGATCGGTTTCAGCATCTCACGGACCATGGTTTCCAGCGTAATATCGCGGCTACCGCCGACCGACAGGTCGCGCTGGTCCAGGATCGCCTTGGCAAGTTCCGAGAGCATATCGGCGCCGGACTGGAACGTCGGGTTCGAGACAAGCTCGGGCGCCGCCACCATATCCGGCGTCAGTTCAAGGATTTCCTCCATCTCCGACGGCATTGGGGGCGGCGGCGGAGGCGGAGGTGGCGGCGGAGGCGCCGGTTCGGGTTCCGGCTCCGGTTCTGGCGCGGGCTCGGGTTCCGGCTCAGGCTCAGGCTCAGGTTCCGGCCCGGGCTCAGGTTCCGGCTCAGGTTCCGGCTCAGGCGCGGGTTCCGGCTCAGGCGCAGGTTCGGGCGCAGCCGCTTCTTCGCCGCCTTCCTCCTCCTCCTCCGCAAGAATGCGTCGGATCGAAGCGAGGATGTCCTCCATTGAAGGTTCGGCGCCGTCTTCTCCAGCTGCGTCGGCTTCTTCGCTCATTCGCGGGTCTCGCCCCCCGTTTGCGTTAACAATCCCTAGAAGATGGCCTAAAGACGGTTAACAAACCGTAATCGCTGTGAAAACACCGGAGATTAAGGAGTCCGGAGTTCCCGTGCTTATTTCACGCCGCCCGAACTGGTTCCCCCGAACCACTTGTCACGGACTTCGTTGTAGTGCTCACGCGGATCGTAAAGATCGACCGCCAGGCCGAGATCCTTGGCCGTCAACCGCCCGAGCGCCGACATCAACTCGTACGAGGCGACCAATTCGTCGCGCTCCGAACGAACGTGGGAAACACGCGAGTCGAGCAGTTCCTGCTCCGCATCGAGAATATCGAGAACCGTCCGCGATCCGACCGCAGCTTCGCGCTGCACGCCCTCAAGGGCGACGATGCTGGCTTCGATCTGGGTCTGGAACGCATCGACCTGGGCACGCGCGGTGATCAGGCTTTCGTAGGCCTGCGTGGCCGCTTCCGCCGCGTCGCGGCGCTCCGTATCAATGAGCAGCGTCGTCTCGGCGGCGTCCTGCCGGGCCTGGCGCAGACGCGAATAAACCTCTCCCTGCTGATAAAGCGGGATCGTCAGGTTCAGCGTCACCTCGTGGCTCGTCCGAAGGCTGTCTTCAGTCGTGGTCTGAAATTCGCGGGTGCTGCTGGCGGTCAGATCGAGTTCAGGCAGCAACTCGCCCCAGACCTCGTCGACATTGTCCATGGACGCGCGCCTGTCGAATTCGGCGGCGATCACGCCCGGATTATTGACGACGGCGGTGCGAACAGCATCTTCGGCGTTGCCCGGGAGATCGACGGCACGGTCAGGCAACGTCAGCGTTTTCGGGGCCGGCTCACCCACCACGTTCAGGTAGTTGGCACGCGACGTCTCGAGATCGCCCTGGGACTGGATGCGGTCGGCTTTCGATCGCGCCAGACGGGCTTCGGCCTGGTGGACATCGGTACGGGTAATCTCCCCGACCTCGAACCGGTCGCGGGTTGCTTCAAGCTGGCGTTGCAGCACTTCCTCGTTGTTCTGGTTGAGACGCAGGACCGCCTGATCGCGGTACACGTTCAAATACGCCGTCGCGGCCTGGAGAAGAATATTCTGCTCGGAGTCCAGCAATCTTGCGCGCGCGGCGCGAACCTCGTTCTCGGCACCGCTGGTCGCCGCCAGCGTCCGGCCGCCGCGGAACAGCGGCTGCGTCACGGCAATGCCGAAATCCCTGGGGCGGCGGCTTTGGTTGCGGTCCGTGCCGGTCGAAGTGTTGCTATCCACCACCTCGGCACCGGCGGAACCTGTGATTTCCACCGACGGCCGCCAATTGGCGAGCGCCTGCGGCACGCTTTCATCGGTGCTCCGCAATCCGGCCCGGGTCGACAGCAAGGTGGGGTTGTTCAAATACGCCTTGGCCAGAGCGTCTTCAATCGTCTGCGCGGATGCCGGTGCCGTTTGAAAACCGATAAGGGCGGCGATAGCCACCGAAGACACGACGATTGCGGTTTTACCCATAGTGCTTCAACCCATACTGCCCAGACCTAGGTAACACGTCGGAGGCCCAAATCCCAACAAACACTTCGTCAACAAGCGCTGCCCGTCATTCAAGACTTCATCAACCATAAGGGAGTCAGAACGCTGCGATAAGGTCAAGTTTTACAAAAATGAAAATGGATTCAAGGGTTTACACCTACACCGCCACGACTCAAGATGAAAATAAGTGCGAATCGCAGGTTGGAATTTTTTGCCGTGATTCCATGGTCTTGCGAAATTTTCAGAAAGAAAACGCGGCTTCTTTCTCGAACCCCGGCAGCAACGGCTCCACGGCATCGAAGATTTCGCGCTTGGAAATCGAATCGCCGTACCGGGTGACCAGAACACCCCGGCCAACGGGCCGACCCGGCTGCATTTCCACGCAAATCAGGCGACCGCCTTCCGCAAGCTGCCGGGCGATGCCCTGGGGAACTTCCGGCACGGCGCCGTCCAAATAGATCAGGTCATACGGCGCATCCTTCGGATACCCCTCGACCAACGTACCATCGACGACGGCGACATTGTCGACCCCGAGTTCGCCGAGCGTACGTTCGGCCTTGGAACGCATCGACGCATCGCTTTCAACGGCAATGACGGTATCCACCAGACGCGCAAGAACTGCGACGCCGTAACCGGTCGCACACCCGACGGCCATGGCCACATCCTGCGGCTTGATCTCGGCGACGTCGAGCAGCCGCGCCAGCACCATCGGCTGCATCATGTAACGGTCGTCCTCGATCAGCACCGTCTCGTCGGCATAGGCCAGCATCCGCCGGGCACCGGGCAGGAACGCCTCGCGCGGCAAATCCGCCATCGCCGCGATCACTTTGTCGTCCGTGACCCGGTTCGGCAGGATCTGGCCGTCGACCATGTTACGGCGAGCCTTGGCAAATTGCGCGTCATTCATACGGTTAACCCTTTTCACGACCTAGCTGTGACATTCCGGGCGCCGACGCCGACCGTTGTCGTCACAACCCGTTTTATAGGCCCGGCCAGCGTTGAAAACAACTCTGTGCAGCGCCCCGGCGGCAACGAAAATAATTGTGCGTGGAAAGTGTACATGGATTGCTTGACCCCCGGCAATGTTGCGTCTAATTTCCCGCGTCGTCGCAACACGGGACGCTCTGACGAAGGGCACAATCCGTAACGTGACGGGAGGTCAACGCGGAACGGCGCGGTGGCGGAGTGGCTACGCAGCGGCCTGCAAAGCCGTGTACACCGGTTCGATTCCGGTCCGCGCCTCCAGCTCTGATCCGGCGTAGCTCAGTTGGTAGAGCAGTCGGCTGTTAACCGACTTGTCGCAGGTTCGAGTCCTGCCGCCGGAGCCAATTACTAAAGGGGGGAGAAGTTCCGGCCGGGACTCCTCCCCTTTTTTGCTTCGGCGCCGTGAGTTCCTGGCGTCAATCCGGTTCGACGTTCATAATTTCACGTGATGGGTCCCCCACCACGGGCAGCGAGAATTGTCTTGGTCGAAGTCAGGATTACCGACGAGGTCTACGAGCGGCACGAAGTCGATGCGGCGCACCCGCCGGACAGGCCACACGCACGCCTGCTTTACGATTATTGGCTGGATAAACGCGGCCAGCGCAAGTTCCCGGCCTGGCAGGACATAGATCTTCTGGACCTGTGGCGGATCGCGTCGTGCATGATCATCAAAGACGTCATCGGCGACGGCGTGGACTTCATGAACCGTTACTGGGGCACCCAGGTCACGCACCGGGCCGGTTTCGACGCGACCGGGAAGACGCACCGGGAGATGTACAAAGACCAGCCGCTGGGCCCGCAAATGGACACATACCTCGCCGTTTACGAAACCGGCATGGCATACAGCGTTCACCGCTCCAGTTCATTTATCGCCGGCCGCGAATTCGTCGTCTTCAATTCACTCAATTTGCCGGTCGGGAAATCCGACGACAAAGTCGAACATATCCTGATTGCCATCGACTACGAATGAGCCACCTCCTCCGCTGTCGCGGGCCGGGTGGAATCGGCTATAATCCCGGGATGACAACATTGCCGAAAAGAATCGGACGCATTGCCGCGCTTTTGCTGGTCTTCGGGATCATGCCTGCTTCCGCCCCGGCGCTTGCGGCGCCTTGCGGATTTCCGGAATCTCGTGACGTTCGGGTCACAATGCAACGGCTCGACGGCCGGATCGTGGTGGACAACGCACGTACGGGCAACAGCCTGCGCCATATGCAGCAACAGAGCGGACGTGCCAGGGCGTTCGGATCGGCATGGACACCAGTCGGCCTGACATTGACGGACCTGCAATACCGCATGCGCTTACAAGTCGAAGCCCTGCCGATGTCCGATGGGGTCTATTGTGCCCGTGTGACCGCCGTCGATGCCGATCTCGGGTACGACAAGCTCCGCGTCTATATCGCACGCCGGTTTCGTCCGGGCACCTGTGCCTACAAATCGATCAACGCACACGAGATGACGCACGTCGCCGTATTTCGCCAGGCCCTCGATCAGTTCTATCCGCGCCTCCAGCACCGTCTGCAGCGCGCCGCCCAGGTACTCGAGCCGGTACGTTCGGCCAGCCCGGACACGGCCGCGGCGTATCTCCGCCAACGCCTGAGCGCGACCGTCGAACCGTTGTTTCTCGAAATGAACCGGGAACTGGACCGCAACAATGCCAGGCTCGATACACCGGATCGTTATCGGCAGGAGCAAGCGCTTTGCGCGGAATGGTAGTTTTCCGTATTCGGGTACGGGGGGATCACTTGGTCGTCGCGATGTAGACACCGTCCCAGTCGGGCGGCGGCGGGCTCTGCCTGTATTCGGCGATCCGCTCGTCATAGAGATCGCACAGCGTATGCAGGTTGGCTTCCAGCTTCCAGGGTTTCTTGTCGTCGCTGCCGAGGTCGCGGATTTCATCGAACATTTCCTGCGCATCGCCCCACTGCTGGGCGCGGTACATTTCCTGCGCATCGAAGATCAGGTTCTGCAGCTTCTTGAATGCCGGATCGGCGAGGACTTCCTCGTCCCCCATCAGGCCGTAGATCATCGTGCCCGAGGTTTTGCCCTTCACCTGAATGAAGTCGAGGTCGATGGTCGCCAGCCGGTCCTTGACCGCGTTCCTTGTGGTCGGACCGAGCACGACGTTCATGCCGTAACTCTTCGACTGGCCCTCCAGACGTGCGGCAAGGTTCACGGCATCTCCCAACACGGAATAGTCGAAGCGCATGTCGGACCCCATGTTGCCGACCACGCACGGCCCCGTGTTGAGGCCGAGGCCGACCTTGAGCGGAATGTGCTTGCGTCCCTCCTCTTCCGCCTCTTTCTCAAGACGGTCGTTGAGGGGTTCCATTTCCGCCAGCATCGCCAGCGCCGAGGTACATCCGTTGTATGCATGGTCCTCGTCATCCAGCGGCGCGTTCCAGAACGCCATGATGCAGTCGCCCATGTACTTATCGATGGTGCCCTTGCGCTCGAGGATGACGTTGGTCAGCGGTGTCAGCAGTTTGTTGATCAGACTGGTCAGGCCGACGGCGTCGAACTGTTCGGAAATCGTCGTGAAACCGCGCACGTCGCAGAACAGCAGCGTCATTTCGCGCTGATCGCCGCCGAGTTTCAGCGCGCCGGGATCGCCGGCGACCCGTTTCACCATGTCCGGTGACAGGTACTTGGAAAACGCATCCCGCGTCTGGCGGCGCTCGGCCTCCTCGCGCGCGTATCCGGCATACGTCATCGACGTATACATGACGGCAATGCCGACGACGGCGTACGACCCGTCGAGCAGGTAGAGCTTCTCGGCGAACAGGTACCACGACGTCCCCAGTGCCCCGCCGGCGACCAGCAGAAACAGCGCAGCGGTCCACTTGGCACCGACCCACGGCACCAGGATGATCATGATGATCCCGCCAACCAGCAGGAACGTCAGTTCCGCCGCATCGGCGAAATTGGGACGCACCAGGTATTTGCCGTGAACGATCGCCTCGATCAATTGCGCATGGACTTCGACCCCGGGGATATCGCGCTCGGTCGGAATGGAGCGAATATCCCGAAGCCCCACCGCCGAGGTCCCGAGGATCGTAATTTTCCCCTTGATCTTTTCCGGATCGGCGGAGCCGTTCAGCACCTTGTAGGCCGGCACATACTTATCCCAGTCGCGTTGCGAGAAATAAGGCCAGATCTGCCCGATCCGGTCCGTCTGCACCGTCAGCCCCTTGGCGACGGCGGCACCGGTCATACCCGCCTGGTTGACCTGCGCGAGAACGGTCTGGCGGCCTGTCGCGATCCGCAGTATCTCGATCGCCAGCGACGGAAAATACTCCCCGTCGTGGCCAAAGAACGCCGGTATGTTGCGCACGATCCCGTCCTTGCCCGGCACCACCGAGAAGATGCCGTGCCCGCCGAAGCGCCCGGTCGCCGCCTGCTCGATCACCGGTACGTTACGGACCAATGACGGAAATTTCGGGATATAGGCGTAAGGTTCGGCTGCGTCCTTGTGAAGTTTACGCACGGCGACGGATTTCTTGACCGGCGGCCCCTTCACGCCCTCGGTCTCGCTCGGACGGCCCGCCTGCCCGAGCACGACCCGCGAGCGGCTAATCGTATCGGCAAAAATCTGGTCGTTACTCTTGAGACTGACGAGTTTCGCCTTCGTACTGTCGTCGAGCCCCGGCAACGTCGAGGCGACGCTGGCCGGATTCATCCTGTCGGGTTCGGCGAACACGACGTCGAAGGCCACCAAGATGGCGCCCATCTGCATCAGGTTCTGAACCATTTGCGCGAGAATGTTGCGGGGCCACGGCCATTGCCCGACGGTTTCGAGGCTCTGCTCATCAAGGTCGATAATGGTAACCGGCTTATCCTTGGCGTCGGGAATCTCGCGCGGCTTAATCTCTTGATAAAAATCGAAAACCTTGTTGCGCCAGAAATCGAGGAACCCGGCGTTGGTCTTTAGGTCGGCGTAATAGAGACCGAGGAACGCAACCAGCAGGATCATGCCCAGCGAGCGCTCGAAGCTGAATATGGATTTCAGTATCCGCAAAGGATCCTTGCTCCCCGATCCGGTCCCCAAGTTATCAGTCTAGACATCTTACGATATACCGGGTCAAGCGTCTTCGACAATTGTACGAAAACTGTGCTAAAAGGTTGAAATAACGTATGGTGTCGTGGATTCCGACTGGTGAATTCTACAGACTGTCCAAGGATCCTGAATGAGCGATAAGTCCGGGCGCGCGTGGCTAAAGCCCATCCTGAAACCATTGATGCCGATCTTCCGCGAGGTGATCGCGATGTCGGCGTTCGTGAACCTGCTCGCCCTGGCAACGCCGATCTTCACGCTTCAAGTCTATGACCGGGTCGTCGGCACCGGCGGGTTGAGCACGCTCTGGGGCCTTGTGATCGGCATGCTGCTGGTGGTGCTGTTCGATCTCGCCCTGAAACAGGCACGTTCGCGCATCATGCAGACCGTCGCGCTCCGGGTCGACGTCATCGTCGGCCGGCATTTGTTCGACAAGCTGGTCAGCCTGCCGCTGCACATGCTGGAAGGAAAACCGGCCAGCTACTGGCAATCCCTGTTCCGCGACGTCGACGTGGTGCGGAATACGGTATCCGGCGCCTCGGCAATCCTGATCTGCGACCTGCCGTTCGTAATCCTGTTTTTCACGCTGATCTGGGTCATCGCCGCACCGATCGCCTGGGTGCTTTTAATTATTCTGCCGCTTTTCATGTTCGTCGCCTGGCGCTCGGGTAACGTCATGGCGCAGGCCAACGCGGCGGAGCGCGAAAGCACGCAGAACCGGGACGGCCTGATCGCGGAATTGATCCAGGGCCGCACAACCATCAAGGCGCTGGCGCTGGACCGGGCCATGCGCCCGCTGTGGGAGGAGACCCACGCCGCCAACATCGCCCAGTCCATGTACCGTGGCAACAAGACCGACTTCTACACCAACTGCTCGCAGACGCTGACCATGGCGACGACGATCTTCCTCACGTCCGTCGGCGCCTACCAGATTATCCATCAGAACCTGACCATGGGGGCGCTGATCGCGACCAACATGCTGTCTGGGCGGCTACTCGGTCCCTTGAACCAGCTCGTCGGCCAGTGGCGCGCCTATAACGGGTTCAAGCAGTCCGTCGACCGCCTGGGCGAGGTTTTCTCATCCGTGTCGGACCGACAGGAAAGCGAAGTCAAGCTGGAGAAGCCGCGCGGCGAAATCCAGGTCGAGAACCTCAGCTTCGCCTATGCCGAGGGCAACAAGCCGGTCGTCGATTCCGTGACCGTCAACATCCACGCGGGCGGTGTGCATGCTCTGGTCGGGCGCAACGGCTCCGGCAAGACCACACTCCTCAAGATGATCCAGGGCCTTTACACGCCAACCAATGGCCGCGTCCTCCTCGATGGTGCGGATATCGCACAGTTCACGCGTACCGAACTCGCCACCTGGATGGGCTACGTGCCGCAGGACACCGTGCTGTTCGCCGGCACGGTCCGGGACAACATCGTGCACCGCTTCCCCGACGCCAGCGACGACCAGATCGTCGAGGCGGCGACGGCGGCCGGCGTGCACCACTTCATCATCGACCTGCCGGACGGTTATGCCTCCGACATCGGCGAGGCGGGTCAGCGGCTCTCCGGCGGCCAGCGCCAGCGGATCGCCGTTGCCCGTGCGCTGCTCGGGGATCCGGCGGTGCTTCTGCTCGACGAGCCGTCGGCGAGTCTCGACCGTCAGGCCGAACAGGAACTCCGCAAGACGCTGGTCGAGATCGGCAAGACGCGGACCGTCATCATCGTCACGCACAGCCCGATCCTGCTTGCCGCCTGCGACGACCTCGTGGCGCTGGACAAGGGCAAGGTCGCGCTCGCCGGGCCGTCCCGGGAAATCCTGCCGAAACTGTTCGGCCAGCAGCCGATGCAGAAAAGCGACGACGCGGCCGAAGCCGCAGCGAAATCGACGGCCGACGGCGTTCCGAAGGCTGCGCCGCCCCGGTTGCGGGGTACCGGGGAAGGCGCTCCCAAGGCGCCACCGCAAGGCGCCCCGCAAGCGCCGCCACAACCTGCATCCCAGGCAGCGTCGCCGGGAGAAAGCGCGCCGAAGCCGCAGCAACAGCCCAAGATGCCGCCACCGCCGGCAGCGGCCGGCACAGGGTCCAAAGCTCCGCCACCACAAGCGGCGAATGCGCCGGATCAGGCCAATAAGGGCGGCGCTGCCGAAGCGATCGCCGAACGTGCTCGCAAAAAAGACGGCGAACGGTCGACGTCCGACCCGAGTGTCCCCGCCAACAACATGTTCAAGCTGGATGGCGACGCGAAACGGTTGCTTGACGACCCGTATGCAGATTTAATCAAGGGGTTCGAGGGGGACCGTAAGACGAACCGGAAGGAACCGGCGGACGCCGGACGCCCGAAGGATCAAAAAGCGCAAGCCGATTAGGAGTTGAGCGATGAGCCCCGACGCTTCCGGACTTGAACAACGCCAGGACCATGAGAAAGTGGCACCGCCGCCGCAGAAAGGCCCCTCCTCGTCCGAAAAGCTCGATATGCTGCTGAACCAGAACCCGCTACCGGGCTGGCGGCTGATCGCATGGCCGGTGATGATCGCGCTCGCGGTCGGCCTGATCTGGGCGAATTTTGCGACCCTCGACGAGGTTTCCATCGCCACCGGTGAGGTCGTTCCGGCGGGCCGGATAAAGGTCGTACAGCACCTGGAAGGCGGCATCATCCAGGAGATCTACGTAGCCGAGGGCGACGCCGTCCGCGAGGGGCAAACACTCTTGCAACTGGATCTCGCGTCCGGCGGCACGAACCGCGAAGAACTGCAAGTCCGCCTCGATAGCGAACGTCTGGTGAAAGCACGCCTCGAAGCCGAGGCCAACGGCACCGAGTTGGTGTTTCCGGAAGAAGCGGCGAAGCGCCGTCCGGCCATCGTCGCGGCACAGCGCCAGGCGTTCGAAGCCCGGCGCCGGGAACTGACCTCGACCGTTCAGGTCATGCGCGAACAGGTCAAACAGCGCGAGCTGGAAGTCGAGGAACTGAATGCCCGCGCGCGTGCCGTCGAGAGCAACTACAGGCTCGCGTCGGAACGGCTGAAGATGTCCAAATCGCTGCTCTCGGAAGGTTTGACGGCGAAGATGGAACACCTGGAACTGGAGGCCGAGGTCGAGAACCTGGACGGTGAGATGAAATCCCTCAAACCGGCGCTCCCCAAGGCACAGGCCGCGGTCGAGGAAGCGCGCCAGCGGCTGCAGGAGACGGAGAGCCGGTTCCGCCGCGAAGCACAGGACCAACTCGGTAAGATCGAGGAAAACATCGCCCGCGTGAACGAACTGCTGAACGAAGCGACCGAACAGGGAATCCGTACCGAAATCAAAAGCTCTATCGACGGCGTCGTAAAGAACATGCGCTATAACTCGGTCGGCAACGTCGTCAAACCCGGCGAACCGATCATGGAAATCGTGCCGACCGGTGACCAGCTCGTGATCGAGGCGAAGCTGAATCCTGTCGACCGCGGTTACGTCACCGAGGGCCAGGCGGCGACGGTCAAGATATCGACGTACGATTTCGCACGCTATGGCGGCCTCAAGGGTCAGGTGATCCGGGTCGCCCCGGACAGCAGCACCGACGAAGAAGGCACGCCCTATTTCCGTGTCGTCGTACAAACCGACAAGAACTATCTCGGCAAGGTGGACGGCGATCTACCGATCACCCCCGGCATGCAGGCGACGGTCGATATTCATACCGGCGAGAAGTCGGTCATGGATTACCTGGTTAAACCGGTGTTGAAGCTCCGCCATGAGGCCTTCCGCGAACGATAACGGACTCTCGGTTCAAGGGGCGACCCAATTGCTGCTAATTATTTCTTAAACATAAGAGATTCTTTATAGTAGCAGGATTCGTCGGCAACGGGTGTCGTCCGGCGTGCGATGGGGAATAGGCCAGGACTGAGAAGCGTCTAAATGTCATTAACAACCATTTTCGGGGTTCTGGGTGCGCTCGGCCTGTTCATTGGCGCCATTGTCGTCAGCACCGACAACTTCATTATTTTCCTCAGCGGTTCCAGCTTCGTCATGGTGATGGGCGGCACTCTCGCTTCAACATTTATTTCGTACGAACCGCGTTACGTGATGCTGTCGCTTAAACTGATCTGGCGGATCGTGTTCTCGCCCAAGGTCGGCCGCAACGTGCTGAAGAGCGAAGTCGGCCGTATCATCAAATGGGCATACACCGTCCAGAAAAGCGGTGTCCCGGCCCTGGAATCCGAGGCCATGAAGGCAACCAAGGGCGATAAGTTTCTGCGCTTCGGCGTCGAGATGGTCGTGTCCGGGTACACCGGCGAGGAAGTGCGCGAGATCATGACCAACACCATTGAGACAACGTTCGGCCGCAACACCGTGCAGGTGGAAATCCTGAAGGGCATGGCGTCCGCGGCGCCGGCGTTCGGCATGATCGGTACGCTGGTCGGCCTGATCATCATGCTCGACAATATGGGCGGCGACCCGTCGTCCCTTGGTAAGGGCCTGGCGGTCGCTCTGCTGACGACGCTTTACGGCGTGCTGTTCGCACGCATCTTTTTCCTGCCGACCGCGACCAAGGTGCTGCAGCGCGAACAGATCGTAAGGTTCCGGAACTATCTCGTCGCCGAGGGCCTCGCCCTCCTGGCGGACAAGAAATCGCCACGCTATATCCAGGACAAGATGAACAGCTATCTCGATCCATCGATCCACTTCAACATCGACAAGATGAAGAAGTAGCGATCCGGAACGATGTAACGGGAGGCCGGTTTTGGCGGCACCGAAAAGCGAACCACCCAAAGACGAACCGGAAGATTGGCTGACGACGTTCGCCGACGCGATCACGCTTTTGATGGCGTTCTTCGTCATGCTGCTGACCTTCGCCGAGTTCGATATCCCGGCCTATGAAGAACTGACCTCCGCCGTCGCCGCCAACATCGGCGGTCGCGACAAGCAAACGACGACACAGAGCCTGAAGATCGACGCGCAGGACCTAGTCTATGAAATGCAGGCCGATCAGGTGGTAACCGTCGGCACCGACGAGAAAGGCGTAGTCATCGAACTGCAGTCGAACGCCTTTTTCAAACCCGGTTCGGCGGAAATCGTGGCGGCGGCAATTCCGGTGCTGAACAAACTTTCCGAAACCCTCGCCTCGCCGAATTACGAACTCTACAACGTGGTCGTCGAGGGACACACGGACGACGGCAAGATCAGCACGGAGCAGTTCCCCTCCAACTGGGAACTCTCCGCAAACCGCGCGGCCAGCGTCGTCAGGCTGTTCGAGGAGAACAGTGTCGCGCGGGAGCGCCTGAAAGCCACCGGATACGCCGATACCCGCCCGAAAGTGCCGAACCGGGACCTCGAGGGAAAACCGATTCCGGAGAACCGGGCCACCAACCGGCGCGTGGTGCTAAGGCTGCACCCGATGTCGCTGGACGAGCGCGACGCCTATATCCGCGCCCAGGAATTCAAGCGCCGGCAGGAAGAAGCCAAGGCCGTAGCGCCACAGGACCAGGGCGACGCTGCGCCGCAGCAGTCCATCGAACAGCGCCTGCCCATTCAACCGGCGCCGCAGGCGCTTGGTCCCGACGAGACAAAGACCAAGGCCGCACTCGATGCCCTGAAGCGCGAGATCATCGCGGCCGGGGCGCCGCAGAATATGAATACCCTCGAAGAATGGCAGCTCAAGTTCGACAACCTGGCGTCCAAACGAACGGACGCGTTGGCCAAGGATTACGAACAGATCGGCGCTTTCCTGAACCAGGAACGCCAGCGCCTGTCACAAGCTGCAAACTGATTTGGCGTAGTGTCGGAGCCGCGCCGGGCGCGGCTTAATCGATGATCAGTTCCATGCCTTCGCGGCTGACGAAATTGCCTTCCCATGCCTCGGCGGCTTCGATGGCAAGATTGTCCATGAAGTCATCGTTGTGATCGGGGTCGTGATGGAAGATGGCCAGCCTTTTCACGTTCGCTGCCTGGCAAAGGCGCATGCCCTCCTCCCACGTTGAGTGCCCCCAGCCGACCTTGGCCGGGAATTCCTCCTCCGTGTAGGTGCTGTCGTAAATCACCAGATCCGCGCCCTCGATCAGTCCGAGGATATTCTGATCGGGCTTGCCGGGAATATGTTCCGTGTCCGTCACATAGACCACGGAGTTGCCGTCGTGATCGATCCGGTAAGCGGTGGCACCGTTCGGATGGTTCAGCGGCGCCGTCGAGATGTCGACGCCTTTTGCAAGCGAGAAGGTGTCGCCGGCCTCGAAATCCTCGAACCTGAGATTGGCCTGCATCGCTTCGAGCGGCACCGGGAACATCGGATTGTGCATCTGTGTCGACAGCACGTCCTGCACGCCGCCCTGGTTCTTCAGGTGTCCGGCCATGATATGGATCGAGCGTTTGGCGTCATAGGCCGGTACGAAAAATGGAAAACCGTTGATGTGATCCCAGTGCGTGTGGGTCAGCAGCAGATGAGATTCCTTGACGTCGTCGTGAAGGAATGCATTGCCGAAGTTGCGGATGCCGGTTCCGGCATCCATGACGAAACGATAATCACCAGCTTCAATTTCAATGCAGCTGGTGTTCCCTCCGTATTTCATATGATCCGGGGTCGCGCATGCGATACTTCCCCTGACCCCCCAGAATTTTACACGAATCGACATATATCCCGCTCGGTTTGGGCGACGGTCAAACGATCCAACTCCCCGAATGCTTCTCTCAGCTTATATCAACGATGGTAGACGTACCATGTTGGTTTGCCAAATTATTCCGCAGTCTTCTTTATTTCCCTGACAATTTCCTTACGGCAACCTGACTGCCGATTTGCAGGCCCAGTTGTACCGCGGCGCTGCCCTGATTGACGGCAATTTCGACGAGACCGATGGCGTTCCGATAACAGAACGCCGAGCCGGGGGAAACATCCGAGAATGTCTCTGCCGGAGCAACGGTGACCGAATCCGTTACCACGGATTCAATGGGTGCCGCAGCATCCCAACGCACACCCAGCATGCAGTTCCCGTAACCGTCGATGTAAATCACCTCCTGGAGGTCGGCCGGCCAGTCGGCATAGACCGACCGATCGAGGCCGACGGGCGTGGCTATTCCGGCCAAAGCCGCCTCGCCGCCGCATGCCAGTCTGGCCGCCATGGGGGCAAACAGATCCCGACCGTGAAAGCTGGCCGACAGACGTTCAGGGCGCCAGTCAATCTCCCACCATTCGACAGCCGATTCGGCTCGCCGGGCGGCCATTTCCAGGAGACCGTTATCCGGACCGACATACCATTGATCGCCACAGCGCAGCACCACAGGGCGCCGCGCGCCGCCGACCCCCGGGTCGACGACGGCAACACAGACAAACGCGCTTGCAAGCGGTTCGAGCACGGCCGGCAGCAGATACGAAGAGGCTTTCGGGTTAAACGCCGGCGCGTCGATCATCAGGTCGACGACATCCTCGCCCGGTGCCTCTTTCAGAAGAACCGCGCGCATCTGTCCCATGTAGGGGCCTTCTACGCCGAAGTCGGTAAACGTCACGATCATGCGCCCGACGTTATCCCAACGCCCGGCACACGACCAAGAAAAAGGGGCGCTCCGGAGAGCGCCCCTTGATCGGTCGCGCCGTTTGGCGCGGATATAAGGCGTAGGCCGGATAAACGTGAGCTTAGAAGCCCATGCCACCCATACCGCCCATGTCGCCCATGCCGCCACCGGGCATGGATTCCTTCTTCTCCGGCTTCTCGGCGACCATTGCTTCGGTCGTGATGAGAAGACCGGCGACCGATGCCGCGTCCTGCAACGCGGTCCGGACGACCTTGGCCGGGTCGATGACGCCCGACTTGATCAGGTTCTCGTACTTGTCCGTCTGCGCGTTGTAGCCGAACGCCGTGTCCTTCTGGTCCAGAAGCTTGCCGGCAACGACGGCGCCGTCGGCACCCGCGTTCTCGGCAATCTGGCGCAGCGGCGTCTGGATCGCGCGGCGCACGATATTAACGCCGACCGTCTGGTCGCTGTTCTCGCCTTCGAGGCCTTTGAGCGCCTTTGTGGCATAGAGAAGCGCGGTGCCGCCACCGGCGACGATGCCTTCCTCGACCGCCGCACGGGTCGCGTGCAGCGCGTCGTCGACACGGTCCTTCTTCTCTTTCACTTCGATTTCCGAACCGCCACCGACACGGATCACCGCAACACCGCCGGCCAGCTTGGCCAGACGCTCCTGCAGCTTCTCACGGTCGTAGTCGGACGTGGTCTCCTCGATCTGCGCGCGGATCTGCGTGCAGCGGCCCTCGATGTCCTTCTTCTTGCCGGAACCCTCGATGACAGTGGTCTCTTCCTTGGTGATCGACACCTTCTTGGCGCGGCCCATCATGTCGATGGTCACGTTCTCGAGCTTGATGCCGATATCTTCCGAGATCACCTGGCCGTTGGTCAGCACCGCGATGTCTTCGAGCATCGCCTTGCGGCGGTCGCCGAAGCCCGGCGCCTTGACGGCGGCCACTTTCAAACCACCGCGCAGCTTGTTGACGACGAGGGTAGCGAGCGCCTCGCCCTCGATGTCCTCGGCGATGATCATCAGCGGACGGCCCGACTGAACCACCGCTTCCAGAACCGGCAGCAGCGGCTGCAGGCTGGAGAGCTTCTTCTCGTGGATCAGGATGTACGGATCGTCGAGCTCGCAGGTCATCTTTTCGGCGTTGGTGACGAAGTACGGGCTGGTGTAGCCGCGGTCGAACTGCATGCCCTCGACGACGTCGAGTTCGGAATGCAGCGACTTGGCTTCCTCGACCGTGATGACGCCGTCGTTGCCGACGCGTTCCATGGCCTTGGCGATCATGTCGCCGACCTCGCGGTCGCCGTTCGCCGAGATCGTGCCGATCTGCGCGATCTCTTCGTTGGTCTTGACCTTCTGCGAACGCTTCTGGACTTCGGTCACCGCGGCGGCGACGGCCGTGTCGATGCCGCGCTTGAGGTCCATCGGGTTCATGCCCGCGGCCACGGCCTTGGCGCCCTCGCGGACGATCGACTGGGCGAGCACGGTCGCCGTCGTCGTGCCGTCGCCGGCTTCGTCGTTGGTGCGGGACGCGACTTCCTTGACCATCTGCGCGCCCATGTTCTCGAACTTGTCGGAAAGCTCGATGTCCTTGGCGACCGTGACACCGTCCTTGGTGATGCGCGGCGCGCCGAACGACTTGTCGAGCACGACGTTGCGGCCCTTCGGCCCCAGCGTCACCTTGACCGCGTTGGCCAGCGTGTCCACGCCCTTGAGCAGGCGGTCACGGGCGTCCGATGAAAACTTAACTTCTTTAGCAGCCATCTTCTTTAAACCCCTTTGTTAGGCGGCTTTTTTCTTGGCAGCGGATTTTTCAATCACACCAAGAATGTCCGACTCTTTCATGATGATAAGGTCCTCACCGTCGACTTTGACTTCGGTGCCGGACCATTTGCCAAACAGCACGTGATCGCCGGCCTTGACGTCGAGCGGCGTAACCTTGCCGTCTTCGGTCTTTTGACCGGCACCGACGGCGACGATGACGCCTTCCATCGGCTTTTCCTGGGCGGTGTCGGGAATGATGATCCCGCCAGCGGTTTTTTCCTCCTGCTCGACGCGCCGTACCAGCACGCGATCATGCAAAGGTCTGAATGACATCTATCGTTCCTCCTTGAACAAGCGAACGTCTGTGTTGAAGCGATGTTTAGCACTCCTGGAAGAAGAGTGCTAACGCGTATTTAGCCCGATTTTCGGGCGCGTCAAGCCTGAATATCCGCGTTTTTTACGCGGTCATTCGGAAACTGGCAGCAGTCTCCCGGGAAGGCTGCTAAAGTATTGATTTTGCGGTATTTTGTTGCGCGGAAATTTATACGGCTGCAAAGTTATCGCAGCGTAATAGTTTGAAAGGAGAGCACATGATCCCCGAAAACACCGGCCCATCCGGACATTCGTTCCGCGATCAACTCGCCGGTTACCGGCTCACAACCGCGCAAATTCTGTATCATCTTCCCGATTACCCACAGCTTTTGCAGGAGTTCATCTGGCAGCATCTCGACGTCGCCCCGGACTTCCCGCAGCTCAAAAGCTTCCTGAATTTTTGGGAACGCCGTATCGACGGCCGGCTGCATTCGGTCACCATCGCCTCTGCGGAACTGATCAGTCCCGCAGAGCTCAGGATGGCCGACGGCATGTTCGCCGTAAACTGAGGTAGGTTTTACTCCGCCGCAGCCTGCTGCGTGGCTTCGGCGCGGACCAGTTTCTGGATCTTGTCGAACGCCCGCACCTCGAGCTGGCGGATGCGTTCACGGCTGATGCCGTATTGCTCGCCCAACTCCTCAAGAGTAATCGGATCGTCCTTCAGGCGCCGCTCGATCAAAATGTGGCGCTCGCGCTCCGGCAATTCGGCGAGCGCGCGTTCCAGCATTCCCGAACGAACCGACATTTCCTCTATCGCGCCCACAAGCGCTTCCGGACTCGGCCGCTCGTCCACCAGCGTATCCTGGAACTCGGCCGCGCCTTCCTCGGCCTGGGAAAGCGGCGCGTTCAGGGACAGGTCGCGGGAATGCAGCCGGCGGTTCATGTGCTGAACCTCTGCTTCGGTGGCACCCACCGCTTCCGAGATCATACCGGCCTGCTCATCGCTCAACTCGCCGTTGTCGTAGATCTTGAGCTGGTTCTTCATGCGCCGGAGCGAGAAGAACAGCTTCTTCTGCGACGCCACGGTGCCCATCTTGACCATCGACCAGGACTTCAACACATACTCGGTGATCGACGCCTTGATCCACCAAATCGCGTACGTCGAAAGACGGAAGCCCTTGTCCGGATCGAATTTCTTGACCGCTTTCATCAGGCCGATGTTGCCTTCAGAAATAAGGTCGGAGACGGGCAGGCCATAACCGCGGTAACCCATGGCGATCTTGGCGACCAGGCGCAGATGCGAAGTGACAAGCTTATGCGCGGCATCGACATCACCTTCGTCGCGCAGACGATAGGCGAGCATATATTCCTCTTCCTTTTCGAGAATCGGGAACTTCCAGATTTCCTGGAGGTACCGCGACAAACCGTTTTCGCTTGTCAGAGCTGGAAGTGTCATGCTGGTCATGTGTGTCGTCCTCTTTCCTGTCTTATCCGGCCTAAATGAAGCACCGCAAATCCTGATATGCCCGAGCCGACCGCGCGCGCAAAAGCGCGGACCGGCAAGCGGCCACCATTAGAACTGGCTGTTCAGGATCGTCAGAAAGAACTTCATGGCCTCATCCTCCTACAGAGCAACGTAGCCGTTGTTGCGGGTCTACTAATCGTCAGACCCAAACAGAGAGCCCCAGTCGGGCACCCCCCTTTACCTGACCTTTATACTCGGTGATTAACGATTTTGTCAAGCAAATCCGCTTTCTCGCCCAAGGTCACGTTACAAATTGGTAATGCAAATCAACAGCTTATCAAGCCGAAATTTATTCCTCTAAATTTATCTGGAAAAAGATAGAAACCACTAGTTTATTTTGTGCAATATGCCTATGTAAAAACCGGCCATACCGGCCGGCCTTTACAAGTAGCGCATTATTTCACGCCGGCGATCGAACCGTTTTTCCTGGGCGTGAAGTTCAGATCGTAATTGGGAATCTGCGGCAAATCTTCCTCGCGGCCGTTGGAGATCAGCGTCTGCCGCTTTTGCCGGTACAGGCTGCGGATCGCCGCATAGTAGTCGACCGACGTCTTCTTGATCTGCTCCAGTTCCTCGACCAGCCCCGCATACTCGTCAAGCGCCGAGACCCCGGTCCGCGACCAGGATTCCGCATCGCGGTCGGTATTCGAAAGATACATGCCCAGCGGATCGAAAAACGGGTCGACGACATACTGGCCGATCGCATCGCGCGGGTTCGTCGGACCCAGCAACGGCAGCACTAGGTAAAGCCCCTCGCCCATACCGTAAACGCCCAGCGTCTGTCCGAAATCCTCTTCATGTTGTTCCAGGCCGATCTCGCTGGCCATGTCGGCGATACCGCCGATACCGCCGATGGTATTCACGACGAACCTGGCCACCGTTGTAAGCGCCCGATGCAGCTCGAACTGCAGGAGGTCGTTTACGAACGTGACCGGCGATCCAAGGTTGTCGATGGCATTACCGACACCGGCGCGGAACGTCGTGGGGAATACCGAATTGTAGGTTTTCGCGATCGGCGTAAGCAGCGCGGCATAGACGACCTCGTTGAACTCGAAGATCACGCGGTTCACGGGTTCCAGCGGATCGTTGACATCGTCTTCCGGCGCCGAACTTTGCGCCAGCAGCGTCGGCTCTGCCGGTACAACCGTCGCCGGCACCTCGGCAATCTGGGTATCGATAATCGCACCCGGATGTGCGGAGCCGCCAAACGGTTCAAGCACGTCTTGCGAGTCGGCCAGTACCGGCGCACTCAATACGAGTCCGCCGACGACCACCGCGTAAAAAGATTTGGGGATTTGCAGCGCGCGCATCGGATTCCAGTCTTCTTTTTCCGCCATTAATACGCACCCGAAGGCGCACACCAAAAGCGACCCACCTCGCTAGCTTTTTACCCGGTTCAATGCCACGCGGGCAACATTATTGTGACCTTTTCCACATAACTGTGGCATTTTTGTCATCGAATATCGAAAACGGTATGTTAACGGGTATTCGGGAATATGCTTAACTTCTAAGAAAACATGGGGGGTTTCTCTGAGCATGCTTTTTCCGCGCGTTGTTTTCTACACGATTCTCACCGTTCTGGTCACGGTGGTCCCGGCGCGTTCTTGGGCAGGCCCGGCCAGCGACCATACGGCAAAATTTCAAAGCGGACTCGTGTCCGTGATGAAGGACGCGAAATCGCTCGGCGTCAAAGGCCGCTACGAACGCCTCAAGCCCCTCGTCAAATCCACATTTCATCTAAGCCTGATGGCCGGTCTGTCGGCAGGATCATACTGGAATTCGGCAACCGCCGAGCAACAAGACCGCTTGGTTCAGGCATTTTCACGTATGAGCATCGCCACGCTGGCAACGTTGTTCGACGGTTACGCGGGTGAGAAATTCGTCGTCAGCGGAGAGCGCCCCGGTCCGCAGGGCATCACGTTCGTCGACACTGTGCTGAAAGTGCCGAACCGCGACAACGATGTCTCGATCTCGTATGTGGCCCGCCAGTTCAACGGTGATTGGCGTCTGATCGACGTCATCGTCGATGGCGGCATCAGCGAACTCAAGGTAAGAATCTCCGAGTATCGCCAGACCCTTAAGACCGGCGGCGTCGATGCGCTGATCAGCCTGCTTGAGAAAAAAGCCGACGACCTTTTGTCCTGACTGCCCTAATACTGCCTTTATCCGGCTTAGAATCGCCGTCAGGATCAAAGGAGCATATATGCGAGCCTTCACCCGCAACCTTCTGTTTTCAATTACTTTATTATTTTCTTCCGGACTTCTGGCAAGCCCGGCCGATACGGTCGAAACCTACCATGACAAGCTTCTGCAGGCCGTCGGCGGGAGCAAGGACGCGTCCGATCAGCGCCGTTACGAGCAGCTTGCGCCGGCGATGGACGCGGCATTCGACTTCGAGGGCATGATCAAGACCGCAGCGGGTCGGCACTGGTCGAAGGCGGCACCGGATACACGCGACGCCCTCGTGGCGGCATTTAGGCGGGTCAGCATCGCCACCTACGCCGACCAGTTCCGCGATTTGGCCGGCGGCGAGTTCGTGATCGAGGAAACCCGTGACGGGCCGCGCGGATTGAAGCTCGTGGAAAGCCGGCTAAAGACCGGCAAAGAAAACGTCACGCTCACCTATGTCGTCCGCGACAAGAACGGCGACTGGCGTATTATCGACGTGTTGCTCAAGGGCGGCATAAGCGAACTGGCGTTGCGCGCCTCGGAATACGCCGGAACACTGGAGAAAGGCGGCGCAGAGGCCCTGATCAAAGCGCTCGACAAGCAGGCGGCGCGCCTGTTGGAAAACTGATCAGCAATCGTTCCGGTCCGGCATCGTATCCTTGAATTTGGTCGGATAGAGCGTCCACGCCGCAAGCCCCAAAATTATCCAGACGAGCTCCCGGATACGCCGGACGGCGGCGCAGGCCAGACCGAGACCGGGCACGCCGGTGACCGCCGTCGTGATGACCACGAAAGCCCCCTCCTGCGCGCCGATGCCCAGGGGAATGAAGAAAACCGCGGCGCGGATCATCTGTGCCAGCGCTTCCATCATCCACGCATCGGCCCAGGCGATTTCCGTACCCAGGAATCGGAACGTGACGTAAATTTCGACGACCCCCAGCACCCAGTTGACGAACGCCAGCAGCAGCGCCGCCCAGAGCCGCCCGCGGTTACGCGTGTAGAATTCGAGAAACCGACGGTCCAAATCCTCAACAACCTTGATCGCGCCCGCCGCTCTCGCGGCCCACGGGCGCTCACCGAATCTGGCCGTAAGCCATGTTGAGAGGTTGTACCGCTGGATGGCGAACATCAGCGCGGTGCCAAGGCTCAGGAACACGAGCCCGGCGCTGGCGGTCGCCTTCAAGGTGCCGTCGATGGCCTCGGACAGCATCATGAAGACGAAACCGATGAGCAGAAATACGATCAGGGCGATCATGTTGACGGTCCGTGCCATGACGATCGAAGCGGAGGCCTCGGTATAGCTGACGCCGTAACGCGACTTCAGCAGCACCGCCTTGACTGGCTCGCCCGCGAAACCGCCCGCCGGGACCACATTGTTGAACGCCTCGCCCGCCAAGCGAACGATGAATGTCCGGCGTATCCAGGCGAATGAGACCGGCAGCGATGTAAGGATCAGCATCCACGAGACGGAATCGCCGAGGAACGCCAGAAAATAGATCAAGAGGACGACCGCAATTCCCGCCGTACCGACGTCGCCAACCAGACCGGCGACGTCGCCGAGGTCGATGTCCTTGGCAATCAGGTAGAGAAGCGCAAAACCGGCCAGCAAGAAAATGACCTTCCAGGGGGGCATCGCCCTATTCCGCAGCCGTGCGCATGAAAAGACGCATCAACGCCGGCAGCAATACCAAGATCGCAACCAGACTCAGAAAAATAGCAATGGTAAGCAGCAGCCCCATGCTGGCGGTCCCCGGGTGTCCGGACAGCATGATCGACCCGAACGATCCGAGGGTCGTGAGGGCGCTCAGCAATACGGCGCGCGGCGTGGTGGTTGCCATCGCGTCGCCGCTGCCTGTAATCGCCCGCTGGCGCATCACGATGTGAATCCCGAAGTCGACGCTGAGACCGAACAGGAGCGGCAGCACGATCACGTTGGCGAAATTGAACGGCACATCGGCAACCGCGGATACCGCCAGCGTCCATATCGCGGCAACGCAAACCGGGGCGAATACCAGAAGCACGTCACCGATCCGTCGCAATACCAGCCAAAGCACTGTGCCGACGCCGGCCAGCGAAATAATCAGCGCCGTCCCGAATGCTTCCAGCACCGCACGCCCGGCTTCGACGATAACCACCGGCGCACCGGTTGCCGTCGGCGCGATACTCTGCACCTCGGTGACGAACCGCCGGAGTGCGTCCGTATCGCGGAGGTCGGCGGCCGGCAGGATTTCGAGGCGCGCATGGCCGCTTTCACTCAGGTATCGCCGTTTCAGGTCGTCCGGCAGTGCGTCGATCCCGACTGGACCTGCGTCAAGCGCCAGCGCCAGATCATTCAACCGCCCAGGCAGGTAACGAAACAGCGCGTCATTGACGGCCATCACCTGGATTGCGTCGATACCGCTAAAGGCGTCCGAGAGTTTGTTCGCCGGTGCCCCCAGAACCGGATGTTTCACCAATTGGCTCAGGTTCTCGCGAACCTCGCGCAGTGCTGCCGTCAGGTTCTCCCCATCGAGCGGCGTGGCACCGGCCGGCGCAAAGAACGCGGGGCCCAGGAACAGCGCCATGCGTTCGATCACCGCGAGCTTTGCATCCTGGCCCGCCGGAATCAGGGTATGAATACTCTCCACGCTTTCGACGGCATCGAGGGCCGAGAGGTCATCGACGAGCGCCTCGGCCGTCGCCAAATCGCCGGCCAACACTTCCGCCGAATACGGGTGGATGGCGCCGTCCTGCATCAGGTCGAACAAAGTTGCGACCGACGGCGATTTCCGATCCTTGAGGTTCATGGGGTCGAAGTCGAAGCGCGCTTCCGTCGCCAACCACCCGGACACGACCGCGCTCAGAAAACCGGCAACGACGATGATACGGGCCGTGCCTCGTCTCACGGGCCAGGCCCGCGTCGGGCCGGCGGAAGGTACAAACGTCGGCGGCCGCTGCACCAGCAGTCTCAGGAGTGCCGGCAACAATGTCAGATTACAGACAAATGCGACAAACATGCCGACGCCCGCGATCAGGCCCAGTTCGGCAAGCCCCACGTAGTTGGTCGGCAGGAACGAGAAAAACGCAATTGCAGTCGTCACCGTACACACCGCCAGCGACCCGCCGACACTGCGCCCGCCGCGGCGAAGCGCGCCGCGCCAGCCCGCGGGATCGTTTGCATATTCGGTCGACCTGAGCGTGAAATGAATGCCGAAGTCGACGCTGAGACCGACGAACAGGACCGCGAACGCAACGGAGATGAGGTTGAGCGATCCGAGCGCCAGAATGGCGAACGCGGCCGTCCACAGCAACCCGGCCAGAAGCGTCACGAACAGCGCCACCATCATTCCCGGCGAACGTAGTCCGATCATCAGCACGGCGACGACAATACAAAGGGAAAGCATGCCGGCCAGTCCCATGCCCGCCTCGACGCTCTTCAGTTCATCGCTTTCCATCGCCGCCGAACCGGTCAGACGGATGTTAAACCCGTCCCCGGTCAATCCTTGCACATCCGCGATCTCATGGATGGCGTCCTGCGCACGCGCCACAGGGTCCAACGACCCGTAGTCGAGCTTGGGACGAGTCTGTATCAGGCGCTGCGCCGGGCCGTTTCCGGGTTCCTTGCCAAGAATGATCTCGGACCAGACAAGGCCGCTTTCCTCTCCGGCACGCACCTCCTCCGTCACTTCGGCCATACGAAGCAGCACGGACGACGCCTGATCCAGCGTCGCATCGTCTCCGGCTTGCGCCAACAGATCGAGCATCCCGGCCAGGCCCTTCAGATTGGGCTGCTGCCAGAGGGTTCCGAGGAACGGCTGCGCGCCCGCCAGCCGCACCGAGAGGTCTTCCAGTTCCTCCTGATCCAGGTACAGCAAACCGTGTTTGCGCAGAAACGGGTGCGCCTCGGGCGCAAGCACGTTATCGAAAATCTCCGAACGCGCCTCTAACGCTTCCACGAGCCGCCGCACACCGTCGTCGGCCGCATCGGCGTTCGGTGCTTCCAGCACCACCAGCAGGTTGTCCTCGAGTTGCGGAAACGCGGCATCGAGCTCGTTCGCGTTTTTCCGGAACGGCAGTTCCGCCGAGAGCATGTCCTCGGTATCCGTATCGATGCTCAGATTTTCGGCGAGATAAACGACTGCGGCGACACTGACCAACAGCGCCGCAAGCAGCACCGTCTTTGCGCGGCGCTGACACGTATCCACCCAGCGGGCGATCCCGTCGGCGAAACGTCGGTCCAGTCTATTTTGGGTCGCTGGCGGCACCCGGCTCTCCCGCTCGATCACGCCTTCAGCGCTTATACGAAGCCAACCCGCCCGTAACAACCGTTCTTGACAGCATCGGCCTCACCGCACAACTTCCCGCGGAACGTCCCGGAGCGCACCCATGGCCATGAAGACCCCGCCTTTCGATCAACGGATCGCCGCGGTGTTGGTGCGCCCGCTCGTGCGGACGCCGATCACGCCGAACCAAGTTTCGGTGCTCACCCTGCTTGTCGCGCTCACGGGGGCCGGCATGCTGGCGACCGGGGATCCGGATAAGGCGACATGGGGAGCGGGCCTGTTCGTGCTGGCCCGCTTTCTCGATCACTTCGACGGTGAATTGGCACGCCAATCCGGCAAAACGTCCAAGCTCGGTTATTACCTCGACTATATCGTCGGCTCGATCAGCTATGCGGCACTATTTTTCTGCATGGGGTGGGGATTCAAGGAGACCGCCCTCGGCATATGGGCCATCGCGCTGGGCAGCGGCGGTGCGGCGGCGGCAGTCATTTCCCTGTTCACCAACATGGGTATCGACAAGCAAACCGGCGGTGACGAAAGCGGCGACGCGGTCGGATATCCTGGCTTTGCCGGCTTCGAACTGGAGGACGGGATATACCTGCTATGGCCGGTGACGTGGCTTGGCTACCTGTACCCGTTCTTCATCGCCGCCGGGATCGGTGCGACGGTCTACTGCCTATACACCTGCATCGTGCTGATCAGGATGCGCGCTCGTCCCTGAGCCGTTTTCGGAACATGAACAGGAAGAAAACGGCGAAAGCCGGCGCACCGATGGCGGCCGCCACCAAAAGCCACTCGGACCAGCCCAGCAGGATCGAAACCGGAATCAGCAGCATCGCGTCGTCCGGGTCGAACCCGAACAGGCCGCCGATTTCCGCCGCGCGCGCGCCCTGAAGATTCTCGATACGGATCACCAGCATCAGGATCGTCGCGATGGCACCACCGGCAATGAAGCCCAGCAGGATCGACCACAGCCCGGTCTCGCTGAACCGCAGGCCGATCCCAAGCCCGATAAAAATCAACGCATTACAGAACGCATCGGCGAAAAGGTCATAGGTGTGCCCGCCCGGACTGGTCCGGCCGGTCATACGCGCCAGGTCACCGTCGGCCCGGTCCAGCAACATGGAAATGATAAAAAGCACCGCCCCATAATTCGCCAATTCGACGCTGCCGTGCGCGACCGCCATGGCGGCGCCACCCCCCGCGATCAGGCGCACGGTCGTTACCTGGTTCGGCGTTACCGGCGTTTTCGCCAAAGGCCTTACGATGGTCGCCCGGGCGATCTTGTGGATCCAGGTGTCGTGCGACATCTCTATTCCTCCGCAAGGAAAGCCTTGAAACGGCGTGCCACCTCGGGCGGCTTGACGGTCGGACGTCCGAGCTTCGACAAGGACCCGGGGGCAATCCGCACATGAACCAGTGTCGGTCCCTGACCGGCCCGGGCATCGGCCAGGGCCTTTTCCATCCCGGCGATATCGTCGGCGCGGACACCCTTCCTGTAGCCGGCGGCGACGGCACAGGCGGCAAAGTCGACACCGCCCGAAACGGTCGGTTGACCGCCCGTGGAATCGTAGGTGCCGTTGTCCAATACCAGATGAACCAGGTTGTTCGGCGCATAGGCACCGATCGTCGCCAGCGTGCCCATCTTCATCATCAGCGCCCCGTCACCGTCGACCACGACGATGGGCTTGTCCGTGTTCAGGGCCACCCCCAGGCCCATGCCGGCGGCACATCCCATTGAGCCGACCTGGTAAAGATGCTGATTGCGGTCGGCGATGGCGAACAACTCGCGGCCGGACTTGCCGGTGGTAACGATAATGCCGGCATTGTCCGGCACCGCGCCCAGCATCGCTTGCAGCGTTTCGTACCTGCTCGGTACCTGCCCCTTCGAGCGGAAATCGGCGACCTCGCCACCCGGCCGTGCGACCGGAGAGGCCACGTCGTTCAGGTCCTGATCCGCAACGTCGCCTTTCTGCATGATGAAGGCCACCGGCAACTGGCTTTCCTTCATCTGTGCGACTGCGTCATCAAGCATCGGCGCGACCCGATCTTCTTCCGACGGGAACAGGTTGTGCGGAATGCGCATTACCTCGAACAGGTCCGGCGTGATTTCGCCCATCAGTTCGTGTTGCGGTTCGTCCTCGAGCCCCGGGCCGGCACGCCACGTGCAGATCACCAATATCGGTATCTTGAACGGATAGTTGAGAGACGTCAGCGGGTTGACCGCGTTACCAAGGCCCGAGTTCTGGAACATGACGGCTGTTCCTCGGCCGGCAAGCCACGCACCCGCGGCAATCGCCACGGCCTCTCCCTCGCTCGCCGCGGCGACGTACCGGGCATTCCGGTCGTTCAGCACACCGTTGATCAGGGGCGTGAGGAACGAGCACGGCACACCGGTAAAGAAATCGAAGCCCTTGAACTTGGCTTGCCTCAGGAATGTCGCCGCGTCGATCACATCATCACCTTTTGTTTCTTTTACCGAAGCCGACCGGGAATCAGCCTACTTACTGGCCGAGGCGCCTGTATCAAACAAAAATATTATCAATCGTTACAGGTGGACAGTCCGTGACAGAAAATTCACGAGACGATATATCGTCCCCAGGAAACCGATGGATGATGCCCGAACGATGCTCAACACACCACATCTGACAGACGACGATCTGGCCGCGTTCGAGCGCGACGGCTATCTGGTAAAGCGCGCCGGGTTCGATGCGGACGACATGGCGCTGATCGGCCAGTGGACTGACGAAGTACAGGCACTGCCGGAGGAATCCGGAAAACACTGGGTCTATCACGAGAAAAGCCGCAAGGACGATGCGGACCTGATCAACCGGATCGAGAACATTGCCCCGTTTCACGCAGGTTTCCGGAAACTGACCGAAGCGTTGAAGGCACCGGTGGCACAGTTGCTGGGTGAGCCGGCCGTCCTGTTCAAGGAGAAGATCAACTTCAAGATGCCCGGCGGCGGCGGCTTTGTCCCGCATCAGGACAGTCAGGCGGGCTGGGATACCTACGCGGATTTCTTTATCTCGGCGCTCGTGAGCATCGACCGTGCGACGCTGGAGAACGGCTGTCTACAGCTTGCCGCCGGGCACCACAAATCGGGTCTGGTCAAGTCATGGGAACCGCTGAACGAAGACGACATGAAGGGGATGAGCTTCGAACCCGTGCCGACGGAACCCGGCGACATCGTGTTCTTCGACTGTTACGCGCCGCACGCCTCCGAAGCGAACATGAGCGACAGTACCCGCCGGATATATTACTCGACCTACAACCGTGCCTCGGCAGGCGATCACATGGCCCGGTACTTCGCCGACAAGCACAAGAACTTCCCGCCGGATATCGACCGGGACCCGGACAAGGAATACGTTTTCCGGGTTTAAGGCAGACCGTTGCGCCCGTGTCTCAGATACGCTGGGCGCTCGCTCAGCAGCTCGTAATATCTCGCCACCGCATCGAACGCCGGACGCTCGATACCGTCAAGCATGAACCAGCGATTGACCACCAGTCCAACCGGAATGTCGGCAACCGTGAAGGCGCCGCCGGCAACATAAGGACCATCATCGGCAAGGTGGGCGTCCAGCAATCCGATCTCGTGCACGAGATCGGCACGGCCACGTTCCACGAACCACTCGTTGTCCCACGGTGATTCTCGAAGCTGGCCGCCGAGAAATGCGCCGCGAAGCGCATGCGTCACATCGTACGCTACCCAGTCCATCCATTGCTCGACTTTTTGGCGTGCCACCAGATCTGACGGATAGAGCGCCTCGTTATCCACGCTCGCCGCGAGGTAGCGCACGATTGCGTTGGATTCCCGCATTACGTGGCCATCAACGATGACGACCGGCACCTGCGCCGCCGGGTTCAGCTCGAGAAATTCCGGACTGTCGCAGGAGCGAAATCCGCGCCCGTAATCCTCGCGTTCGAAGGGAATCCCCAACTCCTCGCACGCCCACAACACCTTCCGGACGTTAAAGGAATTATCGCGCCCGAGGATCCTGAGCGTATTCGCCGCCTGATTGGATACGTCTGCAGCCATGTCTTCTCCCACGTTAAACCCTGTTCAAATATTGCATTGATCATCCCTGCCGGGTGTTTAGAAGACAAACGACGTGTCGGATCAGGTCTCGTGCCTAGGATTTCAGTTTCGGCAAGATCACTTCGCGTGCCCGCTCGAGATCTTCCGGGAAATCGATCTCGACCCAGTCCAGGTCGGAGATATCGACGATACCGAACACCCCCCGCGGTCCGCCGACAATGACGTCGCGGATGGCTTCCTCGTAGGTTGCCATCAACTGACCGCCTTCGATGTAATTTTCCAGCGAGGCGGCGATCAGCGGACCGGTTTCGGCCGATACCTTCATAAAACCCGGCCATTCCCCCATCGCGTCGAACTGGCCGACGATGCGCTTGCCGAAATCGACCACGGCGCCATCGCGCAGACATATGCGGACGGGATCATCGCCTTCGTCCAAGTCTTCATCGTAAACGAAGGCACTATCCCATGCGCTGTCGATCAGTCGCGTCAGGATCTCCGTGTCGTAAAGAACGTCCGCGTCCATGAACAGCACGCTTTCGCCGCGCCGGAACGTCTCGCGCGCATACCACATGGAAATAATACTGCCGCCCCGGTACATCGGGTTCTCGACGATCTCGACAAATCCCTCGGGCGCACAGGCCGCCGCCTCTTCTGTAACGAGATCCTTGCGGTAGCCGACGACCAGGGTCAGCTTCGTCACGCCGATTTCCCGCAGAAACGCGATATGCCGTGCGAGCAGGGTTCTACCGTCGAACTCGATCAGGCTTTTCGGCGGTTGCGTGCGGCTGTCCCCGAACAGACGGCTGCCGACACCGGCAGCAAGAATAATGGCGTGCATGAACGGTCATCCCAAATTGTGCGGGCGTATCTTTGTCGAAAGCCCCGGCGTGTCAAGAACCGCCCAGGTATCCGTTGTCCCGGAACCAGTCGACGGCGTCCCGGAGCGCCTCGGCACCCGGACGGTGAGAATATCCGAGTTCGGATTCCGCGCGGGCACTGGAAAAGAACATCTTCTTGCGCGACATCTTCAGACCGTCGACCGTCGCGAACGGTTCGCCCTTGCCCGAAAGCCTGCAGAGAACTTCCGCCACCCAGGCCAACGGATAGATCGGCGCGCGCGGTATCTGCATGACGGGCGGCTTCACACCTGCGATGGCGGCCACCGTGTGCAGGATATCGCGAAGCGACATATCCTCACCGCCGAGGATATAACGCCGCCCTCTCTCGCCTCTTTCAAAGGCCTGAAGGTGCCCGGCCGCCACATCGTCCACGTGCGCCACGTTGAGGCCCGTATCCACATAGGCCGGCATGCGCCCGGCGGCAGCTTCCAGGACAAGCCGGCCGGTCGGCGTCGGCTTGATGTCGCGCGGACCGATCGGCGTCGACGGGTTGACGATCACACAGTCGATACCGGTATCGCGTATCACGTCCTGAACCGCTTCCTCGGCACGGTACTTTGACTGCTTGTAGACACCGATCATATCGCCATAGGACACGGGTGTTTCCTCATCCGCTGGATGCCCCGGCGTAATGCCGAGAACGGCGACGCTCGACGTGTAAACGGCACGTTTGATACCGGCGTCGTGCGCCGCCCGGAGGATTGCCCGCGATCCCTCGACATTGGCCCGGAACATGGCGTCCGGATCGCGCGTCCAGAGACGGTAATCGGCTGCGACGTGGAACAGGCCTTCGCAACCGGCCAACGCCGGTTCGAGCGTCCCGGGCTGTTGCAGGTCTCCTTCGAAGACCGCAACGTCGAGCCCCTCCAGGTTACGGCGGTCGCCGCCGGGCCGCGCCAGCACGCGGACATCCGCGCCCCGTCCGGCGAGCGCTCGCGCGACCGCCGATCCGACGAACCCGGTCGCCCCCGTCACGAGATATGGGCCTTTATTCAACTGCACCTGGCACCTTGCCTAACTGATTGTAAAACAAGCAGCGATTTTCGGAGTTTTACATGGAAATACCGGCGCAAAAACGTTAAACAGCCATTGATACGGCCTAATCACATGCCACCTGTAGAGTGATGCAGGGTAATAGCAATCTTGCTGGCCAAACGTAAGCACTCCCGGGATTTGTTGATACAATGAGCGAACCCATCGAGATCATTCTTGCTAACCCACGCGGATTTTGCGCCGGCGTCGAGCGCGCGATCGAGATCGTGGAGCGTGCGCTCGCGAAATACGGTCCGCCAATCTATGTCCGCCACGAGATCGTGCACAACAAGCACGTCGTCGAATCGCTGCGCGCCAAGGGTGCCGTATTCGTCGACGAGGTCGACGAGATACCGGACGGTGCTGTGACGATATTCAGTGCGCACGGTGTCGCGGAAAAAGTCGAGGATGCGGCGCGCTCGCGCGATTTGCCGGTGATCGACGCGACCTGCCCGCTCGTCTCCAAGGTCCACAAGGAAGGACAGAATCACGCGTCCAAGGACCGTCAGGTGGTCCTGATCGGACACCGCGGCCACCCGGAGGTCGAGGGGACCCAGGGACGCATTCGTGGCGGCGTATTGCTGGTGAGCGACCCCAGCGACGTCGAGAAGCTTGAAGTCCGGGACCCGGACAAGCTGGCATATGTCACGCAAACCACGCTTTCGGTAGACGAGACGCGCGCCACCATCGATGCGCTACAGAAACGTTTTCCGAACATCGTCGGCCCTGACGTCAAGGATATCTGCTACGCAACGCAGAATCGGCAACAGGCGGTGCGGGAACTCTCCCAAATCGTCGACCTGCTTCTCGTGGTCGGTGCCAAGAACAGTTCGAATTCGAACCGGCTTGCGGAACTCGGCGGCGAGAACGGCACGCCGTCGTACCTGATCGATGATGCATCGATGATCGAGGACGCCTGGCTTGAAGGTGTCGACAAGGTCGGTATCACCGCGGGCGCCTCCGCCCCCGAGGAACTCGTCCAGGGAGTGGTTGCCCGGATTGGCGAGTTGCGCGGCGCGACGGTTCGGAACCACGCCGGTGTCGAGGAGAACGTCGTCTTCAAGCTGCCCCGCGAACTCCTCGACGTCCAGCGTATCGACGCGGTGGGAGACTGATATGGCCGTCCCCCTTATCCAGCAGGCCCGCGTCGGCGCCTACATCATGAAGCAGCGCATCAAGGGCGTAGAAAAATATCCGCTCGTGCTGATGCTGGAACCGCTGTTCCGCTGCAATCTCGCTTGTCCGGGCTGCGGCAAGATCGACTATGAGGACAACATTCTCAACAAGCGGCTGAGCTTCGACGAATGCATGGAAGCCGTCGACGATTGCGGTGCACCGATCGTTTCCATTCCCGGCGGCGAACCGCTGATCCACAAGGAAATCAAACAGATCGTCGAAGGCATCGTGGCGCGCAAGAAGTTCGTCTATCTGTGCACCAACGCGCTGTTGCTGGAAAAGCGGCTCGATGACTTCACGCCGTCGCCGTACCTGACGTTCTCCGTGCATCTTGACGGGTTGGAGGAGCATCACGACCACGCCGTCGACCAGAAGGGTACCTTCAAGCGCGCCGTCGCCGCGATCAAGGCGGCCAAGGCGCGCGGCTTCCGCGTCAACGTCAACTGCACGCTGTTCGATCAGATGACGGCGGAGGAATGCGCCGAATTCTTCGATTTCTGCACCAACGAGTTGCAGGTCGAAGGGATCACGATCTCGCCCGGTTACGCCTACGAACGCGCGCCCGATCAGGAGCATTTCCTGAAACGCGGCAAGACGAAGGAACTGTTCCGGCAGATTTTCCGTCTCAAGGGCGACAAGAAATGGCAGTTCAGCCAATCGACCCTGTTCATGGATTTCCTTGCCGGCAATCAGCAGTACCACTGCACGCCATGGGGCAATCCGACGCGCAATATCTTCGGTTGGCAAAAGCCCTGCTACCTGCTGAGCGAAGGCTACGCCAAGACCTTCAAGGAACTGATGGAAGACACGGCGTGGGATCAGTACGGCACCGGCAACTACGAAAAATGCGCCAACTGCATGGTGCATTGCGGCTACGAGCCGACGGCCGTCACCGATACGGTCAAGCACCCGCTAAAGGCGCTGAAAGTGTTCCTCAAGGGGATCGACACCGAAAAGCCGATGGCGCCGGAAATTCCGCTCGAGAACCAGCGTCCCGCCGAATACGTGTTCGAGAATCTGGTCGAAACCATGACCCAGAAACTAGAACGCGAAAAAGCCGAAGCCCGGGCCAAGGATGCGGGCCGCGCCGCTTAAACTCTCCATTGCCCGTCTATTGTAGCTGTTGAGGTCGAGCAACCGCCCGATCGTCCACGGTTGCGTGACAAGGCCCGCGACGACCGGCAACAGACTGATGCTGCCGTCGGGACGCACCGCGTCGAGCGCATATCCCGGTATGTCGAAACCGTCCGGATCGACGACGGCACGCAGCACGGCGAACGGGATACCGGCTTCCCCTGCGAGCTTCGCCGCCCAATGACTTTCCATATCGATGGCGGCAATGCCCTGCCCGGCAAACCGGGCTTTGTCTTCGGCGTTCGCGATATAATCGAGCCCCACAACGTTCACCGGCGACGCCCCGGTCATCGAGACAAGCCGCCCGCTCCAGCCGTCATCGGCGGTATAACGCGTCCCATCATCGTCCAGAACGGAGGTGCCAACCAGCAGGTCGCCGGGCCGGTGCGCAAGCGTGACGGCGCCGGCGCTGCCGAAACTCAGGATACCGTCGACGCCGAGACCGATCAGGGCCTCGGTTCCGGCCCGCGCCCGCGCCGGTCGCGCGCCCGAAAGCCGGACGTGCGGCGCGTCCGAACTTCCCATCAGCGCGGCAAACGCCGCTTCTTCGGATTTCAGTCCGGTAATGATGCCGATGCGCGGCACCGGCTTTACATGCCGTATTTCGGCGTGCGCTCGTTGGCGCGGGACAGGTTCACGTAGCGCGCCAGCGTCCACATCGGGAAGTAGGCGCTATAGCCATGGTAGCGCAGGTAAAAGACGCGCGGGAACCCGACGGCGTTGAAGTACTCTTCGTCCCATTTGCCGCCGTCGCGCGGCGCGCTCATCAGGTACTCGATGCCGCGTCTCACGGAATTGGAATTGATCTCCCCGGCGGCAATCAGGCCGAGCACGGCCCACGAGGTCTGCGACGGCGTCGATGTCTTGACCTCGTCGCGGCGATGCTGCCAGTAACTGGCGCAATCCTCACCCCAGCCGCCGTCCGCGCATTGGCGCGCTTTCAGCCACTCGACCGCCTTGCGGATGTAGGGCGCATTCATATCTTCGCCAACGGCATTCAGGGCACATAGCACCGACCATGTGCCGTAGACGTAATTGTTGCCCCAGCGGCCGAACCAGGACCCGTCCGGTTCCTGCTCGTCCTTCAGGTACTCGACGCCACGGCGCACGCTTTCGCGTTCCATGCCGTAACCGAGTTGCGCCAGGAACGAGACGCAGCGCGCGCTGACATCCGCCGTCGGCGGGTCCAGCAGCGCGCCGTGATCGGCGAACGGAATGTGCTGCAAAATGTAATATTCATTATCGATGTCAAAGGCGCCCCAGCCGCCGTTTTTCGACTGCATACCCTCAATCCAGATCTCGGCGCGGCGGATGGCTTCCGCGTAACGATCCGGGTCGGCGCGGTGCAGCAGCATACCGACAACCGCCGTATCGTCGACGTCCGGGTAATAGTCGTTATTATACTGGAACGCCCAACCGCCAGGCTGCAAGCCCGGCCTGTTCACGGCCCAATCGCCCTCCACATCGAGGATCTGCCGTTCCGCGAGCCAGTCCGTCGCGGCGGCGAGCGCCTTCTCGCCGATATCCAGCCCCGCTTCCATCAAAGCGTGACCGCCCAGCGACGTATCCCAGATCGGCGACAGGCACGGCTGGCAATATCCCTCGCCGTTTTCGAACGTCAAAAGCTTGTCGATGGACTCGCGGGCGATGACGTAGTCGGGATGATCGCGTGGATAACCGAGCGCATCGAACGCCATCACGGTATTGGCCATTGCCGGAAAAATGGCGCCGAGCCCGTCATCGCCGTTCAGTCTCGGTCCGATGAAATCGAGGCAGCGCCGGATCGCCTTTTTCTCGATCCCCGACGGGAAAAGCGGTTCGACCAGCTTTGCGACACGGTCGATTCCAAGGCATAGAGTGCCGATCCAGTGCCCGGTCGGATTGACCATGTATTCATGCTCGTCATTTGCCGGACGAACGAACAATTCGGGAATTCCGACGTCCCGGGGGTTTTTCGCCTTGGGCTTGAGGACCGCGAGGATCAGCAAGGGCACCATGACCGTCCGCGACCAGTACGAAATCTTGTCGACGTGAAACGGCGACCAACGCGGCATCAGCAACGCCTCGGCACGCATCACCGGTACCGCGCGCCACGGCACCTGCTTGAACAACGCCAGCGCAATCCGCGTGAATACATTGGCCTTGGCAGCACCGCCATGCGCCAGAATCGCGTCGCGCGCCGCTTTCATGTGCGGCTCCTCCGGATCGTCGCCGACCAGTTTCAGGGCGTAATAGGCCTTCACCGAAGCGCTGATGTTGAAATCGCCGTCGTGATAGAGCGGCCAGCCGCCGTGCTTCTCTTCCTGGATCCGTCGCAGATAAACCGCGAGTTTCTGCTCGACCGCGTCGTCCGGCTCGCCCAGATAGTGGTTGAGCAGAATGTACTCGGCCGGGATCGTCGCGTCGGCCTCCAGCTCGAACGCCCAGTGCCCGTCTTCCTGCTGCTCTCCCAGATACCACTCGCGCGAGCTTGAGACGACTTTCTCGACCTGTTCGAGAGAGTCATTTCTGCCGGTCGCTGCCTGAGCGCTGAATTCAGTCAATTGCGGGTTCCTTATGAGCGGCTGCCTTCCCGGGTGCGTTGCGCGTCAAACGTCCGTCAAGGCCAACCGAGACCATAAACTTGTGTCAAAATTTCGTCATGTATTCAAGGCCAACCCGGCGCATCTGTGCCCGGATCGGATGGCGCCTTCGATCGTCGCGGGCAGGCCCGTGTCGGTCCAGTCCCCGGCCAGCCACAGATTGCCGATTTCCGTGGCATGGGCCGGGCGGCGTCCGACCTGTGCCGGCGTTTGCGCGAATGTGGCACGTTTTTCCTTGATCACCCTGACCGGCGGCATTTTCCCGGAATCCAGGTCCAGGACCGCAGAAACGTCGCGCCAGACCCGTGCCGCGATATCATCGGCCGCATCGTCCACGACATGTTCGGCGGCGCTGATGGTGACCGACGCGATATCCCCCCGCAGAAACAGCCATTCCGCCACCCCATCGAGAATGCCGATGATCTGCGGCGCCGGTTGCGGCCGGGCCAGTCTGAAGTGCACGTTGACGATGGCGCGAAAGTCGTCGGGCACGGAAATGCCGGGGATCATATCTGCCGCGACCGACGGCGGTAGCGCCGAAATGACGATGTCGCCCTTTCCGATCGCGACGGTTTCGCCTTCCAGATCGAGATGCGTAACGCGTCCACCGGCAATCCCGATGTTCCGGCCGCGAACCCCGAGCCTTACATCGGCGCCCTTTCCCCGTAAATATTCCAGTGCCGGATCGACGAAACTGAACCCGAGACCGCGCCTCGCCAGCACCGGACGGCAGGCCGCGCCGCCCTTGAGCAGGGTTTCCTCGATCACCGGCGCCAGCAAGGCCGCGGCCGCCGTCTCCGGCTCGGTGTTCAGAACGGCAACTGCGAACGGTTTCCAGAACCGCTCGTAAAGCATTCCCGTGCCCGCGAGAATGCTTTCGACCGTGTCGTCCGGGCCCGCCCTAAGAAGTTTCCGGCTGCGCCAGTAGTCGCCCAGGCGCACGCCCGGAATACCATGGTGCGGACATAGGAGTCGCCACGGCATCCGACCGCGCCCCAGCTTTATCTCCCACCCCTTGCCCGTGGCGACATCATAAAATGGAAACCGGGGTGGGAGAACGTCGACGCTCTCCGACGCGCCGGTCCGCGCCAGGAACCGCATGACATCCCGGTTACCGCTCAGCACCAGGTGGTTGCCGTTGTCGATGTCGCATCCGAGTTGCTTGTCGAAGAAGCTGCGGCAGCGCCCGCCGGCCTGCGGCACGGCTTCCAGCAACGTGACGTGCACACCGTTTTCGGCAAGCGCCGTGGCGGCGGCCAGGCCCGCGACACCGCCACCGAGGACGAAGGCGCGCCTCTCCGTCACCCGAACACCCCGTAACGGACCGCGATCATCAGCTTTTCGAGCTTCGACGGCCCGACGTCCCGCTCCAGGTCCGCCCACCCCCTGTTGCGCAGTTTCTCGAGGATCCGGCGATAGACCTGCATCATCATGACGGCGGGCCGCACGGCCGCCGGATCGGCATTCGCGATAATCGCATCGGCGGTTTCGAAATGCGCCGCGGCGCGCACCGCCAGGTTTTCGCATAACCCGGGCAGCCCCGGCGCGGTGACGACATCCTCGACCCCGCTGCCGCCGGCGCCTGCGTCGGCCAGCATATCGGCCGGCAGATAGACCCGGTCCCGGCCCGCGTCTTCGACGATGTCCCGCAATATGTTGGTGAGTTGCAAGGCAAGCCCCAGTTCCCGGGACAGGCGCACGCCTTCGTCTTCGCCCATGCCGAATACCCTGACGCAGAGCCGCCCGACGGCGCACGCCACCCGGTCGCAATAGAGGACCAGTTCGTCCATGTCGGCAATGCGGACACGCGGCTGGGCATCCATCTCCATGCCGTCGACGACGGCGAGGAAATCGGCCTTTTGCAGATTGTAGATTTCAACCGGCTCAGACAGTGCTCGGGTGATCGGATGATGACAGGTACCCCCGAAGAGGAGTTCGATCTCAGCCCGCCAGGCGTCCAGCAATACCCGCTTGCGGTCGAGCGGCAGGTCACCGTCGGCGATGTCGTCGACGTCGCGGCAAAAGGCATACACGGCGAATACGGCGCGGCGGCGCGGCGCATCGAGCCGCCGCATACCCCAGAAAAAAGACGTGCCGGCACGCCGGACCAGGGCCTCCACATAGGCGTCGGGCGGGTTGGCCGGCAGGTCCGGTTCGAGCGGCAGGGCATCGTGCACGTTCATGGCGGCATGGATACACCACCGCCCCCGATACGTCATCTGTTAGCTGCCCACCGGATCAGGGGTAGGTCCGGCCCTTCCAGGCCCCGCCCCGCCCCTGGTAATGCAGCCGTGCCGAATCCAGTGTCATCAGGGTGTAGAGAACGCCGGCGAGCGGCAGCGTCAACGCCCAGCCTCCGTTCATGCGATATAGCTCGAGCGTCGGCAGGTATGTCCACGCCATGACAAGCCATGCGGCGACGCTCAAGGCCGCCATCCCGAAATCGCCCGACATCAGCCCGACGGACAACGCCAGCAGCGGCATCAGATAGAGAACCAGCATCCCCGCAATCGTCCCCGCCAGCCACAACGGGTTATGGTCGAGTTGCACGTATGCCGTCCGCGTCACCATGCGCCAGATCGGCATCAACCCGTCGTAGGCGCGCAAGCTGTGCGTTTCTTCAGAAAGGCCGATCCACACCGGCCGATGAGGCTTGATCAGGCGCGCGAGCGCGCAATCGTCGATGACCCGGTCGCGAATGGCCGCGATTCCGCCCGCCGATCTCAACGTGCCGGCGTGGACCAACATGCAGCCACCGGCGGCGGCGGACGTTTTGCTGTTCGGATCGTTAACCCGCGGAAACGGATAGAGCTTCTGGAAGAAATAGATGAACGCCGGGATCAGCAAACGCTCCCATACGGATATGCAACGCAGCCTGACCATCAGCGACACAAGGCCAAGCCGCTCGTTTTCGGCCTTGGCGACAAGCCGGGTCACGTTGTCCGGCGCATGCTCGATGTCGGCATCTGTGAGCAGCAGATAGTCAGCATCCCCGGCCGCGGCGACACCTTGGCTGACCGCCCACATCTTGCCGACCCAACCGTCCTCCAGAGGCTTCCCCTCGATGATGCGGACACGCTTTTCCTCGGCCCGATCACGCAAAACCGCGCGGGCCGCCGCCGATGTGCCGTCGCTGCTGTTGTCGTCCACCACGACGATCGAAAAACCCCCCGCATAGTCCTGGTCCAGGAGCGAGCGAACGGTCCTGCCGATGTTCTTCGCTTCGTCCCGGGCCGGGATTATGCAAACCATGTTCGGCAAACCAGAATAATTAACTGTTTTAAAATTAAGTATCTGATCTGAATGCCAGAATCTTCCATGAAACAGGCATAAATACAGCCAGATTACCAGGGACAGCGTTGCGAGTACGACCATCGCCGCGCCTCAGGCGAACAGCCCGGCGATTGCGCCGCGAACGATACAACTCGCGTAACCGGATTTCGTTAATTCGATACGCGGCCCTAATGGATCATTCTCGCGCAGTTTAGCCACGAGCGAGTCGGCGAGCCGGATGATCGCCGCGCTTTCCATGGCGAGCCGGCGGCTGGCGACGGATGTCGGCAATGGCCGCGCCTCCTTCAGCAGATCGTACGTCGCATAGAGGCATCGATCCAAAACGGCACGCAACTCAGGGGGCGACCGGTCGGCGTCCAGCATCTCCACCGTCGCGCCCTCTTCCTCCATCCAGTCCGCCGGCAAGTACACCCGATCGAGCGAGCGGTAATCGTCCTTGCAGTCCTGCAGGTGATTGATCACTTGCAATGCGTTGCACAGCGCATCCGACGATACATACCCGTCCGCCGCGCCGCCCGTGAGATCGATCAGGTAGCGCCCGACCGGCGCCGCGGAACGGATACAGTATTCCATCAGGTCGTCCCAGTCGTCGTACCGGTTCTTCACCGCGTCCTGCTTGAAGGCGTCGATCAGATCGAGGCAGTGCCGTTCCGGCACACCCGACGCGATCAGGCTCTCGCGCATGCGCATGCCGGTGTCGAAAGCCGCATCGACACTGCCGTCACCGCGGACGGCGGCGGCGAAACCGTCGAGCCGGCGCACTTTTTCCTCGGCGCTCAGATCCGGGTTATCCGCAATGTCGTCGATAGCACGCGCATATCGGTAGAACACCGCCACGTGCGGCCGCGCCTTTGACGGCAGCAGGAACGAGCCCACGGGAAAGTTTTCATACGCCGCATCTTTGCCGGACGGGGTTTCGACGCCCGGCACCGGCGGCGCGGCAGAAGTATTCACTGTTTCTGTGCGGCCTCTTCGTTGGAGGCGAGACGCTCCGCACGTGCGGTTTCGAGACGCGATTCCAGATTCGCCATCAGGGCGTCGACATCGCCGCCATTGGCGCGAAGTACCGACGTGAACTCCGAACGCTGTGTCTGTGCCATGCTCAAGCCCTCGACCATGATATCGATGACGCTGAGCTTATCCGCTGTGCCCCTGACGCGCCAGTCGACACGCAAGGGTTTGTCGGCATTCGGACGTTTCAGCGTGGTCTGGACCAAAGCCTGGGATTCGTCGATCTTCCTGACGCCCGACACCTCCAGCTTTTCGCCGGAATAATCCTGGAAGCGGTGCGCATAGGTCGCCACCATCAAGTTCTCGAACAGAGACATGTAGCGCACGCGCTGTTCGTTACTGGCGCCGCGCCAGTAGCGGCCGCCGAGCACCCAGCGCGCGATGGTCTCGAAGGCGATGTACTCCCGCATGATTTGACGGAAGCGTTCTTCCTGCTCGGCCATGCTCACCGTCGGATCGGTCAGCTCGGAAATCGCATCGTTCGCCAGGTTCGTGATGAACGCTTCGGCCCTCGGACCGATCTCGTCGGCTGCTGCCGTGCTCGGTTGAAATGCCGTCGCCAGGATTACCGCGGCCAGTCCCGCCGCAATCACATGCCTGATAAACATGCCCCACCTCCTCGTTTATCGCGGTCAGTGTAACGGATGTGCCGGCGTGCTCAAAGTATGCGCGGCGGATTGGCGAATACGTAATTTCCGAAACCCGACAGACCCGATATCGTTATTTTTCATTCTAACGGGATGCCATTACACTTAGCTGACAACAGGTTTCCGGGAGGTCGGCGTGGTTTGCTGTCATCACTATCAATTACTCGAGGGCTGCGACGAGGCCTTCAGGGTCGACGGCCAGTCCCTGGTTTTCGGGCCCGGTTGCCTATCGGAAGCGGGCGCGCACGCCGCGAGCCTGGGTCTGAAGCGCGCCGGCCTGTTCACGGACAAGCGCCTTGCCGCATCCGATCACGTCGGCAAGGTGCGCAAATCCCTCGAGGCCGCCGGAATCGATGTCGCGGTTTACGACGACGTCGCCGTCGAGCCCACGGACGAGAGTTTCCGGGCCGCCGCCGCATTCGCGCAGGAAAGCGGTGCCGACGGATTCCTCTCGGTCGGCGGCGGATCGGTCATCGACACCTGCAAGGCGGCTAATCTGTATGCATCCTATCCGGCCGAATTCCTGACCTACGTGAATGCGCCGGTCGGCGGCGGCGTACCGGTGCCGGGCCCGCTGAAGCCGCACATCGCCTGCCCGACGACCGCCGGCACCGGCTCGGAAGCGACGGGCATCGCGATCTTCGATCTTCTTTCCATGAAGGCAAAGACCGGCATCGCCTCGATCTATCTGAAACCGACACTGGGTTTGGTCGATCCGCACGTGACCCACACGTTGCCCAAGACCGTCATCGCCGCGACCGCCTTCGACGTGTTGTCGCACGCACTGGAGAGCCTCACGGCGCGCCCCTTCACAGTCCGCGAAAAACCCGCCGATCCGGCCCAGCGCCCGTATTCCCAGGGCGGTAATCCGTGGAGCGACGTGATCGCCAAGGAAGCCCTCAAACTGGTCGGCGAACACATGGTGGCGGCCGTCACCGATGCCGACAACCTGGAGGCGCGCGAGTACCTGATGTGGGCCTCGTCGCTGGCCGGGATCGCTTTCGGCCAGGCCGGCTGCCACCTGCCGCACGGGATGTCCTACGCCGTTTCCGGCCTCGTGAAGGACTTCAGACCGGACGGATATCCGCAGGACATGCCCATGGTGCCGCACGGCATGTCGGTGATCCTCAACGCCCCGTCCGTGTTCCGGCTCACGGGACCGCATGCGCCGGAACGCCATCTTGCGGCCTATGCCTGTCTGGGCGGCACTTACGAAGCCGGGCCGGCCGAGGCCGGCGAAGCCGTGGCCGAGCACCTCATCCATATGATGAAGGCGACCGGTATTCCCAACGGGCTCCAGGGAGTGGGATACGGGGACGCCGACCTCGACAAGCTGACCGACGGTGCGTTCCCGCAAAAACGTCTTCTGAACCTCGCGCCCTGCCAGATCGAACGGGACGACCTCTATAAACTGTTCGAAGGGGCGCTCCGCTACTGGTAGGTTTCCAGATTGGCAGTAATGGATTATAACATCCCGGATTTTGAGATATTCACCGTGCTTCCCGCAGGGAGCCATCAGGCAATCGGTCCGCCCGGCAAGCCCCGCGCCTCAATAAAAATACGTTCAGGAAGGAGAACTATCCTACATGTCCATCAGTGAAAAAGTTGTCGATGACCTCATCGGCGGCGGGATCGATTTCGTGACGACGGTCCCGTGCAAACAGCTCGCCGGCGTCATCGACGCACTCGACAAGTCAAACAAGGTGTTTCACATCCCGTCCAACAAGGAAGACGAGGGCATGGGCTTGTGTGCGGGTGCATTCATGGGCGGCAAGCGGCCATGCATCATCATGCAGAACACGGCCATCGGCGTCACCATCAACACGCTCGCGACGTTGATCCAGTACTATCAGATTCCGCTGCCGATGCTGATCAGCTTCCGCGGCGAACTGGGTGAGCCCGTCGCCTGCCAGGTGGAAATGGCGATTCACACCAAGCCGTTGCTGCAGCAGTTGGGCATTCCGACCTATCATTTCCACAAGCAGGAAGACGTCGTCGAACTGCCGGAAATTCTGAAATATACGCAAATGTGCTCGAAACCCACGGCGATCCTCACCGACGCCACGTTCTGGAGGGGGCTCCGATGAAAAGAAGCGATGTTCTGAAATCGATCATTCCCGTGATCACGGATGAACTGGTGGTCTGCAACATCGGCCTGCCGTCGCAGGAGCTCTACATGCTCGACGACCAGCCCACGAATTTCTACATGCTGGGCACCATGGGGCTCGCGTCCTCCATCGGCCTCGGCCTTGCGCTGTCACAGGCACAGAAGGTCGTCGCCATCGACGGGGACGGCAGCGTGCTGACCAACTTCGGCACCCTTCCGACCATCGCCAACAATGTCGCCGACAACTATGTGCTGCTGATCATCGACAACGGCAGCTACGGTTCGACCGGCGATCAGCCGACCTATGCCGGGCTCAAGACGTCGCTGGCGAAAGTCGCCGAGGCGTGCGGCTGCGAGAACGTCGTCGAATGCCAGGCCGAAGACACGGCGGACGTGCTCAGGGACGCACTGGCGTCGAACAAGATGACGATCATCGTCTGCAAATGCGAGTCCGGAAACGTTCCGGTCGATACCATCCCGATCAATCCCGTGGTCATCCGCGACCGCTTCATGAAGGAAGTGGCGCGGCGCAACGCGGGCTGACGAACAACGGGCCCTCTCCATCACGGAGGGGGCCCGCATTTTTCATCGCCGCTTATTCCATATGCGGTAAGGCTGGCCTTCTTCAGGCCTTGAGCCTGGCCGCTACGGCATCCGCGATCATGTTGCAGACCCGGTCATCGGCCTCGACCGTGCGGGCGCCGACATGCGGCGTCAGCAACAGGTTGGGCACGTCCTCGAACAGGTTGTCGGCGGTCAGCGGCTCGACATCGAAGGTGTCCAGAAACGCACCGCCGATGACGCCGTCCCGTAATGCCGTGACGAGATCGGCCTCGTTGACGATGCCGCCCCGCGCCAAATTGAACAGCACCGCATCGGATTTCATTTTCCCGATCATGGCGGTATCGAACATGTCGCGGGTTTCATCGTTCAGGGGCACATGCACGCTGACGGCGTCGGCGTCGCCGATCACGTCTTCGAGACTGCGGCGCGGCTCAACGCCGTGCTCGGCCCAGACATCGCTGTCGGAATCAATATAAGGGTCCCACGCGGTGACGGTCATTCCGACGCCCCTGGCGCGCCAGGCGAGCGCCTTGCCAATGGAGCCGAAACCGACGATCGCCAGAGTCTTCCCCGCGATCTCGCGGCCCAGCAACTGCATGCGCGGCCACTTGCCGGCGATAACGTCCTCGGTCGAGCGGTAGGCGCGGCGGAAAAGCACGTAAAGCCCGCCCATGGCCAATTCGGCAACGGAGTCCGAATTCGCACCTGTCGCCGGGAAAACATCGATCCCCTTGGCGGCGCAGCCGTCGGTGTCGATATTGTCCAGACCGACGCCCAACCGGCCCACGCATTTCAACGCATCCGCCTTTTCAAGGATCACGCCACGCACCTGTGTCTGATTGCGGACGATGAGCGCCGGCACACCCTGCAACGCTTCGGCAACGGCGTCGGTTTTGTCCCAGAGATCCGGATCGTAGTGAACGTCAAACTCGGATTGCAGACGCTCGAGCGCGCCCTGGTCGATGAATTCTGTAATAAGGATGTCGGTCATGCTGCGCTTTCTTGAAACGGAAAAAGGAAACGGCCGATACCGGGGGGTCGGCACCGGCCGCTGTCAATTAAGCGCCGTGACAAAGTTTGGTCAATACGAACCCATGTCATGGGTCACGGATAACAATCCGTGATGACGAGAAAAATGTCGCTGCCGACGCTGGTTCAGGCGGAAGGCTGCTGCCCGTGCCGCTTGGCCCAAACCGCCCGTACGCCGTCCGCCGCGGTCTGGTAGTGTTCGGTCATCGCTTGCGCGGACCGTCCCCAGCCGGCGAGGTCGGCGTCGTCGGCGACCTCGAACGCATCGAAACCGCAACGCTGCATGAACGCGTACTGGTCGCGGAGTACGTTGCCCGTGGCACGGATCTCGCCCTTGTAGCCCAGACGCTGGCGCAGCAGGCGCGCCTGCGAGAACGCCCGGCCGTCGGTGAATGCCGGGAACGTCAGGAACACGGCATCGACGGCCTCCAGGTCTGCTTCGATCTCCGCCGGTGACTGATCGTTTCCGAGCGCGATGGCGACCGGGGCGTTGCGCTTCCTGAGAACGTCCGCCTCGTTTTGCCAGCGCTCCAGGCTGACGACGACCGCCGTCTCGTCGGCGATGTCGGCATCGTCCTCGATGCGGATCCACGGATCCTCGACAATGTGACCGTCTTTAAGCAGCGGCATGTTGTTTCTCCCCGAACAGCGCCGACTTGAACGGCGTTTCGCCCAAGCGGCGGTAGGTGGCTAGGAACGGTTCGCCCTCGTTCCTGACCTTGAGGTACGTCTCGACCACGGTTTCAACTGCGTCGACGATCTCGGTGCTGGAAAACGCGGGGCCGACGATCTTGCCGATGGACGCATTCTCGTCGGCACTGCCACCGAGGGTCAACTGGTAGTACTCCTCACCCTTCCGGTCGACGCCGAGAATACCGATATGGCCGGCATGATGGTGACCGCAGGCATTGATGCAGCCGGAAATGTTGAGCGTCAGCGCACCGATATCGAACTGCCGCTTGATGTCGGCGAAGCGGCGCTGGATGCGCTGCGCCACCGGAATCGACCGCGCGTTGGCGAGCGAGCAGTAATCGAGCCCCGGGCAGGCGATGATGTCGCTGATCATGCCAAGGTTCGGCGTCCCGAGTTGAATATCGTCCAGCGCCTTCCAGAGCGCGAAAAGATCGGCCTTCCTGACGTCGGCGAAGACCAGGTTCTGTTCGTGCGCGACGCGGATTTCGCCGAACGAATATTTGTCGGCCAGTTCGGCGACGGCTTCCATCTGCGCCGCCGTGGCGTCGCCCGGCGCCCCGCCGACGGGCTTCAGCGAGATATTCGCGACCGCGTAACCGGGCTTCTTGTGCGGCGCCACGTTGGCGCGCACCCAGCGGCCGAAGCCCGGGTTCTCGAACTGTTTGACCTGCAGGTACTGGTCGTGATCGGGCAGATCCTCGTAATCGGGGTCGATGAAGAAACCGCGCACCCGGTCCAACTCGGCATGCGGCAGGTCGATCCCTTCCGCTTTCATTTGCTGCCATTCGGCCTCGACCATGTCTCGCAGTTCGTCGATGCCGGTCTCGTGAACGAGGATCTTGATCCGCGCTTTGAACTTGTTGTCGCGGCGGCCGAGCATGTTGTAGACGCGGAGGATCGCTTCCAGATACGACAGCAGGTAATCCTGCGGCAGGAACTCGCGGATGGTGCGACCGACCATCGGCGTACGGCCGAGACCGCCGCCCACAAGCACCTCGAAACCCACCTCGCCGTCGTCGTTGCGCTTGAGCATCAGACCGATGTCATGAAATTTGACCGCGGTCCGGTCGTGCGGCGACCCGGTCACGGCGATCTTGAACTTGCGCGGCAGGAACGAAAACTCCGGGTGCAGCGACGACCACTGACGGATCAGTTCCGCCCACACGCGAGAATCGTCGATTTCTTCCGGATCGACACCGGCATACTGATCCGCGGTCACGTTGCGGATGCAGTTCCCGGACGTCTGGATCGCGTGCATCTCGACGGACGCCAGTTCCTCCAGGATATCCGGCGTGTCTTCGAGTTTCGGCCAGTTGTACTGGATATTCTGGCGCGTCGTGAAATGCCCGTAGCCGCGGTCATACGTGCGCGCAATCTCGGCCAGCTTGCGCATCTGCTTGGATGACAGCAGCCCGTACGGGATCGCAACCCGGAGCATATAGGCGTGAAGCTGTAAATAGAGTCCGTTCATCAGGCGCAGCGGCTTGAATTCGTCCTCGGTCAACTCACCGGCAAGGCGGCGCGCCACCTGTTCGCGGAACTGATCGACACGTTCGGAGACGAACGCGTGATCGAAATCGTCGTACTTATACATTGCTCAAATTCCGTTCATGAAGACGGCGGAAACGTCGGTACGCGGGTCGAAATGCTCCGGCACCGCTTTCTTGGCGAACGCGGGATGGATCGACGGCCCGAAGGCGCGGATCCGCTCCTTGTACCTGAGCGGCGAAACGACGCGTCCCCTGCCCTCCGGCGCGCGGACATCGGCTTCGATCAGGTAGGCGCCAACGACCTCCGGCGAGGCTGTCGCCTCGGCCTCGAGCTCAGCGATATCGTCGTCCCGTTCGGCAATGCGGGCGTCGTCGATATGACGGGTCCATTCGCCGTCATAGCCGAGAAACACCACGATCCCGTCCGTCAGCCGATTTGCGGTCGCGATTTGTACCGACATGTTCATTCTCCCTGGGCTACCGGATTTGGCGCCCCTATTACGCATGAACATGGGAGAAATAATTTAATTTGTCAATTATTATTGTGGAATATAATTATTTCACCATTAAATAATGTGATTTAATTTTCAATCGGTGGCGGTGATGACCTTGACGCTGGCGGCACGCAGCGGAATACGGCTCTTGTCCGAAAGCGCACATAAGTCGGGAATGATTTCGTCAAGTGTTTCAAGAACTTCCCCGGCATCCTTCGGCCGATCGCGACGCCTGGGCATCATACAGACCTCGATCAGGTCGGCCAGCCGCTGCGGTATGCCGAACCGCCCGGCCCGCATCGGCGCCCGTCCCTTGACCGGCAGACGGCCGCTCAGCATCCGGTACATGACGACACCGGCGGAATACACATCCGAACGGGCATCGACCTCCTTGGCGCTCTTCCGCTGTTCGGGGCTCATGTATTCGATGGTGCCGACCCATATGCCGGACCGCGACCCCTTGGCATCCGGCACCTTGACCATACCGAAATCGCAGAGTTTCACGTTGCCGCGTTGCTTGCTGTCGAGCAGCACGTTCGGCGGCTTGATATCCCGATGCACGAGACCGGCATCATGCAGCGCGGCGAGACCCGCCAGCATCTGCCGCCACACTTCGACCGCGCGGCGCGGCGACACGGGCCGCGGCCGCCAGTGCTTCGGAAGCTTTTCGATCTCTTCCGGCGTATCGGCGTCTTCGCCGATCTCGTAGAGGAGATTGGCCTCCAGGAACGGCATGACGACATAGGGCTCCCCCGCTTCGGTTTCACCCACGTCGACGGCATGCACGAGGTTCGGATGGTCGAAGCGCGCCATGATCTTCGCTTCTTCGACAAACCGCGTCCGCCAGAACGCCTCGCCATACTTCGCTTCCTCGCCGACGTTGCTTCCCTTCGGATGGAAGACTTTCACGGCAAGATAACCGTCGCCATCCGGCTGCCGGGCGATATAGATGTCCGAGAAACTCGTCTCGAGAAGAGGCTCTTCGATCTCGTACTTGCCGATCCTGTCCATGCGGAAAGAATGCCAAAGCCCCGTCATGGGCGCAAAAGGAAAGGGCCCGCGCGTTGCGGACCCTTCCCGGTTTCAATCATGGGAGCGGTTTACCACTCCAGTTTCTCGACACCTTCGAAGGTCAGCTCGCTGCCGTCCGCAAGCTCGATCTTGCCGGAAGCTTCGCTGTCGAAGACGAGCCCGTCCTCGGTCTCGGTGTAAGTGGCGCCGTCGTCGAGTTGCATCGTCCAGCCGCTGTCACCGCCCGGACCACCGTCGACGCCGTCGAGCTGGATCGTATCCGACCAGCCGTTGCCGCCGTCGAAGTAATCGGCCCCGTCGCCGGCTCCGAAGATGAACAGGTCATCGCCACTGCCGCCATAGGCGTCGTCGTTACCGGCTCCGCTCTCGATGACGTCGTCGCCGCCGGCACCGTATATCGTGTCGTCGCCATCGCCACCGAAGATGGTGTCGTCACCGTCGTGATCGTCTTCCCATCCGCCCTGGTCGCCGTAGATGACGTCGTCACCCTCGCCACCGTCGATGACGTCGCTGCCACTCCCCCCTTCGATGTAGTCGTCGCCGGCGCCACCGTCGATTGTGTCGTCACCGCCGGCGCTGTGATCCCAGTCCAGGTCGCCGTACAGCTTGTCGTCGTCGTCGCCGCCGGAAATGACGTCATCTCCGCTGCCGCCGTACATGGTGTCTTCACCGGCCCCGCCGAACATGGTGTCTTCGCCGTCGTCACTGTCGTGCCACCACTGGTCGCCGTACATTTCGTCATTGCCGTCGCCGCCGCCCATGACGTCGTCACCGCCCCAACCGTGCATCGAGTCATTGCCGCTGGAACCGGTGTGGCCGTAGCTGCCCGGATCGGCGATATCGATGCCGTCGCTGGCCTCGACGTGTCCATCGACCGACGACGTCACCGTAACCGTGTTAGTGTCGCCGTCGGCTTCCGTCGCGGTCGCGGAAACGTTCAAATCGAACGCCGGCGTCCCCGACGGCACGGTCATTTCCAGGCCGTCGAGATCGTCCTCCGAGAACGACCACGACCCGTCGCCATTGTCGGTCCCGGCGCTGAACGTAACGCCGTCCGGCAGATCGGACGCCGTGATCGAGAGCGTTTCCGAACCGTCGGTATCGCGCAGATCGGCCGTGATCGAGACCGGATAGGTGGTGGTCTCTTCGCCGCCACCGCCTTCGTTCATAAAGTCCTCGACCCCCATCTCGTAGAGATCCTGGATCTGATCGTCGGTCATCGGTGTATCGTAGATCGCGATGTCGTCCATGTGACCGTCGAAGAAATCCTGCATGTTGTTCGCGGTGTTGTCGCCGCTGTGCGATTGCGACGCGCCGAAGGTCCACGGGTTCTCGTTGCCCTGTAATCCGCCGGTGTAGCTCGGGTCGGAGGCCACAAGTTCGCCGTTCTGGAAAATCTTCATGCCGCCCTCGCCCCAGGACACGGTGACCTGGTTCCATTCTCCCTTTTCGACATTGCCGCCAGAGATGGTATGGCTCGAATCTTCATCCTGCATGCGCAGTTCAAGCTGGCCGCTCGAGTTGATCGACAGATTGAAGTGTCCGCCGTCGTCGTAGTTTTGCGAATCGGAGGACGCCAGGCAGCCTTCATCGTTTTCGTCGGCATTGAACCAGAGCGTCAGCGAACCGCTCGGCGGCTTCAGCGCCGGGTTGTGATCGACCTCGATGTACTGACCGTCCCGGTCGTCGAATTCCGCCCCGGTGCCGAGTTCGGCCGTCACATTTTCGTTCGGGGTGTCGCCGTGACCTGAGCCGGAGCCGGATCCCGAAACAGCCTGGAGATCCGTATCGTCGTTCAGATCCAGGTCCATCTTGGAGGAGCTCTCTCCGACCGAATGACCGTCGTGATCGCCGATCTGGTCGTTCAGCGTCAAGCCGCTGGTCTCGTCCATGTTCCAGTAGGCGACCGGCGTCGGACTGTTACTGGTCGTGGTGCCTTCGCCAACATCAACGGTGAGTTCAGGCGCATCGGCATCACCCGTGACATCGACGCTGAGCGTCGCGGTCGAGGTTGCGGTGTCGCCGGTCGACGTCTCGGTGGTCGTCGCCGTGATGGTCAGGTCGAAGTTATCGCTGCTGTCCTCCGGCGGCTGGATGGTCAATCCTTCGAGCTGGTCCTGCGTCACCGACGCGGCACCACTGGAGATCGATATCTCGTTGCCGTCGCCGTCATAAAGCCTGGCGCCATCCGGAATCTCGGAGATCGTGACCGACAGGGTTTCCGAACCGTCGGCATCGGTCATGTCGATGTCGATATCCAGCGCGATCAGGCTGTCTTCGGTGCCTGAAGCATCGCTTTCGGTGATCGTCGCGCCCTCGGCGGTGGTGTCGAACTCCGGCACGTTAACGGCAACCGTGGTCGATTGAGTACTTGCATCGCCGTCGTTCTCCGTCGCCGTCGCCGACACACCGAGATTAAAATCGCTGGCACCCTGCGGCACCGTGATCGACAGACCCTCGAGCTGGCTGGACGTCAGTTCAGCCGACCCGTTGGAGACACTGATCTCGTTGCCGTCACCATCCATCAGCACGGAATCGTCTGGAATGTTGTCGACCGTTACGGACAGGCTCTCGGAGCCGTCCGTGTCCTGCAGCCCGGCGGAGATATCGAGATCGAACGTTACCGTCGCCGGTTCGAGGTCCACGTCGACGGTTTCCTCCGCCAGCGTCGTATCCCAGTCATCGCCGGTTTCGATCTTGAAGTTGTCGACGTACATGCCCTCGTCGCTGGAAGATGCATCGACCTCCATGTAGACCTGCACACGGCCGTTTTCGTCCAGCGTGACGTCGAAGCTATAGCTGTTGTCGTCATCGCTGGTCGAATTCACGACCTGCTCGCCGTTCATGGAGACCTGGAAGTAGTCCTTGTAGTCGCCGTGCTCATCCCAGCCGCCGTAATCTTCGGTATCGAACGAGATGGTGACCGTCTTGCCGGCATTCTCGGCGCCGAAGTCGAACGTCTTCTCGGCGGTGTCGTTGGAATCCAGCTGCATCTTGTTGTCGACCGCATCCATGTGGCCGCTCCAGCCGCTGACGCCGCTGTTGAAGTTCTCGGAGACAAGCGTCTCGCCCGCTCCGCCCGAACCTTCGACGGAAATCGTCAGCGACACGTCGGTCGCATCCGAACCGTCGGCCGGCGTAATGGTCAGGTCCTCCAGATCGCCCGCCGAAAGGGTCCACGTACCGTCACCGTTGTCGGTGCCGCCGGAGAGCGTCGCCCCGTCCGGCACACCGGAAACAGTGACGCTTGCACCGTCGGTACCCGCGGCATCCATGGTATCCTGTGACACATCGATGTCGGTCACACCACCGGACGCCTCGCCCTCGCCGACGCTGGCACTTAGCGTCGGCGCGTCGGCGACGCCGGTCACATCGACGTCCAGGGTCGCCGTGTTGGTGGTCGTCTCGCCCGACGATTCCTCGGTCGTGGTCGTCGTGACCGTCAGCGAGAAGTCCTCGTTCGAGTTCTCCGGCGGCTTGATGGAAAGACCCTCAAGCTGCGCTTCGGTCAGTTCCACGGCACCGGCGGATATGGCGATCTCGTTACCGTCGCCGTCATAGAGTTTCGCGCCGTCCGGAATGTCGGAGAGCGTGATGGTCATGGTTTCCGAGCCGTCGGTATCGAGCTGCGTGACGTCGATATCGAGCGCGATCGCGGCGTCCTCGTTGCCGGCGGCATCGGTCGTATCGATGGTCGCGCCCTCTGCGGTCTGGTCGAACTCGACGCCGCCCGCGCTCAGCGTCGTCGTCACTGTCGCCGTATCACCGTCATCCTCGGTTGACGTCGCACTGACCGTGAAGTCGAACGCGTCGCCGGCATTGTCGCCGCTGACCGTGACCGTGAGACCTTCAAGATCCCCCGATTCCAGCGTCCAGCTACCGTCATCATTCTGGGTGCCGGCAGACAGCACCGCGCCGTCCGGCAG
>JBNPEI010000002.1:0-248804 GCA_051117645.1 Rhodospirillales bacterium
ATGCTCCAGCACCATCCGCACGGCTCGCGCGCGCACTTCCGGTGAATAATGTCCGCGTGTTCCCTGGTTTTCCATCGCTCCATCCTCTCAAGTGTTGGAGCCTCCGGCAATCCCGGCGCGGTTCAAAGTATACACCATTTTTGTCCGGGGACAGCCCCTCGGGGCCCGGGCCCTAGACCGCCGCGGAATGCCGCCCCTCGCCGGTTTTCAGGTAGCGGTCGAACGCCGCCGCCACGTTACGCACCAGCGGCCGCCCGGTCTCGGTTACCCGGATGCTGCGCGCGTAGATATCGACCAGACCGTCCCGCTCGAGCGGTTCGAGCGCGGCGAACGCGTCGTCGAGGGTATCCGGCGCCATGCCGTGCCGGACGCAGGCTTCCCCAACATCGACCCCCATGTCGCACATGATTCGCTCGATCACGAAACGGCGCAGACGGTCGTCGGCGGAAAGCGCAATGCCGCGATGGACCGGCAGCCGGCCCTCGGCGACGGCCTGGGCGTAGCTCGGCAGCGAGGCGACGTTCTGCGCATACCCCTGCCGGAGCGAGCTGATCGCCGACGCGCCGAAGCCGATCAGGGTATCCGCCGTATCGGCGGTATACCCCTGGAAATTGCGGCCGGGACTTCCCTGCCGGACGATCGCATCGCCGGGCGCCGCGAAGTGATCGAAGCCGACGCGCACGTAGCCGGCATCGACGAGAATCTCGGCGGCGCGGGTCGCCTGTTGCCAGCGTTCCTCGATGCCCGGCAGTTCCTCGTCGCGGATCAGCCGCTGGTGCGTCTTCATCCACGGCACGTGAGCATAGCCGAACAGCGCGATCCGCGACGCCTTGAAGGTCAGCGCGCTCGCTGTCATGTCCTCGACGTGACGCACGGTCTGTTTCGGCAGGCCGTACATGAGATCGAGGTTGAGGTTCCCGATGCCCGCCTCGTAAAGCCAGTTCACGACCCGCGCGGTGACGTGGAACGGCTGCACCCGGTTGATGCGTTTCTGGATATCCTCGTCGAATTCCTGCACGCCGATACTGGCGCGGTTGACCCCGGCCAGCGCCAGCGCGCGGATATAGGCGGGGTCCATGGTGCGCGGGTCGATCTCGACGGCGATCTCGGCGTCCTCGGCGATGTCGAACCTATCGCGCAGCCGATCCATCACCCGCATCCAGTCGTCGGGGGCAAGGATCGTCGGGCTGCCGCCGCCGAAATGAACGCAGGTCGCCCGCGGCCTACCGCCGAGCCGGGACGCCACCAGGTCGATCTCGTCCAGCAGCGTCTCCATGTAGCCGGCCACCGGTTTGTAGCGCCGCACGATCTTGGTGAAGCAGCCGCAGTACCAGCACATCTCGTGGCAGAACGGAATATGCAGATAGAGCGACACCTTGTCGCCGTCGCCGACCGCCTGCAGCCAGTCCGCATACACCTCGCCGTTCACGCGGCCGTTGAAATGCGGCGCCGTCGGATAGCTGGTGTAGCGCGGCACCGCGCCGCCGTAACGTACGGCGAGCGTCGCATCCTTAGCGCCATCGGGGAACTCGAGAACCGTCAACGTAAACTCCTTCATCGTTGCCCGGGAGTTTAGCGATCCGGCGCCGGCGTACATTGATTTGGATCAAAAAAGGGCGCACTCAGCGGCGCGCCCTTTCTTTTTGGATATCGGCGGAACTTACGAGCCGTACTTGACCGAGCAACCGTAGGGCCGGGTCACCGCTTCCTTGACGTCGCTGCCGGCGGCGAGATCGTCGAGTGCGGCGCGGACGTAATTCTTCGCGCCCTTGACCGTTTCCCAGTTGGCCGACGGCTTGTCATCGATGCCGCCCATGAAGCGGAGCGTGCCCTGCTCGTCGATGATATACATGTGCGGGGTCGTCACGGCGCCGTAGGCACGGCCGATGGTGCCCTCGGGATCGAGGATCACGTGGTCCGGCCTGGCCTTGGCTTCATCGACATGGGCCAGGGCTTCCTGGGGCTCCAGGTAACCCTGCGTGCCGGGCGCCGACGAGATCACGGAAATCCACACCACGTCGTGGTCGGATTTCGATTCCGCCTGCAGGCCCTGCATGTTCTCGGTGCCGTAGTGCTTGCGCACGTACGGGCAATCCTTGTTGGTCCATTCGAGGACCACCTTCTTGCCCTTGAGCGCGCTCAGATCCACCGTCTCGCCGGCCGCGGTCTTGCCGGTGAACTCGGGGGCGGGCGCCGCGACCTTGGGCGCGGCGTGGAGGCCAAGCGGCAGCAGCGTCACGGCGGCCGCAAGTGCGAGGGTCTTCAACGTCGACGTATTCAGCATTTTCCTGGTCTTCCCTGTTTGCATGCGTTTTGCCTCAGGCGCTCTTGCCCGGGGCGGTCGATAAAAGGGCGTCCCGAAGGGCGCCGGGTTTGAGAATCTGCGGCAGCACGTGCGGCTTGCCGCCGCCCGCCGGAAACACGACGTAAAGCGGCACCCCGGCACGCCCGAAGCGCTCCAGGAACCGGGTTATTTCCGGATCGCGGTTGGTCCAGTCGCCCTGCAGGTAGGCGATATCCCGTTCGGTGAGCAGCGCCTCGAAGCCCTGGCCCGAGAGCGCGACCCGTTCGTTGACCTTGCAGGTGATACACCACGCCGCCGTCATGTTGACGAACACCGTGCGCCCCTGGGCGAGATAGCCGTCGAGTTTGGCTTCGGTGTAGGGCTCGGCGATGTCCGTCGCCGCGGCGGTCCGTTGCGGCGCCGTTCCCGTGCCAGCGTTGACGCCGACCCAGCCGAGTACCGCGACGGCGCCCACGAGCGGCACCAGCACCAGCGCCAGCCGCGCACTTCGCATGGCGGCCCCGCCGGTGACCTCGCCCTTCGGCCACGCCCAGCAGGCGAGGGCCAGGGCGATCAGGCCAAGCGTTGCCGCGAACGCGGCATCGGGCCCGGCCTGCAGGCTCAGCACCCAGATCAGCCACGCCGCCGTCGCATACATGGGGAACGCCAGGAACTGCTTGAAGCGTTCCATCCACGCGCCCGGCCTGGGCAGCAGCCGTGCCAGCCCCGGCATCGCGGTCAGGGCAAGGTACGGCAGCGCAAGGCCGAAACCGAGCGCGGCGAACACGGCGAGCGCACCCGCCGCCGGCAACAACAACGCGCCGCCGGTCGCCGTCGCCATGAACGGCGCCGTGCAGGGCGCGGCGACCACCGCCGCCAGCACACCCGTCGCGGCGGACGACGTGAGGCCGGAACCGCGCGTCCAGGCACTGCCGGCGCCGCTGAAGCGGCCGGAAATCTCGAACACGCCGGAGAGGTTGAGGCCGACCAGCGCGGCGACGTAGGCGAGCGCGCCGACCACCAGCGGCTCCTGCAACTGGAAGCCCCAGCCGACCGCGTCGCCGCCGGCGCGGAGCGCCAGCAGCACCGCCGCCAGCACAAGGAAGCTCGCGACCACGCCCGCCGTGTAGGCGCCGCCGTGCGCGAGGCGCTTCGAGGTGCCTTCACCGGCCTGTTTGGTAAGCGCCAGCGCCTTCACCGCCAGCACCGGAAACACGCACGGCATCAGGTTGAGCAGGAGGCCGCCCGCGAGCGCGAGCGCGATCAGCACCCACGGGTTGGGCAGATCGCCACCCCCCGCAAGCGGCGGTGGCGCGGCAGCCGCGACGGGCACATTGTCGACCCTGAACGAGCGCGGCGGGCCCTCTTTCTGGTACAGCGTGACGATGCCGGAGAACGTCTCCCCCGCCGGTGCGTCGCCGGCGGGCGCGACGATCGAAAGGCCGTTTGCGCCGACGCTGAAATTCTGCGGCGCGGCGTGATTGACGACGCCCCAGGTCTCCGGGAACACGTAGGCATCGCTGAGCGACGCGAAGTCGCCGGCGGGCGCGGTGAACGAGATGCCGATCCTGCCCTCGCCCGCGCGCGCCTCGGCGGGCCAGGGCGCCGGCAGCGGCTGCTCGGCACGGGCGTCGGCGAACAGCGTCGCCGCGTCCGGATCCTTGACGGTATCGCCGCCGGTCGGGATGTCGAGGGCCAGCTTGCCCGTTACGGGTATGCAGATTTCCTCGCAGACCAGGATTTCGGCGTCGGCGCGGACCGGCAGCGGTTCACCCACCGGCCAGTCCCGGGGCACCGAGACGTTGTAGATCAGCGAAATTTCATCGGAATAGCCATAGTTCACGAGCGGTCCGACGGGCAGCCGGTGCGGCGCCGGCCAGGCGTCCTGTTCGACGGCGGCGCCATCGGGCAACTGCCAGGTCAGCACCGGCGGCTGGCCGGAATCGCCCGGATTGACCCAGTATGTGTGCCAGCCCTTGGCCATCTTCTGATGCAGCGCCACGGCGACGGTGTCGCCGGGCCGGGCCCGGGTGTTTTCGGAAACCAGACGCGCGGTCAGTTCGGGCGACGACACGACGCCCTCTGCCGCCGCCGGCCAGGCGCCGGCGAGCAGAAGCGTCAAGAACGTCAGAAGCCGGAGACCGTTCACCATCGGGCCTTTCGCTCCGCTGCAAAGCTACCGGAAGATATTGGGACGTTATCACGGCGGTGCAACATGGCGCAGTTCAAGTTTGTGTGACCGCGCCCTTGGCATCGTTGCCTTTCCCCGCGATCATTGCCCGAACTCTTCAATGACGATCAGGAGCCCATTGCCATGCCGCACCAGCGTATTCGCCCCTATGAACATTCGATGGAATACGAGGGCGAGGCCTTCGAATACGAACTCGCCATGGCGGTCCGCGCCGGCAACCGGATCTGGGTCCGGGGCCAGACCGGGCTCGACTTCGACGGCACGTTCGTCGGCGAGGGCGACCCGGCGGCGCAGGCGGAAAACGCCATGCGCTGCACGGACGTGCTACTGAAGGAAGCCGGCGGTTCGTTGAGCGATATCGTCAAGACCACGGTCTACCTGACCGACCGGGAGTTCCGGGTGCCCGTGTTCTCGGTGCTGGCGCGCTGGCTCAAGGGCGTCAGGCCGTGCCAGACCGGACTGATCGTCAACGGCCTTGCGCGACCGGAGATGCTGATGGAAATCGACGTCGAGGCGGTGATCGGCGAGAACTGACTCCTCAGACCTTGAAGCGGCGCGCACAATTGACGAACAGGCTCAACAGCACAGGCTGCACCCGCGTCGGCAGGTGCCGGATCAGGGGGAAAAGCGGAGCTTTCTGCGGTTCCTGGGGTGTCATAATAGGGCGGCGATTTGTACTCGTATGCGCCACGCGATATAGCTGTAAGGAAATTCGGGAGGGTTCTCATCAATCAACCGCACGTCATCCGTGACGCCACGCGCGCCGATGTTCCCAAAATGATGGGATTTCTGGTGAAGCTCGACGCGCATGTGGCAGGCGTAGAGCCCGACGTGCTGCGTCTCAACGACGAGGGCGAACGGCAGTTGACCGAGCGGCTCGTCAATCTGATCGACAACCCGTTTACGCGCATTCTGGTTGCTGAAGACGCTGACGGCGCACTGGTCGCCATGGGCGATATTCAGCTCTGGCACCAGGCGGAAATCTGGGACAACGCGGAAAGGCGCGGCCTGTCTTATGCGCTGATCGACGATCTCTGGGTCGAACCTGACGCGCGGCAATCGGGCATCGGCCGGCTCATCGTCTCCGAACTCGTTGAATTCGCGGCAGAAAACGGCGTCCACGACCTGATGCTCGAGTACGCCACCACCAACGCTGAGGCCCAGGCAACGTGGACGCGACTCGGCTTCCGCACCACCGGCGTCCGCGCCGCGGCATCCGTCGAAGACGTGCGCGCCCGTCTCGCCAGGCGCCGTAAAAAGGAGACCGCCTCATGAACGCAACCCGGGACGTCGCCGTGCTCTTTGACGAGCGTGTTCAGGCGCACAACCCAGAGGTCGAGGAACCCTTCCTGCCGGGGCGGCTGGAGCGGCGCGTGCGCGAAATTCTCAAGGGCCTGGACGTGAAATGGAGCTATCCGGAACATCCGGGGCGGCTCACGGCGATCATGGACCTCCTGGCGCAGCAGCCGATCCCCGGTGTCCGCATCGAAGCGGGCCGGAAGGCGACGCACGAACAGCTCGCGCGCGTTCATACCACCTCATACCTGGACGACATCTATGCGCTTCGCGGCCAGAATGCCTGGCTCGATACCGACACCACCGCCGTTTCCAAGGGCAGCATCGAGGCCGCCGAGGTTGCCGCGGGCACCGCCATCAAAGGCGTCGAGATGGTCGTCGCGGGCGAGGCCGACCATGCCTTCGCGGTCGTGCGGCCGCCGGGACATCATGCCGAACCGGTGCGCGCGCGGGGCTTTTGCCTTTTCAACAACGTCGCCGTCGCCGCCGCCCATGCACAATCGGCCCTCGGCCTGAAACGTATCATGATCCTCGACTGGGACGCACATCACGGGAACGGCACGCAGGATATCTTCTGGGCCGACCCGGATACGCTGTTCGTCGACATCCACCGTGCCGCGCCGTTCTATCCAGGCTCGGGCGGGCTCGAGGAAATCGGCGCCGGATTCGGCGAAGGCACGACGATCAACATTCCGCTGGCCGGCGGCACGGGCGACTTGTTGATCCTGAAGGCGTTGCAGGAGATCGTCGTTCCCGCTGCCGACTGGTTCCAGCCGGAACTGGTGCTGGTCTCCGCCGGTTTCGACGCGCATCGGCTCGATCTTGCCCTGAATGCAAGTTACGAGGGATTCTCGGCGTTCACGGGGGTGCTGCAGGGCATCGCCGACAAGCATTGCGGCGGCCGCCTGGCGATGGTGCTGGAAGGCGGCTATCACACTGAAAGCCTGTCGCATTCGGTACATGCGGTGCTCAGAGTTCTATCCGGCGAGCCCCCGGCGGAACCGCAGGATTGCGGTCTGGACGAGGTCGACGCGGCGATCGCTTATCACCTGCCTGCCTTCACTCACGACGACTAATACCGTTACGGCAAGTTCCGCCGGATCAGTTCGATTCGGTACGTGGCTTCTTCGTCGCTCATCGGCACCATCGCGCCGACGCCCCAGACCGGGCCCGGCCAGGCGTCGTCGCCTTTCGTCCGCACCACCAGATGGATGTGAAGCTGCGGCACCATGTTGCCGAGGGCGGCGGTGTTGATCTTGTCGGCACCGAACGCGGTCTTGAGGGCCTTTCCCAGCGACCGCGCCATGCCCATGGCGTCGGCATACTGGGCGTCCGTCAGTTCATGCAGTTCGGTGATACCATCGACTTTCGGCACGATCAGCAGCCACGGGAACCGCGCATCGTTGACGAGCCGGATCAGCAGGCCGTCGGTTTCGGCGGCCGGCAGCGAGTCGTTTTCGAGCGTCGGATGCAGTTCGAACATGCCCCGAGCATACCCACAGGGGACCGACGGGCGCCACGCAAAATCACGGGCGGCGGCAGCTAACGTGAGCGGAGCTTGCGCTCGTTGCGGCGCTTGTTTTCCTGCAGGTGATAGCGGTGCAGTTGCGTGGCCTCGTCGAAGTAGACCAGCACCTTGCGCATCAGCTTGTCGTTGCTGGCGAACCACTTGGCGAGGGGCGTCAGGAACGCCATGGCCGATCCGGGCGGGATCAGCGGCTTGGATTTGTCTTCGAGCACACTCAGGCAGTAATTGACGTGGGCGATCAACTCGAAGACATGCGGCAGGTCCGTGTAGTTCTTGTCGGCGATTCGCTCCAGCAGTTGGACCCGCTCCTCCTGGCTGCACTTCTTCAACTCGGCGAGGATGTAGTCGCGCGACACGTCGGCGGCAACGAGATAAGGATTGGCGCCTTCGGCAACCTCCTCGGACAGGGCCGGCAGCTTGCTCTCGGCGCCGGCCAGGATCTTCTCCCGGTCGGCCTTGCGCCCGATCAGAATCAGTTCGAACGCGGATTGCAGGGATTTCCGGATTTGCGGCTTTTTCGAGAACCAGATCAATTTCGTCTCGCAAACATTGTTTCAGACATCACGAAGGCATGCTCGGAATGGTGTTATCCGACGATACACACGGGGCGCCCCGAATTAACAGGGCCAAATTGTGAAGTTTCGTTACACCAATTATGAGACTTAATATCCAGGAAATTGTCTCATATGTACAATCATCGATACCGTGCGCCGGTCCGGTCCGGCCGCAGCGGCCGAACAGATATCTTGTTTCCCGATGGAAGATATCGAAACAAAGCATTTCCGATGATGACCGGAAATGGCTAGGGTCCCGCTATGACGACCGACACACCATCCGCCACACCCCAGAAAAGCTGGGCGCCATACGCTTTTGCCGGGCTGGCGGCGACGCTGGTCGGCATCGGCCTTGGCCGATTCGCCTACACGCCGTTACTACCGGCGCTGATTGAGGCGCAGTGGTTCACTGAATCCGACGCCGTCTACCTGGGCGCGGCGAATCTTGCGGGCTACCTGGCCGGCGCGCTCGGCGGCAAGGCGATGGCCCAGCGCATCCCCGTGCACCAGGTGCTGCGGTCGATGATGCTGCTGGCGGCGCTCTCGTTCGTCTGCTGCGTCTGGCCGGTATCGTTCCTGTGGTATTTCATCTGGCGCTTCGCGGCGGGTTACGCGGGCGGCGCGCTGATGGTGCTCGCCGCCTCGACCGTGCTGCCGCACGTCCCCCGGGAGAAGCGCGGCATCGCCGGCGGCGTCATCTTCACCGGCGTCGGTTTCGGCATCGCGCTTTCCGGTTCCATGGTCCCCGCGCTGATCGGTATTGGACTCGAGGAAACCTGGAGCGCCCTCGGCATGCTGTCGTTCGCCCTGGCACTGGCATCGTGGCGCTACTGGCCCGCGGTGCCGCCGTCACCCGAAGACAACGCGACGCGCCCGGCCTCCGCATTCGGGCTGGCATTCAGCAGCCTCTACGTCGTCTACGGCCTCGTTGCCGCCGGCCTGGTCGCGCACATGGTGTTCCTGGTCGACTACATCGCCCGCGGTCTCGGCCAGGGGATCGCCGCCGGCGGCTGGTACTGGTTCGTATTCGGCGCCGGCGCCGCCGTGGGCCCGATTGCCGCCGGCAAGCTCGCCGATCACCTCGGATTTCGCCTCACATTGCGTCTCGGCATCACGCTGCAGACCATCGGCGTGGCGCTGGCGTTTCTGTCCACAAGCGTCGCCGCCCTCGGCATCTCGAGCTTCGTCGTCGGTGCGGTGGTGCCGGGCATCGTGCCGCTGGTAGCGGGCCGCGCGCATGAACTGAGCGGCACCGACGCAAATCTGCAACGGACCGCCTGGAGCTACGCGACCATCGCCTTCTCCGTCGGTCAGGCCGGCGCGGCCTACGCCTTTTCCTATGTCTTCGAGCTGACCGGCCGCTACGACATCCTGTTCCAGGCGGGCGCCGCCTGCATCGCGCTGGCGCTCGTCATCGACCTTCTCACCCCTGAACGGAACCCGGCACTCAAGAAATCCGTCTCGTAAAGATCTGCGCTGACATGCCGTCGCCGGCGTTCAACTGATCACATTTCTCGGATACGTATTATCCGCAGCAAAGTGCGTTTCGTCACCGACGTGCCCCGTATTGCCGGTATAATCGGGGTGGAAGCGATCCGGAGAACCCGGGTCGACCGGAAAACTGGGCGGAAGCGACCATGAGACTGTTCAGTCTGGGGGGCAAGTCCCCGGAAGACAAAACACCGCGCGAGGGCGACCGGCGCAAGGCCGGCAGCGAAGCGGACTACAAGGGGAAGGAACGCCGCCAGGACGCCGACCGGCGCGGCCTCGCCTACGGCCTGAGGTTCAAGACCGAGCGCGCGGTCGGCCCGATCGAGGACTGGCTGCAAGAGAATATGCCGAACCTGCACCGGATCACCATCGAGGACATGTCCGACGATTTCTACACCAAGGAACTCCGCGCTGTCTTCGCCAGCGAAGACCTGCGCGAGACGTTCAAGGCCGCGCTCGGCACCTACATCCGCACCGGCGAGTTCATGTAAGCTCGGCGCAGGCGCGCTGGATGCGCTCGCACGCGTCTCTCAGCTCATCCTCCGACGCGGCGTAAGACACCCGGAAGAACGGCGACATGCCGTAGGCCGCGCCCTGCACGCAGGCGACGCCGTGGCTTTCCAGGAAATAGAGCACGAGGTCGGTATCGTTCTCGATCACCTGGCCGTCGGGCGTTTTCTTGCCGATCAGCTCGGCGCAGTCCGGAAACACGTAGAACGCGCCCTTCGGCACCGGACACTTCACGCCCTTCGCCTGGTTCAGCATGGAAACGACGAGATCGCGGCGATCCTGAAAGCTCTGGCAGTTCTTGGGCACGAAATCCTGCGGCCCGGTCAGCGCCGCCAGCGCCGCGGCCTGGCTGACCGACGAGTTGGAACCCGTGATCTGCTGCTGCAGCTTGGTCATTTCCTTGATCAGCGGCGCCGGACCGCCGCAATAGCCGATCCGCCAGCCGGTCATGGAATAGACCTTCGACGCGCCGTTCATGGTCACGACCCGGTCCTTGAGCGCCGGTTCGACGGCGGCAAGCGACATGAACGTCATGCCGTCGAAGACGATGTGCTCATAGATCTCGTCGGCGAAGACCGCGACCTGCGGGTGCTTCAGCAGCACATCCGCGAGCCCTCGAAGGTCGTCTTTCTCGTAGACCGCGCCGGACGGATTGCCCGGCGTGTTGAGGATCAGCCAGCGCGTGTTCGGCGTGATCGCCGCGTCGAGCTGGTCCGGCGTCAGCTTGAAATCGTTCTCGGGCCTGGTCAGCACGATGACCGGTGTGCCGCCGGCGAACTTCACGTGATCGATATAGGAAACCCAGTAGGGCGCCGGCACGATGACCTCGTCGCCGTCCTCGACCGTCGACACCAGCGCGTCGAACAGCAACTGCTTGCCGCCGGAGCCGACCATCACCTCGTCCAGCGCGTAGTCGAGCCCGTTCTCGCGCTTGAACTTGTCGACCACCGCCTGTTTCAGCGCCGGGGTGCCGGCGGCGTTGGTGTAGCGCGTCTCGCCGCGCTTGGCGGCCTCGTAGGCGGCCTCGACCACGTGCGGCGGCGTCGGAAAGTCCGGCTCGCCCGCACTGAGCGCAATCACGTCGCGGCCAGCGGCCTTCATTTCCCGTGCCTTCTGCGAGGCGATGGAGCTTGCCGACTGCTCGATGCGCGACATGCGCGCGGCGATCTTGATGGTCATGTTCGGTCGTTCCTCTCCCAAATCCCCGGATGCTTTACGACGGAACCGGGGCCACTTCAACGCCGCTGTTGCACCCAACCGTCACCCTGAACTCGATCCAAGGTCCATCCTTCGAGACGGCCTGCGGCCTCCTCAGGATGAGGACAAGAGTATATAACCTCATGCTGAGGAGCGAAGCGTCTCGAAGCATGTGCATGGGTCCAGAATCAAACCCCGGGTCTAATCCGGGGCAAATTCAGAACGACGAGAAACTACTTCAACCTCGCCCGCCGGTTGATCTCGTCATGGGTTTCGCGGACCTTCTCGGGCCATGTCGACTTGATGAACGACAGGATGGCGACGATCTCGCGGTCGGTCAGCACGTCCCTGAATGCCGGCATGTCGCTCTGGTAATCATCGCCGGCGACGTACTGCGGGCCGTGCTTGGTCAGGTTGAACAGCGCCCGGTCGTCGTGGTGCCAGGTGTGCCCGGTCTCGTCGTGCGGCGGCGCCGGCAGGCGGCCGCTGGCCTTGCGCTCGCGCCAGTTGTTCTCACCCGCGAGCCCGGCACCGTGGCAACTCGCGCAGTGATTGGCGTAGAGCTTCCTGCCGTCCGCCACCATCTGCACGTCGTCGGGGTAGAGTTCGATATCCGTGCGCTCGCCCTTGGGTGCGTAGAGCTGATAGACCAGCAGCGTGCCGAGCAGCAGCGCGGCGGCATAGAGCGGAATGGGGGTGCGGCCGAAAAGCGCCATCGTCTCCGTCCTGACGGATCAGCGGATGAAGTTCTCGACGTAATCGGCGCCGAGGCCGACCGACGCGAAGTGCTTGCGGCATGCCTCGACCCGGTCGAAAACGTCGGTCGAGCCGGTGACCTTGCCGTTCTCGTCGCAGTAAATGATCGCGCCGGTGTTGTGGAACAGCGTGATCATCTCATCACAATCCTCGTCCACCACCAGCGTGTGGATCTCGCCCGGCGGTTCATAGAGGTAGGAGCCCGGCGTCGCCACCCAGTCCTTTTCCAGATAGCGCCACGAACCCTTGATGACGAACCCGTGCACGGGGGCCGGATGCCGGTGCCGGGACAGGAAGCCGCCGCCCCGAACCTTGGTCAGGTGCACCCAGTAGCCTTGAGAGACATTGAGGCACAGCGGCCTGGACCAGCGGTCGGGCGCCAGCGGCACCCAGAGCCGTTCGTCGTCGTCGGCAAAGGCGTCCTGGATGAAGATCTCGTCGACCCCGTCCGTCACGTTGGGACCGGTATAGGGATCGGGAATTTGCGGTTTGCGTGTTTCGTCCATGGTTTCACTCCCCCTTCTTCTTGAATTCCTCGTAGCGCGCCATCGTCTCCTCGCCCGGCGGGTAGAGGCCCCGCAGCGGATATCCTTCCTCGACCTGGGTCACGATCCAGGCTTCCAGATGCTCCTGTGCCACGGCGGCGTCCGCGACCTCCTCGGCCATCGCCTTGGGGATGACGACCGCGCCGTCGTCATCGGCGACGATGACGTCGTCCGGATAGATCGTCGTCCCGCCGCAACCGACGGGTTCCTGCCAGCCGACGAAGGCCATCTTGTGAACGGCGGCCGGCGCCGCCGTGCCGTTGCACCAGATCGGCAGGCCGACCGCCTTGACGCCGGCCGAGTCGCGCATCACGCCGTCGGTGACCATGGCGGCGACACCGCGCTTTTTCATGCGCGCGGCAAGGATGTCGCCCATCACGCCGGCGGCATCCTCGCCCCGGGAATCGATCACGCAGAAACACCCGTCCGGCATGTCTTCGATGGCGGCACGGGTCGAGGTCGGCGATTTCCAGGCCTCGGGCGAGGCCAGATCCTCGCGTGCCGGCGCATAGCGCATGGTGAAGGCCGGCCCGACGACCCGCTTTTCGGTATGGCAGTACGGCATGCTGCCCTTGATCCAGGTCGTCGCGATGCCTTTCTTGAACATTACCGTGGTCAGCGTCGCGACGGCGACGTTTTCGAGTTTCCGGCGCAGTTCAGCGTCCATCTTGTTCCCTCCCCAAGGTCTTGAACGGGTTGTTTAAACACCCTCTGATCCCAAGATAAGCAACTGGGGGTCAGATTACGACACCGGGAGGGGAAATTGTCCAACACGCAGGTCCTGTTCAAAAGTTCGCCGGAAGGCATGCCGACGCCGGAGAACTTCGAGATCAAAGAGACACCGATACCCGAACCGGGCGACGGCGAATTCCTGCTCAGGAACCTGTACCTGTCGCTCGACCCCTACCAACGGATGCTGATGGGCGGCGGCTGGACCTATTCGCCCAACGTGCTGAAACCCGGCGACCTGATGGTCGGCCGTGTCATCGGAGAAGTCATCAAGACGAACAACCCCGACTTTCCCGTCGGCACGCACGTGGTCGGCCGCCTCGGCTGGCAGACACACGTGGTCTCCGACGGGTCGAACCTGGATTTCACGATCGAACCCAGGGACGGCGTGCCGTTGAGCGCCTATCTGGGCGCCTGCGGTTCGACCGGAACCACGGCGTGGGTCGGGCTCAGGATCACCGGCGACCCGAAACCGGGCGAGACTGTGCTGGTGTCAGCCGCCGCGGGGTCGGTCGGCAGCACCGTCGGACAACTGGCGAAGGCCTGGGGCTGCCGCGCCGTTGGCATCGCCGGCGGGCCGGAAAAGTGCAAACTGGTCGAGGACGCGTTCGGCTTCGACGCCTGCGTCGACTACAAGGCGCCGGACCTCGCCGGGCAGATCGGGAACGCAGCGCCGGACGGTGTCGATGTCTATTTCGACAACGTCGGCGGCGAAGTCCTGGAAGCGGCGCTCGCCAACATGAACCGCTTCGGCCGCATCCCGGTGTGCGGCGTGCTGTCGGCCTATAACGAGGCGGGGGAGCACTACGGCGTGAAGAACCTGCACCTTTTCTTCGACAAGTCGCTCAGGATGGAAGGCTTCGTGCTTTCGGCGCACAAGGACGTGTGGCCCGATGCGCGGGCCGAGATCGAGGAGCTGATCGCCACCGGGAAGCTGGCATTCCGCGAAACCATTGCGGACGGCATCGAGAACGCGCCGGACGCCTCCATCGGCATGCTCGAGGGCCGGAACGTCGGCAAGCAACTGGTGAAGCTTGCTTGATGTCACGGGCCTGAGCCGTTGCTGACCTTCATCACCGCCGTCTTTTTCCTGATCATCACGCCGGGGCCCGGCGTGCTGACCGTCGCCGGCAACGGCGCCGCCTACGGGTTCAGGGCCGGTTTCCCCTATCTGCTGGGGGTCGTCGGCGGTTCGCTGGTGGTGATGGGACTGGTCGCGAGCGGGCTCGCGGCACTGGTGTTCTCGATCCCCTACGTGCGGGAGGTGCTGCTGGGCGCGTCGCTCTGCTACCTGCTCTACCTCGCCTGGCGCATCGCCTCGAGCGGCAGCGGCATCGCCATCATCGAAACCGACAAGCCGCTCGGGTTCCTGAACGGCGCCGCGCTGTCGCTGATCAATCCAAAGGGCTATGCCGTCTTCACCACCATCGTCGGCGGTTTCAATTTTCATCCCGAGAACGCCGCCGTCGAACTCGCCATGAAGTTCGTCATCTTCACCTCGATGTCGGTGCCCATCCATATCCTCTGGAACGGTCTCGGCGCGTCGCTGAAGCGCCTGCCGCTGGGCCCGAAGGGCCAGCGCGCCGTCAACATCTCGATGGCGGTCTCGATGCTGATGGTGGTCGCATTGGCGGTCTATTACGAGAGCGTGCGGTAAGCACCGCCGTCGCCCTGAACTTGCCCCGGATCAGGTCCGGGACTTGATTCAGGGCCCATAAAAACTGGCGGTTGTCTTTGAAGATATGGATCCCGAAACGAGTTCGGGATGACGGTTTTTCAGTTTGAAAAAGCCGTCACATCAAGTTCCGATGTTCGTTGGGGAGCGTGACGACAAGCCCGTCGAGTTCCTTGCTCATCCGGATCTGGCAGCCGAGGCGCGACGTGCGCTTGAGGCCGAAGGTGAGGTCGAGCATATCTTCCTCTTCCTCGACCGCCGGGGCGAGCTTGTCGAACCAGTCGGGGCTGACGATCACGTGACACGTCGAGCACGCCATCGAGCCCTCGCAGGCGCCCTCGAGGTCGATCATGTTGCGGTGCGCGACCTCGAGCACCGACAATCCCTCCGGCGCGTCGCAAACCTGTTCGGTTCCGTCCGGATGGACGAAGGTCATCTTGTAAACGCTCACGGAACCTAGACCGAGAAGCTCTCGCCGCAGCCGCAGCGGCTCTTTTCGTTCGGGTTGTTGAAGGTGAAGCCCGACCGCAGCGCGCCTTCCTCGTAGTCCATTTCGGCACCGACCAGGAACATGGTGGCCATGGGGTCGATGAAGATGCGGGCACCGTCCTGGTCGACCTCTTCCTCGAACGGGCGCTTCTCGTCGGCGTATTCGAAGACGTAGGAAAGCCCCGAGCAGCCCTTGGTCGAGACGCTGACGCGGAGTCCGGCAACCGGCTGGTCGCTCTTGCTCATGAGGTCCCGCACGTGGTCGGCGGCGGCATCGGTCAGCGTGATCATGGTCGGTCTGGTCTGTTCGGTCATCTAAATCGCTCCAGTCATCTTCCTCTAGAGGTAATCCGGTTCGCTTTCCGGATCAACCCATCCATCCTTCGAGACACTCGCTTCGCTCGTTCCTCAGGATGAGGTGTTTATTTTGCCTCATGCTGAGGAGCGCAAAGCGCGTCTCGTAGCACGAGGCTGTCATCAAAACCCCAGCGCCAGCTTGGCGTCGTCGGACATGCGGTCCGGCGTCCACTGCGGCTCCCACACCAGCGACACCTCGATCTCGCCGGTGCCGTCGACCGGCTCGACGGCGCGCACCACCATGCCCGGCATTTCGCCGGCGACCGGGCAGCCCGGTGCGGTCAGGGTCATATCGATCTTGATCTCGCCCTTTTCGCCGATCTCGAGGCCGTAGATCAGGCCGAGGTCGTAGATATTGACCGGGATTTCCGGGTCGTAGACGGTCTGCAGGGCGGCGACGATGGCCTCCTCGGTCGCCACCGGCACACCGTCCTCGAGCGGCTCGCCGCCGGTCGCCTTGAATTCCTCGTTGGGATCTACCGGCGAATAGTCGAAACCGGGAATGCCCGACGGCGTGCCCCCCGACATGCCGGGGGGCGGCACGAACTCGTCCATCTCGACCCGCTGGCCGCCATTGCCGCCCGACGTTTCGCGCTCTTTTTCCGCGCGGACATCAAGGGTGTCGCGGACCTTGTCCTCGGCGGCCCTGATCTCGTCGTCGCTCCTGACGGCGGTCTCTTCGGCCACCGTTTCCTGCTTCGCCGTGTCTTTCTTCTTGAACAGTCCGAACATCACGAAAACATCTCTTTCACGAGCATAAGTGAGTCATACAGGGCGTCGATCTCCTGCTTGGTGTTGTAAAGCCCGAACGACGCCCGCGCCGTACCGGGAATGCCGAAGCGGTCCATCAGCGGCTGCGCGCAGTGATGCCCGACGCGAACCGCGACGCCGGCCCGGTCGATGAGGGTGCCGATATCGGAAATATGCGCGTCGTCCATCACGAACGAAACGATGGAAGCCTTTTCCGAGGCGTTGCCGACGATCTTCAGCCCCTCGATCCCGTTCAGCCGTTCCGTGCAGTAATGCAGCAGCCCCATCTCGTGGGCGTGGATGTTGTCGAGGCCGATACTCTCGACATAATCTACGGCGGCGCCGAAGCCGATCGCCTCGACGATGGCGGGTGTCCCCGCCTCGAAACGGTGCGGCGTGTCCTGGAACGTGGTCTCCTCGAAGGTGACCCGGTCGATCATGTCGCCGCCGCCCTGGTAAGGCGGCATCGAATTCAGGAGGTCCTTCGGCGCCCACAGCACGCCCGAGCCCGTGGGCCCGTAGAGCTTGTGGCTGGAGAAGACATAGAAATCCGCGCCCAGCGCCTGCACGTCGATCTTGGTGTGCGGCACCGCCTGGCAGCCGTCCAGAAGCACCTTGGCACCGACCGCGTGCGCCTTCTCGATGATCTCTTCGACCGGCAGCACGGTGCCGAGCACGTTGGAGATATGCGCGCAGGCAACCATTTTGGTCGCCGGCGACAGCATCTCCTCGAACTGGTCCATGCGGAAGTTGCCGTCCTCGTCGCAGTCGACGACCTTGAGGACGATGCCCCGCTCGGCGCGGAGCAACTGCCACGGCACGATGTTGGCGTGGTGTTCCATGACCGTGACGATCACTTCGTCGCCGACATCGAGATACTTGCGGCCGTAGCTGGCGGCGACCAGGTTGATCGCTTCCGTGCCGCCCTTGGTGAACACCACCTCGTCGTGGTCGGGCGCGTTCAGGAAGCGGGCGATCTTGTCGCGCGCGGCTTCGTAGGCGTCGGTCGAAAGCTGGCTCATGCGGTGATTGCCGCGATGCACGTTGGAATAGTAGTGCTCCATGCAGTCGCTCATCGCCTCGATCACCTGACGCGGCTTCTGCGCGCTGGCGCCGTTGTCCAGGTACACCAGCGGCTTGTCGTAGACGGTCTCCTTGAGGATCGGAAAATCCTCGCGGATCCGTTCCACGTCATAGGCCTGCATACTGTTGTCCCCCGCTCTCGCAGGAACGGCATCAGTGCCCGGCGTCTTGGCGGCCAGTTCGTTCATCAGGCGCTTTCCTTCCATTCACCGGCGAGGAAGCAGTGTGCCGGCAGCCAGTGCACGACCCGATCCATGAACACGTCGCGGACGTGCTCGTCGGTGATCTCGTCGAGCGCGTCGCCCAGGAACGACCGCACCAGCATGTTGCGGGCCAGCGCCTCCGGGATACCGCGCGAACGCAGGTAAAACAGCGCCGTCTGGTCCAGTTGGCCGGTGGTCGCGCCGTGCGCGCACTGCACGTCGTCGGCGTATATTTCCAGTTCCGGCTTGATGTCGATCTCGGCGCTGTCGGACAGCAGCAGCGTCTTGTTGAGCATGCGGCCGTCCGCCTTCTGCGCGTTGCGGGCGACGTTGATCTTGCCCTGGAACACGGCGCGCGCTTCGTCGTCGAGCACGCCCTTGTAGACCTGTTTGCAGGTCGTGTGCGGCACCGCCATGTCAATGTAGGACGTGTTGTCGCAGTGTTCTTTACCGCGCATCATGTAGGCACCGTTGAAGCCGCAGTGCGCCCCCTCGCCCGCCAGCGTGATCCGCGATTCGGTCCGGGACAGCAGCCCGCCGATCGAAAGCTGGAAGCATTCGTAGGTGGCGTCGCGGCCGACCCGCGCGTGCTCGGTCGTCACGTGCGTCGCCTGCAAGCTTTCCGCCTGCACCTTGTAGTGTTTGAAGATGGCGCCGTCGGCGACATCGATCTCGGTCGCCGCGTTGGCGAAATAGGCGCCGACGCCGCGCCCGACGTGATGCTTGACCAGCGTCGCCTGCGCGTTCGCGTCGATGACGATCAGGTTGCGCGGGAAATACGCCACCGGCCGGTCGGTGAGCCCGCCGACGTAGACGACCTCCAGCGGTTTGGTCAGTGCCACGCCCTTGGCGACGTGCAGCACGAAACCACTGTCCATCATGGCGTCGTTGAGCGCCAGCATGGCCTGGTCCGTATCATCGATCACCGCGCCCAAGTGCGTTTCCGCCCACTCGGGGTCGTCCGTGAGCAGATCCTCGAGCGATCCGAACCGCACGCCCTTGGGCAGATCCTTCACATCGCTCAGGTCCTGGCGCAGCTTGCCGTTGACGAAGACCAGCCGGCCGGCCACGTCGCCGATGCCGGGCAGGTCCTTGACCTCGGTTGCATCGGCCTCATCCGCGATCGGTGTATAGGCGGTGTCGTCCAGCGGGCGCAGGCGCGTGTATTTCCAGCTCTCCAGCTTCTGCGTCGGCAGGCCGAGCGACCCGAAGCGTTCGGCACCCGCCTCGCGCCTGGCCTTGAGCCAGCCGAGACCGTCGCCCGGCAGCACCCGGTTGCCGGTCAGTCCGCCGTCGAGGAACGAAACAGCCGTCATCAGGCGGCCTCCTCGCCGGTATAATCGGCGTAGCCCCGCTCTTCGAGTTCGTGAGCCAGTTCCTTGCCGCCGGTCTTCTGGATCTGACCCTGCGCCAGCACATGCACCTTGTCGGGCACGATGTAGTCCAGAAGCCGCTGGTAGTGGGTAATCACCAGCGTCGAGCGGTCCGGCGCACGCATCGCGTTGACACCTTCCGAAACGATCTTGAGCGCGTCGATATCGAGGCCACTGTCGGTTTCGTCGAGGATCGCGAGCTTCGGCTCCAGCACCGCCATCTGCAGCACCTCGTTGCGCTTCTTCTCACCGCCCGAGAAGCCGACATTGACAGCGCGCTTCAGCATCTCGTCGGACATGTTGAGTTCCTTGGTCTTGGCGCGCAGCATCTTGACGAACTGAATCTTGTCCAGCTCGTCCTCGCCGCGATAGCGGCGGACGGCGTTGATCGCCTCGTTCAGGAACGTCGAGTTCGGCACGCCCGGGATTTCGACCGGATACTGGAAAGCCAGAAAGACGCCCTTGGCGGCACGCTCCTCCGGCTCGAGGTCGGTCAGATCCTCACCCTCGTAGATGATGCGCCCGCCGGTGACGTCGTAGCCGTCGCGGCCCGCCAGCACGTAGCTGAGCGTCGATTTGCCGGACCCGTTCGGGCCCATGATGGCATGCACCTCGCCCGGCTTGACCGTCAGGTTGACGCCCTTGAGGATTTCCTTGCCCTCGACCGATACGTGCAGGTCTTTGATTTCCAACATTCGTTCTTCGTCCTTCTGCGTTCTCTCTTCACTCATCCTTCGAGATACTCGCTTTGCTCGTTCCTCAGGATGAGGTTTTAATTTCTTTCCTCATGCTGAGGAGCCCCCAATATCTTTCTGAGCGCGTCTCGAAGCATGAGTGGGTTCTCTTCGTCAGCCGACACTTCCTTCCAACGAGATACCGACGAGCTTTTGCGCCTCGACGGCGAATTCCATCGGCAATTGCTGCAACACCTCGCGGCAGAAGCCGTTGACCACCAGCGCCACGGCCGCTTCCTCGGGAATGCCGCGCTGGCGCAGGTAGAAAAGCTGGTCTTCCGAAATGGTCGACGTCGTCGCCTCGTGCTCGACGATGGCGCCTTTGTTCTTGCTTTCGATATAAGGCACCGTGTGCGCGCCGCACTTGTCGCCGATCAAAAGCGAGTCGCACTGCGTATAGTTGCGCGCACCTTCCGCCTTCGGCGAAATCTTCACCAGCCCGCGGTAGGTCTGATCCGACTTGCCGGCCGAAATGCCCTTGGAGATGATCCTGGACGTGGTGTTCTTGCCCAGGTGAATCATCTTGGTCCCGGTGTCGGCCTGCTGCGCGTTGTTGGTGATGGCGATGGAATAGAACTCGCCCACCGAATTGTCGCCCTGCAGGATGCAGCTCGGATACTTCCAGGTAATCGCCGAGCCGGTCTCGACCTGGGTCCAGGAAATTTTCGAGTTCTTCCCGCGACAGGCGCCGCGCTTGGTGACGAAGTTGTAGATACCGCCCTTGCCGTCCTCGTCGCCCGGATACCAGTTCTGCACCGTCGAATACTTGATCTCGGCATCGTCCAGCGCCACCAGCTCGACGACGGCAGCGTGAAGCTGGTTCTCGTCACGCATCGGCGCCGTGCAGCCCTCGAGATAGCTGACGTAGGAGCCCTTGTCGGCGATGATCAGCGTGCGCTCGAACTGACCGGTGTTCATCTCGTTGATACGGAAGTACGTCGACAGTTCCATCGGGCAGTGCACACCGGGCGGAATGTAGACGAACGAGCCGTCGGTAAACACCGCCGCGTTGAGGCACGCGTGCTTGTTGTCGGCGACCGGCACGACGGTGCCCAGGTACTTGCGCACCAAGTCCGGGCAGCGCTCCAGCGCTTCCGAGATCGGACAGAAGATGACGCCGACTTCCTCCAGCTTCTTCTTGAAGGTCGTCGCGACCGAGACACTGTCGAACACGTAATCGACGGCGACGCCGGCCAGCACCTCCTGCTCCTTGATCGGGATACCGAGCTTTTCATAGGTCGCCAGCAGTTCCGGATCGACCTCGTCCAGGCTCTTGGGCCGGTCATCGTCGCTCTTGGGCGCCGAGTAGTAGTGATACTGCTGATAATCGATCGGCGGGAACTGCACCTTCGACCACTTGGGCTCAGGCATTTCCAGCCACCGGCGGTAGGCCTTGAGGCGCCATTCGAGCAGCCAGTTCGGTTCGCCCTTCTTCGCGGAGATGAACCGGACGATATCCTCGTTCAGGCCCTTCGGTGCCTTGTCGGCGGCGATGTCGGTGACGAAGCCGTACTTGTACTTCTCGCCCGATATCGATTTGACCTGTTCGACTGTTTCGGCTGTTGCTGACATTTCAGTTCCTCTAAAGCCTTGTAATTCTCATGCCACCGATGCCGACGCCGGGTCGGCGCGGAGGGTTTGAACCGCATCCGCGATGGCGTCAATCGCGACCTCGATCTCTTCCTTTGTCGTCATGCGGCCGACGCAGATCCGCGCCGATGCGTGGGCGTCCTCGTCCGAGAGGCCGATCGCGCGCAGCACGTAGCTGGGCTCGACCGCCGCCGACGTGCAGGCCGAGCCGCTGGAGATCGCGACCCGCTCTTTCAGCGCATCCATCAGTGCTTCGGAATCGATGCCCTTGAAGCCAACATTCAGATTGCCGGCGACACGGTGTTTCATGGTGCCGTTGACGTAGAGATCGGGGACCCGTTGTTGCAACCCCTTGAGCAGCCTGTCGCGGAGATCGCGGGTGCGTGTCTCTTCGCTGCCACGCTCTTCAACGACGATCGCGGCGGCCTCGCCGAAACCAACGACGAGCGGTGCCGGCAGCGTGCCCGAGCGCAGCGTCCGTTCCTGGCCGCCGCCGTCCATCAGCGGCTCCAGGCGCACCCGCGGCTTGCGGCGCACGTAGAGCGCGCCGATACCCATGGGGCCGTACATCTTGTGCGCGCTCAGGCTCATCAGGTCGACGTTCATATCGCCGACGTCGACCGCCGCCTTGCCCGCCGCCTGCGCCGCATCGGTGTGGAAATAGACGCCGGCCTCGCGGCAGACGGCGCCGATCTCGGCAACCGGTTGCACCGTGCCGATTTCGTTGTTCACATGCATGATCGAAACCAGCGCGGTGTCGTCGCGGATCGCATCCTTCACTGTCTGCGGATCGATCAGGCCGTCGGCGCCGACCGGCAACCAGGTAATCTCGTAGCCCAGCTTCTGCACGTACTTCAGCGATTCCAGGACACACTTGTGCTCGGTCACAGGCGCGATCATGTGCCCCTTCCGGCCTTCGAAGAACCGCGCCACGCCCTTGATCGCCATGTTGTTCGATTCGGTCGCGCCGGAGGTGAAGATCACCTCGCGGGGATCGGCGTTGATCATCCGGGCGACCTGCTGGCGTGCGGCCTCGACCGCGTCGCGGGCTTCCCAGCCAAATGCGTGCGACGTCGAGTGCGGGTTGCCGAAAGCCTTGGTGAAATAGGGGGCCATCGCCGCCATGACACGCGGGTCCACCGGCGTCGTCGCCTGGTAATCCAGATAGATCGGGCGCATCTGCTCGCTCATGCCGCAGCCTCCGCGCTTTTCACCGTGCGGGTACGCAGCTTCCGCCACGCCTCTATAAATCTCCCGATCTCGTCCTCGGTGGTGTCCGGGCCCAGCGAGACGCGGATCGCTTCCGCCGCCGTTTCCTTGTCGAGCCCCATGGCGATCAGCACATGGCTCGGTTCGACCTTGCCGCTCGAGCACGCCGAGCCGGCACTGACGGCGATCCCTTCGAGATCGAACGCCATCACCTGGGTTTCCGCGCTGATACCCGGCATGGCAATGCATGTGGTGTTGGCGAGACGGTCGGCGCCCGCGCCGTAAACCCGGGCGTCGCTACCGAGGTCATTTTCGATCCGGTCGCGCAGCCCGGCCAGTTTCGGAAATTCGCGCACGCCGTCCAGCGCGGCTTCGCACGCCGCGCCGAACCCGGCGATGCCGACGATGTTCTCGGTACCCGCACGGCGCCGGCGTTCCTGCCCGCCGCCGCGGATCAGCGGCTCGAACGCGATCCCGTCCTTGACGACGATCGCACCGCAGCCCTGCGGGCCCCGGAGCTTGTGCGCGCTGAGCGTGAGCGCGTCCGCATAGGCGGTGATTTCATAGAGCGGCCGCTTGCCGGCCCACTGGATCGCGTCGACGTGCAGCAGCGCGCCCGCTTCCGTGCAGAGCGCCGCAATCTCGGCGATGGGCTGCACCACGCCGGTCTCGTTGTTGGCGGCCATGACCGAGACGAGCGTCCGGCCACCGGCCTCATTCAGCAAGTCCTTGAGCGCGGCCAGATCGACAACGCCGTTCGCGTCCACGGGGATGCGCCCGGCGTCCGGCACCGCGTCCAGCACGGAAGCATGCTCGACGGCGCTGGTGACGACGGCGTCGGCACCGATGCCGCGCAGGACGGTGTTGTTGGCCTCTGACCCGCCCGACGTGAAGACCACATTGGCGGGCGCGATCCCCGCCAGTTCCGCGACCTGGGCGCGCGCGTCCTCGACGATCCTGCGTGCGTCACGGCCCGGTCCGTGCACCGACGACGCGTTGCCCGTCACCTCCATGGCACGCGCCATCGCTTCGCGGGCGGGCATGCCCAGCGGCGTCGTCGCGTTGTGATCGAGGAAGCAGGCCGTCATCGGTGCGTCGTCCCTTTGTTCGTCCTGTTTACTCGCCGGCGGCGACCTGCTGGTCGCGCGTCTGCGAATACAGGATACCGCTGGAACCGAGCACGCGGCGGTCGGCCACGTCGGCCAGCGAGACAGAGCTCAGGAACAGGTAGATCTGGTTGCCGAGTTCCTCCCACAGGTCGTGGGTCAGGCAGCGCTGCTGGCGCCCCTGGCAGCCGGACGGGCTGCCCGGCGTGCAGCGCGTCGCCTTGATCGGCTCGTCGACTGCCATGATGACGTCGGCGACGCGAATTTCCGAGGCGTCGCGCGCCAGCAGGTAGCCGCCGCCCGGACCGCGCACGCTTTTCACGAGCTGGCCCCGGCGCAGCCGGCCGAACAACTGCTCCAGATACGAAAGCGAGATTTCCTGGCGATCCGCCACGTCGGCTAGGGCTATCGGCTTGCCGTCGGTCTGGGTCGCCAGATCGACCATTGCCATCACCGCGTAGCGTCCTTTGGTGCTGAGTTTCACGGTATTGCTCCTTTGGTCCTAAGCGACTGAAGTCTTGCGGTTGCTTTTGCCGTCGTCCGCGTCGTCGTCCTTGCCGCCCAGTCTGGCACGCAGGTCGTCGCGTTCCTGCTCCAGTTCGTCGACCCGGCCCTTGAGCTCGGTCAGGCTCTGGCGCATCTGGTCGAGGACCTGCTGCACCGGGTCCGGCACGCCTTCCGGCGTCGTCGCGTAGGCGCGGAATTCGCCGGTCTTCGACTTGTCCTTGGGCATCACGATCCTGGCCGGGATGCCGACCGCGGTGACGCCCGCCGGCACGTCGTTGGTGACGACCGCATTGGCACCGACCCGCGCGTCGTCGCCGACGGTGATCGGGCCCAGAATCTGCGCGCCGGAGCCGACGATGACGTTGTTGCCCAGCGTCGGGTGGCGCTTGACGCCGACCTGCTCGTGGCTGTCGACGCTCGGCGCGACGCCGCCCAGCGTCACGTCATGATAGAGTGTCACGTTGTCGCCGATCTCGGCGGTTTCGCCGATCACGACGCCGGCGCCGTGGTCGATCACGAAGCAGCAGCCGATGGTCGCGCCCGGATGAATCTCGATGCCGGTGAACAGCCGCCCCACCTGCGACACGAAGCGCCCGAGAAAGCGCAGGCCCGCCTGCCACAGCCAATGCGCGAAGCGATAGAACACCACGGCATGGAAGCCCTGGTACAGAATGACGACCTCGACCCGCGAACGCGCGGCCGGATCGCGTTCCAGAAAGGCGTCCAGATCGGCCTTTAATCTCTTGAAAAGCATGGCATGTACTTTATGTTCACTTCGCCCCGGGATTGCGCCACGGCCCGGCGACGACTATGTCACGACGGAAAAGCGCACTTTCTTAAGGGGTATATAGGAAAACCGAGTAAAGCGGTCAAGTATTAACAGGTTGATTTCTCTTATGCCCCGCAGGCAAAGGCCGCGCGCACCCGGATTACCCGACGTATTTACTCGAATTTTTTGACGCCATTCCAAACCAGAGGTTCCACCCATGCCCGACGTGATTTTCAACGGACCGGAAGGCCGCCTCGAAGGCCGATATCAGCACGCCAAGCGCGACGACGCGCCGGTGGCGCTGATCCTGCATCCGCATCCGCAGCACGGCGGGACCATGAACAACAAGGTGGTCTACTCGCTATATCACGCCTTTTCGCGCCGCGGCTTCTCGACGCTTCGTTTCAACTTCCGGGGCGTCGGCCGCTCGCAGGGCGCGTTCGACAGCGGTCTGGGCGAGCTTTCCGACGCCGCCGCCGCGCTCGACTGGATGCAGGGCCACAACCCGAACGCGACCGGCTGCTGGATCGCCGGGTTCTCGTTCGGCGCCTGGATCGCCATGCAACTGATGATGCGCCGGCCCGAAATCAACGGCTTCGTCGCCATCGCGCCGCCGGCCTCGATCCACGACTTCTCGTTCCTGGCGCCGTGCCCGGCGTCCGGCCTGATGGTGCACGGCGACAGCGACGACATCATTCCCGAGGAATCGGTCGCCAAGCTCGCCGACAAGCTCGGCAAGCAGAAGAACATCACCATCGACTACAACGTGGTGAAGGGCTGCGACCACTTCTTCCGCGATCACCTGGACGCGATGGAAAAGCACGTCGAGAAATACCTCGACGCCAATCTGGAAACGGCGGAGTAGGTTTCCTGCGCCATCGTCCTGAACCGTGTTCAGCCACCCCCGCTCATGCTTCGAGACGCTCCGCTCCTCAGCATAAGGAAATCTTCCCCTCATCCTGAGGAGGCCTGAAAGGCCGTCTCGAAGGATGACCTTGTAACGCGTCCGGGGTGACGGCCGTCTACACGGGCGACCGCAGCCAGCCGTCGCGAAACCGAACCCCGGACAGATCGACCAGAGCCTGCGCACGCGTTCGAGCGCGCCTTCCAGCCGCGCCATGCGGCCTTTACCGAACGCGACACCGGGCTCGGGCCAGAGCGAACCGACCACAAGCGCGTCGCCGGCGCGCTCGGCCTTCATGTCCAGGCGACCGATCATCCGCTCTCCTTCCAGCAGTGGGAAGACGTAGTACCCGTACGTGCGCTCGGGCGCCGGCACGAATATCTCGATCCGGTAGTCGAAATCGAACAGGTGCTTGAGGCGTTTGCGGTCGCGGATCACGGGATCGAAGGGGTTGAGAATGCGCAAGCGTTCGGCAGGCCGCCGCGCCTCGGCGAGGCGCGCATCGATATCCGAGAACGCGTAGAGCTTACGCGGCGCGCCGTCACCAGCGGCGTGAACGCGAACCTCGACAATCTCACGGCCCAGCCGCGCATCGCACCAGACCTTAGCTTCGGATGCCGTGATGTTACCCCAATAGCCGGCAATCTCGCCCGCCGTGCCGAAACCGAGGCGTTTCAGCGCCTCGCGGCAGGACCAGTCGATGTAGGCGTCCGCCGTTAATCCAGGCCCGCGATACGATTCAGGGATCACCCGTTCGGTCAGGTCGTACGCTTTCTGGAACCCGCGCCGGTGACAGATGCAGAGCCCGCCCGTGCGCCAATGATATTCCAGCGCAACCTTCGACGGTTTCCAGTCCCACCACGCGCCCTTGCCCGCATCGGACGGGTCGCGGTTCTCCGACATCTCGCGCGCGGTGACGGCGCCGTTTTCCGCCGCGTGCACCAACACATGCGCCAGGTCCTCGCGGTGATTGGCGCCCTGCCGCCCGGCCCAGCGTTTGGCGAGGCGTTCCCTCTCGCGCGCGAACCGTTGTTGCCACACCGGAAAGAACTCGACCGGCAGGATGGACGCGTCATGGGTCCAGTTCTCGAACAGCATCCGGTCCGTCTCGATCAGACGGTGCAGATCCTTTTGCCGGTAACCGTCCCAGCGGCTCGCCAGGATCATGTGATGGGCGCGTTCGACCCACTGAATGGAATCGACCTGAACGAACCCGAGTTTCCGGATCAGGTCCAGCAGCCCGTCCCGGCCCAGGCGCCGGCGCGGACTTTCCACCAGCCCTTGCAGATCGAGGACCAGCCGGCGCGCTTCAGCGGCGGAGATGTCGAGGGGCGCGTTTTCCATGGTGCGTGATCGAACCCGCGCCGGGCGGTGGAGTCAATCGGCAGGACGGCATTAATACCGTCATCCCGGACGCGGGTTTTCTACGAGCGTAAGCGAGAACAGAAAAGCCAGCGATCCGGGACCCATCCCAACAGTGCGCAAGCCTATCAATGGGTCCCGGGTCGCAAGGATCTCATCCGCACGCGTTACGCGTCCGGGCGATACCTAGCGCCCGGGATGACGGTTGTTTTCATGTTTCGCCCGGCAACGTGATCGGCAGTTCCTGATAGAGGTACCGGTACGCCCACGACCAAACGGACACGCCGACGCAGAGCCCGATCAACCAGAACGGAATGTTGATCAGGGACATCGCAATCTGTGCCCAGACGCCCGGCATGACCATGTCATCGACATTAAAAACCCAGACTCCGAACAACACACCACTCAACACGATCGGAACAATAAACGATGGAATAAAGCCGAGACACACGGCCCAGAATAGCCGCCACGTGTTACCCTTGGATTTTCGCCATGATTCCCCAAACCAAATCGGCTCGCCAATAGCAGCAGAGGGGAATACCAAGCTGACCCTCAAAATGAGGGCCACCACAAATGAAAGAAACAAGACTCCCAACACCGTCATGACGAGGATCATCAGTCCCGCATTGGTGTGAGGCGCAAGCACGGCAACCATGGCGCCCGGAATAACCAGCATCAGCGACCCCAGGAAATAGACCAGCATGACCAGCAGGCCGAATAGGAACGCCGCTCAGAGATACAACCACTCCGGCCTTTTAATCGAATAGCGGATCCGAGAATCCGGGTCGGCATGACCCAGTATGACCATGCGATGCCAGGCCGTGATCATGGGGATCGTCGCGAGATAGAAAACCCATCCTGCGACACTCACGAGGATCAGCAAGCCGACATTCTCCTTCATGGAGGCCGTCACCTGCGCTTGCGTCATCCCACCCCATATATAGGTCATCACAGCGTTTTGGATAATCAGCAAAATGATCGGAACGGCCGCAAGTTTTACCGCGAGTCCCGGATTATGAAATATGACCAGATAGGCGGCTTTCGCCGTCCGCCAGACAGGCAGTTTTCTTATCGCTGTGGCTTGATCCGACATTCCATCCCCCCCCTGTACGTTGCATACGATTATAGGGGCATCTGCATGCCGTTAAAGTTGTAAATTTGATATTTGCGCCTGCCCGCCGTTCAGGGGAAAAACCTCTTAAAGCCGATGCAGTACCCCGCCCGGCATCGGCTCGGTGACGCCGGTGGTCGACGGCAGGCTGAGCGGCAGGCCGTAAAGCGAGCGGACCGCCAGATACGCGAACGCTTGTGCTTCCATGGCGTCGCCCGACCAGCCCGCGGCCTCGACCGGCTCCACCGGCCTATCCAGTGCGCGCCGGAGCGCCGCCATCAGCACCGGGTTATGCCGCCCGCCGCCAGTCACCAGCCAGCGTTCGGGGAGTGCGGGCAGCATCGCCTGCGCGCGCGCCACGGCTTCCGCCGAGAACGCCACCAGCGTCGCCGCCCCGTCCTCGAGCGACAGCCCCATCGCCGGCGACGGATCGAAATGGTCGCGGTCGAGGGATTTCGGATACGGCTGGTCGAAATAGTCGTTCTCCAGCAATTCCGCCAGAACGTCCCCGTCGACCCGGCCCTTGCGGGCGATGGCACCGTCGGCGTCCATGGCCTGCCCGGTACGCGCCAGCACCCAGTCGTCCAGCAACGCGTTCGCCGGGCCGGTATCGAAGGCGACGATGCCGCCGTCGGGGCTGATCCACGTCAGGTTGCCGACGCCGCCCAGGTTCAAGACGCACACCGGCGGTTCCAGCGGTTTCGCGAGCGCGGCGTGGTACAAGGGCGCGAACGGCGCCCCCTCGCCCCCCGCGGCGACGTCGGCGGCGCGGAAGTCGTTGACGACGGCGACCCGCAAACGTTCCGCGAGCCGCCCCCCGTCGCCCAGTTGCACCGTCACCCCGTTCGCCGGGTCATGGAATACCGTCTGGCCGTGAAAACCGACCACGTCGACGTCGTGCGGGCTCAGGCCCGCGCGACCCAGGAAATCCTCGACCGCTTCCGCGTGCGCATCGGTGATGTCGCGGACGGCATCCGAGACCGCCTTGTCACGGCCCGGCTTCCGGCCGGCCAGCGCCTGCACCTTTTTGCGAAGTTCGGCTTCGTAGGGATAGGACGCGAACGCGCCCCGGCGCTTGACCGTTTCACCGTCGGTGTCGATGACGGCGACGTCGATCCCGTCCATGGAAGTGCCGCTCATCAGGCCGATGGCGGTCAGCACCTGCCCCTTCTGCGGGCGCCCGGCGCCGTCTAGGTCGTTGTCTGTCAGGGCCTGCATGTGCTAATCATCCGCGCCCTCAACAAAAACAGCAAGACCGTTCATGGCCCAGTACAAGTCCGACTTCGTAAATCAACTGACCGCGCGCGGCTTCATGCACCAGTGCACGGACCTCGACGCGCTTGACGAGAAATGCGCCGCCGGGCCGGTCACGGCCTATATCGGTTTCGACTGCACCGCGCCCAGCCTGCACGTCGGCTCGCTGGTGTCGATCATGCTGCTCCGGCTGTTGCAGCAAACCGGCCACAAGCCGATCGTGCTGATGGGCGGCGGCACCACGCGGATCGGCGACCCCACGGGCCGCGACGAAAGCCGCAAGATGCTGACCGACGCGGACATCGCCGCCAACATGAACGGCATCAAGCAAGTGTTCCGGAAGTTCCTCGCCTTCGGCGACGGCCCGACCGACGCCGTCATGGTCAACAACGCCGACTGGCTGGACGAGCTCAAGTACATCGAGCTTTTGCGCGACATCGGCCCGCACTTCACCATCAACCGGATGCTGACCTTCGACAGCGTCAAGCTGCGCCTCGACCGCGAACAGCCGATGACGTTCCTCGAGTTCAACTACATGATCCTGCAGGCCTACGACTTCGTGGAGCTTTCGAAGAAACACGGCTGCACGCTGCAGATGGGCGGCTCGGACCAGTGGGGCAATATCGTTAACGGCGTCGAGCTGGGCCGCCGCGTCGCCGACAAGCAGCTCTACGGCCTGACCACGCCGCTTCTGACCACCGCCTCCGGCGCCAAGATGGGCAAGACCGCCGACGGCGCCGTCTGGCTCAACGACGACGCGCTCAGCCACTACGACTACTGGCAGTACTGGCGCAACACCGAGGACGCGGACGTGGGCCGTTTCCTGAGGCTGTTCACGGAACTGCCGTCGGACGAGATCGAGCGCCTCGAAAAGCTGGAAGGCGCCGGCATCAACGACGCCAAGAAGGTGCTCGCCGACGAGGCGACCAGGCTCTGCCGCGGCGCCGACGCCGCCGCCGAGGCGCGGCGCACGGCGGAAACCACGTTCGAGCAGGGAGGCTTGGGGGAATCGCTGCCCAGCGTCGAGGTCGCGAAAGCCGAGATCGAGGACGGGATCGGCGTGCTCACGCTGTTTACCCGGGCCGGGCTGGCGTCGTCCAACGGCGATGCGAGGCGCCTGATCAAGGGCGGCGGGGCCAAGATCAACGACGCCCAGGTCACCGACGAACGGGCGACCCTCGGCCTCGAAGCGGTGAACGCCGACGGCGTCATCAAGCTGTCTGCCGGCAAGAAGCGCCATGCGCTGATCAAGCCGGTTTAAATCTCGTCTGATCTGTCATCCTTCGAGACGCCCGCTTTGCGGGCTCCTCAGGATGAGGAAACACCCCAATCGGCCTCATCCTGAGGAGCGAGTGAAACGAGCGTCTCGAAGGATGCGGGCTAAAACCCGATTTACTGAACCACCGGTCCCGGCGCGATCAGCGGCGATTTCGGCTGCTCGGGCGCGAACGCGCCGAACAGGTTCCGGAGGATGCCCGGCGTCAGCGCCGACAGCGGATTGACCGTGGTATTCGGATCCTCGGTCGGCCCGGTCACCGAGAAATTAGCCGCGAACACCCCGCCGCCGTCCTCGGTCCCGGCGAGGATGTTGCCGAGAAGCGGAATCTTGCCCAGCACCGAGTTGATCGCATAGGCCGGGACCACGGTGCCTTCCAGGTTCAGGACGTCGGCATGGGTATAGACGGTCCCGCTTGCGGTGAACCCGATCGAGGTCCCGGTCGCCTTGGCGTCCGCCACCTGTATCTCGCCCTCGGTATGGGTGAACGGGACGTCGAGTTCGGAGAAGTTGAGCCCCTCGCCCGTCAGCGCGTCGACGATGCCGGTCAGCGCCATGATCGACAGCACGCGCGTCAGCAACGGCGCGTTGCGGACCCGATAATTGACGACCCGGAGCTTGCCGCGCAGCGGGCGCAGCGGCGCCGCGTCGTCGTAACGCCCGCGCAGTTCCAGCTTGCCGCCGTGCATGTTCTCGAACAGGTCGAAGAACCGCAGCGTGTCGCCGGCATTGTCCGCCTTGACGGTCAGGATGCGGTTGCCCTGCTCGTCCGGCGCCATGTTCACGTTGAGAAGCGGCCCACCGTTGAGCTTGGCGTCCAGCAGCGCCGTCCGCCAGATGCCGCGCTTGTGGACGAACGTTCCCGAAACGTCCGACATGAACCGCTGCTGCTCGACCCACATCTTGTCGAGCTCGACGGCGATGGTCAGGTCGGGGATGTCGACTTCCTCCTGGCCGGGACGGTCGCCGACCAGTCGCTCCCACAACGGGGAGAATTCCAGCTCCGGCCCCTGCAGGCCGATCTCCCAGCCGCCGTCGGGTCTGGAAATCACGGCACCGGAAACGTCGGTGCGGCCGAACAGCACCTTCTTCAGGTTGACCCGTTCCAGCCCGAGCCCCGCCGGCGCGTACTTCACGTCGCCCTTCACCGTCAGGTCGCCGGCGACGACATCGAAGCTCGGCACGCTTTTGACGAGCCCGTTCTCGAGCAGGATCGTGACGTCTACCCAGCCCGGATCGCCCGCCGCCTTACGCCACTCCATGACCGGCACGCGCAGCTCGGCACGCTCGAGATTGGCGTTCACCTCGACACGGCCGCTGCGGCTGTCGAAGACGGTGTAGCGCACCGTCGCGTCGATGCCGCCGGAAACGAAGTCGCCGGCCGGCCCCGGATCGACGCCGAGATCGCGCACGTTTGCGAGATCGCTGATCTTCGCCGCCATCAGGTACTGCGACCGGTACGGTGCATTCTTGCCGAATTTCTCGTTCCAGATCAGCGCCACCGGCACGTCGCCCATCATGACGTTGCCGTCGACTTCCATGTCCTTCTTGTCGACCGTGAGCTTGAGCGTGCCGTCGCGGATGTCGCGGCCGAGCACCACGTCCTGCATGGCAACACCGGTCAGTTCCGCCACCGCCTTTACGTCCACGTCCTCGACGGCGAGGTCCTTGGCGAGCATGAAATAAAGATCGAGATCGACATTGGCATCGCCGAGCGTGCTTTTCGGGTCGATCTTCATGGCGCTGGCGAAATTGAACGGATCGCGCTCGATCAGCGTCAGCGCCTCGGGCAGCGGCGATGCGGCCTGCAGCTTGATATCGATATACTGATCCACCTTCTGCAGACCGGTGATGCGGATTTCCGCGCCGGCAAGCTCGATCTTGCCGCTCTGCCCGGTCTCGACGGCGACGTCGAAGGTGTCGGCGTCGAACTGCATCGTCGCGCTGACACCCGTCACCGGCGGCATCCCGTGCAGGTAGGTGACATCGACGTCCTCTGCCGTCATCGAGCCGCCGAGTTCATCGACCCTGAAGGTGCCGTCCTCGTTCACCACGACGTCCAGTTCGGCATCCGCCTGGACCATGCGCCCGCCGCTCAGGTGCGTGGTGATCCAGTTGTAGGCGTCGCGGCCGACGCTTGCCGGCCAGTAGGTCTTGATCCGGTCAACCGCGACATCGGCGAGCGTGGTCTCGGCAACGAGCCTTGTTTCCCTGGTGCCGACGCCCTCGACGCGGCCCTTGAGGTCGAACACTGGCCCGCCGAGGTTAAGGCTCAAATGCTGGATATCGGCTATGCCGCTGGCGAGATCGAATTTGCCGGCACCGGCCATGTTGACCACCGGAAACGCGTGGTCGATCGGCGCCGGAATCCGGATCGCCGACCCTTCGGCAAGCGTCGCCTCGCCGTTGTCGATCGTCACCGAGCCGTTGCGCCTGTTGTAAAGGCCTTCGAGCGCGACACGCTCGACCTTGAGTTTCTGTGCGAACGGGCCCGGCAGATTGAGCATACCGTCGCCGCCGTCCACCTTAAAGCCGATGGTATTGATCCCGTCGTCCAGCGACGTGCCGACGATCAGCTTGCCGCTGAGCGGCATGTCCACCACCTGCAACGCGGTGAACTTGGGATCTAGCGCGGCGAACGACGCCGGCGAGATCTCCGCGAACGACGCGGTAAGATCGAGACGGCGGCCCTCGCTCCGGAACGAGCCGTGCAGCGAGATATCCGCGACCCTGTTCTCGACATCGATCAGCAAGGAGCCTTCCGCCAGCAGGCCGTGCGGCGCGCGGTCAAGACGCAGGTAGCCGACCGGCGCCTGCCATTCTTTGCCGGTCATGCGGTCGTCGAAAATCATGGTGGCGCCGGAGATGCGCACCGTTTCCAGGTAGCTCATCGGCGAATCCGGTTCCGGTTTGCTGACCAGCCAGCGCAGCAGACCGGTCGCGAAGCGGTCGTCGCTGACGTCGCTGGCGGCGGCGACCTCGATCCCGAGCGCACCGCTCGTTTCGCGCTGAACCCGGATTTCCGGCCCCAGAAGCTCGATAAACTTGGGTGCCAGTCGGCCACGTAACAGGGCGCGGCCGCTCAGCGACATGGAAAGCTCGGGAATGCGCGCCTGCGCGGTGCCGTTATCGCCGACGGCACGCACGTTCTTGACGCGAAGTTCGATGGCGCGGTCCCAGCCGGCCCAGGTCAGCGTCGTGTCGTCGATGGCGAGTCGGAAACTGCGGTGGCCGTCATTCAACGCCTGCTCCACATAGGGCGTCAGGAACGACAGCGAGACCGGTCCCTTGTGCAGTTGCCAGGCAATCAGAAGCGTAATGATCGCAAGCCCGGCGCCGAGACCGCCGATCAACTGAACCAGGCCGACAAATGTCCGTTTGAAGATCAATCTACGCACAAACCTGCTGGACACGCCTAACTGCCCGGAAAATCCGGGAGAATCCGTGCAATCATTATGAATACCCGCCGCTTAACGCGGAGTAAACTGCGGAATAAGTTCAGTACTGCGCCGGTTTTCCCGCAACCGCACGCTTTGCGTCCGGCGCCGGGATGCCGTATTGCAGATGTCATGGGAGACGCTTTCGAAATCGACGCCAATGCCCTGCCCGTCCCGGCCGACGCGGAAGCCGCCGAACATGGCATAAAGGACTTTCTCGAAAGCCTCGACGCGGCGCGGGAAGACGCACCCGACGATGTACGCGCCGCGTTCGAATTCGCCGAGAGCGGCGACGGCAGGCGGCTTCTGGAAGGCGTGTTCGGCTGCAGCCCCTTCCTCACCCAGGTGCTGCTGCGCGAACCCGCGTGGCTCGGCCGGCTGGCGTCAACGGGCCCGGATGCGCTCACCCGGGAGATCATCGACGAAACGCGCGGGCCGACGGCCGCGATCTCCGACGAAGCGGTACTGATGAAGGCGCTGCGCATCGCCAAGCGGCGGCTGGCGCTGACCGCCGCGATGGCCGATATCGCGGGTGTGTGGCCGCTCTACCGGGTGACCGAGGCGCTCTCCGATTTCGCCGACGCCGCGGCCGGCGCAGCGGCGAGTTTCGTTATCCGTCGCGCCGCCGAGCGGGGTGCCTGCAAACTCAAGCACCCGGACGACCCGCAGCGGGACTCCGGCTTCATCGTCATCGGCATGGGCAAGCTCGGCGCGCGCGAACTGAACTATTCGTCGGACATCGACCTGATCTGCCTCTACGACACCGACGTCATCGACACCGACGATATGGACGGTTTGCAGAAACACATGATCCGCATGACACGGACATTGGCGAAGATCCTGGATGAGCGCACCGGAGACGGCTACGTGTTCCGGGTCGACCTCAGGCTGCGACCCGATCCCGGCTCGACGCCGCTGGCGATCTCGGTGCTGGCGGCGGAGACCTACTACGAGAGCCTGGGCCAGAACTGGGAACGCGCGGCGATGATCAAGGCGCGCCCGATCGCCGGCGACACCGAGGCCGGCGAGATGTTCCTGCACCACCTGCGCCCGTTCGTGTGGCGCAAGAGCCTCGACTTCGCGGCGATCCAGGACATCCATTCCATCAAGCGCCAGATCCACGCCCACAAGGGCGGCGGCGAAGTCGCCATCAACGGCCACGACATCAAGACCGGACGCGGCGGCATTCGCGAGATCGAATTCTTCGCGCAGACCCAGCAACTGATCTGGGGCGGCCGCGAGCCGACGGCGCGCGCCAGCCGCACCATCGAGGCGATCCGCCATCTGGTCGGCATGGGCCTCGTCGACTCGGAAGCCGCCGACGAGCTCGACGCGGCATACGAATTCCTGCGCCGGGTCGAGCACCGACTGCAGATGCAGGGCGACGAACAGACCCAGACCCTGCCCGGCGACGATGACGGCATCGCCCGCCTCGCGGCGTTCTGCGGATATACCGAACCGGACGCGTTCCGCGCCGACCTGCTGCGTCACCTTAATACCGTGCAGGGGCATTACGGCGCGCTGTTCGACGACGCACCGTCGCTCGCCGCCGAGAACGGTCAGGCCGGCAACCTCGCCTTCACCGGCGCCGACAGCGATCCGGAGACGCTCAGGACACTCGCGGGGTTCGGTTTCCACGACCCGGCGCTGGTCGACAAGTCGATCCGCGCCTGGCACCACGGCCGCGTCCGCGCCACACGCTCGACCCGCGCCCGCGAACTGCTGACGGAGCTGACGCCAGCGCTCCTCGGCGCCATCGCCAAGCAGCCCGACCCGGACGCGACGTTCATCCGTTTCGACGCCTTCGTTTCTGGCCTGCCCGCGGGGGTACAGCTTTTCACGATGTTCCAGGCGTACCCGGAACTCCTCAAGCTGCTGGCCGAGATCATGGGCGAAGCGCCCCGGCTGGCGGCACACCTGACCCGCCGCCCGAACCTGCTGGACAGCGTACTGAGCGCGGATTTCTACGATCCATTGCCGGACGTCGACATACTCCGCGCCGACTGTGCGGAGGCGCTGACGGATACCGTGTTCTTCGAGGACGTGCTGGACGCGACCCGCCGCTGGAACAACGACCGGCGCTTCCAGATCGGCGTGCAGTTATTGCGGGGCGTGATCGACCCAAGCCACGCGGCGCGCCAGTTCAGCGATGTCGCGGACGCCGTGCTGCAGACCCTGATTCCGGAAGTGATCACCGAGTTCGAGCGCGCGCACGGCCGCGTCGAGGGCGGACGGTTCTGTACGCTGGCGCTGGGCAAGCTCGGGTCGCGCGAACTGACACCGTCGAGCGACCTCGACCTGATCTTCATTTACTCGGCCGACGAGGATGCGCAGCAGTCGGACGGCGAGCGGCCGCTGGCAGTCTCGCAGTATTACAGCCGCCTGGGCCAACGCATCATCAACGCCGTCATGTCGATGACCGCGGAAGGCACGCTCTACGAGGTCGACATGCGGCTCCGGCCGAGCGGCAACAAGGGGCCCGTGGCGACGGCGCTCGACGGTTTCACCAAGTATTACCAAGAGACCGCCTGGACCTGGGAATTCATGGCGCTGGTCCGGGCGCGCGTGATCTTCGAGACCGGCGGACTCGGCGAGACCGTGCGCGGCGTCATTGCCGACAACCTCGGTCGTGAACGGGACGCCGCCAAGACGGCCGCCGAAGTCGCCAAGATGCGCGGCCGCATCGAGGCGCAGCACGGCACAAATTGCGTCTGGGCCATCAAGCAGGTCGCGGGCGGCCAGGTCGACGTCGACTTCATCGCCCAGTACCTGGTGCTGGCGCACGCCGCCGGCGACAGCTCCATCATGTCCCCCGACGCCGGAGAGATATTCGGAAAGGCGGCCGAACTCGGGCTCGTCGATACCGGCGATGCGGAGGCACTGGCCGCGGCGAAGGCGCTTTACCGCGACCTGCAGACGTTCCTGGCTCTGACCATCGAAGGCGAGATGACGGACGCCAAGGTCGAGGCGTTCTCGGCACCGCTCCGCGAGGACCTGACGGAGATCACCGGCAGCGCGTCCTTCGACGAACTCTCGCGCCGCCTGACGGAAACCGAGGAAAATGTCCGCGCCATCTTCACGCGCGTCGTCGGCGACACCAAATCCGGAGACGGCACCGACGCAGCCGATGTTTGAACCGGCGCCGGATTTACGGCGTAATGGATGCAATGAACACGACTGACCAGGAGTGAACGATGCTTGAGAGCGGCGACAAGGTCCCGAACTTCAACCTGCCCGTCAACGGCGGCGGCAAACTGGCGCTGAAGGACCTCAAGGGCAAGACGACGGTGATGTACTTCTATCCCAAGGACATGACCCCGGGCTGCACCACCGAGGCGCAGGATTTCCGCGACCGGATCAAGGATTTCGAAAAAGCCGGTGCCGTCGTCGTCGGCGTCTCCAAGGACAGCGTCAAACGGCACGACAATTTCGTCGAGAAGCAGAACCTGCCGTTTCAATTGATTTCGGACGAAAACGGAACGCTTTGCGAGGATTTCGGCGTCTGGGTCGAGAAGAACATGTACGGGCGCAAATACATGGGCATCCAGCGCGCGACCTTCGTCATCGACGCCAAGGGCGTGATCCGGCAGGCGTGGCCGAAGGTCAAGGTCAAGGGCCATGCCGACGAAGTGCTGGAGGCTGTGAAAAGCCTGTAAAGGATCGGGAGTTCAATATTCTAGCGCAATACACGGTGGCTCGACGCAGTATCCTGGAAACCCGTCGTTGCGACGTTCCACGTTATTCGGAACGCGTTGCAACTGGTATGCAGTTTAACGTCGACGTCGCGCCCCGGCGGACGGCAGGTATCGTCCGGCACGACGTATCCCGCAGTGGGTTGCACAGCGGGCCTGCGGGCAAGATGTCCGGAACGCGGTGATTATGAAACCAAGAATCAACGCCTTGTCGACGGATTCGAGGCTGGTCATCGGTATCGCCCTGCTGCTGGTGATGGCATTCTCCGCATTCCTGTACGCCGTCTACGAACGGGTCAGCGACATCAACGAGGCCTGGCAGGCGCAGCAGGAACAGGAAACGCGCAAGTCCAACGCGCTCGCCGAACTCTATCACCACATGGGCTACAACGGCCTCATTCATAATTTTAAAAACTACGTCCTGCGCCAGGACGAAAACTACCGCCAGAAGGCAGAGGTCAATGCGGCGCTCTCGCTGGATGCCGTGCAGCAGTTACTGGAACTGAAACCCACGCCGCAGGAAGTCGAGGCGCTCAACACCGTACGCAAGGCGATCATCAATTACCGTGACCGCCTGGGCGACGCGGCGCTGGCGTTCGAAAACGGCCTGCCGGTCGATCAGGTGGACCGGATTGTCCGCATCGACGACACCTCGGCGGACCGGGCGCTGACACAACTGCAGGAGGTCGCGGTCCTGCAAAGCGAAACCGCGCTGATCGATACCGACCGGGCGATCGAGGATACGCTCACGTTTCTGTTCGGCGGCCTGATGATCTTGCCCGTCATCCTGATCGGCGCCTTCGTCATCGTGCGTTATATCTTCCGGATCAACCTTCTGCGCCAGCAGATGAAGGAACAGAGCGAGCTTCTCGAAACGACCCTGGAAACCATTGGCGAGGGGATCTCGATGGTCGACAAGAATCTCGATCTCGTCGTCATGAACGAGCGGTTCTATGAACTGCTGGGCTTCCCCAAAGACGAGATGCCGCGCGGGACTCCGCTCCGCAAAGCGTTCGAGATCAATGCCGAACGCGGCGAATACGGCCCGGGCGACGTCGAGGAACAAGTCAACGAACGTCTGGCGGTTGCCCGCAAGTTCGAGCCTCACGAATTCACCCGCACCCGCCCCGACGGGACAGTCCTCGAAATCCGCGGCCTGCCCATTCCGGGCGGCGGATTCGTCACCACGTATGCCGACGTGACCCGCCGCGTGCGCGCCGAGCAGGAGGCAAAAGCGGCACGAGCCCAGTTGATTGACGCCCTCGAGGTGATGGACGAGGCCTTCGTCATTTTCGATTCCGAAGACAAACTGGTAATGTGCAACGACAGGTACCGCGAGTATTACCCGCACTCCGCAGATCTGTTCGAACCCGGCAACAGCTTCGAACACATCGTCCGCGAAGGCGCCAAGCGGGGCGAGTACGATCTGGGAGACGAAACGGTCGAGGACTGGGTCAAACGCCGGTGCGCCGAACACCGCAAATCCGACCGTACGTTTGAACGGCGGATGTCCGACGGCAGATGGCTGAAGGTCATCGACCGGAAGACGCCGGACGGCGGCTCTATCGGAATCCGGGTCGATATTACCGAACTCAAGGAGGTGCAGGAGGCGGCCGAGGCCGCCAACGTCGCCAAGTCGTCTTTCCTCGCCAACATGAGCCACGAGATCAGGACACCGATGAACGCCATCATCGGGCTCAGCCGGCTCGCCCTGAAAACGGACTTGCCGCCACGGGCCGACGATTACCTTCAGAAAATTTCCAACTCGGCGCAGTCGCTCCTCGGAATCATCAACGACATCCTCGATTTCTCGAAGCTCGAAGCGGGCCGGGTCGATCTGGAGAAGGTGCCGTTCCGCCTCGACGACGTCCTGCAGAATATCGCTACCGTGATCGGGGAAACCGCCGGCAACAAGGATATCGAGGTCCTGTTCTGGACCCAACCGGGCATCCCGGACGCCCTTGTCGGCGATCCGTTGCGGCTCGGCCAGATCATCACCAATCTCGCCGGGAACGCGGTCAAATTCACCGAATCCGGTGAGGTGGTGATCCGCGTCGAGTTGGTCGAGCGGACCGAAAATCTGGGGCAGTTCAGATTCTCCGTGTCCGATACCGGTATCGGCATGACGCCGGACCAGCAGGAAAAGCTGTTCCGGCCGTTCACCCAGGCCGACATCTCGACGACACGGCAATACGGCGGCACCGGGCTCGGACTGACGATCTCGAAAGAACTCGCGGAGATGATGGGCGGCACCATCGCCGTCGAGAGCACGGTCGGCGAAGGCAGCACCTTCACGGTCGTGCTGCCGTTCGACCTTCAGCAAGGCGCGGTGGAACACGACCTGCCGCCGGGAATCGATCCCGGCAGGTTGCCGGTCCTCCTGATCGACGACAACCGGACGTCCCTGGACATTCTCGGCGATACGCTCCGCGGGCTCGGGTTCAGCGAGGTCGATACGGAAACGTCGGGTCGCGACGGCATCGAGGCATTCGAGAAAAAACAGAAAGCCGGCAACGCCTACCGGGTCGTCATCGTCGACTGGCGCATGCCGGAGATCGACGGCATCCAGACCGCCGAGCGGATCAAGGCGGCGGCTGTCGAACCGCCGGCCATCTTCCTGATCTCGGCACAAGGCCACGCCGACGCGATCCGCCAAGTGGAACGCATGAACCTCGCCGGTTTCCTTGTGAAGCCCCTCAATACGTCGCTGCTGATCGATACCCTTGCCGAGCATTTCATCGGTGACGCGGGGAAAGCGCATCGGCCAGGCACCGAAAAAAGCACCGGCAAGGCCCGCGACGAAATCCGCGGCATGCGGGTGCTCCTGGTGGAAGACAACACCATCAACCAGCAGGTTGCTGTCGGAATCCTGGACGAGAGCGGAGTCCGTGCCGACATCGCCGACAACGGCAAGGCCGCGCTCGAACGCATGCGGAACGATCCGCACGGAATCGAGGCGATCCTGATGGACCTGCAGATGCCGGAAATGGACGGTTATGAGGCGAGCCGGCAGATCCGCGCGCTCGAAGGCATGGAGGACATGCCGATCATCGCCATGACCGCGCACGCGATGGCCGAGGAACGCGACGCCTGCCTTGCGGCGGGCATGAACGACCATGTTTCCAAACCGGTCGATGCGAACAACCTTTTCGAAACGCTGGCGAAATGGCGCCCGGCCGGTGGCGCCGGGCCGGATGACGGAACCGCTGCGCCGACAGAACCAGAAAACGGTTCCGAAGCACCACCGCTGGACACCGGCCCCGCGTCAGGACCCGAAGCGCCCCCCGGTTTCAATTTCGAGGAAGCGAAAAAACGGCTCGGCCTCGACGAAGCGTTCTTCGTCAAGCTGCTTGGCGACTTCAACGCCAAGTACGCCGACTTCGCGGCGGAACTGACCGGGGCCATCGATGCCGGCGACACCGAACTGGCGTCGCGCCTCGTGCATACGGTCGGCGGCCTGGCCGGCACCATCGGTGCCGAGGAACTGCACCGGGAATGCCGAACCCTTGAGGACGCGTTTCAGGGCACGTCTGAAAGCGCGCCGGACACCGCGCCGGTCATCGCCGCGCATGCCCGGGTTAAGGAGGTTCTGGACGGGATCGCGGCGGAGGGCGCCCCCACACCGGCGCGCCCGGAAAGAACGCGACCGGCGGAGGAAGCGAATCTGAGCCGCCTGATCGGCGAACTCGACGCCGCGTTCGCGTCGAAGCGTATCTCCGCGCGGCAACGGCTTGACGAACTGGAACGCGCGCTCGACGGGACCGCCGGCAGCACCTTCGCCGAACTGCGGCGCGCCGCGGACAGTCTGGATTTTGAAAAAGCGCGGCATATCCTCCATAAATTGGACGAAGAAACGAGCGGACACGAAGGCGGTACGGCGTGAACATAAATTTACCGGAGACGGCCTCCAGGATTCTCATCGTCGACGACGAGCCTCTCAATATCGAGGTGATGAGCGGCGCGCTCGAGGAACTCGGCGACATCATGTTCGCCACCGGCGGCGAAGAAGCGCTCAAACTTGCGCTCAGCGAAAAGCCCGACATCATCATCCTCGATATCATGATGCCCGGCATCGACGGCTACGAGACCTGCCGCCGCCTCAAGGACAATCCGGAGACCGAGGCGATACCGGTGATCTTCGCGACGGCCATGACCGACGAAGCAAACGAAGCCAAAGGGTTCGAGATGGGCGCCGTCGACTATGTCACGAAGCCCGTCGTCCAGCCGGTGGTCGCTGCGCGCGTCAAAAACCAGCTTCAGCTCAAGCGCTACCGCGACTACCTGGAAACCATCGCCTTCGTCGACGGTCTGACCGGGATCCCGAACCGGCGCAGCTTCGACCAGCATATCCGCTCCGAATGGCAACGCGGCATACGCAGCGGCAGCGAGCTTTCGCTGCTGCTGATCGATATCGATCACTTCAAGCAATACAACGACACCTACGGTCACCAGGCCGGCGACGCCTGCCTGACGCTGGTTGCCAAGGCGTTGTCGTCGTCGGTGCACCGCCCGGGCGACCAGGTCGCGCGTTACGGCGGCGAGGAGTTCGTCTGTGTGCTCCCGTCGACCAATCTGGAAGGTGCCGAACTGATCGGCGAAACCCTCCGCGAGGCGGTCAACTTCCTCAAGATTCCGCACAAATCGTCCAGTGTCTGCGGCCATGTGACGATCAGCGTCGGCGGCGCGTCGGTCCAACTCGACCAGAAACAGGAAATCGGCGACCTGATCAGCACCGCGGACGCCAACCTCTACAAATCGAAATCCGAGGGCCGCGACCGTGTATCCGTGGACTGACGCGGAGGCAAGCCCGTGTCGCTGGCCTTCCCCCGCCCCCCGCGAACCGCTAACCTCGGGTTATCAAGGCAGATAATCCGCTAGATCGGGAGGGCCGGACGATGGCCGATGAAAACGGCGACAATAAGAAAACGGGCAAAGGCAAGAAGAAGCTGTCGACCGGCAAGCTTCTGCTCGGGCTGATCCTCGGCATCCTGATTTTCTTCGGCGGCGGCGGCGGACTGGCCTGGTACATGGGCTGGGTTCACGCTCTCATGGGATGGGAGAAACCGCAGCACCGCGCCGAACTGATGATCGGCAAGCCGGTGTTTCACCCGTTGCCGGAAATCCGCACCGATCTCAAGACCGGCGAATGCCGGTCGCCATTCCTGCGCGCGACGGTCCACGTGCAGTTGATGCCCGAAGACGTACCCAGGCTAAAGGAGACGGAAATGCAGGTAATGGATGCGATTCTGACGCACCTGCGCGAACAGGAGCGTCAGCACGTGGTCGGTAAGGAAGGCTCGGAACGGCTGCGCTTCGAACTGGTGCAGATCATCCAGAACATCATCCGCCCGGCCAAGGTGCACACGATCCTGTTCAAGGACCTGATCGTACAATGACGGGCCTGCTCTCCGGAAAAACGGCGGTCATCACCGGTGCGGGTTCGCCGGACGGTATCGGCCGCGCCACGGCAAGGCTGTTCGCGGCCGAGGGCGCGGCCTGCGCGCTCATCGACATCGACAAGGCAGGGCTGGAGGAAGCGGCGGCGGAGATGGGTCCGCCGCACCGCACCTACGTCTGTAATGTCGCCGACGCGGCCGCCGTCAAGGACACGACCGCTGCCATCGCCGCGGACTTCGGGCGTATCGACATCCTGGTCAACAACGCCGGCATCGTCATGGGGACGCCGTTCGCCGAAATTTCAGAGGACGAATTCGACAACGTGCTCGGCGTCAATCTCAAGGGCAACTTCCTCATGGCCCAGGCATGCCTGCCGGCGATGCGTGCCGACGGCGGCACCATCGTCTGCATCGCTTCCATCGCCGGGCAGAACGGCGGCGGCGTCTTCGGGCGCACGCACTACGCCGCTGCCAAGGCCGGAATCATGGGACTCGCCAAGGCCCTCGGCCGCGAGCTGGCGCCGCTCGGCATCCGCGCCAACGCGATCGCCGCCGGTCCCGTCGACAACGACTTCACCGGCGGCCGCATGACGCCCGAGATCAAGGCCGACCTCGCGGCCAAAGTGCCGCTCGGCCGCCTCGGAACATCGGACGACATCGCCAACGCGTGCCTATATCTCGCGAGCGACATGTCGTCGTTCGTCACCGGCAGCGTGCTCGACGTCAACGGCGGGCTGCATATCCATTAGTGAAGGCGACGCGCCGAAGGCCGGATCGAAAGCCGCGCTGCCGGAAACCGTCGGGTTCAGGGTGCGCCTCGCGTCCGGGGTGACGAAAACACGAAGCTATTCCGTTACTTCATCGCCCTTGATCCTGGCCGCGAGCGCCGCTTCCAGGAACATGTCGATGTCGCCGTCGAGCACGGCGCCGGTGTTCGACGTTTCGACGTCGGTGCGCAGGTCCTTGACCATCTGGTAGGGCTGCAACACGTACGACCGGATCTGATGCCCCCAGCCGATATCGGTCTTGGAGTCCGCCTGCGCCTGCGCCGCGTCCTCGCGCTTTTTCAGCTCCATCTCATAGAGCCGTGCCCGCAGCATGGACATCGCCTGGGCGCGGTTCTTGTGCTGCGAGCGGTCGTTCTGGCACTGCACGACGATGCCCGACGGCTGGTGCGTGATACGGATCGCGCTTTCCGTCTTGTTGACGTGCTGGCCGCCGGCGCCCGACGCGCGGTAGGTGTCGACGCGCAGGTCCTTGTCGTCGATCTCGACCTCGATGTTTTCGTCAATCACCGGCGAAACCCAGGCCGACGAGAAGCTGGTGTGGCGGCGCGCCGACGAATCGTAGGGCGAAATACGCACCAGCCGATGCACGCCGCTCTCGGTCTTGAGCCAGCCGTAGGCGTTCTCGCCTGAAATCTTGAGGGTCGCGGACTTGATGCCGGCCTCTTCGCCCGGGCTCTCTTCCAGCCACTCGACGTTATAGCCGTGCTGGTCGGCCCAGCGCGTATACATGCGCAGCAGCATTTCCGCCCAGTCCTGCGCCTCGGTGCCGCCGGCGCCGGCCTGAACCTGCAGGAAGCAGTCGTTCTCGTCGGCCTCGCCGGAAAGCAGAGTCTTCAACTGAGCCTTCTGCGCGCGGCCGAGCAGATCCTTCATCGACGCCTCGGCGTCCTTCATGACGTCGGCATCGTCCTCGGCTTCCGCCAGTTCGATCAGGTCGACGGTGTCCCGCAGGTCACCGTAAAGCGCGTCGACTTCCTTGATGCCGGCCTCGACCTTGGTGCGTTCACGCATCAGCCCCTGCGCTTTGTCGGGATCGTTCCAGAGGTCGGGGCTTTCGGCGAGTGCGTTCAGTTCCTCGAGACGGAGTTTGGCCTGATCGTAGTCAAAGATGCCTCCTCAGCAGTCCTGCGGACTGCTCGATCTCGTCGGCCATCGACTGAAGTTCTGCGCGCATGGGGGTGTGTCCCTCTCTTGTGATCTCGGCGTCTATTTAGCCGTCATGCGGGCCCGGCTCAAGCCCGGTCGTCGCGGGCTGCCCTCTCCCCGGGAGAAGGCGGCAAGAATCGGGTTTCGCGGAAATACGCGCGGGCGTACAGTCCCGGCATGGAAATCGATCCCGCCACGCTCGGCGTATTCATCGCCGCCTCGGTCGCGCTCTATATCGCGCCGGGACCGGACATGATCTTCGTCGCGACCCGTGCCATGGGTCAGGGGCGGCGCGCCGGCGCGCTGTCGGCGCTCGGCGTTTCCACGGGCATCCTGGTGCACATGTTCGCCGCCGCCTTCGGACTTGCCGCCGTTCTCAAGGTCTTTCCGGCCGCGTTCGTGGTGATCAAGTGGGCCGGGATCGCGTACCTGGTCTATCTCGGCGTGCGCACGCTACTGAGCCATGGCGACGATCTCAGCCTCGCCCCGGCGGCAACGCGCCGCGACGACTGGCGGCTCTACCGGCAGGGTTTCGTCTGCAACATCCTGAACCCGAAGATCGCGCTCTTTTTCCTCGCCTTCCTGCCGCAGTTCACCGATGCCGCGCTCGGCGACGTGACGTTGCAGATGCTGTTCTACGGCGCCGTGTTCGCGTCGGGCGGCCTTGTGTGGATTCTCGGCGTCGCCTGGGTGTTCGGCACCGCCGGCAACTGGGTCGCACGCCATCCCCGCGCCGTTCGCGCACAGAAGTGGATCACCGGGTCGTCGATGCTGGGCCTGGCCTTTTTCGTCGCGATCGACGAAGGTCGGTAAGATTCAGTAAAGCCCGCCCGTGCCGGAAAGCGGCGCGCCGGTATAGTTGTCGGTCACGCCCGGTTCGGTCCATCCCTGCCCCTCGATGACGGTGGTCTTGTCGTCCGGCACCGCGCCTTCCTTGAAGGCCTCCAGGATCACGTTGTTGTCGCTGGGCCCGATCGGCAGGCCGGTGCGCGCGTTGACCCTAACCAGCCGGATGCCGGGCGGCGTACGGAACGGTATCGCCGGCTGGCCGGCCAGCGCTTCCTCCATGAAATCGCGGAACACCGGCGCGGCGACGGACGACCCCGTTTCGTGGCGGCCGAGCGGAATCGGCTCGTCGTAGCCGACGAACACGCCGACCGCGAGATCCGGCGAGAAACCCATGAACCAGGTGTCGCGTTCCTCGTTGGTGGTGCCGGTCTTGCCGGCGAGCGGTTTGTTGACTTCGGAAATGCGCCGGCCGGTGCCGCGCTCGACGACGCCGCGCAACATGCTGACCACCTGATAGGCGCTCGCCGGATCGGTGATCTGCGGCCGCGTGTCCGGGACTTCCGGCACCCGTTGTCCGTTCCAGGCGTCGGCGCGGCAGTCCGGGCAGTCGCGCTTGTCGTGACGGAACACGGTGCGCCCGAGGCGGTCCTGCACCCGGTCGATCAGGGTCGGCGTGACGCGCTTGCCGCCGTTGACCAGCATCGCATAGGCGGTGGTGAGCCGGATCAGCGTGGTTTCCTTGGCGCCCAGCGCCATCGCCAGCGTTTCCGGCAGGTCGTCGACGATGCCGAAGCGTTCGGCATATTCCGCGACCCGATCCATGCCGATGGTCTGCGCCAGCCGCACCGTCATCAGGTTGCGCGACTTCTCGATGCCGAGCCGCATGGTCGACGCGCCATAGAACTTCTTGCCGTAGTTGGCGGGCCGCCACTTCGGCAGCCCCGGCCCCTGATCAATCACGAACGGGGCGTCGAGAATACGCGTCGACGGCGTGAAACCCATGTCGAGGCCAGCCAGGTAGACGAACGGCTTGAACGCGGACCCCGGCTGACGCGCCGCCTGCGTGGCACGGTTGAACTGGCTCTGCTCGAACGAATAACCGCCGACCATCGCCAGCACGCGGCCGGTATGCGGATCGATGGCGATGATGCCGCCGTTCACCTCGGGAATCTGGTGCAGGGCATAGGCATTCTGCTCTGACTTCTTGTCCTTGTCCTTCCCGGACGGCTCGAATGGTTCGACGAGAATCACGTCGCCCTCGGCCAGCACGTCGGACGGCTTTTCGACCGCCGGCCCGCGGTGCGGATGTTCGAGCGCCTTGCGCGCCCACTTCAGCTCGTTAAGCGGAATGATGCCGGGGGTGCCGTCCTCGACACCGATCTGCGCGTAGCCCTTGGCGTCGTCGATACCGATGACCACGGCGAGCTGTTTCTCGCCCATGCCCTTGGGATGCGTGACCGAGCCGAGATAGGTGCGCCAGTCGAGCGGCACGTCGAGGCGCTGGCCCGCCGGCGCCGTCGTCACCGGGCCCCGGTAACCGTGGCGGCGGTCATAGGCCTCGAGCCCGTCGCGGAGCACGTCGCGGGCGATCTTCTGCAGTTTCGGGTCAAGCGTGGTGCGCACCGAGAGCCCGCCCTGATAGAGCTGGTCCTCGCCGAAACGTTCGACCAGCTCGCGGCGCACTTCCTCGGTGAAGTAATCCGCCTGCACGAACTCGGTTTCCTCACGCCGCGCCACCAGCAGCGGGGCTTCGGTCGCTTCGCTTGCCTGGTCCGGCGAGATGCGGCCGTCGTCCAGCATGCGCCCGATAACCCAGTTACGCCGTCCCTTGGCGGCCTGATGCTTCGAAACCGGATTGTAGTTGTTGGGCGCCTTCGGCAGTGCGGCGAGGTACGCGGATTCGGCGATGGTAAGCTCGTTCAGGGACTTGTTGAAATAGTTGAGCGCCGCCGCCGCGACCCCGTAGGAGCCGTAACCCAGATAGATCTCGTTGAGGTAAAGCTCCAGGATCCGGTCCTTGGTGAAGGCGCGCTCGATCCGGATCGCCAGGATCGCCTCCTTGATCTTGCGGTCGAACGACACCTCGTTGGTGAGCAGGAAGTTCTTTGCCACCTGCTGGGTGATGGTCGAGGCGCCGACCAGCCGCTTGCCGGTCGCCACATTCTGCAGATTGGTCACCACGGCGCGGGCGACGCCGGTGAAATCGATCCCGGAGTGGGTGTAGAAGGTCTTGTCCTCGGCCGACAGGAACGCATCGATGATGCGCTTCGGCATCGCCTCGATCGGCACGAAGGCCCTTTTCTCGATGGCGAACTCGGCCAGCAAACGTCCGTCGCCAGCGTGCACGCGTGTCATTACCTGCGGATCGTAGGTGGCGAGCTGGCGGTAGTCCGGCAGGTCGCGGCCGTAGGTATGCAATACGTAGAGCGTGCCGCCGCCGACCGCCGCGGCCGCCACGATGAGCAGCGACAGCGTAATCAGCGTGAAGCGAAGAAAGAATTTCATACCGGCAGCAAAACCCCGTTATCCGTGCCGTACCTTAGTAACATGCCGGTCCCCGTTCGCGGAGTCCGTAACAGCACGTATCCCAAGAATGTGACCGATCCGTGGCAATGAGGATACGATTTCCGTCACACCGTCAGGATCAGGGCCGGCTGGCGCTCTCGATCTTGGCGAAGTAGCGGTCGACGGCACCGGCGATCGACTGGGCCAGCTTGCGGCGGTGCGATTCCGAGCGCAGTGCCCGTTCGTCGTCCTTGTTGGAGAGGAACCCGAGTTCGATCAGCACCGACGGAATGTCCGGCGCCTTGAGGACCGCGAAGCCGGCGAATCGGTGCGGGTTCCCGAGAATACGAACCCGGCCGTCCAGTTCGTCGACCAGAAGCCCCGCCAGCTTGGCCGACTGGTTCATGGTTTCACGCTGCGCCAGGTCGATCAGGATGTTGGTGACCTCGGCGCTTTCGTGCGTGAGGTCGATACCGGCGATCAGGTCGGCCTTGTTTTCCCGCTCCGCCAGCGCCGCCGCTTCCTTGTCCGAGGCGCGCTCGGAAAGCGTATAGAGCGACAGCCCGCGGACGCGGCGGTTGCGGATGGTGTCGGCGTGCAGCGAAATAAACAGGTCGGCGTTCATCTCGCGTGCCCGCTCGATACGGCCGCGCAAGCGGATGAAGATATCGCGGTCGCGTGTCAGCTTGACGTCGAAGCGGCCCGTCGCCTCCAGGAAGCGTCTCAGATCGCGCGCGGCGGCGAGCGTGATGTGTTTCTCGTAGATTCCGGAAACGCCGATCGCACCCGGATCGACGCCGCCGTGGCCCGGATCTATGACGATGATCCGCTTCTTGGCATACCCGCCCGGGACCGGCGGCTTCACCGGTACGCGCAGCGACGCCAGACGCGTCTCGGCCGCCGCCCGCTTCACCTTGCCTTGCGTGGCGGCGGTTTCCACCGTGGGCGGCGCGGGTTTTTCCGGTACCGCGACCGCCGCCGCCTCGGCATTGCCCGGGACGGGTTGCGGCGTGGACTGGACCTCGCGCGGCTTGGGTGTGTTGACGAACTTGGCGGTGGCGATCTCGGACTCCGAGCCCCGGATCACCATCGGCGGCCTGGCGACGCTTTCCAGAAACGCCTTGCCGGTGGCACGGGCAAGGTCGATCACGATGCGGTCCGGCTGGCCGCCGGCGCCGGGCAGCGACATCGCCTCATGAACACGCGACGGTTCATTCAGGTCGACGACGATCCGGGAATTCCCGGGCTGGAACAGGCCGTAGCGGAGCTTGGACAGGAGACCGACGTCGGCGGGCAGAGGCCGTTGCGGCAGCCGCCAGCCAACCTCCGGCAGATCGATGACGAGCCGGGCCGGGCCGGCGAGCGTGAACACTTCGGCTTTGACCGGCCGGTCGAGGTCGACGACGATTCGCGTCGAAAGGCCGTGCTTGCCGACACGGATGTCCGTCACCTCGGCATCCGCAGCCGAAGCCGCCGCCGGTGACAGTACCGCCAGGATCAACGCGTAGAGAATCGGGCGAAACCCGCCAAAGCCCATATTTTGCGTCCGCCGGTCCTAGAAATTAACCATATCTGGCTGTTATAGCCGTGCGGTGCACCATGCCTCAAGTCTTCTCGAATGCGCGCACCGGCAATATTATGACATTGTGGAATTGAAATCCTACGGTTATGTTAACGCTGATCGCATACGGCGGTCCCGTTTCCGATCTGCAGCCCCTTTGCAATGTACCCAGTGCAATGCACCAACCGGGCCAGGTCGTTGTGTGCCGGCATACGGTCGGCACTGCCGAATTTGAGGTTTTATCACATGCCGGTGCAAGCCGCCCGCAAGATCGACACGAAATTCACCCGGACGCACTACGGCGCCCGGCGTGCGGTCGTTGCCGTTCCCCGAGGCGCCGCCGGTTCACATCACAGCAATTGGCACGCATTCCCCTTGTCCGTCCAGCGACCCCGCGAAACGGCAAGCTGTTGCGCGCCCCGGAGTTTCAGTTTCAATGGCTACCAAACGCATGTTAATCGACGCCTCCCACCCGGAAGAGACCAGGGTGGTTGTGCTGTCAGGAAATCGGGTCGAAGACTTTGATGTCGAAGTCGAATCCCGCAGACAACTAAAAGGGAATATCTATCTCGCAAAAGTAACCCGTGTTGAGCCGTCCCTGCAGGCGGCATTCGTCGAATACGGCGGCAACCGGCACGGTTTTCTAGCTTTCAGCGAAATCCATCCCGACTACTACCAGATTCCGGTCGCCGACCGCGAAGCCCTCATCGCCGAGGAAGAGGACGCGCAGCGCGCGGCCCAGGAAGCGCTCGAGAACGAGGAAGTCGACGCGTCCGTGGAGGAAGTCGGTGGCGACGAGGACGAAATCGACGAGGCGGAGAAAATTCGCCGCCCCGTGGTCGACCGCCGCAAGTACAAGATCCAGGAAGTGATCAAGCGCCGCCAGATCCTGCTGATCCAGGTGGTCAAGGAAGAGCGTGGCAACAAGGGCGCGGCACTGACGACGTATCTGTCGCTGGCCGGCCGCTATTGCGTGCTGATGCCGAACACGGCGCGCGGCGGCGGCATTTCCCGCAAGATCGCGTCGGGCCAGGACCGCAAGCGCCTGAAGTCAATCCTTTCCGATCTCGGCATTCCGAGCGGCATGGCCGTGATCGTTCGAACCGCCGGCGACCAACGCACCAAGGCGGAGATCAAACGCGACTACGAATACCTGATCCGGCTGTGGGAGCAGATACGCCAAAAAACCCTGGAGAGTATCGCGCCATGCCTGATCCACGAGGAAGGCAACCTGATCAAACGCTCGATCCGCGATATCTACACAAAAGATATCGAGGAAGTGGTCATCAACGGCGAGGAAGGCTACCGCACGGCGAAGGACTTCATGAAACTGATGATGCCGTCGCACGCCAAGCGCGTGCAGCCTTACAAGGAAACCAGCATTCCGCTGCTACAGCGCTATCAGGTGGAAAACCAGATCGACAGCATGCACCTGCCCGAAGTGCAGCTTAAATCCGGCGGCTACATCGTCATCAACTCGACCGAGGCGCTGGTCGCCATCGACGTCAACTCCGGCCGCTCGACGCGCGAGCGCAATATCGAGGAGACGGCATACAAGACCAATATCGAAGCGGCCGAGGAAGTCGCGCGGCAACTCCGGCTCCGCGACCTTGCCGGCCTCATCGTCATCGATTTCATCGACATGGAGAACCACCGCAACCAGAACAAGGTGGAACGCGCGCTGAAGGACGCCATGCGCTCCGACCGGGCACGCATCCAGATCGGCCGCATCTCGCCGTTCGGACTGCTTGAGATGTCGCGTCAGCGGCTGCGTCCGAGCCTGCAGGAAATCCAGACCGAGCCCTGCCCGCACTGCGGCGGCACCGGCATTCGCCGCTCCACCGACACGACGGCGCTGCAGATACTGCGCATCGTCGAGGAAGAGGCGATGCGCAAGCGCTCGACCGAGATCACCATGTGGGTACCGTCCGGCGTCGCGCTCTATATCCTCAACCAGAAGCGCGACATGCTGGCCCGGATCGAGGAGGAGTACGAACTCAAGATCTACCTCGAGAGCGACGACAGCCTGATCCCGCCGGATTACCGGATGGAGCGGGTCCGCACCGACGGCAAGACCATCGAGGCGCAACCGGCGGACAGCCAGGACGACGACGAGAAAGACGACGGCGGGCGCAAGCGCCGCCGCCGCCGCGGGCGCCGGGGTGGCCGCAAGGACGAGGATCAGCAGCACGACAAGGCGGCACAGTCCGGCGACGATCAGGTGTCCGACGAGCATGACGACGCGGATGACGACGCCGGCGACGCCGAGGAAACGCATCAGGCATCCGACGGAGACGACGGTGACGAAAAGCCGAAGCGGTCACGCCGCCGCCGCCGCGGACGCCGCGCCGGACGCCGCCGCAACCGGGGCCAGGACGACGCCTCGGACGAACAGCAGGATGCGGATGCCGCCGCCGACGGAGAACAGGATACCGGTGGCACCGGCGACGACGCTCAACAGAAGGACGGCGACACCGAAAGCGGGGAAGCCGCCAAGACGGACGACACGGCGCAGGCCGAAGCCGGCGACGGCGACGGCGACGATACCGGCAAGGACGACGCCAAGGCGGAGAAGCCGAAACGCCGCACGCGTGCACGCAAGACCAAGAAGACCGACGACAAGAAAGCGGACGATAAATCCGACACACCGGAGAAAGCCGCTGACGTCGACAACGCGGACCAAACCGATGCCGGCGACAATGCCGGCGAGACCGCGGACGCGAAAGCCGACAAACCGGCCGAGGACGACGATGCCGCGAGCAAACCGGCTAACGGCAACGGCGAACAACCGACGCCTGCGGAGGAAGCAGCACCGGTGATCGAAATCGACGCCGAGGCGGAAGACGAGCGTACACCGCCGGAAACCGCCAAGACCGAGATCATCGACGTCGCGCAGCTTCGCGACGAGAACAAAACGGCCCGGCGTGGCTGGTGGCGCCGCGATACGTAAACCGCGCGGCGGTCAATGCCGCGTCTCTATAACCGATCGCGGTTATGTTCTGGGAGGAAACCTGGGCGGCCTTAGGGCCGCCCTTGTTTGTCCGGGTCAGTCCTTGCGCCAGGCGATCAGGCGGCGCGCCGCCTCCGCCATGTCGGCAGGATCGCGGGCAAACGAAAACCTGACGTATAAATGCCCCCTCTTGGGGTCGAAATCGGCGCCCGGCGTCGCCGCGACACCGGTCTCGGTCAGCATGCGCTGGCAGAACGCGGCGCTGTCGTTGGTCATCGCCGAAACATCGGCATAGATGTAAAAGGCGCCGTCGGCGGACGCCAGCTTGTCGAACCCGGCCTTGGGCAGTTCGCGTAACAGCAGTTCCCGGTTCCGGGCGTACGTGCGCAGGTTCTCCTGCAATTCGTCCTCGCAGTCGAACACCGCGACCGCCGCGTGCTGCGACACTGCGGGTGCCGAAATGAACAGGTTCTGTGCCAGGCACTCCATGGCGCGGACGAGATCCGGCGGCATGACCATCCAGCCCAGCCGCCAGCCGGTCATAGAGAAGTATTTCGAGAAACTGTTGACGATAATGGCATCGTCGCCGAAGCGGAGCACCGTCTCGGCCGGTGTCTCGTAGGTAATGCCATGATATATTTCGTCGGAAACCAGACGGATGCCGTTCGCGTCGCAATAATCGTAGAGCGCCTTCAGGCCCTCGGCGTCGATCATGGTGCCGGTCGGGTTCGACGGGCTGGCGACGATCAGGCCGTCTAGCTTTTCACCCGAAGCCGCCAGCAGGTCCGGGGTCGGCTGGAAGTTGGTTTCCGGCCCGACCGGGATTTCGACGACCTCGATCCCGAGCGCGATCAGGATATTGCGGTATGCCGGATAACCGGGCGCCGCCAGCGCCACCCGGTCGCCCGCGTCGAAAGCGGCGAGAAAACTCAGGATGAACGCACCGCTCGAGCCGACGGTGACGGCGATCCGCTCCAGCGGCACGTCGATCCGGTAGGCGCGCTTGTAGTAATCGCGGATCGCCTTCCTGAGCGGCAGGATCCCGAATGCGTCGGTGTAGCCGAGGCGTTCGGAGGCAAGCGCCTTCGTCGCCGCTTCGATCACGCCTTTGGGCGCCGGCGTACCGGGCTGGCCGACTTCCATATGCATGATGTTTTCGCCCTCGGCTTCGAGCTCGTTGGCCGCACGCATCACATCCATGACGATGAACGGCGCGACCTGCCCGCGCTTGGCAACCTTCAGCCCCATAACATCAATTCCCGCCGAGTGCGATGCCATAGCCGCGCGGATCGGCGGCACTGGAACATTGGAGCCCCTTGGGGTGCGGCACGCCGGTCGGGCAATAGACCGCCGTTACGCGCCCGATCGAGTCGGTCAGGGCGACGTCGTGGCCGCGCTTCCTGAGGTCCTCGACCATCGCCTCCGGCATCTCGGATTCCACGAACACCTTGTCCGGCACGCCCTGGTAGTGCGTACGCGGGGCGCGCATGGATTCCAACAGCGTCTGCGGTCCGGATGCCGCGCGCGCGATGACATTGACCATCGACGTCGGCGCGGTCACACCGCCGGACGCCGCCGACGCCATGTAGGCGCGGTTGTTCAGTTCACTCGTCAGCAACGCCGGGCCGAGCGGCGTATAGGTGCGGCCGCGCGAATCCGGCGCCGCGGCGAGAACGATCCCGTATCCCTGGGCCATGCGCCCGGTGCCGAAAAGATTGTTCATGGTCAACGTGCATGCGACCGCGCCCCCTTTGATGTCCATCACCGAGAAGCTCGCCGCCGCCGGCGTTTCCGGCCAATCGACGGGCGACGGCACCAGGGACGAGAACGGCGTCGCATCGCCGCCGATATCGCTCTGGACGTCATCGACATGATCCTCGGCAAGCCGTGCCTGCGCATCCTGGCGGTAGGTGCCGTCGGCCTGCAGGTTCTTCATGCGCTCTGCGAAGGCGCGCTTCGCGGCTTCCGCGATCAAGTGCTCGCGCGCCGCGCCGCTCGCATCCTCAAGAAACTCGTCCCGCAGCAGGATCGCGGCCATCTCGGCCGCGACGGCGCCCCCGGCGGCGGGCGGTCCGGCGAAGCTCCAGACCGTGTTCGATTGCCACGGGAACGTCAGCGGCTTGCGAACCACGGGCAGGAAATCGCGCATATCCTCGTAACTCAGCGAACCACCGGCAGCCTGAACCGCATCGACGAACTGGCGCGCATCGTGGCTGACGTAGAAATCGCCGACCCCCTTGGCGCGCATCCGGCCAAGAGTGGCGGCAAGGTCGGGTTGCTTGAGGAAGTCGCCTTCCGACAACACGCGGCCGTCCTTGCGTTTGTATACCTCCGCCATGTGGGAATCGCGGACCAGGACGTCGGCGACTTTCGACAGTTCGGTCGCAAACGCGCGCGGAATGTTGAAGCCGAAGCGGGCTAGGTTCTCGGCCGGGGAAACGACCTGCTCCCATTTCAACTCACCGAAACGTGAATGCAGCAGAAACAGGCCGCGCGGCGCGCCTGGCACGGCGCTCGGACGTTCGGTGTCGTGGGACGCCGTCTTCGGCGCGCGCGGCAGAAAATCGATCACGACGGGCGGCTCACCGCGTGCATCGCGGGCGATGCAGACGCCACCGCCGCCGAGGCTCGCCGACGACGGCATCGTCACGGCAAGGGTGAAACCCATGGCAACCGCGGCATCCGCTGCTGTCCCGCCGGAGGACAGGATGTCGCGCGCCACCAGCGCCGCCTGCGGCTCCTCGACCGAAACGGCGCCGAGCGCGCCCGCCACATATCCCAACGTGCCCTTGCGGCGCGTCGTATCGTCCGTCAGCGAACCGCAGGACGTCAGAAAAACGGCGGCGGCGACCGCCATAACGGTCATTTGACGCTTGGCCACCGCGTGACTACGTTGAATCAGGCTTCCGAGGACGATGCGCGTGCCGAAATCTCGATTCTTGATTCGATTATTCATTATCGTCTTACTTTCTGCGTCGGTGTCCATGCCCGCGCGGGCCCAGGGATTGTCGCTCATCAGGGATGCCGAAATCGAAGATACCATCCGCACGATGGCGGCGCCACTTTTCCGGGCCGCGGGCCTGACACCGTCGTCGGTTTCCATTCACCTGGTCAATGATAAATCCCTGAACGCATTCGTCGCCGACGGTCAGCGGCTGTTCATGAATACCGGCCTGCTTATGGCGGCCGACAACGCGTCCCAGGTAATCGGCGTGATCGCCCACGAAACCGGTCACATCTCGGGCGGCCACCTGAGCCGTCTCGGCAAGGCGCAACAGCAGACCACCGCGACGGCGCTGATCGCAACCGTGCTCGGCGCCGCGGCGGGACTGGCCACCGGACGCGGCGACGTCGCGGGAGCGGTCATCGCCGGCGGGCAGTCGACCGCCGTGCGCAACTTTCTGTCGTTCAGCCGGGTACAGGAAAATTCCGCCGACCAGGCGGCGCTGACGCTGCTCGACGAGACCAAGCAGTCGGCGCGCGGTCTTCTGGAATTCATGCAGGTGCTGGAAGGCCAGGAACTGCTGACCGGCGCCAGCCAGGATCCTTACGTGCGCACCCACCCGCTCTCGGAAGACCGTATCGACGCAATCGGCGCGCACATCGCCCGCTCGCCGCACAGCGGCAATCCGGTCGATCCGTCACTCGTGCGGGCGTTCGAGCGCTCGCGGGCGAAACTCGTCGGTTATTTCGAGCAACCGTCGATTACGCTGCGCAAATACCCGGAAAGCGACACGTCCATTCCCGCACGCTATGCCCGCGCCTTCGCCTATTCGCAGATGCCCGATGCGGAAAAGGCGCTCGCGGAGCTGAACTCGTTACTGAACGATGTGCCGGACGACCCGTATTTTCTCGAGCTCAAGGCGCAGGTATTGTTCGAGAGCGGCGACATTCAGGCCGCCATTCCGCCGTTCCGCCGCGCGGTCGAGCAGCAACCGGAGGAACCGCTGCTGCGCACCGAGCTTGCCCGCACCCTGATCGAAAGCCAGCAGAAGGGGCACCTGGAAGAGGCCGTCGAGCACCTGAAATTCGGGCTTTCGCGGGACAACAGGTCGGCATCGGCATGGCGTCTGCTGGGGATCGCCTACGGCAAGCTCGGCGATGTCGGCCGCAGTTCCCTGGCACTTGCCGAAGAGGCGCTGATGCGCGGCGACGAAGCCCAGGTCCGGTTCCACGCCGGGCGCGCCGCGGAAATGTTCGCGCGCGGTTCGCCCGAATGGCTGCAGGCGGAAGACATGCTTCTGGCGCTTAAAAACCGGAAAGAATAATGACCGGCGCGGGCGTGGAAAGACCTCTCGCGAGGCAGATGCGCGCAATCCTCCTGGCCGCGCTCGGTGTGTTGCCGCTTCTCGCCTGCACGCCGCACCGGGACGCCGCGCCGCTCGGCGGCTCGCTGAACGTACTCGGGCCGGACCAGGAATTCATCGAAGCCGTCAGCAACGGCAAACTGCCGGATGGATGGGAGGTCTCCGGCGAGTTGCCCGAAGACGCGCTCTCGATCCACCAGATCGAACAATTCCGCGCCCTCGGCGTCCGTGCCGATGGCCGGCCGTTCGCGCTAATCCGCCGCACCAACGCATCGCTGCTGGCGACCCCGTTTCTAAGCTGGGCCTGGCACACGCAGCCCCCGGGCGAAGGGTCGCATCCGGTGCGCATCATCGTCGGCCTCGTCGATCGCGCAGGCAACCCGTCGCAGGGCTGGTGGCGGCTCGGCGGCGGCGATGCCGACAGCGTCACACGCATCATCGAAATGGCGTGGAACGAGACCGCGCTCGGGCGCGGCAGCGTCATCGGCCCGAAGGCCGACGGCAAGCACCCCGAAAGTGCGCGCTACGTGGCGCGCGGCGGCGGCGAGCAGGCCAACCGGTGGTGGGTGGACGCGGTCGATCTGTCACTGATCCACCGGCAGATCTGGCCGCAGGACGATCCCACCGATATGGACATCCGCTTCATCGGCATTGCCGTCCATGCGACGAAAAAACCCGCGACCATGAATGTCGCCGCGATCCGCCTGATGCGGTGAGGTCCCGCGTCACAAGCGCGTGAAGTTCCTGCCCCGGCCACGCAATCGCTTGCCCCTTCGCGGTCCGTCACGCATCATGCGCCGCTTATCCCCCTGGTCCGGAAAGATGGGAGCCGACATGATCCGACGCCTTGCCCCCGCGGTCTTCTGCGCCGCACTGTTTGCCGCACTGCTTGTACCGCCGACCGCAACGTGGGCTGCCGATGAGGCGCCGCTTTCCGACGCCCGCAAATCCGAGATCGAGAAACTGATCCACGACTACATCATGGACAACCCGCAGGTGATCCTGGACGCGGTGCGGGCACACCAGGAAGCCCAGGAAGCCGCCGAGCAAGCGGCGCAACAACAGCGCCTCGTCGAGATGCGGCAACAGATCGAAAACGCCGATCTTTCGCCGGTCGGCGGCAACACGGAAGGCAACGTCACCGTCGTCGAATTCTTCGATTACAAGTGCGGCTACTGCAAGCGTGTCCACGAGACCGTCATCAATACGGTCGCCGACGACGGCAACGTCCGGCTGGTGTACAAGGAATTCCCGATCCTCGGGCCGGAATCCATGACCGCGGCACGCGCCGCGCTCGGCGTCTTCTATAATATCAAGGACAAGTACTTCGGTTTCCACGACGCCCTGATGCAGGCCCGGGGCGGTCTCAGCGAGGACCGCGTCCTGGAGATCGCGGCCTCGGTCGGGCTCGACAAGGCGGCCGTCAAGAAGCACATGAAAGACCCGCGCATCGACACCGAACTGCGGCACAACATGGCCCTGGCGGAAGCGCTGGGCATCCGCGGCACACCGGCGTTCATCGTCGACAACACGCTGGTGCCGGGCGCTCTCGACCGCGAAAGCCTGGAAGACCTGATCAAGCAGGCGCGCGGTAGCTGATACCGCCCGCTTGGGCGGTCATCCCCCCTTCTGTCCGGGAAGCTTGAAGACCGGTGGCGGCTGACCGCCGATGGGCGCCTGCACGACCGGCTGAAGGATGTATTTGAACCCATCTGTGCGCTCGACCAACAGGAGCAACGACGGGCGTCCTTCCTCCTTGGCCTTGGCATAGGCATCCAAGAACTGCTGCGGTTCCCACACCCGCTGCTGGTTGACCTGCACGACCACGTCGCCGCGCCGGAGCGATGTCACGCCGGCGAAACTCTCGTTGAACACAGACACCACGATACCGACCGACCCCCAGCGTATCCCCAGATGCCCGCGCATCTTCGGTGTCAGCGCGGCGAAGGTCAGGCCGAGATCCGGCTGCGCGGCAAAAGCCGATTTCTCGACCTGCCAGCCGTCCGGCCATCCCGAAACTTCCATCTTCAGTTTGATCTTTTTGCCGAGGCGCAACACGACGACGTCGATCTCGTCACCGGCGCGCAACTCGCCCGCGACCTGCACCAGCCGCTCGAACGTATCGAGGACGACACCGTGCAGCGACAGAATGATGTCGCCCCGCGCAATCCCCGCGTTCGACGCCGGCCCGTCGACGCTGATGTCGCGTACCAGCACGCCGGTCGAGATATCGGTCCCCATGGCGGCGGCGATTTTCGGTGAGTTCCCCTGCACCTGCATGCCCAGGAAGCCGCGCTCGTCCGCCGCAGCCCGGCCAAGGCCTGATGCAACGACCATCAACGTCATTGCACAGAAAACGCCGAAGATGCAGCCGCGTTTCGCTGATCCAAACATGGACGACGCCTCCCTCGGCGCTGTTTCCCCCTTAGAACCTAACGATTCCAATGATTTGGCACAACTATCATGTGCCCATAAGGTTAACCCGGCCGACCGCCGCCCGTCAGCTACAGCGTTCATCCTTGGCCGGCAGCACGTCCTGCAGGATTTGATCGACGATCAGGTCGTCGAAAATCAACTCGAAATGGGTAATGACCCCGTTCTCCAGCAGCCTGAGCGAAATCTCGAACTCGGGTTTCGATTCCTGCCCATCCAGCTTGAAGAACGCCATCCGCACCTTCCAGGCCTTATGATCCAGCAGCTTCTTGTCGCCGGAAAGTCCCTCGCCGCCGGATTTGTCCGGCAGGATGAACGCCGTGATCTTCTGCGGCCCCTCGTCGTCGGTACCGTCGAAGGAATAGGTCTGGCCGGTGCGTTTGCCCGAAGTGGCGAGGTCGAGCAGCCAGTTCGTCGTCGAAATATAGAAGCGCGTCCCGTCCGGCAGCGGCATCTCGAACGGACGCGGCGTGACGAATTCGGCCTCGGCGGGACCGCTCTCCTTGCGGCGCGCGCTGCCGGAGTATTCCTTGCGGTCGCCGTTGGTGACGCTGACGCTCTCGAAGAAATAAGTCCTACCGTCGAGGCTCTCGCGCGCCTTGAAATTCATTTCTCGCTCGATGGCGCCACCGGCCACGGTCAGCATGGTCATCACGATCTGTTCGGTGACCACCCAACCCTCGCAGGTCCGCTCGACCTGCGACACGGCGGCGCCTTTCAGGCCGTTGAATCGGGAATTCGGGCTCGTCGACGACAACTTCATGTCGTAGATCGCCTGATGCGGCACCATCTCGGCCCGTGCCTCGCCCGCCGGCAGCGCCAGCACGAGCAGGCACGAAGCCGCGGCGATGCCGGACTTCAGACGCAGGATACTTCCGTTTTTCAATACATGTCGCATCAACCCACCTCGTCCCGAGCTTATGAAATGCTGCGTCCGTGTCAAAGCCAATATGGGGTCAGGATGCTTGCCATCAACCGGGTCAGGCGATATCCAGAGTCGCTCGACGCGGCCAGCCGCGTCTACCCGGCCCCGGTATGAAAGGCTAAGCGTGCACGTTCTTTCCATATTCGGCACCCGACCGGAAGCGATCAAGATGGCGCCGGTCCTGCACGCGCTCAAGGCCGCAGGCGCCGAGACGCGGGTCTGCGTCACCGCACAACATCGCGGGATGCTGGACCAGGTCCTGGACTTGTTCGACATCGAACCCGACCGGGACCTGAACCTGATGCGACCGAACCAGACCCTCGAGGGGCTCACGGCAGCCGTTATCGAGGGCGTGAGCCCGGTCCTCGATGAAACCAGACCGGACATGGTGCTGGTGCACGGCGACACCACGACGACGTTCGCGGCCGCGCTGGCGGCGTTCTATAAGCGTATTCCCGTCGGCCACGTCGAGGCCGGTCTGCGCACCGGCGACATCTACGCCCCGTTTCCTGAGGAAGTGAACAGGCGCCTCACCGACGGCATCTCGACGCTCCATTTCGCGCCGACCGAGGGCGCCAAGACCAACCTGCTGGCCGAGGGCCGCAACCCGGCAGGCATATTCGTCACCGGCAACACGGTCGTCGATGCGCTGTTCATGACCCGCGACCGTCTGGCATCGGACGATCCACTGCGCAAATCCGTCACCGATGCGCTGCCTTATCCGGCGAGCGGCAAACGCATGATCCTGGTCACCGGGCACCGGCGCGAAAACTTCGGCGACGGGTTCAGGAACATCTGCGAAGCGCTCGCCGAGCTGGCCGGACGCGGCGACGTCGACGTGGTTTATCCGGTGCACCTGAACCCGAACGTCCAGGGGCCGGTCAATGAAATCCTCGGCGGTGTTGCCGGCGTGCATCTACTGGATCCGGTCGACTATCCGTCGTTCGTTCACCTGATGTCGAACGCGCATATCGTCATCACCGATTCCGGCGGTATCCAGGAAGAGGCGCCCTCGCTCGGCAAACCGGTCCTGGTCATGCGTGACGTCACCGAACGGCCGGAAGCGGTCGAGGCCGGAACCGTCAAACTGGTCGGCACCGACAAAGCGCGCATCGTCATGGACGCGGAGGAACTGCTGGACAACGCGGATGCCTATGAGACCATGAGCCGCGCACACAATCCCTACGGCGACGGCCGGGCCGCAGGACGCATCGCCACGGAGGTTCTGAAACATGTCGGTTAACCGGGACTTCGAGCATGTCTGCGTGATCGGCCTCGGCTACGTCGGTCTGCCGACCGCCGCCGTGCTGGCCAGCCGCGGCATCCGCGTTACCGGCGTCGACGTGAATCCCGCTACCGTCGACAGCATCAACGCCGGCAAACCGCACATTATCGAGCCGGATCTGGACATGGTCGTGAACGGCGCGGTGTCGCAGGGACAACTCACGGCACGTACCGAACCGATCGAAGCCGACGCCTTCATCATCGCCGTGCCTACACCGTTCAAGGGCGAGAACCACGACCCTGACCTGAGCTACCTGCAGGCAGCGACCGAAGCGGCCGCGCCGGTGCTCAAGAAGGGCGATCTGGTGGTGGTCGAGTCCACGGTGCCCGTCGGCGCCACGCGGCAAGTGGGCGAATGGCTTGCGGCAATAAGAAACGATCTCACGTTTCCCGACCCGGACAATCCGGCGGCGGCGCACGACATCTGCATCGCGCACAGCCCCGAACGGGTGCTGCCGGGCCGCGTGCTGCTGGAACTTGTGCGCAACGACCGGGTCATCGGCGGTCTCGGCGACGACTGTGCCCGATGCACGCAGGCGCTTTACGGCGCCGTGGTCGAAGGCGACATGCACCTGACGACGGCGTCGACAGCGGAGTTGGTGAAGCTGTCCGAGAATGCGTTTCGCGACGTCAACATCGCGTTCGCCAACGAGCTCGCGAATGTTGCCGAACCGCTCGGCATCGATGTCCGCGACGTAGTCCGGCTCGCCAACTATCATCCGCGCGTCAACATCCTCAACCCGGGCCCCGGCGTCGGCGGTCACTGCATCGCCGTCGATCCGTGGTTCATCGCCGCCTCGGCGCCCGATCGGACCCCATTGATCCAGACCGCACGCCGGGTCAACGATGCGCGCCCGGCGGCGGTCGCCGACCGGATCGCGGCGATGCAGAACGTGCGCGACGGGGCGGTGATCGCGTGCCTCGGTCTCAGCTACAAGGCGGATATCGACGACCTCCGTGAAAGCCCCGCCATTCACGTGGTCGAGGAATTGAGAAATCGCGTCGGCAATCCGATCCGCGTGGTCGAACCGCACGTCGAGACCCTACCGGACAACCTCGCCGCGCTCGCCAGCATCGAACTCGCGCCATTGGCCGACGCTATCGCCGCCGCCGGCACCGTCGTATTGCTGACCGATCACAAGGCATTCGCCGCGGTCACGCTGGACGACCTCAAAGGCAAGGATATCGTCGACACCCGCGGTACCTGGAAATCCTGAGAATACCCGTTTACTGGGTCGGGTGCTGCGCCGCCGCGGATTTAGGCTTGGCGGGCGCGCCCGGCTTGCGGCGTTCCGGTCCGTCGTACTCCGGGTCCTGGCGTCGCCGGCGGTCGGGTCCGAAATACGTCGGGGTACGCACATACTGACGCGGGTTGTCGAGAATCGCCTTGATACGCTGGTAGATCTTGGCCGCCGAAACCGGTTTGGCCAGGAACTCGTTGACCCCGGCGTCACGGGCAGTGACCACACGGTTCATCTCGGTATGACCGGTTAGCATGATGATCGGCACGTAGGCGTTGGGGCTGTCATCGCTGGTACGGATATTCTTGGTGAACTCGATCCCGTCCATCGGCTGCATGGCCCAGTCGCAGATCACGATATCGGCGTCGAACTTGTCGAGAGTCTTGAACGCTGACGCACCCTCTTCGGCCTCGACGACATGGTGCACGCCGAGCGATTTCAGGATCATACGCACAAGGAACCGCATGTGCCGGTTGTCGTCGACAACGAGGATATTAAGCTGCTCGAGGTTGTATTCGCTCATAAAGTCCGAACCGCCAACGTCTCACCAGCGTTGCGTCAACTCATTATAGCAACATCCGGTCACTAAATCCGCTCGCGGATTGTGCGTCAAGGCGACGGGACTTGCACGCTTTAGTGAATGACCTATGCTTCGTAAAATTTGCGAAACGCTAGGGAGGTATTTTCAATAATGATTCAACTTTATACTTGGGGAACGCCGAACGGCCGCAAGGTCTCGCTCATGCTCGAGGAACTCAGCCTCGACTACCAGGCGCACGAAATCAACATTTCCAAGGGCGAACAGTTCGATCCGGACTTCCTGGCCATCGCACCCAACAACCGGATTCCGGCCATCGTCGACGAGGACGGCCCCGGCGGCGAACCGCTGAGTCTGTTCGAAAGCGGCGCGATCCTCGTTTATCTCGCCGAAAAGACCGGCTCCGACCTGCTGCCGACCGATCCGGCAAAACGCGCCAATGTGATGCAGTGGCTGATGTGGCAGATGGGCGGCCTTGGGCCGATGGTCGGTCAGGCACACCACTTCCTGTTCAACCCCAAGGAGGTCGTGCCCTACGGACAGAAACGCTACCACGACGAGACCAAGCGACTTTACGGCGTCATGGACAAGCAACTCGCCGACAACGACTACCTCGCCGGCGACGCCTATTCGATTGCCGATATCGCGTGTTATCCGTGGATCGCACGCTATGAGCGCCACCAGGTCGACCTGAACGATTTTCCGAACGTGAAACGCTGGTTCGATCAGGTCGGCGCGCGGCCGGCGGTCGAACGCGGCATGGCGGTTCCGTTCCTGAACTGATCGGAGAACACACGGATGAGCAACCTCGACCGTCCGGCCGTCAAACGGGTCCGTGAAGCCCTAACCGGCAAAGGGCTCGACGATACGGTCATCGAACTCGAGGAGACCGCGCGGACGGCACAGGATGCCGCCGCCGCCGTCGGCTGCGAACTGGGCGCTATCGTCAAGTCGCTCTGCTACAGCGTCGGCAGCCGTTTCGTGATGGCCCTGGTCGCGGGCGACCATACGCTGATCGAGGACAAGCTGCCGACCGCGCTCAAGCTGACGGGCAAGGTGCGCCGCCCGCAGGCCTCCGAAGTCAAAGGCATCACCGGCTTCACCATTGGCGGCGTGGCGCCCGTCGGGCTTTCGCATCCGCTGCCGCTGGTGATCGACGGATCGCTGAAGCGGTTCGAACGGATTTACGCAGCGGCCGGCCATCCGCACTGCGTGTTCGGGGTTTCGTTCGACGATCTCGCACGTATTACCGAGGGCGTGATTTCGCACGCCATCGCCCAGCCGAACGAGGGCGTCGAACCCTATCGGCCTGCTTTCAAACGCTCGAAGACGTTCCAGCGGGACGGCGCCTGACCGGCGCGGGCCATGCCTGAGCACTTTGCCGGCCGGGTCCGGCCGCGCACCTGCATCGCGAAAGATTGGGCCGCAGCCTCTATCGAACCGGCTATGGGCTTAAACGATGAACAGAGGAGCGCGGGGCGGCGTGAACATGCTGTTCGCGTTGCACAGCCGGTAGACGCTGATGAAATGCGTGATCGCGCCATCCTGTTCGAGGGGAAGATCCACGCCGTTGATATACAGGTAACTCCGGTCCTGCGGCGCGAGCGTGCCGCTGACATAGCCGATCAGGCGGTCGTTCATAAGCCGGTCCATGTAAGGACGTTCATGTTTCGCCCAGACCTCACTGACTTCCGGAATGTCAGCGATGTAGCGGCCCGTGTAATCGGCGCCCCACCATTCGGCGACCTTGGAACCCCACAGCACCCAGCGCAAATTCGTCGGATTGGCGTGCATCTCGGCAAGCGAAATCTGTCCCCACCAGTCCTGAAGATCGAGAAGCTTGAAATCGGCCCAGCGCGGAAAGCGGTCGTATGCCGGCCATTTGGCGCGCCACATATCGACGAACGACGCAAGCGGCCCGAAATCGCCGGCCGGTGTTTCGGAAGGGAAGGCACGATAGGCCCACGGCCCGCGATTTTTTATGATCATGGCACCGATTATTCCTGATTTGACCCTGGATATACAATACCACTTAAATGTGATTTAAGCGAGTAAACTATCTTCCTTCTCTGAGTATTTCTCTGCCGGGCCCTGACGATGCCGCTGCGCGGTCTCGGCGATCAGTTTGCAGAGCGCGTCGGCGGCCGGCGTCGGTGTCCGGTCGCGCGCGCGGACAATGCCGATGGTCCGGGTCAGGTCGGCATCGCTGACCGGCAGCAACCGGATTCCGCTCATGTCCAGGACCGACGACAGCATCTCGGTGACCAGCCCGACACCGACGCCTTGCTTGACCAGAGAGAAAAGAGTCACCGAGTCGCGCGTCTGGAACGTCGGCGCATATTCGACGCCGGCCTGCGCGAAGGCGCGGCGGAAGATCGCCCAGGCGGCGGATTCGGGCGGCATGGACATCAGGTTCTCGCCGGCGATATCGGCGAGCGTGACGCTGTCGCGCTTGGCCAGCCGATGCCCGTCCGGCACGGCCAGCCGGAAGACGTCCGTCACCAGCGGTTCGTAAGCGAGGGATTCGTCACGGGTGACGACCGGCGTCACCGCGAAATCGACCTCGCCACGTGTGACGCGATCCAGCACCTGGCCAAAGAAGTCGTCCAGCAGGACGACCTCTATGCCGGGCCGGCGGCGCTGGAACTCGGCGATCACGGCCGGCAGGAACGCCGCCGCCACCGACGGCGAGGCGCCGACGACCACCTGGCCGCGGCCGAGATGGGCCTCTTCGCGGAACTCCCGGACCAGCGCGCGCAGATCGACGACCATGCGCTCGACCCGGCCGCGCAGGCGCTGTCCGGCGTCGGTAATGACGACGCGCCGCGTGGTGCGGTCGAAAAGCCGGACGCCGAGCACCGCTTCGAGATGCTGTATTCTGGATGAAACACTGGGCTGCGAGATACCGAGCTGCCGCGCCGCCTCGCGGAAGCTGCTGGTTTCCGCGACGGAGAGAAAGGCGTCCAGATCGCCCGGCGATATATTAATCAGAGACATCAATTAATTGATAAAATAATAATATTTTTATTTCAATCATTCTTCTCATAGAGTTGCCGGCACGGTCCGAGAGCGGGAGGAAACCCAATGACCATAAAAGATTTCGACACGCGCGCCGCCTGGCGGGTCGCCGATCTTCAGGCCGACCGGCGCTGGGAGTTCGACGTCGACGACAAGGCGCGCCGACAGATGACCGAGGCCATCAAGAAAGCCTTCGACCCCGCACGCCCGCTGTTCGATTACGCGCGCGAGGATTTCGATCTCGGGCCCGCGTGGGACACGATCGCGGCGGCGATCGAGGAGGCCTATCACGGCGGCGGTATTGCGCTGGTGCACGGCCTGCCCCGCGAAGGCATCAGCGAGCAGGAATTCGAACTGATGAACTGGGCGATCGGCCTGCACTCGGGCGTTGCCCGGCCGCAGGGCAAGATGTCGCAGTACATCTCGCCGGTGCGCGACGCCGGCACCAACTACCGCGCCGCCAACGGCCGCGGCTATTCGTCGAATGCCAAGCTCGACTTCCACACCGACGGCTGCGATTTCGTGACCCTGGCCTGCTATAACAAGGCCAAGTCCGGCGGCCAGAGCATGATCTCGTCGAGCGTCACCGCATTCCGAATCATGATGGAGGAACGCCCCGATCTCGCCGAGGTCGCGCACTACACGAACTACTGCTTCAGCCGCCAGCAGGAACAGGCCCCGGACGAAGCGCCGTTCTACGCGCAGCCGCTGATCGACTTCGCCGACGGCCGGCTGTTCGGGAAATGGAACCGCAACCGGGTGAACTCGGCGCAGAACCTGGACGGCGTGCCGAAACTGACCGACAAGCAGCGCGAAGCGATGGAAATGCTGGACCGGACCCTGAGCCGTCCGGACGTCATGTACACCATGTACCTGCGGCCGGGCGACCTGCAGATACTGAACAACCACACCATGCTGCATTCGCGGACCGATTACGTCGACTACGACGAACCGGAAAAGAAGCGCCTGCTGAGCCGGCTCTGGATGGCGCCGCCGAATTCCGCGCGCCTGCCGGAAAGCTGGGGGCACTTTTTCCGCGCCACCGAACCCGGCACCGTCCGCGGCGGCATCCGCGGTCATCATCACGACGAGGCATGCCGCGCCTTCGAACGCCGCCAGGCCAGCGCACACGGCATGACCATCGCCGCGCCCTGGGACGAACGCCAGATCGCCTGATCCGGAGGGGCCATGAGCACGACCAAGGCATTCCGCGACCTGCTCGCGCAGAACGACATCATCCGCGCACCCGGCGTCTATGACGGCATCACGGCGCGCATCGTTGAACAGAACGGGTTTCCCGCCGTCTACATGACCGGCGCCGGCACCTCGATGTCCCTCGGCTATCCGGATTTCGGTCTGGTGACGCAGACCGAGATGGTCGCCAACGCGGCAGTCATCGCGCGCACCGTCGGCATTCCGGTGATTTCCGACGCCGATACCGGCTACGGCAACGAACTCAACGTGACGCGGACGGTGAACGAATACGAACGCGCCGGCGTCGCCGCGATTCACATCGAGGATCAGGTCATGCCGAAACGCTGCGGCCACCTGGAGGGCAAGGAGATCATTCCACTCGAGGAATACGTCGCCAAGATCCGCGCCGCGGCGACCGCCAGGCGCGATCCGGACTTTACGATTATCGCGCGCACCGATGCCCGCGCCGTGACCAGTTTCGAGGACGCGATCGAGCGCGCCAACGCGGCACTCGCCAACGGCGCCGACGTCGCCTTCGTCGAGGCCGTGCGCACGGCCGAGGAAATGTCCGACGTGCCCAAGCGGGTGAAAGGGCCATGTCTTCTGAACATCGTCACCGGCGGCCTGACGCCGGACGTGTCGCTCGGCGAAGCGCGCGACATGGGTTACAAGATCGCAATCATGCCGTCCCTGCTGACGTCGGCGATCTTCGACACCTGCGACGCCGTGCTCTCCGGTGTAAAGGAAACGGACCGGCCGAACGCCGGCAACGGCAAGACCGGCCCCGGCCAGCGCTTCAACCGGTTCCACGGCGAGTACTGGAACGACCTGCGCACCAAGTTCATCGATTCCTGAATGTCCGGCCCGCCTCCAATTCGCATACAGCCGGATCGTCATCGTGACGCATCTGCGAAATTGCTTTTTTATGCCCGAATTTGTGGCTTTCAATTATGCGCCGCCGGAATGAAACTTGTGACGGAATCGCAGAATTTTCCTTGATCTCAACGAGAATGATAGCATCCTATGGCATCGGAAATGACTGTAGCGTCATAAAGCTAGAGTCATCGAGCAAAGCTACAGTCTTTCAAAACGAGAACAGGGAGATTCCAAATGAAAAGACGTGATTTTCTGAAAAAGTCCGCCGTAGCCGGTGTGGGCGTCGCTGCGGCAGCCTCGTCGCTGCCGGCCCCGGCGATCGCGCAGGCCCGCAAGGACCTCGTGATCGTGTCCACCTGGCCGCGTGACTTCCCCGGCCTCGGCACCAGCGCCCAGCGTCTCGCCGCGCGCATCACCGAAGCCACCGAGGGCGCCATCACCACCCAATATTTCGCCGCGGGCGAACGCGTCGGCGCGTTCGATTCGTTCGACGAGGTCGCATCCGGGAACGCCCAGGCGTACATCGGTGCCGACTACTACTGGAAGGGCAAACACCCGGCGCTCGCTTACTTTACGTCCGTTCCGTTCGGCCTGACCTATGCCGAAATGGACGCCTGGATGAAGTTCGGCGGCGGTCAGGAACTGATGGACGAAGTCGGCGGCGAGTTCGGCATCAAGGGCATTCCTTGCGGTAACACCGGCTGTCAGATGGGTGGCTGGTTCAACAAGGAAATCAACTCCGCGAACGACCTCAAGGGTCTCAAGATGCGCATCCCGGGCCTCGGCGGCGACGTCATGGCCAAGCTGGGCGCTTCGCCGGTTTCGCTTCCGGGCGGCCAGATTTACGAAAACCTGGTTTCCGGCGCGGTCGACGCGACCGAGTGGGTCGGTCCTTGGAACGACTACTTCATGAAGTTCTACGAAGCCGCCAAGTACTACTACTATCCGGGCTTCCACGAGCCGGGCTCGCAGCTCACCATGGGCTTCAACAAGGCGTTCTGGGAAGGCCTGAACGGCACAGAAAAAGCCATCCTGGAAGCTTGCTGCAACGAAGAGAACGCTCGCCAGATGGCCGAAACCAACGCCAACAACGGTACGTATCTCTCGCGGCTGATCAACGACCACGGCATCGTGCTGCGGGGCTTCAACGACGAGATCTACGACAGCTTCGGCAAGGCTGCCGCCGAGGTCTTCGAAGAAACCAAGGCCCACAGCGACCTCGCCAAGCGCACGCACGAAAGCTTCGCTGCCGCGCGTGACGACGTTGGCCGCTGGATGCTTCTCGCGGATGCCGGTTATATCAACCGCCGTAACCGCGTTCTCGGCATCAAGGTCTGATTCAATCGACCAGGCAAAAAGGATGGGATGGGGCTCTGCCCCATCCCGTCGCCTATTGTTTAAAGGATAGTATTCGATGATGGCGGACGGGGCCGAAACGGAGACCCAGGCACCTGCGGTCGCGCAGGACACGGTCGTAGCCGGTATCCGGATGTTCGGATGGTTCATGCTGGCATGCCTGGCCGTTTTTCTGATCAATAATTACCTGACCAACTGGCTCGGCTGGCCGGGCCCCGGCGCCGTGATTTCCGGTACGGGCGGCGGTCTCGCCTGGGCGCAGGTCATCGCATTCCCTGTCGCGTGCGCGGTCGCTGCGGTATATGTTCTTCGCAGCACGATGCGCGGCCTGCGTGTCGAAAGCGTCTTTATTTCCAATATCAACGCCGTCCTCATCCGGATGGCGTTTTTTATGGTCCTCTATGTCGGCCTCGTCGACGCCGCGATCTCTTTTCTGCGCGTCGAAGGCCTGCTTCCCGCCCTTGTCGGCCAAAAAATGACCACCGACCTGGGCATTTCCTCATATCGCGGCACATACGTTCACATGCCGCTGGTTCTCCTCGCCATTGTCACCGGTGCGTTCACCCGAACCCTCGGGTTCCACTGGCTCGCGCTTCTGGCGGTCGGCGCGGAACTGCTGATCGTCATTACCCGGTTCGTATTTTCCTACGAGCAGGCCTTCATGGCCGACCTGGTACGGTTCTGGTACGCGGCGCTGTTCCTGTTCGCGAGCGCGCACACGCTGCTGGAGGAAGGCCACGTCCGCGTCGACGTTCTGTATTCCGCTTTTTCCGCGAAGACCAAAGGCAAGGTCAACGCCTTCGGCTCCGCGCTGCTGGGGATTTCGCTCTGTTGGGTGGTGCTGACCATCGGTATGTATGGCAAGACCGGCATCATCAACAGCGCCATTCTCGCCTTCGAAACCACGCAAACCGGATTCGGCATGTACGTGAAATACCTGATGGCCGGGTTCCTGGGTATTTTCGCGATCTCGATGATGATCCAGTTCGTCAGTTACTTGCTGGAGGCCGTTGCCGACTGGCGCGGCGAGCCCGGCGGACGCGATCACGACGTGCACGCGGTGCAATAGATATGACTGTGAGCTGACGCCCCATGGAACTCTTTTTCGTCGCGCTACTCGTTCTCATCATGGCCTTCGCGCTCGGCTCCGGGTTTCCGGTCGCCTTCGCCCTGCCCGGCTCGGCCATCCTCACCATCGCCATTGCCGCACTCTGCGGCTGGTTGATGGCGGACAACACAGGCGCCTACTTCGTACACGGGGGACCGGTCGAATGGCTGACCGCCGGCGTGACCAACTTTCGCGGCATATACTGGGAGGTTGAGCGGGATACATTGATAGCCATCCCGCTGTTCATCTTCATGGGAATCATGCTGCAGCGCTCGAAGCTGGCCGAAGATCTGCTCGTCACCATGGCGCAGATGTTCGGTCCGGTACCGGGGGGGCTCGGTATCTCGGTGATTTTCGTCGGCGCGCTGCTGGCCGCCACCACCGGCATCGTCGGCGCGACCGTGGTCGCCATGGGCCTGATCTCGCTGCCGGCCATGATGCGCAACAAGTACTCCGACGCCGTATCGACCGGCACCATCGCCGCCTCCGGCACGCTGGGCCAGATCATCCCGCCGTCGATCGTGCTGATCATCCTCGCCGACCAGCTCGCCAGCGCCGTCGACCAGGCATCGACCGGCCGCAAGGAGCTGTACAAGGAATCCACCGGGGACCTGTTGATGCCGTCGGCATACGACGTCACTTCGACCAGCGCCGGCGAGATGTTCCTGGGTGCGTTCGTGCCGGGCCTCGTGCTGGTCGGCCTTTATATGGCGTACATTCTGTTCGTCGCCCTGGTGCGTCCGCGCGCAGTACCGACCGTCCCCTATGACGGCAAATACGATCTTCAGTTCTTCAAGAAGGTATTGCTGACGCTGGTGCCGCCCCTGACCCTGATCTTCCTGGTTCTGGGTTCGATCATCATGGGCATCGCGACCGTCAACCAGGCCGGCGCCATCGGCGCCGCCGGTGCACTGTTCATGGCCGGCTACCGGCTGTACGACGGCCGCAGGGACGCCTACTGGCCGGCCATCCTGGGTATCGCTTCGGTCGTGGTGATTTTCATCGTGCTCGCCAACTACGACATGAACGTCAAGCTGATCACCACCACGGACGACGCCATCGGCATCACGCTGGGCCTGATCGCGGCGTTCGGTCTTATCACCGGTCTGGTATGGAGCGGATACCGCGCCTACATGATCGATGACACGCTCCGCAGCGTCATGCTCGACACCGCGAAGACAACATCGCTGGTGTTCATCATCCTGCTCGGCGCGGCGATGCTGACAGCGGCTTTCCGCGCCTTCGGCGGCGAGGAGCTGGTGAAGGATTTCCTGCACGGTATGCCGGGCGGTTTCTGGGCCCAGTTCATCATCGTCATGGCGGTGATCTTCGTTCTCGGGTTTTTCCTCGACTTCATCGAGATCGCCGTCGTCGTGGTGCCGATCGTGGCGCCAATCCTGCTGATGGACCCGGCCGCCAACATTACCGCGGTCTGGCTCGGCGTGATGATCGGCCTCAATATCCAGACATCGTTCCTGACGCCACCGTTCGGCTTCGCGCTGTTCTATCTGCGCGGCGTCGCCCCCACCACGGTCCGAACGATTTCCATGTACAAGGGCGTGGTGCCGTTCATCTGCCTGCAGCTTCTGGCGCTGGTCATCGTCGGCTTTACGCCGCAGCTCGTGAACTACCTGCCGACGCGGCTGTCGCTGACCAGCGAAACCGCGCCGCCGCCGCGCAACCCGGCGCTGCAGTTCTGTATCGAGGATTACCTGTTCAAGCAGTACGAGTCCCGCGACGGCGAACTCAAATCCGCCATCACCGAGGCGCGTGGCCTGGATATCTCGATGTTGCCGGAAAACCTGCAGAAAGAACTGACCGCCAGCTTCGACAAGGCCGAGAAGACCTTCGAGATGGTCGACACCATCAAGGCTGCGGAAGCGGCCGAGCAGGCATACGCCGAGAACTACAAGGACCTGCATACCGAGGTCCGGTCCATACAGGCGATCATCCGCGATGACGCCAAGGAGATCAAAGCGCTCGAAACCGAGCTGCGGCGTCTGCCGAAGGGTAGCGAATACGACGTCCAGCGCGAGAAATGGCAGGAGAGGATCGCGCGCGACAAGGCCGAAATCGAAGCAATGAAACAGCGGATTCCGGAAGACTGGCAGCCGAAGTACAAGGAATTCGCGGCGCTCGAGAAGAAGCACACGCTGGCGCGCAATCTCTACCGCCGCAATGTCGATCAGGCGTTCGAGCCGGCACAGAAACTTTCCGTGATGCTCTCGACCACCGACGCCTTTGCTGCACTTGAATCCGATTTCAACGCAATCGGTGAGCAACTCGCGGCCGGTGACGCGGCCAACGCGCTCGAAAGCGTCGATGCGATCCTGTCGAAAATCCGCGATCTGCCGGGCAGCTACGATCTCGACCGCGCCGTGGTCGAGGTGCAACGCGCGCTGAAACGCGAACCCGCGAATATCGACGATGCCCGGTCCGCCTTCGAAAAGGCCGAAAGCGGGTATCTGGAATCGCTGGCATGGCGCAAGGCCGCAACAGAGAAGGTCAAGCCGGGCATCGATGCCTATGTGGCGGCGATCGGAGATACTATCGGGTTGCGCATGCTCGACCGTCTGCCCGAGAAGATCGCTCTCGACGTCGCCGCATGCCGTTCGGGCCACCGCGACCTGTCGCTGAACTTCTAAAGGCCGGTTTGCGCCCGGCTCTTCCGCCGGGCGCTGCCGGACACCCCTCATGAGCGGAATTGTCGTCGCAGCGTTATGGATGGTGGGCGCGTTGTTTTCGTTCCTGTCCATGGCCATCGCCGGACGCGAACTGTCGGCGGAGCTCAATACCTTCCAGATCCTGTTCTTCAGAAGCATCGTCGGGCTATTGATCGTATCCGCCGTACTGACCCGCTTCGGCTGGCACCACGTGAGGACGGGCCACTGGGGGCTCCATCTGGTGCGCAATTCGGTACACTACGTCGGGCAGTTCGGCTGGTTCTTCGCGATCTCGATGATCCCGCTGGCACAGGTGTTCGCCATCGAATTCACGATTCCGATCTGGACGGCGGTGCTGGCACCGTTCCTGCTTTCCGAGCGCCTGACGGCAATGCGCGGGCTGGTCATTGCCATCGGGTTTACCGGCATCCTGATCATCCTGCGTCCGGGCATGGTGCCGTTCGAGATCGGCGCCGCCAGCGCGCTGATGGCGGCCATCGGTTATGCGCTCTCTCATACGCTGACCAAGAAGATCACCCGCACCGATACGCCGCTTGCCGTGATTTTCTATATGACCGTCATGCAGTTACCGATGGGCGCCGTGCCGTCGCTCATGGACTGGACCACGCCAAGCACGGCGATGCTGCCGTGGCTGATCGTCGTCGGCGCGACAGCCTTGAGCGCGCACTACTGCATGGCGCGGGCATTTGCCCATGCCGACGCCATGGTCGTGGTGCCGATGGATTTCCTGAGACTGCCGATGGTGGCGATGCTGGGGCTGATGTTCTACGGCGAGCCGCTGGATCCATGGGTCCTTGCGGGCGCCGCCGTGATTTTCGGCGCGATCATCCTGAACATCATGTCGGAGCGGAAATCCGCCTGAACACCGTATGTCAGCTCGCGCGGGCCTCGCGTTTCAGGTCCGACGGGCTGATCCCGTACTGGCGCTGGAACGCCCGGGTCAGGGCCTCCGGACTGGTATAGCCGTAGCGCCGGGCAACCGTCTGCACGCGCCCGCCCCGATCCAGGTCCTGACGCGCCAGCGTCATGCGCCAGTGCCGCAGGTACGACTGCGGCGTGCGATCGACGAGGCTGCGGAACACGTCGCAGAACCGGCTCAGCGACATGCCGGCGACATTGGCAAGATCCTCGTTCCGCCAGGCACGGCCCGGATCGTCATGCATGGCGACGATGGCACGGCTGATCTTGGGATTGGCAAGCCCGGCGATCAGGCCCGGTTCCGTGGTACCACGTTCGATCTGCGCACGCAGCACCCGGATCACCAATACCTCGGCAAGCCGGCTCAGCGCCGAATCCTTGCCGCAGCGCCCGGCCTGCGCCTCGGCCAGGAAGACGTCCAGCAACTGCGCCGTCTCGTCATTGTCGACCGGCAGCGCCAGCGTCGACGGCAGCGCCGCCAGCAGCGGATTATCGCCGCCACCCCAGCCCACATCGGCCTCGATCAGGACCTTTTCGCCGACCGGCTGCACGACGGCGCGTCCCGTGGGCGAGAACACGACACGGGTCGGCTTCCCCTCTGCCGCGGTCCCGAGCACGCGCATGTTGCCGCGGCCCGGCTCGCAGAGCGTCACGCGGAGCGTAAACCTTTGAATCAAGGCGGAAAGACGATCGAACCGCATATCCAGGTGTTCCAATCAGGTATTTTGGAATTCCAAGACCATACCACCCGGTATGATGGGCGACAATTAACATTCTCATAGCATTTCCGGAGACCTTCATGCTCATTCCCCGCCAGAAAGTGCCCGCGCTGGTGCTCGACACGCTCGATCACGGCAAGTTCGACCTCGCGAAAGACGAGGCCGAACGAGGCACGATCGTTTGCTTCTACCGCGGCCTGCACTGCCCGATCTGCGCCAACTATCTGTCGGAGCTAGCCAAGCGAACGCCGGAATTCGCCGAGCGCGGCGTCAAGACGATCGCCGTCAGCAGCGACGGCGAGGAACGCACCCGCGCCATGCAGGCGAAGGTCGGCAGCGAGGACCTGAGATTCGGGCACGGCCTCACGCTCTCCAAGGCCAGGGAATGGGGCCTCTATATATCCGCCGGCATCGGCAAGACCTCGATCGGCATCGAGGAACCGGAACTGTTCTCGGAGCCCGGACTGTTCATGGTGCGGCCCGACCAAACGCTCTACTACGGCTCGGTGCAGACAATGCCGTTCGTCAGACCGCATTTTTCGGAGCTGGTCGCGGCCCTCGATATTGTGATCGAGCGGAGCTACCCCGCCCGCGGCGAGTTCACCGGCGACGTCTGATCCGGCTGCGGTTCACGCAAAAAGACCCCGGTGACCTGCCTGATCGTCGGCATGCCACCGGGAATGGGGAAAACGGCCGGAAATTGTCAGGGAGGCACAATCGCCGGCATCAAAATGCCCGATACGCTTGCCGGACAGGCGCGGATTGTGCGCCCGGCGGAAGCCTGATCACTTAACCTCTTCGATCAATTGCGATATCTGACGGGACAGTTCCGGATTGTCCCCCGATTGAACGGTAATACGATTGTATTTCTTGAGGGTAATCCCGGTGTCCCGGATCGCCTCGATAATCCTGTCCATCGTCACTTTTCTCAGTTCTTCCTTGGCTTCCGTGCCTTGGACGGAGGAGAGTTGCTCGACGTACGCCTGATTGATCTCCTGCACCTCCAACGCCGCGAGCGCATAGGTCTTCAGCTCCTGTTTGCTGTAGTTGTACCCCTGTCCGACCGGTTGATTGGTATTGGAGTCCGACTGTGCCTTCGCCGGCGGCGCACTCATCCCCGCCACGGCGGTGAGCGTGAGAACCATCAAAGAAACATTCAGGATTCTGAACATGTAACTCTCCATCAATAAAAACGTTAAACAAAAGCGGAAATACGATGGCGTCGGCCAACCGTTTCCGTTGCCTCACGGATTCTGACGGTCTGGGCATTAGAAAAGTTCCATTCACTCTTTGTCCCGCATCGCGCAACGCCCCCCCCGAAACCGCCGGAGCGGTCCAAATCCGGCGCGCAAATGGAACTTTGCAAATGGAACTTTTTTGACTCTTGGCCCGTCTCATACACAGGGTGTCAAAACGGCGCCCGATTTGGCCCGGTAAAGGAGTGCATTTTGGACGACGTCAAATGGTTGATGGCACGGGAAATTCCGCGTCTACGCCGCTACGCGACAATGCTGACCAATGACCTCGCGCAAGCGGATGATTTGGTTCAGGATTGTCTCGAGCGCGCCATTCGAAAACGTCATCAGTTGAAAAAATTCGGCAGCGTACGTGCCTGGTTGATGCGAATTCTGTACACGCGCTGGATCAGCGAAACCAAGCGGCACCGCAACAAGTTGGAGCATGTACCGATTGAAGATGTCGAGAATCGGCTTGCCTATTTCCCGGACCAGGAATCCGCCGATACCTGCCGGGAGGTTCTGTCGGCGTTCCGCACATTACCGGACAAACAGAGAGCAATCCTCGGCCTGGTCGTCATCGAAGGCATGTCATACGACGAAGCCGCTGCGGTATTGAAGCTGCCGATCGGAACCGTCCGCTCCCGGCTGGCCCGTGCCCGAGAGACATTAAGGAACGCCGTCGCCGACGAAGACCCCGGTTCCAATTCGGTCGGCCTCCTTGAGAGGAATAAAGGATCATGAACGACGATACTGACAAGGTGGAAGAGATCGACCTCGAACTCATGGCATACGCGGATGGGATGTTCGATCATGACCCGGCGCGCAAACGGGAGATCGAAAACCGTATCGCCGATCACCCGGACCTTGCCGGACGATTGCGCATTCTGCAGTCGCAGAATGACATTCTCCGCAATGCCTATGCCGGACTGCTCCAAGCCCCTGTCCCGGAACGTCTAGCTCGCGTTTTGGACGAGCGGTCGGTCGAGCCGAGACACTCCAGAGTAAAGGCCGCCAGCGCCGCAGCAGCGATCGCCATTGTTGCCGCGGTGGGCGGCTGGCAATTCGGGGAGATTTACGATCAGGACCGGAAACACGAAACCGTTTCCGAAGAGTTTGTCAGGCAAAGCTACCAGCGATTCGTGGAATCCCGGACCGATGAGCACAACCTTGCCAGAGCTCAATCGGCAGGAGACGTTCCCGTGAATTGGCTTTCCGACCGCCTTTCTCTCCGTTTACGGGCGCCCGATCTTCGACCCGAAGGCTATTCGATGGTCCACCGCGAAACGGTCAAGATCGGCGAGACGCAAATGGTACGTCTGGAGTATGCGTCTTCAGAGAACGACACATTCAGTCTCTTTCTGCGGCCACGGTGGGAGTCCCGTCATCGCGAGGTTCGCATTGTCACAGAGGACGACGTTTCCCTGGCGGTCTGGTTGGACGGACCTCTCGCCGCGACCCTGGCAGGAAAGGTGTCCGCAAAAGAATTAGAGAAACTCGCGGGGAAGGTGCGCGCGGCGATGCGTTCGGAAAACGGCGTCAAGCCACTCATCAAACCCGCCGCCGGCGCGGAGAAGCAGGCGGACCTCAGTTCAGACAATCCGAAGTCCGATATCCCACCGGCCGTTCGTGGCGTTCCGCTCGACAGCACGAATGCCCGGCAACCTTCGAGCGTCAACTGACTTACCACTTCCCCAAGAGAATACGCCGCCTTTTGACAAACACTCGTCTTAACGCCCGGTTTTGTAAGTTCTGAAGAGAGTAAAAATGACCCCATTCTATCTGCCTTACGCTGCACTCATACTTGTCCTCTTCATGTCGCCGTCGCTCGCTTTGGGGGCGACACTTTGCTCCGGTCCGCTCAAACCCAGTTGCGTGGACATGGATTTCACGTATGAGAGCGAGTCCAGTACGATCCGCTGCGAGCAGGATTTGGACCGGTTTCTAGATGAGGCAAGAAAGTACGTTGAATGCCTTCATACGCTCATCGACGAAACGCGCGAAGAAATTTCCACCGCCAAGGAAGAATTCGACGAAAAAGCCGGCTCGAACGATCGGCCTCAAACGTCCGCGAAGTAACCGCTCCCCAAAAGGACGCCATAAAACAACCGGAAAAGTCTGGAATGGTACAGAATCTGACCCTCCCCCACGCTATCGGGAAATTTTCGATCTAATTAACGCGATGTGACCCGGATCACATCACGCTTCCGGCGGTTCCGGATATGAAATCGGAAAATTAGGTCGGACCATGAACCAACCTGATTTTCCCGATGACGTATTGAACGCCGAAACCGCTGCAAGAAATGCTGCCGGAAGGCTAACTGCAAGCGAACACGAAGTATGCCGATGCCGAACGTATTGCTGATCGATGATGACGCGCTCGCGCGCGGTAAGCTTCGCACGATCCTGGAAGACTTGGCCTGCGACGTCACCGAAGCGGAAGACGGCGCGGTCGGTACCTCGAAGATGGAAACCCGGGACTTCGACCTTGTGGTAACCGACATCTTCATGCCGAACCAGGACGGCATAGAGACCATCCGCAAGATCCGCCGCGACAAGAACGACGTTTGCATCGTCGCGATCTCCGGCGAGACCAATAGCAGCGAACTCAACTACCTCAAGATGGCCGAACGTATCGGTGCCGACTATGCGTTCGCCAAGCCCGTCTACACCGAACAGTTCGCCAATATTCTCAATAGTCTGATGGAGACGTCTACCGCCCGCGCTCGAACCTGAGCGGCACGATCCGCTGCGCTTCCATGGGTGGACGCGGTAACTCTCGGGCTTCGGGGCGCCGCCCCAACGGTTTGGGCTTCGGCACGATGTCCTTGTAATCGAACTGCGACAGCAGATGGTGGATGCAATTCAGCCGTGCGCTTTTCTTGTGATCGGACGGCACCACCCACCAGGGGCTTTCGTCGGTGTCGGTGTGTTCGAACATCACGTCCTTGGCGACCGAGTACTCGTTCCACAGGCTTCGTGCCTTGAGGTCCATGGGCGACAGTTTCCAGTGCTTGGCGGGATCCTTGCGGCGGTTCTGGAACCGGGCCTCCTGCTCTTCCGCCGAAACCGAAAACCAGTATTTTATAAGCGTGACGCCGGAACGCATCAGCATGCTTTCGAATTGCGGCGCTTCACGCAGGAACTCCCAGTATTCGTCGTCCGTACAGAAACCCATCACCCGCTCGACGCCGGCGCGGTTGTACCAGGAGCGGTCGAAAAGCACGATCTCGCCGGCGGCAGGCAGCCGCGCCACGTAGCGCTGAAAATACCACTGGCTGCGCTCCCGTTCGGTGGGCTTTGCGAGCGCCTCGATCCGCACGACGCGCGGGTTGGTGTGTTCGGTGATACGCTTGATGGTCCCGCCTTTGCCGGCACCGTCCCGTCCCTCAAACAGGATCGCCACCTTGAGACCTTCGGACCGGACCCATTCCTGCAATTTGATCAACTCCACTTGCAGGCGGCGCAATTCTTTCCGGTAGGTCTCGCCGTCAAGTTCGACCGGTTTCAGCGGCGCCGGGGATTTCTTCGCGCTTGCGGGTTTCCCCTTATTGCGCGGGGGCTTGTCCTTCGATTTATTCTTGCCGGCATCCATCGGCGCCCCCTTTCTTGAAGGGATGTTGCGCCAAGGACGTGCCGCGAATCAAGGTCACCGTCATTTCCGCTCCAGGCTTAGCTGCATATTTACCTGCCTGCGGATTGCGCATACCGTTAAATGCATTCGCGCATGGGCACGTGAACGAGGGATAAGTAATGGTGAACTTCGGCTTTGACTTCAGGAAACTCATCGGTCCGGTGGTAGCTGCGGTCGTCCTCGCACTCGCCGCGACGGGGATTCCGCGAAACGCGGCCGCCGACCTCGGCAAACCAACCGGCAAAGTCATTCTTACCGTCGGCGGCAAGATCAGCGAAACCAATGTCGGCGACGAAGCCCGTTTCGACCGGGCCATGCTGGAAGAGGTTGGCATGCGAACCCTGAAGACCCGCAACCCCTTCGAAACCGGCATGCACATGTTCGAAGGCGTTCTCCTCAGTGACCTCCTGCGTCGCGTCGGCGCAACCGGGGAAACACTCGTCGCCTATGCCCTTGATGGTTACGCGATCGAGATTCCCGTTTCCGATGCCGCGAAATATCCGGTTTTGCTGGCGCTCATCTGGAACGGCAAGGAAATGAGCGTTCGCAACAAAGGCCCGATCTGGGTGATCTATCCCGTCGACGAGTTCGAGGAACTCAAGGACGAGGAATTCAGCAGCCGCAGTATCTGGCAACTCGAACGCATCGTTGTCGAATAATCCGCATTTATGGAAACCCCTCGATCGCATACAGCGGACATCTTACACCTCAAGAGCGACCCCGGTGCCAGAAGCATGTTCGGCACGGACCTGAGAGCAGACGAAAGTTTCAGCCTGATCCGTCTCACCGCACAAGTTCTAGGGTCATGTTGCGAAAACGGGCGTGACTGAACACTGGAGGCAAACCCCCGTTTCCCTCACGCTTTGATTGGACCGGTTGGGCGCAGGGCTTTTTCGCCTACATCAACGTTTTGGAAACCCCGAACTGGCGATACAATTCACACGAACACGTCGTAATGTACCTGGGTGAAAATAGGCATATGACTGACCCGCTGTTGGACGAACGGTATACTCAGGCCATCGGAACACCCGACCTTAAGAGCCTGCCGGACAAACTCGCAAATATCTACCGCACCTGGGAGGACCTGCGTGGCGTCCGTGCGATGCCCGCATTCGAGGAACTGGGTTGGGACGCGTTGCCGCCGTCAATCGTCTCCTGGTGTTCGTTGGTTGATGTCGTGCAATATCCACTCGATTTCATATACCGCTACTGGGGTGAGAAGCGGACTGAACTTATGGCAAGAACTACACGGGGGTACCCGTTCTCGATATCAGACCCGCTTTCATTTCCAACAAGGTATTATAAAGAGTATGTCACGTTAATGGAACGGCGGGCTCCGATCTCCATCACGACGTTCGGTATGGGCATGAATCAGGACGAGAGCTACAGTTTTTTGCGCCTACCGTTCGGAAAGGACGAATGTATCGAGCAGGTGTTGTCTATCAGCGGCGCCACGACGCCAAGATTCAAAAATTCCAAAAATACCTGGACGGATTAGCCGGTTATATGTCCGGTATGACCTCTTGCAAAAATGGCGGAGGGGAAGGGATTCGAACCCTCGATACAGTTTCCCGTATACTGGTTTAGCAAACCAGCGCCTTCAGCCACTCGGCCACCCCTCCGCACGGGCCCGGACACCCGCGCAACGGCGGCGTATGACCGGGAAAGACGGCGGGAATGTACGGGCTCGGTCCCCCGCCGTCAACCACGCTCGGCCCGCTCTGAATCCAGCCCTGAGCACGCGATTGCGTCCTTGCCAAACCGGCATGCGGCGACATCATAGGGCCACCTGTCACCTTCGCGGAGACGCCCCTTGTCCGATGCTCCTGCCCGCCCGCTGGACACCCCTTCGACGCCGGACGACGACCCGGCCCGGCCTCTCGGCCGCCTCGCCGTCATCCTGCTGATGGCGCTCGGCACACTCGGACAGCTCGCGCTCAACATCGTGTTGCCGTCGCTGCCGGCGATCGGCGCCGATCTCGATGTCGTCCCCGGCGGCGAGCGGCTGATACTCACCGCGTTCCTGATCGGTTTCGCCGGCGGGCAACTCCTGGTCGGTCCGCTTTCCGACCGCTTCGGTCGCCGCCGCATCCTGATCCCCGGCCTCGCCGTCTATGCGATCCTCGGCGGCGCGGCGGCGATGACCGCCTCGATCGAGTGGCTACTGGCGGCAAGACTGCTGCAAGGGTTGGGTGCCGCCGCCGGTTTCGTCATCGCGCGTGCCATCGCCCGGGACGTGTTTCAGGGTGCCGCGCTGGTCAAGATTTTCGGCCTGCTGACCCTGACCATGGGGATCGTGCCGGGCGTGGCGCCGATCGTCGGCGGCTTCGTGCAGGAGTTCGTCGGCTGGGAAGCCAATATGGCGATTACGATGGTCATGGGTGGGGTCATGTTCGTGCTCTGTTTTATCGCCCTGCCCGAGACCGGCACACCGAACGCGGAACGGATATCGCCGGGCGGCGTCGCCTTCAATTACGTCTCCATCTTCCGCGACCGCACCTACCGGCGTTTCGCCTTGACCAACGCGCTGACGCTCGGCTCGCTTTATGCCTTTCACGCCGGCGGTCCGGAGCTGATGATCCGGCAACTGGGGCTAACACCCTCCGCCTTCGGTTTTCTCGCATTCTTGCACTCGGCGGCCTATATGCTCGGCGCCGCCACCGTGTCGGCATTGAGCACGCGCATCTCGAACCCGTCAAAGGTCATTACCGGTAATGCGCTGGCCATGTGCGGCTCGGGGGTCGGCATGCTGGCGCTCAGCCTGACCGGATATGCGACGGTCACGACCGTCATGATCTTCATGGTGATCTTCGGCTATGCGCTCGGCGCCATTCTGCCGCTCGGCGTCGCCGGCGCGCTGAGCCCGTTCAAGACGTCGGCGGGTACGGCAACGGCACTACTGGGTGCGTTACAGATGTCGGCAGGCGGCATCGCCAGCGCCGTGGTCGCGGCGTTTCCGGATACCCCCGGGATCGCCTTTCCCATCGTGATGATCGTCATGACCGGCGCCGCCGCGATCAATGCGCGGCCCTCGAAACAGGAAATCGCAAGCCAGGAGAGTTCAGATGACCGAAACGCTTAACGACCTGATCGCCGCACGTTTCGCGGCCGAGACCGGCATGGGCAAGGGCCGCCCGGCTGAAGGCGTGCATGCGCAACAGCTCCGGCACCGCTCGCGCCGCCGCTTCAAGGATACCCCGGTCGATCAGGAAACCCTCGACATCCTTTATGCCTGCGCCCTCTCGGCGCCGGCCAAATCGGACCTGCAGCAGGTCGCGATCATTCAGTTCGCCGACGACCAACGGCGCGAGCGCGTCACCGATCTGATCCCGTCCATGCCGTGGATCAAGCAGGCGCCTGTGTTCCTGCTGTTCTGCGGCGACGGCCGCCGTATCCGGCGGATCTGCGAATTGCGCGGCACCGAGTTCGCGCACGAACCGCTGGATGCGTTCCTGAACGCCGCCGCCGATGCCGCCATCGTGATGATGAATTTCATCGTCGCCGCCGAGGCCGAGGGGCTCGGTTGCTGCCCGATCAGCGCCGTCCGCGAAGTCACCGACGAGATCGCCGGATTAGCAAACCTGCCGGAGGGCGTATTCCCGTTCGCCGGTCTTTGCGTCGGGCACCCCAATGACGACCCGGCGATCAGCGTGCGCCTGCCGATGTCGCTGACGGTGCATAAAGACACCTACGACGACGGCAATCTGGCGGCCGATATCGAACGCTACGATGCGCGCCGCCGCGACACCAACCCGTACCGCAACCAGCGCGAACCGGACCGCTTCGGTACCAAGGACGAATACGGGTGGTCGGACGACAAGGCACGCCAGACGGCGAATACCGAACGGCTGGGGTTTCAGGCGTTCATTCGGCGCAACGGTTTCGATATCTGAACGGGGATCGGCACCGACGCCCAACGGCCGCGTGACACAGCAAATACGGTATCGCCGGGGCTAATTGAAAAAATTGTGTTCCTACGAAAATACGCATGAAAAGTGTCCGGCGCTGACACGCTTTTGGTGAAGACTCCAAGCGAAAAGGAGCATGTCACATGGGAAACTTCGATCGTTGCGCGGCGCCAACGCACAGCCCGCGAATTCCCCGATCCGTCCTGCAAGGCAGTGTCGGCCCGAAAGCACGAAACGCACCGCGGGACCTGCATATCATCATCCGCACGCTGACCAGCGCCGGCCTGCTGGACGAAGGCGCCGACCCGGCGTGCACACACAACGCCATCTTCAAGGCAATCCGGCATGTGCGGCGAACCCTGAACCCAGAGGAACCGCAGAAACCGGATGCGACGATTTCGCCGGCCGACGAAATAGAACAGGCGGTGCGGCGTGCGCTTGCACAAGGACGCTTCCCGCTGTCGCACCGCATCGGCGTCAACGGCGGCGGTCGCACCGGCGCGCGCGCCATCCTCGACAGCGGCAAGAAGCGGGCGCTCGCGCGGGTGGCCGTTGCGCCAAGACCGGCGGACACGTCACCGCACCGGCGTGCGCTGCTGCCCGTGGTCAACCCCGAGACGTTCCTCGCCAACCGGCGCCTGAGCGATGCGCTGGCGAGCGGCGGCGAGATACCCGGCCTAGACATCCTCATCGCCGAAACGTTCGCGACCGGCGGCAAACAGGCATTCAGCGACGTACGGGATTTTATCGGGGTGCTGAGGCAGCGCGCGCCTGTCAATGCAGCGGCCCTGGCGCGGCGTGTGGAGACACACCTCTCCGGCAGGGCCCTAAGACTGTTCCGGAAGCTCCTGCACGGGCGTCCGCCGAGCGAAGGGGATTTTCAGCCGCCATCGGAACGCGAGGTCAGTTAACCATGTGTTCCTTGATCGCCGCGTTGCGGACCGACTTGCGCACTTTCTCGAAGGCGCGGACCTCGATCTGGCGGACCCGTTCGCGGCTGATGCCGTAGACGTCGCTGAGGTCCTGGAGGGTCATCGGTTCGTCCTTGAGACGGCGTTCCGTCAGGATATGGCGCTCGCGGTCGGTCAGGCACATCATCGCGCCGGCCAGCATTTTCTGCCGCTGGCGGGTTTCCTGGCGGTCGGCGACGATCGTTTCCTGATCGGTACCATCATCCTCGAGCCAGTCGATCCATTCGCCCTCGCTGTCCTCACGCAGCGGCGCATTCAGGGAATGATCCGGCCCGGCCAGGCGGCGGTTCATGTTGGTGACTTCCCGTTCCGAGACCTTGAGACGCGTCGCGACAATCTCGGTATGTTCCGGCGTCAGGTCGCCGTCGTGGATCGCCTGCAACTCGCTTTTGATTCGGCGCAGATTGAAAAACAGCTTCTTCTGCGCCGCAGTCGTACCCATCTTCACCAGCGACCAGGAATGTAGGATGTACTCCTGCATCGATGCGCGGATCCACCACATGGCATAGGTGGCGAGCCGGAACCCCTTATCGGGATCGAAGCGCTTGACCGCCTGCATCATGCCGACATTACCTTCGGAGATCAGTTCGCCGACCGGCAGCCCGTAGCCCCGGTAGCCCATGGCGATCTTCGCCACCAATCGCAGGTGGCTGTTAACGAGTTGATGTGCCGCATCGAGATCTTCGTGATCGCGCCAGCGCTCCGCCAGGGAGATCTCTTCTTCCTGGGTCAGCATCGGATACTGCCGGATAACCTGCAGATACCGCGAGAGGTTTTCCTCGGGGGTCGGATTAAAGTCTTTGGCAATCGAGCCCATTTTTCCCTGTCTTCCCTTGGCTGTACCGTCGACCCCGCCCGCCAAGTCGGCGCCTGACGTTCATTTATCGGTGACGACGTTTTCGTTAATTTACCCGACTTTTCCAGTCAGGTATAGTATTTTTATAATTTCTCTAAACTATCAATCAATTCATTGATTTCATTTGATAGTTCGACTTCGAATTTCAGTTTCTCGTGTGACGCCGGATGTTCAAACCCGAGTTTATATGCATGCAGCGCCTGATGTTTGTACGCCCCTGCCTCACCCCGGATCACAATTTCCCGGTCTTTTCGAAGGCTGCCACGGGTGTGATACAGAGGATCACCCACCAGCGGATGCCCGATACCCGACATTTGAACACGGATTTGATGGGTCCGTCCTGTGAATAAATGGCAATCCATTAATGCCGCCACGGCACCAATTGGCCGGATTACCCGGTAATCCGTGACCGCGTGTTTACCCCCGGACGCGACGATGGCCATGCGCTTGCGGTTTCTCGGGTCGCGCCCGATATTGCCCTCGAGCCGGCCCTGACGCGGGTTCGGCATCCCCCAAACCACAGCCATGTAGGCGCGGTCGATGCTGTGCACCTGGAACTGTTCGACGAGACCCCGGTGCGCAACGTCGCTTTTGGCGCAGACCATGACGCCGGAGGTGTCCTTGTCGAGGCGGTGCACGATCCCCGGCCGCGTCACGCCGCCGATCCCGGAAAGCGAGCCCCGGCAATGGTGCAGCAGCGCATTCACCAATGTTCCCGTCACGTGCCCCGGCGCCGGATGCACGACGAGCCCCGCCGGCTTGTTGAGCACGATCAGGTCGTCGTCCTCGTAAACGACATCGAGCGGGATATCCTCGGGTTGCGGCTTTGCGGGCGCGGGCGGCGGCACGGTCAGGACGTACGTTTCTCCTGCCCGGACCTTGCGCGAAATATTGTCGGCGACTCCATCCGGGCCCGACACCTGCCCGGCCTCGATCAGCGCCTGGACCCGGGTCCGTGACGTATTGTCCGCGTTTTCCGCCAGCCACTTGTCGAGCCGGGCACCGGCCGCGGCGGCGGGAACGGTCAGTTCGATTGTGCGCGCGTCGCTCATACCCGCCTTTATGCCCTATCGCCCGAGGAAATCCCAATCCCTTGACAAGCAAGGCCCCGCCGCCGATGAAGTCCGGTACGTTCGTGCGGAGATCTTACATGCAGGCCCTGAAATTCATCGTCATCGGCATGGGCATCCTGATCGTACTTGCGGTCGGGCTGATCGGTTACGGCCTTTACAAGAAATCCGTCGACCCGGGCTGGAAACTGTTCGGCCCACGGGCGGACGCCACCGCTTCCGCAGCCGCCGCCGAACCGGCACCCCGCATATTCGGCGATGTCGAGCTTGGTCTCGCCGAGGACTGCCACATCGAGGACGTGCAGCCGGACGGACGGCGTGCCTATCTGCTGCTGGGCCCGGCGGGCCTATGCGACGGCGTGGTCGTTATCGACGCGGACGACGGCCGGGTACTCGGCCGCATCAATCCCTGATGGCGGTGCACCTGCCGGACGCGCTCAACCGCCGCATCCGCGCCCATGCGGAACGCTGCTATCCCGAGGAGGCCTGCGGGCTGCTCACCGGCAGCAGCGACGGCGCGGACGTCCGCATCACCGGCGTCCACGAAAGCGACAATGTCACCGAACGGGACAAGAAGACCGGCTTCGAGATCGATCCGAAGCTGCGTTTCGATCTGATGCGCGAGACGGAATCGCGCGGCGACGGCACCGAGATCATCGGCCATTATCACTCGCACCCGGACCATCCGGCGGCACCGTCGGAAACCGATCTTTCCATGACCTACGAGACCGATTTCGTCTGGCTGATCTGTGGCGTAGCCAAGAACGGCGCAACCGAGCTGAACGCCTTCAAACCCCTGGCGGACCGGAGCCGGTTCGAGGAACTGGCACTGCGCTGATTCCACTGGCGCTGAATGGCGCCCGGGCGTAATAATTTCGAATATCCGGCGTCACGTCATCAGAGGGCGTCATGCTTTCGAAAAATGGAATCCCATCGTTTGCCTGTGGCGCGTTCGCCGCCGCGCTCCTTTACTGTGCACCCGTCCAGGCGCAGATGAGCCCGGACATGTTCATTTCCCGCTGGGATACGAACGGCGACGGCAAGGTCTCGAAGGAGGAATTCTCCGGCAAGCGCCGTCCGTTCAGCAGTTTCGACACCGACAGCGACGGCTTCGCCACCCGCCAGGAACTGGAAGCGGTATTAGGCAGCGGTCCAGCCAGTGGCCCGGGCGGCGGCAAGCGTAGCGGCGGCGGCGCGGGCGGGCCGATGCTCGAAAACCAGGTCCCCCTTAGCGCCGTCGGCAATGACATGGTCTGTGCCATCTCACGCTACCGGAAATGCGACATGGAGCCCGCCAAGGCGCGTGGCCTGTTCCCGACCGGGCTCCGGCCCTCGTTCCCCGACGGCCTCGTCTGTCATGGTATCGACGAGGGGTTCGCCAAGGACTACGGCGCGACCCGCGGCCGCGAGGCCTATCACGGCGGCATCGACATGCCGGCCAACTGGGGCACGCCGATGCGCGCCATGGCCGACGGGATGGTGCTGACCAACACCAACCCGAAGCAGAGCGCGCGCGGCATCGAGGTCATCATCCGTCATACGCCGGACGACACCGGCATCCCGCTTTATATCTATTCCCAGTACGCCCACCTGGATGAGCCTTCGCACCTCAAGCCGGGCCAGCGCGTCAGGATGGGTGACATCATCGGACCGACCGGCAACTCGGGCACCATGCCGCAAGCCACGAAAGCGGGGGCGACGCGCCGCCCGGCGATTCACTTCGCGATCTGGTACAGCGACAAACCGGGATACGCGATCGACCCGCAGGGCAACGTCATACCGGTGGACGGCTGGTGGATGGATCCGACCGCTGTTTACCGGCTCACACCGCCGTTCGATTCAAAGACCATGGAAGCGCTGCCGGAAGGGGACAAATGGATCGGGGTCCCGGTGATGGTCGAAGGCGGCGGCCAGCTCCCCGCCGGCACGCGGCTGATCTGGCCTTACGCCTGTAATCCTTGATCGTGCAGAACCGCGGTCAAATCGCCAACAGTGCGATCCCCGCGGTTGCCGTCCCGGCGCCCAAGGCCCGGACGATCATGTCGCCACGGACCTGCAAACGCGCCAGACCGGCGCCGACTCCGATCCCCGCGGCGTGCAGCAACACCGTCGCCGCCGCGAAACCGGTCCCGTATGCGAACGCACCGGCGGCACCGATTTCCGTACCGTGCGCAAAACCGTGAAAAACCGCGAACGCACCGACGACCATTGCCGATGCCGCTACAGGCAGCCGTACGGCGAACGCGATCAGAAGACCGATTGCAACCACGGACGCCAGAATCACCGGCTCGACGTACGGTAATGCGCCACCCGCCAGCGCAAAGGCGAACCCCACGCCCATCATCGCGACGAACGCGCCCGGCACGATCCAGGTGGTCCGGCCCCCGGCGCCGAGCGCCCAAAGGCCGACGGCCACCATCACCAGAATATGATCGAGCCCGAACAGCGGGTGCGAGAATCCGGCAGCGAACGACCCGTGTTCGCTCGGCAACAGGTGTGCGTGAGCCGGAGTCGAAAGTACGAACAGCAGCGCCGCCGCGATAAGAATACGATTGATCATCTTGTCCCTCCTTTGGTCGACATGGCGCCCGGGTTTCGGTCACGCCTTGATTGAATACTATGACGGAGCGGCCCCATCAACTGCCGTGCGAATGCTTATGGCCGCCGTGTTCGTGTGCCGGCTGCTTGGCGCCGACGCCGCGTACCGTGAACGTCACCGGTACCTCGCCCGCCTTTTCGAAGATCAGCGTCAGCGGCAGTTCCTGGCCTTCGACGAACGGCGCCTTCAGGCCCATGAACATGACGTGCAGGCCACCCGGCTGCAGGACCGTCGGCGTGCCCGGGGCGACCTCGATGCCCTCGACTTTGCGCATCTTCATGATGCCGTCTTCCATCAGGTGATTGTGAATCTCGGTGCGCGCCGCGAGATCGGATTCGACGCCGACAAGCCGGTCGGTTTCATGGCCGTGATTCATCAACGTCATATAGGCCGCACCGGCCTTGGCAGGCCCGGCGGTCGCACGCGCCCAAGGCTGTTCGACCATGACGCCGGTGTGTTTCATGCCGTCGGCAGAGGCAACCGTGGTGAAAAGACACATCGCGCTCAACACCGCGTATTTGAGAATTCTCATTAATTGGATTCCTTTGTTCGATTAGGATGAGCGGCCGGCGCGCATCGGCACGCCGGCCGCTCAAGCCTGTTTGATCGTCAGGCCGCCCAGCCGAGCAAATCGAAGACGATCCCTTCGACGTTCTCAAGCGTCAGGAACAGGCCGACACCCGCGACCACCGCGCCCGCCAGACGTGCCTGCACGGTATCCGCGCGAACCGCGTCGAGGACATTGGATACGAACCAGCCGGCAGCCAGCGCGATCGCATACTGAACGACGCCAAGACCGATCAAATATCCCACAAGCACTTGCCCGCCGACGGCGGCTTCCTGATCGGCGAGGGTATCGCCGAAGGCCGAGCCGTGGAACAATCCGAATGCGGCGAAAACCGCCATCGCCGGCACCAAGTTCAGGGCCTTGCCGGAAAGCACGATCCCGCCCAGGGCCAACAACGAGAGCCCGATCATCAGTTCCTTCGCCGGCAGCCCGATGCCCAACGACATGGCGAAGCAACCGACCAGCATCGCGGCAATATACGCCGCGGGCGAGGCATAACGTTGCCCCGTGAATAATGCCGCGATTCCGACCAGAACGACGAAGAATAGATGATCGAAGCCGAGAACCGGATGCCCGATACCCGATAGAACCCCGTGCGCGAACGTTTCCATCGGCATGCCGCCGAGGGGATGATGGGCATATGCAGTGGCAGGAACGATCAGCGCAAGGGCCGCGGCGCTGACGCGGAAAAGCGATTTCATTTTTCAGTCTCCCGTTCGTCTCACCCGACGAACACTTGAGTTAAACGGACGTGGCAGGTCTCCTGGCTCGCGTCTTTGCGCCCGACACCGGCCTTCCCGGAAATACCAGTGGCCATAATGGGTGGGCTAAACGCTCACAGTTGCGGGGGCAGCTACGGTTTCGGTCCCTGATGGGTACGCCTCACCGTATTCCCTTTTCATCCGCCCGTGCATTCGCTTGGGCGGAACCACGCCGTTAAGGTAAGCGACGGCAGAGCGCCGGGCAATCGAAAATGGCGCAGACTATCTCGTTTCTTGCGCCATCCCCCTCGGATAGTATCCCGCCATGTTCTATATCGGTTCGATCCTGCTTGCCCTCGCCGTGGTTGAAATCGTCATGGCGGCGGTCCTCATCGCATTCTGGCAAATGCGCATGACCGCGCCCGGGCTGGCGGAAATGGCCGGCGCCATGGGGATCGGCAGCGTCGGCGCGATCCTCACCGGCATCGGCGCGACGACGATCGATTACGTCTTCGCCTATTTCGGTTTTCAGTGCTTCGTCATCGGCGTTCTCCTGGCGACCCGCTCGACGCGGCGAATCCAGGGCCTGCGGCCTTTGTATTTCCTGGAAGCGGCAACGCTGTTCGCCTGCGTCGCCGGCGATGCCTATTTCATGTTCATCGACGACAGGTTCTCCGGTGCGCTGGCGCTGAATTCCCTCGCCTACGTCATCATCTGCGGTGTAACCGCGCATCGACTGTTCACCGAAACACGCCCCGGCTTGAGACGCGGCTGCCTTCTTCTCGGCTTCATGTTCGCCGTCTTTGCCGCGGTCAGCCTGGTGCGTGTCGTTGTCCGGGTATTCATCGATTTTCCGGCGCCGGCCAACGCACAGAATGTGTCTTTCGACCTGATCTATGCCCTGATCGGGATCGCCGTCTCGATCGGCTGGAGCCTCGGGTTCCTGTGGGCGTCTTACAGCATCGCCGAACACCGCCTGCGCGCTGCCAACGAAAAACTGCAACGCTTCTCCGGCGCGGTGGCGCACGATCTCAAAACACCGTTAAATGCGATCATCGGCTATCTCGACGCGATCGACCACCTGCCGGAATCGGCCGAAAGGCACAAGGCTGGATTCATCGCCAACGCGCATCAGGCGGCCGAACGGATGAACCGCTTCATCGACCATCTTCTCGAGCAATCCAGTCACAACGGCAAGGAACCGGCGCCAGCGGTCGTCGACACCATGGCGTGCATCAAGGAAGCCCTCGAACCGTTGGAATACAAGATCGTCACGGCGGGGGCCGAGGTGCACGTCGGCGATACGTATGACGTGTTGGCGAACCGCTTCCAGTTGATACGCGTCTTCCAGAACCTGCTGGATAACGCGATCAAGTACCGTCACGACGAACGGCGGCTACGCATCCGCATCTCTTCCTCGAAAACTGACGGCTGGGTTCGTATTTCCGTCGAGGACAACGGCCTCGGCATTCCCGAAGAAAGCCGCGTCGAGATTTTCGGACAATACACCCGAAGCGAGGGAACGATTGGCATTCCCGGATACGGCCTTGGCCTGTCGGAATGCCTGCATATCGTCGAGAGCTTCGGCGGCACGATCAATGTCGCGTCGGAGGTGGGCGCCGGATCGACGTTTACCCTCAAACTTCCGGCCCCGGCAACCTGAGACGGCCTGCGGCATTTCGTCGATTACGACCTTGATTGTTGCGCGGGCCGCCGGAAAGATGTCGTTGTCTTCATCTCAACCACATCCGGTCCATTACATGTCTTCTGATCAACCCACCCGCGTAAGCGCCGACGGCATGACCCGGCTCGGCGCCGATATCTTCGAACGCGCCGGCGCCTCCGCCGACGAAGCGCTGGCCATAAGCGCCAATCTGGTGAACTCGAACCTGAACGGCCACGACAGCCACGGCGTGGTGCGCATCCCTCGCTACCTGATGTGGGAAGACACCGGCAATCTCGCTTTCGGGCAATCGGCCACCGTCGTCGCGGACGGCGACAATTTCGCGCTGATCGACGGCAACCGCGGCTTCGGCCAGGTGGTCGGGCGCGAAGCCGTCGACATCAGCATCGACAAGGCGAAAGCACACGGGGTTTCGATCATGGCGCTCAGGAACGCCGGACACCTGGGGCGCATCGGCTTCTGGGCAGAACGCGCCTGTGACGCCGGGCTCGTCTCCGTCAGTTTCGTCAACGTCGCCTGCAGCATGCTGGTGGCGCCCTTCGGCGCCGCCGACAGGCGTGTCTCAACGGCGCCCGTGACCATCGGCGTGGTGAATCCGGACGGCGACGATTTCATATTGGATTTCGCGACATCGAAAGTTGCCGAGGGCAAGGTGATGGTCGCGCTCAGGGGCGGCAAGCCGGTCCCCGAGGGCTCGCTGATCGACGGCGACGGCAAGCCGACGACGGATCCGACCGCACTTTACGGCGACCCGGTGCCGGGCAAGGTCGCCGATCCGCGTGCCGGCCCGGGCGCGCTGACCACATTCGGCGATCACAAGGGTTCAGGCCTCGCGCTGGCCTGCGAGCTGCTGGCCGGCGCGCTCACCGGTTCCGGCACCACCGGTCCGGGCACGACGACCCATAACGGCATGTTCTCGGTCTTTCTGAAGCCGGAACTGCTTGACGACGGGCATGGTTTCGCGGGCGCCGTTTCGGCATACATCGACTATGTCCGCTCGGCCCGGCCGCGCGACACGGACCATCCTGTGATGATACCGGGCGATCCGGAACGCAAAGCACGCGCCGAGCGAACCGCGAACGGTTTCGATATCGCGGCGGGGGCATGGAACAGCATCCTGGATGCCGGCGAGGCGCAGGGGCTCGACCGCGACGTCATGACCGGGGTCGCGACGGGCCGCTAGAGTCTGGAATCTAGGCGGCAGCCGCCAGTTCTTCGAATTCCGCAAGCACCATCTGTTTCAGTTTGTCGGCAGCCGGCGACAGGGTGGCGCCGCGCCGTTCCACCAGCACCAGTGTCCGGGCCAATCCCGGCCCGACCAGCGGCCGAGACACAAGCCGCCTGGAGGCCACGCCGCGCATCACCATGCGCGGCACGATACCGACCCCCATACCGGCTTCCAGAAACCCGACCATGGTCGAAAGGTGCTGCACCTCGTAAAGCCATTTCGCGGTCTTGGCACGGTTGGTCAGGTGCGCCTGCAGGACGCGGCTGGTGCCGCTGCGTGCCCCCAAGATCATCAGCGGCATACCGCCCAGTTCGCCGGCGTCGGCCGGACCGCCGCGGGCAAGCGGATGATCGTCGCGGCAGGCGAGCACGAAACCGTCCTCCAGCAACGGCATGGCGGTCAGGTCGGCATCGATATCGCCGGTCCGCATGTCGATGGCGAACTCGGCCTCACCGCGCCTGACGTAGGACATGATCTCCTGTTCGGAAACGTCGATCACGCGGATGCCGACGTTCGGGTGCTGCTCGGCGAAGCGGCTGATGACACCCGGCAGCACATAGGTGGCGACGGAAATCAGCGAGGACAGCGTGATCCGTCCGCCCGCGACGTCGATGACGTCGCGGATGTCGGAATAGGATTGCTCGAACTGGGTCAGGATCTGCCGCGCCGACGGCATGAATGCCTGCCCCACGGCGGTCAGCGCGATGGATCGCGTGGTGCGGTCGATCAGCTTGGCGCCGACCGCGTCTTCCAGCTTCTGCAATCGCTGCGTCAGCGCCGATTGCGTGACATTCAGGTAAACGGCGGCCTCCTTGAAGCTGCCGCTGTCGATGACGCGGATGAAGACCTCGATATCGCGGATACCGTAAGGAATGTTCATTTATTAGATTTCCTTAATAAATATAAAGATATTTGAATTTTACTTCACAATCAAGGCATCGCAAAATTCGCCGATAAGAACGCGAAAACGCCCGAGTACTTAGGGAAGCATCCGATGAAGAACAAGAAGTACGACGTCGTCGTCGTCGGCGCTGGCAACGCCGCGCTTTGCGCGGCAATGGCGGCCCGGGAAAACGGCGCAAGCGTGTTGATCCTGGAAAAAGCGGCCGAAGAAGAAAAAGGCGGGAACTCATACTTCACCGCCGGCGGGTTCCGCTTTTGCCATACCGGTATCGACGACGCGGCAACGGACGTACTCACGGATTTATCGGATGCGGAGCGCGAGCAGATCGTGCTCCCGGTACATGACAGGAACGTGTTCTATGACGCCTTGATGAAGGTCACCCATCATCAGGCGGACGAAGAAATGGCGTGGATCCTCATCGACGGATCGCGCCCGGCTATGGTCTGGTTGCGCGAACATGGGGTGCGTTTCATCCCCATGTTCGGGCGCCAGTCCTTTTTGGTCGACGGCAAGCATCACTTCTACGGCGGCGTGAACATCGAAGCGGTCGGCGGCGGCGCCGGCCTGGTCGAGATGGAACTGGCGCACGCCCTCAAGATGGGCTGCGAAATCCGCTATTCGACAGGCGCGACGGAACTGCATCAGGACGACAAGCGCTCGATCACCGGACTCCGCGTCCGCGGCCCCAACGGCTACGAGGATATCCAGTGCGACTCCGTCGTGCTGGCGTGCGGCGGGTTCGAGTCGAACCCCGCCATGCGCGCGCAGTACCTGGGCAAGGGCTGGGACCTGGCCCGTGTGCGCGGCACGCGCCATAACATGGGTGACGGCATCCGCATGGCGATCGACATCGGCGCGCGTCCGTTCGGCAACTGGTCCGGCTGTCATTCGGTCGGCTGGGACATTTCGGCACCGCCCTATGGCGACTATGAAGTCCTCGATAATTTCCAGAAGCATTCCTACCCGTGGGGCATCATGGTCAACCTCAAGGGCGAACGCTTCGTCGACGAGGGCGAGGACCTGCGCAACCACACCTACGTCAAGTTCGGCCGCGAGATCATGAACCAGCCATTCCGGACCGCGATCCAGATATTCGACCAGAAGACGATCCCGCTCCTGCGCGACGAATACAGAATCAAACAGGTCACCAAGTATACCGCCGACAGCATGGCTGAACTGGCGGCCCATCTTGAAATCGACCCGGCGGCCCTCACGAAGACGGTGGACGACTTCAACGCCGCCTGCCGGCCGGGCGATTTCAATCCCTCGATACTCGACGGCGTGACGACCGAGGGTCTTGCCGTCAACAAGACGAACTGGGCGCTCCCCATCGACGAACCACCGTTCGAAGCCTACGTGACGACGACCGGCGTCACCTTCACGTTCGGCGGGCTCCGCATCAACAACGCGGGCGAGGTTCAGGACATGAGCGACCGCGCTATCCCCGGCCTTTACGCCGCGGGCGAACTGGTCGGCGGGCTCTTTTACGAGAACTATCCCGGCGGCAGCGGCTTGATGGCCGGCGCCGTATTCGGCAAGCTGGCGGGCGAAAGCGCCGCCGGGTACGCCGGGCGCGTCAAGGCCGTCGCCTGACCGGATAAAGGGACCAAGGACATGGACGGACTGAACACCACCGAGGCCACGAATGTACTGGCCGCGCTCGCCGAGCGCATCACCGGGTTCGATCCGGCCACGATCACGCCCAAAGCCATCGAGGTCGCAAAGGCAGGTATCGCGGACACCATCGGCGTTACCCTCGCAGGACTCCCTGAACCCTGTACGCAAATCCTGCTTGAGACCCCGGGCGTCGCCGATGCGCCCGGGCCCTGCTTGATCCTCGGCACGAACAAGCGCACGAGCGCGCTGGATGCGACGCTGGTCAACGGCATTGCATCGCACGCGCTCGACTTCGACGATTTTTCCGATGTCCTGGGGGGACACCAGTCGGTGCCGCTGGTGCCGGTGCTGTTCGCGCTCGCCGAGGAACACGGCCTGACGGGCCGGCAACTGATCGACGCCTACGTGGTCGGCTTCGAGGTCGAACACCGTTTCGCCATGGCCCTGCATCCGCATCACTACGACAAGGGCTGGCATCCGACGGCAACCCTCGGCATTTTCGGCACCGTCGCCGCCGCGGCCCGTGCGCTGAACCTGAATGCCGTGCAGACAACGCGTGCGATGGCGATCGCCGCCTCGCTCGCCGCCGGCATCAAGGCCAACTTCGGCACCATGACCAAGCCGCTGCACGTCGGGCATTCGGGCCGTTCGGGCCTGATGGCGGTGCTTTTGGCACAGCGCGGGTTCGAGGCCAATGGCCAGGCCATGGAGCACCACCAGGGCTTCTTCAACGTCTTCAACGGTGAAGGTACGTTCGATGCGACGCCGCTTCTCTCGGCATGGACCGGCCCGCTGACCATCGAACTGCCGAGCATCGGCATCAAGCAGTTCCCGTGCTGCGGCTCGACGCACCACGCGATCGCCGCGATGCTGTCGCTTCGCGCGGACGACGGCGTCACCGCCGGGAATGTTGAAGACATCACCATCCATGTCCATCAGCGCCGCTTCCGCCACACCAACACGGCGTTCCCGCAAAGCGTGCTGCAGGCCAAGTTCTCGCAACAGTACGCTGTCGCCCGCGCGCTTCTGGACGGTGCGGTGCGGCTCAAGGATTTCGAGAACGATGCCTTCCTGCAACCCGACGTCGTCCGGCTCCTCGAAAAGGTCACGGTCGTGCCGTTCGGCGAACCGGGCGCGCCCGAAGGCGGCACCTGGGACGCCGAAGTCGCGGTGACACTCACCGACGGCCGAAAACTCTCGAAGCGGATCGAAAACATGGTCGGGCGCAGCGGCGACAACGCCATGACCCGCGACGAACTGTTCGCCAAGTTCGAGGACTGCGCCGCCCGCGTGATACCGGAAAGCGCCGTCGGCAGCGCTTTCGACGCCCTTATGGCGCTGGAATCGGTTGACGATTTCAAGGGCCTGACGGCGTACCTGGCCGGAAAATAGCGCGCGCGAGAAAATTCACGATTTCGCGATTTTGTTGACTTGAAACGCGTTTTGCCTTCATATTCCGCCCGCGTATTACATTTGTTTAGAGTCTATGAGACCCCGGTTCCGCCGGTAAGCTACGAGATCCCCTGACAATGTGAGCGTTACAGAACAGCTCCGCACGGTGCGGACGCGGTTCATGCCAACTGTTAGAGGAAAACGACAATGGCTACTGGTACTGTTAAATGGTTCAACCCGACCAAGGGTTACGGCTTCATCGAACCGTCGGACGGCGGCAAGGATGCATTCGTGCACATCTCCGCCGTCGAGCGCGCCGGTCTTTCGACCCTGCGTGAAGGTCAGAAGGTCACTTTCGACCTCGAAGCCGGCCGTAACGGTAAGTCGTCGGCCGAAAACCTGACGGTCGAAGACTAAGTCTTCCGGCACCGCCGCCGGCACGCCGGCGGCGGTCAGCCGACCGGAAAAAGCGCGCCAACGGCGCGCTTTTTTGTGTCCAGTTCACAGGCGGGATTGGCAACGGCCGCCCGGCATGGCTAACTTCGGAAACACACACCCAATATTTTCAGCGAGAAAAAGACCCATGAGCACCGTCAAGGACCGCCCCTACTGGTGGGAAGAAGCCGAACCGCAACCCGCGAACGAAGGTTCGCCACCGGAGACCGCGGATGTCGTCATCGTTGGCGGCGGCTATGCCGGCATGGGTGCGGCAATCCCCCTCGGCCGGGCCGGCCGGGACGTGGTGGTGCTGGAACGCGACCGGCCGGGCGACGGCGCATCGAGCCGCAACGGCGGCCTCACCAGCGGCAATATCCGGCATTCCTTTTCAAAACTGGTGAACAAGTTCGGCATGGAGCACGCCAAGGCGTTTTACGAGGAAGGAAAGACCGCCCGTCAGGATCTTTTCAACTTCATCGAAAGCGAAAAGCTCGACTGCGACTTCCAGTTAACCGGCCGTTTCACCGGGGCCATGCGCCCGGAAATCCTCGAAAGCATGAAACGCGAAGCCGACATGTTGCACCGCCACGTCGGCATCGAGGTCAAGATCGTCGAACGCGCGGACCAATACGACGAAATAGGCTCGGACCTTTATCACGGCGGCGCCGTGCGCGCCGATATGGGCGGGATCCATCCGGGCAAGCTGCACCGGGAACTGCGGCGTGTCGCCGAAAGCGCGGGCGCGAAAATCTTCAGCGGCACCGGCGTCAGCAACATCGAGCGCGTCGGCGGCACCTTCACGGTGACGACGCCCAAGGGCACGATCAAGGCCAACCACGTCATCGTCTGCACCAACGGCTATACGGACAAGGGCTTGCCCTGGCTGCGCCGTCGGCTGGTCCCGGTAATCTCGGAAATGATCGCGACCGAGCCTCTGAGCCCGAACCTCATGAGCACGTTGATGCCGAAAAAACAGATGCACGGCGAGACCCGGCAACTCGGCCACTACTACCGGCCGTCGCCCGACGGCACGCGCATTCTGCTGGGTGGCCGGCGCTACGACAACGATGCGGCGAAGGCGCAGGAGCGGCTACGCGGCGGGCTCCTGGAGATATTTCCCGACCTTTCCGAGACGCGGCTATCGCACCACTGGTTCGGCTTCGTCGCCTTCCCGATGGACGAACTGCCGAAACTGACGATCCACGACGGTGTCGTATACGCGACCGGCTTCTGCGGTTCAGGCGTGGTCTGGGCGCGCTGGATGGGACAGAAGGCGGCAATGGTCGTGATGGGCCAGGAGGAAGGTGCGTCCGCTTTCGACAAGGTTCCGTTCCGTGCCATCCCGTTCTACAACGGCACGCCCTGGTTCCTGCCGGTGATGATGAACTGGTACAAGCTCAAGGACCGGATGACGGGGACCCTAAAGTAACCTCGCTGTCACCGGTTTCCATGTCGGCGAGTTCGGCAAGGCTCAACGGTTTCAGCGGCGGCCGGATGCGGTAGGCGCCGATCTCCGCCGGCGATTTTCCGTGCACCGCCGCCAGCACTTCCGTCACGGTCAGCCCGCACATGCGCCCCTGGCACGGTCCCATCCCTGCGCGCAGGAACGCCTTTAGCTGGTTCGGACCGGGCGCGCCGAGGCTTGCCGCCTTGCGCAGATCGCCGGCCGTCACCTCCTCGCAGCGGCAGACGACGGTCGTATCATCCGGCGGACTGAGAATATCCGCGGGCGGCGTGAACATCGCGTCCAGGAGCGGCCGGATCGCCCGGTGATGATCGAGCTCCGACAACCACGGCGTTGCCTTGAGATCGAAATCGGCGCGGTTGATGACTTCCAGCGAGCACGCAATCTCGAGCGCCGTCAACCGCCCCGCGGCCTCCGCCGCGCGTGCCCCGTTGATGCCGGCCCCGTCGCCGGCAATGTAAATCGTTTCGACCTCGGTCGCACCGTTGCGGCCGGTCTTCGGATACCAGTAGTGCTGCGTCTCGTGCCAGAGGTGTTCGAGGCGAAGCTGCCGCGTCGCCTGGGTGTTCGGCACCACACCCTGGTGCAGAAGCACGGTCGCGGCTTTTACCTCCCGCGTGCTGCTGCCCTTTTGAAAGGAGATACCCTCGGCCTTTTCATCCCCCAACACCCGAAGGGCGGAAATACCTGTGACGATCTCGACCCCCGCCGCACGGATACGGCGGCGCATGGCGATCCCTTTCCGCAGGTAGTCCATCGCCCTGAGCGCACGCACGAGATGCGGCGCGGCGCGCAGGTAGTCGGTAAACGAAGTGGTCTCGGCAACAACGGCGATGTTCGCGCCGGCGCGGACGAGCTGATCGGCGATCAGCAACAGCAGCGGTCCGCTGCCGCAAATCGCGACGGGTCCCGACGGGATCATGCCGGCGCTCTTCATCAGGATCTGCGCCGCCCCCGCCGTCATAACCCCCGGCAACGTCCAGCCCGGCACCGGCACCGGCCGTTCCATGGCACCGGTCGCGAACAGCACGCGCCTGCCCTTGATGCATTTCGCCTTGTCGCCGTCGGAGCACCAGACGGTGCCGTCGCGTTCGATCTGCCAGACCGTGTGTCCGGCAAGATGCGTGACCTTGGCCCCATGCAACCCGTCGACGAGACCGAAACCGTACTTGTAATCGGCACCCAGCACATCGAGATCGTGCGCACGCTCCAGCGCGACCCGTTCGACGTCGCGGTAAATCTGCCCGCCCGGTGCGTCCTGCTCGTCGATGATGCAGACCGTGAGGCCCAAGTTGACCGCCTCATGCGCCGCCGCCATCCCGGCCGGACCGGCGCCGACGATGGCGATGTCGTATTCGAGGGCGCTCACGATGCACGCTCCATGTCGCGCGCGCCCTGCTGGCGTTTGACCGTCATCCCGTCCCGAACACGCACCATACACGCCTGCCGGTTGGGCTGGCCGTCGATCTCCATCAGGCATTCGAAGCACACACCCATCATGCAATAGGGCGCCCTGGGCGCACCGGAGACCGGCGTGGTCCGCGTCGCGCCGTCCGCATGGGTCAGCACGGCGGCGGCGACGCTTTCGCCGGCACGGGCCTCGACCTTTTCATCATCGACGGTGATGGTCACGAGCTTGCCGTCGCTATGCCGTCTTTTGAGCATCGAACCTCTCCACACCGAAAGCCTCGAACTGTTCCGGCGCCGGATCACCGGCGATCCAGCCGGACGCCACTTTCGCATTGACCGCAGCCAGCGTCACGCCGCTGTGCGACGCAACCGCATAGATGCCGGGATGCGTTTCCGATTCCGCATAGACCGGGCACTTGTCCGGTGTCAGCACGCGAAGCGCGGCCCAGGTACGGACGATATTGAGCTGCCGGAGCGCCGGGATCGTCTTGGCCGCACGCTCGGCAATCTTGGCGACCGTCCCGGTGTCGACCAGATCGTTATATCCCGCTTCCTCCGCCGAAACGCCCAGCATGATCGAGCCTTCGACGGTCTGGCGGAAGGCGCTTATCGGCATCGGCAAAATCTGTTTGGTCCGCTCGGTCACGAGAATATGCCCGCGCTGCGGGCGGATCGGGATGTCGAGACCCAGCGGCGGACCGAGCTGTTTCAATCCGTGCCCGGCGGCGATCACGACCTTGGGCGCGCTAACCGTACCGGCTTCGGTGATCACGTCGTAGGCACCCCCGTTTTTCCTGACCTCGGATACCCGGTGTCCCGGCAGGTACGTACCGCCCGCCTGCTGAAAGCGGGTATGCATGGCGCGGAGCAGGAACAGCGGGTTCACGTGCCCGTCGACGGGGCTGTAGGACGCACCCACGACCTCGTCGCCGAGCGCGACCCCCGGCAACATGTCCTCGACCTGCCTCCGGTCCAGGAACTCGACCTCGTAGTCGTTGCCCCCGCCCTGCTGATAAATCTGGCCGATGTAATGGCGTCGATGCGCGAGTTCCTCCTCGCCCAGCAACAGTTCCAGCCCGCCCGGATTGGCGTGGCCGATATCGACACCTGTATGTTCCTTCAGTTCCGCCGCGAAGTCCGGATAAAGCGTCGCCGAGCGCCGCGTCCATTCGACGTAGCGCGGCATGCCGAAGCCCTTGCCCTGGAACCAGACGAGGCCGAAGTTACCGCGCGCCACGCGCAGGACGTCATCCCCTTCATCGAGGATGCAGACCTTCAGCCCGCGTTCGAGAAGCCCCAGCGAAATTGCCGGCCCGATCATGCCGCCGCCGATCACGGCGACGTCGAAATTTCCGGGTGCCGTTGATTCCGGCATCTTTGGTGATCCTCCCCGTTGCGGTTACAGAAAACCGCCCGCCGACCGAATAAGTCAAATCAGAAAACCGACAAAGGTTATGCGGAAATGTTATATTGGAGCGATGGTGGCCGATTACGAGGCCCGGCGTGTCTCGGCACCGGCATAGGCGGAGAACGATTCCTCCAGCGCATCGATGAAGGTTTCGACACGGCGCGACGACGGCCGGTGCGCAGGCACCAGCGCGCCGATCCGAAGCGGCAGGGCCGGTTCGAACTTTCGCATGACGAGTTCCGGCCGTTTCGACGCCGGCACATCCCAGGTGCCGACAATGGCGATCCCCGCCCCTTCGGCCACAAGGTTGCATGCGACCTCGGCGGTACGGGTCTCGAACTTCATGCGCCGCTTGATGCCAAGATCGTCGAATACCCGGTCGACGCGGATTCGGAAAAGCGTGTCGGTCGAGAACGAAATGAAGGTCTCGCCGGCAAGATCACTCGCATGAATCATGTCTTTCTTCGCCAGCGGATGATCGCGCGGGATCACGCAAAGCGAATTATCTTCGCTCAACTGCCGGACGTCGATGCTCGGCATGTCGACCGGCAGCGTCGTAACGCCGATGTCGAACTGCTGGTTGGCGATGCTCTCGATCACGTGGCGCCGGGGGCGCACCTCGATCTCAAACGACACCTCCGGGTTCTCGCGCGCATAGGCAGCGATGGCGCGCGTCAACGGCTCGCCGGTCAGCGACGGCATCGCCGCGACGCGCAGCACGCCCGATGAATTGCGGGCCAGCGCCCGGGCCGCGGTCTCGACCTGGGAAAGACCGACGAACGACCGCTGCACCTCCGCATAAAGGGCGTTGCCCTCTTCGGTCGGCTGCAGGCGGCCATGCGTGCGGTTGAAAAGCAGGTAGCCGAGGTCGCGCTCGAGGTCCGCGATCAGGCGACTCACCGCCGGTTGCGAGATATAAAGTGCCTCTGCGGCACGGACCATGGTCCCGGTCACCATGACGGCACGGAACGCCTCGATCTGTTTCAGGTTCAGGGCCATCGGCGCTTTTTCCTCTCCGATAAGGGGCGCATCCGCTTGCCGGTGGCATACAGCAAGGCAAAAAACATCGAGCATTGATATAACATAAATGAATAGCCTATACGCCAAAATGAATTTGACAACATAGCCTTACCCTTTGAGAGTCTTAAGGTAGACATCGCGTGACCCGGTTACCAACGGGCACGCGGGTGTCGACAACTAGTGCAGGGGGCTGGGAATCGTTTAATTTCAACTGTTTCACGCCGTCCGCCGAAATCGACCGCACCTGTCTTGTCCGACAGCGGCGCGGTGTCAAAAAATCTTGCGGATTTGTTCACAGGGAGAATGACGCATATGAAACACATTAAAGCACTTACGGCCGCGCTCGCGGTCGCGACGATTGCTTTCGGCAGCGCCGCCGAAGCACAGGAAATGAAATTCTGGCGTATCGGCACCGGCGGTGCCGGCGGCACCTACTATCCGATCGGCGGCCTGATCGCCAACGCGATCTCCAAACCGCCGGGGTCGCGCCCTTGCGACAAGGGCGGGAGCTGCGGCGTCGAAAACCTAGTCGCCATCGCGGTTTCGACCAACGCCTCGGTCGCCAACGTCAACGCCATCGACGCCGGCCAGCTCGATGCCGGTCTCGCCGGTGCGCAGAGCGTGGCGCAGGGCTACAACGGCGAAGGCAAGTTCGAGGGCAATCCGAAAAAGAACATCCGGATGATCGCCAACCTGTATCCGGAAGACATGCACCTGGTGACGCCGAAGGGCGTGACGCTCTCGAGCCTCAACGATCTGAACGGCAAGAGCGTCGGCGTGGCCGCGGCCGGTTCGGGCACGCAGGTTTCGGTCCGCATGATCCTCAAGAAGTGGGGCATCAAGGCTGAAGAGCATGAACTCGGTCTCGGCCAGAGCACGCAGCGCCTGGCGGACGGTCAGCTCGATGCGTTCTTCTATGCCGGCGGTACGCCGTTTGCATCTCTGATCCAGCTCGGCTCGACCAAGGGTTTTGAGCTCTACAAGTTCTCCCCTGAAGAGCAGAAGACCATCAACGAGATCATCCCGTACTACCTTGAATCGATGATCCCCGCCGGCACCTACGAAAACATCGGTTACGATGTACCGACGGTGGCGGTCAGCGGTCAGCTCATCACCGGCAAAGATCAGCCGGACGACCTGATCTACGAGATCACCAAGGCGATGTGGAATGACAACACCCGCAAGCTCCTCGACAAGGGGCACGCCAAGGGCAAGGTCATCACGCTCGAAAACGCGACGAAGGGCGTGCTGATCCCGTATCACCCGGGCGCCGAGAAGTACTACAAGGAAATCGGGGCGATTAAATAATCAGATCCCTCGGATTGGCGGGACGCGCAAATGCACGTCCCGCCGATATCCTTTGGTGACTTTCGGGGCGGGCATCAGGGTGCCCGCCGCATTAAGTATTTTCAGACGACGGGTGGGTCATGGCCGGGTTCGATATCAAGAAAGCGGAAGAACTGGAACGTAAGTACGATTCCGGTCTCAACACGCGGGCACTCGGCCCGGTTCTTCTGAAGTTTTCATTCGTTTTCTCAATCGCTTTCGCGGCCTATCACTACTGGACCGCCGGCTTCGGCACGCCGATCGACTATTGGCACATGGGCATTCATATGTCCGGCGTGATCCTGCTGGTGTTCATCGGCTTCCCGGCGTTCAGGGACGACCTGTCCCAGAACCTGCAACCCAACACCTGGTGGCGGTTCTCCAACGTGCCGGTCTGGGACTGGGTATTCATCGTCGTCGGCGTCGCGTGTTCGCTATATATCGGCGTTACCTGGTACGCCATCGACTGGTCGTTCCTGGGCATCCATCTGCAGTTGCCCGATCAGGTCATGCGCCAGGGCAACCCGATGACCATCGACATCGTGTTCGGCACGTTGCTGATCATCGTCCTGCTGGAAGCCGTGCGCCGCTCGCTCGGCATCATCGTGCCGATCATTATCCTGATCTTCACCGGGTACGCGGTTTTCGGTCAGTACATTCCGATCCAGGTTCTCAGGCATCCGGGGATCAGTTGGGCGCAGTACATCAATAACATGTATTTCCCGGCGGAAGGCATCTACGGCGTGACGCTGTGGATCGTCTCGACCGTCGTCTTTCACTTCGTGCTGTTCGGCGTGCTCGCGCAGCGCATGGGCCTCGGCCAGTTCTTCGTCGACATCGCAACCGTGATCGCCGGCCGTTACACCGGCGGCCTCGCCAAGGTCAGCGTGGTGTCGTCGGCATTCTTCGGCACGATTTCCGGCTCTTCCATTGCCAATACGGTCTCGACCGGGTCGCTGACCATTCCGAACATGAAACGGATGGGATACCCCGGGCACCTCGCCGGCGGTGTCGAGGCCGCCGCATCCGCGGGCGGGCAGATCACGCCGCCGATCATGGGCGCCGCCGCGTTCGTCATGGCGGAGTTCCTGGAGGTTCCCTACACGACCATCGTCATCGCCGCCATCGCCCCCGCCGCCATGCATTACATCGGCGTGCTCTGCATCGTGCATTTCCAGGCCAAGCGGCTCGGCCTCAAAGGCATGCCGTCGGAGGAGATTCCGAAGGTCCTCAAGGTCCTGAAGAGGGGCTGGCCGACAGCGGTGCCGCTGGTGGTCCTGATCTACGTGCTGTTCAGCGGCTTCTCGCCCAACATGGCGGCGTTCTGGGGCATCACGTCGGCGCTGGCCATCGGATTCCTGAACCCTATGCACCGGATCACGATCCGCGACGTGCTCGAGGGGTGCGCACTCGGGGTCAAATACGCCCTCGCCGTCGGCGCCGTCTGCGCCGCCATCGGGATCGTCGTAGGCGTCGTCAATTCGACCGGCCTCGGTTTCCGTCTCGGCTTCATGGTCACCAACTCGGCACAGACCATCGCCGAGGGCCTGCATCCGATTCTCGCCCTGGTCCCGTTCTCGGACTTCCAGGTGCAGGGCATCACGCTGTTCGTGTCGCTGGTCCTGATCGCCGTCACCTGCATCCTGATGGGTGCGGGCCTGCCGACGACCGCGCTCTACATCATGCTGGCGACCGTGGCGCAACCGGCGCTCAGCAACCTCGGCGTACCGCCGCTGGCTTCGCACCTGTTCGTGCTCTACTACGGCGTCATCTCCGAGATTACGCCGCCCGTGTGCGCGTCGGCCTATGCCGCCGCCGGGATCGCCAACGCCAATCCGTTCCGCACCGGCGTTAGTGCGTTCACCCTCGGCATCGGCAAGCTGATCGTGCCGATGGTGTTCGTCTATTCGCCCGCCATGCTGATCGTCCTGCCCGAATACTTCACGTGGGGCGCGTTCCTGACGACGACGCTCACCTGCGGCGTCGGTGTCGTGCTCATGGCGATCTGCGTCTCCGCTTACTTCGTCGCACCGCTGTCGGCGCCGTTCCGGACCCTGGCCGCGCTCGCCGGTTTGTTCCTGATCGCCCCCGGTATCGAGAGCGACCTCTGGGCGCTTGCCTTCTTCGTTCCTGTCGCTGTACAGCAGTTCCTGGGATGGCGCGCATTGCAATCGGGCCAGACCAGCAACGCAACCACTTGAGGAACGAACGTCCATGACAGCGGAAGATCGGCTCGGTCATGCCGTCGTCGGTGCCGGTATCGTCGGCATCTGCACGGCACTGTCGCTGCAGGAGCGGGGCCGGAAGGTCTCGCTGATAGATCCGCACCCGCCCGCCGAGCAGGCATCCTACGGCAACGCCGGCGTGATATCGACCTGGTCCTGCGTGCCGCAGTCCATGCCGGGCCTGTGGAAAAACGTGCCGAACTGGCTTCTCGATCCGGAAGGACCGATATCGCTCCGCTGGTCGTACCTGCCGAAATTCCTGCCCTGGATGCTGAAGTTCTTTGCCGCCGGCCGCGCCGACCGTATCCCGGCCATCGCCGATGCGCTCCTGCAACTGCACCGGCCGACGGTCGATATCTACCGCCATCACCTCGCCGGCACGGGACACGAAGACCTTGTCCGCGATTCAATGTATGTGTTCGTTTATCGCGACCCGGACAAACTCAACCTCGACAATCTGGAATGGCGGCTCCGGCTCGAACGCGGTGTCCCGCTGGAGCGGATCGACGCCAAAACACTTGCCGACGTCGAGCCGGACATCTCGTCGGACTACAAGGCTGCCGTCCTGATCAAGGACCAGGGCCGTGCTTTTGATCCCGGTGCCCTCGGCAAGGCGCTTTTCGAAAAATTCCAAAAGCAGGGCGGTACATTTCTGCAATCGCGCGTGCATGCCTTGAAACCGGCGGATGCCGGCGTCGAACTCATGACGGATGACGGCGCCAAGACCGCCGACAAGGTGGTGCTCGCCGCCGGGCCATGGTCTGCGACATTGCTGAAATCGCACGGCCTCAAGGTGCCGCTCGAAGCCGAGCGCGGGTACCACATCGTCTTTACCGACCCAGGTGTAACGCTCAACAATTCGATCATGGTCACGGATTCGAAGTTCGTGGCCTCAAGCATGGCGCAGGGTGTGCGCTGCGCCGGGACGGCGGAATTCGCCGGCCTTGATCACCCCCCCGACTACCGCCGCGCACATGTGCTCGCCGGCCCGGCAAAACGGCTTTTGCCTGGTCTCAGAACCGACGCCCGCGAAGTGTGGATGGGTCAGCGGCCGTCCTTCCCGGACACGTTACCCGCCATCGGCAATGTGCCGGGGCTGCCGGGCGTGGTCGCGGCGTTCGGACACGGGCATACGGGCTTGACGGCAGCACCGGAAACCGGCCGCCTCGCCGCCATGATCGCCCTCGGCGAAACGCCGAATATCGACGTCGCGCCTTATTCGCTGTCACGTTTCGGTAATTAGAGCCGGTTCGCCGTCGGGCACGTGCTTCGGCAGCACCACAGTGGCAGTGGTGCCCATGCCCGGCGCGGTGTCGAAATTGAGTTCTCCGCCCAGCACGCGAACCAGGGAATTGACCAGTGGAAGGCCTATTCCCAATTCGTAGCGATTGGATTTCACCTGCGACTTGTACCGCTCGAACGGGCGGGTCAATCGATGCAGATCCTCCGGGTCCATGCCGGCGCCGGTGTCGGCGACGGAGAACAGGCATTTTTCGCCTTCGATCTCGCAAAGCTGGACCCGGACGTTCTGACCAGCCGGCGTAAACTTGATCGCATTGGACAACAGGCTGGTCATGATCGCCTGAACGGCGCGCCCGTCGGTATGGAGGGAGACAGGCGCCTGCCGGTCATCGACTCTGAGGCCGACCTGTGCTTCGCCCGCCTCTTCAGTAAAGGATTCAACGACTTCCCGGAGCGTCTCGCGCGGGTCGAATGTAGTCGCGATGACCGGTTCCTCGTCGATCTCGGCGCGCGTCAGATCAATGACGCTGCCGACAAGCTCCAGCACCTCGCGCGCGCTGCTGCTGATGTCGCCAGCGTAGTTTTTGTATCTCTTCCAGGCCCGCTCGTCGTTGCCGAGACCGCCGATCTCGATCATTTCCGCGAAGCCGATGATCGCCGTCAGCGGAATGCGAAGCTGATGCGAAAGGTTCGAGATAAACCGCGTTTTGGCCTTGTTCGAACGTTCTGCCGTTCTCAGCGCATTCCGCTGAGCCTCCCAGTCGTTTCGCATGGCGTCTTCGGCATGCCATTTGTCGATCGCGTTGATCAGTGTGCGACGCAATGCGTTGGGGGTCATCGAGTCCTTGATCAGATAGTCGTTGGCGCCGGCCTTGAATGCTCTCGCTGCCGTATGTTCGTCCCCGAGCCCCGACATGATGATCACCGGGAGCGGCGGGTAAGACGCGCCTTTACTAATCTCGACAAGTGCGTCAATCCCGTCCCGGTCCGGCAACCGCACGTCGATCAGCGCACAGTCGAAATCATCGAGCGGCAGTGCCAGAAAATCGTTGGCGCAAACGACTTCGTGCAGGTCGGCGTCCAGGTCGGACGATCCCAGCATGCGCCGCACGATCGCGCGGTCGGCAGGGTTGTCGTCGACGAGGAGCAGCTTGAGCGTCAACTGGCACCACCCCCGCCCGAGTGCGCCCCGCCGGTCAAAATGAACAGCGCACGGTCGAGCTCCTGTTTACACGCCTCGATGTCTCCCACGTCGACGCCTTGCGCGCGTTCGTCGATCCAGCAGTCGAACATGACCTGCGCCCGCGCCCTGACCGCCGGTGCATCGGCGTCGTCGGCAATCGCCGAAATTACGCGGTCGTATGACTCCACCGCGTCCTGATCATCGGGCCGGTCGGGGCGCACGCGTTCACCGTCGGCCGCACGCGCCGCCTTGACATCGAAGTGCCGCGCCGCAACGAGGTTGCCTTCCGCGCTCTTGCGAAGCGCAAGTTCCCCGTACTGGATGTGAAGTTGGCGCAAAACCGGGTCGGGACCGGCAGTCATGGTCCGTGAAGAGACGCCGCCCCCGCCCGCGCAGGACGCAAGCGGGGCAGCGAGCGTAGCAACGAATATGCAGGAGAAAATGCTATTAATATTCAATGCCCTGGCCCTGATTTCGACCCATTGGCGCATAGTCTGCGAATTACACCGAGCATACCGAATCACAGCCCAATATGCTCGCAAAAAATCGGCAGCCGTCTGCTGTACGCGGACAATGGGACGTTTCAGATTCCGATGAGCCGCTGAGCGACCTTGCCGACGATATCAAAGAATTTTAGCGGGCCGGACGTAACGGCGAGGCACACACAACCGTCGCCCTCGTCGGCGATAGGGCGGTGCACGACATCCGGGTCGGCCCATTCGACGTCACCCCGGGCGAAGGCCAGATTACCGTCGGCAAACCCGCCGGCAAGAACGAGCGTGAACTCCTCGCCGGTGTGACCGTGTTCAGGCACGCCCCTGCCGCTGGCAATCCGGAGCAAGCGCGCCTGCGAGCCGCTATCGGGGCACGGCAGAACGAACTGCTGTACGCCCGGGCCGATGCGGCGCCATTTGACGGTGTCCAGATCGCCGCCGATCCGGCTGCGAAGCGGTTCCGGAAACACGAAGTTCCCGCCACGGCGCGTCGGCATGGGCACAGGCATCTCCGGGTCGGCCGGCGCCGCTTCTGCCCGGGCGAACAGGTGCGCGAGCGCGTCTTCGGACATGGCGGCCGGTTCGAGTTCATCCAGCATCGCCCCGCCAACCTCATCCGCGACATCGACCGCTGCGCGGCACGCCGGACACAACGCCAGGTGCGCAGCAACGACAAGAGACGTTGCGTCGTCCAGGTCGCCGGCCGCATACGACAGCAGCGTGTCATCCGGAATATGATGCCGAACAGTCATTTCACGTCGTCTCCAACGGCATCGCGGATCTTCGCGAATGCCAGTCTCAATCTCGATTTCACGGTCCCCAGAGGCAGGTCCAGGCGCTCGGCGATCGCGCTGTGCGACAACTCCTCGAAAAACGACAAGCGGATCACTTCCGCCTGCTCGCCGCTCAGTTCCTTGATCGCGTCACGGATTACATCGGCCCGCTGCAAACGGTTCACCCGGTCGTCCTGAGCCTCCTCCGCCTCGGGAACCAAGGCCGGATCGTTAGGATCCAACTCCGGCCTCGATATCTTACGAAAGGCATCGATCCTCAGATTACGCGCGATCGTGAAAATCCAAGTGGACGGCGAGGCCTTGGACCGGTCGAACTGTGCTGACTTGCGCCACACGGTCAGAAGCGTTTCCTGCGCAAGGTCTTCAGCGAGCGCCTCGGCGGTGCCGAGTTTCAGCATATAGGCCTTCACCCGCGGCGCGAAATGCCCGAACAGGATTTCGAACGCCTGCCGGTCGGCATCTTCGGCGATGCGCTGCATCAATCGTGTCGCGCCCTCGGGCGTCTCCGCTGTCGGGATGTCTTCCTTCACCGCCCACCTGCCCGTTCCATGTGATCGCACGGAACGCCGCAAAGGCACGGCGGAAACCGGTAAACCCCGCGAAGGCTGAACGTTCGCAATAGCAGCGCCATAATTCATACTAGGTATTACGGGTCATCCCCGGCAATGGATCATTTGCGGAAACCGCTGTGTGATCTGCCCGACGGGGCCTTTCGTAATACTTGAAGACGACAGAACGAAACCAGTTCCAGAGGGTTCCACGACATGACGGAAGGTTCCGCGAAACGATTTGCCGTGATCGGCGCCGGGGTATCCGGATTGTCCGCCGCGTGGCTATTGTCACAAAGACACGACGTCGTGATTTACGAGCGGGGGGCCCGTCTCGGCGGTCACGCCAACACGGTCACCGTGCCGGGCCCGGACGGCGGTGTCGACGTCGATACCGGTTTCATCGTCTTCAACGACTGGACGTACCCTAACCTGACGGCGCTGCTCGATCACCTCGGCGTGGCGACGCATGCATCCGACATGTCGTTCGCGGTGTCCGCCGACGATGGCGGGTTCGAATATTCGGGCGGCACGCTGGCGGGCGTTTTCAGCCAGCCTGGCAACCTGATCAGACCCAGGTTCTGGCGCATGCTGATGGACCTGCACCGCTTCTATTCCACGACGCCCGCATTGCTGGCATCGGGCGCGCTCGATGACCTGACGCTGGGCGCGCTGCTCGACCGGGACGGCTACTCGGCCGGTTTCCAGCGTGACCACCTGTTGCCGATGGCGGCGGCGATCTGGTCGGGTACGGTCGAGGGCATGCGCGATTACCCCGCTGCCGCCTTTGTCCGCTTTTTCGTCAATCACGGGCTCTTCAAATACATCGGCCGACCGACCTGGCGCACCGTCACCGGCGGCAGCCGGGTCTATGTCGAGAGAATATCCGCCGGCGTCCCCGTTCGCAGCGGCGGCGTGCGGGCCGTCAGACGCCTGCCGGACGGGGTTACGGTCGTCGACAGCAAAGGTCATGAAGACCGCTTCGACGCCGTCGTCATGGCGGCACATGCGGACCAGTCGCTGGGCATGCTGAGCGACCCCGACGATCTCGAATGCGAGCTGCTGTCTCCCTTCAGGTACCAGAAGAACCTTGCCGTTCTGCACACCGATACAGGACTGATGCCCGCGCGCAGACGCGCTTGGTCGAGCTGGAACTATATCGCCCGTCCCACCGCCGGTGCCGACGCGCATTCGGTCTGCGTCACCTACTGGATGAACAAACTGCAGGACCTCGGCAACGCCGACGACCTGTTCGTGACGCTGAACCCGGCCGCACCGCCCCGAAATGAAACCATCCTGCGCACCTTCCAGTACGAACACCCCCTGTTCGACGCGCACACGGACGATGCGCAGCAGCGCCTCTGGCGTCTGCAGGGCCATCGCAACACCTGGTACTGCGGCAGCTACTTCGGCGCCGGCTTTCACGAGGACGGGCTGCAGGCCGGCCTCTGGGCAGCGGAGGACGCGGGCGGCGTACGCCGGCCGTGGCATGTCGACGGTGAGTCCGGCCGCATTCACGTCCGGCCCGACCCGAGGGAGGCTGCCGCATGACCGAGACCCCCGGCGCCATATATACGGGACGCGTCGTGCACCGCCGGCTACGCCCCAGGGATCACCTGCTGAACTACCGGGTGTTCTCCCTGCTGCTCGACCTGGACCGTCTCGACGAGATCGAACGGCAGCAATCGATACTCCGGATCAATCGCGGCGGAATCCTGTCTTTCCTGGAACGCGATCACGGCGACGGCAGCGGCGACCTAAGGGCCTGGGCCGATGCTCGGCTCCGTGACGCAGGCTACGATCCGGATTTGCTTCGCGTCCGCGTCCTTTGTTATCCGCGTATTCTCGGCTACGTGTTCAATCCGCTGACCGTCTTTTTCTGCGATGACGGCGCGGGGGGCACGCAGGTTATCCTCTATCAGGTCAACAATACCTACGGCGAGCGGCATACCTATGTTCTACCGGTCGTGGACAGCGCAACGCCGATCCGGCAGTCCTGCGACAAAGCGATGTACGTCTCTCCCTTCACGCCCATGCAGGGCCGGTATGATTTCTCCATCCTGCCGCCGACCGACGGCGTCAGTGTCGCCATCCGTCAGAGCGATGCGGATGGGCCGCTTCTGAATGCGAGCTTCACCGGCCACCGTCAGGCGCTCACGACCGGCAATCTGGCGGGTGCGATCTTCCGGCACCCCCTGATGACCCTCAAGGTCATCGCCGGCATTCATTACGAGGCGTTTCATCTCTGGCGAAAAGGTGTCCCGTACTTTTCCCATGAACCGCAGCAACGCGGCGAGGTCAGTGTCGTAAGACCGGGGCTTGAGGGACAGGGAGACTGATATGACCACGGAATTCACCGGCGCCGGGGCCATGCCCCGTCATGCCGACGGCCCGATCGCCGCGCTCGCCGGCAAATGGCTGTTTAAACTGCTGTCGGGGATCCGCGCCGGCTCTTTGATGCTGACCCTTCCGAGCGGCGAGCGGCGCACCGTTTCCGGCCCGACGCAGGGCCCGGCCGCGGACATCCATATTCATTCATGGCGGGCCGTGCGCCGCATCGTCACCGGCGGCGATATCGGTTTCGCGGAAGGCTATATAGACGGCGACTGGACGTCGTCGGATGTCGCGGTGCTCCTCGAACTGATCGCCCGTAACGACGAAGCCATCGAGTTCAGGGTCGAGGGCACGCCGCTGCGGCGTCTCGCGGACCGCGTCTACCACCGGCTGCGCGCCAATACGCGCAAGGGTTCAAGGCGAAATATCCAGGCGCATTACGATCTCGGGAACGCCTTTTACAAGGAATGGCTCGATCCAACGATGACCTATTCGGCGGCGATCTACGACCGCCCCAACGATCCGTTGGAACACGCGCAACTGAGAAAATATCGGCGCATGGCCGAGATGATCGGCGCCGCACCCGGTCAGCATGTGCTGGAAATCGGCTGCGGCTGGGGCGGGTTCTCCACCTACCTTGCCGAACGGCACGGCTGCCGCGTTACCGGCATTACGTTGTCCGACGAACAGCACGACTACGCCCGCGACCTGGTCGCCCGCAAGGGACTGTCGGACCGTGTCGACATCCGTATCGAGGATTACCGTGACGTCCATGGAAAATTCGACGGCATCGCGTCGATCGAGATGTTCGAAGCCGTCGGCGAGAGCAACTGGCCGCAGTTCTTCTCGAAGGTGCGCCAGCGGCTGGCCGATCAGGGGCGTGCGGCGCTGCAAGTCATCACCATCGATGAAAAGCGTTTCGAAACCTACCGCCGCAAGCCGGATTTCATCCAGCGCTACGTGTTTCCGGGCGGCATGCTGCCGTCGGTCGAGGCCTTTCGCGCACATGCCGTGCAGGCCGGACTGGATCTCAGGGATTCGTTCTTCTTCGGCCAGTGCTATGCCCGCACCCTCGCCGAATGGCAGCATCGCTTCACCGAGACCTGGCCCAATATCAGATCAGCCGGCTTCGACGAACGGTTCCGCAGGCTCTGGGAATACTATCTGGCATACTGCCGTGCCGGGTTCCGGTCCGGCGCCATCGACGTCGGACAATTCGTGCTTCAGAAAATCTGATAATCAACGGTCGAGAATTTTCCCGGTCAGGCGGAAGTAAAGACCGTACGGAAGCGATCGCATCAGCCGCATGAACAGAACGAAGCGGGTCGGAAATGCGACTTCGAACCTGCCCTTTTGCAGCCCTGCGACCATGGCATCGACGGCTTCGTCGACGGAGATCAGGCACGGCATTTCGAACGTGTTCCTGTCGGTGAGCGGCGTCTTTACGAACCCCGGATTGATGACGCTTATGCCCACGCCCTTGCGGACGAGCTCCGGGTAAAGCGCTTCGCACATCGCGATCAGGCCTGCCTTCGAAGCGGAGTACGCGGATGCCCGCGGCAGGCCGCGGTATCCGGCAAGCGACGCGACGACCGCGATATGACCGCGGCCCTGACGGGTGAGGCATTTCATCGCCGGGGCCAGACAATTGACGGTGCCGATGAGGTTGGTTTCTATCAAACTGCCGACGGTTTCCGCATCGAAGTCCTCAACCGGCGTGGGTGTATGCGTACCCGCATTCAGAACGGCGAGACCGAGCGGCTGTCCGGCGGCCGCGATTCTGTCGACCGCGCCGGCACACGCTGCACGGTCGGTGATGTCCAGGGGTAAAGGTATAATTTTTCCGGGCGCGTCCACCGCGGCGCGGGCAAGGTCGTCCAGGTCGTCGGACGTTCGTGCCGACGCATACACGGTCCATCCCTGCGCGGCCAGCCGTTCCGCCAGTCCGCGGCCGATACCCTTGCCGGCACCCGTGACCCACGCGCACTTCGGAAGGTCGTCCCAGGAGAGAGGCCGTGTATTCGGAGATATCATGCCCGGTTTACGGCAGGAATACGGGCGCGGATCACTCCCGGCGCCAGTCCAGCGGGCGGATATCGAAACCCAGCCGCTTGAGGCGGTCGCGGGCGGCAGCGAACGCGGCACTGTCCACGGGCGCGGCAAGCAGATCCCGGTACCAGGGTTGCGGCCCGTTGATGTCCATATCGCCGGAAATCATCACGAGCCGAAGCGCGGCCCCCGGTTGCGGCAGCTCGTCGAATTCGAGAGTCCATGTCCGGCCGGCGGCATCCTGGCTGCCGCGCATGACGCGCGCCGGACGTTCACCGTTGCCAAGGCCGTTCGGCCAGTAGGCAAGCCGGCCGATGACGACACGGTCACTGACGTCGGTGACCGCACGGACCTCCACCATGCAGATGGTCGCGGTTCCCTGATAGGCCTGTGTCATCGGCCGTTTCTCGCGGGCATCCGGCATCGCGCACGCTCCGGGATCGTCGGCGGTATAAACAAAGCCGTTAAGATCGAGCAGGCCTGTTTCGGGCTTGGAAACCTGTCGCCATTTCCTGTAGACGGCGGCACGCCAGCGACCTAGGGCATTTTCCTCGCCGCGTGCCATATCCTCTTCAATTTCCAAAAGACGGCCCTGCTCCATTAGTGCCGACCAGCGCGCAAAATCACCGGCCATCCAGAACAGCGCCGCGGCAATCAAAGCAGAACCCAACAGGATGACGAACGCCGGCGTGCGGCGTTTCGAATGCAGCGACGGTTCGACGGCGGATGCAGGTGCGAGTTTCCCGGGTACGGACATACCCAACAATGCCAGTGCGTCCGTTGCCGACGTGACGGTTTTGACCGGTATACCGCCGATCTGCTCCGGCGCGTCATCTTCTCCGCCGGGCACCAGAATGATGGCTTTTTCCGTCGTTGCCCCTTGTTCAGAAAGATGGCGCGTTAGCGCGTCGAGTTTCAGGCGGACGCGCTCAACCGGACGCACCGCAAGCTCGCTGTCGACTTCACCGGTCGCATAGACCGCGATGTCCTCACCCCCGGGCTTCAATCGCGCCGCGTGCGCGATATAGGCGGCAAGCTGCCACGAGCGCCCCTCATCGATGCGGGCGGCGACGTCCATCCGGTACGCGCCGTGACCGGTCATCCGCTCGATGACGCCGACCGGCCGCCGGACGAATGCATCGTAGGCCGGGCTCACTGGCAGGATCTGTGCCAGCCCGTCCAGGCACATCACGGATTGGACAGCAGGGTCCTCCTCGCTGATACGCTGGATCGCGACTGGGCCTTCCGTCGTCAGAATATGAACGGCGGGACCGCTCACCGAAGATAGACCTCGGTCTCCGGGTCGCCGAGCGCCCGGGCCATGTCCGCATCCGCCTCCAGCAGTACCTGGGCGCGTCCGCCGCTGAATGCCGGCAACGTCACCCGTAACCAGGCACCCGAAACGGTCCGCGCAAACAATTGACGGGGACCGGTGTTTTCCTTGTCCGTCAGTTCGATCCCCAGGTACACCTGCGTCGGCGCGGCGCGGGACGGTGTCAGTGTCAGCACGGCGGAATCGGTTTCTCGGCGCACGGCACCATCCGTTGCCGCCGCTGCCTGCCTCGGCATGTGCGCAAACAGCTGGGCTGCGATTATTCGTTCCAGATCGGCGGCGGCCGCCGGATCGGCAGCGAGCTTGACCTTTACGTCGGGCGGCAGGTCGAACGCGGGGTCGGTCGCGTATCGGTAAAGATCGGAAAACGCGATCCGCGATTCAGCGCCCGGCTTCAACAAATCACGGGCCTGGGCGTCGGCCTCGAGCGCAGCGAGTGCCAGGTTTCTGACCGGGTCGTCAGCCGGCATTGGATTTTGCCTCCTCGTCCAGGTCATACAGGGCGCCGAACATCTCCGCAAAAACACGCGCATCGGCGGCTTCGAACGCCGGCCAGTCGACCGCTCCCAGATCACGGTCGAGCGTCCTGCGCACGGCAGCAATCAGACGCAGAACATCAGGCACCGCATCGGCCAGCACGTCGAGAGCATCATCGCCATCGCGGAATCCCGTCCGGTTGACGCCGCGCCACGCGCGCCGTGCCTCCGCCAGCAAGGCCGCGAGTTCCTCGCCACGCGCATTCGGCTCGGCGGCGAAAAATTTTCGTATGGCCCCGGCACGGCTCAGCGACACGACGTTTTCACCGCTATCCTCCGTTACGCCGCTGGCCAGTTGCCCCCAGTCCAGATCAGGTGCGAGCGCGAGTGCCAGATCGACCGCTTCCGGCCGTTCCGCCACGAACAGCGGCCACAACGCCGCCAATGCCAGTTTCTCCGTGCCCGCGATCAATTCCGCGTAGGCGGCGAGCTTTGCCGCATAATACTCGTCATCGGCCACGGGCAACTCGACACTCGGCGTCGCGGCCCGGCGCAACGCCGTGCCGATCCGAAGCTGCACCGCGCCGAACACCGCGTTCCTGAGGACCGAAACCGGCATGCGCCGCGCCGTGCCGTCACCGAGCGGCAGTTCGGCCAGGGCGTCCGCCTCGTTCACATTGACGAACTTGACGCTGTCGCCGCACGTTCCCAAAAGACGCTCCAGCGGTCCTTCATCCTCGTCCAGCGCATCAAGCACCGCATCCACATCGGCCGGGTCGACCTCGCCCGCGTCCACGTCCGTGCCGATGGCGCGCGCATGTGTACCGGCAAAACGGTCCGCGGCGGCATCCAGCGCCGCAACCAGACGGCGTGCCGTCTCGAAGACGGCGCGGAAGGTCTTGGCATCCACCTCGTCCGTCGCCGCATAGGTCTGCCAGTATCCGAGGACGATGTCGTCGTTGATCGCGTCGGCGCCGGTCCGGTTGCCGGCGTGCTGATCGACATAGCCCAGGAAATGATGCTCGCGACGCTGGCGCTGCACTGGCGGCAGGTGGTCCTTGAGATATGCATACAAGCTACGCTGCAAGGCACGCGCCGTATCGATCACATCCTTGCCATCCGCATCCTCGCGCCGCAGCGCCGACGTCATTTCGTCGACTTCGGGATAACCGACGGTCATGATCATGAATTCCAGTAACGCCGCCAGAAGCGGCATCCGAGTGTAGGTCACCTGGAATCCGCCTTCACCGTCGTCGTGGCGGACGCCTCCCGCGGTCACATCGACATCGGACTTCATTCCTTCGAGCGGCATGAACGCACGCCGGAACTCGCCCGCGCTGGCCCGGTCCACACCCCAGAAGACGTCTTCATAGCGGCCGTCCTCGGCCGACGCCGCGACCAGAAGGTGCGAAAGCTCGAGCATCGGCTTGGCGTAGCTGCGGCAGACGATGATGCGCGCCAGCTCGCGGCCGACCTTTTCCGAATACCGCGGCCCGCCGTCCGCCGCCGTGGACTCGGTAATGCCGGCCAGAACGGCGCGAAGCGCCTCGCTCTTGCCTTCCTCCAGATTCAGGTTCTCGATCGCCGTGTTCATCCGCCTGCCGCTATCCGTGTTCCGCCACGAGAATACCCGTGATGGTCGGCAGAACAAAGAACCGTCACCGATTTCTTGAACGGATTATGCGAGGAAAAGAGCGGAAATTCCGGTTATTCGGCGATCCTGGCGCGAACCGCGTCCTGCACGTCTTCCGGCGGCACGACCGATTTCCGGGTGTTCATATCATAGAACACGTTGACGCTTTCCGCCGTGGCGACGCATTCATCGCCCAGGAACACGCCGTATCCGGACGTCAGCGACTTGGAACCGAGCCGGATCAGGCGGGCGCCGACGTCGACGGTGCCTGGATAGTGCAATTCCCGCTTATAATCGATGACCACGCGCGCCAGGATGAAATCCAGTCCCGGGTGACCGAACCTGTCCAGCAGGCGCTGGATCAGCATGGTTCGGGCCGCTTCCACGTATTGGGCAATCGCCACGTTGTTGACGTGGCCCATGCTGTCCTGATCGGAAAAGCGGATCGTAACCGACGTGAATTCCTCGAACGTATCGCGCCGGATCAAATCGAATACTTGATCGCTCATCTTCCGTGCACCGCGTCAGATCACGACCTTGTCACGGAACGCGGCGATCTGTTCTTCGGAATAGCCGTATTCCCTGAGAATATCGTCGGTGTGCTCGCCCCGTTCCGGGGTCGCCATACCGGTGCGCGGGTTGAACCGCGACATCATGACGGCCTGCGGCAGCAGGTCCATCTTGCCGAGCGATTTGCTCTCGACCGGGTGACGCAGATTCAGATGATTGACCTGTTCGTCGGCGAACACCTTGTCGATGGTGTTGATCGGCCCGCACGGCACGCCGGCTTCGTTGAGAACGTCGATCAGGCCATCCGACGTATAGGTCACCGTGTGTTTCTCCAGCGCCGCGTTGACGGCGTCCCGGTTTTCGGAGCGCAGTTCACCGGTCGCGAAATCCGGATTGTTGGTGATCTCGTCGTCGCCGAACAGCGCACAGATGCGGTCCCACATTTGATCGCCGGCGGCGGCGATGTTGATATAGCCGTCGGAAGTTTTGAAGACCCCGGTCGGGATCGACGTCGGATGATTGTTCCCGGCCTGCGGCGCGACCTCGCCCTTGACCAAGTAACGCGCCGCCTGAAAGTCCAGCATCGCGACCATCGCCTGCAGTAACGACGTCTGCACCCATTGCCCCTCGCCGGAGGCCTCTCGCTCCAGCAGCGCGATCAACACACCCATGGCGCCGTACATGCCGGCGGTCAGGTCGGCGACGGGGATGCCGGCGCGCACCGGCCCCTGGCCGGGAAGGCCCGTAATCGACATCAGGCCACCCATACCCTGCGCGATCTGATCGAAGCCGGGCCGTTTCGCATAGGGACCGTCCTGGCCGAAGCCGGAAATCGACAGCAGCACGATGCCCTTGTTGACCTTCTTCAAATCGTCGTAGGCAATACCGAGGCGGTCTTTCACGTCGGGACGGAAGTTCTCGACCACCACGTCGGCCGTTTCGACCATCTTGAAGAAAATCTCGCGCGCTTCGGTTTCCTTGAGGTTGAGCGTCAACGATCGTTTGTTGCGGTGGATGCTCTGAAAATCTGGCCCGCCCCGCGCGCCTCCCATGCCCTTTCCCGTATCCACCGCTTCCGGTGCCTCGATCTTGATCACGTCGGCGCCCCAGTCGGCGAACTGACGGACCGCGGTCGGCCCGGAACGTACCCGCGTCAGATCGAGCACCGTAAAGCGCGATAAGGGCCCTGCGTATTCACTCATTTTCGTGTTTCTCCCTAAGGTATTTATGCGTTCGTTTGTTGCGGCGCGATCAGGGCGACCGCGTCCTTGGAACTGATATCCAGCATCCGGGAAAGGCGGTCGATTTCCTCGACCTCACTGTCACGGACGATGCCGTCCGCCTCGCTGACGGCATGGCAGATGACGATCAGTAACGCCCGGGCCTCACGGTCGTCACCGGCGGCATCCTTGACCCTGGCGCGCACCGACTCGGCGTTGGCGGGGTCCTTACGAAGCTGATCGATATAACGCAGGTAGCTCTCCACGCCCGCTTCCGGATGGTGGTCGCGCAGGATATCGAGGACCCGCATCAGACGGCCGACCTCCGCACCTTCCTCCAGCGACGCATCGCCGTCCGCCAACGCCACGAGCGCCGCCGCGGCCATCGCCCCCTCCATGAACTGGCGGCCGCGATGACGGGCGAATATACGCCGCGTGTGATCCGAAAAACGTTCGAGCAGACCGCTCACGTCTGTGCTTCCCCGGTTATTACTTCATTGTTCGGCAAACCTTAATGCATCCGTCCGGCATGACCAATACCGAACGGGATAATAGCCGCGGGCCGGGAACGGGCACAAAAAAACACCGGGCCCGTCGGCCCGGTGAAGGAGAAGAAGTGAATATCTGTATTAAACATACGCCGCACCCGGGTCACATACAGTGACTCCGGTCACAATGGTTAATTTTTCTGGAAAATAACCTGGATTCAGAAGGTTAGAGGTAAATATTACCCGCCGGGGCCGTGAATCAGACGATCCATAGGCAGGATCACGCTGATTTTCGTACCCGCGCCGACAGCGCTTTCCAGCTCGACGCGCCCGCCATGGAGGTCCGTCAGCGCCTTGACCAACGGCAGGCCGAGGCCCGTCCCCTCCCGTTCGGTCACGAACGAGGAATCGACCCGGGTGAAGGCGTCGAAGATTACCTGCTGATCCTCCGGCGAAATGCCGATACCGCTGTCCCTGACCGACAACTCGGGCTCGCCGTCGACGTTGACGAAGGCCGTCACCACGATGTGCCCGCCGGGGCGGGTGAACTTGATCGAGTTATTCATGAGGTTGATCAGGATCTGCTTCAGCCGCCGCGGATCGCCACGCACCCTCAGCGGCCCGTCGAGAATGTCGACCGAAATCAGCAACTCCGCTTTCTGGGCCCGGGTCCGCAGCATGCGCTCGCACGACCGGATGATATCCGTGATATCCACCTCATCATCATTGAGCAGCATGTTCCCGCTCTCGATCGAGGCGATGTCGAGTAAATCGTTAACGACGTCGAGGAGATGCATCCCGGATGAATGTATCGACCCCGCATAGTCCACATAATGTGGGTTAAGGTCGCCCATGATCTTGTCACGGATCAATTGCGAGAACCCGATGATCGCGTTCAGCGGCGTCCGAAGTTCGTGCGACATGTTGCCGAGGAATTCCGTCTTGGTCCGACTGGCCTCCTCGGCCGCTTCCTTGGCCCGCACGAGACTCCGTTCGGTTTCCTTGTGGCCCGACACATCCATCAGCGTCGACTGGATCGCCGGCTCCCCCTCCCACTCTACGAGGCGGGAATAGATTTCCACGGAGATGGCTGACCCGTCGGCGCACACGCCGGTGAATTCGTAGCGGTCGGGCACGTCTTCGTCGCCGGCGAGCCGACGCCTGCGGATATCTGCAATTACGGCGCGCTCGTCTTCGGATACCAGGTCGATGACGCTGCGGCCGATGAAATCGCCGACCTCATAACCGAACATTTCCGCCGCCGTATCGTTGGCATAAACGATCTCCCAGTCGCGATGGACGAAAAGCCCCTGGATCGAACCGTCGACGAGATTACGGTACTTCTGTTCGCTCTCGATCAACGCCTGCTCGGCATGGCGCGCCGCTGTCCGGTCCTGGAGGAACACCTGCACAGCACGCTGCCCCTGCCACTCGCCGACATGCACGTAGAATTCCAGTTCCAGTTTTGCGCCGTCCTCACGGCGTCCGACGGTCGTATAAGAATCAGGGACCTCCGACCCGTCGCGCCGTTCACGATCGAATGTCCGAAGCCTGGTGAGTTCGGCCGGGTCGATGAAATCCCAGACTTGCCGACCCAGCATGGCATCCACTGAACAGCCGAATATGCCGGCCGCGGCAGCGTTGGCGAATACGATGCGGTTGTCGACGTGCGCGAAGAACGGCTGGCCGGAAGCCACCAGATCGTCGTAATACAGCCCGCCGCGGGTACCCGGGGCGCCGGCCTCTGCGGCATCGCGCACCACCATGATATGCCGTCCCGACGATAGCGGACGCATCTCGCCGACCAGGCTGCGCCCTTCGCCGAACTGCCAGTCGATCAAGCCGCGTCCCGGCGTGCGGCGCAACTGCGATGTGCGGCGGCGGTCGTCCGAGATCAGCGGCGCTACACTGGCGATCAGATCGCTATAACTGGTGCCGACCTGAAACAACCTGGCAGGCAGGGGCACCAGGCTTCGAAACGCCGGGTTTGTAAAGCTCAGCCGGTGACGTTCATCGAAATACGCCACGCCTTCGGCAATCGATTCCAGCGCCATCTGGTAATCCGCCGACAAGGCCTCCAGGTGCTGGCGGCGGATCGCATCGACGGTTTCATCGGTGGCGATACCGCGGTATCCGAAAAATCTTCCATCGTCGCCAAGGACCGGTTTGCCGCTGAGCCGCCAGTATACGTTGCCGCCACCTTCATGCCGCAGCGAGATCCTGAAGTTACGGAACGGCTCACGACGTTGCAGCTTGTCGACGAACGCGGCCCATTCATGATCCCGGTCGGGATCGGCATCCGCGAACTCCCAGGGCGTCTTGCCCAGCAGATCGAACTCGCCGACGGACGAGCGTCCCTCGCGGCGCATCGAGACAATGGCAAAACGAAAGTTCGGATCCAGTTCCCAGAACCAGTCCGCATCCGCGTCCGCATAGTCACGGAAGCGCAGAATGTCCTCCGCTTCGCTACGCAGTTTTCGCGGTTGCTTGTCTTCTTTGAGAGCCAAGCGCCTGAACTCCGGTTACGCCGCCCCAGTCCGGCGCCGATTGAGCCGTTTGCCCGGCGCGATTATAGTGGCTCCCGATGCGCGAGTCACACGTTGTAAGAAAATACTACAACCACCCAGGGTAGTGAGGAAGTGCGTGGACGAACCCAGAGTTAAGGCGGCGATCTGGATTTCCGCTCAGGTCCGAATGTGCGGGCTTTTGACGTTGCCGGTCGTGGTCCGGCGGCGCGGAGACGCGGACGCGGGCAGCATTCTGATCCGGCTCGACCGGATGGACGGACACTCCGTGCTGCTCTCTCAATCCAGGGATTCCCAGGGGAAACCGGCCTGGTTGCAAACGAGCGGCGAGGCACCGATGCCGGACGGCGACGTGGAGAATTACATTGAACGCCGAATCAAGACCGATCCGGATATCTGGATCATCGAGATCGAGGACAAGGACGGCCGATACGAACCGGACGCTCCGGTCATTCTGTGACCGGTTATTCGGTGCGCAGGATCAGGTGATAGCCGAAATCGGTTTCGACGAGACCGCTCAACCCGTCGACTTCGAGGCCGAACGCCGCTTCCTCGAATTCGGGCACCATCACGCCGCGGCCGAAATGACCCAAGTCGCCGCCGCCGGCCCCGGATGGACAATCCGAAGAGGCCCGCGCAATCTCAGCGAAATCGGCACCATCGGTGATTTTTTGGCGCAACGCTTCGGTCTCCGCCTTGGCGTCGTCCTTGCTGCGGGTGTCGGTCGACACCAGAATGTGCGAGGCACGTATTTCGTCGGACATATCGACCTCCTGTCCCGAAAAGTCCATCTATTTACCCAGATCGTTCAAGGTGCCTAGCGCATCGCCGGGGGACTTACAAGGATGCCATCGGCCACCGGAAACGCAGGCTATGGAATCTCTACAAAAAGACGGCTACGCTTAATCGGGGATTCGCACTTTTTCGAACGGAAACAATGTGATCGAGAAAATCGCCAAGTACTTGATCCTGAGCCTTCTGGGTCTTTGCGTCCTGACGTTCGCGGCCGTTCTCGTCATCGACGACGAAACGATCGAAAGCACGACCGGGCCCGCCGCCGAAACCCTGCTCGGCATCAAGCACGGCGTCTACGACACGGTATCGGCGAAATCCGAGAGTTTTGTTTACTGGATCCGGACGACGATACACGAGGTGCTGAACTTCTCGCCGACCAATCGCGTCCCCCGCGTCGTCATGCGCGTACCGCCGCCGCCGAAAGAGATCGAACGGGCACCGGCTGCTGAGCCGGAAGCGGCCCCGGAACTGGCAATGCCGGAGAACGAACCAGCCGGACAACCGGAGAACATGCCGGCCGCCGCACCCGAACCCGCCGCGCCGGCCACGATCGAAAGCGCGATGCCGCAACCGCCGGGGACGGCGGAGCCGATGCCGCAAAGTACACCCATGCCTGAAACCGGCGAGACGCCGCCCGCGGCGCCGCAATCGGCGCTTGGCTTCGGCGAGCGCGCGCAGGAAGGCGCCCCCGATCCGCAACCGGTCGCGGAAGTCAGCGAACAGCCGATCGCGCCGCCCGCACAGACACAGGAACAGGCATCGCTGCCCCCCGGCGCGGAGTCGCCACCGGCCGACGCACCGCCACCGCCGCCGGCCGCCGAGGAGGCACGCCCCGGCGAAGCTGACTATCAGCAGGGGCTCAAGTACTACAACGGTGACGGCGTCGAGCAGAACTTCGGCAAGGCGGCGCAGTTCTTCCTGAAAGCCGGCGATGCCGGCCATGTCGGCGCCCAGTACAACCTCGGCATCATGAACTACACCGGACAGACCGGCGGCCAGGATTTCGCCAACGCAGCCAAGTGGTTCGAACGTGCCGCCGGCAGCGGTCATACGCAGGCACAGTACAATCTCGGCTTCCTTTATTACGAGGGCAAGGGTGTCGCCCAGGACCTGAAAACGGCCTTCGACTGGATCAACCGCGCCGCGGAACAGGGTTATCCGAAAGCCATCAAGGCCCGCGACGCCTTCAAGCAGGCAATGCCGGAGATGTTCGAGTCAAAGCAGGACGCGAAACCGGTCAATTAACCGCGTTTCCCTTTTCTCGATCCCGAATCTCTTTGATTCCGTTTGAAAAAAGCGGCGCCCCGCTCCTTTCCGTTAACCACGTTTTTACGTCTTGAGCCGATTCTTGGCGCAAGGGACGCCCGCCGATTCGGGCGCCGGAGACTGGGACAACGGGGTATCAATGAAAAATACCGGGCAACTGGCGGTGCTCTTGCTGGGGACGGCAGGCCTTTTCTGGCCGACCACGACCGTTGCCGCGGACCGGGTACGCGACGATTTCGCCTTTACCTATCACATCGAAGTGGCCGGCGGGGATGCGAGCGACATCGCCACCGATAAACAGCTTCGCGACAGCGGCGCCGGCCAGGTGCCGGCACAGCCCAGCGCATCGTCGCGCGATCCCCTGAAACAGGACCAGCCGGCACAACCGGCCACGTCCGGCACTGCTGCTGACGCCCCCGCAGCCGCTGCTCAGCAAACGGCACCGGCATCGGAAAAACCCGCCGAAGTAAACCGGGCCAAGACGGCCACCGATGGAACCGGCACCACGTTTATCAGCCCCTATGTGCGGATCGACGCCGGTTATACGGTGACCGGCGACCCGGAAGGCAGCGGCGCAAACGGCACACACCGTTCCGACGAGATCGAGAACACGGGTCTGGTCGGAATAGGCCTCGGCGCCCACATCGGCGATCAACTGCGCATGGAAGGCATGCTGACCTACCGCTGGCCGATGTCGATCGACGGCACGGACGGCGCCGGCAACACGCTTTCCGGCGACGTCGAAAGCGCCAGCGCCATGTTCAATCTATATTACGATATCAAACAGGCGCATGAATGGCTCGGTGACGACACGGTCACGCCCTACGTCGGCGGCGGTGTCGGCGTTTCGATGCTCGACACGGACACCCTGCGAAATTCCGCCGGCACCAGCGAAAACGGCACAAGGTCCTTCAACCTGAGCTACGCCGCCATGGCCGGGGTCGCAACGAAACTGTCCGATTCCCTTATCCTCGACGTCGGTTACCAGTTCATCGACCTGGGTGAGTTCGGACAGGACGGCGCAACCGGATACGACGACCTAAAAGCGCACGAGGTCCGCGCCGGCCTGCGACTGCAATTCTGATTTCCTCAGTTTGACCTAAATCAATGCCGAGCCGTTCTGCACGGCCAAAAATCCATGAAAGGTCGCGGCACCCTTTTCAGGAAGTGCCGGAACGGGAAGCCTGTCATGGATTTCAAGTCGATACTGGCTGTCGTCGACGGCGGCGCGGAAAGCCGGAACGTGCTGGCCACCGCACTCGAACTCGGCCGGCGCTTCGACGCAGCAACGGCACTGTTGCATGTGACGCCTCCCCTGACGCATGCCGCCGTTCCGATCTCGGAAGACCTGCCGTCCCAGGTCGTCGACCGCCTCGTCGACAGCATGTCGCGTGCCAATGACGTGCGGCGGACGGCGTTTGAAACATTCATCCGGGAAACCGTGACCGACAAGGGCCTGCCGGTCGTTGCTCCCGAGGATATCACGAGTGCACATCATTTCGCTGTCGCAAAGCTCTGTGTAATCGGTCATGAGAATCGGGAGATCGCGGCACGCGGGCGCCTGTTCGACCTCGTCGTCATCGCCATTCCGGGCGCTGAGAACGGCGGTGTCGAAAGCGCCGTTCTCGAAGCCGCCCTGCTCGATACGGCGAGACCCGTCCTGATCACATGCAATTACCCCAGGCCGGTGATCGGCGGACACGTCACAGTCGCCTGGGACGGCTCGCGCGAGGCGGCGCAGAGCGTACGGAACGCATTGCCCATGCTGCAGACCGCCGCGGCCGTCGAAGTCGTCAATGTCGTCGAGAACGGCTCCGTGAGCGCGGACCCGGAAGATATACGCAAGTACCTGTCAATGCACGGCATCGAGGCCCGCACGCGTATTTTGCATGCCACCAAGGACAAGATCGCCGCCACGCTCCTGGATGCGGCACGGCGCAACGGTCATGCCCTGCTCGTCATGGGGGCCTACGGCGCCGGCGCGGCGGCGGAATATATGTTCGGCGGCGTGACCCGTTCCGTGCTGGCGAATACGGATGTGCCCTTGCTGCTGTCCCATTGAACGGTAGGTGGCGTCATTACGCATTCACTGGAAACTCTCCGGCGGATTCTCTAGACTATTCTCTCATCAAGGTAGAGAGGGCACATCCATGGCGGGTGCACCGGACAAAAACGCGGCACTTAAACCTGCCATACCGCGAGAGCAGATGGGCGACCATCCCTGCGCCGCATGCCAGATTCGCGAGCATGCCGTGTGCGGCGCGCTGACATTTCCGGAGCTGTCGAAATTCGGCGGCGCAATGAAGAACATTTCTCTCGATGCAGGCGACCATCTGGTCGACGAGGGCGAAGTCGAGCAGCACGTGTTCTCGGTGACTTCCGGCTGCCTCAAGAGTTACAAGCTTTTGCCGGACGGGCGGCGTCAGATCGTTGGTTTCGTTTTTCCGGGCGACTTCCTGGGCCTCGCCAAGTCCGAGCAGTATCCGAGCAGCGTCGAAGCGGTTACGGCAGCATCGCTGTGCCGGATGGAACGCCGCGAACTGAAAAAGATGGAGGATTCCATACCCAACCTCGATCGGCGCCTGCATGACATGGCGTCCGAGGCGCTCGCCGAAGTTCAGGGCCAGCTACTGTTGCTTGGCCGCAAGACCGCACAGGAGCGGGTCGCGACCTTCCTGCTCATGCTGTCCCGGCGCGCTGCCGAACGCGGCATGGCGGCGAATCCGATCGACGTGCCCATGAGCCGCGACGACATCGGCGATTTCCTGGGCCTGACCACCGAAACCGTCAGCCGCACGTTCTCCAGGCTCCGCAAGGACGGCCTGATCGGCGGCGACAAGGACCGCAAGATTCAGATTCTCGACAATGAGGGCCTGAGCGACATCGCCGACGGTTTCTGATCGGCTCTTATTCCGGTTTTCTGCTGTCGGAAGTCAGGTTTTCGCCAACCTTGCCGCTTTGGCACGGATGCGTTCGCGGTGCAGGATGTATAGACCGCTGACGCAGACGATCACCGCGCCGCCGATCGTCGCCGCATCCGGCAGGTCGCCGAACAGCAGATACCCGAACAGCACCGCCCACAGGACGTTCCCGTACTTGAACGGCGATACCAGCGCCGCCTCGCCGAGCCGGAACGCCTCGATGAGGAGGTAGTGCGCCGTGCCGACAAGCAACCCGCTGCCGACGAAATACTTCAGGTGCCGGAGTTCGACCGGCTGCCATTCCACAAAGAACCAGGATAGGAACCCGAACGTCATGACCGCCGTGGTCGTCACGAACAGCACCGCGACGGTGGTCTCGTGCGCCGCCACCTTGCGCGTGATCAGGTCCCGCATGCCCCCCAGGAACGACGCCATCAGCGGAAACACCGCGAACCACTGGAACGCCGTCGTACCCGGGCGGACGATGACGAGCACGCCGACGAACCCGATCAATACGGCGGCCCAACGCCGCCAGCCGACCGTTTCACCCAGCATCACCGGCGCCAGCATGGTAACGAACAGCGGCCCGGCAAAGGCGATGGCGATGGCATCCGCGAGCGGCAGGTAGGAAAGCCCCGTCACGAAACAGAACGAACTGCCGACGACACAAAAACCGCGCAGGGTCTGCCCCTTCCAGCTTCGGATCTGCCACGCCGTATGAATACCACCCATGCGGATCGCGAACAGGACGATCATGAAGTAGATGAACATGCCGCGGATCGCCAGCACCTGGCCGGTCGGAAACTCCGCGGCAAGCGATTTGACCAGGCCATCGTTCAAGGTCAGCACGGCGCCGCCCGCAAGCGCGCACAGGATCGCCTTGCCGGGCGCATCGGTGTCGCGGGCACCGCCCGTATTCGGCGTCGGGTCCGCCGGATGGGCAAGCGGGTTCTTGCTCATCCGTAGAGCATCGCGACGATGAAGACGGCGGCGGCGATTCCCGCCACGTCGGCGCTCAGCGACGGAATCAGGGCGTATCTGAGGCGGCGGATTTGCACCGCGCCGAAGTAGACGGCGATGACGTAGAACGTGGTTTCCGTCGACCCCTGGAAGGTCGAAACCAGATAGCCCGTGTAGCTGTCCGGACCGATTGCCGGATCGTTGATGATCGACGCCAGGATACCGTATGCGCCGGAGCCCGAGAGCGGCCGCAGGAGCGCCATCGGCAGCGCGTCCGGCGGCAGGCCGACGAGTTCCGTGACCACACCCAGCGGCGTGATCAGCAATTCCAGCGCGCCCGAGTTCCGGAACATCGACACCGCCACCAGGATCGCCACCAGATAGGGAATGATCCTGAGCGCCACGTTGAAGCCGTCCTTGGCGCCTTCGATAAAGCATTCGTAGACCGGCACTTTCTTAAAGACGCCGAGCGCAAGGAACCCGACCATCAGCCCCGGCACGATCCAAGGCGCAAAGGCGCGGCCGTAAAATACGGTCAGCGGCACCAGCGCCAGCACGAACGACAAAACGATTGCCGACACCCAGATCGGATAGCCCTCGGCAGGCGGTGGCGGCAGATCATCTTCCTGTGCCTCGGCGGCGGGCGCGTCTTCGGCGCTGATGGCCGGGGGTGCGCTGGCGGCGAACATCCGCGCGCAGAACTTGGCGCTGATGATGGCGACGGTGGTCGAGACAAGTGTCGCGAACAATGTCGTCGGCACAATTCCGGCCGGGTCGGCCGACCCTGCCGCCGCGCGCAAGGCGATCACGCCGGTGGGCAGGAGCGTGATGCTCGACGTGTTGATAGCGAGAAACAGGATCATGGCGTCGGTCGCCTTGCCCTTCTCGCCGTTAAGGGTATCGAGGTGTTCCATCGCGCGAATGCCGAACGGCGTCGCCGCATTGCCGAGCCCGAGTACATTCGCCGACAGGTTCATGATGATCGCACCCATGGCCGGATGGTCCGCCGGCACCGCGGGGAAAAGCCGGACCATCAGCGGCTGCAGCGTGCGCGCGACGACGATCAGCAGCCCGGCGCGCTCCGCGACCTTCATCAGGCCGAGGAACAGCGCCATCACGCCGACCAGACCGATCGCAAGCGTGACGGCGTCGCCGGCGGTGCCGATCATGGACTTGCCGAGTGCCGCCATCGGCGTATCGACGTCGCTGCCCTCGGGCGGCATAAACGTCACCTGCCGGTATGCGGCAACGACGAAGGCGATTGCGACGATGGCAAAGAAGATGCCGTTCAAGAAGGTATTCCGTAATTCGATCCCGCCGGGCCCCAGCGATTGATGAGACCCGCTCCCGAGATCATCGTCGCGTAAACGTAGAACGGTGGCAATGTCCGATCATTTGGCCGGATCCTTGATGAGGTCCGGGCGGTCCGTGAAAACCGCGGATACGCCCCATTGCCTGAGCGTTTCCGCCCGCGCCGGATCGTTGACCGTAAAGACGCGGAGATGGAGCCCCGCCGCGATTACCTGCGCCGCCAACGTCTCCGTCATCTGCCGATTCGACGCATGCACGGCACGGCAGCCGAGGTCCGCCGCGATCCGCTTCCAGTCCTTGGGCAAGCCATGAAAGAGGATCGCGCGCTCCGCATCCGCCAACAAGTCCCGCGTCACCGCCATGGCGTCCCGGTCGAAGCTGGAAATGACGGGGACTGGCACGCTCTCCGGCCAGATTTCGGCAATCGTATTGCAGACGGCTTCGGCCGTCGCCCGCGCCTCCCCGGGATTCGGTTTGATCTCGACGTTGGCACCCAAACCTTCCGAGATCAGCGTCTGGATCGTCTCGGCGAATGTCGGCACACGCGTCCCGGCGAACGACGCCCCGAACCATGCGCCGGCTTCGAGCTTGCGAATCCGCTCGAAGGGACAATCCTTGACTGGGCCCCTGCCGCTCGTTGTCCGGTTCAGCGTGTCGTCATGGAACAGGATCGGAATGCCGTCACCGGTCAGTTTGACGTCGAACTCGACCCATTTCGCGCCCTCCATCCGCGCCCGGCGCAGACTGATCAGCGTATTCTCGGGCGCGAGCCCGGCCGCGCCGCGGTGCCCGATCACGAACGGCACGTTCGGTTCAAGAGAAGTCATCCGCGAGGCCCCCGCCCCTCAGCACATAATTCGATTGATTCAGGTTGCCCCGGACGCGGCAACCTATCAACCTATGTTATGTCAGGGAGTTAAGGACACGGGAGGACGAATATAATGTCCGACAAGACCCTCGATCAGCGGGCACTCGAATACCACCGTCAGGCACCGGCCGGAAAGCTGCAAATCCAGCCCACCAAGCCGCTGGCGACGCAACGTGACCTGGCCCTTGCGTATTCACCGGGGGTTGCCGCCGCGTGCAACGCGATCGTCGACGACCCCATGCAGTCCTACGAGCTCACCAACCGCGGCAATTTGGTGGCCGTGATCACCAACGGCACCGCCGTGCTCGGTCTGGGCCCCATCGGCGCCGAGGCGTCGAAGCCGGTCATGGAAGGCAAGGCGGTACTATTCAAGAAATTCGCCAACATCGACTGTTATGACATCGAGGTGAACGAACTCGACCCGCAGAAACTGGTCGACATCATCGCGCCGCTGGAACCGACGTTCGGCGCCATCAACCTGGAGGATATCCGCTCGCCGGAATGCTTCATCGTCGAGCAGGAACTCCGCAAGCGCATGAACATTCCGGTGTTCCACGACGACCAGCACGGCACCGCCATCGTCTGCGCCGCCGCGATCCTCAACGGCCTCAGGCTGCAGAACAAGAATTTCGAGGACATCAAGCTCGTCTCCACCGGCGGCGGCGCCGCCGGGATCGCGTGTCTCGATCTGCTGGTCTCGATGGGCGTCAAACGCGAGAACATCTGGCTCGTCGATCACGTCGGCCTTGTTTACGCGGGGCGCACGGACGAGATGAACGACCGCAAGGCGAACTACGCCCAGAAGACCGACCTTCGGAGCCTCGACGACGTCATAGAGGGCGCGGACGTATTTCTCGGTCTTTCGGCGGCGGGCATCCTCTCCCCCGAGATGGTCAAGAAGATGGACGAACACCCGTTCATCCTGGCGCTCGCCAATCCGAACCCGGAAATCGATCCGGATACCGCCAAGAAAGCCAATCCGAACGTGATGATGGCAACCGGTCGGTCGGACTACCCGAACCAGGTCAACAACGTGCTCTGTTTCCCGTTCATCTTCCGGGGCGCGCTGGATTGCGGCGCCACCGACGTCAACGAGGAAATGAAGCAGGCGGCCGTCAAGGCAATCGCCGATCTGGCCATGGCCGAGAGTTCGGAGCGCGTTGCCGACGCCTATGCCGGGGAGCGGCTGGTTTTCGGCCCGGAATACCTGATTCCGAAGCCCTTCGACCCGCGGCTGATTTCGGAGATCGCACCCGCGGTCGCCAAGGCGGCGATGGATACCGGCGTCGCCACACGGCCGATCGAGGACTTCGACGCCTACCGCGAAAAACTCGCCGGGTTCGTGTTCCGCTCCGGCATGCTGATGAAACCTATCCTGGACAGCGCCCGGCAGGATCCGAAGCGAATCATTTTTGCCGAGGGCGAGGACGAACGCGTGCTGCGCGCCGTCCAGGCACTGATCGACGACCGTTTGGCGCGGCCGCACCTGGTCGGTCGGCCGGACGTCATCGCCAAGCGCATCGAACGGCTGGGACTGCGCATCCAGCCGGACGTCCATTTCGGCATCACCAACCCACTCGACGATCCGCGCTACGACGAATACTGGAGCCAGTATCACGAGCTGGTCGACCGCAAGGGCGTCACCATCGACGAGGCCAAGACAATCATCCGCACCAACACCACCGCGATTGCCGCGATGGCACTGAGGCGCGGCGAAGCCGACGCGATGATCTGCGGCACTTACGGCCAGTACGAATGGCACCTGAAGTACGTGCTGGATGTCATCGGTAAGGCCGAGGGCGCGAAAGACGTCAGCGCCCTCAGCGCCCTGATCCTCAACAAAGGGACGTACTTTCTTTGCGACACCCACGTCACCGCGGATCCGATGCCCGAGGAAATCGCCGAAATGACGGAACTCGGCGCGGAAACCGTGAAGCGATTCGGCATGACGCCGAAGGTGGCGCTGTTGTCGCACTCCAATTTCGGCTCGTCGAACAGCGCCTCCGCGCAAAAGATGCGTGACGCCATGGCGATCCTGATGAAACGGGACCTCGATTTCGAGGTCGAAGGCGAAATGAAGGGCGACAGCGCCCTCGATGAGGAACTGCGAAAGCGCATCTTCCCGCGTGCACGCCTGAACGGCGCCGCCAACATGCTGGTGTTTCCCAATATCGACGCCGCCAATACCGCGTTCAACCTGCTGAAAATGCTGGGAGACGGCCTTTCTGTCGGTCCCATTCTCGTGGGCGCGGCGCAACCGGCGCATATCCTGTCGCCGGCGGTCACGTCGCGCGGCATCTACAACATGAGCGCCGTCGCCGTCCTCGACGCCCAGAATGCGGAAAAATCCTGAACCGGCCACGATCGTTAATGATTCAATAAAATGTATGTGGTCTAAGTAAGGCAGACGAAATATAGTGGATCCTGCCGGATTCGCAGGGGTTCCTGGTTTTTTCGGCATCTTGGGCATGAAGCGCCGAAGCATCGTTGGCGCGTTGGGACGGGATAGCGATGCAACGACCAGTTTTTTGCCGTAGCCGGTTGCTGCCTGCGGTATCGCATGCAACATTTGCGTTCAGGGAAATGAGAGACCTGAACGCGGCGGTCAAGACGGCAGAGAACAGGCTGCGGGCGTCAGGTTGCGGGGTTTGACGGGAAATATGCGGCGTATCACCGCAATTGTTCTTATGGCGATGCTTGTTCTTGCAAGCGCCGACACCGTGCGCGCAGCGGCATCGGATGACGCGCAAAAATTCCGCAACCCCATCGAATGGCTGTTGAGCGACATCGGCAAACTGTTTTCCGGCGCCACAAGCAAGAAATCCCAGAATACCGAACCGGAAACGGTTGCCGCGCCCCCTGTCCAACCGGCGCCGGCCAAAGCGCCAGTTCCGAAGACCGAACCTTCGCCATCGGCGCCGGCGCAAGCTGCCGAAGAGAAAACGTTCCGAAACCCCATTTCATGGCTGCTCCGCGACCTTGCGCGCATTCTTCAGCCCGATCTGGAAATCGACCAGTCACCACCGGCCGACACCGTTGCGGCCAAGCCCACAGCGGAGACTGCAGCCGCCCCCGGTTCCCTGGACGTGGCGACAACCGTACCGGAACCCCGCACGCCCGACATTTCGGGCGAGACCGAGACGGCGGCGGACGACCGACCGACCGCTGCCGGCGAGCGACCGTCAAACCCGATTACCTGGCTGTTCCGCGACCTGGCGCGCCTGTTCGCGCCGGCAAGCGATGGAACCGAAGTGGCAACGGCCGCGCCGGCGGTGGAACCGGCAAGCGCCGCCGAACCGGTAGCCGCAAGTATAAGCGATCCCGAACCGACCCCCAGGGAACTCGCGCGCGACACCCAGGATGCGGAACCGCAGATTTCCGACATGACCGCATCGGCGAAAACGGTCGAGGTGGCCCCCTGGGTGCCGCATCCGGAGAAGAATCCGTTCGACCCGAACGAGAGCCTGTTCGCGAGCAACGGCGTACCGATGCTGCCGGCGCCCGCCGCCAGCGCCGAACCCGAGACCGCGCTATCCTCGGTTCAAACGGCAGAGGTGGCGGAAGTGCACGAGCAGCCCGAAATCCGCAAGCGCGCGCCCTACCGCCCGGAACGCCGCAATCGCGCTGCCCTTGGTCAGGAGCACAAGACCGTGACGCCAGATCCGGGCGGCGTTTCGCTCGTCGACCGCGTTCTTGAAGGCATATTCGGGATCGACGAACCGGTGGATGCGGAGGAGACCGTCGCCAACAAGGTCTCGGACCGGATCGTGCCGGAGGAAAGCCTCGATCTCGGCTACACGTCGCCGGATGCACACATCTCCGACCACGAGACCACGCGCCTCGAGGACGGACCGATCACTCAGCTCGATCTCTACATGGGCAAGGACAGCGCCATCGGCACGCCCTATGACGCTGCTGCCTTCAAGACCGACAGTTGCGTCGAGCGGGCGCTGCACGGCAGCGTGTTCTGCCTCAAGAGTTTGAACTGGCCTGCGCATATCGCATCGAGCTTCGCCGCCGACACCGCTTTCCTGCTGCCCGGCGAGGGAGTCGTTCGCTACGAGAACGGCACCGCAAGCCGCGTCTATGCGGTCTTCAAGGCACAGGATTTCGCGGAGGTCGTCAAATTCATGCAGCAGCGATTCGGCCCGCCGCAGGAACGCGAAATCGGCTGGATGCATATGCTGGAAGCGCCCAAACTTCCAAACACCACGTTCCGCTGGCAAGCCTTCAGCGCCGACCGCCGCGACGCCATCGTCCTCGAGGTGCGCAATTACGACGACCTGCGCCGGTCGTTCGCCGACATGGAACACGGCATGGTACGGCTTTACCGGGCTGGCTCGCGGCCGATCTTCAAGCATATCTCGACCATGGACCTGATGTTGATGCAGCGCCGCCGCGTCGCCCACGCACCGGTCGAGGTCAACACGCCGCCGAAGCAGCAATGACCGCGTCCGGCATTAGCTCTATATGATCCAGGTCGGCTTCCAGCTCGTTTCCATCGATCCGGCCCCGTTCCGGGGACTGGGCCGCGACGGTATCGGCGAGATTCCGGTCAAGGACGGCGGCACCCTCGCGGACGCCATGCAGATGATCGGCATGGACCCGGGCCTCGGTTTCATGACACTGGTCAACGGCGATCCCGTGTCACCGGAGAACCGGGCGGGAAAGCAACTCAGCGACGGAGACCAGGTGGTCGTCTTCCCACCGATCGAGGGCGGATAAAAAAAAGGACGTGATGCGAACACCACGCCCGAGTTTACTTAGGGAAGATTCCTAATATATGCCCGTGAGGCCTACCCGGCCAGTGCCTCTTTTGGCGGAACGTAATCGTAGCCGAGATCGTTGGCCACGGCCTGTTCCGTGACCTTGCCGGAAATCACGTTCAACCCGTTCAGGAAGTGCTCGCTCGACATCAGCGCGTCCTTATAGCCCAGGTCCGCCAGCATCAGCGTATAGGGCAGCGTCGCGTTATTGAGCGCGTGCGTCGACGTGCGCGGCACGGCGCCCGGCATGTTGGCGACGCAGTAATGCACCACATCGTCGATGACGAACGTCGGCTCCGCGTGGGTCGTCGGCTTCGAGGTTTCGAAGCACCCGCCCTGGTCGATGGCGACATCGACAAGTACCGACCCCTGTTTCATGCCGGTCACCATGTCGGCGGTCACCAGCTTCGGCGCCGCGGCGCCCTTGACCAGCACCGCGCCGATCACGAGATCCGCGCCCAGCACGTGCTGTTCCAGCGCCGCCTTGGTCGAATAGATCGTGTTGAGCACCGGGCCGAACCGTTCGGCGAGATGGTTCAGGACGTCCAGGTTGCGGTCCAGCACGGTCACGTCGGCGCCCATGCCAATCGCCATTTGGATCGCGTTCTCGCCGACCACGCCGCCGCCGATCACGACGACCCGCGCCGCCGCCACACCCGGCACGCCGCCGATCAGGATACCTTCACCGCCCTGCGCGCGCTCGAGACAATGCGCGCCTGCCTGGATCGACATACGGCCCGCGACCTGCGACATCGGCGCCAGCAGCGGCAACCTGCCCCGGGCATCGGTCACGGTTTCGTAGGCGATGCAGATCGCGCCGCTGTCGACCAGGTCCCTGGTCTGTTCGGGATCCGGCGCCAGATGCAGATACGTGAACAGAATCTGGCCCTCGCGCAGCATCTTGCGCTCGACCGGCTGCGGCTCCTTCACCTTCACGACCATATCGGCCTTGGCGAAGATGTCCTTGGCGCTGCCGACGATCTCGGCGCCCTGGGCGGCGTAGTCGTCGTCGCCACGGCCGATGCCGGCGCCACACTTCGTTTCGACGATCACCTTGTGACCGTGCTCGACCAGTTCGCGCACGCTGGTCGGCGTCAGGCCGACACGAAACTCGTTGTTCTTGATCTCTTTGGGAACCCCGACAAGCAACCCCGTATCCTCCCCTTGCCGATCGCATGTTATCTACGGTCGACGATTGTAAATTTTCCGGAATTATACGCCCGAACACGACTGAGAGTCCTTGCAAAGATGCGAGTTACAGAGTGCATTTTTGAAATTAATTATTCATATTCATAAATTCTTCGAATATTATTCGATATATGCTGGATTCCATCGATCATTCCATCATTTCAGCGCTACAGGACGATGGGCGCATTTCGAACGTGCACCTGGCCGACAAGATCGGCCTTTCGCCGTCCGCATGTTTGCGCCGGGTGCAAATTCTCGAGGACCGGGGAATCATCACCGGCTACGCGGCGATGATCGATGCCGCGGCGCTCGGCCGCTCGACGCACATCATCGTCGCCATTACACTGGACCGGCAAAGCGAGGATTACCTGAGCGCGTTCGAGCGCGCCGTCGCCGACTGCCCCGACGTCATGGAGTGCTACCTGATGGCCGGCGAAGCGGATTACGTACTGCGGCTTCAGGCCCGCGATGCCGCCGACTACGAACGCATCCACAAGGAACATCTGTCGCGCCTGCCGGGCGTCGCCCGCATTCAATCCAGTTTCGCGCTCCGGCAGGTGGTACGGCGAAACGGCGTGCACCTGGATGCGCACTGATTCGTGATCGATTGCCGCTGGCACTCGAACCCGGAATCACCATATCCTCCACAGGCAACGGAAGGAGTGCGCACCATGTTCGGCCTGTTTCAGAAACCCACCGACATCCCCAAGCGCGCCGAGGCCCTGCCCGGCCGTGACGAACCGATCCCGACCGCGAGCCATCACGCGGTCAACGGCAACCCGCTGAAACCGCCGTTCCCGGAAGGCCTGGAAACGGCGATGTTCGGGCTTGGGTGTTTCTGGGGCGCCGAGCGTATCTTCTGGCAGTTGCCTGGCGTTTACGTCACCGCCGTCGGGTACGCCGCCGGGCTGACCCCGAACCCGACTTACGAGGAAGTCTGCACCGGCCGCACCGGCCATAACGAAGTGGTGTTCGTGGTCTACGATCCGTCGAAGGTTGCGTTCCGTCAGCTCTGCCAGACGTTCTGGGAATCCCATAATCCAACGCAGGGGATGCGCCAGGGCAACGACGTCGGCACGCAATATCGCTCAGGCGTCTACGTCTATAACGACGACCAGCGCGCCATCGCCGAGGAAACCAAGAAGGCCTATCAGAAGGCGCTGAGGCAGTACAAATATCCGGCGATCACGACGGAGATCGTCGACGCGCCCGAGTTCTATTATGCCGAGGACTACCACCAGCAGTACCTGCACAAGAACCCGCGCGGCTACTGCGGGCTCGGCGGCACCGGGGTGCGGTGCGGTTAGACACGATTGGCGCTCGACGGCAGATCATTCAGCTTCGTCATCGCCTCCGTTTCAAGCACGCCAGGATCGTCCAGCCAGTCGGAAAAGAACCCGAGCGCATCGTCGCCCCAGAACACCTGACCGCCGGCGACGAAACTCGGCACACCGAAGACATTTTCGGCTAGTGCCTGCTCGCCATTTTCGATCAGGCCTTTCTTTACCGCCGGGTCCGAGATCAGCTCGTCGCCATTGTCGATGCCGCAGGCCGCCTGGATCGCACGCCATCCATCGTCGCTGTCCGGCAAATGCCCCTCGCCCCAGATGGCGTGAAAGACCTTGCCGACGGCATCTTCGGTCGCCCTCAGGGCCACGCAAAGCCTGAGCGCCCGGATCGGGTTGAACGGATGCGCGTCCGGAAACCTGAACGGCACGCCGCGCTTCGCCGCCATCCACGTCACCATGCGGTACGTGAACAGCCGCTTCGCCGGAATCTCCGCCGGCCCCTTCTGGCCGTTGGCGTTCAGAAGACCGGCGAACAGCACGGGCTTCAATGACAGGTCGCACCTGTCCGCGACCTCGCCCAGCCGCAGGAACTGCAGGTAGCTGAACGGTGAAATAACGTCGAAATACCAGTGCGCGTGCATCGTCCGCATCCTTCCCTTCCTCGACACCGGAGACATCCCACCGATGATCGACTATGGTGCAGACATGTTCGTGCTTGTCCATGGGGCCTATCACGGGGGGTGGTGCTGGGAACCGCTGGTCAGGCGGTTGAAGGACCGCGGTCACGACGCGGTCGCGCCCGACCTGCCGGGCCACGCATCCAAGGACGGCTGGATCGGTCAACAGGAAATGTCCAGTTATATCAGTGCGATGATCGAGGTCATCGATTCACTCGACACGCCACCGGTGCTCGTCGGTCATTCCATGAGCGGCGCCGTCGCCGCCGGCGTCGCCGAGCAGCGCCCGGACAAGCTGGAAAAGGTCATTTTCCTCGCCGCCTATATTCCGGCGGACGGGGAATCCGTCGGCGATGTCGTCAAAACCGATCCGGAATCGCATGTCCGGACCGGCAAGATCGACGTCGGCGGCGTCACGGCCATCACCCTCAAACCCGGCGTGCTGGCCGACGCCTTCTACAACGACGCGACGCCAAGGCAACTGGCCTGGGTCGAGGACCGGATACAACTTCAGGCGGCGCGCACATTTCGCGAACCGATTTCCTTGAGCACCGCGAACTTCGGCCGCGTGCCGAAGGCTGCCATCGTCTGCAAAAAGGACCGGGCGATCTCGGCCGAACACGAACGCTGGATGGCCGAGCGTGCCGGCTGCGACCCGATCGTTGAACTGGATACCGGGCATTCGCCGTTTGTGACGGCGCCGGACTTACTGGCGGATACGTTAATCGGCCTCTAGGAACTTTCTGTAGTCGGCGGCCAGATCCTTGACCGCGGCGTCACGCAACCGCGCGCCGATCTCGGCGGTCGCCAAGGTCGGATCGGAGCCGATGCGCCCGTCCGGAAAACGGCGGCGGTAGTCGTCGCAGTCGTAGAAGCTTCCCTCCGGCGCGATTTCCGGCGACAGTTTCGAGGCGCTCGAAATCCGCTCGCCGTCTTCGGGATAACCGAAGTAGGTCAGCGACACCTCGCCCGCCGTCGCATGGCTGCCGTTGGCGGCACCGAACTCTGCTGCCTCAATCTCGTTGACCGACGGGCACTGGAACCAGTTCCGGAGCACGCAACGCAACCCGCCCCTGTTGTGGCGCGCAGTGCCCAGGCTGCTCTCGGCATAGATCTCGTCGAACGCCGCCTTGACGGTCGCGATGTTGCCGCCGTGCCCGTTGACGAAATAGAAGCGGTCGAAGCCATGCCGTGCCAGCGACGTCACCATGTCGCCGATGACCGCGATCAGCGTCGACGGCCGAAGCGTGATCGAACCCGCAAACCCCAGGTGATGCTGCGCCATGCCGACGCTGATGGTCGGTGCGATTATCGAATCGACCTCTTCTGCCAGTTTCTCGGCGACGATCTCCGGGCACAGTGCGTCGGTGCCGATGAATCCGGTCGGGCCGTGCTGCTCGGCGGAGCCGATCGGCACGATGATTCCCGTGGAACGTTTGAGGTATGTTTCGACCTCTTGCCAGGTCATCAGTTGCAGTCGCATGCCGGTGTCTCCTCGAACTCAGATGGGCGTTTGACGCCACCATAATTCATACGTCCGCGAAGTCATGCAATAATGAGTGACCAAATCTGTCACATATATAATCTAGAACGGTCGCCATGAGCTTGAGATACGAAAAAGCGGACAACCTCCTTCAACTTGCCCTGGAAATGCAGGCGGCCCGGCGCGGCCTGTCGTTGCAGGACATCCAGGAACGGTTCAGGGTCGGGCGCCGCACCGCCATGCGCATGCGCGATGCGATCCTCAGGAATTTCCCGCAGGCCACGGAAGTCGACACCGGCGACAAGTCCAAGCGCTGGCGTATTCCGTCCGGTGTGCTCGACCGGATGGTGTCGTTTTCCGCCGACGAACTGGCCGACCTCGAAGCGACGATTGCCCTAGTGAATGCCAACGGCCAGCCGGACCGGGCGGTGCGCCTGGCGAACCTGCGCGGCAAGCTTAAGGCGCTGATCCCGCCCGACGTCGCCCGCCGCACCGAGCCCGACATCGACGCGCTGCTGGAAGCCGAGGGATTCGCCATGCGTCCGGGACCGCGGCCGCGGGTGCCGGGGACCGTGATGATCGAACTGCGCGACGCCGTGAAGGCATGCCTGAAAGCCGAGATCGATTACCGCAACCGGCGCAACGGCAAACTGAACACCCGGCTCGTGCATCCATACGGCTTCCTGTTCGGGCACCGGAACTATCTTGTCGCCTATCACGAGCACCCCAAGGCCAACAAGATCGCACTGTTCAGTCTTTCGAACATCGAGGGCATCCGGCTCCTCGACGACTACTTCATCCGTGATCCCGAATTCCGCCTTGCCGATTTTGCGGCGCGCTCGTTCGGCGTCTACCAACAGGATCCCTACGAGGTGGTCTGGAAATTCGCGCCCGAGGCGGCGGCGACGGCGGCCGAGTTCGAATTCCACCCGACCCAGCAACTGGAGCCGCAGGACGACGGCGCGCTGATTGTCCGTTTCCGGGCCGCCTCCGACCTGGAGATGGCCTGGCATCTCTATATGTGGGGCGATAAAGTCGAGGTTCTGACGCCGGAGAGCCTGAAGCAACTGGTGGCGGACAACCGCTCGTCCTGGCCGGCGTTGCCCTAGACCGAAGTACGTCATCACATCCGGATCGTACGTTCCCTGGGAAATGTCACGAAAACCCTGGTCCCCTTGCCGGGTTCGCTTTCAATCCGAAGCCCGCCATCGTGCAGTTCGGCGAACTTCTTCGAAAGCGGCAGGCCAAGCCCCGTCCCGCTATGCGTCAACTCTGGGCGGTTTCGGACCTGGCCGAACGGTTCCAGCGCGCGCGGAATATCCTCTTCGGCAATGCCGCTCCCCGAGTCGGCAACCACGATCTCTATGCCTCCGTCCTCGTTGAGGCTCGCCGTCACCCTGACGTCGCCGTCTTCGGGCGTGAACTTGATAGCGTTGGTCAGCAGGTTCACGAGAATCTGTTTCACAAGGCGTTTGTCGGCACGCAAGTTCGGGAGATCGTTCGGAATATCTATCGACGTCCAGTCCCGTTTGTCTTTCGTCCGGTTGTAAGCGAGCCGTAGCGCCGAACGGACAATCTCTTTTATATCGAGCAGCGATTCCTCGATATCCGTCTCGCCGGCCTCGATCTTGGAGATATCGAGAATATCCGTAATCACATCCAGCAGGTGCTCGCCGGAAACATTGATGTCGGTGACGTATTCCGCGTACTTCGGATTGAGCGCGCCGAATATCCCTTCCAGCATGACTTCGGAGAGACCGATGATCGAGTTCAGCGGCGTGCGCAGCTCGTGGCTCATGTTTGCGAGAAACTCGCTCTTGGCGCGCGACGCCATTTCCGCCTTCTCCTTGGCCTCCTGCAACGCCGTTTCGTTTTTGCGCCGATCGGTAATGTCGGTGGTCGTCGATCCGAACCCGATGATGTTGCCCGCGCTATCACGCACCGGGAACTTGGTGACGATCACGTAATGGTCCTGACCGTCGGCAAGTCTCTTGGTTTCCTCGCGGCGCCGGACATCGCCCGAGGAAAGAACATCGGCCTCCATCTCCTCACGGATCTGGTGATCCTCCTCGGTGATCGGTAACGCTTCACGCGCCGTCCGGCCGAGAACCCGGCTCACGGGCGTGCCATACCATTCCTCGAACTTCTGATTGGCAAGAATGTACCGGCCGGACTTGTCGCTGAGCGTGATGGGGATTGGCAAATTGTCGACGACCGTCTGCAACAGGAGGCGTTCTTCCTTTTGCGCCCGGTCAGCATGCCAGCGGTTGATCTCGGCGCCGATCCGCTGCGAGACGAGACGGAAAAACGCGGTATCCGTATCGTCCGCCTCCATCGGTTTGGTGTCGGCAACGAAAACATGCCCGACACGCCGCCCGTCCGCATTGGTAAATGCTTCCGCGCGATAGCTCTCGACACCCATTTCAAGGAGGTTGTTGTCCTCGGGAAACAGCTTGGCCAGATTGTTTCTGCAGAAGACGTGGGTCTCGGCATATTTGGACGCATATACCCGCGCGCAGGGCGTCCCTTCGAGTTCACACACATACGGCTCGATAAACTCGCCATCCTTGAGAAAACAGATCATCTCGACGTTCTCGCCGTCCTCGGCGAGTTCACCGACGGCGCCGAAAGAACAGTCCAAGCCCAGCGTCAGCGCACGCAGAGCCGTCTGCAGAAATTCCATCTGCGTTCCGGCAGCGCCGGCCAGCATGGTCAATGCGGCAAGCCGTGCCTCAGCCTTGGCTTCCAGCTCAAGCGAGCTGAAATCGATCTGATGGAGATTTTCCATTTTTATCGGGGCGCATTTTGCGCCACCCCCCTCAAGCACGATTAAAATCATAAACGATCGCCGGATAATAATGAAGCGCCGAAATATTTCGAAAGATTGCCACTTAATTCCAATTATTCGCCGCGAAATCAGATTTCACCCTCAAAACCCTGCTCAGCACCAGGTCGCTGGATATCGAACGACGGCCTTATCCGAATATTTGGCGTCAAAATAGGCGGCGCCAGCCTTGCAGATTCCCTGGAACGGCTCACGAACGCAAAGAACCCGCCCGGGCGCAAGCGCCGCGGACGGGTTCGGGGGGACGATTTACCGGACTATTGCAGTCCGGCAATCGAGGGGGGACCGTTGATCCCTACTTGGTGGCTGGTAAGACGGTATCGACGGTTCCCTGCTCACGCGCCCGGTCCTGTAACGCGTCTTCACCGCCATCGGTCACCAGGTTGGAACTGCTGATTGAAGCCTGTTCGTTGGACAATTCGTCGCGAAGGTTCTCGATCCCGTCATCGAACTCGGCGATGGCATTCCGAGTCTTTTCATTCAGCGCTTCCCAGTTGTCCGCCGCGCCCTCTTGAAGTTCATCGATCACGCGGGCAGCTTGCTCACGCTCCTCGCTCACGCCTTCGACCAGCGCCTGCCATTTCGCCTTGGCCTCTCTGGACGCATCCTCACTGGCCTCAGCGACGTCCGACCGGACCGCAGTCCACTTATCTTCAAGGGTGTTCATTTGCTGCTCGGCCCAGGTCGAGAACTCCGCCTCGTCCATCTCGGCATACCCATCGCTTGCGGCGAGTGCCGTGCCGGCGCCCGTCATCAGCGCGGCGCCGACGCCAAGGACCATCAGGGTACGCGAAAATCCGCGCAACTTATCGTGTTTAGTATCGATCATCTGGATGACACTCCTTTCATCAAATAGCTGCATGACCTACTGCTCGAGCGTACGGATAGCGTCGCGCACCGATGCGATCGGTGCCTGCCGCTCGCCCGGCATATTCTCGCTTTCCGCGACGGAAAGCAGTTCGGCGTCCAGTTGCCATTGCCGCAGAATTTCAAGCTTCTGCGTCCGGCTCAGCCCGTCCGCGGCGACAACATCGCCGGGATCTTCGAAATGCTTTGCCGGATTCTTTTTAAGTTCCTCGAATTCCATCTTCGAACTCCTTTTATGCGTTACGCGTCCCCGTCCAAAAAAGCCCGGGCTGCCGGCTCGAATACCGGCGAGCCCGGTACGCAGGGAGGATTACGTCTCGGGTGAGGCGACCTTCGACAGCGTCACGATCCACGCACAATCGCCTTTCGGGCCGCTCAGCCCGCCAACCAGGCGATCATCCTGAATCCGGCCTTCCATCCGGCCTTCGCCGGCTCCGGCGAAATTGAAACGCGACATTACGAACCCGTCATGGGTAACGAATCCCGTGATCCGGTGCTTGCTCTCCGGCGGTTGTTCGAGACGACCGTTCCTGATCCGCAGCGCCGGAATTTCAGGCGTTTCGCAGTCCATGTCCCGGTTGCGGTACGAGGGGTCGACGTGCCCGCGATAAACGCCGTCATACTTCGGTGCGCCCGGCGCTGCGGCTTTGGCTGTATCGGTTCCCGGTACAAGCGCGATGGTCGCCGCAGCGAACGCCATCGTAACGAATAGCCTGAACATGCTTGTCTTCTCCTCGCGTTGTTTCGATCGGTTGCCGCGCCACGGTTTCCCGGCGGCGGCAAAACCGTTTACCTGAACAACGCACGATCGCCGGGAAGGTTCCGAATTTTTTCGAACAGAGAAGACAAGAATGAATTAAATAAATATTGGTAATTATTTTTATTTTATCATCATTTTTATTTATTTTCTTGGCATTAAAATAAGTAAATGATCATGACAATAAATTAATACAAACGACCTTGATTTCTAGATCATCGAAACTACGTATTGTTTAACATAAGAATTACTCTCAAGAAACGACACGTATTCAGGCGCGATCTTTCCGCGCCCCCGTTATCGCGGGTAAAGACATACGCATGGAGGTACGAAATGGCCTTTCCCGAACCAAGGCAGAAGCGACAACTGGCCGTACGAATCACGGAGCATATCGACGACATGGAGAATTACGCGCGCGCCCTGACCGGCGCGCCGGATCAGGCCGACGACCTGGTTCAGGACAGCGTCGTCAAGGCGCTCCGCAATCTCGACAAGTTCGAACCCGGCTCGAATCTCGGCGCATGGCTCACCACGATCATGCGCAATCAGCACATCGACAACGCCAGGCGCCGCCGGAACGGGCCGAACGTCGTGCCGATCGAGGACTGGATACCGGCGCTTTCGACGCCGGCAAGCCAGATACACGGATTGAGCCTGCGCGACGCGCGGCGACGCCTGAGACGGCTGCGCCGGGGCGAAGCATTGGCAATGCGCATGGTCGTCGCCGACGGCCGCTCCTACGAGGAAGCCGCCGATATGCTCTCGGTTGCCGAGGGCACGGTCAAAAGCCGCCTCTCCCGCGCGCGGGAGAAACTGGCGGCGGCCTAAGACCCGTTTGCGGCATTAAAGCTGCGTCGTGACGAGACGTGTTTCCAGATAGGCTTCCAGGACATCGGCGCCGCCCTCGGTGCCGTAACCGGAATCCTTGATCCCGCCGAACGGCACTTCCGGCAACGCCAGCCCGAGGTGGTTGATCGACAGCATGCCGCTCTCGACCTCGCGGCCGAGACGGTCCGCGGTCGCGCCTGAACCTGTATAGGCGAACGACGCAAGCCCGAACGCCAGGCGGTTGGCTTCGCCCACGGCTTCGTCGTATTCCTTGAAACGGTTGACGACGGCGACCGGGCCGAACGGCTCGTCGTTCATGATCTTGGCGTCCGTCGGCACGCCGGTCAGCACGGTCGGCTGGAAGAAGTAACCCTTGTTGCCGATGCGTTCGCCGCCCGTGGCCAGCTTGCCGCCCTTCGACGTTGCGTCGTTGATCATGTCTTCGATCGCCGGGATGCGGCGCTCGTTCGCGAGCGGGCCCATGTCCGTGTCGGCCTCGAGGCCGTTGCCCACCTTCATCTTCTCCATCGCACCGATGAAGCCGTCGAGGAACTTGTCGTGGACCTTGTCCTGCACCAGGAACCGGGTCGGCGAGATGCAAACCTGACCGGCGTTACGGGTCTTGAATACAGCCATCTGTTTCACCGCCTTGTCGACGTCGGCGTCGTCGAACACCAGGACCGGGGCGTGTCCGCCGAGTTCCATGGTGGCGCGCTTCATGTGCTGGCCCGCCAATGCCGCGAGGTGCTTGCCGACCGGCGTCGAGCCGGTGAACGAGATCTTGCGGATCGTCGGATGCGGGATCAGGTACTCGGAAATCTCCGCCGGCACGCCGTAGACGAGGTTCATCACGTCGGTCGGTACGCCCGCGTCGGTGAAGGCGCGGATCAGTTCCGCCGGCGACGCCGGCGTTTCTTCCGGCGCCTTGACGATAATCGAGCACCCCGTCGCCAGCGCCGAACACAGCTTGCGGACGATCTGGTTGATCGGGAAGTTCCACGGCGTGAACGCCGCGACCGGACCCACCGGCAGTTTGAGCGTCATGTTGGTGACGCCGGTGCCGCGCGCCGGAATGACGCGGCCATAGGTGCGGCGGCCTTCCTCGGCGATCCAGTCGATGGTATCGGCGGCGGCCGCGACCTCGAGGCTCGACTGCGTCAGCGGCTTGCCCTGTTCGCGGGTCATCAGCCAGCCGATGTCGTCCTTGCGTTCACGCAGGATGTCGGCGGCCTTACGCATGACCTTGTAACGCTCGAAGGCGGGCGTATCACGCCACACCTTGAAGCCGCGTTCAGCGGACTCAAGGGCCGCATCCAGATCCGGCTGCGTGGCGTGCGCCAGACGGCCGATCTCCTCCTCGGTCGCCGGATCGATGATCGGCAGCGTCTTGCCTTCCTGGCCATCGCGCCATTCGCCGGCAATGAAAAGTTTTACGTCGGGATACTTGGGCATGAGACAACCTTTCGGTTTTCTGTGAGAAATTCCGGCTGGCAATGTTGACCAAATACCCGGACGACGCAAGGTCGCGGGCATGCCGTCACGAATACTTGAGGGAATGGGCTACGGGCCGGTCCAGCCGCCTTGTTTCATCGCCGCTTCGGGCAGCAGGATATCGAAACGCGCGCGGATTTCCTTGTCGACCGCCGGGTCGATGGCATCGGGCCAGTGGTTCTCGAGCACGTTGCGCGCGTGCTCCTTGGCGATGTCGCGGATGTCCCGCTCGCCCGCCGCCTCCCAGTCGTCACGGGAAGCCCGGTCGAACACCTCGGGATATAGATATTCCGCCTTCATGCGCGCCAGTGTGTCGGGATGGCCGAGAAAATGATTGGGGCCGGTGCACACGTCGTGGATGACATCGACGGCAAGCGTTTCGTCGGAAACCTCGATCCCGCGCGCCAAGCGCATGATCGCCCCGTTGATGTCGTTGTCGATCACGTACTGCTCGAATGCGACGGCGAGCAGGCTCTCCAGGAAGCCCGCGGAGTGATGCACGTAATTCGAACCGGCGAGCGCGGCGGCCGCCGTCGTCATGCCCTTCTCGAACCCGGCCTGCGCATCACCCACTTTGGCATCGGCGATGCCCGAGGAATTGTAGACCGGCATCTTCAGATACTGCGCGATCTGCGCGCACGCGGCGTTCAAAAGCGCGAACTCCGCCGAGCCGCCGGTGAAGGCGCCGGTCCGGAGATCCGCCTGCGCCGGAACGCAGCCCATGATCAGGGGGTATCCCGGCTTCTTGAGGTTGACGTAGGTAAGGCCGGAAAGCTGTTCGGCGGTGATCTGCACCAGTGTGCCGGCGAGCGACGCCGGGGATGTCGCTCCGGCCTGTGGCGCCGACGATGTCACGACCGGAATGTCCTGTTCGATGATCTCGTCGAGAATTTCCACCGTTTCCATGGCATAGCGCAGCGGTGAGACCGTCCAGCAGGCGGTAAGCGACACCGGCGGACGGACATCGAACGCTTCCCGTCCACCCGCGACCATATCGCCCATGGCACGGATGTCGGCGACCCGTTCCGGCAGGTAGGCGTTACTCATGACATGCTTTTTCGTCGCCGCCAGGCAGGCATAGAGCTGATTGACGTCGATGTCGGGCGTCTCAAGATCGCGGCAGACCACGGGCCGCATGTAAAAATGCACGTGATGCAGCGTGTCGACCAGACGGCCGATGTGGTAGTTGTCGGACAACACCGTTTCCCGCACCGTATCGTCGAGATCCATGATCTTCACGGCCTGCCCGCCGGTGCCGAGGTAAACCCGCTGCCCGCCGAGTTCGAGATCGTGTGCCGGGTCGCGGCCGGCCAGCAGCACCTCAGGCCGGAGATGCGCCCGCGCCGCGTCGATGACGTTCGCCGGAATGAACACCCGGTTCAGGTCGCTGTCGATCCGGCAGCCGGCCTTTTCGAACACGTCCCGGCACGGGCCCGCCTGCACCTCGATGCCGGTTCGTGACAGAACGTCGTAGGCGGCCCCAACGATACGCTCGATATCTATGGACGTCAGCGGCCGGTAGCTACCGCATTCGAGTCCGCCCGGCGCCGGGTTCTGGAATTCGATAACGTCGGCGCTCTGTCCTTCCTGCCGGCGGCTTCGCCCTCTGCGCATATTGAGTTTCCTTTATCGGATGAAATCCGGCACACCCAGTTTTTCCGAAAGCCGCGTCGTCTCGCGCATCACCAGCGACAGATCGCTGTCGCGCACGGTCGGCAACAGGGCGCGCGCCTTGCGGACATTCTCGAACGAGAGATCCGCGTGGATCAGTTCCTCATCCTCGCCGGCGACGACCAGCTCACGGCCGAACGCATCGACGATCATCGAGCCGCCCCAGAACTTCAGGTTGCCCTCGGGACCGCACCGGTTGGCCATGATGATCGGCGCGCCGTAGACCATGCCGTAGAAGCGGACCGTCCGTCCCCAGCCGCCCGGGTTGTCGAACTCGGCACCAACGGCTTCGAGTGCGGACGAGATGGGCATCATGAGGATCGTCGCGCCGTGCAGGAACGCGAGATTGACCAGCGCCGGGTTCCACGCATCGGCGCAGATCATCACGCCGGCGCGCCAATTGTCGTCAACGGCCCACGTCTCGACGAAACGGCCCTTGGCGTAGTGCTTGCCCTCTTCAAGAAGTCCGTAAGTGGGAATATTGATCTTGCGGTGCAGATGCTCCAGCTTGCCGCCCTTGAACACGGCGGCGGAGTTATAGAACTGCGCCGCCGGACCTTCCTCGATAAAGCCGACAACAGTGCGCATATCGCCAGCGGCGTCGGCGAGTTGCCGAAGCTTCGGATCGTCGCGGTGCAGCGCGACCTCGAGCAATTGCTGCGCGCCGTGATGGCCGACCAGCGAAACCTCCGGGAACACCAGCAGGTCGAGGCCCGCTTCACGCCCGCGCGCGATCCACTCGAGATGTTTTTCCAGGTTCACCGTCAGGTCACCGGGAATACTGGAGACCTGGGCCACCCCGACCCGGATTGACGATCCGTTGTTCATGGTTTCCCCGCGTTCACCATTATGTCGGCCATCCTAACGTCAATCTCCACCGTTCCCGAAGCCTCAATTCGGACGGAAACTGTTCCGTATCCGATAGTCGCGCGCGGCGTATCCCGCGATTCGGCCGGTGACGGGTTACCCACCGAGGGTCGGGCGCCGGCGCCGTTCGATGCTCGGCGGATAGCCCTTCATCGATTGATACGTCCGGGAAAAATGAGACGCGCTGGAAAAGCCCGTCGCCATGGCGACCTCGGCGATCGAGAGCCCGCTTTGCCTTAGCAGCCGGCCCGCATATTCGACGCGGATGCGCAGATAAGTCTGCAGGTACGTTGAGCCGAGTTGGGTTTGGAACAATCGGTTCAGATGCCGCTCGCTGATACCCGCGAACCCGGCCATCGCCCGGCGGTCGAGAGGCGTTTCCGGCGTGCTTTCCATCTTGTCCAGCACCGCCAGCAACACCCGGTTGTTGGTGCCATAGGCTTCGGCGATCGATGACCGCTGGCCTTCCGTGGCGCCACCCACGTGCGTGTGCAGGTACCAGTCGCTGACGCGGCGCGCGAAATCCTCACCCATCTGTTCGGCGATCAGGGCATGCATCATGTCGACCGGCGCGACGCCGCCGCCGCAGGTAATGCGGTTGCCGTCGATCACGTAGCGGGATTTCTCGGGCACCAGGTCCGGAAACGCCTCGATCAGGGCCGGTGCGTGTTCCCAGTGCACCGTGAACCGCTTGTTGGCGAGAACGCCGGCCGCGGCCAGCACATAGGGCCCGCCCGATACACCGCCGATCCTGACACCGCACCTCGCCAGATACCGGATTCGGTCCAGCAGCCGGGGATAGCACCATTGCGACGGATCGCCCCCGGCACAGACCAATACGATATTCAGGTCGTCGCCGGCTTCGGTGACCGGCTGCGTCGGAATCTGCGCCCCCGACGATGCCGTGGTCATGCCGCCCTTCGGCGAATAGTTGGTGATCCGGTAGTGCTCCCGGCCCGCGATCAGGTTCGCGGCCCGCAATGGCTCGGCCGCCGATGCATAGGACATCAGCGCGAACCCGGGCAGCAGAACGAAGCCGACATTCTGTATTGAATATATCCTTTTCGACCGGTCTTCGGCCTGATTTGTCATTTATACGTCCTAATAAAACAAGCATAGTGGCCGTCCGTATGCAAACATGCGTCCGGTTACCTCGTCCGGAGACCCTCATGCGTTATTCCGCATTGTCGATTTTCCTGAACGCGCTTCGCGGCAATACCGGCTGGAAGCCCGTCTGGCGGGAACCGGAACCCAAGGCGAAATACGACGTCATCATCGCCGGCGGCGGCGGACACGGACTGGCGACGGCCTATTACCTCGCCCACAAGTTCGGCGTCCGCAACATCTGCGTGCTGGAGAAAAGCTACATCGGGTCCGGCAACGTCGGGCGCAACACGACCATCATCCGGTCCAACTACCTGCTCGAGGGAAACACCCCGTTCTACGAGCTTTCGCTCAAGCTCTGGGAAGGCCTGGAACAGGACTTCAATTTCAACGCCATGGTCTCGCAGCGCGGCGTGCTCAACCTCGTGCACACGGACGGTCAGCGCGACGCGGCGAGGCGGCGCGGCAACGCCATGCGGATGCACGGCGTCGACGCCGAATACATGGACCGCGACGCGGTGCGCGACATGCTGCCGTTCTTCGACTACACCAACGCCCGCTTTCCGATCATGGGCGGCCTGATGCAGCGGCGCGGCGGCACGGTGCGCCATGACGCCGTCGCCTGGGGCTTCGCGCGCGGCGCCGACAGTTACGGCGTCGACATCATCCAGAACTGCGAAATGACCGGGGTACGCCGTGAAGGCGGCCGGGTCGTCGGTGTCGAGACGTCGAAAGGCTATATCCAATGCGGCAAGCTGGCGTTGTGTGCCGCCGGTCATTCTAGCCACGTCGCCGAGATGGCCGGCCTCAAGCTGCCGATCGAAAGCCACGTGTTGCAGGCATTCGTCAGCGAGGGCCTGAAACCCTTCATCGACACGGTGGTGACCTACGGCGCCGGGCACTTCTACGTCTCGCAATCGGACAAGGGCGGGCTCGTCTTCGGCGGTGATATCGACGGCTACAATTCCTATGCGCGGCGCGGCAATCTCGCGACCGTCGAGCATGTGATCGAAGCCGGCGTTGCCATGATCCCGGCGCTGTCCAGGGTCAAGGTGCTCAGAAGCTGGGGCGGTATCATGGACATGAGCATGGACGGCTCGCCGATCATCGACAAGGCGCCGCTCGACAACCTCTACGTCAATGCCGGCTGGTGTTACGGCGGCTTCAAGGCGACCCCGGCGTCGGGGTGGTGCTACGCCCATCTGATCGCCAACGACGCACCGCATCCGGTCGCGAAACACCTGCGGCTCGACCGGTTCGAACGCGGTTACCTGATCGACGAAAACGGCGCCGGCGCGCAGCCGAACCTGCATTAGGAAGCGACCATGGCAAGCCTGATCCAATGTCCGCACTGCGGCACCCGGCCCAAGGAAGAGTTCACCATCAAGGGGAGCGCCGACGTCACGCGCCCGGCGCCCGACGCCGACGATGAGACGTGGTTCGGCTACGTCTATCTGCGCGACAATCCGATCGGACGCATCCGCGAATACTGGCATCACACGGCGGGCTGCCGCCGCTGGCTGGTCGTCGAACGCGACAGCGGCGACCACACGGTCTACGGCGTGCGCGACGCGAACGCGGCGGAGGAGAAGACATGACCTCCTACCGCCTCGACAGCGGCGGCCTGATCGACCGCAACCAGCCGCTCGATTTCACGTTCGACGGCAAGCGGATGCGAGGCTTCGCCGGCGACACCCTTGCCGCCGCCCTGCTCGCGAACGGCCGGCGGCTGATGGGCCGAAGCTTCAAGTATCACCGTCCGCGCGGCGTACTGACGGCCGGGTCGTCGGAACCGAACGCTTTGATGACCGTCGGCGTGAACGGCCGCACCGAGCCCAACTGCCGCGCCACCACCGTCGAGCTTTACGAAGGCCTGACCGCGCGGAGCCAGCACCGCTGGCCGACACTCGCGTTCGATCTCGGCGAACTGAACGCGCTGCTGTCGCCGTTCATCGGCGCCGGGTTCTACTACAAGACCTTCATGTGGCCGGCGGCGCTCTGGGAAAAACTCTATGAACCCTTGATCCGCCGCGCCGCCGGGCTCGGCCGCGCCACGTACGACGCCGATCCCGACCGCTACGAAAAATGCTGGGCGCACTGCGATTTGCTCGTCGTCGGCGCCGGTCCCGCCGGCCTCGCCGCCGCCGTCACGGCGGCCCGCACCGGCGCGCGCGTCATCGTCGCCGACGAACAGGCCGCCCTCGGCGGTTCGCTCCTGTCGGAAACCCGCGAGATCGACGGCATGCCCGCCCCTGATTACGCGGCCAAGCTGATCGCGGAGTTGCAAGGCCACGCGAACGTCACGATCAAGCCGCGCACGACGGTATTCGGCTGCTACGACGACCGCGTCTTCGGCGCCGTCGAGCGGGTCCAGAAACACGTCGCCGAACCGGATCCGAACAGGCCCGCCGAGCGTCTTTGGCGCGTCGCCGCCAGGCAATGCATGCTCTGCACCGGCGCCGAGGAGCGGCCGCTGGTTTTCGGCGGCAACGACCGTCCCGGCGTCATGATGGCGGACGCCGTCCGCGCCTACGCCAACCGGTACGGCGTCGCGGCGGGCAGGCGCGTCGCGATCTTCACCAACAATTCGGGCGCCTACCGGACCGCGCAGGATCTCGAGGCGCGGGGCGTCGAGGTCGCGGCGATCATAGATTCCCGCGCCGATACACCGGCATATGACGGCAATGCCCGCGTCCTGACCGCCGCGCATGTCACCGGCACGCGCGGCTGGCGCGGTCTTTCCGGGATCACCGTCGAGCACGGCGGCACGAACGAGACCATCGCCGTCGACGCGCTGGCCATGTCCGGCGGCTGGAATCCCGTCGTCAGCCTCGCCTGCCAGCGTGGCGAAAAACCGGTCTGGTCGGATGCGCATGCGGCGTTTCTGCCGCCGCCACCGGCCGATGGCCTTCGCACCGCGGGCGCCGCCGCCGGGATCGGCACGCTCTCGGGCTGCCTGAAACACGGCGCGTCCCTCGCCCGCGAGGCGCTGGCGGAACTCGGCATCACCGCGAAACCGTTCGACGCCGGCACGGTCGAGGACGACCCGGCATTTCAGGTGGCGCCGCTGTGGTACGTCGCCGGCAGCACCGGCAAGGCGTTCGTCGATTTCCAGAACGACGTGAACGCGGCCGACCTGGGCCTCGCGGTTCGCGAAGGCTACGGCCACGTCGAACACACCAAGCGCTACACCACCACCGGCATGGCGACGGACCAGGGCAAGCTTTCCAACGTCAACGCCATCGGCATCCTGGCCGACGCCCGGGGCATATCGCCGGCCGAGGTCGGCACCACCACCTACCGGCCGTTCTATACGCCGGTGTCGTTCGGCGCGCTCGCCGGCGCGCACCGGGCGGCACATTTCCAGCCCGTCCGCCGCTCGCCGCTGCACGAATGGGCGAAAAAGAACGGCGCCCGGTTCATCGACGCCGGCCACTGGTACCGTTCCGCCTGGTTCCCGAAAACGGGCGAAACCCATTGGCGCCAAAGCGTCGACCGCGAGATACTCGCCGTGCGCGCGGGGGTCGGCGTCTGCGACGTGTCGACGCTCGGCAAGATCGAGATCGTCGGCCGTGACGCCGCCGCGTTTCTGGACCGCATCTACTGCAACGGCGTCGCCAAGCTGCCGGTCGGCAAGGCGCGCTACGGCCTGATGCTGCGCGAGGACGGGTTTATCTACGACGACGGCACGCTCAGCCGGCTCGATGACGACCGATACTTCATGACCACGACCACCGCACTGGCGGCGGGCGTGCTGACGCACATGGAATTCTGCGCCCAAACGCTGTGGCCGGACCTCGACGTCCGCTTCACCTCCGCCAGCGACCAGTGGGCGCAGATCGCCGTCGCCGGGCCGAAATCGCGGGAACTTCTGGAGAAGATCGTCGACGGCGACATCTCGAACGAGGCCTTCCCGTTCCTCGCGGCCGGTACCGTCGATCTGTTGGGCGGACAGCTTTCGGCGCGGCTGTTCCGCATCTCGTTCTCCGGCGAACTCGCCTACGAACTGGCGGTCCCCGCCGCCTACGGCGAAGCGGTGGCCGATCTCCTGATGGAAATGGGCGCGCCCCTCGGCATCACGCCCTACGGCACCGAGGCCATGGGCGTCATGCGGATCGAGAAGGGGTTCGTCACGCACGCCGAGATCAACGGCACGGTCGTCCCGGCGGACATCGGCATGGGGCGCATGGTGTCGGCGAAGAAAGACGATTTCATCGGCCGCGCCATGCTGAACCGGGAAGGCCTGAACGATCCGGCGCGCGGCCGCCTCGTCGGCCTCAAACCCGCCGACCCGACCGATACATTCGCGGTGGGGGCGCATATCCTCAACCCCGGCGACAATCCGTCGATGGCCGCCGACCAGGGTTACGTCACGTCCGCCGGCCACTCGCCCGTGCTCGGCCACCAGATCGGCCTGGCGCTGATCAAACGCGGGCCCGAGCGCCACGGCGAGCCGGTCATCGTCTGGGACGCACTCGGGGAACAGTACACGAAGGCCGTGCTGTGCGATCCCGTGTTCCTCGACCCGGCGGGGGAAAAGCTCCGTGCCTGAATTTTCCCTGAAACCCGTTCATGCCCTCGCCACCACGCCGACGGGCCGGTTCGGCGCCACGGACACCACCGCGCCGCTGGTCATGACGGCCCCCGCCGAAGGCACGGTGCTACAACTCATGGAAACCGGCGCCGGCGATATCGCCACGGCACTTGCCGGGCACGGCGATTTCGCGATCCGGCCCTGCGCCCCCGGACAATGGTTCGCCGTCGCCGATGCGCCGCTCGACCCCGCCACGCTCCGGAAGATCGAAGCCGCCCTCGCCGGCAAGGCCGACGTCATCGACCAGAGCGCCGGGCGCGTCCGCATCGTTATCGAAGGCGCGAACGTCCGCGCCGCGCTGGCCAAGGGCGTGCCCGTCGACCTGCACCCGGACGTGTTCGAGACGGGCCGGACGGCGGCCACGCTCTGCGGGCACCTCACCGTCAACCTGACGCGGACCGGCGACGACCGCTTCGACATCCTTGTGATGCGCAGCTATGCCATCGCGCTCTGGGAGAGCCTTGTCGAAATGGGACTGGAATACGGAATCGACTGTCACCACCTCTAACCGAACACCAATAATAAGGAAGTTGGGGAATGAGCCTCGTCTGGCTGGATATGACACAGGAAGAGTTGGACCGGGCCTACACCCAAGCCGATTATGCTCCTAATCGCCAGCAGATCCTCGACCGCTTTTCGGAAACCAGCGCGTTCATGCGCGGCCGTCTCGGCGAACCGGCGCGGCTGACGTACGGGCCGGGCAAGAACGAAGGCATTGATCATTTCCGGTGCGGTGACGGCGTTGCCCCAGCCGTGATCATGGTCCATGGCGGCGCGTGGCGCTCCGGCACGGCGGCGCAATACGCCTATCTCGCGGAAATTTTCACCAAAGCGGGTGCGCACTGCCTGTTGCCGGACTTCGACTGGGTACAGGACCGGGATGGCGATCTGTTGCCTGTCGCCGATCAGGTCGGCCGCGCCATCGCTTTCATCTGTAATGCGGCGGACAGCCTCGGCATCGATCCCGCCCGGATTTTCATCTGCGCGCATTCTTCGGGTTCGCATCTGGCGGCATCGGTCCTGACCGGGTACAGGGACCGTATCGACGGTCTTCGTGACGACAGCATCAAGGCGGCGCTTCTGTGTAGCGGCATGTACGAGCTCGAACCCGTGCGGCTGTCGGCGCGCAGCGACTACGTCGCTTTCACCGACGAGATGGTGGACCTGCTGAGCCCGATGCGGCACATGGAAAAGCTGAAAACGCCGGTCATCGTCGCGCACGGGACGCTGGAGACTCCGGAGTTCAAGCGGCAGAGCATCGAATTCGCGGACGCGCTCCGCGACCGCGGCCTGCTGATCGAGGCCATCGTCGCCGAGCACTGCAATCACTTCGAGATTCTGGAGACACTCGCAAATCCCTACGGGCTGCTGGGGTTGGCTGCGCTACGAATGATCTCCCGGACATAAACAAAATCGTATGAACCGGTGCATGCCGTTCCAGGCGGCACTTGAAAGACCAGGAAAGCGAGCAATCAGGATGGACATTCGCAAGACCGGCGTTTTTAAGGAAACAATCGAAACCGATGCACACGGCACCGCCTGCGAGCCGATCGTTCGGGTTTGCGCCTTCGCGGTCGTGAAGAATCCCGCCGCCGCCGGCGATTTCACCCAGGATTTGTCGGCGCTGTTCGACATCGGCGGCAAACTCGGCGACACGCTGATGGCAGAAGCCGTCGGCATGCTTGGCCGCCCCGCGGTCAGCTACGGCAAGGCGGCCATCGTCGGCACGGCCGGCGACATGGAACACGGCGGTGCGTTCATTCATCCCCGGCTCGGCAAGCCGATGCGCGCCGCCGTCGGCGGCGGCAAGTCGGTGATCCCGTCGAACGTGAAGATCGCCGCCGCGGGCGCGCAGATCGACATCCCGCTCGGGCATAAGGACGAGGCATGGTCGTTCGACCATTTCGACACCATGACGGTGATGATCGCCGACGCCCCGCTCGCGGACGAAGCCGTCGTCCTGATGGCCGTCGCCGACGGCGGGCGGCCGGTGCCGCGTGTCGGCAAAGGCCCGATCACGGACTGATCGGACGGACGTCGTTACCGGAACTGAATCGGGAGAAAATGGTGCCCAGGGGCGATCCAGATGAATAGAGCAACATCAAATACTTAGCTGTCAGTTTGGGAAAGATTAAGTGCACAGCGTTGCATTGCACTGCATACAATCTTCCCAAACTTTAAAAGTCTGATGTACGCATTGTAGTGAAAACCTGACATTATGAACTCACGTTCAATTAGTCTGCTTATGACCCGAGGCCGACACAGTGATCGGGCATTCTCTTGTAGGAAGCACCATGCCGACGCTAGCATTATCTGATGCTCAATTCTGATGAGGCGTTTGGGGAATGCGAAACTCAAAGAAGGGTGTATCGATTGGGTTTCTGCTGGTCGTCTCCTCGCTGCTGGTTCTATCGGCCTGCACCCACGCTACAAATGCGCCGATAAATCTCCATTGGCGCACCTTCACGCCTGACGCGGGCCTTTCCAAGGATCTGAAAACCTACTTCGACACGCATGCCGGGGCACAGAATGTCCACGTCCTGGTTCAATTCCACACCATGCCGGGACTCGCGCAAAGAAAGACCCTGGGGCAAGAACGTGGCGTCACCCTGCTCGAGCCGGTGCCGGAACGGGCCTTTTTTGCAACAATTGCGCCGTCAATGGAATTGGCCAACCGATTGCTGGATGCGAAAGGCGGAGCGCGCTGGCTCGGCGTAATCCAGGCAGACGACAAGATCTCGCCCAACCTCGGCGTGCCGCGCCGGCCACCGCCGGATTCCGAGACTGCAACGCAGCGCGACGCCGAGCGTCGGCCCCGTCAGTTGGAGGCCATCGTCCGCTTCTTCGGTGATGTGGCGGCCGACGAAAGCCGGCAGGTTCTGGCGCGCCACGGTGCCCAGATCTTGGAAGAACGGCCCATTCTGAAATCGTTCAGGGTGATCCTGAGCCGCAGGGCAGTCCGCGCACTGGCGACCGAGGATACGGTAAAGCGGATCGTCCCGCCGCCGCCGCCCGGCAAGGACGACAACGATGGTGCCCGCAGCCTGACCGGCATTAATATCGATTACTCTTCGAACAGAGGGTTGCACGATCATCCCCACGCGCAAACCGGGTTCAACGTGGTCATCGGCCAGTGGGAAGGAACGCATGTCAGCCGCGGTCATCCCGACCTCGCTGGGCGGGTGGTGCTGGGCGATGTGTCGAAACCCGGCCCGACGGAACGGGCCGTGCGTCATTCCGAGGACGTGGCGGAAAATCATGCCTTTGATCTGGGCGAGGCACTGTATCGAGACAATGACGACAACCTGCGTGTTTCCGTGCAGGATGACCGCCTGACCCCGTGGGGCACGCTGGCGCCGGGAGAAGTGGCGAGCGGAGACGGCGACATCGGCAATCCATTGATCATCATAACCACCAACTACTACAAATTTGCCGACACGACCGAGCCGTATTCCAGATATCAGGTGGGCGAGAGTATTTACAATGATGCCGACCAGAACGGCATCGTCGGCGCGGGCGAACTGCGGCTCACCGACGTTTCCACGGCGCCGGGCTATGCCGTCGGCACTTCTGTGGCCCCGGGCGATACCGATGAAGGCCAATTGCTGAAAGCATTTCCCTCCGTCACGCCGCACAGACACGCGACACATGTGGCGGGGACGATCCTCGGCGACGGGACGCTGAGTGCCGATCCGGCTTACGGCGGCGAACCGTTTCAGTGGCGCGGGATGGCGCCGCGCGCCACGCTGCGAAGCTACGATTTCGACTCCCTGGACCTCGATTACGTTGATGCGGCGGCCAACGATGTAACACTTTCCAACAACTCATGGGGCCGCTGGCACTGCCACTGGAAGAGCGCGCCGACGGAACCGGCATGCTACGACCTCGATAGTGAACTCTATGACAGCGTCATCAGCGGTCGTGACACCAGCGGCGCCTCAACCGGACTTGCCGAGCGCATTCTGATCGTCGGCTCGGCGGGCAACAGCGGAGAGCCCGAACGCTACGTCGACGTCAACGCCAACGGCCAATACGATGACGGCGAAGGCATCTACGAGGATACTAACGACAACGGCCAGGTCGACGGCGGCGATGATTTCGAGGTCGGCAACGCGAGCGCCAATGGCACGCCGCTGGTGAATTTCGCCCTCGATGAAGTGCATTTGGAGAACCCGCCGTTTTCGGGCGGCGAAATCTCGGACGGAGAGGGCATCTACCGCGACCGGGACGGGTCACGATCGGTAACCGCAGGCGACGAACGGATCACGCCGGGGGCCGATACAGGGCTGCCCCCTTGCGTGCTGCCCTGCACCGTCGATGCGGCGGACAGCGACGCCGTTGCGGCGTTGCCCCTCATGCCATTCAAACTCTGGGGCACGGTCCGCGTCCCCAACAGCGCCAAGAACACCCTTGAGGTCGCCAATATCACCTCCGACACGAAGGCTCTGGCCCCCACCAGCGGCAGAGGCCCCACCGACGACGGCCGGATCAAACCCGATCTGGCGGCGCCGGGCAGCCAGGCGGGCCTCGTCCCCGTCGGAAACAGCAGCTTCAACGAGAGAGGAATCTGGTCCGCGTTCCCGCCAAGGGCATACAGCACGATGTCGGGAACCTCCATGTCGACGCCGGCGGTTACCGGGGCCACCGCCGTTCTGACCGAGTGGTATACGATCGTCTGCGTCCCGCCCTATCCGCCGCCCGAATTGTACCGGGCTTTTCTGATTCACGCGGCTGAGGATCTAACGGCCATTCCGAACGTGACGGGAAACTTTGTCGGCCCGGACTTCGCGTTCGGCTTTGGCCGGGTCCGGGTCAAGGAAGCGATCGACCTTGTGACCCATCATCGGCGGGGAACCCTGAGCCAGCCCGGTGAGACGGTCGACTATCAGGTAACCATCGGCCGGATGCCGGCCCTCAGGGTCACGCTTGCCTGGGACGATCCGCCGTCGCCCGGCGACACGACGGCATCGCTGCTCAATGACCTTGATCTGACCCTGATCGCCCCGGACGGCACCACCTACACGCCCTGGGAACTCGATCCCGATAATCCCTCTGCGCCGGCAGTGCGGTCGTCATTTGCGCCCGGCGTGGCCGTACCGGCGGCGTCTCTCGACCGGCGCAACACGGTCGAACAGGTGGTTGTCGACAACGCCGCCGCCGGAACCTGGACCATTCGCGTGAAGGCGCGGGCCCTGACGCTGCCGACCCAGACATTCGCCGTGGTCAGCGAAATGCTGGAGCCCGACGGCGGGTCCTGCGATCCGACGCCTGCGATCGACCCGTGGATGAGGGACCATGTCTCGGACACCGGCGCCATTCCCTATACCGGCCCGATCGACAGCCCGAATATCTGGAATCGCAACGCCGCCGACGATCAGGCGACGAACCAGCCCGTGGTCCCCGGCGCCACCAACTACCTGTATGCCGTCATACAGAAAATCGGTTCACCGGGCACCAGTGCGCGCCCCGTCAGTGTCGATATCTGGGCGACGACGGCATCCGCCGCGCAATGGCCGGATGACTTCGAATACCTGGGGCGGCTCAACAAAAGGGTTGTGAGCAGCGGAACGCGGGTCGGCCCCCTCGCCTGGCCGGCGCCTGCCGTCATGCCGCCAGGCGGCGTTCAACTCTATGTCCGCGTGTTGAATATACAGGACCCCATCGGCGGCGTGGAAACCACCAACACGGATGCCAATATCAGGGGCAGCAACAACATCACCGGGCGCGTCCTTAATTAGGAATCGGCGACGGCTCCCGAACAGTTCTTGGAAGACGGGGCTTATCGGATTTTGTCCACAATTGGCTAAAGGCGGATTTTCTGAGCCACTACATTGATTATCTGGATTTACTCCATTAACAGAAAAGTTATTGTTCTCGCGATTACGGCAAGTTATTCGGTCACGTGGCGCAACAATGGTGCCCAAGCATTCCCAAACTTACGAATAAACCATTAAAATCAATGAGTTGCATATAGAATGGTGCCCAGGGGCGGATTCGAACCACCGACACCCGCATTTTCAGTGCGATGCTCTACCAACTGAGCTACCTGGGCACCGTGTCGCGTGAACGCGAAGACAGGCGCTTATAGAAGATATGCCGGGGCCTGTCCAGCGCCCCGGAACCGGATTTTTCGCTTATTTCCTAGGCCTGTTCGTCGTCCTCCAGCCCGGCCTCCGCGTCGCCCGGCGCCTCGTCCGTCGGCATGCGGTATTCGCCGTCCAACCAGCGCCCGAGATCGAGATCGGCGCAGCGTTTCGAGCAGAACGGGCGCATTTCCAGCGTTGCCGGTTTGCTGCAGATCGGGCACCTGGAGCCCTTGAGCGGCACCACCTTGGCCTTCTTCTTGCTCTTCGGATCGGCGTTCATCCGGCGTCCTCGATCTCCACATGGTCCGGGGCGGCGCCCGGAACCTCCTCAAGACGAATAACAAATCCGAGCCGGCGTTCAAGGTTTTTACGGATTTCCGCGAGCGGCCCCTGCAGTTCCCGGCATACCTCCGGCGAGCCCCGGAGCCATGCCGCCGTCCCGCGCCGGCGCCGTATTTTCTCGAGCGCCTCGAGCGCCGCGCTTTCCGGGGTCAACCGGTCGCCGCGTTCGAGCAGGGCCTGCGCCAGCGATGCGCCCCTGTTCTGGCGCACGACATCGACAAGACCGAAGCGGCTGAACGCGCCCGCCCGCGGGTTATCGGGATCGCCGCGAAACGCGGTGCCGAGCGCGGCCAGCACGCGTTGCCGGTTCCGGTCCTCGCGCATCTTCATGAAATCGACGGCGATCAGCCCGCCGATCCCGCGCAGGCGGAGTTGATGCGCGATCGCGCCGGCCGCCGCCAGATTGGTTTCGAGCGCGAGCCGTTCCGGGTTGCCCGCCGCGGCGCGCCCGGCGTTCACATCGACGGTCGTCATCGCCGGTGTTTCGGTGACGATCAGGCCGCCGCCGCCGGGCAGCATCACGTGGGGCGACAGCGCCGCGTCGAAGGCGTCTTCCAGATCCGCCGCCGCGAACGCCGTTTCGCCGCCTTTGGTCATGACGGGCGCCGGGCACACCGCGCCCAGCGTTTCGGCAACATGAGCCTCGAGCCGCTTAGCGGCTTCAGCGTCGTCGACGAGGATTTCGGCGAGCGACGGCCCGGCGTACCGGTTGACCAGCCGCTCGGCGAGCCCGGGCGCCGCGATCAGGCATGCGGGGGCGTCCGATGCGGCGGCGCGGTCGCGGACCGCCTGCCAGCGTGCGTCGAGCCGTGCCGTCTCCGCCAGGATATCGTTATCGGACATCGCCGCCGCATCCGTCCGGATGACGATGCCCGCTGCCGACACGTCACGGTCCGCGAACAGGGATTTCAGCCGGGCCCGTGTCCCGTCATCCGATATGCGGCCGGAAAGCCCGAGACCGGGCTTCCCCGGCGTCAGCACCAGCGCCGCGCCGACCAGATCGATACCCGTCGAGAGCGCCGGTCCCTTGCCGGCCGCGGCGTCACGGGTGACCTGCACGAGGACGGCGGCGCCTTCGGATACGTTCGTACCGAGCGTGTCCCGGTCCGCGCTCTTCAGGTTGAGGAATCCGTCCTGACCGGCACCGATGTCGACGAACGCCGCGCCGATATCCGCGCGCACCGTCTTGACGCGGCCGAGGCAGAGCGCGCCGACGCGGCTCCGCGACGTCTCGCGCTCGATCCGGAACTCGACCGGCTCTCCCGCCTGATCGAGGACGGCGGCCCGGGTTTCGCCCGGACGTGTTTCGATGACGATGCGGGACACCCCGCTCAAGGTTCGGCCTCGTAGCCGAGACCGCGAAGCGCGCCCGCAACCTCGCTGACCGGCAGGCCGACCACGTTGGCGTAGGATCCGTTGATCCACGGGATGAACGCCGCGGCCGCGCCCTGGATGGCGTACCCGCCGGCCTTGCCGTCCCACTCCCCTGACGCGACGTAGCTGTCGATTTCCTGGCCGTCCAGGCGCCGGAACCGGACCTGCGTGACGACGCTTTTAACGATACATCTGCCGCCCGGCGCGAATACCGCGAACCCGCCGATCACCCGGTGGCGGCGGCCGGAGAGCATTTCCAGGGACCGGCAAGCCTCGGCCGCGCCGGCGGGCTTTTCCAGCACCCGGTGGCCGAGCGCGACGACGGTATCCGCCGCCAGCACGAAATCGTCCGGATATTTCGCCGCGATCACCTCGCCCTTGGCGCGCGCCAGCCGCTCGGCCAGCTTGCGCGGGCGTTCGCCCTTGAGCGGCGTTTCGTCGATATCGGCGGGCGCCGCCAGATCCGGCGCGATGCCGATCTGTTTCAACAGCTCGAGACGGCGCGGCGATGCGGACGCGAGAACGAGCCGGGCCGTCATGTGAACGACCGGCTATGTGGCGGGCGCGGCATTCGCTGCGGCGCCTGTTACTTGAAGCGGAAAGTGATCCGACCCTTGGTCAGGTCGTACGGCGTCATTTCGACGTTGACGCGGTCGCCGGCAAGCACGCGGATACGGTGCTTGCGCATTTTTCCCGCCGTGTGGGCGAGAATTTCGTGATCGTTGTCGAGTTTCACGCGGAACATCGCGTTCGGAAGCAGTTCCATAACGGTTCCCGTGAACTCAAGAAGGTCTTCTTTAGCCATACTTTTCCATGCCTACAGTCAAAAACGAGCAGACCATGCCCATATCGGTACCGTTGGTCAAGTTTTCAGTAAATCCGCGCATTTAGGTCCCACTCAGGTATCGAGCGGCGTTTGCAGCGGAAACCGGTTCTTGATGCGCTGCATCAACTGGTCGCGCACCTGCCGGTAGGCGTCCAGCACCACCTCCCGGTCCTCGCTCTCGATCAGGGACGGGTCCATGGTGTTCCAGAATTCCACCTCGCAGGCCATGACCCGGGTCAGTTCGATGGCGCTGTGCTGCGCCTCCGGCGACAGGGTGATGACGATGTCGAAATAGTCGTCTTCCAGGTCGTCGAAGGTCTTGGCGTGATGGCGCGCCAGGTCGATACCGATTTCGTCCATCACCGTGATCGCGAACCCGTCGATGTCCCTGGCGCGGACCCCGGCCGAATCCACGTACACCTGGTGGCCGTGCAGGAATTTCATGATCGCCTCGGCCATGGGCGAGCGCACCGAGTTCATGGTGCAGGCGAACAGGACGGCAGAGGGCAGATCTCTCATCGGCGCCTCAGGTACCGCGGATATGCAGGACGCAGACCAGCGTAAACAGGCGCCGCGCCGTGGTGTCGTCGATGACGGCCTTGTCCGCGAGCCGGTCCTTGAGGATCGCCGCGCCTTCGTTGTGCAGCCCTCGCCGCCCCATGTCGATGGCCTCGATCTGCGACGGCGTCGCGCGCTTGATCGCCTCGAAATAGCTGTCGCAGATCATGAAATAATCTTTGACGATACGCCGGAACGCGCCGACCGGCAGGCTGAAGTTGTCCAGCTTCTTGTCGGCGATGGTGCGCACGTCGAACACCAGCCGGTTGTCCTCGATCGAGAGGATCAGATTATAGGGGCCGTCCGGCATGCCGACCGGATCGAAGCTGTTATCTTCCAGCAGATCGAAGATCGCGACCTTGCGCTCATGATCGACCTGCGGGCTTAGCCGCACCACCGAACGTTCATCCAGGTAAATATTGGCGATGCACTGAGTCTCGCTCATGGCACCACCTTATTCCGATGGCATATTGAGCCGGATCGACACGGAGAGCGCGTGCGCATCGAGGCCCTCGGCATCCGCCAGCGTCCTGGCGGCCGGCCCGATGCGACGGAGTCCGTCCGCGTCGCAGCGGATCATGGAGGTTCGTTTCATGAAATCGAGGACTCCGAGCCCGCTCGAAAACCGCGCCGAGCGTGCCGTCGGCAGCACGTGATTGGGGCCGGCGACGTAATCGCCGATAGCTTCCGGTGCGTGCCGGCCGAGGAATATGGCCCCGGCGTTACGGATTCCCGCCGCCAGCGTTTCCGCCTCCTCGGCGGCGATCTCCAGGTGCTCGGGCGCAATGCGGTCAACCAGCGGCAGTGCGGATGTCAGGTCTTCGGTCAGGATCACGGCGCCGAAGTCGTCCCAGCTCTGCTGCGCGATTTTCGTTCTCGGCAAGGTCTTGAGATGCCCGTCGACGGCCTCGATCACGGCATCGGCGAAGGCCGCGTCGTCCGTGATCATGATCGCCTGCGCGGCGGTGTCATGCTCGGCCTGGCTCAGCAGGTCCGCGGCGATCCACGACGGATCGTTCTGGCCGTCCGCCAGCACCAGGATTTCCGAAGGGCCCGCGATCATGTCGATGCCGACCGTGCCGAAAACCTCTCGCTTGGCGGCGGCGACGTAGGCGTTGCCGGGGCCGACGATCTTGTCGACCGGCTCGATGGTCTCGGTCCCGAAGGCCAGCGCGCCCACGGCCTGCGCCCCGCCGATGCGGTAAATCTCGTCGACGCCGGCAAGATCGGCCGCCGTCATCACCAGCGGGTTGATCACGCCATCCGGCGTCGGCACGACCATCACGAGGCGCGGCACGCCGGCAACCTTGGCCGGGACGGCGTTCATCAGCACCGACGACGGATACGCTGCCGTCCCGCCCGGCACATAAAGACCGGCGGCGCCGACGGACGACCAGCGGTAGCCGAGGCCGATGCCGTCCGCGTCGGTAAAATCGAGGTCTTCCGGTATCTGGCGTTCGTGAAAGGCCTTGATACGCTCATACGCCGTTTTCAGCGCGGCCAGGGTTTCCGGGTCGACCCGGCTCTTGCACGCGGCGATCTCATCCGCCGAAACCCGCATGGTCTCGACCGTCAGCGGAAAGCGGTCGAACTTCGTCGTGTAATCGATCAGGGCCTGATCGCCGCGTTTGCGGACGTCGGCGAGGATCGCCTTTACCGCATCGACGACGTCGGCTTCGGTCTCGCGCTTTTCCAGGAGAAACGTGCGAAACCGGGCCTCGAAATCGACGTCGCGCTGGTCAAGCCGCAACGGCATCTGTGGCCTCCCGAAAGCGCTCGACCCAGCCGCCGATCTCGTCGGCGCGGGTTTTCCATGCCGCGCGGTTGACGCAGAGCCTGGAGGTGATGTCGCAGATCGTCTCGACCTCGACCAGGCCGTTCGCTTCCAGCGTCGCACCGGTCGACACCAGATCGACGATACGGCGGCACAGCCCCAGCGACGGCGCCAGTTCCATCGCGCCGTTGAGCTTGATGCATTCCGCCTGCACGCCACGCGCGGCAAAGTGTTGTCTGGTCAGGGTCGGATATTTGGTCGCGACGCGCACGGACGACCAGGTGCGCGGGTCGTCCTCGTCCGCGAGGTCGACCGGCTCGGCCACGGCGAGACGGCAGTGCCCGACGTTGAGGTCCAGCGGCGCATAGATTTCCGGGTAGTCGAACTCCATCAGCACGTCGTTGCCGGCGACACCCAGATGCGCCGCGCCGAAGGCGACGAACGTCGCCACGTCGAACGAACGGACGCGGATGATGTCGACATCCGGCCGGTTGGTCGCGAAACGGAGTTGCCGCGCGTTCTTGTCCTCGAACGCCGGCTCCGGTTCGATTCCGGCTGCTTGCACCAGGGGCATCACCTCGCCGAGGATGCGTCCCTTGGGCAGCGCCAGCACGATTTTTTCGTTTGCCGTCACGATCTTAGCCTTTATTCAGCACGTACGCCTGCCAGCGGGAAAATGCGGGCCTTGTTTAGAGGTTTTTGGCCGGGATTGCCAGCGTGGATCGGTCGCTCAATCGTCCGCTGCTTCGGGCATTGCCAGCGCGAACAGGATGCCGATCACGCCGACTGCCGCCAAAGCGACGACGATCGCCGTCACGCCGGTAAAATAGGCAATGACGCCGAGCCCGCCCGCCGCCAGTGCCACCAGCCCCGCGAGCGTATTGGAAAGCGCCGTGTAGAGCGGCCGTTCGTCCTTGGGCGCCGCGTCCACCAGATAGGTCTTGCGGCCGAGCCGAACGCCCGCCTCGGCGATCCCGGCGATGACGAAGACGCCACCGAAGGCCCAGATCGCATAGGTGCCGGGCACCGCGTAAGCACTGATCAGGGCCGCCGCAACGGCAGCGATACCGGCGACACCGGAGAGAACACAGACCCTGCGGGCGGACCTGTCGGCAAGCGTCCCCCAGATCCAGCTCGAAATCATATTGGCAAAACCGACCGCGAAAATCAGGATGCCGAGAGAGGCCAGCGAGCCGCCCTGGCTCTGCTGCGCCAGAAGCGCAAAATAGGGCAGTGCGAGTTCGACGGAAATCAATAACGCGATCCGCATACCCAGGTATTTTGAAAAGCCGGGATCATCCCGGAAAAGCCTCAGGCTGGCCCGTACTTCGCCCAGCATGTCGCGGCCGCCTTCCTGCGCGCCCGGCACCTCATCAATCACCGCGAAAAAGAACGCGCCGGCCAGCCAGAGAACGGCTGCGGCGGCGACCAGTGCCGCATAGACCTCGGCACCGCCACCCTCGCCGATCATGTACTTGAGGACGACCGCCGCCACCAGCGTCAGCGCCCCGCCGATGCTGGCGCGGTTGGCAAGCATGCGCCCGCGCACGCCCTTGGGTACCGTTTTCCCCGTCACGTCCTGGAAGGCGACGGAGCCGACCCCGCTGGCAACACTGAACAGCGCAAACAGGACGAGCATCAGCCACGCCGCCGTCTCGGGCGGCGTGAAAAGGACCGCCGCCGCCATGACAAGCAGCGCGATGCCCTGAAACGCACCCGCGCCTGCCCAGGCCCATTTGCGCTGCGCCAGAGAACGAATGCGTGCGGCCACGGCAAGTTGCGGAATCATCGAACCGGCCTGCTTGACCGGGACGAACCAGCCGATAACCCAGACCGGCGCGCCGAGCGACGACACCAGCCACGGCAACACCAGTGTCGGACTCGCCAATTGCTCGGCAAGCTTGGTGCACGACCCGTTGAGTACATTCAGAACGAAGTTACGCGGTACCGAGGTACACTGCTCGTCCGGAATCGCCTTGCAGGCGCGTTCGGTCGCATCCTCCCCGCTCAGCACCGCATAAGCGCTTTCAAGAGGGTCCGCCGGCAAGTTGACTGTTGAAGTCGGTGCGAGAGCCATCCCGGCCTATATCGGGAATATCACCGAAGTTTCAAGTTGCAGATGCTACTCGGGAACGCGTTCGACCGCCGCGCCGCAGGCGGCAAGCTTCTGCTCGATTTTCTCGTAGCCGCGGTCCAGGTGATAGACACGGTTGATTTCCGTGACCCCGTCGGCGGCAAGTCCCGCCAGCACCAGCGACACCGACGCGCGCAGGTCCGTCGCCATGACCGGTGCGCCGGAGAGTTTCTTTACACCCCGGACGATGGCCGATGCACCGTGGACATTGATATCGGCCCCCATCCGCATCAGTTCGGGGACGTGCATGAAGCGGTTCTCGAAAATCGATTCCGTGATCATCGACGCGCCCTCGGCAAGACTCAGCAGTGCCATGAACTGCGCCTGCATGTCGGTGGGGAAACCGGGGTAGGGTTCGGTCATGACGTCAACGCCGCGGATGCGGCCGTTCTGCCTCGCAATACGGATACCCTCGGCCGTTTCGGTGACGTCGACGCCGGCCCGCATGAGGTGGCCGAATACCGCTTCGTTGCTGGCCATTTCAGCATTTCTCAGCAAAACGTCGCCACCGGTGATCGCGGCGGCAACCGCGTAGGTGCCGGTCTCGATCCGGTCCGGAACGATCCGATGCGTCGCGCCCGTGAGTTCGCTGACGCCGGTGACGTGCAGGGTATCGCTGCCGATGCCGGTGATCTCGGCACCCATCGCCTGCAGGCAACGCGCCAGGTCGGTTACCTCCGGTTCGCGCGCCGCGTTGGCGATGACGGTTTCGCCGTCGGCCAGCGCCGCCGCCATCAGGATGTTCTCGGTGCCGCCGACGGTGACGGACGGAAACAGGACATGTGTGCCCTTCAGCCGACCATTTACATGGGCATCGATGTAACCGCTCGCGAGTTCGATCGTCGCGCCCATCTGCTCCAAGGCCTTCAAATGCAGATCGACCGGACGCGTCCCGATGGCACACCCTCCCGGCAAGCTCACCCTTGCTTTCCCGAACCGCGCCAGCAGCGGGCCGAGCACCAGGACGGAAGCGCGCATCTTGCGGACAATGTCATAGGGTGCCGTTGTTTCCGTGACGTTCGCACCATCCATCGCGACGGTTCGCTTGTCGTTGTCTTTATCCGTGACGACGCCCAGTTCCGTCAGCAGGGTCGACATCGCGTGGATATCGGCGACACTCGGCAGGTTTTCGAGGGTCAGGGTCTGCGGCGTCAGGAGCGATGCCGCCATCAACGGAAGGGCGGCATTCTTGGCCCCGCCGATGTCGATCTCTCCCGTCAGCGGACGGCCGCCCGTAATGCGAATTCGGTCCATATATCCCTCAAATCCCGGCGCCAGCGTGCGTTCGGCTTTTAGGCGACGAGCCGCCCCGATGCAAGGCGGTCACCGGCTTCCGTCCCGTATGACGCCCGGATATGGCGGTAATATGGCGTGATTCCCTAGTTCTTGGATGTTTCGCGCGCCTTGAGCTGCTGTTTGCGCTTTTTCAGGTTCTCACGCAATGCCCGCGCCGACCGAGCCTGGCGGTCGTTCTTTTTCGACGAGGTTTTCGACCTGTCTCCGGCCTTACCGGCGTCGTCGCAATTCGTCATCAAGCGTCCTTCTACGGCCTTGCCTCCCAAGGAACCCTGTGGCATGTTCCGCCGCACCTCAGGGGCTGCCGTGGCTCAGGGGTAGAGCACCCCCTTGGTAAGGGGGAGGTCGAGAGTTCGAATCTCTCCGGCAGCACCATTTCCATTATCCCATCCGCATCGCCCTCCGCCAAGCCGTTGCACACTGCCCGGCAGGTGGAATTCATCGATTCGTAAACACTTTTACGTTAAAGTCGTCATGCAGGGAAATATTGGGGACTGACCACGAGCGTGGATACGAATCAGAACAGCATCGCTGAATCTGTCGTCTTCGACATGGATTTCGTGCAGCAAAGCCTCGATTCTATGAGTCAGGGGCTGAGCGTCACCAAAATGGTCGATGGCGAACTGCAAATCGTGCTCTGCAACACCCGGTTCATCAACCTGCTGGATTTCCCGATTGAGTTCGCGGATCTTCCCCGCCCGTTTAGCGACTTTATCCGCTTCAATGCCGAACGTGGCGAATACGGCCCCGGCGATATCGAACAACAGGTCAAGGAACGCGTCGATCTCGCCCGCAAGTTCGTGGCGCATGCATTCCAGCGCACACGGCCCGACGGGACGGTGATCGAAATCGTCGGGAAACCATTGCCGAGCGGCGACGGCTTCGTTTCGACATATACCGACATTACCGAACGGGATCAGGCGGAAACCTACAGCGACCTGCTGATCCAGGCGCTCGACCGCAGTGGCGCCGGCATCGCCATCTTCGACCCGGAAGACAATCTTGTGCTGACCAACCGTACGATCCGCGCTAGTAACCCGTTCGTCACCGGGCTGAGCATGCCGGGCTTCAGTTACGACGATTGGGGCAAGGCGCTTCTGGATGCGCATATGGTTGCCAACGTGGATGGCCGTGAACAGGCATGGCTGGAGAAATGGGTACGCCACCGGCACGACCCGCAGAGTGCCATCGAGGTCGAACGAACGGACGGCGAATGGCGGCTGGTCGAGGTCGTGATCCTGCAAAGCGGCCATACCGTCATGGTCAGCAACGATATCACGGAACTGAAGAAAGCACAGATCGCGCTGATCGACGCCAAGGAGGAAGCCGAACTGGCGAGCAGAGCCAAAACGGATTTTCTCGCCAATATGTCACACGAGTTGCGTACCCCGCTCAATTCCATCATCGGCTTTTCCGAGCTTCTGATCTCGACCGATTTCGAAACCCTGGGCATGGACAGCGTCAACGAATACCTGGGCGATATCAACCGCTCCGGGCGGCATCTGCTCAGGCTGATCTCCGACATCCTCGATATCTCCAAGATCGAGGTCGGCGAACTCAAGCTCGACGAAGGAGCGCTCTGCCTGAGGGAGCTGGTCGAGGAATGCCTCCGCATGATCAACGAGCGGGCGCGGCGCGCCGGCACGCGGATCACCAACAACGAGCGGCCGCCGAAAGTCCGTCTGTTTGCGGATGAAACCCGCATCAAGCAGATCATCCTCAACCTGCTCACCAACGCCATCAAGTTCACGCAAAGTGGCGGCGAGATTACGATCGGCTGGTATCTGGAAGACGATGGGAAATTATCGCTCCTCGTCACCGATACCGGCACCGGCATGGCGATGGAGAACATCCGCATCGCGCTCGAGCCGTTCGGCCAGGTCGCCAATTCCATGACACGCGAGCATGAGGGTGCAGGGCTGGGCCTGCCGCTAAGCCGCCGGTTGGCGGAGTTGCACCAGGCGGACCTCAAGATCGACAGCACGATAGGCGAAGGCACGGCGGTGTACGTGACATTCCCGACAGAACGGGTCGTGACGGATTTCGATCCGGACGATTGAGCCGTACGCGTTTTCCCAAGTTTCGGGTGGGCTACGCCCGCCAAATTACTATGTTGGGGACGGCCTCGACGGATCAGGGCCTGAAAAACAGGAACCCGACATGACAAACCTACGGACCATCGATCACATGCCAGACCGGGCACAACAACCGAAAGCGAGCACCCAGGCAAGGCTCTACGAACGAATTGCCGCGGCGATCGGTTATATCGCCGCAAACCGGACCGAACAGCCGGAACTGGACGACATTGCCCGTCATGTCGGCATGAGCCCGCACCACCTGCAACGGACGTTCAGCGACTGGGCCGGCATCAGCCCGAAGAAGTTTCTCAAGGCGCTCACGCTCGAAGACGCGAAATCCAGGCTTCGCGCATCGGCCAGCGTTCTGGACACCGCCTTCGATACCGGTCTTTCCGGACCGGGCCGGTTGCACGATCTGTTCGTCAGCATCGACGCGGTGACACCGGGCGAGTTCAAGTCCCGGGGCGACGGCATGACGTTCCGGTACGGGTTTCATCCCTCCCCGTTCGGCGAATGCCTGATCGTCGCCAGCGAACGTGGTTTAACCGGCATTTCGTTTATCGTTGCCAACCGCGACGACGCGCTCGCGGAACAGAAAAAGGGGTGGGAACGCGCCAAGTGGATCCATGACGACATCTTTACGGCCGGTTTCGCGGAACGCGCATTTACCAACGGGAAACCGGAGACCGAACTGCGCCTGCTGATGCGTGGCTCGCCGTTCCGGGTCAAGGTCTGGGAAGGATTGCTGCGCATCCCCGAAGGCGGGGTCATGTCCTACGGCGATCTCGCGGAGCGGATCGGCAGACCCGGCGCTGCGCGCGCCGTGGCGGGCGCGGTCGCCGGGAACCTGATCGGCTATGTCATTCCCTGTCATCGCGTCATCCGCGACAACGGCATGATTACCGGGTATCGCTGGACCCCGGCGCGCAAGGCCGCGATGCTCGGTCTCGAAGCGGTGCGTAGCGGTGAAACGGGGCTGGAATCCGCCGTTCACACTCCCTAAGTTCCTAGGACCGGAACCAACGGGGAGACAACTCCATGAGATACCTGCACACCATGGTCCGAATCTCGGACGTCGACGAATCGCTCAGGTTCTATTGCGACCTGCTCGGGCTCAAGGAAACCCGCCGCAGCGACCGCCCCGAACACGGATACATGCTGATTTTCGTGGCCGCCGAGGAAACGCCGGAAGCGGAGATCGAAATGACTTACAACTACGATCCCGAGGAGTATTCCGGCGGACGTAACTTCGGCCACCTCGCGTTCCGCGTCGATAACGTTTATGAGACCTGCCAGCGCCTGCAGGATGGCGGCGTGACCATCAATCGGCCGCCGCGCGATGGCCGCATGGCGTTCGTGCGTTCACCGGACGGAATATCGATCGAGCTTCTGCAAAAAGGCGATCCGCTCGAACCCGCCGAACCGTGGGCATCGATGGAAAACACCGGAAGCTGGTAACGCTTCCGTTCAGGCGCGGCGGCGACGCCGCCGGCCTCTCTCTCCGCCATCCGGCGGGGTCGGCAAGGGCTGATCGACCGGACCCAGCACGGCTTCGATCCGGGCCTGGTCCGGCGCCGCCACCGGCTCGTATCCTTCCAGCGCATCATACATCGCCTTAACGTGAATGTCGGTGGTGCCGCAGCAGCCGCCGACGATGCGCGCGCCCGCGTCGCGGGCCATGCGGGCGTAGTCGGCCATGATCTGCGGCGAACCGGTATAGGCAATCTCGCCGTCCCGATACTCGGGAATGCCGCAGTTTCCCATGGCCGTGATCACGTCGCCCGGCGCCGCGGCCTTCCTCATGCCGAGTACGGTGTCGATCAGGGTCGCCGGCCCGACGCCGCAATTGCAACCGTAGGCGATCAAACCCGGTTGCAGCGCCGACGCAAACGACGCCGCTTCTTCAGGAGTCACACCCATCATGGTACGGCCGCTGGTATCGAAGCTCATGGTCGCAACGATCGGGAGGCCGCACCTGGCCGCGCCTGCGACCGCGGCGGCGTATTCTTCTTTCGACGACATGGTTTCGACCCAGATCACGTCGACGCCGCCGTCCTTGAGCGCCTTTGCCTGCTCTTCGAACACGCGTTCCGCCTCTTCGGGTGTCAGTGCGCCCATTGGCGCCATCAATTCACCGGTCGGTCCCATCGATCCCGCGACGACCACGGGGCGCCCCGCCGCATCGGCGACGCCCCGGGCGACCCGTGCGGCGGCGACGTTGATCTCGCGGACCCGGTCCTGGTCGCCGTGCAGCTTGAGCCTGAGCGCGTTGGCGCCGAACGAATTGGTGAGGAAGATGTCGGACCCCGCGTCGACGAAACCCTGGTGAACGTCGGCGACCTTTTCCGGGTTGGTAACGTTCCACAGGTCCGGTGCTTCGCCGGTTTCCAGACCGCGTTGAAACAGGCTGGTGCCCATCGCCCCGTCACAGAGCAGCCATTCCCGTTCAGCCAACAGCCGGGACAGAACGTCGCTCATCTGTCTGCTCCTTTTAAGTGCGGCCCCTGCGCCGGCGCGTTTCGCGCCGACGTCCGCCACCGGCGTCCGCGCGCCGTTCGCGCAGCTTTTCGAGGATTGCCAGACGGGTTTCCGTATCTGCGCGGCCCCAGAGCGCGATTTCATCGCGCGTTCGCCAGCAGCCCCGGCACAGCCCTGTTTCCTCGTCGAGCTGACAGACGCTGATGCACGGGCTTTCGACGTGTTGCGGACGGGACATACGGTTTCCTTCCTCTTAACGTCCGGGATTAATCGTCATCGCTACCGAATGCAAGGACGGCTTTTCCGTATCGCGTGTAAGCCTTAGCCACGCTATAGTTTACGGATGTCGACGCTTCCCAATGACGGACCCGATCTGCTGGGTTCCGAAGATCCGCCCCCGTTCGAGGTCATCAATCGCGAGGGTGGCGCCCACATGCTTCTGGTATGCGACCACGCCAGCAATGCGGTTCCCGCCCAACTCGACCGTTTAGGCCTGCCCGACGAGGCCTTCGAAAAGCACATCGCCTACGATATCGGGGCCGCCGCGGTCACCCGCGGGCTGGCCGAACGGCTCGACGCACAGGCGGTTTTTGCCGGTTATTCCCGGCTGGTCATCGACGTGAACCGGCCGCCGGGCCATCCGGACAGCATCATGCCCGAAAACGACGGCATCCGGATTCCGGGTAACCAGGACCTGTCATCGGTCGCGCGGCGCCAGCGCGTCCGCCAGATTTTCGAGCCCTATCACGACGCGGTGAATCGGGCGCTGGCCCGGCTATGGGACCGCGGCCCGGCGCCGGCGATCCTGTCGATCCACAGTTTCAGCCCCAATTTCGGCGGCAAGCCGCGGCCCTGGGATATCGGCGTATTGTGGAACCGGGATCCGCGCATCGCCGTGCCGCTGATGGATCATCTCGACCGCTTCGAACTGACAGTCGGAGACAATGAACCCTATTCCGGGCATCAACTCGCTTACACCATCGACATGCACGGGGCGGCTGCCGGCATCGCCAACTGCGCGGTCGAAATCAACCAGGACCAGATCCGTGACAAGAGCGGCGTGCTCAGGTGGGTCGATATTCTGTCCGAGTGCGTTCTGCCGATCTTCGACATTCCGGGCATGCACCGGGTCGAACGGTTCTGATGGTTGGCGGCGCGCCATCGCTGACCGTCGGCATCGAGGAAGAATACCTGCTGATCGATGCGGCAACGGGCGAGCTCGCCGCCGACCCGCCCAAGGAGATGTTCGAGAAATGCATCGCCAAGCTCGGCGATCAGGTGGCGCACGAGTTCCTGAAATCGCAGATCGAGGTCAACACGGCCGTCGCCCAGTCCGTGCCCGAGGCAACACACATGCTGGCCGAACTCCGTGCCACGGTGGCGGACATTGCCGCCGAGTTCGACCTGAAACCGATCGCCGCCTCAACGCATCCGTTTTCGCACTGGTCCGAGCAGGGTTTCACGGAAATGGAGCGCTACACCACCATCGCCAACGACCTGCAGGCGGTGGTGCGGCGGCTGCTGATCTGCGGCATGCACGTCCATGTCGGGATCGAGGACGACGAGCTGCGCATCGATCTGATGAACCAGATGCGCTACTTCCTGCCGCACCTGCTGGCGCTGACCACGTCGTCGCCGTTCTGGCAGGGCGAGAATACGGGGCTCAAGTCGTACCGTTTGAGCGTCTGGGACGAAATGCCCCGGACCGGTGTGCCGAACGCGTTCGATAGCTTCGCCGAATACGAACGCCACGTCGCCGCACTGGTCAACGCCGGCATTATCGAGGACGCGACCAAACTATGGTGGGACATCCGCCCGAGTGCGCGCTTTCCAACGCTGGAAATGCGAATCTGCGACGTCTGCACCTACATTCACGATGCTGCCGCCGTGGCGGCGCTTTATTGCTGCATCGTCCGCATGCTGTGGCGGCTCAAGACCCTCAATCAGCGCTGGCGCCAGTATGCGGTGATGCTGATCAACGAGAACCGCTGGCGGGCGCAGCGCTACGGCCTCGACGAGGGGCTTGTCGATTTCGGCCGCGGCGAGATCGTGCCGTACGGGGACCTGATCGAGGAACTCATCGATTTGGTTAACGAAGACGCCGAAGCACTGGGTTGCATGACAGAGATCCTGAACCTCCGCAAGATCGCCGGACGGGGCACGAGTGCCCACCGCCAGGTGCGACTTTACGAGGAACTGATCGATAAAGGGCTCGAAAAAGATGCAGCGCTAAAGAAACTGGTCGACCATCTAGCCGCAGAAACCCGGGATTTCTCGGAAGTTTAATAAAACTAGGTGCAATGGTGATCCCGATCACACTAATAATCGCGGGAGACGTATAATACTGTAACACTCGTTTGATACGGTCCACGAAATTCCAGAATGGGAGACGTGACGTGGTTAAGATTGTTTGGAACGGTTATGTACGTGAGCAGTTGCATTGGGCGGAACGCCTGTTTGCACTCGCCGTGGATACCGACAACACCTTGGATTACCGGATGCTGGAATACGCAGAACGCGCGTACGCCAACGCTCGCGCGGCGGAAAAGGCGATCGGCTGATCCACTGATTTCATCCCGTTCGACCTGAGCGGCTACTATATCGGCACCCTGACAGGTTTGTCCGTTTGGCGATGTTTATTGTCATGTCGTCGTGATACAGCCGCCATGTTCTCTGTTACTTTCCCGCCATGACGACGGCAAAACGCAATTTCCTGTTCCTCAATATCGGGCATCTGCTCGATCATTTTTTCATGCTGATCTTCACCACGGCGGTGCTGACCATGGAGAGCGAGTTCGCCGATTCCTACGGCCGCCTCCTGCTGCTCACGACGTGGAGTTTCTTCTTCTTCGGCGGCGCATCGCTGCCGGCGGGCTGGCTTGGCGACAAGTGGTCGAGAACCGGCATGATGTTCGTATTCTTCATCGGCATCGGCGCAGCGTCGATCCTGACCGGTTTCGCCAGCGACCCGTTGCAGGTCGAAATCGGCCTCGCTCTCGTCGGCATCTTCGGCGCGATCTATCATCCGATCGGCCTTGCCCTCGTCGTCGAGGACGCGAAGCGCGTCGGCCGCGCGCTGGCCGTCAACGGGGTCTGGGGCAACATGGGCGTGGCGCTCGCCGCGCTGACCACCGGCGCCATCGCCGATCTCTACGGCTGGCGCATGGCATTCATCCTGCCCGGCATCGTCTCGATCGGGATCGGCGTTCTCTACGGCCTTCATCTCTTGAAGGGCGCGGAAGTCGACGGCGCAGGCAAGCAGAAGAAAACGCCGCCGCAGGTGCCCGTCTCGATCCAGCGCCGCGTGTTCATCTTTCTCATCATCGCGCCCATGGTCGGCGGCCTAATTTTCCAGGCGACGACCATATCGCTGCCTAAGATCATGGACGAGCGGCTATCCTCGATGCTGCCGGGTACGTCCGAAATCGGGCTCGTGACCGCGCTCGTGTTCGGCTGCGCCGCGTTCGCGCAACTGGCGGTCGGCGAGATGCTTGATCGTTACCAGACCAAACGCATCTACCTGTTCCTGGTCGCCGTGCAACTCGTCATGTGCATGCTCGCCATCACCGCGGCCGGCTGGATGTCGCTGGCGATCACGCTGCCGCTGATGCTGGTGACGTTCGGGATCATCCCGGTCAATGACTGGATCGTGGCGCATTTCATCTCGACCGAGTTCCGCTCCCGGGTCTATGCGGTCAAATCCGTTCTGGTGCTGGGTGTCGGCGCCATCGCCGTGCAGATGACCGGCCGCCTGCACGAGGCGAGCGGCAGCTTCGATTCCTTGTTCATCGTCATGGCCGCGGCTGCCGCCATTGTGCTGGTGACGACCTTCATCCTGATCCCGTCGCGGCGACCGGAAACGGTCCCCGCCGAATAATCCCCGTTATCCCCAGACCCGATGCTTGCCCGCCCCGGGCAGCGCGGGTAATTTGCCGCGCTGAACGTCAATCAACTGAGTGGAGACACCTGTTATGGCCGATGTCGGTGGCGTCGCAAGCGAACGTTTGAAGTCATTCGTCGAACGAATCGAGCGGCTTGAAGAAGAAAAAGCGGCTCTCGCCGGGGATATCCGCGAGGTCTATTCCGAAGCCAAGGGCACCGGGTTCGATGTCAAGGTTCTGAGACAGGTGGTCCGGCTCCGCAAGATGGATGCCTCCGACCGCTCCGAGATGGAAGAACTGCTCGACGTCTACAAACGCGCGCTGGAGATGAACTAGGTTGAGGTTTCCGGTTGAAATAACCAGAAAAAGCTCATTTTTTAGGAAACGCTAGATATGGACGAAATTTCTCGAATAGAACCGTCGTCTGCTGCGTAAGCCACTCTAAATCGCTGGCCTCCTCCTCGTGCCGATCTCTCCGATCGTGTAATCGAAGCTGCAATGCGCGCTTTCCTATTGAGTCTAAATAATCCGCAATCTCATTATTGAAAAGAAAGCGGCTCCGCTGCCATGCATCTATAAATTTCGGGTACTCATTCGCCAATCCATCGTCGGTCAGGCGTCCTTCTCTCATTATTTCTGAGAGGAATCTCTGCGCCGCCTTGAACACCTCAAACCGTCGATCAAACAATTCATGGCGTAATCGAAGTCTGTTCACCCAGTATTGTTGATATGTGATCACAGCAACTGAACCAGCCACTACTAGAGTTGCCATGCTTAGGAAAATGTTGGTTACTGCCATCGATCCCTCAACTGGATTGTCACCACTTGACTATTTTTGCTGTGAACCTTCCGGATCCGGATCGGCCAGCCGGAACCGGGTCCCTTCGAACGCATCTTCCAGCATGCCGTCCCCGTCCCCGGTTTTTGCCGGGCCGTCATGGGGAAATACCTGGCGACCGATGAACTCGCGCTCCAGAAACCGGTCATGCAGCGCTTCGAACGGCTGAAAAGCGTCCGTGTGGCCGTCGCCCGCGCCGTCATCGTCCGGCGGCGTCAGTGCATCCGCCATGCCCGGGCCGCCATAGGTTTCCCACACCACGCCGGACGGCAGCGTCAGCGGGGCCGGAATATCCTCTTCACCGCCGCCGAGACGCAGCGTCTGCCAGGGCCGATTGAGCATCTGCATACCGATCTTGTTGTGCGCCAGCACCTCGCCGAGCGGTCCGGTCTTCGCCGGCAACAAGGTCGCGAGATCGTAACCGAGCGGGTCGACCCGGACCGCGATGCGGGCCGAACGGAGGCTCAGTGTGCTGTCGCCGGTAAAAACCAGGAAGGTGTCGGCACTGACGGCGAGATCGCCGGTCTCGATCACGAACGTTCCCATTTCCAGGGTCAGGTGTGCCGCATCGTCTTCGGTGTCGCTTTCATAGGCAAACTGATCGACGACCAGCGTGCTCCCCGCACCGAGCACCACGTGCGTGCCGTCGGAGAACTTGAGAGCCGCACCGGTGTCGTCACCGGTGAGAATCTTGTCCCCGGCCCGGACTTTGCCGTCGACGATCAATGGCTTTTCCGCGCCGCCCGGCGCCTCGATCGCGGCACTGCCGCCGGCGACCGTGCAACGGCCGATCACGGGCACATCGTCTGCGCTCAGTTCGCTCGCCATGTCCGAAGGCTACCACCCGCGCCGGGCAGCGTCACCCCGGACGACTGAGCACGGCCACCGCCTCGACGTGATAGCTCATCGGAAACTGATCGACCGGGGTCAGGCGATCTATCCTGTAACCGCCGTCGACGAGGATGCGCAGGTCGCGCGCCATGGTGGACGGATTGCAGGAAACCGCCACGACCCGGGCCACGTCGCTGTCGGCAATCGCTTCCGCCTGCGATTTCGCGCCGGCACGGGGCGGATCGAAAATAACCGCATTCAGGCCCTCGAGAGCCTTCGGTGCTAAAGGCGATGCGCGCAGGTCGCGGACTGCGGTCTCGACATGTCCACCCAGACCGGCCCTGCCCGCCGCCTGGTCCAGCGCCGCGATCTGCCGGGCGTTGTCGTCGACGGCGAAGACATGCTTGCCCGCACTTGCCAATACGAACGTGAACGTGCCAACGCCACAGTAGAGGTCGGCGATTTGGGACGCGTCCCCAACGCCCGCCATCACCAGTTCCTGCAGAATGGATTCTCCCGCCGCGGACGGTTGCAGGAACCCGCCCATCGGCAGCTCGATCTTCGCCTTGCCGATGGCAAGCGTGACCGGACGCCGCTGAACCACGGGTTCAGGAGCTTCGTTCGGTTGTTGCCAGCAGAACCGCGCGACGTCATGGGTCTCGGCGAATGCCGCGATAGCTTCGCGGCGCGAAAGGTCGAGGTCGACATTTGCCGCAACGACGATCTCCACCGCGTTCGTGTCCGCTGCGGTGATACGGACGTCGGCGCGCGACGGTGCCGGCAGTGTCTCGGCGCAGAACGTCCTGAGCGGCGCCCACAGCCTGGCCAGCGGCAGCGCCAGCAGTGGACAGCCGTCCATGCCGACGATCCGGTCGGCGTAGGCCTCGTTGAACCCGAGCACCGGCCCCGACGCCGTCATCACGAATGCCAGCGTCGCGCGCCGCCGTGAATCGAGCGGCACCTTGCGTAGCGGTTCGGGCTCGATCGAGAGCCCGTGCCGCGACAAGGCCGTCCGAATGGCGTCGGATTTCCAGGCATCGTAGCTCGCCGCCGGTAGATGCTGGAGCTGACAGCCGCCGCACTTTCCGAAAACGCCGCAAATAGGGTCGTTGCGGGGCTGTTTCTCGATCCATTCGAGCACCGAGGCGGCGACACCGTCGCCGCGCCTGGCGCCCGGCTGGATATGTACTTCGTCGCCGGGCAACGTCAGCGGCACGAAAACGCGGGTGCCGTCGGCCAGCGCCGCCTCGCCGTCACCCTGCTGGGCGATGCGGCTGATCGCGACCGTTTCGGCGGGTCGTTTCGGCGCCGGCCTGCCGCGGGCGGATTTCTTTTTCCGCCGCCCCGCGCTCATAGCGCGCGGAGGTCCGCCAGCAGGTCCGAATAGATGATGTTCAGGGCCTCGTTCAGGCCGTCTACCGCGGCGGCAACGCCGGGCGACACCTGCGTCGTCTCATGTTCGTAGGATTTGAGGAACAGGAGTTGGCCGTCGTTCGGCCGACGCAGGGCGATCTCCAGTTCGAGGCGGCTGCGGTTGGGCGTGCCGAGAACCTGTTCCAGCTTACGGATGCGGCCCGTCATGACGTATTGCGGGTCAAGCCGCATTTCGGGAATGACGACACTGCCGGCAAGCTTCGCTTGGCGCAGGTATGTCACCAGTTCATCCCGCAGCATGATCGTCGGCGGCTGGGTCCAGAAATGATAGTGGTATTCCTGAAGCTGGTTGGGGTCGTTGGTCTCGACATAGACGATCGGCCGCCCCGCGGTCAGCCCGTCGGCGGAAAAGCGCTCGACCTCGAAATTCCCCGGAAACTTGACCGACGCGGACGGTTCCGCGGCGAACACCGCCTGCAAACGGTAGTACTTGTCGCTCGGCACCGGCGGTTGCGACGCGCACCCGGCAATCAGAACACCGAGCATCAGCATCAGCCCGGCAATCGGGAACGTTTTCAGGATCGGTTTCGTTGTTGTTGCGGTCATTTCACCGTTCCTTTGTCTTCAGGCGACGTGCCGCCCAGCAAAAGCCCCGGATTCTGTCTGATCTGGCGGCTGAATTCATAGAGATTGCGCGCCGCGCCGTCCATGTTCTGATTGATTGCGTCGATGTTTCGCGCGATCGACTCGGTGATGTAACGGCTTTCCTTCATCGTGATGGCGAGGTCGCCTTCCGCATCCAGGACGAGGTCGTCGACGTCCTTGAGAATGGAGTTCATCGTGATCAGCACGGTATCGAATTTCTGCGTCGCGGCGTTGAGGTTATCGATCATGCCAAGGATTTTCTGCTGGTTCTCGGGCGTCAGGATCTCGTTCAGGCGGCGGCTGGTAACGCTGACATCGGTAAGGATGGTTTCCAGGCGTTCAGCGATGGTCGGGATGCGATCCTTAAGATCGACCATGATCGAACGCGCCATCGCCATGGTGTCGCGCGCATCGGCGGCGATCATCCGGCCTTCGCCGCCGACCTGCAGGAACTCGCTTATTTGAGTCACGGTGGTATCGACGTTCCGGAGCAGCGGCTTGAGGTAGTTGTTGGAAAGGTCGCCGAAATCGCCTGCCACATCGGCGACGGCGGCGAACATGTCCGAACGCTCCCGCGCATTGATTTCCGAACCCGGATCCAATGCGGTCGAGCTCTCCCCCGCTTCGACGGAGAGCGTCACCGCCGCCAGCAGGCCGGGCGCCGCGATCTCGACAACACTGTCATCCGGAATACGCCAACCCTGAACCACGTCGAAGTTGACGCGAAACCGCATGCGGCCGTTCTGTTCTTCGGGAACGACATCGATGACCTGACCGATCGGATAACCTTCATAGACCACCTGGGTGCCGAACTTCACCCCGGTCACATTCGAATAATAGGCATGATACCCGTCGGTCGCGCCGGTCCGGCCCGTGAGCAGCGCGACCGAAATGACCAGTCCCACGATCATGGCGATCACGAACAGCCCGACGATAAAGTAATTGATCTTGCTCGTTCTCACGTATTCGTCCTCACAAATGTGCCGTGCCCGGGCTGTCTTCGCCAACCAGGCGGTTCAGGTATTCATCCGGGTCCATCGTGTCTTCTTCCGGAATGCGGTTCAGGAGCGCCTGCACCCGTGACGACGGGGATTTCAGGACCTCCTCGACCGTGCCGATCATCAGGATTTCACCCCGGTCCAGGATCGTGATGCGGTCGGCGATCTTGAAGGCGCTGTCCAGTTCGTGCGTCACCACGACGATGCTCATGCCCATGGCGTCGCGCATGTCCAGGATCAGGTCATCGAGCGCGGATGCCACCACCGGGTCGAGACCCGCCGACGGCTCGTCGCAGAACAGTACCTTCGGGTCCATGACGATGGCGCGCGCGAACGCGGCGCGCTTGATCATGCCGCCGGACAATTCGGACGGCATCAGGTTCTCGAACCCGGAAAGCTCGACTACTTCCAGCTTCATGCGCGCCATGATCTCCATGGTCAGCGCGTCCAGGTCGGTGTGCTCGTAAAGCGGCAGCATGATGTTCTCACCAACCGTCATCGAGCTGAACAACGCGCCGGACTGGAACGCGACGCCGAGTTGTTTGCGCACCTCCAGGAACTCCTGGCGGGTGATCTGGTCGATATCCTTGTCGAGGATGCGCATGATGCCGGAGGTCTTTTCCTCGAGCGCCATCAGGTATCGGAGCAGCGTCGACTTACCCGATCCGGAGCCGCCCATAATCACCATGATCTCGTTTTCCAGCACGTTCATGCTGACGCCCTTCAGGATCATGCGCTCGCCGTAGTGCGTCACCAGATCCTCGACCTCTATGACGGCGCGCGGGCCCGTCGACGGGCGGTGCCGGGATTTGCGTTCTTCGAGGATGGTTTCCGGATTGCGCATCTGGCCCCTACCGCGTCGCGACGAATGCAAACAGCATGTCGGTGACGATGATCGCCGAGATCGCCTGCACCACGGACCGCGTGGTCGCCTTGCCGACGCCTTCCGCACCGCCCTGCACGCCGGCGCCGTTGACGACGCCGATGACCGCGATCAGCACGGCGAAGATACAGCTCTTGCCGAGCCCGTGGCCGAGATCGTCGAGCGACAGGATGTCGATCGTGTCATGGGCGTAGGCGGCGAGCGAAATACCCAGATCGGCGTTGACGTAGAGCCCGGCCGCGAACAACCCCATGAAAATACCCAGCAGGGTCAGCGCCGGCACCATGACCAGCATACCCAGCAGCGCCGGCACCACGAGGAACCGGGTCGGGTTGATGCCCATCACCTTGAGCGCGTCGATCTCCTGATTGATCTTCATGGTCCCGATGCGCGCGGCAAGCGCCGAGCCGGAGCGGCCGGCCACCAGAATGCCGGTGATCAGCGGCGCGAACTCGCGGACCACGGAGAACGCGATACCGATGGTCACACGGCTTTCGGCGCCGAAGATGCGCAGTGTATGAATGCCCTGGATCGCCAGCATCACGCCGATGGTGCCTGTCAGCATCAGGATGATCGGGATCGCGTTGATGCCGATCTCCATCATCTGCTGGATGACGGCGCTCAAGCGTACGGGCTGGCGTTCGCGCACCCCGAAAAACAGCCAATAGAAGCTCTCGGCGACCAGAATGCCGCCGTTGCCCACGGCCTCGACGAAACCGACAGCAGACCTGCCGACCCCCTCTACGCGTTCGACCGCGGAAATCTTGTGATCCGCCAAGTCTCTCCCCCGTCCAAACCGGCGTTAACTTCTCTGCTCAGCCGACCGTCTGAATACCCTCGTCGATCGTGCTGCAGATCGTGAAAACCTTGTCGAGCCGCGCCAGTTGCAGTACCCGAAGAGCGCCGTCGCTGACCGATACCAGGGCCAGCTTCTGTCCCGATTTCTTGACGCTTTGCAGACACTCCACGAGCGACGCAACGCCCGACGAGTCGATATAGCCGACACCCGACAAGTCGACGAGGATCGGCTGTCCTTTTCCGACAAGCCCCAACAGCGCCTTGCGAGCGTCCGGCGACGTCTGCAGGTCGATATCGCCGGAGAAAGCGATGACGATCGCACCGCCGGATTCCGATAACTGGTGCTCCATATTCTCTCTAATCCCCGATTTTCTTTACTAACCTCAATAGATTGCCGCCATCTATCGGCGGCGGCAAGAAATCTACTTCATCCATGACTTCGCCGATCAGGTGCGTGCCAAGCCCCCCCGGCCGCAAATCGTCCAGATCGCGCGGCTTGATCTTCGAAATATCCACCGGGTCGGCGAAATCGCGGATCAGCAGAATCATGGCGTCCGGCCGGTGCCGGAACTCGATCGCGATGTCGCCCTCGCCCTCATGTCCGTACGCATGGCGGATCACGTTCTGGCACGCTTCGTCGACCGCCAGCACGATATCACCCGTGTCGGCTTCGGAAAATCCGCAGAATTCCGCAGTTTCACGAACCGCATTGCGGATCAGCCGCAGGCGGTTCGCCTTGGCCGTCACACGCAGTTGGAAAATCTTTTCGCCCGGCATATCCGTCGCGCCCGGCTCGGCGATACCCGTCGCGATAACCGCGGTATGGGTTTGCGCACCATCGTCGATGGCAATCAGTGTCACATCGTCCCGCAATGCCCGGCCATTACCGCCGATCCTGTCCCGCACGTCATTCAAAACGTCCTGCACGTTGCCGGTGCCGGCCTTTATCATGTCCTTCAGGCCCTCGATTCCGAGTTCGACCCCTTCGTCGATATAGCCTTCGGTGACACCGTCGGTAAAGACGAACAACCGGCCGCCGTCGAGATCGAATTCGGTTTCGGGGAACCCGTCCTCGTTCAGAAGCGCCGGCGATATGCCGAGCGGCGGCGCCTCGGCCTCGATGGCGCGGAATTCGCCGTCGCGCGACACCACGAGCGGCGGCTCGTGCCCGGCGTTGGCGAGACGCACGTAACCGCTATCCGGGTCATACACCCCGTGTACCAGGGTCACAAACATGCCGCGCGTCGCGGTCTCGGCGACCTCCTCGTTGACCAAGGTCAGCAGTCTTCCCGGTTCCTTGATCGCCTTGCCGAGACAGCGCAGCAGGCTTGCCGTCTTGGCCATCATCAGCGCCGCGTTCATGCCCTTGCCGGATACGTCGCCGAGGGTGAACGCCACGCGTCCGTCGTCGAGCGGATAGAAATCGTAAAAGTCGCCGGAAACCACCCGCGCCGGCAGGTTGACACCCTTCACGGGGAAGTCGCTTTCCTTCTCCTCGGGCAGCAGCGAGCGCTGAATCTCGGCGGCGAGTTCGAGCTCGCGCTTGACCCGCTCCTGCTCGACCAGTTCCGCGGCCATGCGGGCGTTGAGCACGGCCAGCCCGGCGGACACCGCCAGCGCCTGCAAAAGGTACAGATCGTCATCGTCGAACAGACCGTCGCCGCCGCGCTTGTTAATCAGTTCGATGGCGCCGATGCGTTCGCCCTTGACGCTCATCGGCGCGCACAGGATCGAAAGAGTCTTGAAGCCGGTTTCGTCGTCGACGGCGGCGTTGAAATCCGGATCCTTGCTGACGTCGCGGACGATTCGCCCGGCATCCTTCTGTACGCAGAACCCGACGATCCCCTGATCGGCGGCGATCTCGAGCCCGGTGATCTCGACCGGGCCGACGCAAGCGTCGCAGCACAATTTTCCACCATCCGGAGACAGCATGAAGAGCGCGCCGGCTTCGGCATCGACGTAGCCCGTGATGCGTGCAACGGCGCGTGTCAGGGTTTCTTCAAGATCGAGGCTGGAAGCGAAATCCCGGCCCATTTCGGCGAGCAGTTCGAGGTGACTGTGCACGTTTTCCGGCGCCACGCCCAGCCGCGCACCGCCTGCCAGTTCTGCCGTACTCACCTGTGCCTCCGCCATGGCCGAAACTATGCCCGTAAAGCCCCCGGCGGGCAAATCAGATACGTACCTTCACATAGGACCCCGGCGCGTCCTCGATCACCTCGAGCTTGCCGTCGCCGGGCGTGCGGGCAGGAATCTCGCCGCCCGCATATTTCTTGATCCATTTCTGCCAGTCGGGCCACCATGAACCATCATGCTGTTTGGCGCTTTCGAAGAAAGCGTCCGGATCGGCCGGTGTCCTCGCGCTGGTCCAGAAACAGTACTTGTTGGCCGCCGGCGGGTTGATGACGCCGGCGATGTGGCCGCTCGCCGACAGCACGAAACGTTTCGGCCCCTTGTAGAGTTGCGTCGCCGCGTAGGTCGACTTCCAGGGCGCGATGTGGTCGTCCTTGGTCGACAGCCAGTAGACCGGAGTCTTGATCGTGGAAAGATCGATCGGTACCCCGTCCAGCGTGATGCCGCCCGGCTCGACCAGCTTGTTCTCCAGATACATTTTCCGGAGATAGAGCGAGTGCATCATCTTCGGCATGCGCGTGTTGTCGGAGTTCCAGTACAGCAGGTCGAACGCCATCGGCTCGCGGCCGAGCAGGTAGTTGTTCACCACGAACGACCAGATCAGGTCATTGTCGCGCATCATGTTGAAGACCTGGCTCATGTACTGGCCGTCCAGGTAACCCTTCTTTTCCATGTGCTCGTCAAGCCGCTGTAGCTGGCTCTCGTCGATAAACACGCCCAGTTCGCCCGGGTCCGTGAAATCCACCATGGTGGTGAAGAATGTCGCCGACTTGATCCGGTCATCGCCCTTGGCGGTCATGTAGGCGAGCGTTGCTGCGGTCAGCGTGCCACCGATACAGTAGCCGATGACGTTTACGTCTTTTTCGCCGGTCGCCTCCGTGATCGCGTCCATGGCCGCCAGCGGGCCTTCCAGCATGTAGTCCTCGAACTGTTTGCCGGCGTATCGTTCGTCCGGATTGATCCACGAGATCACGAACACTGTGTGCCCCTGATCCGTTGCCCATTTGATGAACGAATTCTTCGGTTGCAGATCGAGGATGTAGAACTTGTTGATCCATGGCGGCACGATCAGCAGCGGCCGTTTGGCGACCGTCTCCGTCTTCGGCTCGTATTGGAGCAACTGAATCAAATCGTTCTGGTAGACGACCTTGCCGGGCGTAACGGCGACGTTCTTGCCGAGTTCGAAGGCTTCGGTATCGGTCATGGAGATACGAAGCTCGCCCTGTCCACGCTCGAGGTCTTTCAACAACTGGTCCAGGCCCTTGATCAGGTTCTCGCCCTTGGTCTCGGCGGCAGCCCTCAGCACCTTCGGGTTGGTCGCCACGAAATTGCTCGGCGACAGCGCATCCACGAACTGGCGTGTGTAGAACATGAGCTTTTCGCGAGTTTTTTCGTCCATGTCGTCGACGTCGTTGACCTGCGCCTGCAGCCAGTCCGACGTCAAAAGATACGACTGCTTGATGTAATCGAAGACCGCCTCCTCGCTCCAGGCATCGTCCTTGAAGCGCCGGTCGTCCTTAGCGGGTTCGATGACCGGCTTAACGTCTTCCTCGCCGGACATGCGCTTGGCCGTCGCCTGCCAGAGATCGGCATAACCCTGCATCAGCTTGGCCTGCTGTTCGGCGAATTTCTGCGGGTTGGACATCATCTTGAGCGACGCGTCCATGAACATCTTGCCGATCTCGACCGGGTCGGCGACGGCATAGCTTTCGCCCGATTTCTGGCGTTCCAGGAAGGCGTTCACGATCTTCTGCGAGCGTTCGGCGAAATCGGCGTATATTTCAGCGTTCTTTTCCGCGTCGAACAGCGCGCCCGTGTCCTTGCCGTCTTCGGCCATGGCATCCTCCCCTTGGTTTGATCCATCATAGACGATGATCCGTGACGATTTAAGTATTGTCGCGTGCCATCCGGAGGCTATAACGGAGCGCATGTCCGATTTTGTGAAGGGCTTTGCCCGCCACCCGTCCCGGCTGATCGCGCTTCTGACCACTGCAGCAGCAGTCGTGCTGTTCATGACCCCGCCGCCCGAGGGCGTGAACCAACTGGCGACGACCGGCGCGGCGATCTGCCTGCTTGCCGTCGGGTTTTACGCGACCGTGGCGATCCCGGAGTACCTGACGGCGCTGATTTTCTTCACCATCGCCATGGTGATCGGCGTCGGCGACGCGGAGGTGGTCTTTTCCGGGTTTCACTCGACCGCATTCTGGATGGTGTTCGGCGGCCTGATCATCGGCGTCGCGGTGCAGAAATCGGGCCTGGGCGCGAGGCTGGCGACGACGATCACCGCCAGATTCGCCGGCAGCTATCTGCGCGTCGTCTGCGGCGTCGCTCTCGTCAGTGGCGCGCTCGCATTCCTGATGCCGTCGACCATGGGTCGCATCATCCTGCTGATCCCGATCATCCTCGCGCTCGCCGACAATCTCGGTTACGAGAAGGGCTCGAAGGAACGGACCGGTCTGGTGCTGACGCTCGCCTGCGCAAGCTGGATGCCATCGAGCGCGATCCTGCCGTCCAACGTGCCGAACATGGTGTTGATCGGTGTCGCCGAGAATCTGTTCGGGCTGACGTTCAACTACGGCGAATACATGCTGACCCACATGCCGGTGAACGGCATTTTGAAGATGCTGCTGATCATCGGCCTGGTGCTAACCCTGTTCCCTGCCGGAAACCGTAGCACCGCCGATGTTGTGCAACCGGAAACCAAACCGCTTACTCCAGAAGGAAGAAGGCTCGCTGTCATTCTGGCGGTCACGCTCGGTTTCTGGGTGACGGATTTCATTCACCACATCTCGCCGGCATGGGTCGCCATGGGCGCGGCCGTCGCCTGCCTGTTGCCCGGTATCGGCATCGTCGACGGCGACGACCTCAAGACACGGGTCAATTTCCCGTCCGCCATCTATGTCGCGGGCGTGCTCAGCATGGGCGCCGTGCTGGTCGAGACCGGCGCCGGCGAATGGCTCGGCGGCTGGCTTCTGGCGCATGTGCCACTCAGTGCGGACGCGCCGCTCACCTCGTTTTTCTCGATGATCGGGCTCGGCGCTGTCGTCAACATGGGGGTCACGGCACCCAGCGCACCGGCTGTCATGGGACCGCTGGCCGGCGAGATATCGGCCCTGACAGGCTTTCCCGTGGCGACGGTACTGATGAGCCTGGTGATCTCGTATTCGACCGTCATTCTGCCCTACCAGGTGCCGCCGCTGATCGTCGCCATGCACCTGGGCGGCGTCAGCCTCCGCGACGGCGCGAAGATGACGTTGGCCCTCGCCGCGATTTCGCTGGCGGCGCTGGTGCCGCTGAATTACCTCTGGTGGTGGTGGCTGGGGCTGATCCCCTAGCGCATAGAAAAAGGCCGGACAAAACCCGGCCTTTTCCGTGTCGATGAATGTGTGCCTCAGCCGGCGGGCGGCACGTAACCGGCCGAGCCCCACCAGTAGACGGCGGTGAACAGGAACAGCCACACGACGTCGACGAAGTGCCAGTACCAGGCGGCCGCCTCGAAACCGATGTGGCCTTCCGGCGTGAAGTGACCCTTCAGCGCGCGGAAATAGCACACCGCGAGGAAAATCGTGCCGACGATCACGTGGAAGCCGTGAAAGCCGGTCGCCAGATAGAACGTCGAGGAATAGATGCCGTCCTTGAAGCCGAACGCGGCATGGCCGTATTCGTAGGCCTGACACGCGGTGAACAGCACGCCGAGGATCACCGTCAACAGGATGCCGGTGGCACAGCGTTTCTGGTCGCCGAGACGGATCGCGTGGTGCGCGTAGGTCACGGTCACGCCCGACGTCAGCAGGATCAGCGTGTTCAGGAACGGCAGCGTCCAGGTATCGAACGGCACGACTCCTTCCGGCGGCCATACCGGCGACGCGGCGAAACTGATCGCCGGGATCGACGCGTTGAAATAGGCCCAGAAGAAGGCGAAGAAGAACATCACCTCGGAAACGATGAACAGCAGCATCCCCATCCGCAGGCCGTGACGGACTTCCTCGGTGTGGTCGTGTCCGTTGCGGCCCTCGACGATGACGTCGCGCCACCAGATGCCGGCCGTAAGGACCAGCAGAACGAAGCAGATCGCCATCGGCGCGAAAGACGAGCCGTGCATGTACATGATCGCGAAGATCGCCATGGCGAACGCCAGCACGCTGGCGACGAACGGCCACGGGCTCGGATTGACAATGTGATAGGGATGACTTTTCGCACCACTCATCGGTATTTTCCCCTCGGGTTTTAATTACTCATGACAGGGACGGCCCCCGGACCGTCCTTATCAGCCCTTCTCCCCCGCTTTCGCCGGTCGATCCACCGCCGATACCTTGCCTCCATCCTCTTTCGGATAGAAGGTATAGGAAAGCGTGATCGTCGTAACGTCACGGGTATTCGCTTCCTCGTAGATTTCCGGATCGACGTAGAACGTCACCGGCATGTCGACTGTCTCGCCCGGCATCAGCGTCTGCTCGGTAAAGCAGAAGCAGTCGATCTTGACGAAAAACTGCCCGGCCTTGAGCGGCGTCACGTTGAACGTGGCGGTCCCGGTAATCGGTTTGTCGCTCAGGTTTGTGGCCTCGTAAAACGCCAGTTTCTCTTCGCCGAGCTTGAGGTTCACTTCGCGCTGGACCGGCTGGAAACGCCACGGCAGGTTCGGGTTTGTATTGGCGTCGAAACGGACGACAAATTCGGTATCCGTCGCCGTTTCCGGCGCCTCGGCCGCAACACCGGGCGTGCCGCCAAGGCCCGTCACCTGACAGAAGATCCGGTAGAGCGGCACCGACGCGAACGCCAGACCGACCATACCGGCGGCGACGGTGAAAAGCACCAACGCCGTCCGCAGGTTTTTGTCTCTGACGTTCGCCATCGTATCGCGCCCCGGTGCCCCGGCTTACTCGGCCGGCGCCTTGCCGGACATGTCCGGCTGGTCTTCGAAGGTGTGGAACGGCGCCGGACTCGGCACGTGCCATTCCAGCGTCGTCGCGCCTTCGCCCCACGGGTTCTGCGCGGCTTTCCGGCCGGCCATGTAAGTGTGGAACAGGATCACGAAGAACAGCAGGGTGCCGATGGCCGTGATCAGCGCGCCGACGGAACTCAGGTAGTTCCAGCCCGCATATGCGTCCGGATAATCCGGAATACGGCGCGGCATCCCGGCAAGACCCGAGAAATGCTGCGGGAAGAACAGCAGGTTGACGCCGACGAAGAACACCCAGAACTGAACCTTGCCCCAGAACTCGTTGTAGTCCTTGCCCGACATCTTGCCGATCCAATAGAACCACGCGCCGAACATCGCGAAGATCGCGGCGATCGCCATCACGTAGTGGAAGTGCGCGACCACGAAGTACGTATCGTGGAACACCAGATCCGCCGACGAGTTGGCCAGCGTCACGCCGGTCACGCCGCCCATGACGAACAGGAAGATGAAGCCGAAGGCATAGAGCATCGGCGTCTTGAACTCGATCGAGCCGCCCCACATGGTCGCCAGCCACGAGAAGATCTTAACCCCCGTCGGCACGGCGATGACCATGGTTGCCGCCGTGAAGTAGGCGCGGGTGTCGACATCGAGACCGACCGTGTACATGTGGTGCGCCCACACCACGAAGCCGACAACACCGATCGCCGCCATCGCGTACGCCATGCCGAGATAGCCGAACACCGGCTTCTTGGAGAATGTGGACACGATCTGCGAGATGATGCCGAACGCCGGCAGGATGATGATGTAGACTTCCGGGTGGCCGAAGAACCAGAACAGGTGCTGCCACAGAACCGGATCGCCGCCGCCGGCGGGATCGAAGAACGTGGTGCCGAAGTTACGGTCGGTAAGCAGCATCGTCAGCGCACCGGCCAGCACCGGCAGCGCCAGCAGAAGCAGGAACGCGGTCACCAGGATCGACCACACGAACAGCGGCATCTTGTGCATGGTCATGCCGGGCGCGCGCATGTTGAAGATGGTGACGATGAAGTTGATCGCCCCCAGGATCGACGCCGCACCCGCAAGGTGCAGCGACAGGATACCGAAGTCGACCGCCGCGCTCGGGTGATAGATACCGCTTGAAAGCGGCGGATACGCCGTCCAGCCGGTGCCGACGCCTGAGCCGACGAAGGCCGAGATCAGCAGCATGCCGAGGCCGGCGAAGGTCAGCCACAGGCTGATGTTGTTCATCCGCGGGAAGGCCATGTCCGGCGCGCCGATCATCAGCGGCACGAACCAGTTGCCGAAGCCGCCGATCATTGCCGGCATGACGACGAAGAACACCATCAGGAACCCGTGCGCCGTCAGCAGCACGTTGTAGAACTGCATGTCCGGTGCACCGCCCGTCAGGTACTGCAGACCCGGTTCGGCGAGTTCCAGGCGGATGAACCACGACATGCCACCGCCGACGATTGCCGCGAACATCGACAGGTACAGGTAGACCGTGCCGATGTCCTTGTGGTTGGTCGAACAGAACCAGCGCGAGAAAAAGCCGGGATAGTGATCGTCGTGACCGTGGTCGTCGTGATGGGCGTCAGCTGCGTTCGCCATGTTACGTCCCTCTCCTCAAATATCTTTCCGGATGATCAACGGGTGGCGCCGGCTTCAGCCAGGCGTACCTTGTCGTCCGTTTTGGTGTCATCCGATGCATATTTCGACTGGGCCTCCTGGACCCATTTTTCGAAGTCTTCCTTCGAGACCGCCTGGATGGCGATCGGCATGAAACCGTGATTGACGCCGCAAAGTTCCGAGCACATGCCGTAGATGGTCTTGCCCTCGTATTTTTCGTGAATGCGCGTCCAGGTTTCGTTGATCCGGCCGGGCACGGTGTCGAGCTTGATCGACAGCGACGGCAGCGCCCAGTTGTGAATGACGTCGTTGGACGTCATCAGAAGACGGATGTTGGTTTCGACCGGCAGCACGACCTTGTTGTCGACGCTCAGCAGCCGCGGCTGGCCCTCTTTCAGATCCTCTTCCGGAATGATGATGCTGTCGAATGCGAAGTCGCCGTGATCCGGGTAGGTGTAATTCCAGTACCACTGATTGCCGGTGATCTTCAGCGTCATGTCGGCTTCGGGAATACGGTCCGCAAAATACAGGTGCTTAAGCGACGGCACCGCGATTCCGACCAGGATGAAGATCGGAATCACCGTCCAGGCCACTTCGAGCCCGGTGTGGTGGGTCGTCTTCGACGGCACCGGGTTGCGCTTGGCGTTGAAGCGGATCGCGATATAGGCCATCAGGCCGAGAACCAGGATCACGATCAATGTTTCAATGACCAGCAGTTGGAAGTTGAACTCGACGATTCGGTCTGCCGTCGGCGAACCCGGTTCCTGCAGCCATAGTTGCCAGGGCGCGGAGCGCACGTCACCCGCCGGGCCGGCCAGCGCCGAACCAGCGGTCATCAATGCGCCGATCAGCGCGGGCACGAAAGTCTTCAGCTTGTTTCGCATTCGTCTCACCTGATTGCCGGCCGCCCACCATAGAGCCGCCTTGAATTATCTTTGCAGACGCGCCGTTTCGGAGACAGCGCTTCTGAGCGTGTTTTTAAAGCCGAGACTGCGGCGGGGCAAGTCGGCAATCGCAATTCCCGCCGATATTTCTACAACTTTCTCACGTTGATTTTGGGGGTGATAGGGTGCAATGACAAGGGGTGAAAAGTGAAAAATCCGACGCCCGGCGACGCACGTATTCAACAAAGTCCGTGCATTTGCGGCGCCAAGCGCCTAAATCCTCGGCAACGGCGGGTGAAACAGCCGGTTTTCCTGTCATTCTTTCTCCGCAAAGACGAATGAGAGCGGCAAAATGAGCGATCCAGACAAGCCGGAAAACGACACGCAACATTCACACGGCAACAAGCGGCGCAACCTCGTGCTGGCCATCGTGCTGGCGGCCTTCGCACTCGCCATGTACGCGAGCATCTTTCTCCGTCTTTCGGAAAATCCGCTGAGCTACTGACAGCCGAGAGTTCCCGCGACATGGATTTCAACCAGCTCGTTCACACGAATGCCCTGTTCAACGGCGTTTCCGTGATTTTCCTCGGGCTCGGCTACTACTTCATAAAGTCGGGCGACTGGCGCAAGCACCGGGCGATGATGGTGTCGGCGCTCATCGCCTCGGCCCTGTTCCTGGTGTCCTACGTGATCTACAAGCTCAATGCCGGGTTCGCCCAATTCGGCGGCGAGGGTGCGGTCCGTTACGTCTATTTCACCATTCTGTTCGTGCACGTGCTGGGCGCGATCGCGATCGTGCCGCTGGTACCCATCACGGTCATGCGCGCGCTTCGCGAACGCTTCGACCGGCACAAGAAAATCGCGCGAATCACCTGGCCGCTCTGGATGTACGTCGGCATCTCCGGCGTCGTCGTCTACGTGATGGCCGTGCACATGTACCCGTACCAGGGAGGCTGAGCGATGCTCCGCCCCGCCCAGGAACAGCGCTGGAACCCGATCGAAGGGTTTCGTCCCGCCCTGGCCGCCACGGCCGCGCAGCGCGAACTGCGGCGCTGGACGATCATTGCGCTGGGCGCGCTCGCCGTCGCCGGCGTCTATGCCCTCTTGTTGGCGATCTCACGGATTCCCGGCGCCGATACCCTTTTCCCCTGGCCGGTCGCTTTCTACGAGAAAAGCCTGATCATCCACGTCGTTTTCTCGTTCGTGGTCTGGTACCTGGCCATCGGCATTATCCTGATGATGATCGGCGCCTACCGGATGGCCGACGGCGCGCCGAAGCTCGCGGGGCTGGGCGCGTCCTCGCTGGCGGCGATGGTGATCGCCTTCGTCATGCTGGCCCTGCCGGCCCTGATGGACCGGGGCGAGCCGTCGCTCAACAACTATATTCCGGCGATCATCGATCCGATTTATTACGTCGGCCTTCTGATGGTGGCGTTCGCGGTCGTCCTGGCGGCGGCACGTTCGCTCGCGAACGGCGTCGCCCGGCACGGCCCGTTGGAGCCGATAGGCGCTGCGGGAATGGCATCGGGCGTGATCGCCCTTACCGCCGTCGCCGCTTTCGCCATCGCCTGGAACCGGCTCGGCGTGATGCCGGCAACGGCGGCCGAGAACGAAGACCTGTTCTGGGCCGGCGGCCACATCCTGCAGTTCCTGAATACAAGCGTGATGATCGCGGGCTGGGTGTTGCTCGGCGGCCGTGCGCTCGGACACCCGCCGGTAGCACCCAGGATCGTCATGCTGGCGCTCGGGGTCAACGCGCTGCTGGCGCTCGGCGGTTTCGGGCTCATGTTCGTGGAAGCCCCCTTCTCCGCCGAGGAACGCATTCTGTTTACCCATTACCAGTATGCGCTGGCACCGGTGCCGATCTTTCTCGGCCTGATCATCGGTGCGGCGGCCCTGCGCGCATCGAATCCGGATGGCGATGCCGCCCGGACAGCGCGCCTCGCCATGCTGCTGTCGTTGGCGGTCTTCTTCGCCGGCGGCGTGCTGGGCATTTTCGTCGACGGCGCCGACACGCGGACACCGGCGCACTACCACGGCGTCATCGGCGGCGTGAACGTGGCCGCCATGGGTCTGGTCATTCTGTTCGTGTTGCCGCTGCTGGAACGCGGTCTGGCACGCTGGAAGGCGATCCGCGCATCGTTCTGGCTCTATGGTCTGGGCCAGCTTCTGCACAGCCTGGGCCTGTTTATCGCCGGCGGCTACGGCGCCCCGCGCAAGGTCTCCGACACCGCCCCAGGCATGGACGTCATCGGCAACTGGATCGGCCACGTCGGTATAGGCATCGGCGGCGTCATTGCGGTGATCGGCGGCGTCATGTTTATCTGGATCGCCGGAAAGCGTGCACTGGCACGGGGCGGATAGTATATTCGGGAATGTCTGGAAACGGGCGGGACAATCTTCTATAACGCCTCACCTACAGACAGGCCCGACGGGGCAGCCACGAGAACTGATTTGCCATGAGCGATAGCGGCCGCAGCGACGTCACGCTGAACAATCTGGAGACGGCAGCAACGGAACCGGCGGAGCCCCGGTTCCGCGTCAATGACTTCGCCGTGCTCCTGAAGCCGAAGATCATGTCGCTCGTGGTCTTTACGGCTCTTGTCGGCATCCTGATGGCGCCGGGCGGTGCCGATGCGCAGACCGGCCTGATCGCCGTGCTCTGCATCGCCATCGGCGCAGGCGCGTCAGGCGCCATCAATATGTGGTACGACCGCGATATCGACCGCATCATGCGCCGCACGATGGACCGCCCGATCCCGGCCGGCCGCATGGACCCGAAACTGGCGCTGATCTACGGCACCGTGCTCGCCATCGGCTCGATTGTCATGATGACGGTGCATGTCGGCGCCGTCGCGGGCGGGCTGCTGGCGCTGACGATTTTCTATTACGTCTTCATCTATACCGCATGGCTCAAACGCCGCACGCCGCAGAACATCGTCATCGGCGGCGCCGCGGGCGCGTTCCCGCCGCTTGTCGGCTGGGCTGCCGTCACCGGCAGCGTCGACGCGGGCGCGATCGCGCTGTTCATGATCATCTTCCTGTGGACGCCACCGCATTCGTGGGCGCTGGCGCTGTTCCGCCGCGGCGATTACGCCGCCGCGGGCGTGCCGATGATGCCGGTCGTCGCCGGCGAGCGCGAGACCAAGCGGCAGATGCTGATCTATACCGTGCTGATGGTCGCAGCGACCATGGCGCCGAGCTTGCTGGGCGTTTCCGGCTGGCTGTACCTCGCCACCGCGGTCGTTCTCGGCGGTATGTTCTGGGTTCGCACCTGGCGACTCTGGAAAGCCGAAGACACGGAACCGGCAAAGCCGCTGTTCCTGTTTTCGATTCTTTATCTTTTCCTGATCTTCCTCGCGATGCTCGCCGACCGGTTGCTGTTCATCCCGGTCCTCTGACAGATGCCCGACGCCCCGCTTTCCGACGCCTACGAAAAGCTGGAAAACCGTTTTCGCCGCATCGCCCTGCTCGGCGAAGCGGAAGCGGTCCTGCACTGGGACCATGCCGCGAACATGCCGTCCGGCGGCGCAGACGCACGCTCGGAACAACTCGCCGAACTGAAGGCGGTCTCTCACGGTCTGCTGGTCAGCCCGGAAACGGAAGACCTTATCGCTGCCGCCGGACGCAATACCGAGCGCCTGGACGACTGGCAGGTGGCAAATCTGCGCGAGATAGAACGCCGGCATCAGCGAGCGGCCGTTCTCGATGAGGACTTCGTCGCCAGGCATTCGCGTACGCTCAGCAAGTGCGAACAGGCATGGCGCAAGGCGCGCGCCGAAAGCAATTTCGCCACCGTCGCGCCGGCGCTGGAGGAACTGATCGCACAGGTCCGCGAGAAGGCCGTTCGTACAGGCGAGAAATTCGGCCTCGATCCCTATGACGCGCTACTGGACTCTTACGAACCGGGTGGCCGCAGCGCCGACATTGACCCGGTCTTGGACAAACTCGCAATTTATCTCCCGGATTTCCTGAACGAGGTCCTCGAATACCAGGCGGCGCGCGGCGCAGCGGTCATGCCGGACGGCCCGTTCCCGGAAGAAACGCAACGCGATCTCGGCATCCGCTTCATGGAAGTGCTGGGTTTCGATTTCGACCGCGGCCGGCTCGATGTCAGCCATCACCCGTTCTGCGGCGGCGTGCCCGACGACGTCCGCATCACGACGCGGTACGACGAGGACGATTTCACCTCCGCCCTGATGGGCGTGCTCCACGAAACCGGTCATGCGCTCTACGAGCAGGGCCTGCCGCAGGAATGGCGGCTGCAACCGGTCGGTGCGGCGCTCGGTATGTCGATTCACGAGAGCCAGTCGCTGCTGATGGAAATGCAGGTGTGCCGTTCGCGCGGTTTCATCGAATATGCGCTGCCGATCATCCGCGAGACCTTCAACGGCTCGGGCCCCGCCTGGGAGGCGGAGAATATCCTCAAGCTCTACCAAAAGGTCAAACGCAGCTATATTCGCGTCGACGCGGACGAAGTAACCTATCCGCTGCACGTCATTCTGCGTTACAGACTGGAAAAGGATATCGTCGCCGGCAAGCTCGCGGCGCGGGATATTCCGGACGCCTGGAACACAGCCTTCAACGACCTGGTCGGCATCGAGGTACCGGACGATGCACAAGGCTGCCTGCAGGATATCCACTGGTACACCGGCGCGCTCGGTTACTTCCCCACCTACACGCTAGGGGCGATGACGGCCGCGCAGCTCTATCAGGCCGCGCTCGAAGCACATCCGGAAATCCCGGAGACCGTTTCAAAGGGCGATTTTTCGATCCTGCTGGACTGGCTGCGCGACAACGTTCACGGCAACGGCCGGCTGCTGTCCGCGCCGGAACTGCTGACCCGGGCCACCGGACGGCCGCTCGAAGCCGGACCGTTCAAGACGCACCTTAAGGCGCGTTATCTGCCGGACTGACGCGCGGTTATTCGATCCACCCTTTGGATTTGTAATAGGCCTCGGCCGCAGGGTGCAGCGGCGCGCTCAGTCCTTCCCGAATCATTTTTTCCGGCGTGCCGGCGCCGTACGCCGGATGCAGCGCCTTGAAGGCCTCGAAATCCTCGAACACGGCTTTGACCAGGGCATCGACAAGTTTTGGATCGGTACTGGCCATGGTCACCAGCGTCGCCATCACGCCGAATGTGTCGACCTTCTTCTGGCCATCCCAATATGTCTTGGCGGGAATCGTCACCTTCGAATAGTAGGGCCGGGCCGCCGTCGCCAGTTTGCGGATGATGGTCCTGTGCGGTTCGATGAGGGTGCCGTTGCATTCGGCGACGGCCCGCTTCATGGCCGCGTTGGGGATACCGACCGTATAGACGAACGCCTCGAACGTACCAGCGCAGAAAGCGTCCACCTGTTCCGAAGACGGCAGTTCGTGCACGGCGCTGAACGTATCGAGTTTCCATCGCTGCGCATCGAGCATTTCTTCCATGGTCTGCCGGTGGCCGGCGCCCGGGTTGCCGATGTTGATGCTATGCCCCTTGAGCGCATACCAGTTCCGGATCTTGGCGTCCCGGTTGACCACGACCTGCACGGGCTCCGCGTACACGGAAAAGACGGCGCGCAAATCGGCCATCTTGTCGCCACTCCATTCGCTGGAGCCGTGATAGGCATGGAACTGCCAGTCGGACTGCGCCATGGAAAATGTCAATTCCCCGACTTTCAGCACCTTAAGATTGGCCACCGAACCGCCGGTCGGCGGCGCGACACAATCGACGCTGCGGGCCGCCAGCAGCTTACACAATGCCTGCCCGGTTGCGTAGTAGACGCCGGTTTCACCGCCGGTGCCGATGACCACCCTGTCCGAGGCCTGTGCCGCCGGCACCCCCATGAGGATAAATGCGGCCAGAAGTTTGAAGATTGCGTCTCTCACGGAATTCGCCTCCCTCGCTCGTTGAGGGAAATCATGCCCGAGGCCGGGAACCGAGACAATATCGGTTAATACGGTCGTCCTTGTTTCAGCGGGGTTCGGTGGATAGGTTTAGCCAAATGGCCGGGGCGGCAACAATATGGCCCCGATAGGGAGAATTCCTTTGCGCTATATTTCAACCCGCGGACGCGCGCCGGAACTTGCGTTCGACGACGTGCTGTTGAGCGGCCTCGCCCGCGACGGCGGCCTCTACGTGCCCGCGGAATGGCCGCGCTTCAGCGCCGACGATCTCACGGCGATGAAATCCCTCGGCTACAACGATCTCGCCTTCCGGGTCATGCAACCGTTCGTCGGCGGCACCATCGACGACGATGCGCTGAAAGCCATCATCGCCCGGGCCTACGCCAGCTTCGACGGCGGCGAAGTGGCCCCGCTCGTCAACATCGGCGACGACATCCACCTGATGGAGCTGTTTCACGGACCGACGCTGGCCTTCAAGGATGTCGCCATGCAGATGCTGGGCGGCCTGTTCGATCACGTGCTGCAGGCGCGGGGTGCGCGCGTCACGATTGTTGGCGCCACGTCCGGCGATACCGGCTCGGCGGCCATCGAGGCCTGCCGCGACAAGGATACGCTCGATATTTTCATGCTGCATCCAGAGGGCCGCGTCTCCGAAGTGCAACGCCGGCAAATGACGACGGTGCTGGCCGATAACGTCCACAATCTTGCCGTCCGGGGGACCTTCGACGATTGCCAGGATCTGGTGAAGGCGATGTTCAACGACGAAGCGTTCCGCGACCGCTACAACCTGTCAGCCGTTAACTCGATCAACTGGGCCCGCGTCATGGCGCAGATCGTCTATTACGTGCACGCGGCCCTGCACCTGGGGGCCCCCGAGCGCGAGGTCTCGTTCACCGTGCCGACCGGCAACTTCGGCAACGTGTTCGCGGGCTACGCGGCGATGAAAATGGGCATTCCGGTCAGAAAGTTCATCGTCGCCGCCAACGCCAACGACATCTTGGCCCGCTTCTTCGACAGCGGCGAGATGCGCACCGACGCGGTGGTGCCGACGCTCAGCCCGAGCATGGACATCCAGATATCGTCCAATTTCGAACGGCTGCTGTTCGACATGATGGGCCGCGACGGCGCCCGGGTCGAGAGCACGCTTAACACGTTTCGGAAGGAAGGCAGTTTCCGCGTCGACGAGGGCATGCTGGATACCGTACGCGAGAAGTTCGACGCCGCGCGCTTAGACGATAACGAAACCACGGAAACGATCCGCGCGCTGCATGAGGAAAACGGCATGCTCATCGACCCGCACACGGCCGTCGGCCTTGCCGCCGCGAGAGCAAGGCATGCGCACGACGGCACACCGATGGTGGTGCTGGCAACGGCGCACCCGGCCAAGTTCCCCGACGCGGTCGAGGCCGCGACCGGCGTCCGCCCCGCCCTGCCGGAACGCATGAACGATCTCTATGAACGCGAGGAACGAGCGATGACCGTCGACAACAGTCTGGAAGCCATCGAGCGTCTCGTCGACGAAACGCTCGGCGCCGAGGCGGCGGCCTCATGAGTGTCCGTATCACCACGCTCGATAACGGCATGCGCGTCGCCACCGACAGCATGCAGCACGTCGAAACCGTGACTCTCGGCACCTGGGTCGGCATCGGCGCACGCGACGAGGCAGCCGAGGTCAACGGTATCTCGCACCTGCTGGAGCACATGGTCTTCAAGGGCACCGAACGCCGCACGGCGCGTCAGATCGCCGAGGAGATCGAGGCCGTGGGCGGGCACCTGAACGCCTATACGTCGCGCGAGAACACCGCCTATTACGCCAAGGTCCTGAAGGACGACATCGACCTCGCCGTCGATCTCGTGTCCGATATCGTGATGCACGCGACCATGGATCCGAGCGAACTGGAGCGTGAGAAATCGGTCATCTGCCAGGAAATTCATCAGGCACATGACACGCCGGACGACATTGTCTTCGACCTGTTCCAGGAAGCCGCCTATCCGGCGCAACCCATCGGCCGCCCGGTACTGGGCACGGAGGAAATCGTCCGTTCGCTCAACCGCAACGACGTCGAAGGATACCGCGCGCAGAGTTACACCGCGCCGCACAGTCTGTTCTGCGCCGCCGGCAACGTCGATCACGATCATCTGGTCGAGGTGATCGCGAATACCTTCGACACGCTCCCGACACGGAACGGCAATGGCCGGGAGGTCGCCAATTACAAGGGCGGTGACATCCGTATGGAGCGTGATCTCGAGCAGGTGCACATCGTGCTGGGTCTCGACGGGGTCGGCTACGGTGATGACGATTTCTACGCCGCATCGGTGCTATCGGTGCTGTTCGGCGGCGGCATGTCGTCGCGGCTGTTCCAGGAAGTGCGCGAGGAACGCGGTCTCGCCTATTCGATCTATTCGTTCCTGTCATGTTACGAGGACGGCGGCATCTTCGGCATCTACGCCGGCACGGGCAGTGACGAACTGGGCGAACTGATCCCGATTCTCGCCGGTGAGGCGGAAAAGGTGATCGAAACGCTCGATCCCGAGGAAACCGAGCGCGCGCGGGCCCAACTCAAGGCGAGCATCCTGATGGCCCGCGAGAGCACGTCGGCGCGCACGGAGCAGATGGCGCGGCACCTGATGCTGTTCGGCCGCCCCCTCGATCCGGACGAAATCGTCAGCAAGATCGAGGCCGTCGACGACGATGCGGTGCGTGCGGTCGCCAGACGCATCTTCCGGGGCACGCCAAGCGTTGCCGCCATCGGCCCGGTACAGGGGCTGGAATCCCCCGACACCCTCGCGCAACGCTTTAATTGACGCGATGGCGCTGCATCCCGGCAATTTTCTGATTTCCCAGGGATCGTTCGTACGCCACCCGCAAGCGCCGGAATTCGGCCTCGGCCGCGTTCAAACCATCGTCGGCGACAAGATCACCGTTAACTTCGAGAACGAGGGAAAATTGATCATCGACGGCGCGGTGATCGAACTGCAGATCGTCGATCCGAACGAAGATCCGGGCGCCTAGGCCGCCCGTTCTTTTGCCCAGCTTTCGAGCGCCATCTCGCTGACCCGCGCGACCTCGTCGGCGGGCACCGCGCCGGGCTTGCCTTTCTCCAGCGGATCGAAGTGGAACAGGTATAGACGCGAGACGAAATCGGCGATCGGCAGAGAGCTTTCGCCATAGCGCTCGCCGTTGCCTTCCGTGGCGACGACAACGCCCGCGCCCCAGTCCTGGCCGCTGTCGTTGTTCGGATTGAAGAAATAGACCCGCATCTCGCCGGCCTGGTCGAGGGCGACCCGGCAGATGCTGATGGCGTGCCAACCGACATACCGGGCCGCACCGTCTGTCATGGCGACACCGGCCGGCTGCGGGTGGATCACCGGCTGACCGCCGTTATAGGCGGGATGATAGGCTGCATAGAAATCGCGAATGAACCCGTCGAAGTTCTTGAGCTTGCCGGTCGCGACATCGACGGCGATTTCCATGCCGCGGCCGACCCACCAGCCGTGCAGTTCGCGGTTGACCCATTTGTGCATGTCGTCGTCGCGCCCGGCGCAAAGCACGCCCATCTGCGCGTAAATGCGGTCCAGGTGCGGCACGACGACCGTGGAAACCGCGTCCACGTCAAAAAGGATTTTCTCCAGCCCGGGCGCCTCGGGACGCGAGGAGACCGGCTCGCCTTCGAACGTGATCACGACCTCGTCGTCGCGGGCCGCCCAACTTATGATCTGCAGCAGGTAGTCCGGGTCGGTATAGGACCACATGGAAAGCGCACGCGCCGCCTGACACGTCGGATTGTTACCCTGGCCGATCCCGAACGGCAGACCGAGCACGCTCAGCACCCCCGCCGTCAGGAATACCTCGGGCGGCCGGGCGGTGCCGTAGCCGGCGGCGATCGTCTCCCGGGTCGTCGGCGAAAGCGGCAGTGCCAGTTGCCGCCACAGCGCCGGCGCCACCGGCGGCATGTAGAGGATGCCCCGCTCCAGCATCAGCGAAAGTCCATAGACCGCCTGCACCGTCTCCGGATGCACGGCGTGGTCGATCAGGGCCCGCACCAGATCGCCGTAGCAGCGGAGCGCATCCGCCCCGGTGCTGGAAAGTCCGAGCGCATCCGGAATCAGTTCCGGCGCCGTTTCAGCGACATGCCGAACGAAGACCGCATGGTATGCGGAGACGAGACCGGTATCGTGCATGGCGCGGGCGAAGGCGCTCGCTTCCTGCGCCAGGCCCCCGGCGTCGAGCATTCCGATCCGCTCCGCATAGGCCGGCAATCCCGGGTCCTCCCGGCTCAGGTTGGTCGGACCGAACACGGCGCTGACGAGACGGTCGGCGCCCCAGCCACTGCCTCGGTCGGCGGCGTTGTCGACAAGCCATACCGATATCTGCGCGATCATCGCCTTGATGTCGTCGACGACCACGGGCCGCTGCGACAGGAGCCGCCAGATTTCGGCGATCAGGGTATCGAGGATCTCCTCGTGGCCGATGTTGCGGACGACATGGCCGTAGAGATTGCGGCATACCTGATCCATGCCGCTTGGGCGCGCCCGGGCGGCCTCGTCCGGATTGGCGAACACGAGATCGAGGTTAAGCCCCACAACCTGCGACAGAAAGTTGTGCGCATGCTCCGACGCGATGCCGGGGTGGAAGTACTGGCGTTGCGCGATCGCCAGCATACGCAGGTGGTTAAGCACCTCCAGCATGGCGGTCTGGGTATCGGCGTACTTGAGCGTGCGGCCCGCGAGCGCCGCCTGAAGCACGTCGGGTTGCGCCCAGTCGGTGCCGGTGAAGATACCGGCCTCTTCCATTTTCTCGATGCGCGCTGCGACTTCGGGCAGACAGCGCTCATCCAGCATCATCCGCCGTGCCAGTTCCAACACGGCGGCTCGGTGTCGCGCCTTCCCGAAAGGACGTGCTTCGGCAAGACGCGTGATGGCGTCATCCAGCTTTGCTGATAACGCTGAATCGTTTGCGCCCGGTGCCGGGCCGGCGCCGGCGCCAACCGTATCTGTCATGTTGCCCCCTTCGTATGAAGGCCTGCCGGACCGTCAGATATAGAAGTCCAGGTCTTCCTGTTTCAGCAGCAGTTCACGCATCCGGTAAGGATCGTCACCGAAGAAGTACACGAGTCCCCAGTGCGTGCCAAACGCGGTCCGCTTCGTGACCTTGTTTTCTTGCGGCGGCATCAGCTCGTGAAACTCGAAGAACGGGTCTTTCTCCGTTTCCTCCGGGATCTGAAGTTCGCTCACCACGCGGCGACGGGGATAGACACCGAAGCACCCGGCATGGCCGGTGGCGCCAACGACCTCTTCCGGGAAGAAATCGTCGATCTCCTCCTGCGTGGTCTTGGGATCGAACATCAGAACCAGCCCCTGATAGCAGTTGAACCCATAGGCCCGTTCGATCAGTTCGAAGGCGTTGAACCCCGGCGGACGGTAGGCGACCTCGCCGAAGTACATCTTGCCGTCGCTGGTCACGAAATACTCCGGATGAATGAAACCGAAGTCGATGTTGAAGGCTTCGATCAGCTTCTCGATTTCCTCCGTCACCCGGTCGCGCCATTTCTCGAGCTCCGGTGTCGCCGGCACGAATACCGAATAGCCGAGATGCACGTACTCGGAAATGTTCAGGAACTGGATCTTGCGATCCTTGATGAAGGCCTCGACGGCGAATTCCCAGCCGTCGAGATGGCTTTCCATCAACGCTGGGAACTCGTCGTCGGGAATGCTGTCGACATCCTCGGCCGTGCGCACGACGCGGTGGCCGAGGCAACCGGCCTTGTCGAACGCCTTGACGTGGATCGGGTCGTTGGGATCGCCGTCCAGCTTCAGCAGCGCCTCATTGACCCGCACGAGGAAATTGATGACGTCGTTCCGGTCCTGGGCTTCCTCGAAAATCCCGACGCGAATACCGCCAAGCTGTGCGCGGCGTTTCATCATGGCCTTGTTGCGGAACAGCATGGCCTGGTTCATCAGGCGCGGGTTCTCAAGCAACACGGCATTGACCGCGCCGGCCCATTCGACGGTTTCCTCGAACAACGGGATCGCCACGTCGACGCCTATTTTCTTGAGCTTTTCGCCCAGTTCGAACGAGCGTTCGTTCAGGCGCTCGAAATCCCACGACATGAAAGGAATGTTGTTTTCCTCGGCGTAGTCCTTTGCCCACGACGGCGCGACCACGATATAGCGGCGGTCGAACCGGTCGATGGCATCGATGGCGTTCAGGCTCCAGCCGAAGATGGCGACATAGCCCTTGTTCGGATCCTTATCGGCATTGGGGTCCTTTTCGGACATTGATCTGATAACTCCCTTCAGAGAAATTTATCGGTTCTTGGAATATTGTTTTAGCTTTGAATAATAAATAAAGACTATGACTCAATAATTCAAGGAGACAGTTATAATACAATACTTATTATGTATTTAAAATTAACATGACAAATATTCATTCGTGAATGCTTGTTTTATTACGTGATTACATATTAAAAGAAATATCGACTCACATTCATAATAAAGAACGCCCGTGAACACTTCTCGGTATTTATGCAGAACTTACAGGTCGGAAATAGCCGGGGCTTGCCGTCAGCCGCGCCCGATACGTTCCAGCAGGGCCCTGGCATTCAGGTACGACGGTCGTTCGGCGATCTGGCCGTCAACCTCGATCCGGTCGCGTCCCTCCGTTTCCGCCGTCTCGAACGCGGCGACAAGTCGCTCGGCGTGCTCGATCTCCTCCGGGCTCGGCTCGAGAATTCCGCGGATCACCGCGACCTGATCCGCGCGCGCCGCCGACTTGGCATGGTAGCCGAGCGCCCTGGCGTGTTCCGTTTCGGCGACGAGACCGTCCCGGTCGGTCCAGGTGTAGGGGCAATCGACGGGCTCGACACCGGCGGCCCGGCATTCGAGCAGGAACCGCTCGCGCGCGTAGCGGATCGCGGTCCCGGCCGGATCCCGCGGCGCACCCAGGCTGGTCGTCATATCCTCCGACGCGACCAGACAGCCGATCAGATGCGACATGTCCTTGAGGATCGCGTACGTGTTCACCAGCCCCTCCGCAGTCTCGATGCAGGGCAGCACCCGCGGCGGCTCGTCGCCCGTACCACCCTGGCGGCCGATGGCGCCGATAAGATCGTATAGTTCCCGCGCCGACGCGGTTTTCGGCAGCGAGATCACCGCCGCACCGGCGGCAAGCGCCGCGGCCAGGTCGTCGTCGTGATCCCGCGTGCCGGTCGGATTGATGCGCACGCACGGCACCGCGCCGGCCGCCTTGATCACGGAAAGCGTCTCGCCGAGGGCCTTGCGGCCCTGCTCGCGGAGGTGCGGCGGCGTGAAATCCTCCATGTCGACGATCACGCAATCGGGCCGGGCGTCGACGGCGGCCTGAATTTGATCAGGATCGATGGAGGTCACGAAAAGCCAGGTCGTGAGGGGGCGGCCGGGAATTGTCATGAGGCATACCCTCCTGCAGGTCAGTCGTCTTCGGCCTGGTCGTCCATGTAGGCCTCGACGATCTGGTAGATCGTTTCCGTGTCGTCGCTGTTGCCGGAATAAACGATGTTCGAGGTCTCGCCGTAAATGTTCATGACATAGCCGCGTGCACCACAGACCTTCTCCAGCGCCAGCGCGAACGGCATCAGGATCTCGTCGTTGAGCTTTTCCGCCGTCTCGCACGCGTCCATACGCCGGATCAAATCGCGCATGAAGGCGTCCGCATCGCTGCCGCCTTTCGATTTCGGGTTACCCTCTTTACCCTTTGGCCCGGGTCGCCGTCCCTTAGGCATGGCCGGCCTTGTCGGACAGCATGAGCGGGTCGATGCCGAGCTTGGCCATGGCCCGTTCCCACTTGGTCGAGATATCGGTGTCGAACAGGAGTTGTGCATCCGCATCGACACTGAGCCAGCCGTTGGCCTTGATCTCGGCGTCGAGTTGCCCGCTGTCCCACCCGGCGTAGCCAAGCGCCAGCAGACGCTGCCTCGGGCCGCCGCCCTCGGCGATCGCACGAAGCACATCGACCGTCGCAGTCAGTGCGACCTCGTCGTCGACGACCATGGTGGCATCGTGCATGTAATCGGGTGAATGTAGGACAAAGCCGCGTCCCGTCTCGACCGGGCCGCCGAACAGCACCTCGATGCCCTCGCCCGCCGGCGGCATGGTAATGTCGAGCTGGCTCAGGAGATCGGGAAAACTGATACTCTCGAGCGGCTTGTTGACGACGAGACCCATCGCCCCTTCCGGGCCGTGCGCGCACATGTAGATCAGCGTCTGCTGAAAACGGTCGTCCTGCATGCCCGGCATGGCCACCAGGAAGCGCCCGGTCAGGTAGTTGTCGTCCTTGAAACCTTCCTGCAAAAGACCTCTCACGCATGTCTCCGTGGGTTACGGTGTCCGGCACCGCAAAAGGCGGCGCCGCGACGAAGATCATTCTAACCGCGTTTGCGGCGTCATTATGACACATGGGACGCTGCTGGCAAAAATCCACTGGGGTCGAGAGATCACCGGACGTCAATATCGCGTGATCGTTCGGGGTTCCGGCTTGCACTGGCCGCCGGGCTGTGGCGAATGGTATAGACGCCGCAACGGAGAACTGCCGAATAATGCTGAAACGACTGCTGGTTCTGTCGATCCTGAGCCTCGCCTTCACCGCAGATACGGTCGGGGCGCACGCCGAGATCGCACGCTCGGCATGGGCCGAGGAAGAGCAGTCCGCCGTCCGTCTGATCGCTGCCCGCGATGGCCTTGGCGAGGACGGAAAGGTTCTTGCCGGCCTGCAGTTCCGCCTCAAACCGGGCTGGAAGGTCTATTGGCGCTCACCCGGCGACGCCGGATTTCCGCCGCAACCGGATTTCGGCGAAACCATTAACGCCGACGTCGGCACGCTCCGCTGGCCGGTTCCGGAACGGTTCTCGGTGCTGGGGCTGGAAACGCTCGGCTACGAAGGCGGCGTCATCCTGCCGTTCGACGTCCGTGCCGCCGACCCGGCCCGGGACGCCGAGATCAGGGCCACCGTCCGCTACTTCACGTGCAAGGAAATCTGCATCCCCTACGAGGCATCCGTCTCGATGACGCTGCCGGCGGGCGACGGTGGACCGACCGGCTTCGCGCACGATATCGGCCGCCATGACTCGAGGGTCCCCCGTACCGGCGAAGCAACACGCCTGAAGATCGCCGAGGCCTGGACGGAAGTCTCCGAAAAAGGACTCTACATCGTCGCCCGCGCCACTTCCGAACTGCCCTTGAAGCGACCGGACATGTACGTCGAGGGGCCTGTCGGCTTCGCCTACGGCGCGCCCGCCGTCAGCATCGACAACGCGATCCGCGAGGCGGTGCTTCGTGTACCGGTCTCCGGCTTCTCAGGCACGCCCCGGGAAGCGGCGGAAAAGCTCACGGGGACGCCGGTAACTCTGACATTGCGCGACGGTGGGCGGGCGACCGAAACCGGTATCGAACTGGGCACGCCGAAACCGTTTCAGGCGGATGGCCTCGGCCCCCGCCCCGATGCTACCGAAACGAACAGTTTCGCCGCAATCCTGGTGTTTGCGTTCCTGGGCGGCCTGATCCTGAACCTGATGCCGTGCGTGCTGCCGGTGCTGTCGCTCAAGTTCCTGAGCGTCGTCAAGCACGGGGGAAGCGCGCCCGCGACAGTACGCGTCAGCTTCCTCGCTTCGGCGAGCGGGATCGTCTTCGCATTCCTCGTGCTCGCGGGCGCGCTGATCGCGCTCAAGGCGGCCGGCGCCGGCATCGGCTGGGGCATCCAGTTCCAGCAACCCTGGTTCCTGATCGCGATGGCGTTCCTGGTGACGCTGTTCGCCTGCAACATGTGGGGCTTTTTCGAGTTTCGCCTGCCGGCTGCCGTTGCCGGCGCCGGACATGCCGCCGGAGGGCATGAGGGCATCGTCGGCCATTTCCTGCAGGGCGTTTTCGCGACCCTGCTGGCGACGCCGTGTTCGGCGCCGTTCCTGGGCACCGCCGTCGGCTTCGCCTTGTCGCAGGGACCGGCCGACATCGTCGCCGTTTTCGCCGTGCTGGGCCTCGGCCTCGCCGCGCCTTACCTGCTGATCGCCGCCGTGCCCAAGCTCGTCACCGTCATGCCGAAACCGGGGCCCTGGATGACCCGGCTCAAGTTCGTGCTCGGCTTCGCGCTGGCGGCCACGGCAGTGTGGCTCCTGAGCGTCCTCGCCGGTGCCGCCGGGACGTTCGCGGCCGGGCTCACGGGCGGGCTTTTGATTGCCGCCGCGATCTGGCTCGGCCCCGTGATGCGGACGGTGCCCGAGATCAGGAAAGCGACGCCGGTGGTGCTTTTACTCGCAACCATCGCCGCGATCACCACCGCCGAAATCGGCGATATCAACGCGCCCCTCGATACCGCGACGCCCGGCGTCAGCAAGATCGGCTGGCAGAAATTCGACCCTACGGCGATCCCGCGGCTGGTCGAAAAGGATCTGATCGTATTCGTCGACGTCACCGCGGACTGGTGCATCACCTGTCAGGTCAACAAGCGGCTCGTTTTGGAACAGGGCCGCATCCTGGAACTGCTCAACAGCCCGGACGTCATCGCCATGCAGGCCGACTGGACCCGGCCCGACCCGGAGATCGCCGAATACCTGGCATCGTTCGGGCGCTATGGCATTCCTTTCAATGCGGTATACGGCGCCGCGTCACCGAACGGCGTGGCGCTCCCCGAGTTGCTGGGCGAGGCGAGCGTGCTGGACGGCTTTCGCGCCGCCGCACCACCCAGACTGGCCGAACGCTTCGAGTAGCCGAAAAACCCTTTGCACGGACCTGGATTGTGCCTATCTCATGAGGACGCCGGCGCATCCGGCCAAACGCATTTATTTGTAACTCTATTTCCGGGAGAGAATGTATGACCATCAAGGTGGGAGACAAGATTCCGAGCGTCACGCTCAACCTCATGACCGAGGACGGCCCCGGCGCCGTCACCACGGACGAATTCTTCGGCGGCAAAAAGGTCGCCATTTTCGGCGTCCCCGGCGCTTTCACGCCGACCTGCTCGGCCAAGCATCTGCCGGGCTTCGTCGCCAATGCCGACGCGCTGAAAGCCAAGGGTATCGACACCATCGCCTGCGTTGCCGTGAACGACCCGTTCGTCATGGGTGCCTGGGGCAAGGATCAGGGCGCCGGCGACAAGGTAACCATGCTTGCCGACGGCTCGGCCAACTTCACCAAGGCGACGGGCCTCGAGCTTGACCTTACCGACAAGGGACTCGGCCTACGCTGTCAGCGTTTCGCCATGGTCGTCGATGACGGCACCGTCACCAGCATGCACATCGACGAAGGCACGTTCGAAAAGACCAGTGCCGAGACGATGCTGAGCGAACTTTGATTCGCCGACGCGGGCACCGTCTCCGGACGGTGCCCGCGTCCTATCTCCCCGCCGCCTTTTTCTTCGGCGGATCCGTCTCCGCCGCATCGAATGCCGCCTGGGACTCCCTAGCTTCCCTGATCAACCAATCCCGAAACGCGACCAGTGCCGGCCGGTCGGCCTGCTCCTGCCGGCACACCAAATAAACCGACACATCGGACGGGCAGTGAATGTCGAAAAGCCGGACCAGACGGCCGGTCTGGAGATCTTCCCAGACGTGCGCGCTGCGTGCCAGTGCCACGCCCTGGCCCTCGAACGCCGCCTGGATTGCCATGTTGGTGTCCGGGAACCGGGTGCCTTCCCTGAGCGCCGACTGGTAGACATCCGCGGGCACGCCGGCGAAGTCGAACCAGTACTCCCAGCCCGGCGACAGCACCCCCGAATGGCGCAGCAAAAGCGGCAGGCGGCACAGGTCGGCAGGCGTCTCCGGCTTGCCGTATTCCTCCAGCAAACGCGGCCTTGCCACCGGAATCACGTAGTCCCGCATCAGTTCGTAGGACGCAAAGCCCGGGTACTGGCCGTCGCCGAGCGTGATCACCGCGTCCAGGTTGCTGCCGAGCGCCGGCCGGATGTCCTGGCGCGTCGACAGCCAGACATCGACTTCCGGATGTTCGGCGCGGAACTCCTGCAACCGTGGCACCAGCCATTTCACGGCGAGCGACGGCAGCATTTCGACGCGGAGCGCGGTATGCCCCGCCTCCGCCTTAAGGTCCTCCAGTGCCTTGCTCAGATCGTCGATGAACGCGTTGACGATCCCGGACAGTTGCTCGCCGGCGGGTGTCAGCAGCAACTGCCGGGGCCTGCGCTCGAAAAGCTGAATGTCCCACAACTCCTCTATATGGCGAATCTGGTGGCTGACCGCGCTTTGCGTGACGTTCAGTTCTTCGGCGGCCTTGGTAAAGCTCAGGTGGCGGGCAGCGGCGGCCAGCGCGCGCAACGCAGCTATGGGCGGCAGGTGTGGCATCTCAATTTCCCGGATATTTCATACATGAATTATACATGAATAAATACTCATGCATAGAATGAAAAACTATCCTTTGTGCCCTGAAAAGGGCCGGAGTACATATGGTTTCAGAAAGTTTCAGCCCGAGAGCATCGGGCCAGACATGAGGATAAGCACATGTTCAACAACAAACAGAACACCGCCACCTGGTTTCCCGGCCAAACCGCGACCCGTGATCGCTGGGGCGACCCGGTCAGCGGCGAAGTGAAAGGCCGTGAATTCCAATCCGGCGCCGGCAACGCGCACAATGCCGCACAGCGGATGCGCTGGAGCCTCGGCCACGCCTGATATCACCCCTGTCAATCTCCCGTCGGCCTAGCGACCTCCCTCGCGTAGCCATCCTACGGGAATCCTGAAAGGACACGATTGCCCCAAACGATCGTGTCCTTTTTTTATCCGGATTCCGACGCTTCGATTGCACCCTGACGGGCCAGTTCGTCGGCACGCTCGTTTTCCGGATGCCCGGCGTGTCCCTTGACCCAGTGCCAGTCGACCTCGTGCGCCGAAATCGCCTCGTCGAGACGGCGCCACAGGTCCTCGTTCTTGACGGGCTTCTTGGCCGCCGTTTTCCAGCCGTTACGCTTCCAGCCATGAATCCATGACGTGATCCCGTCGCGCACATAGGTGCTATCGGTGTAAAGCGCCACGCGAGACGCGCGCTTCAGGCTCTCCAGCGCGCGGATCGCCGCCATCAGTTCCATGCGGTTGTTGGTGGTTGCCGCTTCACCGCCGTAAAGCTCCTTCTCGTGACCCTTCCAGCGCAGGATCGCCCCCCACCCGCCGGGCCCCGGATTGCCGGAACACGCGCCGTCGGTAAATATCTCGATGACGTTCTTGGCGGCCTCAGTCGATGCCATAAGACTCTGGCCCTTTCACATTCTGATGGAACTCTAGCTTCTTGAGATATTCGACGGGGTTCTTCGGCGTCACGAAGGCGTCTTCCGGGGTGTGCAACCAGTCGTAAAGCCGCGTCAGCAGAAACCGCATCGCCGCCCCCTGCGCCAGCACCGGCATGGCCGCGATTTCCCCGTCCGACAAGGGCCGTACGTCCTGGTAGCCGCGCAAAAAACGGCGTGCCTTGGTGACGTTAAAGCTCAGATCCGGTTCGAAGCACCAGGCGTTCAGGCAGATCGCGATGTCGTAGGCGAGTTGGTCGTTGCAGGCGAAGTAGAAATCGATCATGCCGGACAGGTGCTCAGCACGAAAGAACACATTGTCCGGGAACAGGTCGGCGTGGATCACGCCCTTCGGCAAATCGCCGGGCCAGGCATCGAGAAGCCCGTCGAGGACCGCCCCCAGGGTATCGGCAAGGCCCGTCTTCACCCGGTTCGCATCGGCTCCGGACGCATCAAGCAGATCCCGCCACGCGTCCGGGCCCAGGGCGTTGTCGCGTGTCAGGTGAAACCCTTCCGCCGCGAGGTGGAATCGGGCCAGCGCCTCGCCCACCTGACGGCAGTGATCCGCCGTCGGCCGGCGCGGCCACATGCCGGGCAGGAAACTGACCATTGCCGCCGGCCGTTCGGCAAGCTCGCGAAGCGTCTCGCCCGCAAGGGTGCGAAGCGGCACCGGGCACGGAATGCCGTTCGCCGCAACATGATCCATCAGGCCGAGAAAGAACGGCAGATCCTCGATCCGCACCCGCTTCTCATAGAGGGTCAGGATGTAGGGACCGCGCGTCGTGGTAACGATGAAGTTCGAATTCTCGATCCCCTCGGCGATGCCCTTGCACGACAGAACCTCGCCGATATCGTACGCAGCGACGAACTCAATCAGTGCATCGTCGTCGATTTCCGTGTAAACCGCCATTCGGGCGTTTTAAGGGCTCACCGCCGGAACGCAAGCGCGCATCTCACGCGTGTCCCCGGCCCACCGAAAATCGACTATAATGGATAATGTTCTGGATCGTGCTTGAAGGCGGCCGAAACGCATGAGAACCAAAGCCGACAACACATTCGGACTGGGAATGGCCGCCGTTGCCGTGATGCTTTGCCTCGGCGCCGCGCCCGCCGGCGCCGCCCTGCCGCCGCTCCAGGAGCAGCCGTCCGCCGGCACGCGCATCGAGGCGAGCCCGATGGTTCTGCGTGCACAACAGGCGCTTTCCAGGCTCGGCCTCTATCTCGGTCCCGAAAACGGCGTGCTCGACAAGTCGACCCGGGCCGCGATCCGTATCTATCAGCGTTCCAACGGCCTCGATACCACGGGCCGCATCACGCTCGACCTGATCGGCAAGCTGGAATACGCGGTCGGTGTGCGCAAACTGATGCGCCAACTCGAGGATGCACGCTCGGAAAGCATCAAGGACGCGCGCTCCAAGCTTCTCAACCACCCGGCAACGCGCGACCTGATGAAGGCCGAGAGCATCGACGAAACCGCCGACCCGACGCGCGACTCGAGCGCGTGTTTCGACAGCCCGACCACGCTTTGCCTGCTCGCGGAGGCACTGGAAAGCGCCAAGGCCATCGCCAAGGCGGAGCTCCGCGACTGGGCGCTGGGTGAAATCCTGATCGCCGAAGCGCGCGCCGGTCTCGGCGAGAAGGCCATGGAGACCGCGGCCCGCATCAACGACCCGCGGCTGGTCATGGTCGCGCTTCGCGACATTGCCGAAGCCCAGGCCGCCGCCGGGCGTCCCGACGATGCCATGGCTGCCGCCACGATCATTCCCGACCGCGAGAAACAGGCGGATGCCTTCGCGGCGATCGCCGAGATCCAGGTGCGGCGCGGCGACATCGAAATCGCCCGGAGGACCCTGGAGCGCATGCTGTCAGATCTCTCAGACATCGGCGACGTCCTGAAGCAGATCGCATTCCGCACCCGTGCCGCGGTCATCTTCAACCGTGCCGGAGCGCGCGATTTGGCGGAGACGGAACTCAAGATCGCCGAGAACGCGGCGCGCGCGCTTCCCCGCGACAGTTCGAAAAGCGCCGGTATCCGCCACGTGGCCTCGGCACTCGCCGACATGGAAGAAACGGCGCGTGCGCTCGAGTTGCTCGAATCAGTGACCATCCCGTCCGACCGGATACCCGTGCTGATGTCGGCCGCCGAGGCCCAGGCCCGCGCCGGCGACGCGGCTGCGGCGCTGGCCACCGCCAATGGGATCGAAAACGTCCGCTACCGCGCCGTCCTGCTGGGACGGATTGCCCTGGCGCAGGCCCGCGCCGGGCGGACCGAGGACGCCGATACCACCCTGGAACTGGCGTTCGCGGCGATCGAACATATCGACCGGTCTTATGCCCGGTCGTTCGCGGTCAGCCGCATTGCGCTCGCCATGACGCAAGTCCACGGCGCCAACGCCGCACTGGACGAAGACGGCATGAAAGCGTTCAAGGCCGCGGCCAAACGCGCCATCGAAGCCGCCGACATGATCGAGGACCGGCGTCTACGCGCACATACCCTGTGGCTGATCGCCGCCCGCCAGCGCGCCGCCGGCGATAATGATTGGGAACGGACCGAAACCCGGGCACAGGAGGCCACTGGCGAGGTCACCGGCGATCTCAGCCGGGTTTGGATGTTCGCCGACATTGCCGAGGGCCACGCCATCGCCGGCGAAGACGACGCCGCATGGCGGGCATTCGAGCGCGGCATCGGCATCGCGCGCGATATCGACAACGCCTGGAGCCGGTCGCGCACACTGGCAAAACTGGCGGCGACACTGATCAGCCTGGTAGACCCCGGCCGCGGCCGCACGCTCGACATACCGTGAAATCCCTGCCATCCGTGGCCTCGCTTGTCGCCCCCTCCGGCGTCCTTTACATTCCGCGTGACGACAACCTCGAAGGCAGGGACCGATGACCCAGGGTAAGAACGGAGCGTCGTGGTGCTGAACATGCGAATACCTTCAATTGCCGCTCTGTTTGCGGTCGCCGTTTCGTTGTCGGCCTGCGAATCCGGCATGCCGTTCATGGGAAAACCGATCGTCCTCGGCTGCCCGGATTACTTTGTGCTGGAAGAGGCGGCGACGCTGACCCGTTTCCAGGAGGGCGACGGTCGGGATCTGACCGACGTGGAGGTCCGTGCGCAAATCGGCGAAGTTCGTCTGGGCTGCGAGTCCGACATCGAGAACGACACCAACTCCGGCAAGTTGATCGTCGATGTATCGCCCGTCATTGCCGCCGAAATGGGCCCGGCCAACAAGACCGACTCGGCGACGCTCCCTTATTTCGTCGTCGTCACGGATCCGGAGAAGAAGATCCTCTACCGCGAACCGCTGAAGCTCGATGTATCGTTCAAGGGCAACAGGACCCAGCTTGTCGTCGTCGCCCCGCCGACGTTTATCGAACTGCCGATCACGCCCGAGATCCGCAACGACTATTATCGGATTTACGCCGGATTCGAACTCACCAAGGAACAGGTCCAGTATAACCGGAAGGCGATCCAGGACCGGCTGCAATAGGCTCACCCGCCCGGTTGACCCTCTGAGCGGCTTCTGCAATGATCCGGACTAAGACGAGTTCCTCGTCACACCGTTGTGGGAGAGACCGGCACAACGTCGCCGGCGCCGAAGGAGCAACCGCCCCGGAATCTCTCAGGCAAAAGGACCGCAACGGGTTGAGGCTCTGGAAAGCGGATGTGGCGTCAGCCACGCCCACCGAAGATGTAAACCGGCCGACCTAATTCGGGCAGGTGACACTTTCAGGTTCCGAGACAGAGGGGGCGCTTTGAGTGACCGGACGGCGTACTGCCCATGGTCGACTGAAAGCCGCCATCTGTCGAAAAGGAACCCATGTGGGACAGGAAACCGGACAATCGCTGAAAACCGTGCCCCTGGCGGCGTTTCACCGCCGGATGGGAGCCAAGATGGTGCCGTTCGCGGGCTATGAAATGCCCGTGCAGTACGCGGCGGGCATTATCGACGAACACAAGCACACCCGCGAAAAAGCCGGCCTGTTCGACGTCTCGCACATGGGACAGGCATGGCTGCACGGCGCGGACGCCGCCAGGGCCATCGAGAAACTGGTGCCCGGCGACGTACAGGCGCTCTCTCCCGGTACCGGCCGATACACCATGATCACCAACGACGGCGGCGGGATCGTCGACGACCTGATCGTCACCAACTGGGGCGACAGGCTGTTCATCGTCGTCAATGCATCGCGCAAGCACATCGACCTGCCGATGATCGCCGATGCCGCGGACGGGATGGCCGAGCTGGAGCTCATCGAGGACCGTGCCCTGATCGCGCTGCAGGGGCCGAAAGCCTCCGAAGTGCTGTCGGGCATGGCGCCAGCGGTCGCATCGATGCCGTTCATGAGTGCGCTCGAGACGGAACTCGGCGGTGTCGCCTGCCATGTCACACGCTCGGGATATACCGGCGAGGACGGCTACGAGATTTCGCTCCCCGTCGCCGACGCCGAAGCCCTTGCCCAGGCGCTGGCGGATCACAGCGCCGTCATGCCGGTCGGCCTCGGCGCGCGGGACACGCTCCGGCTCGAGGCGGGTCTCTGCCTGTACGGCAACGACCTCGACGAGGAGACCTCACCGGTCGAAGCGGGGCTGGCGTGGACGATCTCGAAACGCCGCCGCGAGGCGGGCGACTTCCCCGGCTCGGCGCGGATTCTCGACGAACTCGCGAACGGCCCGAAACGCAAACGTGTCGGTATCAGACCGGAGGGCCGGGCGCCGGCCCGTGACGGTACCGTCGTCCACGCACCGGGCGGCGACGCCCTCGGTAAAGTCACTTCCGGCGGATTCGGGCCCAGCGTCGGTGGGCCGGTCGCCATGGGCTACGTGGATGCGGCCCATGCGGCCGCCGACACCCCGCTCGAACTGGCGGTACGCAAGAACATGGTGCCGGCAACCATCGTCAAAATGCCGTTTCAACCGCATCGTTATTTCAAGGGATAACCGCCCAACCACAGGGACCAAGCTTCACGAGGAGAGAGATCATGGCGACCAAATACACCAAGGATCACGAATGGATCGACGTCAACGGCGACGTCGGCACCGTCGGCATCACCAATCACGCGCAGGAGCAACTCGGCGAGCTGGTCTACGTCGAACTGCCGGACGTGGGCGCGACGCTGGACCAGGGCGACGAGGCCGGGGTCGTCGAATCGGTGAAGGCCGCGAGCGAGGTCTACACGCCGTGCTCCGGAGAGATCGTGGAAGTGAACGAAGAACTCGCCGACGCGCCGACGACCGTCAACGATCACCCGGAAGGCGACGGCTGGCTGTTCAAGATCAAGTTGTCGGACACGAAAGAACTGGAAGAGTTCATGGACGAAACCGAATACCAGGAATTCCTGAAGGAGCTTGATGAATGAGCCGGGCGAGCCTCACGGACCTCGAAAACCGGGACGAATTCGTCGACCGGCACATCGGCCCGTCCGATGCGGACGTCGCCGAGATGCTCAAGGCCGTCGGGCTGAAGAGCCTCGACGAGCTGATCGACAAGGCGGTGCCGGGTGAAATCCGCACCGAGGAAGCGTTCGATCAGCCGGCGATGACGGAAGCGGATGCATTGGCCGAACTGGCGCGGATGTCGGGCCGGAACCGGGTCATGAAGAACATGATCGGACTCGGCTATCACGACACCGTCACGCCCAGCGTGATCCTGCGGAACCTGATCGAGAACCCGGGCTGGTACACCGCCTACACGCCCTATCAGGCGGAAATCTCTCAAGGACGGCTGGAAGCGCTGCTCAACTTCCAGCAGGCCATGATCGACCTGACGGGGATGCCGCTGGCGAATGCCTCGCTGCTCGACGAGGGCACGGCCGCCGCCGAGGCGATGACGCTCATGAAACGCGCCGGCAAGAGCAAGAGCGACACCATCTTCGTCGCCGACAGTTGCCTGCCGCAAACCATTGCCGTTATCGAGACCCGCGCGGCGCCGCTCGGTTTCACCGTCAAAACCGGGGATCCGTTCAAGGACCTCGATGCGACGGAAGTGTTCGGCGTCATCCTTCAATACCCCGCAACGAACGGCACCGTGCACGATTACGCGGCGCTGGCGGAAAAGGTCCACGACGGCGGCGGTCTGCTCACTGCATGCTGCGACCCACTGGCGCTGGTGATGCTGAAGGCACCCGGCGAATGGGGCGCGGACATCGTCGTCGGCTCGGCGCAGCGGTTCGGGGTGCCGATGGGCTTCGGCGGTCCGCACGCCGCGTTCATGGCCACGCGCGAGGAATACCGGCGCTCGGTCCCCGGGCGCATCATCGGGGTCTCCGTCGACGCGCAGGGCCGCCCGGCGCTCCGGATGGCGCTGCAGACGCGCGAGCAACACATCCGCCGTGAAAAGGCCACCTCCAACATTTGCACGGCGCAAGTGCTGCTGGCCAACGTCGCCAGCATGTACTGCGTCTATCACGGGCCGGACGGCCTGAAACGGATCGCCGCGCGCGTGCATCGCCTGACCTCTATCCTCGCGGCCGGTCTCAAGGAACTCGGCGTCGATGTCGAGAACGACAACTGGTTCGACACGCTGACCCTGAACGTGGACGGAGACGCCGACACGATTCACGAACGCGCCGTTACCGCCGGGTTCAACCTGCGCCGCATGGGCGCCGGTCAGGTCGGGATTTCCGTCAACGAGGCGACGACCCGTGACGACATCGCGGCACTGTTCGAAATCGTTTCCGGCAGGGCAGATCACGGTCTCGACGTCGGCAAGCTGGACGCCGACGTCGACGACGGCATCGCCAAGAACCTGCGCCGCGACAGCGATATCCTGACGCATCCAGTATTTAATTCGCACCATTCGGAAACCGGCATGATGCGCTACCTGCGCCAGCTCGAGGAGAAAGACCTGGCGCTCAACCGGGCCATGATCCCGCTCGGGTCGTGCACCATGAAGCTGAACGCTGCGAGCGAGATGATTCCGGTCACATGGCCCGGCTTCGGCAAGGTCCATCCTTTCCAGCCCATGGATCAGGTCGAGGGTTACCTGGAGATGATCAAGGATCTGGAAGACAGGCTTTGCCAGATCACCGGTTTCGCCGCCGTGTCGCTGCAGCCCAACGCCGGATCGCAGGGCGAGTACGCGGGGCTGCTGACGATCCGTGCCTATCACCATGAACGCGGCGACGATCACCGCAACGTCTGCCTGATCCCGTCGAGCGCGCACGGCACCAATCCGGCCAGCGCGGTAATGGCGAACATGAAAGTCGTCGTCGTCGACTGCGACGATCACGGTAACGTCGACGTCGACGACCTGCAGAAAAAAGCCGAGGAAAATGCCGAGAACCTGTCTGCGTTGATGGTCACGTATCCCTCGACGCACGGCGTCTTCGAGACACGGATCAAGGACATCTGCGAGATCGTTCACAAGAACGGCGGTCAGGTCTACATGGACGGCGCCAACCTGCAGGCGATGGTCGGTATTTGCCGGCCGGGCCGGTTCGGTCCCGACGTCATGCACATGAACCTGCACAAGACGTTCTGCATTCCGCACGGCGGCGGCGGGCCGGGCGTCGGTCCGATTGCCGTCGGTGAGCATCTGGCACCGTTCCTGCCGGGTAGCCCTGTCGTCCCGGAAAGCGGTCCGGAAAAAGGCATCGGCGCGATTTCCGCCGCGCCCTGGGGCTCGGCGTCGATCCTGCCGATTTCCTGGGCCTACGTCGCCATGATGGGTGGCCAGGGGCTGAAGAAGGCGACGCAGGTCGCGATCCTGAACGCCAATTACGTCGCCGCCCGGCTCAAGGATCACTTCAAGATCCTCTACACCGGACCGGGCGGGCTGGTGGCGCACGAGTGCATCATCGACACCCGGCCGATCCAGAACGCCGCACATCTGACCGTGGACGATATTGCCAAGCGGCTAATGGACTACGGCTTTCACGGGCCGACCATGTCATGGCCGGTAATGCACACGCTGATGATGGAACCGACCGAATCCGAGCCGAAGGAAGAACTGGACCGCTTCTGCGAGGCAATGATCGGCATTGCCGAAGAGGCACACAAGGTCGAGGCCGGCGACTGGCCGGGCGATGACAACCCGCTGGTCCACGCACCGCATACCGCCGACGTGGTCATGGCGGACGACTGGGATCACGTCTATTCACGGGAGGTCGCGGCTTATCCTGTACCGGGTCTGCGCCGTGACAAGTACTGGCCCGCGGTCGGACGCATCGACAACGCGCACGGAGACCGCAACCTGGTCTGCACGTGCCCCTCGATCGACGCCTATCAGGAGGCCGCCGAGTGATCTAGACTGCGGGCATTACGTATAGAGGTTCGAGCGAAGATTCCTCATTCTTGCCGGTGATTGATTGAACCGGTCTTTCGGGGATGGAGACCGAACCGTGCACGTGATATCCAGTGGATACGATAAAGTTGCCTACGATTTGTCGGGGCTCCATGTCCTCGTTGTCGAGGACAATGTCCATACACAATCACTGATCAAGGCCGTCCTGCGGAGTTTCAACGTCGGTTCCGTGGAGATCGCCGCCGACGGCGAAGCGGGGTTCGAGCTTTTCAACAGGATGCATCCGGACCTCGTGATCACGGACTGGGAAATGGGACCCGCCGACGGCATCGAACTGGTCGACCGTATCCGCCGCTCACCGGAGTCCGCCGATCCCTACGTACCTGTCATCATGGTCACCGCCAATACGGAGCTTCACCGCGTCAAGGATGCGATAAACCACGGCATTCACGAGTTTCTCGCCAAGCCGATTTCCCCGATCGGTCTTTACACCCGGATATGCAAGATCATCGAGCACCCGCGCATGTTCATCCGCAGTGACACATTCATCGGTCCGGACCGGCGGCGCAATGCGGGCACGAATTACGACGGTCCAAACCGGCGCGGCAACAAAGCAAAGATGCCGGCACCCCCGTCTGCCGCAGACTAACCAGGCAGGGCATTCGATCACGGGTTCCTAGAAGTCATCCCAGTCCTGGCGCAGGTTTTCACCGACGTTACACGGCGGCCGGACATCCCCGTACGCCGGAACGATGCCGTCCTCAGTCGGCTTGGGTTGATCGGCGGGCTGCGCGCCGGCGATTTCCAGAATCAGCTTGCGGCGGACCGCGCGGGCATAGTCCTCGAAGCCGTTGGCGACGATGATGAACGCACCGGGACCGCCGATCACGCAGTCGATGAAATAATAGTCCAGGTTCGGAATCTGCCGCCGGCCGTAACGGCTCGGTTTGTCGTTCACGATCGGCAGGCCGTTGATGGTGATCCCCGTCTTGAGCGCCCGGTCGCGGATCAGATTGACCGGCGGCCCGTCGTTGTTGGCCCCGTCACCGGAAATATCGATGACCCGGCGCTTGCCCTTGAACGGGCTGCGGGCGAAGTTGTCGAGCCCGGCCAGCATGGCGCCGCTGATCGACGTCCAGACATTGACCATGATCGGCTCGAAGGCCAGCGCATCGGCGAACTCGTTGGCCGTCTGCCGGCTGTTGATGAACGTCCAGTCGACCAGCGTCAGTTGGTGGTGCGAGCCGGCCCATTCGAAGTACGTCACGGCGATGGCGCCAAGGGGACCACGTCTGATCGCCTCGACCACCTTCGGGTCGCGGAACGCCTTGATGTACCCCTGGCGCTGCAGGTACGCTTCGTCGTCGTCGACGGAGCCGGAGATGTCGACGGCGATGATCAGTTCGAGATCGACCAAGCCTTCCTGCGCTATTGCAGAACGCCCGGCGAAGGCCAACATTACCAGAACACCGATAACCGTCAGAAAACGGACGACGACGCCTCCCGCCGGCAAGAAGTATCCCCTGCCTTGTTCGGTCGGCTCAAACCGGCGAATGTGGTCCATGGGAGAAGTCAACGCCATGTCCATCGACAACGTCAAGGCCATCGTATTCGACACCTTCGGCACCATCACCGACTGGCGATCGTCGATCGCACGCGAAGCCGGCATCGTGGCCCGGCAAAAGGGCCTGAGCGAGTTCGACGGCGACGCCTTCGCGCGGGCCTGGCGTGCCGGTTACCGGCCCGGCATGGCGCCGGTGATTTCCGGCGAACGCGAGTGGACACCGATCGATGTCATTCACCGCGAACGTCTGGACGAAATTTTGCCGGAATTCGGCCTCGACATGCTGGATGAAGCAGAGCGCGATCACCTGAACCGCGCCTGGCACCGGATCAATCCGTGGCCGGACAGCGTACCGGGCCTGCTCCGCCTCAAGAAGAAGTTCCTGATCGCACCGCTTTCCAACGGCTCGCTGACGCTGCTTGCCGGGATGGCTAAGCGCGCCGGTATTCCGTGGGATTTCGTGTTCTCGAGCGACATGCACAAGGCCTACAAGCGCGACCCGAAGGTCTACCGGAACGCCATCGCACTGCTCGGCATGGCGCCGGGCGACGTGATGATGGGCGCCGCGCACAACGACGACCTTGAGGCCGCGCGCGCGGAAGGCATGCGCACCGCCTACATCAACCGGCCCTCCGAATACGGCGTCGATCAGTCGAAGGACTTCGAGGCGACCAGCGACTGGGACATCATCGTCGACGATGTCGAGGGTGTCGCCGACGCCATGGGGTGCTGACCCGATGAGTGCGCCGTTTTCCATTGTCGGCATCGATCACGTAGTGATCCGGGCGCGCGATATCGGCCCCATGCTCGATTTCTATCAGCGCGTGCTCGGCTGTACGATGGAGCGCGCCATTGAGAGCATCGGTCTTTTCCAGCTCCGTGCCGGGCGAAACCTGATCGATCTCGTCGACGTCAACGGCGAGCTTGGCCGCAAGGGCGGCGCCGCGCCGGGCCCGGAAGGCCGCAACATGGATCATCTGTGCATCCGCGTCGATCCATGGGATGCCGATGCCATTCATACCTATCTTGGCGGTGCAGGCGTCGCGGCGGGTCCCGTTGAAACCCGGAACGGCGCCGAAGGGGAAGGCCCGTCGATCTATCTCGACGATCCGGAAGGCAACATGGTGGAACTGAAAGGCCCGGCGTTCGACGGTTAGGTCGCGTACCGCAACGGCAAAGCCGTCGTCGACTTGATCTCTTCCATCGCAAAGAACGAACTGACGTCGGCGAAATCCGCCTTCTTGATCAGACGCTTGTAAACATCGTCGTAGGCCGCGATATCGGGGACGACGATCTTCAAGAGATAGTCGATCTCGCCGGAGAGACGATAGACCTCCGTCACTTCCTCGATCTCCTGCACGGCGCAGGCGAACGTATCCAGCCAGTCGGCGGCGTGCCGCCCGGCCTTTACGCCGACGAACACGGTAACGCCGGCGTTGATCTTGGCGGGGTCGAGCACGGCCACCCGGCGGCGGATGACCCCCGCCTCTTCCAGATTGCGGATGCGCCGCCAGCAGGGCGTGGTCGACAGGCCGACCGCGTCGGCGATGTCGGCCACCGGCATGGCGGCATTTTCCTGTAGCAGCGTGAGTATCTTACGGTCGAACGCATCCATTTTAATATATACGTATTTATTAGAAAATTATTCTACATATATGCAGATATAATAGGAATAAAGCAAACTATTTTCCCAAAATTCGTGGCATCATTCTTTTTAGCTTAACCGAATACCGACGGAGTGCCCCATGATCGAGTTGTTCGCCCGCCACCCGCGATCCGTCGGGGAGACCTATTTCGAGCACCTCGGCATGGCCACCGGTTTCGCCGCTTCGCTATTCGCGGCCGCATTCGTCTGTGCCGTCCACGCCGTCCTGCCGTTCATGTTCGAAAAAACCGGTAGCCGCATGATCGAAGCGCTCTATCAGCGCACGGGGCCCGGCCGTGTGCGTAACCAGGATGCTGGTCAGGTGATTAAAAAGGCGTAGGAAGGCGGTTTAGAGAAGCCCGCCCGAGTTGTTGCCGTCGCCGTCCTCGAATTCCTCGCCGCCGACGAACAGATCCTCCACGTACGAGAACTCCTTGCGCAGCCCGCGCCGTTCCAGCAGTTTTTTCTGCGCGCCGGCCGGGAAGTCGGAGAACATGATGACCTTCTTGTCGATCAGCACCTCGATCAAGTCTTCGAGGACACGGGCCAGCGCCAGATCCGACTGGACCCAGTCGTCGGTCACCGCCGCCGCGGTCGGCAGGTTTTTCTGGATGAATTCCTTCAGCGCCGGATCGTCGGCCGCGACCTCGTCACAACCGTCGACGGGTTGTTCGTAGACCGCGAGAATATTTCCGTTCTCGTCACGGTAGGCATAAGGCATATCGGTCTCCTGCCCAGATACTAAAGGGCAATTTCCTAATTTTGTATAAGTTTAGCCCTTTTTTGCCACACCGCGCCCGATCACCATCAGGGGCACGATGCCGGCGACGGTCAGGGCACTCAGCACCGCGAACGAGTGCGTGTAGACGCCCAGCACCTCGTGAATGCCGGTAAAGAGCAACGGTCCGATTATGACACCGATGAACACCGGCACCAGCACACCGCCGGTAACGCTGCCGGTGTGGCCTTCCGGCGCCATGCGCGCCACCTCGGCCATGAAAACCCCGTTCCAGCCGACCGCCGACAACCCGAACACGAACAGCACGGCGAAAATCAAAACAACGGGCATGCCCGGCACCAGCATTGCCGTCGCCAACCCGGCGGAGACGGAAATCAGTTGCGACACGATCAGGGTCCGGCGCGCATCATGGACCCGGTCCGCGACCCAGCCCCAGCCGATGCGCCCGACCACGCCCGCGACCTGAATCACCGCGAGGCCGACCCCCGCCGTCACCAGATCGAGTTCGATCTCTTCGGCCAGCATCGCCACCGCGAACCCCATCAGCGCCAGTTGCACGGCGGCGAAGCACAGACCGCACAATGCCAGCAGCCTCAGGTTCCGCATCCGGAGCAGCAATCCCACATCCTTGAACACCGCGCCCCGGAATCTGGTCGTGGGGTCGCGGTCCCCGTCCATCAGCGGCCGCAGCGGCTGAATCGCCAGCATCACCACACACGCAAGGCCAGCCCCCGCCAGCAAGGACCACTGCCAGCCGAAGGCGACCGCGATCGGCGGCGCAACCAGACCGGCGATGACGCCGCCCAGGGGCTGGCCGGTCTGCTTGATCGAGAAGATCAGGTTCCGGTTGGCACCGGTTGCGACCTTCATCATCAAATGCGCCGCCGCCGGGTTGGTGAGCCCGTAAGCCACGCCGAGCCCCACTGTGCCGACCGCCAGCGCCGCCACATGCGGCATCGCGATGACCGAGAGCGACACCATGATGATGAAGGCGGCGAGCTGATTGGCCCGGACCGCGCCCAGACGCCGCTGCACCAGACCCGCAGCCAGCGACATCAGCGTCGCGCCGACGTAGGCAAGCGATATCTGGAACCCGATCATAGAGACCGGCAAACCGAGCGCGCGCGCCAACTCGGGCGCGATAGCGGCGGGAATCAGCACGGCCATGGTCGCGATCACCTGCACGGCGGTGACACCGGTGATCGTCGCGAAGGCAAGTTTGCTGGTGATCTGGGGAGTGGCGGTTTCTTGGTTCATGTTTCGCCAACCGTAGCCGGTGCACACGGGCCGGTCTATATTGTCGTCATGTTTTTTCGGTCCGCCCTGTCGTACGTCCTGTGTTTCATCGTCGTTGCCGGTTGCACCACGCCGCCGGAACAACGTACCGCAGCAATCCCGACAGTTGCCGCCCTCGCAGCATTGGACGACGAAGCCGCCGCCAAAGCCGTCGGTATCGCTGATGCCAACTGGGGCTATCTTGTGATCGACGCCGAGACCGGCGCCGTGCTCGAATCGCGCCACCCCGACCGCGGTTTTCCCCCTGCATCGACCGCCAAGCTGCCGACGATGATCGCGGCGCTCGGCATTCTTGGGCCGACCTACCGGTTCACGACGCAGATACTGGCACACGGCACCCTGAAGAACGGCGTGCTCAGCGGGGACCTGATCCTCGTGGGCGACGGCGATCCCCTGCTCACTGCGGGCGACCTGCGCGCGCTCGCCATCCGCCTGAAGGACATTGGCGTCGAACGGCTCGATGGCCGCTACCTGTATGCGAGCGGGCTACCCGTGTTGGCCGAGGTCGAGCCGTCACAGCCGGCTGATGCGCCCTACAACCAGGGTGTCGGCGGCCTTAACGTGGAGTTCAACCGGGTGCCGGTGACCCGGGGCGAGCCACCCTACACGACACCGCCGGAGGCCCGGGACCTGGTCCCTGAAATCGCCACGGACGGCGCCGTCGCGACCGAATTGCCGGTCCGTGCGCCGGGGCGTCTCGCGGCATTGCTGCTCAAACGCTTCGCCACGGCCGAGGGCGTCGCGCTCCCGGAACCGCAATCGGGCCCGCCACCGCCCGGTGCCGTCTCACTGGCGCAGATCCGGAGCCAGCCGCTGATCGAGATCGCACGGGCCGGTCTCGAATACTCCAACAACATGGTCGCCGAGGTCGCGGGCCTCGCCGCGTCGCAGGCCCTCGGCAGCAGCACCGGGACATTGCGCGGATCGGCGGACACGCTGGGTGTCTGGCTCGAGCGCGAAGTTCCTAACCTCAAGGCCTTCGCCACCGCGCTCAGCAATCACTCCGGTCTCAGCACCACGTCACGCGTCACGGCAAAGCAAATGACGGTGCTCCTCGCATACGCCCTCAAGCACCGTTTCGACGGCTGGCGCTTCGACAGCCTGCTGACGCCGGGCGGCGCCCGCGATACGCTTCGCGGCCGTTTCCGCGCCCCGGATAGCGCCTACCGCGTCTGGGCCAAGAGCGGCACCATGCGTTACATCAAGGGGCTTGCCGGGTACCTGGATGCGCATTCGGGACGGCGGCTGATATTCGCCCTGTTCGTCCACGATCCGGTTCGGCGGGCAAGACTGGAAACAGATCCCGCGCGCTTCGGCCCCGCCGCCAGGCACGTCTCCGCGGATTGGCGCGAGCGGACGGACGTCTTCGAAGAGGCCCTCGTCACCCGCTGGCTCCGCCAACACTGAAAAAGAAAAGGCCGGCGGAATACCGCCGGCCCAAGTTCAGGGACGTGGAGAAATCTTGTCGTTTTATCGGCCGTTCGACGGCGCCATCATCTGGTCTGCCGTCTGAATGACCTTGGAATTCATGTCGTAGGCCCGCTGCGCACGGATCATTTCGGCGATTTCCTCGACAGGGTTCACGTTCGACGTCTCGATGAACCCCTGCAGCACCGCCCCCGAACCGCTCTGGCCCGGAATGATTGCCGCGGCGGCGCCGGACGCCGGCGTTTCCGTGAACAGATTATTGCCCTCGGCACGCAAGCCTCCCTCGTTCGGGAACACGGCAAGCTGGAGCGCGCCGACGTTGCTCGGAATTTCGTTGCCGTCCTGTTTGACCAGCACCTCGCCCGCCGCGTTGACTGTCACGTCGACGGCGTCGACCGGAATGGAGATTCCCGGCAGGACCGGAAAACCGTCCTGGGTCACCAGCGTACCTGCCGCATCTACCTGGAACGTCCCATCCCGGGTGTAGGCGGTTTCGCCGTTCGGCAACTGCACTTGAAAATAGCCACGTCCCTGAATGGCGAGGTCGAAGGCGTTGGCGGTCTGTTTGAGACTGCCCTGCTCCGTGACGCGGTAGACAGACATCATATCGACGCCCTTGCCGCTTTGCACGCCCCCCGGTACCTGATCGCCAGCGCGCGAGCCGAAATCGTCGGGGCGCGCGCTGTTCTTGTAGATCAGGTCGTGGAACTCTGTGCGCCGGCGCTGAAAGCCGGTGGTGTTCATGTTGGCGAGGTTGTTGGCGACAACCTCGACGTTTCTTTGCTGCGCCATCATGCCTGAGGCGCCAATGCGTAATGCGTCCATTATCCCGTTCCTTTTTCCTGCCGGCCTTTTTCGGCCGTGCTTTCGGTCTCGAGCCGGCGCTTCTGGCCGGTGGTCTCGCAACAAGATAAGCAACGGGCGTGCCAATTTATAAAATAATATATTTCAATGAGTTAGAATGATTAACGCAGCAAATTTTACCGGATTTCCTGCTGCATGTTGCCCAGAACGGCAGGTTTTGCCCCGCACCCCACGAATTCGCCGGTTTCAAAGGGTATCCGGGTGGAAAAGCTCCTCGATGCCAACCTGCCGTTCCGACAGGTACTGTGCATGGATATACCGGCAGAAGGCGTCGAGCGCGGCCTCGTTGCCGCCGACCCCGTAGGTCCAGAAATCGGGGCCCATCACCGCCACGGCCTGTTCATAGGCCTCCGCGTACCAGGGCGACATATCCCGGTTTGCGGACCCCTCGGCGACCGCCTTGACGCGTTTCATGGCCTGCCGGCGGGCTTTCTCGAAGGCGATGAAAAGGGCTCTGGGCAAGTCCGCATGCATGGCCGCCACGTCCTTGCGGACGGCGAGAATGTGCATGATCGGAAATATCCCTGAGCGGGAGAAATACGCCCGCTCCGCCGGCCCCGCCGGGTCGATCAGGCGCCGGACGGCTGGATCGCCCTCGGTGAACGCGCGTGGCGGGGCCGGGGCGATGATCGCCTCCAGTTCGCCCGCCGTCATGGCGTCGTTCAGGGACTGCGCCGGGTTCAGCGGTTGCAGGTCGATCTCCGGCGGCAGGTCGAATTTGAGGCGCTCGACCCGGCCCGCCTCATTGAGCCCGCCGGTCCGGTATTTCAACTTCGCGACGTCGACCCCGAAATCGTCGGCGAGGATGCCGCGCACCCAGACCGCCAGCGTCATGGCGTATTCCGGCACGCCGACGAGGCGGCCTTCAAGGTCCTTGGCGGTCTCGATCCCGGAATCGTTCCTGACGTAGATCGCGCCGTGCCGGAACGCGCGCGAAAGATAAACGGGGATACCGATATACTTGCAATCGCCCCGCGCCGTCTGGATGACGTAGCTCGCGAACGAAAACTCGGTTACGTCGAACGGCGCATCGCCGACCGCCAGCGGAAACAACGTGCCGGGCGGCTGCGTCTCGGCGCGAACGTCGAAACCGTCGACGGGGATGCTGCCGTCGAGAACCGGCAACGCGCGGTCGTAGTCCCAGCAGGCCAGGCTGATTTCCGTCATTCTGTCCTCCCTCCCCGGTCATGACAGCGCCGGGCGCCTCTGCCAGTATGATCATTGTACCGTCGCACCTGTCCACAAAAGAGTTCCGAGGAGAAGTCAGATGTTCAGCCGACACAGCCCCGTCACCGTCGCCCCGCCGTCATCGGATTACTCGCACGGCGTCAAGGTCGCCGGCGCCGAGACCTGGATGCACGTCTCCGGCCAGATCGGGACCAATCCTGACGGCAGCCTCGCCGGAGACAGTGCCAAACAGATGGAAGTGTGCTGGGCGCGTATCTTCGCGATCCTCGAGGATGCAGCGATGTCGAAAGAAAATATCGTCAAGGTGACGGCGTTTCTCACCAGACCGGAAGACGTCGGACTCTACCGGCAGGTTCGCGACCGCATGCTGGAAGGGCACATCTGTGCCTCGACGCTGCTGATCGTCTCCGGCCTTGCCGATCCGAGTTGGACCGTCGAGATCGAGGCCGTGGCGGCGAAGTAGGCTTGAAAACACGTCACCCCCGCCTTCGCGAGGGTGACGCGTTGGTCGTTGACGGTATTAGGACAGCGGCACGTCGACGACGACGATCTCGGCGTCGAGATCGGCGGAGATGACGACGTCCTCGGCGCCGTCCTTCGCGGTAACGACGGCACCGTCGCGGGTGTCGACGAACGCGTCGCCGATGGTGACCGCGCCCTTGGCCGGCACGACGTAGAGCGCGCGGCCCTGATCGAGCGTGTGGTGCACCTCTTGCGCGGCGTCGAGGGTCGCACCCAAGACGGCAGAGTCGGCATGGATCGCCAGCGCGTCGGTCCCGGCGTGCACCTCACGTCCGGACGCCAGTGCAACCAGTTCGCCGGACCGGCTGCCCTTCGGAAACTGGCGCGCATCCCAGCGCGGCTTGTGGCCGCGCTCGTCCGGGATGATCCAGATCTGGAAGATCCGCGTGATCTCGTCCTCGAGGTTGAACTCCGAGTGCGTGATCCCGGTCCCGGCGCTCATCACCTGCACGTCGCCGGCTTCGGTACGGCCGCGGTTGCCGAGGTTATCCTCGTGCGTGATCGCGCCGTCGCGGACGAACGTGATGATTTCCATGTCCCGGTGCGAATGGAACGGGAACCCGGTGCCGGGCTGGATCGTATCGTCGTTCCAGACCCGCAGCGGGCCCACGCCCATGCGCCGCGGATCGTGGTAGTTGGCGAAACTGAAATGGTGCTTCGCGTCGAGCCAGCCGTGGTTTTCACCGCCCAGGCTCGTGAAGGGAATTGTCGTGACGGTCATGTCCGTTCTCCTTTCAGGCCTTCAGGCCGCCAGCCCATCGACGGCATCGTCGATGCTGGCAGTCGCTTGCGCCAGGCCTTCGGCGCGGGGTTCGGGCCCCATGTCCATGCCGTTGGCGGCGATGATGCGTACGTCCTTCAGACCCATGAATCCGAAGATATGTCTCAGGTAGGCGCTCTGAAAGTCCGCCGGGTGCGGATTTTCCGGATCGCCGTCGCCATATTTGCCGCCACGGGTCGAGAGCACGAACACCGGCTTGTCCCCGATCAGGCCCTTGGGTCCGGTTTCCGGGTCGTAGCCGAAGGTCTTGCCCGGCCGGGCGACGTGATCGATCCAGGTGCGGAGCGCACCCGAAACCGTGAAGTTGTGCATCGGCGCGCCGACGACGATGGCATCCGCCTCGTTCATCTCGTCGATCATCTGGTCCGACGCCTGACGCGCCTGCTGCTGGCGTTCGGTGAGCGAGTCCGGGTTCTTCCGAAGTGCATCGATCAGTTCGTCGTCGATATGCGCCAGCGGGCTGGCACCGATATCGCGGTGAATGATGCGCGCGTCGGGGTATTTGGCGCTGACCCGCTCGATAAAGCGGTCGGTCAGTTGCCGCGAAACCGCATCGCGGCGTGGGCTGGTATCCAAAACAAGAAGCGTTTTCATAACTTTATCCTCTTTTATCCGATGGCGCCGGGCGTGTTCCCGGGCGTTGGAGAGAACATAAGCGTGCTTGTTTTTAGAAACAATTATGGTAAATTAGAACTAACTGTTTAAATATTTAAACAAATGGTGCGATCATGGCTGTTGCCGATCCGCTCGAGGGTATGAGCGTTTTCGCCGCCGTCGTCGATGCCGGGAGCTTTACCGGCGCGGCGCGGCAATTGCGCGTTTCCAAGGGCGCCGTCAGCCAGCAAGTCCAGAAGCTGGAGGACCGGCTCGGCGTCCGGCTCCTCAACCGGACCACGCGGCGCCTGTCGCTGACCGACGAGGGCCGGACCTACTACGAGCATTGCCGCCGCATCCTCGACGAAGCCCGTGACGCCGTCGACGCGCTCGACAGCCTGGGCGCGGCGCCGAGGGGTGTTCTCAGGATCAACGCACCGATGTCGTTCGGCATCCTGCACCTGGGGCCGGCCGTCGCCGATTTCATGGACGCCTACCCCGAGATCGAGATCGACATGTCACTGAACGACCGCCAGATCGACGTCGTCGAGGAAGGTTTCGACATGGCGATCCGCATCGCGCGGCTGCCCGATTCCAGCCTGATCGCCCGGCGCCTGGCGCCGTGCCGCCGCGTCGTCATGGCAAGTCCCGCCTACTGGGACCGCAGGGGCAGGCCCGCCCATCCGAACGACCTCCAGGCGCACGATGCGCTGATTTACGACTACCTCCCCGAACCCAACACCTGGACCTTCAAGGAACCGGGCACGGGGTCGGAAGGCCGGTTCAGCGTCACCGTCGCCGGCAGGTACCGCGCCAACAACGGCGAGGTCCTGCTGACGGCCGCCAAACGGGGGCTCGGTGTCGACTTCGCGCCGACGTTCTTCTGCTGCGGTGAATTGCAGGCGGGCGAGTTGGAAACGGTACTGCCGGAATACGAGGACGATCCGATTTCAGTCTATGCCGTCTATCCGCACCGGCGTCACCTGTCGCCGCGCGTGCGCGCCTTCGTCGATTTCCTTGCCGACCGTTTCGGGGAAAACCCGTACTGGGATCAAATGTGCGCCGGTGCGTCCGTCGCCTAGCGCCCCTCGCGCCACCAGGCGAGGCTGGCGAAGCCGAGGCCGAGCGCGATCACCAGCCACCACGGCGCCAGCGGCACGGTCGTTACGCCGCTCACCGTATAGGCGTCGTTGCGGACGAAACCGAGCCAGCCCGAACCGTGCGTTTGGCGCTCCGGTTGAACGCCCCTGAGACTTGGCAAGCCGTCCACGAGCCAACGAACGCCGCCGTCGGCCACCTCGGCGATTTCCTTGGCGGGGCCCTCGGTCGCACGCAGGTCGGCGAGCTCCAGCGGGTTGAGCGCGCCCGCCGGCGCCAGCGCCACGTTTTCCTCGTCGCTGACACGATAGAGGCCCACTTCCTCGACCGGGATCCGCGCCGTCGCCTTGCCGGATGCTTCCGGCTCAAGGGTCACGGTCGACGTCTCGCCGCTCGGGCTCTCGACCGTGACCTCCGCCGACCCCGGCGTCAGGCTGCGGCGCTCGATCCGCATCTCACCGTTCTCGACCGAAGCGAACAGGCCTTCCTCGTCCAGTTCCGGTTCCTTCATCAGCCAGTGCGCGATGCGGCGCATCAGTTCCGCCTGCGGCCCGCCGCTCTCGAAACCGCGCGCCCAAAGCCACAGGTGATCGCTGGCCATCAGCGCGACACGGCCGTCGTCGACGCGTTCCATAAGCAGGAGCGGATTGCCGCCGACCCCGTCCATCAGGTTGGGGGCGACGCTGCTGGCAACACCGATATGGCGGAACCACGGCCCCCAGCTCGGTTCCAGGTCGTCACGGCCCGGCACCACCGCGCCCGGCAGCGCGCTTGTCACCGGATGCCGGTGACCGATATCGGAGATACGCGGCTTGAAGCGTTCCTCGAAGATACGCCCGGTCGGCTCGCCGGGCAGGATGTCGGCGAGCGGTGTCCGTGCCAGCGAGCGCAGACCGCCGAATTCCGGCCCGACCGAGAGCAGCACCGCACCACCGCCACGCACGTACTTGGAAATATTCCTGAAATAAGACGGCGGCAGCACGTCGCGCACGATGTAGCGGTCGAAAACGATCAGGTCGAATTCCTCGATCTTTTCCTCGAACAGCTCGCGCACCGGAAACGCGATCAGCGAAATTTCGTTGAGCGGCGTGAAGTCGTTCTTTTCCGGCGGGCGCAGGATCGTGAAATGCACCAGATCGACCGACGGATCGGACTTGAGCAGGTTGCGCCACGTCCGTTCGCCGGCATGCGGCTGCCCGGAGACCAGCAGCACGCGCAAGCGGTCCCGGACCCCGTTCACCGATACCACGGCCTTGTTGTTGACCGCCGACAACTCGCCCTCGGCGGCCTTGGCCTCGATTTCGATGAAGGTCGGCCCCGCATGCTCCAGCGTCATCTTGAATTCATGGTCGACATTGGCGCCGAGCTTCAGCGTTTCGCGCACCGCGCCATCCACGTGCACGGTCACGTCGACCAGGTCCGAGCCGAAGCTGCCGTCACCCGTGATCCGGTCCTCGATCCGGAAGCGTACGGTGACTTCGTTGCCGACGATCCCGTAGCCGGGGGCATCGGCGATCACGAGGCGGCGGTCCTTCTCGTCCCGCTCGCCGGCAATCAGGGCATGGACGGGCCCGGCAAGGCCGCCGCCCGCCGCCAGACCAGCGTCATGGATCTGACCGTCGGTGATCATCACCGCGCCGGCGAAACGCGAGCGCGGCAGGTCTCCCATGGTGTCGACGAGCGCCCCGACGAGCCTCGAACCGTCACGGGTTCCCTGCCCGTCGCCGTCACGGACGGTGACGGTGCGCACTTCCATGTTCGGCATCGCTTCGAGTTCGGCAGTAATTTTCGACGCCGCGTCCTGGCTGCGCTGCCGGCGCTCGCCGATCCGCTGGCTCGTGGTTTCATCGACCAGCACCACGGCGATGTCGCTTTCCGGCGTCCGGTCCTCGACACTGACCCGCGGTTCCAGGAGCGCCAGCACCAATGCCGTCAGCAGACAGGCCCGGGCGATGACACCGCGTCTGCCGGCGCGCAGCATCTGCACGAGCAGCAACGCGAAACCGAGCACCGCCAGCACCGCGATCGCGGTGGCCGGCAGGGACGGCGTCCAAAGTATCTGTGCCGTCATTGGCCGAGTCTCTTCATGATTGCCGGCAGATGAACCTGATCGGCCTTGTAGTTACCGGTCAGCACATACATCACCAGGTTGATCCCGAACCGGAACGCCATCTCGCGCTGCCGTTCGCCGCCGGGCACGACCGGGTACATGGGCCGCTGCGCCTCGTCCATCGCCCACGCCGACGCCCAGTCGTTGGAGCCGGCAACGACCGGCGACACGCCGTCATTGACCCGTTCGCCGGCGCGCTCCACCCAAAGCCCGGCACCCGCGTAGCGGCCGGGAAACTCGTTCATCAGGTAAAAGGCGCGCGTCAGAACGTGCCCCGCTTCGACCGGCACCAGCGGCGGCAGATCGAGCCGCTGCGCCAGTTCCCGAAGCGCCTGCGCCTGTGCGCCACCGCCCCGGTCCTGGGTATCGAACAGAATGGTACCGCCGTTCTTGAGATATTCCTTCACCGCGAGCGCGGCGACGTTGTCGAGTTCGTAATCCGGCGTCACCGGCCAGTAAATCAGCGGGAAGAACGTCAGTTCGTGACGTCCCGGTTCGACGCCCTGCGGCGGCCCGAGCTCGGCGGCGGTGCGGCGCGCCAGCATCGTCGTCAGGCCGACAAGGCCGCGCTGGCTCGTCGTATCGACGCGCGTATCACCCGTTTCCAGATAGGCGAGGCGCGTTTCCAGGCTGTTCTCGAGCGCAAATTTCTCATCCGCCTGCACGGCCGACGGCGCCGCTAGCAGTATCAGGGCAATGGCCGCCGCGCGCGCCGCCGGGCGCACGGATCGGCCGCCCGCACGGACCCAGAGACCGGCCGCCATATCGGCGAGGAACAGAATCAGGGCCGCCAGGAACAGCCAGCCGGTCAGATCGCGTTCCACCGGTTTTTCGTAACCGGCCCGTGTCCAGTCCGACGCCACCGGCAGACGGGCAAGCGGCGGCAGCGACGTCGTCAGGTTGAAGGCGCGGCGCAGCTCCTCGGTCCCGTAGATACCGGGCGGATGCTGCTCGGATACCGGTTCCGTATCCACGGCAGCGGCGTCGAGCGGTTGCACGTTGGCGGCAGGTTCAGTGAGCTCTCCGAACGCGTTCATGATCCGGTAGGGCGGTAATGGCGGCGTATCGCCGGCGTTCTTGACACCACGGCCGAGCGCGGACAGGCGCCGCATCATCTCGACGAAGACACCGCTGATCGGCAGGTTCGACCAGGACGTGTTGGGCGATGTGTGGAACAGGACGATCCAGCCCTGGTCGCGCTGGTCCGCCGTCACCAACGGCGTACCGTCCGACAGCCGCGCCCACGTTTTCTGCGACAGATCGGGCGCCGGCTGGGCCAGCACCTGACGCCCGATCTTGACGTCTTGCGGCACGCCAAGCCCTGCAAAAGGAGAGGTTTCCGGAAACGGCATCAACCCCATCGGTTGCCGCCACGACATGGCGCCGCCGATGATCCTGTCGCCGCCCCTGAGCGTTACCGGCAACAGCGGTTCGGGCTCCGCACCAGGCACCGTCTCACCGGTGCGGCGTGCCAGTGCCGGGCCGGCGAAGCGGACCAGGACCCCGCCCTTGGCGATCCAGTCCTCGATCACCTTCACCTGCGGCGGCGAAAATTCCAGCCCGTCCGGCACAACCAGCATCGACATCGACTGCTGGAAAAGTTCATCGAGCGTGCCACGGTGGAGCGTCGTCGATCCCGCGAGCGCGCGCTCGACGTAATAAGTCTTGCTCAACAGCGGCTGTACCGTCGCCGCGGCGTCGACGTCGGCGATCCCGACCGGCCGGCGGCGCCAGCGCTGGTCCAGCAGCACCACGCTGCCGGCGTGCTCACCGCTACCGATCTGCAACCGTTCGATCCGGTTGAGGATTTCCGCCGGCCCTTCGAGCGTCACCTCGGCACCGGTCTCGCCGGCGGCAAACTGAACTTCGGCAGCCGCCTGGACGCGGCCCTCCCGGTCGAGTCCGCGGACTTCTACGGATTGCGTCTCGACCTGCGGCATTGAACGCTCGAGCCGCATCGACAGGCCATCGGGCGTCGAGTTCGGCGGCCTGAGCACCGTCACCGGCATATCATCCGCGCCGTAAACGGTGACCGGTCCGAGCCGGCCGAGTTGCTCCGTAAGCACGTCGGCGCCGGGACCGTCGAGCCCGTCCGAGAGCCAACGGATGTCCGCTGTGGTGTTGAACCCCTCGGCCCAGTCGGCGACCGCCTGCGATGCCTGGCCGCGGTCGGTCGGCCACGGCACCGGGATCAGTTTGGAGACTTCGTCGAGCGCCTCGCCCGGTGCCAGCGCCGAGACCGTGATCGCACTGCCGTCGGCGGGCGGCGCGGTGGTCAGCAGAATCACCTGGCGGCCGGACCGCACGGCACGGTCGGCGATCGCGACGGCCACGTCGCGCCGGGTCTCCCACCTGTCGGCGGCGGCCCAGCCGTTATCGACGACCAGCAGCACGGGACCCCCGCCGCCGATTTCGGCTTCGGCGTTCCACAGCGGCCTCGAGGCCGCAATGATGATCAGCGCCGCCAGCAACAGCCGGAGCAGCAGCAGCCACCATGGCGTTCTGGCCGACGTCTCGCGCTCGGTGACGATTCCGAACAGGAGCCGGATCGGTGGAAACACGACGCGCTGCGGCAGCGGCGGCGTCAGGCGCAGCAACCACCAGATCGCCGGCAACGCGATCAGGGCGAGCAGTGCCCAGGGTTGCGCGAATGCGAGGGGGCCGAGCGAGAACATCACTTCATCCCCTGATCGCTGAGCGCGACATAAAGCGACATCAGCGCGATCTCGGGTGCCTGATCGGTGCGGTGACGGGTGTAGCCCCAGCCGGCGGCGCGGGCGATCGCCTGCACCCCTTCGAGGTGCGAGCTGAAGACGTGCTGATAGGTCCCGGCGATGGATTCCACATTGCCGATAATCGCGTTGCCCTCGTCCTCAGGCCCTTCGAATTGCACACGGCCGTCATAGGGGAACGTCTCCTCGGCGGGGTCGACGATCTGCAATAGATGCCCCCTGATTCCGTGGTGCGCATAGGCGTTTACGGCAAGCCGCACGTCGTCGAGCGGCGACAGAAAATCCCCGAACATGACGAGCCGGCCGTGCCGGGGCAGCATCACGAAGGGCGGCAGTCCGCCGGACGCGGCGTAGCCGCCCTCCAACTCGCTCCAGAGGCGGCTGAGCACCTGCCTCCCCGCCGCCGCCGGCACCCCGGTGCCGAGGAGCGCGACATGTTCGCCGCCGCGCACCAGGAGCGAGGCGAGTGCCATCATCAGCAGTTCGGCACGTTCCTGCTTGGTCGAGACCGCATCGGTCGAGGAAAACGACATCGACGGCGAGCCGTCGCGCCATAGCCACACGCTCTGCGCCGCCTCCCATTCGGTTTCGCGGATGAAAATCGGATCGTTCTTGGCCGACTGCCGCCAGTCGATGCGCTGTACGCTGTCGCCCGCCTGGTAGCGGCGGAACTGCCAGAAAGTCTCGCCCTGACCGACACGGCGGCGGCCGTGCACGCCCTGCGATACCGTCGTCGCCACGCGCTCGGCGGCAACCATCAGCGGCGGCAGCCCGGCTGCCAGCGCTTCGGCATTGTGGTGTGAACGCTTGACGCGCTCGGCCATAATTTTCGCTACCTCAGCCGATTCTCTCACAAAGGGCGCCGATAATTTCCTCCAGCGTTATGCCCTCGGCGCGGGCGGCAAACGTCAACGCCATCCTGTGGCGCAGGATCGGGTTTGCGAGCGCCAGAACGTCGTCGATGCTGGGCGACATGCGGCCGTCGATCACGGCACGCGCGCGGACGCCGAGCATCAGCGCTTGCGACGCGCGCGGCCCTGGGCCCCAGGACACGTTTGCCTGCACGATGGCAAGGTCGGAGCTTTCCGGACGTCCCGCGCGCACCAGCCTCAGGATCGCTTCCGACACCGACTCGCCGACCGGAATCGACCGCACCAGGCGCTGTGCCGCCATCAGGCTTTCCGGATCCATGACCTGCCCCGGTTTGACGTCCTCGTTGCCGGTCGTCCTGACCAGGATATCGCGCTCGGCGTCGAGATCGGGATACTCGACGTTGACCTGCATGAAGAACCGGTCGAGCTGGGCTTCCGGCAACGGGTACGTGCCCTCTTGCTCGAGCGGATTCTGCGTTGCAAGTACGTGGAACGGCCTCGGCAGATCGTGGGACTGGCCCGCCACGGAAACCCGCTTTTCCTGCATCGCCTGCAACAACGCCGATTGCGTGCGCGGGCTCGCACGGTTGATTTCGTCAGCCATCAGGAGCTGTGTGAACACCGGCCCCTGGAGAAACCGGAACGAGCGGCGGCCGCTGTCGGATTCCTCGAGCACTTCCGAACCAAGGATATCCGCCGGCATCAGGTCCGGCGTGAACTGGACCCGCTTGTCGTCGAGACCGAACACCGTACCGAGCGTTTCCACAAGCCGCGTCTTGCCGAGCCCCGGCACGCCGATCAACAGCACATGCCCACCGGCCAGAAGCGTGACCAGGCTCTCCTCGACGACCATTTCCTGACCGAAAATCGCCTGGCCGACGGCGGCGCGGGCCGCGGTGATCCGTTCCGCGAGTGCCTCGACCTCCGCAACAGCACTATGGCGCTCGGCGCCGTTCGGACTATCTTTATCCTGTGGGGTGTTCGTCGCTGGCACGTCGAAGCCTCCTTTGTAGGTTTACCGGGAAGCGTAACGGATGATCGATACGCCGGAAAAGGTCGAAAATATTACTTTTGCGAATGCATCGGGCTCGCCATGTCCGCCGCCCAAGGGGATGACGCCCCGCCCGGGCCAGATCGTCTGCGGCGACATCGATATGCGGATCGACGCAGACGGCACTTGGTTTTACCACGGAACGCCCATTAACCGCCAAAAACTGGTCAAACTGTTTTCGACCGTGGTGCGCCGTGACGACGATGGTGAATACTGGCTTATTACGCCTGCCGAAATGGCGCGGATCACCGTCGAGGATGCTCCATTCTTGGCCGTCGAAATGGCCGAGACAAATGACAATGGCGTGAGGTCGCTCGCCTTCCGAACCAATGTCGACAAGTGGGTCACGGCCGATTCCGGACACCCGATTCGTGTCGAACTCGACACCGACACCGGCGAACCCCGACCTTATATTCGGCTTGCGGAAGACGGCACCGAGGCGCGGATCAACCGCGCGGTGTTCTACGATCTCGTCGAAAACGCGGTAGTGGCACAGGTCGACGGACGCGATATGCTGGTTGTGGAAAGTGCCGGCACGCAATTCGTGCTGGGGCCGGTGGCGGAGGAAGCATGAAGCGTGATCTGATCATCGAACGTCTCGACCGGTCATTCGAGAATTACGGCATCCGCATGTCGTCCAGGGGGGATCACGACCTCAATCCGGGCATGACGCCGCCGGGCACGGAACTGCGCGAGGCGGCGGTGCTGGTGCCGCTCGTGGAGCGCGTGGAAGGGCTCACCATGATGCTGACGCAACGTACCGATCATCTCGACCATCATCCGGGCCAGATCAGCTTCCCGGGCGGACATGTCGAGAACAGCGACGGCTCCGCCGAGGAAGCCGCACTGCGCGAGGCGGAGGAGGAAGTCGGTCTCGACCGCGAACACGTGCGGATCGTCGGCAGGCTCGATCAGTACATTACCCGCACCGGGTTTTCGGTCACCCCGGTGGTCGGCTTCGTGCACCCGAACTACACCGTTGCCCCCGACGAATTCGAGGTCGCGGAAGTGTTCGAGGTGCCGCTGGCATTCCTGCTCGACGCCGCCAATCACCGCCGGGATTCCCGTGTCTACAAGGGTTTGAAGCGGGAGTTCTACGCCATGCCCTACGGCGACTATTACATTTGGGGGGCCACTGCAGGCATGATACGCAATCTCTATGACGTGCTGATCGACGACGGGAACTAAGTCATGGCCCGCATCCTTTTCACCTATATTCTTCCCCTGGTTCTGCCGTTCCTGATGTATCTGGCCTGGAACGCATACGCCCGCGCCCAGGCGCGCAAGACCGGGGGCGAGGAACCGAGCCTGCAGAAAGGACCGATTTTCTGGTCCATCGTCGCCGGCTTCATCCTGCTTGCGGGCTCCCTGGTGACGCTGGCGGTGACCGGCGGCGACGCGCCCGACGCCGGGCGCTATATCCCGCCCCGTCTGGAGGACGGCAAGATCCAGCCGCCCCGTTACGAGAAAGCGCCGACACAGTGATTTCGCTCAATGCCTCGCGAGAACCGACCGGCAAACTCAACCCAGAGCCCTGGCTGAAAGATCCGACCACGCTTGCCGTCATGAACGCCCTCTCCGCCGGTGGCGCGGATGTGCGCTACGTCGGCGGCTGCGTCCGCGATGCCATCGCCAAACGACCGATAAACGATATCGACATAGGCACGCCGGAATCCCCGGAGGCCGTGATTGAGCGGCTCGAGGCCGCCGGCATCAAGGCCGTGCCGACGGGCCTGGATCACGGCACGGTCACGGCGGTCACCGACCACAAGAGCTTCGAGGTGACGACCCTGCGCCGCGACGTGGAAACCGACGGCCGCCGCGCCGTCATCGCCTACACGGACGACTGGATCGTGGATTCTTCCCGGCGCGACTTCACCATCAACGCGCTTTCCGCCACGAGAGACGGCGACGTCTATGACTACCACGACGGTATCGCCGACCTGGCGCACGGCCGCATCCGTTTCATTGGCCGCGCCGAGGACCGGGTGCAAGAAGACTATCTTCGTATCCTCCGGTATTTCCGGTTCTTCGCCCATTTCGGGCGGCCACCCTACGACGACGCGGCGTTCACCGCCTGCCGCAAGGAAGCGGAGCATCTGAAGGAAATTTCGGCAGAGCGCATCCGCCATGAACTATTGCGCACGCTGGCGTCGGTCGAGCCGGCGGACGCTTTCATCATGATGCGCAATGCCCATGTGCTCGAAGCGATCCTGCCCGAAGCGACCGAGATCGGCACACTCCGAACGGCGGCCTGGCTCGAATCCCGTGCCATCATCATCGATGGCCTGAAACCCGATCCGGTCCGAAGGCTCGGCGCCGTCCTCGGTCTGAAGTGCGACGGCATCGGCGTCGCCAGCCGGCTGCGGCTCTCCAACAAGGAAGCGGACCGCCTGATCGACATGAAGAAATTCGCGCCGATTTTCGCCATTGCCGCAACGGTCGACGACATCCAGCCGAAGATCAAGAAACTCGGCAACGAAACCGTCGCCGACGCCCTGATCCTGGCGTGGGCGACGCGGCTTGCCGATCAGGGCAAGGTGCCGCCGAAGGAAACGGCGGCGCGGCGAGAGGCGCTGGAAACCGCGTTCAAATGGACGCCGCCGGCACTGCCGATCGGCGGGGACGACGTCAAGGCGATGGGTATCCCGACCGGACCGGAGGTCGGCACGCTGTTGCGGGCCGTCGAGAACTGGTGGATGGACGGCGGCTTCCATGCCGGCCGCGATGCCTGCCTAGAACAACTGAAAACGGTGATCGCCAACAGGGGGAAAGAAGACACATGACCGAGCTCCGCGTTTGCTTTATCGGGGACAGCCTCGTGCTGGGGACCGGCGACGACGAATTCCTGGGCTGGCCGGGGCGGGTCATGCAGCGCGAGCGCGAAGCGGGCCATGACGTCAGCATGTACAACACCGGCATCCGCGGCGACACGACGACGATGATCGAGGCGCGCTGGCGCGCCGAGGCCGAGGCGCGGCTGCCCGAGGAAAATCCATGCGCACTGGTATTCTCGTTCGGCTGCAACGATATGGCGATGCAAAACGGCGAGCTCAGGAACTCGCCGGAGGACGCGGTGGCGTCGGCGCGGCGCATGATCTCGGAAGCGAAGGATTGGCTGCCGACGCTCTGGGTCGGCCCGATGCCGGTCAACGACGACGACATGCCTTTTTCGTCGGCGCCGGGGCGCGAACGCTTCCTGTCGTCGAGCCGCAATGCCCAGCTTTCCGATATGTTCCAAGCCGTTGCCGACGAGCTCGGTGTGCCTTATCTGGACATCTTCACGCCGCTGGCGTCCGATTCCGGCTGGGACAGCCATTACATCAAAGGCGACGGCGTCCATCCGCGCGGCAGCGGATACGCCATCGTCGCCGAACATTTCATCGGCTGGGATGCGTGGCGCAAGTGGTTCGATGACTGACGGCGACGAAGCCCCGAAAGGCGATCTGGATATCCGGCTTGCCGGGCACATCCTTCGGCTGGTCGGCGAACGCGGGCCGGGCAAAACGATCTGCCCGTCCGAAGCGGCGCGGGCCGAGCGCGGCGACGACTGGCGGACATTGATGAAACCGGTGCGGCGTGCGGCGCAAAAGCTCGCGCGCGAGGGCCGGATCGCGATCTACCGCAAGGGAAAGCCCGTCGATCCGGATCAGGTAAAAGGCGTGATCAGGCTCGGCCTGCCATGACAGCGGGCGTCTCGTTTTCGATACCGCTCAGGATACGATAGGCGGCATCGTCGATCTTGAGGCACGACAGCACCGCGTGCTGGCGCTCCGGCATGACCCGCACCACACGTGCCCGGATATCCACCTGATAGGGCGGATGCGCATCGCGGTAGGTCTCTTCGTCCGCGAGACCGTCGATTTGAAGGAGGGCGCCAGTCGGCAGATGACCGTCATAATCCTCGATCACCAACCCGCCGTAGCTCCATTCGACGGTCCGGTAAACCGCGCCGGCGATGCGCAAATAGAGCTGCGGCTGCAGCCGGCGGTCGTGCCTTCGTCTATCCTCGGTCTTCTTCGTCGGCTTTTTCATGTCAGCCCCCAATACACACCCCAGGACATTGCAGTATAACCTTCTAGGTAGGTGCTATGGTGTGACGTAAATCACCAACATATGGTTAATGACCGAACTCAACTCGCGGGTATTAATACCTGCCCTGCCATTAAAGGTCGTGCGGTGCGGTAAACGGTGCAGCTTTTGGCGGCAACCCCGTTATCGCCGGTGACGACGTTTGCATCCACGGGCAGGACGCCGGACGGGTTGGCGAGACGCAGATCGCCGGGCTGCTCTCGGACCAACTGATTGGGGACGCTGCCCGGAATCCGGCACGCGACGCCGAGACACATGGCGCCCGTCAGCGGCAATACCCGGTGCACCTGCCCCATGGAGACGATGCGCGCCGAAAGATCGCAGTCCTCGGCCACGATTTGCGTCCCGGCGAGGGTCGTGCCGCCGGCGGCAGGCGCGACGATCCCGATCTTCGGGTTGCCGAGGGACGCGGTTTCCGGTGTTTCCGCAAGGCCCATGGCGACGGCGGCCGTGCGCCGGACGGCGTCGAGGTCGGCCATGAACTTCTTGTCGGCTTCCAAATCCGAGACACTTTCCGTCGCCGTCTTGCCGAAGCGCTCGGCGGCGACAAACACGACGGCGTTGGAGGCATCGACGAGGCTGGCCTCGACACGGCCGACGCCCGGCACGTCGAGCACATCGAGCGCGTTGCCGCTCGGCAACAGCTTGCCGGACGTGGCGCCGCCGGGATCGAGGTAGTCCAGTCGAATACGCGATCCGGTGCCGCCGACGCCCGGAATCTCGAACCCGCCCGCGGGCTGGAAAACGCCGTCCACGACCTCGAACGTGGCGTGATAGATTTTTTTGGTGTTGGTATTGTAGACGCGGACCGTCTGCTGGCCATCATCAGGAGCCAGGAGCCCGCTGTCGACCGCGAACGGCCCGACCGCCGACGACAGATTGCCGCAGGTCGCGGAATAGTCGACCTCCGGCTTGTCGATAACGACCTGAGCGAAAGTGTAATCGACGTCCGCGCCATCGACGGACGACGGTCCGACGATGACCGCCTTCGAGACCGACGACACGCCGCCCCCCATGCCGTTGAGTTGCCGGCCGTAGGGGTCCGGGCTGCCGAGCGCATGAACGAAGATCCGGTCGCGTGCTTCGCGGTCGCCGGGGAGTGTATCGTGGCGGAAGAACACGCCCTTCGACGTGCCGCCCCGCATGAAGATGGCTGAATATCCCTGCTGTGGCATCGGAATTGTTGTCTTTCTCAGTCCCTGGGGCCGGCGAAGAACCAGATGATGACGCCGAGAAGTGGCAGCAGCAGGATCAGGATGATCCAGAAAACCTTCGAGCCGGTCGTCGCCTGGGTGCTGCCCAGCGTTTTGATAATCGCGTAAACGTCGGCAATCAAGATCAACAGACCGCCGAGACCGATACCTTCAATTCCCATGATTCCAAGGTTCCTTCTGCAGTAAATGTCGATAGTCTCGATCCAATATATTAAGGGGTCGGGCGCCGCGATGCACGTTTGTACGGCGCACGGGATTCGCCGCGGTGACGTGAATAACGGCCCGGCTACGGCCAGGCGACGTCGGGCGGCAGGCTCATCAGGATCGCTTCCGTGTTGCCGCCGGTCTTGAGCCCGAAGATCGTGCCCCGGTCGTAGAGCAGGTTGAATTCCACATATCGCCCGCGCTTGATGCGTTGCGCCTGCTTCTGCTCCGACGTCCACATCAGATTCATTTTGTCGCGGGCGATCTCCGGATAGACGGAAACGAACGCCCGCCCCACGTCCTGCGTGAAGGCGAAGTCGGTTTCCCAGTCGCCGGTCGATTGGTTGTCATAGAATATACCGCCGACGCCCCGGGTTTCGCCCCGGTGCGGCAGGTAGAAGTACTCGTCGCACCACGTCGAGAACTTATCGTAATAGTCGTCGCCATAGGGCGCGCAGGCATCCCGAAACGCATCGTGAAAACGTTTCGTCTCGGCTTCGTCCGGAAACACCGGCGTCAGGTCGCCGCCGCCGCCAAACCAGCCTTGCGTTGTCACGATCATGCGCGTGTTCATGTGCGAAATCGGCACCAGCGGCGAACGCGGATGGATCACCACGGATACACCCGCCGCCCAAAACCGGGGATCGTCCCTGGCGCCCGGAACGCGGTCGCGGAATTCCTCCGAGAATTCGCCGTGCACGACCGAGATATTGACACCCGCCTTTTCGAACACCCTGCCTTCCCGGAGCACCGCCATGGTGCCGCCGCCGCCGCCATCGCGATTCCAGGATGTCCGCTCGAACGATTTCGGTTCGAACGCCTCGTTCAACTCATGAGGCGTCGCCGTCTGCTCCAGTTCCTCAAGCCGGGCGCACAAGTCGTCCCGCACCTTGGCGAACCAGGCCTGGGCGCGTTCCTTGTGCGCGCCTCCGAACGGCGCGTCGTCAGTCATCGTCGTCAATGATGTTTTCAAAAATTAAGCGAACCGGATTTTCTTCTGCATCTCGGACAATCGTAAAATTCGCAAAGGTTTCATCTCGTTGCATAGCATCGATTATCTCCGGCTGCTCATCGGCCCTTACACCACCAGGAACATGGTACGGAATCCCACCAGGGTAGTCATCGTTAACAAATTTTCCAGAGCCGTTGTCTTTATCGTAAGACCGTAAATCACCCCTCATCGGCGTGGGGAGAGCGTCTTCAATTGTCTCTCGTATGGACCGAGCAGACTCCTCATCTAGAAAACCGACAGGGTTATCGTTGGCAAATCCGTTGACGGTTACATTATCGGCTGAGCTGCCCAATGGCTGACTTATATCCGGAATCATTTTTCGAACTTGGCCGTATAATTTTCGATTCTCATCAGCCGTGACATTTGCATCATCTGGATCAAACTCCGAAATAACCCCTTCGCTATTGATCCTGGCTTCAAGCTCACCTAACCGTGCCTCGATATGGTTTAGTTCGCCGCCATCATCAACCTGAAACGCATTTTCTGCATCCGAATGGCCTTTCAGGAGGTCGAGAGCAGTTTGATTGGAGTTATCGCCGTCATCGACCGCTTGGAGAAATGCACTTGCGAGGATTTCCATTTGCCGCGTGTGTTGTCTCGCTTCTTCCACTCTTCCCTCGATTTCCGCTCTCCGCGTAATCTCGCGCTGCTCTTCTAAGTCGATGTACTTCTGAGCTATCAGTTCCGCCCCATCCTTAGTCTCTTGGTTAAACGGAGACATCAGCAAGTTAAACACATGCGACAACATCGCCTCTGCTGACATCTTCACTGCGCAATCCGTGAAAACTGGCGCAACGCCCAAAACGATCTCTGAGGTGCCCCTAGTTTGCTAGACACCTTCCGCGATCACTTTGTGCTGCCGTTCGAACTCGACGGGTGACAGCATCCCGTTGTTGGTGTGTTTGCGTTTCGGATTGTAGAACATCTCGATGTA